>DATLXF010000051.1:0-1804 GCA_035575945.1 Bradyrhizobium sp. | reverse complement strand
TGATAACGTTCGTGCTCACCGTTCTGTTCAGCTGGGGCGCGACGGCGGCATTGCGTGCTATCCCGGGCGCTGCGCGGGTACTGTAGCCATCCCGCTTTCGATGCCTGGCCGCCCTGGTCGAAAGGGACTTTGGCCCGAGCCGAACCGCCGGTCTCAAAGCGCGGCGCCCGGCCGTGTCGCAATGTTTCGTTTCTTCGTCGCTTGATCTCGATGGAAGAGCTTGCCCGGAGTTTCGCCGATCGATGAGGCTGGCGCGTACATGAAGCGAGTTGTTCGGGTACGCACGGTCGCAGTCATGCTGATTGCAGCTGTCCGGGCGCCAATCGCCTTTGGTGCCGCCATCACATTCGCAAGACCACGGTAGGTGGGGCCGCAATGCTGCGGCTTCCGCGGTGGTTTAGACAGAACCCCATTGAAGGGCATTCTTGAATCCGTTCGGTGGGCGCCGATGCCAGTCCGAAAGTCATCGACAAACCGTCTTCTGACGACGCGCGCGCGACGAAATGGATCATCATGAGGTCGATAGATCCTCGTCGATCGGACAGGGGGGGTCTGAGACATCGGCAGTGGGACGCAAGCGTCAAGAGCTGGCCAGTTCGAGGGAAATCCGCCCTTGGGCCACGGATCCGGCGGGAAGGCCGGCCGCGCAGATTGCCCGCTTTTGCCTGAAGGGAAGGGGCTTGATGCCGCCGGAGAGGTAGCGATGCCGAAGGTAAGGCGCGAGATTCTGCGCTCTTGCTCGGTAGGCTCGGCGCGGATTATCGCACAGGCGATCTCGACCAAGATAAATAAGGGCGGCGACGTTCTCACAGGCGCTTCGCCGCACAATTGTTTATTGAATTTGAATCGCCAGCGCGACGTTCCGCTTTGCCGATGGATTATCCCTACATGCGATGCGGTTTGTACCGGATGCCGTTTGCGATCTGGAGCTCTCGAACGTAGCGCACAATCGCCTTGACCTGATGCTCACTGGCCTGCGGTTGCGGCGGCATATTGCCGTAACGCCAGTGATGTTGCCTTACGCCAAACTTGGCCGCTGAAAAGAAGGCGAGATCGGCGTGGTGTCCCGGATTGTAGATGTCGTGAACGAGCGGAGGCCCGGTATCCGTGCCCGAGGCACGGATACCGTGACAAATCGCACAATTCGCTTCGTACAGAACCTTGCCCGCCGCGGCCAACGACGACAATTCCGGCTCAGCGACCTCCACGGAGAACGATCGCGGCGCGGGTCCAGAGGAGAATGTCATCCAGAACAGAGCCGCTGCCGCGAACACTGCCACGGCGCCCAGGAAGAATCTGCCGTAGCCGCCGGGCGGGTACTTGCTTTTGTTCGAGTGCACCATGAACTTTTCCACCTACAGCTCCAGAAGATCGACGAGGCATCGGCTTGCCGACGCAATTCGTCGGCGACCGCCGGCTGCTGGCTCGCGATCATTGAAACCGCGATGACCGCACGCGCCGGTGCGGTACCTGGCAGCTGACGCGCCGCTATGAGACTGGCTCGCGGGGCGCAGGCTGCTCGATCGCAACCGAGAAATTTCGTCCGATCCACTCTCCGGTATTCCATCGGATCGTGAATTCCAGCTGCTGCCCGGCCTTCAGCCTGGCCGTATCGAGCCTCGCCGCGAAGAAGCCGAGACCCGTGTCCTTGGCCGGCACTTCGTCCACCAGGCGCCAGCCATCTATCCCGACGCGAATGGCCGCCTCGTCCCTCGATGCGACGACCAGTTCCGCCCCCTCGCGGATGCTTCCGATCTGTGCGTGCGGCCACCAGAATGCGCTGCGGGCGAGAGGTCGAATGCCC
>DATLXF010000050.1:0-29866 GCA_035575945.1 Bradyrhizobium sp. | reverse complement strand
GACCTACAAGACCGTCGCCAATGGCTTCGTGGTCGACCACAGCCGCGCCGGCATCACCGAGGTCTATGACAACGCGCTCGGCGGCTTCAAGAACGCGCGCTGGGAGGACGGCTACACCGTCGGCCGCGACGCCGGGCGACTCGTCCTGTCGACGCCGACCTCGATCTTCGAGGGCAACATCGTCGCCGACGTCGTCAACGGCCAGCGCCAGACCGGCGCGCGGGTCGCCGGCGTCGTCGACGGCTACAAGCTGACGCAGAATACCGTGGCGTTGCCGGGAACGCTGGCGTTGCAGGGGTATGGTTTCATCAACAACACGCCGACCGCCGTGGCATTGTCGACGCAGGTCACGTTCAGCAACGCTGCGGCGCCCGCCGATCGCACCGGTACGAACTGGTTCAACGCCGACGCGATCAGCGGGTTCGGCCTCGGTGGCCTCACGGTGTGGACGACCAAGAATATCACCGTCGCCGATGACTTGACGCTTGCGCCCGGCGGCAAGCTCGATTTCGCGGCTCCGAGTATCGACGTCTATGCAAACCTCACGGCGCGCGGCGGCAGCGTGTCGCTCGGAAGTCTGGCCGGCACGGTCGGGCTGATCGATGCCAACGGCGCGGTCCATATCGGGCTGCATAGCGGAGCCATGATCGACACGCGGGGCCTGTGGACCAACTTACTTACGGATCCCGGCGCCGATCCTTGGCGTCTGGCTTTCATCGACGGTGGCACGGTGTCGCTGCAACTCACCGGCGGGGATTTCACTCAGAACACCAAAACCGGCGACGTGACGCTCGACACGGGCTCGCGGATCGACGCATCGGCCGGGGGCGCCATCCTCGCCAACGGCAAATTCACCGGCGGCAGGGGCGGCGATATCACGCTGGCGACCTTCGACTGGACCAACAAGTCGCATCAATCGACGCTTTTCGCCTCGCTGACCCTCGACGGAACGTTGGCCTCCTCCGGCTTCAGCAAGGGTGGCGTACTGACGATCCGGACCGGGGGGACGGTGACGATCGGTCAGCAGCCGGTGGACCTCTCCTCGGGGCAATTGCCGGGCGGTGTGGCGGCGCCCTTCGACCTGACGCTGAGCCAGGATTATCAAGTTGCGGCCGGCATGCCGCTTCCGGTTCAGATGAGCCGAACCTATGCGCCGGGCACGTCGTTGCTGGACCAGCCGATGCCGGCCAGCAATGCGCGCGCGTTGGTGAGCGCATGGTCGGGATTCTTCGCCAATAACGCCACCATCGGTGCGTGGACCGATATTCCGGTCGCTATGACCTACCGGTCCGCCGGCGGCAACCTGGTATCGGTGCCTCAGGGTGGAACGATTCCGGCCGGCGTCAATCTGGTCTCGGTGGACAGCGCGGGACTGGCTGCGATGCCGATCGTCGAGTTCCCGAGCAGCGTCTTCGCCTCTCTCAAGGATCAATTCAGCAGCTTCACGGTCACCTATAGCGCAGGTTCAGTGTATTCGGTCGACGTCGCCGTGGTGGCCGGCACCGTCATCTCGGCAGGCACAGTCTTGCCACAGGCCGCTCTGGTGCAGCGGCCTGTTGAACTCGCACCGAGCCTGTTTGGATCGGGTTTCTCCAACTACGCCGTCAACGGCGGTCGCGGGATCTTCGTCGGCGACGGAACCAAAGTCGACGCGACCATGCCGGTCTATCAGCTCTCCACCGCGGCCTATGGCCTGGCGACCGGCGGCGACATCGCGCAGGCGGCCGACTTGGTCCTGCCGCCGCTCTATCTGGAAGATCCGATCAAGGGCACGCTGACCCAGCGCGCCGGCGCCGGCCTCGCGCTGGCCGGTGGTGAAATCAGAATCGGGAACGGCGCCGGCCTGAAGGTCGATGACGGGCAGTCGATCCGGCTGACTTTGTCGAACCGGATCATCGTCGAAGGCGACCTGGTCGCGCATGGCGGCACCATCGCCTTGGTGCCGGAACTCGCCGCGGCGACTGCGAGCTTTGACAACGGCGTGCTGTGGATCGGCGAGAGCGCGCTTCTCGATGTTTCCGGCGAAGCAGCCATTGCAATCGACACACAAGGGCGCCGCTACGGCTTTGCGCAGTCCGGCGGCTCGTTGCTGATCGGGCTGGAGAGCAACGCCTCCATCGCGGACGCCACCGGCAATTGGTCGATGTTGAAGGCGATCGCGACGCCTGTCGTGATTCGGTCGGGGGCAAGGCTGCTGGCGAACGGTGCCGCGGCCACGATCGACGTCGCGCAGGCCGATGGTTCGTCCCGGGCTACCACGCCTGTCGCGCTGGCGGGCGAGGGCGGGTTGATCCGCATCGGTTCGACCAAGAGCATCTTCAATGACGGTACCCTGGAGGCGAGATCCGGCGGTGCCAGCGCTGCTGGCGGCACGCTCAATCTCGTACTCGAGTCGATGCTGGTCCCAGGTCAGCAGACGCTCGTGCTGGATCCGCGGTCGCGCATCGTTACGGTGACGCAGGAGGGAGTCGGATCGGGTCTCGGCGCCGGTCTGACGCCTGAGGACGCCGGTGCCTTGCCGGTCGGCCAGGCGCGCCTGAGTGCTTCCGAAGTCGAGTCGGGCGGCTTCGGCACGCTCGACCTGTGGTCGCGGAACAAGTTCAACTTCGATGGTGACGTCGCGCTGAACCTGCCGAAGTCGCTGTTGCTGCATCGTGGCATCCTCACCCACACCGAGGCTGCGTCCAGCGTCGTTCTGTCTGCGCCATACGTGCTCCTGGATGGCGCCGCTGCGATCAAGGACGCTGCGGCGATCAACCTGGACGTCGGGGCGACCAACGCCGGCAACCTGACGATCTCCGCCGCGCTGGTCGATGTCTGGAATTCCGTGTACTTCGGGGCGTCCTCTTCGTTCGGCGCGGTGCAGGATCTCGGCTTTGCACACGTCGCATTGAACAGCTCCGGCGATGTCCGCTTCGCCGGAATCAAATTTCTTCGCGATTCCACGTTCGACCCGGCCGACCCAGCCAGCTATTTGAGCGCCCCTGCGGGGCTCTATTCGGGCGGAGGAGCTTTCACCGTCACCGCCTCGCAACTCTATCCGGTCACTGGCGGGGTCGGGGTCATACAGGTCGGCCCCAACAAGATCCCGAACGCCGCCGACCCAGGCTGGACGTTGACGATCAACGGCCTCGGCGACAACCCCGCCGTGCCGCTCTCGGTGTTCGGATCGCTCACCTTGAATGCTCCGACGATCCATCAGAATGGCGTCGTCCGCGCGCCATTGGGGACGATCGAGTTCGGCAAAGGCAATTACTCGTATTACGACCCCGTCGCAGCGGCCGCCAGGCAATACGTCTCGTACGTCACGCTTGGGGCAGGCAGCATCACCTCTGTCAGCGCCAAGGGGCTGACGATGCCCTATGGTGGCACGGTCGACGGGCTGTCCTGGCTGTATAACGCGCAGAGAGCCTATTTTTCCGATCTGGCGACGTTCAATGGCGGCATCACTTTTGCCAGCGCGACGGTCACCGCCGAACCGGGCTCTCTCATCGACGCCTCTGGTGGAGGTTCGCTGACCGGGGCCGGCTTCATCACGGGGCGCGGCGGCTCGGTGGACGTCCTGCACACCGCTCTGGCCAACGCCAATCCTGTCAACACCTACAGCACGTCGAGCGCGCAGGTCTATGCGCTGGTGCCCGGCAATTCATCCGCCTATGCGCCGGTAACAGCCGATGCCGGCATGCCTGCCATCGGCCAGCAGATCACGCTGACCCGCGCGGTCGGCGATCTGCCTGCCGGCACCTACACCTTGATGCCGGCGACCTATGCGCTGCTGCCGGGTGCCTACCGCATCGAACTCGGGGCCAAAACGACACTGGCCCAGGAGGCCGTTCGGCTGGACAACGGCTCTTATGTCGCCACCGGCACGCTCGGCACCGCCAATACGGGTTTGCACGATTCCCTGGCGACAAAGGTGGTCATCACCCCGTCGGCGACCGTCCGTACCTATTCGCAATATAACGAGACCAGCTACAGCCAGTTCGCCATCGCCAATGCCGCCACTTTCGGCGCCGTGGTGCCGCGCCTGGAGCGTGATGCCTCCTGGATCCGGATCGATTTCGGCCCCAACACCGGCAATGTGCTCGACTTCCGTGGCAGCGCCGATCTTACCGCCGATGAGGGCGGACGGGCCGGTACCTTGGCCGTCTCCACCGGCAGCAGGCTGAACTTCGCCACCGCGATGGAGGTCCGAGCGTCAGGCTCCGCCGCGACCGCCGGCATGGCCTCGGTCACCGCCGAGGATCTGTCGCGTTTCAATGCCGGCACGCTGGCCCTCGGCGGGAGTTACAGCCTCGTCAACGCGACGAGCAACCAGTCAACGGGTCTGGCGTCAGGGCCCGAGGTCGTCTTCACCGCGGCGTCCGACAACATGGTGCTGCGCGCGGGAGCGGTTGTTCAGGCCGGGCAGGTGTTCCTGCTGGGCAAGAACGCCGTCACCGTCGAGAACGGCGCGACGATCGACACGCGGCAGGGGGCCGCCAACCTTCTGGATTCCTCGCTTGGCTATGTCTTCAACGTCTCGTCTGCGGGAAGCAATCTTGGCAGCAGCGCGATCCTCGCCGTCGGCAACGGCCGGCTCGACTTCCTAGGCGCAACGAGTGGTGGCTCTCCCAGCAGCATCGCCATCGCCGATGGCGCATCGCTGCTGACGCGAGGCACAATCGCGCTGTCGAGCAGCGGCGCGCAGAATCTCGGCGATGTCAACCTCGAAGCGCGCTATCTCGCGCTGTCGACGACGGCCTTCAATATCGGCAGCGCGCAAAGCATCGTCGATGGCGGCAGCACCGGCGGCATCAACCTGACACAATCCATCATCGATCGCCTGCTCGGATCGGCCACGCCGCTGGAGCAGCTCACGCTCGCTGCTAGCCAGTCGATCAATTTCTACGGCAACGCGCATCTCGATCTGACCGGCAAGAGCGAGGTGGCGCCGACCCTGGTGCTGGCGACGCCCGCGCTCTATGGCTGGGGCAGCGCCGCCGATCGGTCCTCGATCGCAGCCGATACGGTGGTGTGGAGCGGTGTCGCCACAGGCGCCGGCGTGCCGGGCCGCCCATTTGTCAGCGCCACCCCCGGCGCAGTCACGGCGGGCGGTGCCGGAACCGGCGCCGGCCGCCTGACCATCGATGCCCGCACCATCGTGTTCGGCTATGCGCCTGGCGCCCGCAGCCAGGATCAGGCTGCGCTCGACCGGCTGGCGCTGGGCTTCTCCGAGGTGAACCTCGTCGCGCGCGAACGCATCACCGCCAACAACCGCAATACACTCTCGGTCTATGCCTCGGGACCTGATCCCGCTGCGGGATTCGATGCCAAGACCTATGCCGGCCAGGGCGGCACGCTGAACATCGTCACGCCGCTTCTGACCGGCGAGGCCGGTTCGTCGATGGCCTATCGGACCGCGGGCGGCCTGACCGTGAGCGCGCCGGCGGCAGGCGCAGCGGCGACCGCGTCCGTTACTGCGCTCGGAGCCGAACTCCAGTTCTTTGCCGATCAGGTCAGCGTCGATACCGCCGTTGCGCTGCCGAGCGGGCGGCTGTCGATCACAGCGGCCAACGGCATCGCACTCGACGGGCGCGCGGCGATCGACCTCGCCGGCCGCGCGGTGCGCTTCTTCGACGTCACCAAATATAGCTGGGGCGGCGATCTCCTGCTGGAGACGACCGATGGCGCCATCACCCAGGCGGCCACGTCCAGCATCGACGTTTCGGCGGCGAAGGCCGCGGCCGGGTCGATCAAGGTCACGGCGACTGGTGCCGGCGGTACGGTCGATTTCGCGGGCGGCCTGGCCGGCAGCGGCGGGCAGGACCTCGCCTCCGGCAGCATCGATTTGCGTGTCACCAGCCTTGCCGATTTCTCCGGGTTCAACCGCAAGCTGAACGCGGCCGGATTCTTCGAAGAGCGCAGCTTCATGATCAAGACCGGCGATCTCACCATCGGAGACGAGGTACGCGCCAAAGCCGTCGCGATCTCCGCCGATGGTGGTTCGCTCACCGTCACCGGCCGGATCGATGCTTCGGGCAGCAACGTCGGGAGCATCTCGCTGGCCGCGCGCGACGACTTGACGTTGGCTGCCACTGCGGTGCTCGACGTGCATGGCACCGTGCTTGCCGTCGACGGTCGCGGCGCGCCGATCGAAGCGAACAATCGTGGGCGTATCGAGCTGACGGCAAAGACCGGCACGCTGCGGCTGAACTCCGGCGCGACGCTGGATCTGTCGACGCCGAGCGGCGCCTACGGACAGGTGGTTCTCAACGCGCCGCGCACCGGCGAGACATCGGGCGACGTCAAGATCGAGGCCGGCGGTCCGCTCGCGATCAAGGGTGCTTCCAGCATCGCGCTCAACGCGTTCTGGACTTATATGCTGCCGGGCGGGAGCGTGATCACCCAGACGACGCTGGATGGCTATGATGCGGCGAACACCAGCTTCATCAACGCCGCACTCGGCAATGGCGCGCTGCAGACCCGCATCTCCGGTCTGGCCGCCTATGGCGATGCCTTCCACCTGCGTCCGGGCGTCGAGATCGCCTCGACCGGCGACCTTTCCACCTCGGGCGATATCGATCTGGCGGGCTACCGCTACGGTGCGAACGCGAACCGTGATGCGAGCTCCCCAACTTATGGCGCCGGCGAGCCGATGGCCCTCGTGATCCGCTCTGCAGGCACGCTGACCGTCAAGGGCAGCATTTCCGACGGCTTCGCCGGCACGCCGGGCATTCCGGGAACGCCGAATGTTTACGACGGCGTGGTCGACATACCCGCGACATTCGAACCCGACGGCGCAGGCGGATACTACAGCTTCGACTACAGCACTCAGTATTACATGGCCACGGATTGGATCGTTCCCAATACCCCGAGCTATGAGTTCGGCCTCTACCTCGGCAGCAACTCCTATAATCCCGGCGATGTCGTCAAGGCAGGAACTCCCTTCACTCTCGGAGAGCTATATATCGATCCCGGCGTGACGCTGCCGGTCATCGCAGCGAGTTTCACTCCCGGCATCCCATCTATTCCGGGACAATCCGGTGCGTCTGCCGGCGCCGCCATGCAGGCGGCGGGTACGCAGAGCGCCTCGTTGCGGCTTGTCGCCGGTGCAGATCTGGCCTCCGCCGACCAGCGCAGCCTGACCGCCGCGTCTGCGTTGCGGACCGTCGGAATCGGTTACGGCAGTCTAGTTTTGGATGCCCCGATCACCAGAGATTCCTCCACCGGCAATGAGGTCGCCTCGGTGCTCCGGACCGGCACAGGGTCGCTCGATCTGCTCGCTGGCGGTGATTTCCGGCAGAATTCGCTCTACGGCATTTACACCGCGGGCACCCAGGTGGCCAATACCGACGCCTTCAACAAGACCGCGTCGGCCACCCAGCGCATGTACTTCACCGAGCACGGCGGCGATTTCAGCCTGAGGGCTCAGGGTGATCTCCGCAGCTATGGGATCGAATACACCGACAGCTCGACCAACAGCAGTGCGCCCTCCACCTGGCTGTGGACCCAGGGCAATACATCGACCGGCGAGGCGACCGCTTGGGGTGTTCATTTCGGCGGTTTCGCCGGCATCGGCACTCTCGGTGGCGGCAATTTGCGCGTCACCGCCGGCGGCGATGCCGGCTCCACCAGCAACTGGAGTGTGAGGGACAACGGCGCGTCAGCGGCGCACGCTGACGATTCCTTCAATATCGTGGTCGCCAGCAGCGGCTACGTCGCGGCCGGCACGCTGAGTCAATATGGTGGCGGCACATTGCAACTGGATGTTGGCGGCCGCATCAACAGCGGCGTCTATTCGTCCGGACAGCTCACCGACACCCTGGGCTACGGCAGCGGGGCGGTGGTCAATCTGCGCGGCGATACCACGATCGAGGCGGGATCGGCCGGCCAGCTCGTGTCGAGCGGCTACGGCTTGCGCAACAGCGGCGCTCCGTTGGCGCCCTACGACCCGCGCGCCGCGGACACCTCGCAGGCGCGCGACAAGACGTTCTACACGCCGCTGTTGCTGGTGCCGGGCGACGGCACCATCACGTTGCAATCCCGAGGCACCGCGGCCGTTCTCACCGCGATCGATCCCGCTCCTGCAGGTATGTCGCTCTGGACCGACCGCAGCGGCACCACGCTGTTTTCGGCCGGCGGAGATGTCAGCCAGCTTCCGGCCGCGGGCGCCGGTTCGAGCAATCGCGACAGCCTCGGCTTCGATCCGGCCAATTTCACGGCCATCGCGGCGTCCGGTTCGATCACCGTGGCGCTCCAGCTGTCTCCCAGCAGCACGGGGAGCCTGGACTTGCTGGCCGGCAACAGCCTGTTCGGCAAGGCCATCATGTCCAGCGGCACGACGGCGACCGATCTTCATGCAGGCGACCCCGATCCGATCCGCCTCTATGCCGTGGCCGGCGACGTCATGCTGTCGGTCGGCGACTATCGCAATGATGAGCGTTTTCCCGACAGCTTCCGGTTGCTGGTAGCAAAGCCCGTCGTGATGCGGGCAGGGCGCGACATCCTCACCAATGCCTATATCCTCAACAACGATCCGACCGATGTTTCCGTCATCTCCGCCGGCCGTGACATCCTGAATTCCGTCATTGGAATCTGGGGGCCGGGCCTGCTCGACGTCTCGGCCGGCCGCAACATCTATCAGAGCGACAAGGGCGACCAGTATCTGAACGACAAGGGCTCGATCATCTCCTACGGCGCCGTCGTCACTGGTGACACGCGCCCCGGCGCCTCGATCGTGCTGACGGCAGGTGCGGGTGCTGCCGGACCGGACTACACATCGCTTGCAAGACTTTATCTCGATCCAGCCAACCAGGCGGTGGCAGGCAAGCCGCTCGCCGACCAGCCCGGCAAGGTCGCAAAGACCTATCAGGACGAACTGATCGCCTGGCTCAAGGACCGTTTCGGCTATGTCGCCCGGGACTCAGTCGACGCGCGCGTCTATTTCGCGGCACTGGCGCCGGAGCAGCAGGACATCTTCCTTCGTCAGGTCTATTTCGCCGAGTTGAAAGCCGGCGGTCTCGAATACAATGATCCGGCCAGTTCGCGGTACCGGTCGTATCTGCGCGGCCGAGAGGCCATTTCGGCTTTGTTCCCGGCCAACCGCCCCTATGGCGGCGATATCACCGTACTGACCTCCGCGTCCGCGCTCGGTCTCGGCGTCCGGACCGGCAGCGGCATTCGCACGCTGTTCGGCGGCGACATCCAGATGCTGACGCCCGGCGGCAAGCAGATCATCGGCGTCGACGGGCAAGTGCCGCCTCCGACCTCTGGTGTGGTGACGCAAGGCGTCGGCGACATCTCGCTTTATTCGAAGGACTCGATCCTGCTCGGCCTGTCGCGAATCATGACGACGTTCGGCGGCGACATCCTGGCCTGGTCGGCGCAGGGCGACATCAACGCCGGCCGCGGCAGCAAGACGACGGTCGTGTATACCCCTCCGAAGCGAGTCTATGATCTCTACGGCAACATCGCGTTGTCGCCGCAGGCGCCATCGACCGGCGCCGGCATCGCCACGCTGAACCCGATCCCCGAAGTGAAGGCCGGCGACATCGACCTGATCGCGCCGCTCGGCACCATCGACGCCGGCGAGGCCGGCATCCGCGTCTCCGGCAACATCAACCTCGCGGCCTCGCAGATCGTCAACGCCGCAAACATCCAGGTGCAGGGCACGAGCGCAGGCATCCCGACCGTGCAGGGGCCGCCGGTCGCAGCCCTCGCCACCGCCTCCAACGCCACCGCTGCCACCCAGCAGGCCGTGACCCCCGCGCCGTCGAGCAACAGCCAGCCCTCGGTGATGATCGTCGAGATCATCGGCTACGGCGGCAGCGGCGAGGGCAGTGGCGACAAAGACGATGATCGGCGCAAGAGCAAAGACCAGCGCAGCCAAAACCCCGCCAGCGCCATCCGCGTCGTCGGCGCAGGCAGCCTCACCAGCCAGGAAAAGCTGATCCTGACACACGAGGAAAAGCTGAACCTCGTGCAATAGTCGGTCGCATCGCCCGTCGTTCTCGGGCGGTGATCGTTCGGACCCGGACACGTTGCTCCGGGCAGACCAACGTGCGGTGCAGGGCTGCGCCGCACGGATCGTTCGAGACGCATCAGGCGCTGCCAGTCCCGTGCGCATGACGCAAGGGCGGCGCGTT
Organism: Bradyrhizobium sp.; assembly: GCA_035575945.1. Lineage (GTDB taxonomy): Bacteria > Pseudomonadota > Alphaproteobacteria > Rhizobiales > Xanthobacteraceae > Bradyrhizobium. The sequence goes on along the minus strand of DATLXF010000050.1, from coordinate 19,739 downwards.
GCTCGATTCAGGCGACGAGACGGTCGCACGGCGAAAGCGTCATATCTGAATTGCATATTCGAACGATCAGCGCGCGCAGTCTGCGCAAAACCTTTTGCAGGTTAGCTCCAGCCCGATTGTCTTCTCAACATAGACGCCACGATGCCCGCGAACAGCGGCGCGATGGCTGATGATGCGGGACAGGCGGACGGCGAGTGCACAATCTATCTGACGACGGGAAGCCCGGGCGCGAGTCCGCGGGCCGGGTTTCGCTTTGCCTCAAGGCAATGTGCCTTGTCTGCTGCGCCGGCCTATCATGTACGGCTTTTGTGCCGGCGGAGGCCGCTGCGCGCAAAGCCACGCAGGTTGCCGACGGGGCTGCGTCCGCGCAGGGTTCCGAAGGTGCGGCGGCTGTGGCCAAGCCGGCGTCGGCGCAGAAGCAGGAAGCCAACCAGCGGTTCGACATCCATGATTTCGCCGTGCGCGGTGTCGACAAGCTGCCGCAAGTCGACCTCGAAGAGGCGATTTACCCGTTCCTCGGTCCCGACAAGACCGCGGACGATGTCGAAAAGGCGCGGGCTGCGCTGGAAAAGGCCTATCACGACCGGGGCTTTCAGACCGTCAGCGTGTCGGTGCCGCCGCAGAATACGCAAGGCAAGGTCGTCACCCTGCAGGTGACCGAGCTCAAGGTCGGCCGGCTGCGCGTGAAGAATTCCCGTTACTTCGATCTGGACAAGATCAAGGAGAGCGCTCCCTCGCTGAAGGAGGGTGGCGTGCCCAATTTCAACGATGTCACCAAGGATATCGTGTCGCTGAACCAATGGCCGGATCGGCGGGTGACGCCGGCATTGCGAGCCGGCGTCACCCCGGGCACCGTCGATGTCGACCTCAATGTAGAGGACAAGGCGCCGATCCACGCGAGCCTCGAGTACAACAACCGTCAATCGCCCAACACGACGCCGACGCGGCTCAGCGCCACGGTCCATTACGACAACCTCTGGCAGCTCGGTCATTCCCTGAGCTTCACCTATCAGGTCGCGCCGGAAAGGCGGGATGACGCCGAGGTGTTTTCCGGATCTTATCTCGCCCGGCTGCCGGGTATCGACTGGATCAACCTGCTCGTCTACGGCGTGAAGTCGAACAGCAGCGTCGCGACCGTCGGCGGAACCAACGTCATCGGTCCGGGCGAGATCATCGGAGGCCGCGCCGTGATGACGCTGCCGGCCCGCGAGAACTTCTTTCATACGCTGTCGGCAGGGATCGACTACAAGCACTTCGATCAGACCGTTAAGCTCGGCAGCGACGGCTTTTCGTCGCCGGTGACCTATTATCCGCTGGTGGCAAGTTACGGCGCTACGTTCCAGAACGAGAAGTTCACGACTCAGTTCAATGCCGCGGTGACCTACAACCTGCGGACACCGAGCAGTCCCTGGGATGAGTTCGATGCCAAGCGCTACAAGGCGTCGCCGAGCTTCACGCACCTCAATCTCGATGTGACGCATACTCATGAACTGGCCGAAGGTTTCCAGCTCTACGGCAAGGTGCAGGGGCAGGTGGCCGACGGCCCGCTGGTGTCCTCCGAACAATTCAGCGTCGGTGGCCTCGACACCGTGCGCGGATATCTGGAGTCCGAAGTGCTCGGCGACAACGGTGTCGCGGCCAATCTCGAGCTGCGCAGCCCCGATCTCGGAAGTCTGCTCCAGAAGCAGATGAAGGACGAGACCGGGCAGGGCGCGCCACGATTCACTACGTTCAACGAGTGGCGAATCTTCGGCTTCGCGGATGCCGGCCACGCCACCGTGCTGACGCCGCTGCCGGAGCAGCAGGCGCAGTTCTCGATGTGGAGCTACGGCGTCGGCACCCGCTTCAAGGTCTTCAACGGCGTCAACGGCGTGTTGGTCTATTCGGTGCCGCAAATCAGCCAAGCCTATACGCGTGCAGACAATGCCCGCGTCAACTTCCGCTTTTGGGGTGAATTCTGATGACGATGGGGTGGAGTCACATGTGCGCTGCGCGGCCGACGATACGACGGCGTTCCAATCGCTTCATATGCGCGTTTGCAGCGCTTGTGGCGGTTTCCGCTCTGTTGCCCTCCTCCGCGCAGGCTTGGTGGAACGACGAGTGGTCGTTGCGCAAGAAGATCACCATCGACGCCAGCGCCGCCGGCGCGAACATCACCGATCCGATCGGGTCGGCGCCGGTTCTGGTTCGTCTGCATGCCGGCAATTTCCGCTTCGGCACGGCCAAGGAAGACGGCAGTGATCTCCGCTTCGTTGCCGGCGACGACAAGACGCCTTTGAAGCACCACGTCGAGAAGTACGATTCCCTGCTCGGAGAGGCGCTGATCTGGGTCGCTGTTCCGAACCTCCAGCCCGGCGCCAAGACGGAGTTCTGGCTCTACTCGGGCAACAAGAAGGCGGTTTCGACCGCCGATGCCAAGGGAACGTACGATCCCGAGACCGTGCTGGTCTATCATTTCAGCGAGCGCGGCACGCCGGCGATCGATTCCACGGTCTGGGCCAGCAACGCGCAGAGCGTCGGCCAGCCCGCGGAAGGCTCGATCATCGGGACCGGTCTTCGCCTCGATGGCCGCAGCGCGCTGACCCTGCCGGCTTCCGCCCCGCTGACGATTGCCGCCGGATCCGCCCTCACGTGGTCGGCCTGGATCAAGCCGGCGGCTACGCAGCCGAACGCTGCGCTCTACAGCCGGCGCGACCCCGCAGCCGCGAACGGCTTCGTCATCGGTCTCGACAACGGCGCGCCATTCGTCGAGGTCACCAATGCAGGATCGGTGCAGCGCAGCGGCCCGGTTGCACCGGTTGCGCCGGGTGGCTGGCATCATCTGGCCGTGGTGGCCGGCAACGGCCAGATTTCCCTGTTCCTCGACGGCAAGCCACAGGCAACGTTGAACGCGTCATTGCCCGCGCTCAACACCGTCGCAATGATCGGCGGTGACAGCGCATCGATCGGCGCCGCCGCTGCCGCACCGTCCGCAGCCACGCAGCCCGCAACCTCCACTGCGCCGGCTGCGGACGGGAGTGTACCCGCCGCCGAGACCGCAGCGGACTCCGCTGCAGTTGCCGCGATGGCCGGCTTCGCGGGCGACATCGACGAACTCGGGATATCAAAGCAGGCGCGACCGGCAGGCTTCGTCAAATTGACGGCGATCGGTCAGGGACCGGACCAGGCCAAGCTGATTTCCTTCACTGTCGATGAGGAGACGGCGAGTTGGCTGTCGGGCTACTTCGCGGTGCTCCTGAAGTCGGTCACGCTGGACGGCTGGATCGTCATCGGCCTGCTGATGGTGCTCGCCGTGGTGAGCTGGATCGTGATGTACGACCGAGTCAGCTATCTGAACCGACAGGCCCGGGCCAACGCGCGTTTCATGAAGAGCTTTCGCGAGATCGCTTCCGACCTCACGGTGCTGGACCATGGCGACGCCGACGAGATTTCTTCGCTCGGCAGCCGGCTGACTACCAACGATGCCCGCTGGCTCCGCATGTCCTCGCTCTACCGGATCTACCACATCGGAGCGCACGAAATCGCATCGCGCTTCGGAGACGGACGCCGCGCGCCGGTGCTGACGGCGGCGGCGATCGCCTCGATCCGCGCGATGCTCGACAGCGCCGTCGTCAAGGAGATGCAGAAGCTGAACCGCATGATGGTGGTGCTGACGATCGCGATCTCCGGCGGCCCGTTCCTCGGTCTGCTCGGAACCGTGGTGGGCGTCATGATTACATTCGCGGCGATCGCGGCGTCCGGTGACGTCAACGTGAATGCGATCGCGCCTGGCATCGCCGCCGCGCTCGTTGCCACCGTGGCCGGTCTCGGCGTCGCGATCCCGGCACTGTTCGGCTACAACTACCTGATCTCCCGCATCAAGGATCTGACGGCCGACATCCAGGTGTTCGTCGACGAGTTCGTCACGCGCATGGCCGAGCGCTACGACCAGGACGGTGGCCGACCTGATCCGGTCGGCCAGCGCATGGCCGCGGAGTAGCAGCGATGCAGATTCAGAGCGACTCCAAGCCGTACGACGATATCAACATCACGCCGATGCTCGATCTCGCCTACGTGCTGCTGGTCATCTTCATCATCATGACGACGGCGACGGTGCAGGGGCAGAAGGTCAATCTGCCGAAGGCCTCTGCGGCACCGAGCCTGGCGACCCAGACGACCAAGGCGATCACCGTCGCCAACGACGGCAAGCTTTTCCTCGACACGATACCGGTCTCGCTGTCGGAACTCGAGCAGCGGTTGGTGCAGCAGAAGGCGCTCACCCCGGAATTTCCGGTGGTGCTGCGCGGCGATGCGCAAGCCCAGTATCAGAACGTCATGGATGTGCTCGATCTGCTCGGGCGCATCGGCCTCAGCCAGGTGGGTCTTGCCACCAAGCCGCTCGTGAAATGACGAAAGCGGACCATGGCCATATTGAGAGCAGTTCCCGAACGGAGGACCGTGGTCCGCCCTGGGGCAAATCAGCGTCGCCGGCCGTTGATTGCACTCTTCGACAAACTTTCCAAATGGAAGAGAGCTGACGGTATGCGAGCGATGTCGAGGTCCGGTCTGGCTGGCGCCGTATTCTTCGCATCGGCGGTCACCTCGCGGGTGAGCGAATGGCTGATCGGTTCCGCCGGCGCCCGCGATGAGGGGTCTTGCCCCGAGCCGATCGTCACGCGGGGCGAGCGTGATTGCGACGGTGCGAGCGCGGAGGTGCTGCAGTTTCCGATCCATGGACAAGCCGTGATCGTCGAGCTTGCAAGCCGGTTGCGTCGGCGGCTTCACGGCCGGGATGCGTCCGAGGGACAGCTCTTGCTCACGCTCTCGCCTTCACCCGAGACGCGTTTGCGACTCGATGCCTCGACCTATGTGGAGTTCGTCCCGGCGTCGGCGAAGTATCGGCTAGCGGTTCAGATGGCGCCCGATAGCTCCCTCGTGCTCGAAACGAGCCAATTCGACACCGTCGCGGAATTCGCTCTCCAATACGTCGACGGCGCGCTGGCGGCGCGACAGTCTTTCGGACGGGCATCATGAAGGTCGAGCATCGGAACGAAGCCGCGGCATCCGACGGATCCTCGCAGGGCTCCCAGGATCGGAAAGCCTATCTGCGCTATGGTGGATCGCTCGCGGTCATGCTGCTGCTGCTGGGCGGCGGCGGCTATTACCTGCTGGGTCACGACGACATGCCGCCGCCGCGCCAGGTGCGCGAGCTGACGGTAGTGAATCTCGTTCCTCCGCCTCCGCCACCGCCTCCACCGCCACAGCCGCCCGAGCAGAAGATGATCGAGCAGCCGAAGATGGCGGAGCAAAAGTTCGAGGAGGACAAGCCGCTCGAGAAGCCGCAGGACGAGCCGGCCAAGGATGCGAAGAACGAGGAGCCGCCAGGGCCTCTGTCGCTGGATGCCAAGGCGACCGGCCCGGGTGATCTGTTCAATCTGGGCGGCAAGCCGGGAGGCAGCCCCTATGGCGGCGGTGGTGGCGGCGGCAGCCGCTGGGGCTGGTACGGTTCGATCGTACAGGCCCAGATCGAGGCGGCGCTTCGCGCCAATAGCCGAACCCGCAATGCCGCGATCCAGGTCCAGGTCAGCGTCTGGGCCGACGGGACCGGGCGGATCAGTCGGGTGACGATTTCGCCCTCGACCGGCGATGCCGAACTCGACGCGATCATCCGCAACGACGTGCTCGGCTCCCTCACGCTGCGAGAGCCGCCGCCGAAGGACATGCCAATGCCGATCGTGGCGCGGATCACCGCGCGGCGACCGACCTGACGTTCAAGCCTATCCACATCAGAACAACAGACCGACGAGTGAGCAGTGAAGGACTGGGGACCAATGTTTGACATCACTTCGAACGCGCGGGGGCGCACTCTTCAACTGGCGGTGTCGTTGTGTGCCCTGCTCTGCGCCGCGCCTGCGCTTGCTCAGAGTGCCGGGGAGCGTGACGCTGCGCCGAGAGCCGGCAAAGGCGAGCAGAAGCCTGCCGTGTCGCAAGCGAAGCCGGTGTCGCCGAACACGACGATCAACCTGCTCAATCTGATGGTGAAGCGAGGTCTTCTCAAGGAGGACGAGGCCGCCGAGCTGATCAAGCAGGCCGATTCCGAGGCTTACGTATCGCGGCAAGCGGCGAGAGACGCCACGCTCAAGGCCGACGAGGCGGCGAAAGCCGCGGCGGCGGCCAGCGCGGCGGCAAACCCGCCGGGGACGCGGCACGTCACCTATGTCCCGGAAGTCGTCAAGCGTCAGCTGCGCGACGAACTGCGGAAGGAGGTCATGGCCAAGGCCCAGAAGGAGAACTGGGCGTCGCCGGGCGCCTATCCCGAATGGGCCCAGCGTATCCGGTTCTACGGGGACCTGCGTGCACGCTATGCAGGCAGCTTCTTTCCGACGGGCAACGATCCGGCAGGAACCACCAATTTCAACGCCATCAATACAGGGTCGCCGTTCGACAACAGTCCGGGCACGTCCAATCCCTATTATGCGCCGACCTACAACACCGCGCAGAACCGCGAGCAGTTCCGTTTTCGCGCCCGGCTCGGGATGGATGCCGACCTGACCAACGGCTTCACGGCAGGTGTGCGCATCGCCACCGGCGAGAACAGCTCGCCGGTCTCGACCAACCAGACGTTTGGAGCCAGTGGCGGCAACTTCTCCAAATACGCGCTGTGGCTGGACCGCGGTTTCCTGAAATACACGCCGTTCGACGATCTCACGCTGTCGGTCGGCCGGTTCGACAATCCGTTCTGGTCGCCGACCGATCTCGTATGGTACAGGGAACTCGGGTTCGACGGCGTCGCCGTGCAGGCCAAGCACGAGGTGTTCGAGGGATTTACGCCGTTCGCGGTGGCCGGCGCGTTTCCGATCTACAACACCGACCTGAACGCCGGCATCAATCTCGGCTCAAATCTCAACGATGGACTGCCGTCCAAGTTCGCCAGCAACGACAAGTGGCTGTTCGGCGGACAGGCCGGCTTCAATGCACGTTTCAACGCCGAATACTCGTTCCGGTTCGGGGTTGCCTATTACGATTTCACCAATGTCCAGGGCCGGCTTTCGAGCCCATGCTACGTGCGCAGCGCTTCGGATGTCTGCGATAGCGATATCACGAGGCCGAGCTTCGCCCAGAAGGGCAACACTTACCGGACACTGCGAACCATTGTCTCCGAGGCACAGAACAATTTCGGCGCGATCAACCAGTTCCAGTATTTCGGCCTGGCCAGCGAGTACCGCCCGGTCGTCGTCAGCGGTCAGTTGGATCTCGGTCACTTCCATCCGGCACACATCGTGCTCGACGGCGAATACGTCATCAACACCGCCTTCGATCGCGGCCTCCTGACCCAGGTGGCGGTGAACAACAAGGGTCCGGGAATCGACAATCCCGGAGCCTTCAACGGCGGCAATCAGGGCTGGTTCGGCCGGGTCACGGTGGGCGACAAGGAGATCAAGCGCCTCGGCGATTGGAGCGTGCATGCGGGCTACAAATATCTGGAATCCGATGCCACCATCGACGCCTTTGCCGATTCCGACTTCGGACTTGGCGGCACCAACCTAAAGGGCTATTTCGTCGGCGGCAATGTCGGCCTGAGCGACAACGTCTGGACCAGCCTGCGCTGGCTCAGCGCCACCAACATCGCAGGCTCGCCCTACGCCGTGGACGTCCTGTTCGTCGACCTCAACGCAAAGTTCTGACCATGCGCACACGTATTGTTCTGCCGCTGACCTTGCTTGCCATGTCGCTGTCGACGGCCGCGGCTCTTGCCGATACGGAAACGGATCGCCTGCGCGAAGCGTTGCGCAGCGCCACCGCTCAGGCCCGCCAATTGGAAGACCAGCGTACGGCGTTACAGGCCCGAATCGCGGAGTTCGAGCGCGACAAGGAGGCCGCCAAGGCACAGGTGGCTGCTGCAAGGGCCGAGGTTCGCGAGGTCAAGAAACAGCAACGCGAAGCCGTCGAGGAGTTCAACAAGCGTCTCGCCGAGCGCGACGACACGCTCGAAAAGTGGAAGGCGGCCTATGACGAGGCAGCGACGGTCGCGCGCAGCAAGGACGCTGAGCGCGCCAAGTTCGAAAGTGAGGCCAATGCATACAAGGCCTCGACCAAAGGCTGCGTCGCCAAGAACACACAGATGCTGAAGGCCGGCCGCCAGCTGCTTCAGGAGTACAAGGCGGTGACGATCGGCGACACCATTGTGGCGCGTGAGCCTGTGCTCGGGCTGCGCCGGGTGGAAATTCAGAATCATATCCAAGACACCACCGATAAGCTCCTCGAACAGAAGGCCGTGCAGTAATGATGACGTCATTCAGGGCTGATAGGGCGTTGGTGCGGTCGGCCATGCTCGCTGGCATGCTTGCGGCTTTGCCGTCCGCTGCCTACACCCAGACCCAGACCCAGGTTCCGCAACGGGTTACCCAGCCCGTGACGAAGCCCAAGCCGGCGACTGCCATGCCTGTACCTTCAGCGCCTTCGCAGACGACGCAGGGGCTCGCCGCGGGCGCCGCACCGACCGAAGGCGCAGGGAACGAGGTGGTCGCGCGGGTCGGAACGGCCAACGTGTCGGCGGCTGAAATCCGGACCTATATGGCCACGCTTGCTCCTGGCGATCGCGAAGCCTTGAAGAAGACGCCCGGGCTGCTCAGCCAGGCGGTGCGCGGGTTGCTTGCCAATCGTCTGGTGTTGCAAGAACTTCGATCCAAGAAATGGGATCAGCAGCCCAATGTGACGGCGCAACTGGAGCGTTTGCGCGAAGGGGCGCTTGTCGAGCTCTACTTGCAGACTGTGTCGGCCCCGCCCGCGGGGTTTCCCAGCGATGAGGAATTGCAGAAGGTCTACGACGCCAACCGCGAGGCGTTGCTCATGCCGCGGCAGTTCCAGATCGCGCAGATCTTCATCCCGGCAAGAGCGGGGGACAAGGCCGCGGAGGCTGAGGCCCGCAAGCGCCTGGACGAGGTGCAGCGCAAGCTCAAGGCACCCGGTGCCGACTTCGCTGCCGTGGCCGCGGAGGAAGGCACCAAGAACAGTGGCGATCTCGGCTGGCTCGCGGAAGGCAGCTTGCGCCCGGAGATCCGCGCCCAGGTCGCAGGTCTTGCCAAGAACACAATCTCGGAGCCCGTACGGCTCGACGACGGCTGGCATGTGCTCAAACTCATCGACACCAAGGCAGCCTATACGCGCACCCTGCCTGAAGTGCGCGAACAGCTGATCGAGCAGATGCGCGCGGAGCGAGCGCGGACGGCGCGTCAGGCCTATCTTGCGGATCTTCTGAAGCAGAATCCTCCGGTCCTCAACGAACTCGCCGTGTGGAATCTGCTGGAAGACCGATCCGCGCCGGGGAGGTAACGCAGCAATGCGTGCTTCATTGCCGCGGCAATCGCCTCCAGCATCCGACCGGTTGCTGACGACAAACCGGCTTCGCGCGGTATTCGACGCCTGCAGCTATCGCAGCGCTGTCGTCGTGCTTGGCGGACGCCACTGTCTTCCGGCGGGAGGGCGCCTTGCGCTGCAGTTTGGCGATGTGCTCGCCTTTGAGCCGGATGGCACGGCCTCCGCCACCCTTCGCTGCAGCCTCACCCTGAACGGCGATGACGGGCTCGATGATCGCGTCAGCCGCTGGGACATCACCAAGGTGATCACCTTGGGCACGGGGCGGGAAAAGCTGCGATTGAAGGTCGAGGCCGATTTGCTCGTGGGCAGTCGCGTTCAGCTCGCCGACGTCATCCGGCACGGCGACGCGGTCCAGAATCACGTGCGCCTGCTTATTGCGGATGCGCGCGCGGCGCTTGATGAGTTGGGGCGGGCTCGATCATCGGCTGCTGCGCTTCGCATCGAAGCCCGGTTCGTCGGCGATCTCGTCGTCGGGCGGGCTGGTTTCCTCAAATCGGCGCTTCAGTCGACGTCGCCGGCGGCCACGCAGTTCGGCGTGGACGTCAATCGAACGGCCTGCGACTGGCTGACTAACGATGGGCTGCCGCGACTGACGCTGGAAATGGCCCGCATGCTCATCGCGGCCGAGCGATCCTCCGTTCAAGCGCTCGGTCGCACACTTCGGCGACGGCCGTGCGCTGAGCCCATGGCTGAGGTCGATGCTCCATTGATCCCTGTTCCGGCCGCACTGCATTGAGACGAATGTCCTTACCGCTTCCTCGAAACCTCACGGAGCCTTCCATGTCCGATCCTGTCATCACCAGTCTCAGCCTCGAAAGGCTGCGCGATATCCTTCAGGAGGCAGGTTATCGCGTCGAGACGCAGACCGATCCGGTCGCCAACGTCACCTACCTTCGGTCCGCCACCAATGGTCTCGGCTTCGAGGTCAGGCCCGGCAATATGGCGGGCAATGAGTTCATCGACATCGTGCTGGTTGCCGTATTGCAGGTGCAGGGCAACCTGCCACTCGACCTCGTCAATCGATGGAATGCCCTTCGCCGCTTCGCCCGTCTGCAACTGAGCGTGCCGTTCCTGGCACTCACACTGGATGTGTCCGTTGCTGGTGGTGTCGCGCCGAACCATCTGCGCGCCCAGATCGAAATCTGGGACCATCTGGTCCGGGACTTGATCGTGTATCTGCGCGAGGAACTGCCGAAGATCGCAGCGCTCGACCCGGATGCTGCCAAGGCGGAGGCCGGCGAGCCAGACAATGCGAGTGTTGAGCCGGCTGCACGGAATTCGTAGGGCGTCCCGTTCTGGGCATTGCAGGTAACAGCGGATTCGAATGCAGGGTCTGTCGAAATCTTCATTGCATCGTGGTTGCCGCCCGCGGCCTCGAGCGGCGACGGAACGGAGGGGCCGTGTGTCGGAGACCTCAGTGCTTGTCCTGATGATCGTGGCGTTGCTTTGTGTTGCATCCCGGCCCGTGCTCGCCGGGTCTTCAACGGTCGCTGCCTCCTTCGCCACGCGCTTCGCGGCCGCGCAGGACACGGCCGCGACGGCATCCGGTGCGCCGCCCGACGAGCGCGCCGTTGTGAAGGACGGAAGTGCGGACCGCGACGCGAGAGACGATACTGGCCCCCAAAGCGACAGACCTCCGCCGGCGGCATCCCCGCCCGGTCGCGACTCCCCTGCTCCCGCGGTGCCGCCGTCGAAACTTCGAGGACCTTCCGCCTATCGGGACCTGATCGAGAAGGAAGCCGCGCGCGCGGGGCTTCCGGCAGAGATTGCCGAAGCCGTGATGGCGGTCGAGAGCGGGTACAACGCCGGTGCGATCGGAGCGGTCGGCGAGATCGGCCTGATGCAGATCCGGCCGGCGACCGCACGCATGCTGGGTTTCACGGGAAGCGATGCCGCCCTGGCGGTTCCGGAAACGAATATCCACTATGGTGTGACCTATCTCGGGCAGGCGTGGCGCCTCGCAGGCGCCGATCTTTGTACCGCCGTGATGAAGTACCGCGCCGGCCATGGCGAAACTCGGTTCTCTTTTCTGTCGGTCAACTATTGCCTGGCCGTCCGCTCCAGGTTGCTGGCTCGCGGCTTTCGGGTAACGGGTCAGGTCCCCGTGGCAACGTTCGGGGATCCCCGCGGCGCTACCGCGTGCCGGCGCGGCTGCCTCGCTGGATCCAGCGTCGGCCGCGTCGATCTTGCCGCGCTCAATTCCAGGCTTGGCGCCCTGGTCACCCAGCTGAGGCCGCTGCGATGAATGCCGGCAACCCGATGCGCCTGATCAAATTCGTTTCTGCGCTGCTGGTCGCATCCTCGGGTCAGCTCCACGCGCAAATGACGGTGCTGCCCGAGGTCACGGTCGAGCCGCCGGGAGCGCGCAGCGGAACGAAGGGAGGAGGCCCGCGGGACGGCAGTGGATCCGCAAAGGGCAATGGCACCGACGGCCCTACGTTTGACCGCCTCAACAAGCAGCTGAAACGCAAGGTTGACGAGACCCATCCGCTCGAGAATGTGGCTCCCCTGGATGCGCGTTCGCCCGACACGAAGACCGGCGTCGTCAACATTCCCGGGGTTCAGCAGCAATACGGCAAGAATTTCGGTCACTCGGCGTTTCCCTACCGCCCCCCCGCACCGGTCTATGGCGCGCCGCTCGGACCACACCGATAGTCCGCGTTCCGTGACGGGGCTGCTTTCGGTCACATAAAGAATATATTGATCTGCGATCAGCTTGCTCAGATCGTCTCCATCCCGGAGGCAGTTGTCCTGAACGGACATGCCCGGATATAGTCTCGCCGATGCGAGTAGGTGTTGAACAGTATTCGGCGCGCCAGGCCCACGAGACGTTCTGGATGAGGCGGCACTCGGCGACGTTCATGTTGCCGTCTTTGCCGCGAGCCTACCTGCCTTTCAGGTCCGCCCTGCGACTTGTGATCGGCCTGTTCGTTGGCCTGCTGGCCGCATGCGCCTGTGTTGCCCTGGCTGCCGAGCCAGCACGGCCGACCGATCCGAGGCCGCTGGACTTCGCCATTCCATCTCAGCCGTTGGCCGATGCGCTGCATGCATATCAGCAACGGGTCCGGGTCCAAGTGCTCTACGAGGCAGCCTCGGCATCCGGCAGAAAATCCACCGCTGTGGTCGGGAAGTTCACCCCCGATCAGGCGCTCAAACACCTGTTGCAAGGCACGGACCTGGACATTCGGTACGCCGGGCCGGACGCCGTCGCCTTGGTGGGCCCGCGCATTCTAGAGCCGGACGTCCCACCGGCTAGTCCGCTTGCGGGAGTCGATCTGTCGCTTGGCGAATTGCGCGTCCGCGGCAATGCCAAGGTCAACGATATGGAACGATTTCAGGACTACAGCGAAAGCGTCCGTGCCGAAATCCAACGTGTGCTGCTGAAGAACAGCAAGACCGGCTCGGGGAACTATCGGGCCGTCATCGAGCTGTGGATTGATCCTGCGCGCACGGTCCAGAAGGTCGCGTTGTTGGAGTCGACGGGAGAGCTCAGCCGCGATGCCGCGATCACCCAGTCCCTGCAGGGCTTGACGATCAAGCCGCCGACGCCCGCGGACGCGCCGCAGCCCATCCGCGCGGTCGTCGTGGTGAGAACGGCGCAATGACCAAGACCACTTCCGAAGGGGGCTGGGTTGGTATCCTGCAAGACGAGCATGCAGGGATGTCTTCGTCGGGCCTGCTGTGGCGGCTGTTGCTTCTGCCGGCTGTCGCTCTCGTGGTGTTCTTTGGCGGCGTGTACTGGGTTCGGATCGAGATCGATGCCGCGGGAGCGACCTCGCAGTCGTCCTCGATGGTACAAATTCGTCTCTTGCCGCAGCCCGAACCCGACGTCATTCCGGTAGCCGTGGCCACGCAACCGGTTGCGGTCAGTGCGTCCGGTGTGACGACAGGGGTCTCGGAAAGACCATCTTCCTCGGTCGATCAGTCCGAGGAGGAGTTGCCGTTCGAAGCGTCCGCACCGACGGTTGCGCCCACCAAGACGGCGGGGCTTCCGTCTTCCGCCTCGTCGACCGCAAATCCCGAGAGTCAGGAATTCAAGAACACGCTGCTGCGCCATATCGCTCGCTTCCAGCGCTATCCAAAGGCGGCCGAACGCAAGCGGCTGCAAGGTACGGTCCGCGTGGTCTTTTCTGCCGGCCGTAGCGGGCGGGTGATCGGCGCCTGGGTGACGACGAGCTCGGGAGAGAGTGTCCTCGATCAGGAGGCGCTCGATACCATTCGCCGCGCCCAACCCCTTCCGTCGATACCTTCGGTGTTGCCAGATCCCATCAGGATCGAGTTGGCGCTTGGCTTCGACCCGCCTTGAATTTCCTTTGTGGAGCGTGCCGTCAACATGCAGGAGCGGTGCATGGGACGAGTTCCGTCACAAAGTTGTAGCGTTCGGTCGTTACGAGCTTTTGATCCTCGGAAGTATGGGGCCCGGGGGTAGTGTTGTAGGGGGCCCGCGAAGGTGGCTGAAACCAGCCGACTAAAGCTAAGGCAACAGGTGGCCGATGATTACGACAACCTCATCAGGCACTTGACGCGCAAGCTCGGTTCGTCCGAGCTGGCTTACGAAGCTCTGCACGAGACCTTTGTGCGGCTTGATGCGGTGCCGGCGACGACTGAGGTTCGCAATCCCGCCAGCTATGTTTTCCAGACCGCCATCAACATTGCCAAGAACCGGCGCAAAGCCCAGAGCTACCGCCTGTCGGCGTCCGAAGTCGATGCGCTGCTTGATGTGACCGACGAAATGCCGGGTCCAGATCGGATCGCGGAGGCCAGATCGGAGCTACAGGCGTTCGAGCGAGCGCTTGTGGGACTTCCCGAAAGGTCCCGGCGCGTGCTGCGGCTGATGTCGTTCGAGGGTAAAACCGCCCAGGAGGCTGCCGAGCAATTGCAGGTCAGCGTCCGCACGGTCGCCGCCGACTATCAGAACGCGTTGCGCCACTGCGCCAAGAGCCTGCATCGGGGAATGGTCGTACGTCTCGGCGGGCCCCGTCCAAAGGTTTGAGACCGTCGAAAGGCTAAGCTTTGCGAAAGCCGGGCGGCAATCGTCGCCCGTTTATTGATGGCAATCCGCCGAGAGCAGCAGAAATATCCTGCCGAATATTGCCGATTTTCGTGCCGGTGATTTATTCTTTTCATGATAGCGCTCGCTCAGCTGTCTATGAGACAGCGGTCCCGCTCAAACAATACGCACAGCGCCGGTCATCGCGCTCGCCATGGTCGGCTTCGTGGGGCAAGGGAGGAGATCAGGTGTCGCGATCCGGCTTAGGGGTGAGAATCACTTGTCAGGCGATCCGCGATATGAGGCAGGCTGGAGGCTTCGATCGGTCCGTGCCGCGAAGGAACGCTGCTCGTGACCATTCCAACTGAATCCATCGGACCGGATCCGCTCCTGGACGAAGCCATCTCCTGGGTCGTCCTGCTCAAGACGGGAGAGCCGACCAGGGCCGATGCCGAGGCCTTGCAGCAATGGCGCGATCGGAGTGCCGAACACGAGGCGGCGTTCCGGCGGGCCGTGCGGCTCCATCGCGACGCCGGGCTTGCTGCCGCGCGCCTGACTGAACCTTCGTCCCGCGTCTCCAGGAGCCACGTGATGAGCCGCAGAGCGCTCATCGGTGGCGGCCTCGCCACGGCTGCAGCGGTCGGCTATGCCATGATCGAGCCGCCGATGGGTCTCTGGCCGTCGCTGCAGGAACTGTCGGCTGATTTTCGAACCGCAAAGGGGGAGCAGCGCAGAGTGCAGGTGTCCTCTGCGGTCTCGCTTGACCTCAATACCCAGACGAGTATCGCCCTGCGAACCCAGCGCGGGCGCCAGGTGATCGAGCTCCTGTCCGGTGAGGTTGTCGTCAATGCGCGCGGTTCGGGCACCGATCCCGTGCTCTTCCTGGCCAATGATGGCGAGGTCTCGGCCACCGACACGAATTTCGCCGCCGAATGCCTGAACGGGATGGTGCATGTGACCTGCCTCGACGGCGCGGCGGAGGTCCGGTCCGCGGGCCAGTCCGCCCGCATTCGCAAAGGGCAGCAAATTGCTTATTCGCGCGCCGGAATCGGCCCAGCCGCCAGCGTCGATCCGGCTCAGGTGACGGCCTGGAAATCCGGGCTGTTGATCTTCCGCAACCGCCCATTTGCCAGCGTGGTCGAGGAGGTCAATCGCTATCGGCCGGGAAAGATCGTCGTGGTTCGCGCCGAACTGAAGCAGCGGGCGGTCAATGCCGACTTCGAGATCGGCAAGCTCGACAGTTTCGTCGAGCAGGTCGAGCAGTTGTTCGGCGCGAAAGCGATTTCGCTGCCGGGCGGCCTCGTGATCCTCAGCTGACCTCGTGCCCGAAATGGTCCAGCCATTCGCCAGACGGGCTTCCTTGAATCTGTGTCGATCGATGTCGATCGTCCTTTTGTTGTGCGGATCGATGATGCCGGCCACGGCGCAATTCATGCCAGCGTCGTCCCGACCAGCGCGCGCCATGCCGCTGACGCGCGATGCGGAAACCCCAGCCGTCCGTCGTGAGAAATCCGGAACCGCGTTTTTCGTCGATGGCGCGGGACATCTCCTGACCGCCCGGCACGTGGTCGAGGACTGCGCGCGGATCGTGATCGTGAAGGAAGGTCGGGCCGCGCACGGACGGGTCATCGCGCTCTCGCCGCGGTTCGATCTCGCCGTCATCGTGATGCCGCGCACCTTGGGACTTGCTGCGGTCTTCCCGCGCAGCACCCGCCCCTCCGCCAATGAAATGCTGTTCGCCTCGGCCTACGACACGCTTCCTGCCATGGTGGGTCGCGGCGGCGTCATCGCCAACGCGATGGCGCTGCCGGCGTCAGAAGCCGGCTATCTCGCAATCGATTCTCCCGTGACTTTCGGCGCCAGCGGGGCGCCTGTGCTGAACAGTCGCGGGCTCGTGGAGGGGGTCGTCAGCCGAAGGATATCATCGGGACGGGTGCTGGCTGTCGACTCCGTCGAGGCAAAAGCGTTCTTGCGCGCCAACGGTGTCCGCATCGAGGAGGACGACCGCCCCCAGATTTCGGGTTCTGCATCGCGCGCGAACCGCGCGGCATCGATCTCGGCGCGCGTCGTTTGTCAGCTGAGTTAAACAAGCTCGGATCAGTTTCATGTCCTGGGATGGTTTGCCATGTCGATCGTCGGTCTCACTCGCCGCCTCTATCAGTTCTGCTGCCTCGCTGCCGTTCTCGGACTTCTCATCTCGTCTGCGCCGGCCCAGGCGCAGGACTTTCGGTCGTCTGCCGATGCGCCTCCGTCCTGGGGGCAATTCGCCAAGCTGGTCAAATACCGCTTCGAAAGCTGGATATCGGCCGACGATCCGGTCGCGAACCGGTTTCGCGACTACCTCAGCAGCCACAGAGGAAAGCAAGGGGGAGTGCCGGCCAATCTCACGGTGCGCGTCTGGGTCAATCCGGATGGGGGCGTGGAACGCGTGACGTTTCCGCCGCTGCCGGATGCGCAGGCTGACGCCGATCTGCGCGTGGTGCTCAAGCGTGGCAACATCGGCGAGGCGCCGCCACCCGAAATGCTGCAGCCCCTCAACCTGCGCTTTTCACTCGACCCGCGCGACAAACCTTGAGACCCGTCCGCGTGGCCGGAGTGTTGCATGTCAGCCTGGCACTGTGGATGCTCGCGATTGCTGCAACGACGGCTTCTGGATGGCTGAGCCAAGCCTCCGCCCTGGAGGCCCTGTCCCCCGCCGGTGCGTCCGAATCGACGGTTGCCTTCGACATTCCGTCTCTTGCGATCGAAGATGCCCTGCTTGCATTCGGCGCCGCGAGCGGGATCGAGGTGTTCGTCGACGGCAGCGCCGTCGTCGGCCTGCGCTCGTCGCCGGTGAAGGGAATGCTGACCGCAAGACGGGCTTTGGAGGTTCTTCTGACGGGCACCGGCCTCAAAGCCCATTCGGTCGGCGAGCGCGCGATCTCTCTCTCCGTAGAGGCGAAGCCGGGGCGCGGAGCGGATTTTCGCGACTATTCGGCGCTTTTGCAGCAGACGGCCTTGCGCCGTTTGTGCGTCATGCCGGAACTGCGTCTTGGCAGTTTCCGGATCGCGATGACGTTCCGGATTTCTCCATCCGGCGCCGTCGAAACCCCGACGCTTCTGAGTTCGACCGGAGATTCCGCGCGCGACAGCCGCATCGTCAAGGCGCTGCAGGCCATGACGGTGGCCAAGCCTCCGGCCGCTTTGCCGCAACCCGTCATCATGGTGATCCTGCCGCGCGCTTCCAGCGAAACCGGCGATTGCGCCGATGGCGTGCGTATTCCATGACATCTGCAAGGGCGTCGTCGCGCGTGTCGGAACTCTTAGCACGCCTGTCACAATACCTGCATATCCAGTTGCCCATCCTGGACGCGGTTGCACGAAGGGTGCGAGCGCGCGAGCGGCGGCGATCGGTGTCACCCGCGCGATGCCAGAGTGTTTGGGTGAGTTAAGCCGTAGCGTGATGAAGAAGAACGGCTTGGCCCAGCTGATGCAGGTACTGATGGACGATTACGACGTCCTGAAGCGCCAGATCGCCCGGCGGGTCGGGTCGCCCGATATTGCCGACGACCTGATGCAGGAAGCCTATTTGCGCCTGCAGCGGATGGGTCACGCCCAGCCGCTGCAACATCCGAAGACATACCTGTTTCGCATCGTGCTCAATCTGGCTGCGGACCGGCGGCGTTCGGACGCACGTCGCCTGGCGCGTTCGGAAGCAGAGCTGCTGCTGCGGCTGGAGCATGACGAACTCGATCCCGAGCGGATCGCGGCGGGCCGATCGGCGGTGCGCCTGCTTGCACAGGCGATCGAAGAACTCGCGCCGCGGCGACGCGCCATTTTCATCGCGGCTCGTCTGGAGGGCGTTCCCTACAAGGACATCGCGGCGCGTTTCGGAATCTCGACCCGTTATCTCGAGCGGGAGCTGAAGCAGGCGCTCGATCATGTCCGAACGAGGCTCCAAACAAATTCATCCTCGGGATCCGGGTCCGGCCGTTCTGGATCGTCTAATGACTGACCTGACACATCGACGACAACCCGGCGCCATGACCAAGTTGACCGAAAAAGACGAGGATGCGGTGACCGCGCAGGCGGAGGCTTGGGTCGTGCGTCTGGCCTCCGGCATGGCGACGACAGAAGACGCCGAGGCATTGCGGCGCTGGCGGAACGAAAGCCCGACGCACCGGCGCGCCTTCGCGGAGGCCAAGTTGCTGTGGGAATCATTGGGGCCCGCGTCCGAAATCGCGAAATCCCGCCTGTCCCTGCCGGACGTTGCAGGCAACATCGGACCGAGCCGGATCCTGACGCGGCGGCGCGCCTTGATCGGCGGTGCGCTGGCCGCCTCCGCCGCGGGGCTGGCCTATGCCGGCAGCCAGCCACCCTTGCGCCTGTGGCCGAGCATGAACGAGTTGCGGGCCGACTATCGGACCCGCAAGGGCGAGCAGCGCCGGCTCGCCTTGTGGGACGATCTGTCCCTGGTCCTCAATACCCAGACCAGCATCAGCGTGCGCCCTGCCGCCGGAACGGCCGGGCGCGGGCTCGAACTGATCGAGGGGGAGGCTGCGTTCTCGGCTAATGCCCGCGAATCCCGACCTGTCGAGGTCTACGCCGCGGAAGGCAGCGCCAGCGCCACCCTGGCGCGTTTCGACATGCGCCGCGAAGGAGCCTCTGTCAGCGTGACCTGCATCGCCGGGACCGTGACGGTCAAGCGTCACGGCGATGTCGTGAGCGTCTCCGCGGGTAACCGCGCGATCTACGATGAGCGCGGGCTGCGTGAGGGGGCACCGGTCGATGCGGCGACGGCTGGAGCCTGGCAGAACGGTCAGCTGATCTTCCGCCATCAGCCGCTGTCGAGCGTGATCGACGAGATCAATCGGTACCGTCCCGGCCGCATCCTGCTGATCGACGAGAAACTCGGACGCCGCGACGTCGTCGCGACCTTCCACCTCGATCGGATCGAGGAGGCGGTGGCGCATCTGGCCCGTGCGTTCGACGCTCGCACCCGGTTGCTGCCGGGCGGCGTCATATTGATGGGCTGAGTGAAAGCTTGGAAATAAATGAAAGCGGAAGGTTCGGGGGGAGCCGAAGGGTGGCGGTCTAATCGTTGAGGCGGCTCGTTATCGCGTTCCGTCACGATCGTCCAACCTTCTGCCCCGGGAAGTCGTCCAATGTCCGTACGCAGCACTCACCGTCGTCATCGCTCAAATCGGCCTGATCGTCAGGCCGGAGTGGCGGCTTCCGTTGTGACGATGCGATGCGAGGCGCGGCGCCGGCTGCTTCTGGCGGGCGTGAGCCTGCTGGCGATGATGGTGGCCGCGCCGCGGTCGTATGCGATCGACGTCGGCAGCCGGGCTGCGGGGGTGACGTCGGCGCCGGCGGTGGCGAGCGATGCGGCCATGGCGGCGGCGCGGCAGGC
>DATLXF010000049.1:0-7260 GCA_035575945.1 Bradyrhizobium sp. | reverse complement strand
CTGCCTGCCGACATGATCTACAGGATCGCGGTGCACGAGGCCGGCCACGTCCTGGCTGCCTATTGCAGCGGATTTCGGGTGGAATCCGTCCGGATCGTCGGACGGGGCGGTACCGGCGGCGTCACGCGCATCGACCAGCAGAACCCCGTGGCGGTCACGAGGCCTTGGATCGAACGACACGTCGTCGGACTTCTTGCAGGTCGTGCGGCCGAGATCGTTTTGCTCGGCTCGGCGTCCGCCGGTGCCGGGGGTAGCGAACGTTCCGATCTATCGGTCGCGACGCGCTTGCTCGCCGCGATGAACCGATCGTACGGATTGGGAGACGATGAATTGATCTATCTCGCCGACGCCGACGAAGCTCATCGTGAACTCGACCGCGATCACGTTGCGCGCGGAAAGATCAATGAGATGCTCAAACGGTTGCAGGCACGCGCCGTAAAGGTCGTCGAGAACCACCGCCGGCAGGTGACAGACGTGGCCCAGGCTCTGTCTCGCCGTCGCTTTTTGTCGGCGGACGATATCGACGCCATTGTCGGACCAAGTCCGCCGTCGCCCACGCGCTCGAATGGGCCATAGACATGCCGCAACAGATACGGTCCGGCATGGAGAAGCGCGTTATCCTATCACTGTGATCCTGTCTCAGAATCAGGCATGGAGCGGCATCACCGCTGTTGCGGTGAAGCTCTTCAGACGTCCGAGTCAAGCGGTCCCGCAGCGTAGCGAGGACAACGCTTGACGCGGCGGCGCCACCACAAGCTATGCAAAGGGGTGCAGGCGAAGTCCTGCAACCCTGCCATGCGGCGAGCGGGAGAGCGCGAGGGGAACCCCTCGCATCCTAAACAAAAAGAGTGCGCCGAAGGCCCTCCGCTTGGGTATGTGCGTGCAGTTGTGAACCCTGATGTGCCGTCGCGTCCGCTTCCTTCTTCCGTTGATGGCCTTGCAGTGAGTATCGCGTCCGGCGCGCTCGACGTTGCCGAGCGCGCCGCGCTGATCGAAGGCATGCCTCTCATTTTAATGGATGATGGGAGCTACGATCTCCATCTCAATCGGTTCTTCCGCGCCTGTCTAGGCATGGGCGCGCACTCGCCGAACACCTAGCGTTCGTCCGCGCGGGATATTTTCGTCTGGGCTCGCTTCCTTTGCGAGCGGCGCGGCGGCAAGACGGTCTGGCAAGTCCACCGCCATGACGTTCTGGCGTTCCATCGGGCACGCTGGCTGTCGGCGGCTCCCTACCGCATCTCGGCATCGAGCTGGAATCGAGGCATCGCGGCGCTCGACAAGTTCTATCGGTGGGCTGTCGAAGAAGGGATCATGACGACCTCGCCCTTCAGCTACGCTGTGACCCTTCACAGGACGGCGGGGACGCGTGCGTTGTTGGCGGTGACGGCGAACCGCTCGCGCGAGCGTGCCGCGCGGCGGCACGATTGCGTTTTGTTGATCTTGGCAGCTATCTGTTGTTTAGCGACGTTGGGTTGCGCGGAGGTCTGCCTGACGGTTCGGAAGACCCGACCTGGCGCGGCCGCAATGGCGAGCGCAATGCATTGTTCGCCAACTCCTGGTTACGACCGGTTTGCGGTTGTCCGAGGGCGGCAGCCTGTTGCTCGCCGATCTTCCGCGTACGTCGGACTCCGGCATGCGTTCGGTCCCGTTCGACCTTCCCGGCGCGGTCGCCAAAGGCGGACGACCGCGCCGCATTCGCATCCCCCGCCGGGTCTTAAAGATGATCAACGACTACATCGATCTTGAGCGCGCGATCTCGGCAGCCCGGCGAGAGCCGATGGTGTCCGATCCGTTCTGGTTGACGCCGAATGGCGAGAAGGTTGCCGACGCGATGGGCAGGCGGGTCCGCCTCAACCGGCTGACACCGGGCGAACGCGGCCGTGTGCTGATTGGCGCACCCGGCAGAGCGCAGCATGCGCTGCTTTGGCTGACGGAAGGCGGCGAGCCCGTCCCGTCAGCAACCTGGGAAGCGGCCTTCCGCCGCGCTTGCGCGCGCTGTCGCAGTTTCGGCATCGACGTCAACGTGAGCCGCACACGCTGCGGCACACCTTCGCCGTCAAGATGCTTGCCATGCTGATCCGTGAGCAAATCGGAATCGTGTTCCATCCGCAGGATCGGCATGGCGCAGCTTACCGCCGGATTCTCGGGGATCCGCTGCAGAAGCTCCAGCACCTGTTAGGCCACGCCAGCGTGACCAGCACCTACATCTATCTCGATGGCCTTGCTGAGGCACAGAAGCTGGTCGG
The DNA here is from genome assembly GCA_035575945.1 of Bradyrhizobium sp. Taxonomy (GTDB): domain Bacteria; phylum Pseudomonadota; class Alphaproteobacteria; order Rhizobiales; family Xanthobacteraceae; genus Bradyrhizobium. The sequence continues at coordinate 5,014 of DATLXF010000049.1, read as the reverse complement.
TGCGCAAGGGCGAGCGCGGCCAGCTGGTGGTGTTCTGGAAGCAGGCCGATCGCGACACCGATCGTCAGGACGGCGACGAGGATCGCGACGAAGCGGCACGGCGCATGTTCGCCCGCGGCTACAGTCTTCAATTACGCGCAGGTTGACGGCTACACGCCGCCCGAGATACGACCCTGCCTGAGACAGAACGCATCGCACATGCCGAGCGCTTCTGTGCCGCCCTCGGTATCAATATTCGGCACGGCGGCTCGCAGCCCTGCTACATTCCATCCAAGGACTACGTGCAGATGCCGGCGTTCGCTACCTTCCGCGACGCCATCGCCTATTACGCCGTCTTGCTCCACGAATGCGGGCACGCCTCCGGCGCCAACCCATCGCCTCGATCGCGATCTCACCGGACGGTTCGGCTCGGCCGCCTATGCGATGGAGGAATGCACCGTTGAGTTGCTCAGCGCCATGATCTGCGCCGACCTCAATCTGAACGTCGAGCCGCGGCCCGATCATGCCCGCTACATCGCCTCTTGGCTTGAGGTGCTGCGCTCCGACAAGTGCGCGATCTTTACGGCCGCGAGCAAGGCGCAGCAGATCGCGGACTGGACCAGGCGCAGCAGGCGGACGCTCACCACGAGGTCAGGGGCTCCTCGTAGACGCCCCCCAGCCGCGGATGTCTGTTCAGTGCTGCCGGCGTCGGTCGATCGGCTCCTCGCGGAAGAGTGTCTCGATCAGCGGACACTCCTGTCGCGAGCCGTCCGTACACTGCGCGACCACGTTCTTGAGCACTCGCTCCATGCGCCTCAGATCGGCGATCTTCGCCCGCACGTCATTAAGATGCGCGACAGCAACGGCGCTCGCCTCGGCACAAGGCCGATCGCGCTCGTCGACGAGGCGGAGTAGCTCACGGATTTCATCGAGCGAGAAGCCGAGCTCGCGCGCTCGCAACACGAAGCGAAGACGCCGCTCGTGCGTCGTGTCATAGCTGCGATACCCGCCCGCCGTTCGCGGCGGCTCGGGCAAGAGCCCAACTTTCTCGTAATAGCGCACCGTCTCGAGATTGCAGCCGGTCCGCCGGGCGAGCTCGGCCCGCTGCAGGCATTTCACCGCTGTGTGATCGCGCATCGCAAGATCTCTGTTGACCCTGTAGTCACTACAGACCGCATGTTACGCCCCAGTTCGGATTTCGACAAGGAAGGTGAGGTCGGGCATGGACGCATCACGACCCGGAACGGCAGGCGTTGCGCCGGCGGAGAATGAACGCGGTGATGCTGGACGGCAGCACTTGATCGCCGCCGGCGGCATCCTCGGCGCGCTCGCAGCTTCCTCCTGTTGCATCGTGCCGCTCATTCTTTTCAGCCTCGGCATCGGCGGCGCGTGGATCGGCAATCTGACGGCGCTCGCACCCTATAAGCCGTTGTTCGTGGCGGGAACGGCCGGCGTTCTCGGCTACGGCTTCTACCTGGTCTACTGGAAGCCCCGACATGCCTGCGCCGATGGCGCTGCTTGCGCGCGGCCGATCCCCAATCGTTTCGTAAAGCTCGCACTCTTGTTCGCGACCGTGCTCGTCGCCGCTGCCTTCGCTTTCGACTACGTCGCGCCCGCACTGCTCGGCGCCTAACAAAGAGGAGACTCGCCCTATGAAGAGGTTTCTTAGCGTTCTGGTCCTGGCCGGTGCCGTCGTCGCAACCCCGGCCTTTGCGGCCGAGCGCACCGTCACCTTTGCGGTCGACAACATGACCTGCGCCTCCTGCCCCTATATCGTGAAGACTTCCATGGCGGCGGTCCCGGGGGTCTCGAAGGTAACCGTTTCCTTCGCAGCCAAGACCGCAACCGTGATCTTCGACGATGCGAAGGCGACGCCAGATTCCATCGCGGCCGCCAGCATGAACGCAGGCTATCCGGCACACCGGAGGCAACAAGGAAGTTGATATGAATGATCGCGCGCTGATCTGCACCGGCGTGGTGGGCGCCGCGATAGCTGCGATCTGCTGCGTGACCCCCATTCTTGCTGTGCTCCTGCCCCTGGTCGGTTTGGGCGCTTGGCTCGGCAGCGCAGACCTGGTTCCGTTTTCAATGCTTGTCGTCAGCCTCGCACTCATCGCGTGGGAGCTCCACCGCCGCCAGGCCCATACCTCTCGCTGTGAGACCAAGAACCACAAGGAAAGGCGTGAAGCTGTGAACGATTGCTGCGCATCTTCCAAGTCACGAGACAGCATTGCGCCATCCGCGTCGGCGCCCCCGCCGAGCTACGCCGTGCGGCCGGGCGTCGCCTTCCCAGATTGGTCGGTTGTTACCTCGCCGTTGGTCAAGGACGCGTTGCTCGCGATGGTCGGATCCGACCATGTGCTCACTCGCTGGAGCGGCTACGAGCCCGCCACGGACCAGGTTCGCATTGCGCTCCTTCAGCACTATGTGGAACACGGTCGGGCGCCGACGCCAGGCGCACTTGCCGAACGCGCGGGGCTGAGCGAGGCGGCCATCCAGCCACTCCTCAGGGAACTCCGTCGTCGCGATCTCGTGGTGCTCGACGGAGAGCGGATTGTCGGCGCCTATCCCGTCACCGACCAGGATACCGACCATCAGGTCACGCTCGCCGAACGCACGCTCAACGCGATGTGCGCAGTCGACGCGCTCGGCATGGGCGCCATGACCGATCGCGATCTCGAGGTCGCATCCCGCTGCCGACACTGCGGCGCATCGATCCGGATCACCACGCGGGATCGAGGCCGGGCGTCTGCCTGCATTGAGCCGCGCTCGGCCGTCGTCTGGCTGAGCGTGCGCTCCGAAGACGGATGTGCCGCCAACTCTCTTTGCACGGCAACTGCCTTCTTCTGTTCGGATGATCATCTCTCCGCGTGGCGCCGCACGCGCCCCGCCGACGAGCCGGGGTTTCGGCTGTCAATCGAGGAAGCGCTGGAGGCCGGCCGTGCTCTGTTCGGGCCGAGCCTCGCCGGCATCGATACGGCGCCGCGACGGTCGGGCAATCCGCCGAAGAACGCAATAGCCGCGAACCGGCCCATGCGTGTGAACGGTCGCAATGGTGACGCCTACGACCTCGTCGTGGTCGGCGCCGGCTCGGCCGGCTTCTCGGCTTCGATCACGGCCGCCGAACAGGGTGCCCAGGTCGCGCTCATCGGCAGCGGCACCATTGGCGGCACCTGCGTCAACATCGGCTGTGTGCCATCGAAGACCCTGATCCGCGCCGCCGAGACGTTGCATAACGCTCACGCGGCGGCTCGTTTTGCCGGCATCATGGTGGAGGCCGAATTGACCGACTGGCGGGCAACCGTTCGCCAGAAGGATGCGCTGGTTTCCGATCTGCGTCAGGCCAAGTACGTGGACCTGCTCCCCGCCTACAACGGCATCGCTTATCGCGACGGGCCGGCGCGCCTCATCGACGGCGGTGTCGAGGTGAACGGCACGCGCATTCCCGCCTCCAGGATCATCATCGCGACCGGTGCACGACCGGCTATCCCCGCTATCACCGGGATCGAGACCGTGCCGTATCTCACCAGCACGACGGCGCTCGACCTTGAGGAGCTGCCAACATCGCTCCTCGTCATCGGCGGCGGCTATGTCGGCGCGGAGCTCGCCCAAATGTTCGCTCGCGCCGGCGTCAAGGTGACGCTCGTCTGCCGGTCCCGCCTGCTTCCCGAGGCCGAGCCCGAGATCGGGGCAGCGCTCACGAGGTATTTCCAAGACGAGGGCATTACCGTCATCTCCAGCATTGCCTACCGTGCGATCCGCAAGACCGACACAGGTGTTTCACTCACCGTCGCGCGCGTCGGCCAAGACGTCGCGATCGATGCCGATCAGCTGCTGGTTACCACCGGCCGTACCCCCAACATCGAAGGTCTCGGGCTCCCTGAGCGCGGCATCGCCGTCTCGCCGAAGGGCGGCATCGTGGTCGACGACCGCATGCGCACGACCAAGGCTGGCGTCTATGCTGCCGGCGACGTCACCGGCCGCGACCAGTTCGTGTACATGGCCGCCTACGGCGCCAAACTCGCCGCCAGGAATGCCCTTAATGGCGACAGCTTGCGCTACGACAACAGCGCCATGCCCGCGATCGTGTTCACCGACCCGCAAGTTGCGAGCGTTGGCCTGACAGAAGCGGCGGCGCGCAGAGTCGGCCTGGATGTTCGCGTTGCCACCATCGGCCTCGACCAGGTACCGCGCGCACTCGCTGCTCGCGATACGCGCGGGCTGATCAAGCTTGTCGCTGACGCCGGAAGCGGCAAGCTACTCGGCGCCCATATCCTGGCGCCGGAGGGCGCGGACAGCATCCAGACGGCAGCCCTCGGGATCACATGTGGCCTGACGGTACAACAGCTTGCGGACGCCATCTTCCCTTATCTGACCACTGTGGAAGGCTTGAAGCTCGCAGCGTTGTCCTTCAACAAGGAGGTCGCGAAGCTGTCGTGCTGTGCTGGCTGAGCGTCGCCGGGCCGCCCTCGCGATCCTCAAATCTGTCTCACAGGCGTCCGCAGTCGGAAGCCCTCGGATTTCGGGCAACTGACGCTCAAAAATCCAACTGAGACGGGTTGACTGTTCAGATAAAGCGCCGGTACGTCCTCCGCCTTGCGCTGCCGCCGGCGGATACCTCGCGATCTCGAAGCGGCATCACCCGCCGTTAACCGTCTCCGAAAATCGGTAGCTTTAAGCTACCAAAGCCGGATAGTTCGTGTTATGTGATTTATCACATCTTTGGCCTCTCTCATGGCTGCCGAGGACTGGAGCCAGATCGATGACTGAAACGGACCTCATCCATACGCGCTCACCGATCGCGCGAGAGCAGGAGTACGAGCGGATCGCGCTTTCACTGGAGAGCTGCGGAAATTACCGGCTGCTCCGCCGCCTCAAGCCGCGCGTTTTCAAGTCTTCACGCCGAGCGTTGTCGACCAAACGGGCAGTCTTTCTCGATGTCGAGACCACCGGTCTCGACCGGCAGACGGACACGGTGATCGAGCTCGCCATGCTGCCGTTCGATTACGAGCCTGACGGCAGAATCGTCGGCATC
>DATLXF010000048.1:0-28708 GCA_035575945.1 Bradyrhizobium sp. | reverse complement strand
TCGACATCAGCGCCTCGCGGACAGCTTCGCCCGTGACCTTGTCCGCGCCGACCTTCTTGGCCGCAGCTTCGATGGCCCGCATCGCAATCAGCGCCTGACCAAGACCTTGGACAGCCGAAACCGTCCATTTGGCCTTGAGGTCGTACTTGCTCTGAAGCATCTCGAAGAACTCGCGGCCAGGCGTCTTTGTGTCGGTGGGCGCAGCCATCGCATAAACTTCGTAATCGCCCTCCATCTGCTTGACGTCGCCGATCGCGCGGCCGGATTCCGCCAGTCCGTTGTGCGAACTCATGACAATCGGCACCTGTTTGCCGAGCGACTGCAGCGCCCGCTTGGTGGCGACCACGGCGGCCGTGTTCGTCATGACCATGATCACTTCGGCTCCCTTACGGGTCACGCGGTTGACCTGGGTGGTCAAATCGGTGGGCTGAACTTCCGTGAACACAACCTCGACGACTTCGACCTTGTCCGGATTGTCGGAGGCATATCGCTGGACACCCTTGTGCTGGTCGACATAGGCCGGCGAGGCTTCCGACGAGATGATCGCGACCTTCAGCGGCCCGCTGCCTCCGCGCTTCTGGCGGAACCACTCGAAGAACGCAGTGGCCTCATGGCTGTAGGTCGGGCGCTGGTTGAAGATCCACGGATCGGGCTTCCAGGCAAAGCCATACGCGGCAGTCGACATCACCATCGGGATCTTGTCGGACGGCAGCCGCCCCTGAAGCGCGGCGACGTCGGGTCCGCCGACCCCAAGCACGATAATCGGATTTAGCTCGGCCTTGATGCCGGGCCACAGGCTCGCCACCTGCGCCGCATCATAGCGGTGATCGTAATCCTTGGTGCCGAGCTTGACGCCGATCTTCTTGCCGACTTCGGCATTCCACCATTCGATGACCGGCCGGCGCGCACCGATCAGGTCCTTCATCACATCCGCATAAGGACCGGTAAAATCGGCAAGCGACGCCACATTGTAGGTCGTCTGGGCACCGGCCGGCGCCGAGATCGTCAGCAAACCGAGCGCAGCGGCCGCCCCAAAGATCTTGATGTGCTTCAAGATTGTCATCTTCAGTTCCTCCCATGAATGTTCTAATTCCGATCGCCCAGGCATCAATAGGGAAATGGCCAAAGGCGATAGGATCGTTTCAGGATATTCCAGCGGTGCATCAGCCCGCGCGGCTCGAAAATCAGGAACGCTGCGATGATCCCGCCGAGAAACACGTTCATCATCGCAAACACCACATCGCCACCGAGCGAGGGAAATTGCGCGACGATGCTGGGCCCAAGTGTAACGAAGCTTTCCTGAATTGCCTTGATGACGAAGACGCCGATCAACGCTCCGGTGATCGAACCGAGGCCTCCGACGATGACCATTGCGATGAACCAGATCGAATGGAACAGCGTGAATTGATCGACGGCGACGAAACGCACGTAGTAGGCCCACAGCCCCCCGCCGATCCCCGCGTAGAACGCACCGATCAGGAAGGCGGTTGCCTTGGTCCGCACGACGTTGATTCCCATCAGCCCGGAAGCGACGTCGTCGTCGCAGACTGCGACGAAGGCGCGCCCGTGCCGGCTGCGCACGATGCCATAGGCGCCGAACACCATCGCCGCGGTCACGGCCAGGCAGAGATAGTAGATCGAGGTCTCACTGACGAAACTGAAGCCGAAAATCTGTGCCGGCTCCAGCGTCAACCCGTTCGACCCGCCGAACCACGACTGCGGCAGATTGAGAATGAGGAAATGAAACAGGGTCTGTGCCGCGATGGTGGTGAGCGCCAGGTAAAAGCCCTTGATGCGAACCGCCGACAAGCCAAAGATGAACCCGAACACCGCGGCGGCGCAGCCCCCGAACGGAATACTGAGCCAGAACGGCAGATTGAATTTGATCGCCAGCGCTCCGGTGGCGTAGGCGCCGACTCCCATGAACGCAGCCTGGCCGAGATTGATCTGGCCCGCATATCCCATGTTGATCTGCAGGCCGATCACGACCACGGCCATGATCAGCATATTGGTCGAGATGGCGACGAGCCGCGGTCCCAGAACATGGGGCAGGATGACCAGCGCGACGAAAAGCAGAACGAGCGCGACACATTGTCCGCGGGTGCGGATCAACGCCTGATCGCGTTCGAAGCTGGTGGCGAATACGCCTGCCGGATCCATCGGTCACACCCTTTCGATGGTCTTCCAGCCGAACATTCCGGTCGGCCGAATAAAGAGGATGAGCAGCATGATGATAAACGGAAACACGGTGCCGATCGCGCCGCCCACGATCGGATCGAGGTAGGCGGTCACGAGCCCCTGAATGATACCGACGATAAGGCCGGCCAGCAGAACCCCGGCGATCGCCTCGAAACCCGCCAGCAGCGCCACCGGCAACGCCGCAAGGCCGATGTCGGAGGCGAGGAAGTTCAGCGACTTTCCGCTGAGGAAGATGATGGCGCCAAGCGTCGACAGCACGGCACCGAGAATCCAGGCGAACGCAATGGAGCGCTTCACTGAAATTCCCATCGACAGCGCCACCTGATGATCTTCGGCAACCGCTGTCATGCGCAGCCCGGCCCGCGTGCGGTTGAAGAACCACGACAGGCCGAAACCGACGATGACCGTGATTGCGCCGCCGATGAGAAGCGAGCGAGGGATGAGGATCTCCCCGATGATCACCGGCTGAAGCGGAAAGATGATCGGGAACGAGCGCACCTGCGGGCCGAACAGCACGAGGATCAGGCCGCGGATCAGGATCAAAAGTCCGATCGTGACCATGACCATGGCGAACACCGACTCACCGGCGAGGCGGGAAAAGAACACCCGCTCGATGAGGAGTCCGAACAGCGCCGCCGCAACGAACGCGAGCGGAATGCCGATCGAGAGCGGCAGGCCCAGCGAGGCGACCATCCACCAGACGATGAAGCCGCCGAACACGACGAGTTCGCCTTGGGCGAAATTGAAGACCTTCGACGCCCGATAGATGACCACGAAGCCCATGGCGATGAGGGCATAGAGCAGCCCGACCAGCGCACCGTTGATGAAGTAGTTGACGAAATCGATCATGCGATGGCCCGCAACGGTTCAGCGGCGTTTGCCGACTTGCCTGCCTTGACGACGTCGTGGATGGCGACGTGAGCAGACAGCGCGCCCTTTCGCCCGTCCTGATATGTCACCGCGATGTCGAGCTTCTGATGATCCCGACTGCCGTACATCGCCTCGATCAGCACGGCATAGCGTTCGGCGAGGAATTCGCGTCGCAGCTTGCGTGTGCGGGTCAATTCGCCTTCATCCGGATCGAGCTCCTTGGGGAAGTTGGCAAAGCGACGGACCCTCGCGTGCTCGGGCAGGAACGTGTTGACGCGCGCAATCTCGCCGCGCATCAATTCGGCCACCTCTGGCTTCTGCGAAAGGTCGGTGAAGGTGGAGAAGCTGATGTTTCGATCCTCCGCCCAACGCGACACCACGCTCATGTCGATATTGATCAGCGCGCCGATATAGTCGCGCGTATCGTCGCCAAGCGTCATGATGTCCTTGATGAACGGGCTGAAACGCAGCCGGGTCTCGATAAACTGAGGCGGAAACCGTTCGCCGGAGCGAAGCTGTCGAAGATCGTCGAGGCGCTCGAGGAATACGAGCTCGCCGCTGTCGGTGACCGACACGGCATCGCCCGTGCGATACCATCCGTCCTCAACGCGCTGGGCGACGCTGTCGGGCTTCTTGTGATAGCCTTGAAAGACACTGCCGCCACGAACGAGCAATTCACCCTGCTCCGACACCTTCCATTCCAGCGCCGCACCGGATTCGGGGTGCGAGCTCAGCCAGTGCCCGACCGTCTCGAGATTGTACCGATTCCCCTGATGCAGGGTCAGGAGTCCGATCTCGGTGGCGCCATAGATATTGCGTAACGGCACGCCGATGGCATGGAACAGGCGAAACACATCCGGCGCCATCGTGGAGCCGCCGCACAATGCGAGCTTGATGCGCGTGAGGCCGAGCTTGTCCCGCAGCGGCTTCAATACCAGCATCTCCGCAAGCGGCAGCGCAAGCCGCGCGCCGAGCGGGACGGGCCTGCCTTCAAGACGCGCGACATGGACCTTGTGGCCGATATCGACACCCCAGGCATAGATCGCCCTGCGCGTCCGGCCGGCATCGAGCATCCGGCCCTGGATGGTGGCGGCGAGGCTCTCCCACTGGCGGGGAGCGAATACCATCACCTCGACTGCGAGTTCGCGGATATTGTTGAGAACCTCCTCAGGCGATTCCGGGAAATTCACCACCAGCGGCAGCAGGAGGCCGATAGTGACGCCGAAGAACTGCTCCGTCGCCCAGGCCGGGGCGATATAGGTGAGATACTCCATGCCGGGCTTGATGCCGGTCGCCGCGATGACGCGATGCGCGTTGTCGACGAGATAGCGGTGGGTCAGCACCACGCCCTTCGGCCGCCCGGTGGTGCCGGAGGTATAAGACAGCACGGCCACGTCGTCGGGTCGGCCTGTCTCGACCAGGCGCCGGAACAGATCGGTATCCTCGGCGTGGCGCGCGCGTCCGACCTCAACCACCTTCTCGAACGGCGTCAGGCGCTCGTGACGATAGGACCACATCCCGGTATCGTCCCAGTAGATCATCTGGCGAAGGTGCCGAACGCGATCGAGAATCGCGAACCCCTTGTCCACCTGCTCCTGATCCTGCGCTACCAGACAGACCGCATCGCTATCGTTGAGGAGGTATTCGATTTCGTCCGCAGTGATGTCAGGATAGAGCGAGACGATCTTGCATCCGATCGAGAACGCCGCAAACTCGCTCCAGAAGTTCTCCGGCTCGTTCTCGCCGATAATGGCCACGGTCTCGCCGCGGCGAATACCCATCGCGTCAAGGCCAAGGGCGAAGGAACGCACCTTCTCGAGAACATCACCATAGGTGTATTCGCGCCAGATGCCGCGATACTTGTGCCGCTCAACGAGCCGGTCCGGCGCCGCGCTGGCGCGCTCGAGCAACAGTTGCGGAATGGTACGCATCGGCAGCATCAGCGATTTCCTTCGCCCAGATATGCCTTGAGCACCGCAGGATTCTTCTGAACCTCCAGCGGAGTCCCCTCTGCAATCTTGCGGCCAAAGTCGAGCACCACGATCCGGTCCGCTAGATCCATGACGACACCCATGTCGTGCTCGACGAGCACCACCGGGATCTGTCGCGCCTCGCGAACGTCGAGAATGAATCGCGCGAGGTCCTCCTTCTCCTCGGTATTCATCCCGGCCATCGGCTCATCCATCAGCAGGATGCTCGGCTCCTGAGCCAGTGCCCGACCGAGATCGACGCGTTTGCGCAAGCCGTAGCCGAGGCTGCCGACCGGCTGATGGCGGATGGATTCGATTTCGAGCAGCTCGATGATTTCCTCGACGACCTCGCGGTGCCGGATCTCCTCGCGTCTGCAAGGCCCGAAGTAAAAGAATGCCGACGGAATCGAGCTCTTCATGTGAATGTGACGGCCGACCATGATGTTTTCGATCACGGTCATGTTCGAAAAGATATGCGTCCCCTGGAAGGTCCGGGCCAGGCCGGCCTTCACGATATGGTGGACGCCCATGCCGGACAGCAGCGAGCCATTGAATCGTACCTCGCCCTGCTGCGGCCGATAGAAGCCGCTGAGGCAATTCATCAGGGAGGTCTTGCCGGCACCGTTCGGCCCGATCACCGCGAGCAACTCGTCCACCCCGACCGCGATGGACACATTGTCAAGCGCGACAACGCCACCGAAAGCCATCCGGATACCGTCGGCGACGAGAACCGCGGCATTCTGCGCCGCACGGCTCTGCGATGCTGAATAGAGAGGCGAAACAGCGCTCAACACGCTCCCCCTTCACCAACGCAGTCCTGCGACATTCATCCTCCCCACGGTATGCGGCATTTCGACCGAACAGCGCCCCACCCTCAAATCGACCCATCCTCTGCGGATTTTTATGACCGATGAGCATTATTTTTAACTCGACGGTCAATTTCGGTCAAGCCCATTCGGGCGCCTGCAACACACCACGACGAAACAGGCAGATCGAACACTCCGGCGCGAACGCATCAAGAGGCACGGATTCCGGTTGCAGCAGGCAGCAGGCACTTCCCGCTTTGGAGGAAGCTCGTGATTGGGCGCATTCAGGCGCGCCTTTCGACGAAGCGGCCTCGACTTTTCGACCTGCAATGGCACCAAACCGAAAAGGCAAAGCCTCGAATATGAATTGACCATAACGTCAAATATCCTAATATGTGGTCGAATACGGAAGATCTGCAGCTCTCCGTGAGCAACGTCTGTCACCGGTTTCGCGCGCTCGCGAAACCGCGTCGCTCCAGCAACGCTGCCAATTTCCGGTAAGGACAGGCAGGAGGAGAATCCGGGATGGCAGGAGCCGAGAGCAAATCTTTTTCGTTCCTAACCGACCAGCAAACGATGGTTCGGGACGTCGCGCGCAAGGTTGCGACCGACGCGATCGCCCCCACGGCAGCGGAACGCGATCGCACCGCGACGTGGCCGCACGCCGAATTGAAGGCTCTCGCGAATCTTGGCTTCATGGGCATGCTGCCGCCGGAACAATATGGCGGCTCGAACGCGGGGTTCGTCGCCTATTGTCTGGCGCTGGAGCAGATCGCTGCGGCCGACGCGGGTGTCGGCACCATTTTCCACGTCCACAACGTCACCGCCTTCACCATCGCCTTGCGCGGCAACGAGGAACAGAAGCAGAAGTATCTGCCGCCGATGCTGCGCGGCGAAAAGATCGGCGCGTTTCTTCTCACTGAGCCGCAGGCCGGATCGGATACCGCCGCATTTCGTGCCACCGCGCGCCGCGAAGGCGATCACTTCATTCTCAACGGCACCAAGCAGTTCATTTCCAACGGGAGCGAGGCTGGTACAACGATCGTGCTCGCTCGCACCGATCCGCAGGCCGGTAAAAGTGGATTTACGACGTTCATCGTCGACCCGACCTCACCCGGCTACAATGTTGCGCGCGTCGAGGACAAGCTCGGCCAGCGGACGGCCCATGTCGCTCAGATTCAGCTCGACAATCTTCGTGTTCCGGCGGAGAACGTGCTCGGCGAAGTCGGCGCTGGCTACCGGATCGTCATGGGTGGCCTGTCTGACGGTCGGATTGCAATCGCCGCGCAGGCCGTCGGCGTTGCCCAGGCAGCGCTCGACGCTGCGATCCGCTACGCCAACGAGCGCGAGGCCTATGGCAAGCCGATCGTTGAACTGCAGGCGGTGAGCTTCCATCTCGCGGAGATGGCCGCTCAGGTCGACGTCGCGCGGCAATATTATATCCACGCCGCGCGGCTCCTCGAGGCCGGAGCGTCCTGCGCCAAGGAAGCGGCCATTGCCAAGCTCGTCGCTTCGGAGATGGGGGAGAAGGTCTGCTCGGACGCCCTGCAGATCCACGGCGGCTACGGCTACCTGAAGGATTTTCCGGTCGAGCGCTACTATCGTGACGTTCGAGTCTGCAAGATCTATGAGGGAACCAGCGATATCCAGAAGCAAATCATCGCGCGCAGCCTTTCGGCCTGAGGTTCCAGAAATTGACTTCGAGGCAATAATTTTGACTATGGGGCCTCAAGCATAGGGAATCGTTCCCTATATGCTCCGGATATTCGGCATGCTCTCATGAAGAAGGCATCGACAGCAAGGCGCGGCCGCCATGCCTCCGCCTGGAAAAGCGTAGTCCTCAACCGGGAACAGCAGTTCTCGCTGAAGCGGGGCGCGCTGCTTCGCGAGGCGGGCCGCGCATTCAGCCTTCGCGGCTATCACAACACCTCGCTCGAGGATGTGGCGAAGACCTTGGACGTCACCAAGGCCGCGCTTTACTACTACGTCACGAACAAGCAGGAAATTCTCTTCGAATGCCACATGATGTCGCTCGACTTCGGCGACGAGGCGATGAAGTACAGCGAAGAGCATGGCAAGACCGGGCTTGAAAAAATTCTCCTGCTTATCGACAAGTACGTCAAAACCATCACCAGCGAGATGGGCTCTTTCGCGGTGCTCGGCGAGTACGACGCGCTGGAGTCGCAGAACAAGGCGATCATCGGCAAGCGTCGCGACAAGTTTGACCGCGGCTTCCGGAAATTGATCTCTGAAGGTATTGCCGACGGGACGGTGCGTGCCGTCGATCCCAAGCTGACGGTGTTCTTCTTCATGGGGTCGATCAACTGGATGACGCGATGGTTCACGACTGAAGGACCGCTCACCGGCGAGCAGGTCGCCCGGCAACTTGTCGATCTCGTAGAGGGAGCTCTGCGGAGCCGCTGATCGCGCCTCGCCGCCCCAGCGGAGCCGAAACGCTGCTCGCAAAAGACGCCTGGAACCCACGAAAACGATCCGCCGGACGGAGGCGCAAGAGCAATGTTACTTTCGTCCCTTCCAGAGCGGCTTGCGCTTTTGTACGAAGGCAGCAATGCCCTCGCGCGCATCAGCGTGGGCCATGTTCCTCACCACGAGTTCGCCGGAATATTCGTAGGCATCGGAGATGGGCATTTGCAGCTGGCGATAGAACGCCTGTTTGCCGAGCGCCAACGTGTAGGTCGATTTCGAGGCGATCTCCGCTGCCAGCGACTCGACCGTTTGCTCGAGTTGCTCGGGCGTGACCACATCGTTGATCAGCCCGATGCGTAGCGCAAACGCCGCGTCGTAGAGGCGCCCCGTGGTGAGCATCTGCATCGCGTGTTTCGGCATCACGGCGCGCGACAACGCCACCATGGGCGTGAGGCACCACAAGCCAATGTTCACGCCCGGTGTCGCAAACCGCGCCTCGCTGGAGGCGATCGCGAGATCGGCACTGGCGACCAACTGGCAACCGGCGGCCGAGGCCACGCCTGCGACGCTGGCAATGATGACCTGCGGTTGATCCCGCATCGTCTGCATCAGAGCCGAACAGCGCGTCGACACCGTCTTGAAGAATTCGGGATCCGTCTCCCCGTCAAATTCGGTAAGATCATGCCCCGCGCAGAAGATCTTCTTGCCGATCCCAGTCAGGACGATCACCGCGATCGACGGCTGCCCCCGGAGGTCCATCAGATGGCGGGTCAATTCATCGATTGTCGACAAGGAAAGGCTGTTGCCGCTACGCGGACGGTTCAAGGAAATGTACGATACCGCACCCCGATCATCGCGGATAACAAGTTCTTTTTCTTCGCTCATGACACGTTCCCAGAAAGTCTCGTTAGCCAGTTCGGCACGTGAGCGCACCATCGACAGGAAGAAGCACGCCGGAGACGTATTTCGCGTCATCCGACGCCAGGAACAGCGAGGCATGCGCCACGTCCCAGGCGGTGCCCATCTTGCCCATCGGCACCATCGCATCGCGCCGGGCAATCATGTCGTCGACGGAATCGTAAACGTGCTTGTATGGCTCGACGATCATCGGCGTGTTCATCAGGCCCGGCAACACCGCGTTGCAGCGGATGCCCTTCGGCGCATATTCGACCGCTACGGCGCGGGTGAAGTGGTTCACGCCGGCCTTCGAGGAATAATAGGAAATCATCGGCACGCTGATCGTGGTGATCGATGCGACCGATGACACGTTGACGATCGCGCCGCCGCCCTGCTTGACCATTTCCGGGAGGACGCGCTGGCAGGTGAGAAAGAACCCCTTCAGGTTCACCGCCATGACGCGGTCCCAGCTCGCCTCGTCGATATGCTCGGGACCGCCGGGCTCGGCGATGCCGACATTGTTCTGCAGGATGTCGATGCGGCCATGACGGCTGATGGCCGCACCGACGGCCGCATCGATGTCCGCGGCCGACGTGATGTCGGCGCGCAGGGCCTCGGCCCTGCCGCCTTCTTCCGTGATGATCGCGACGGCGCGCTCCGCCGATGCTAGATCGCGGTCGACGCAGATCACCGTCGCGCCTTCGCGCGCGAACAGGACGGCCGTGGCCTTGCCATTGCCCCAGCCTTCACCGACGCAGCCGGCTCCCATGACGAACGCGATCTTGTCCTTGAGCCGCTGCGACATCGGTGAATTACTCCCGCTTCTGGTTCAGTTCTTTTCGTAGAGCGTCACGACGGCCGCGCCGCCGAGGCCGAGGTTGTGCTGGAGCGCCAGCCGCGCACCGTCGACCTGGCGGGCCTCGGCGGTGCCGCGCAACTGATGGACAAGTTCGTAGCACTGCGCGAGGCCGGTCGCGCCGAGCGGGTGTCCCTTGGACAGCAGGCCGCCGGACGGGTTGGTGACGAAACGTCCGCCATAGGTATTGTCGCCATCGAGAACGAACTTCTCGGCCTCGCCCTCGCCGCAGAGGCCAAGCGCCTCGTAAGTGATGAGTTCGTTCTGCGCGAAGCAATCATGCAGTTCGACGACATCGACATCGTCGGGGGCGATGCCGGCCTTCTCGTAGACCTTTTCGGCCGCCGACTTCGACAGGTCGAAGCCGACGACGCGCATCATGTCGCGGGTCTCGAAGGTGCTGGGACGGTCCGTCGTCATGGCCTGCGCGCGGATGCGAACTGTGTCGTTCAGGTTATGGCGTCTGGCGAACGCCTCGGAGACGAGCACGGCGGCGGCGGCGCCGCAGGTCGGCGGACACGCCATCGAGCGCGTCATCACGCCCTCCCAGATCACCGGCGCCTGCATCACATCGCCTTCGGTCATTTCTTTCCGGAACAGCGCCAGCGGGTTGCGCGCGGCATGGCGGCTGGCCTTGGCGCGGATCTTCGCGAACGTCGAGAGCTGCGTGCCGTACTTGTCCATGTGCTGCTTGCCGGCGCCGCCGAAATAACGGAGCGCCAGCGGAATCTCGCCATGGCCGACAAGTTCATCGGTGACGCGGTCGAATTCCGAGAACGGCGACGGCCGGTCCTCGAAGATCGACCCCAGCGCACCCGGGCGCATCTGCTCGAAGCCGACGGCCAGCACGCAATCCGCCGCGCCGCTTTCGACCGCCTGCCGCGCCAGATAGAGCGCGGTCGAGCCGGTGGAGCAGTTGTTGTTGACATTGACGATCGGGATGCCGGTCATGCCGACCCGGTAGAGCACCTTCTGGCCGGCGGTGGAGTCGCCGTAGACGAAACCGGCATAGGCCTGCTCGATGGCGTCGTAGCCGAGGCCGGCATCCGCAAGCGCCAGCTTGACCGCCTCCTCGCCCATCGCGTCATAGGGCGCTGATGCGCCCGGCTTTGCGAACGGGATCATGCCGACACCTGCAACGATCGTGGTCATTGTGCGCTCCTTGTGTTCGCCGATTACGCGGCCGTTTCGCTTTCGATGATTTTCCGGATTTCGGTCTTGAGGATCTTGCCGTAGTTGCTTTTCGGCAGGCTCGGCAGGAACCGGTAGGACTTCGGCCGCTTGAAGCGGGCGATATGTTCGATGCAGAAGGCATCCAGTTCCGCGGCCGTCACCGGCGCCGACGACGCCACGAAGGCGATGACCTCCTCGCCCCAGTCGGGATGGCGGCGACCGATCACGCTGACCTCCGCCACGGCGGGATGGCGCAGCAGCACCTCCTCAACTTCCCGCGGATAAATGTTGGAGCCGCCGGAGATGATGACGTCTTTCGAGCGATCCTTCAGATAGAGAAAACCGTGCGCGTCGAACGTGCCGACATCGCCGGTCCACAGCCAGCCGTCGCGCAGCGCCTGCGCGGTGGCGGCCGGATTGTTCCAGTAGCCGGCCATCACGACATCGCCTGATACGATGACCTCGCCGTTCTCGCCCGGCGGCATGTCGTTGCGGTCGGCATTGACGACGCGGACCGCGACGCCCGTGCGGGGGATGCCGACCGATGACAGCCGGTCGTCGAGACGGCCGTCGCCATTGTCGAGATGCATGTGGGGCGGCAGGTAGCTGATCGTGCACGGCGACTCGCCCTGGCCATAGGCCTGCCACAGCCGCGGGCCAAGCGCCGACAGCGCGCGCTTGAGATCCTCCACATACATCGGCGCGCCGCCGTAAAAGATGTGATCGAGGTGCTCCACCGTGAGGTCGGCCATGGACGGCGAGAGGACGAGCCGGTTCACCATGGTCGGAGCGGCGAAGAATGAGCTGCCCGGGTATCGATTGATGAGGTCGACGATTTCGGCCGGCTCGAAGCCGCCGCTCTCCGGCACGACATTGGCGGCGCCGCGTACCAGGTGCGCGAGCGCAAGCAGCCCTGCGCCGTGCGACAGCGGCGCCGGATAAAGCGACGCGTCGGTTTCGTCGACCGGGCCGATATCGGCGAGGAAGCTCATCGTCATGTTGTAAAGGTTGCGATGGGTCAGCATCGCGCCCTTTGGATAACCTGTGGTGCCGCTGGTGTAGAACAGCCACGCATTGTCGCCGGGCGCGGCCGGTGCCGGCCGAAGATCGGACGGCACCGTCGCAAGCATCGCGCGATACGCCTCGCCGTCGACATCGACGACGTTGCCCGGCTGCGACAGTCCGCCCTCGATGTCGGTGAACAGCACCGAGGCGGCGCAATTGTCGAGGATGTAGGCCAGTTCCTTCGGATGCAGCTTGGCATTGATCGGCGCCACCGCCAGCCCAGCGAACCAGGCGCCGAACAGGATCTCGAAATATTCAGGGCGATTGGACAGGAAGACGCCGACCCGCGAGCCCGGCGCAAAGCCCTTGTTGCGCAAGGCCTGGCCGAGCGCCGCGCTGCGCTGCAGAAGCTGCGCATAGCTATGGATCGTCGCGCTGCCGAGACAGACCGCCGGGCGATCCGCAAACGCTTTCGCCGCATTGGCGAGTACCATGGCGATATTCATGGGCTTCTTCCCCGTTCAGATGGCGCGCGTGCGTCCCTTCCAGAACGTCTCGCGAATATCCTTCTTACGGACCTTTCCGACCGCGCTGCGCGGCAGGCTGTCCCAGAAATCCACCGACTTCGGCGCCTTCACGCTGCCGAGCTTCGCCTTGCACAGCGCAATGATCTCATCGGAATTGGTGCTCGAACCCTGCTTGAGTTCGATGACGGCCTTGACCGCCTCGCCCCATTTCTCGTCGGGCACGCCGATGACGGCGCAATCCTGCACCGCGGGGTGGCCCCAGATGATCTGCTCGATCTCGCTCGGATAGACGTTGAATCCGCCGGAGATGATCATGTCCTTCTTGCGGTCGACGATATAGACGTAGCCGTCCTCGTCCTTGAAGCCGATGTCGCCGGTGTGGTGCCAGCCGAAGGTGGACACCTCCGCGGTCGCTTCCGGATTCTTGTAGTAGCCGGGCATCACCAGGTTGCCGCGCACCACGATCTCGCCGCGCTCGCCGGCCGGCATCAGGTTGCCGTCGTCGTCCATGATCTCGACCGGCGTCAGCAGCGTCGGCCGGCCGCAGCTCGCCAGGCGCTTTTCCTTGTCGGGATCGCCGATCACCATGTGCTCCTGCGGTGAGAGGAAGGTGCAGAGCATCGGCGCTTCGGCCTGGCCGAAGGTCTGCGTCATCACCGGCCCGAACACCTCAAGGCATTCCTTCAGCTTGTCCACCGACATCGGCGCGGCAGCATAGATGAAATGCTCGAGCGAGGAGAAGTCGTGCTGCTTGATGGCGGGATGGGCGAGCAGCATGTAGATCGCCGTCGGCGGCAGGAACATGTGGGTGACGCCCTCGGTCTCGATGGCGTTCACCACCTTGGCGGCGTCGAAGCCCGGCAGGATGATCTGCGTTGCTCCTGCCGCCATCAGCATGATGCCGACGCCGCCCGCCGCATGCGTCATCGGCGCCACGACGAGATGAACCGGCGGCTTCTTCACCGGCATCGAGGTGAAGAAGTTCGAGATCATGGTTTCCCAGACCAGGTTGGTCCAGAGCACGCCCTTAGGCCGGCCGGTGGTGCCGCCCGAAGAGAAAACCGAAATCGGCTTGCCGGGATCCTCGGGGATATCGGGATCCGTCTCAGGCGCATCCGAAATCCAGTCCAGCAGGAAGGGCGCATCCGCGCCCGCCTTGTCGATGCAGACATAGTGGCGGATCTTCGGGCACTCCTTGCGGAACACCTGCACATTGGCTTCGAATTCGCTGTGATAGAATAGCACCTCGACGTCGCAATTATCGAGGATGTAGGCGTTGTCTTCCGCGGAGTTGCGGGCGTTGATCGGCACCCAGATATTGGCGCCGCGGATGATGCCGAGAATGCACTCGAACGCCGTCGCGCCATTCGGGCTATACACCGCGGCCATCTGGCCCGGCTTGAGGCCGGTTGCCGCGAGCGCGTTGGCGATCCGGTAGCTGCGGAACTGCACTTCGCGGAACGTCCGCGACACCGTTGCATCCTTCAGGCAGATGCGGGACGGATTGATGCCGACGCCGCGGTCAAAGAAATCGATCAGCCGCATGAATGGCCCTCAGCGTTCCAGGATCGTGATGCAGGCGGTCGCTTCCTCATAGTGATGGAAGCCGCCACCGTTCTCGGCAATGGCGTGATGCGCGCCCTCGACCTGCCGCGCCCCCGCCTCGCCGCGAAGCTGGCTCACGAGCTCGTAGATCTGCGCGAGGCCGGTCGCCCCGATCGGGTGACCGCGGGATTCGAGCCCGCCGGAGACGTTGATCGGAATCCGGCCGCCGAGCGCCGTGTCGCCGTCCCGCACCAGCCGGCCGCCATCGCCAAGCGGTGCGAAGCTGAGCAGTTCGGCTTGGTGCAGTTCCGCGAAGGCGCTGGCGTCATGCACTTCGGCCACCGACATGTCGGCGGGGCCGACACCGGCGATCTCGTAGGCGCGGTTGGAGGCGAGCCGGCACAGATGTCGCTCGAGGTCGTTGGCCTCGCGGTCGGAGCCGGAAGCCAGCACGGAGGCGGCGATCCGGATCGCCCGCGTGGCGCCGAGCGCGCGCGCCTTCTCCGCCGAACAGACGATCGCGGCGGCCGCGCCGTCGCTGATCGGCGCGCACATCGGCAGCGTCAGCGGCCACGACACTTCGCGCGCCGCCAGCACGTCGTCAGCGGTCATCGCGTCCTGGTACTGCGCCTTCGGATTGAGCGACGAATGCCGGTGGTTCTTCGCGGAAACCTCGGCGATGTCGCGCTGCGTCGTTCCAAAGCGATGCATGTGATAGCGCGCCAGCGAGGCGTAGACGTCCATGAATACGCTGCGCTTGCCGCTGTTCTGGCCGGCGCCCGGCGGCAGCGCGAGATCCTTGCCAAGCGCCGTCAAGCGCCGAACGCTGCCGTCGACGTCATGCACGTCCCAGGCGCCGTCGAAGATCGCAAAGGATTTTTCCCGGTCATTGGCGTTCATCTTTTCCGCGCCGATCGCCAGCGCGATGTCGCCCTGCCCCGACGCGATATAAGCGAAGGCGGCGTTGAGCGCCGTCGAGGCGCTGGCGCAGGCATTCTCGACGTTCGTCACCGGAATGCTTTCGAAGCCGAGCGCCCTGAGAACCAGCTGGCCGCGCACCAGATGCTGGCCCTCCACGACGCCCTGCGCGGTATTGGCGAAGAACGCAGCCTGGACATCACTCCGCGCGATGCCGGCATCGGTGAGCGCCTCTTCCACCGCGCCGCGCGCGATCGTTTCGAGCCGATCGTCGAGGTAGCGGCCGAACCGCGTCATGCCAACCCCGATGATGTAGACGTCGGCCATGACTTCCTCCTAGACGCTGATGAGAGACTCAATGCGGGCGCGATCCGCCTGCAGTTCTGCGGTAGTGCCCGACCAGACGACCCGGCCATTATCGATAACAAATTGCCGGCGCGCCAGCTTCAGCGGTACCTTCAGGTTCTGTTCGACCAGCAGCATGGCAATACCTTCGGCATTGATGACGCGCATGGACTCGATGAGCTGGTCGACGATCAGCGGCGCAAGTCCCTCGGTCGGCTCGTCGAGCAGCAGTACCTCCGGATTGGTCAGCAGGCCGCGGCCGACCGCCAGCATCTGCTGCTCGCCGCCGGACAGCGTATCGCCGCCCTGCGCCGCGCGCTCCTGCAGCCGCGGAAACAGCTGGTAGATGCGCTGCAGCGACCACGGCCCCTTGCGGCCCATTACGGTCGCGATCTTCAGGTTTTCCTCGACCGTCAGGTTCGGGAAGATGCGCCGGTTTTCCGGAACGAAGGCAAGCCCCAGCCGCCCGAGTTGATGGGGCTTCAGCGCCGTGACGTCGCGATCGCCGATCAGCCGTCGCCCGCTGTGAACGGCATTGAGGCCAATGGCCGCCTTCAGCAGTGTGCTCTTGCCGGCGCCGTTGCGGCCGATCAGGGACACGACCTCGCCGGCCGCCACGTCGATCGAGACGTGATGCAGGGCCTGCGCCTTGCCGTAAAAAACGTCGCAATCCTGCAGGGCCAGCGCGCTCATTCGTCGTTCCCGAGATAGGCGGCGCGCACCGCCGGGTTCGCCTTGATCTCCGCCGGTGAACCGGATGCCAGCAACTGTCCCTGCACCATCACGACGATCTCGTCGGAGATCTGCATCACGACGTCCATGTTATGCTCGATGAGCAGGACGGTTCGTCCCGCCACGATCCGCCGGATCAGGTCGATGGCCTGCTCGAGGCGCTCATGGCCGACGCCGGCGAGCGGCTCGTCGAGCAGCAGCACGCTGGGATCGCTGAGCAGCGCGAGGCCGACCTCGAGCGCCCGCTGGTCGCCGTGCGAGAGGTTCTCGGCCGGTGCATGCGCCAGCCGCTCAAGCCCGATCTGTTCGAGCACCCGTTCGGCATCCTGCCGGATCTCGGCGAAGCGGCCGGCCGGCATCCAGAACGGCTGCACGCGATAGCGGTGGGCGAAAGCCCCGAGCTTCAGGTTCTCCAGCACGGTCATGCCGGAGAATATCTTGGTGATCTGGAAGCTGCGGCCGAGGCCGGCCCGCGTCCGCGCATGGATGGACAGTTTCGTGATGTCCCGCCCGTTCAGGGTCACCTGCCCGGCGGCCAGCGTCGCGTGGCCAGAGAGTGCATTCATCAGCGTGGTCTTGCCGGCGCCGTTGGGCCCAATCAGCCCATAGATCCGCCCGGACAGGAAGCTGCGGCTGACGCCCGCGACGGCCTTGAGGCCGCCGAACGCGACTTGGATGTTCTCGCACTGCAGGGAAACGCCGGCGCCGGTGCTCATTTCGACGCACCTCTCCCGATGCGTCCGAACACGGCAAAGAGACCGGCGATTCCCTTCGGCAGGAAGATTGTGCAGAGAATGAAGACGATGCCGAGGATGCCGTACCAGTGCTCGGTGAACTGGCTCAGTTCCTCCTTGAGGACCTCGAACACCGCGACGCCCAGCACCGGACCGAGCAAGGTGCCCTTGCCGCCGAGCAGCGTCATGATCAGCACATCGCCGGAGGTGCTCCAGTGCAGCATCTGCGGGCTGACATAGAACATCAGCGAGGCCAGCAGCGCGCCGCTGACGCCGGCATAGGCACCCGAGATCATGAAGGCGCACTGGCGCAGCCGCTGCACGTTGTAACCGATCTGCTCGGCCCTGACGTCGTTGGCCTGCACCGCCTTCAACGCGCTGCCGAAAGGCGAGACGCGCAACAGCGCCATGATCGCCAAGCCGATCACGAACACCGCGACAAGGAAGTAGAAATAGTTGCGGTTGTTGTAGAAATCGACGCCGAAGAGGGCCGGCCGCAGCACGCCGGGAATACCGTCCAGACCGCCGGTGAAGGCCCGCAGCTTCGTGCTGGCTAGGATGTAGACGAGTTGCGCCAGCGCCAGCGTCAGCAGCGAAAAGAACAGGCCCGACACACGCAATGCGAACACGCTGAGCAGGAAGGCCAGCGCCGCGCCGGCGACGGCCGCCACCAGCAGCGAGGGCAGGAAGCCGAACTGAGGCGCCAGCAGCGCCAGCGCATAGCCGCCAGCGCCGAACATGGCGGCATGTCCGAAGGACAGCATGCCGGCCATGCCGAAGATCAGGTCGAAGCCGATCGCGAACAGCCCCCAGATCAGGATCAGGCTGATCAGGTTCAGGCTTTCCTCGCTGGTCGAAACCATCGCAAAGACGATCATGGCGGCGATGGCGGCCGCCATCAGGATCTGGTCGAGACGGAACATGCTCATGCCGCACGTCCCTTGCGGCTGAACAGGCCTGACGGGCGGGTCAACAGGGTGACGATCAGCAGCACGAAGGTAATCAGTTCCACCCACTCCGGCGCATAGGTGAACCCGGCCGCGCGCGCCATGCCGAGCAACAGCGCGGCGAAGATCGCGCCCTTGATATTGCCGAGGCCGCCGATGATCACCACCACGAAGCAATCGATGATCACGCTAAAGCCCATGCCGAGTTCGATCGGCACCAGCGGCGCCGCGACGACGCCGCCGAGCGCAGCAAGCCCGGAGCCGAGCGCAAACACCGCGGTGCGCACCCGCGCCACGTCGACGCCGAGCGTCTGTGCCATTTCGGAATCGGAGCTCGCGGCGCGGATCACCATGCCGAGCTTGCTGCGATCGAGCAGCAGGAACAGCAGGACGGAGACCAGCGCGCCGAAGCCGATGATGAACAGGCGATAGGACGGGATCTGGCTGCCGAACAGTGCAATCGGCTGCGAAAACAGGGCCGGCGTCGGCACCTGCTTGTAATCGAGTCCCCAGATCAGGCGAACCGATTCCTCGATCACCAGGATGAAGCCGAAGGTCAGCAACAGCTGATAGATGTGATCGCGGTTGTAGACCGGCCGCAGCGTGATCACCTCCATCGCCGCGCCGAGCGCCGCAACGACCAGCGGCGCGAGCGCCAGCCCGATCCAGAACGAGCCGGTCCAGTGCACGATCTGGTAGCAGACATAGGCGCCCAGCATATAAAGGGCGCCGTGGGCGAAGTTGATCACGCCCAGCATGCCGAAGATCAGCGTCAGGCCCGCCGCCAGCAGGAACAGCAGAAAGCTCAAGCTCAGGCCGATGACGATCGTCGACACGCCAGGGAGATCCGGGGGTTGGAAAGACGAGGAGTGAGGCGCGTCCCGGCCCGGGACGCGCCTCGTTTCACGAGCAGACGTCGAACAGCTTGGAGGCGTCGAACACGTCGGTGATCTTCATGGTCAGCGGCGGCAACGGCGCCTGGCCTTCGGTCACGACACCCCACAGGCCGACCTGCGCCGCCTGGTGATCGCAGCCGCGCATGACCTTCTTGCCCTCGAGCGAATTCTCGCGGGTGCTCTTGGCGAAGGCATCGACCCACGTTTCGCGGTCCCAGCTCTTGGTCGACTCGACGACATCGAGCCACCAGCTGATGCCGTCATAGGCCTCGCCGGCAAAGCTCGAGGGCCACTCGTTGTACTTGGCACGGTAGGCCTCGACGAACTTCTTGTTGGCGGGATTATCGACCGTGAAGTGGTAGCGCACGCCCGAATAGACGCCGACCGCTGCCGGGCCGACCGCCGCAGCGAGGGTCTCGTCCTGCAGCACCGGACCGAACTGGGTCTTGGTCTTGTTGAGGCCGACCTGGCCGGACTGTTTGAGGAAGGTGACCGCGTCATTGCCGGTGACGATGACCGCGATGCCGTCGGCGTCGGACTTCGCCATCTTGTCGACGATCACGGAGTAATCGCGGTTGCCGAGCGGCGCGTAGTCATTGCCGACGATCTCGATGCCGGCCTTCTTGGCTTCGGCGGCAAACAGCTCCCAGCCGTCGCGGGTCGCCTGGTAGTCGGCGGTCACGCCGTAGATCTTCTTCAGCCCCTTGACCTTCGCGAACTCGATGCACATCCGGATTTCCATGCCGAGCGTGTTCGAGGTGCGGAACGTGTAGCGCGAACCGTTCGGCCGCGTGATCTTGTCGTCGGCGGAAATGGTCACCAGCAGCGGGATCTTGCGCTGGTCGGCCAGGCCCTGCAGCGCCAGCGTCGATGCCGAGCCGACTGCGCCGAACATCATCTGCGCGCCACCCGCCAGCAGGCGCGTCGCCTTCTGAACGGCGGGCTGCGGCTTGGTCTCGTCGTCTTCCCACGACACCCGGATCGGCTTGCCGAGCACCTTGCCGCCGCGGTCGGCGATGGCGAGTTCGACGCCCTGCCGCATGTCCTTGCCGATGATGCCGTAAGCGCCGGAAAACGCCAGGATACCGGCGATATGAAAATCAGCCGGCTCATCCGCAGCGAGAACACCTGTCGCCGGAGCAAAGGCCGACAGCGCCGCACCGGCCGAGCTCAGCAAAAATGTACGACGATGCATAAAACCTCCCAAAAACCTGTCATTTAGATGTATCTTACTGAGGAGTAGGCTATCTCTGACCTCCAGGTAAATGTCAAGCCGCGGAGCGGCTTGCGACCTGCGGCTTGAACGCAGGCGGAGAAATGTGCATTGGAGACAGGGCGCGACGGTGTGTCGCTTCCTGCATCGTGCCGCAACTTGGGGAAGTACAGGGATGACGAAAAAACCAGTGGGGAGAAAGCGTCCCAATGTTTGGGAAAGCGTCGACCTGCGCCAGGAGCAGCACGAGGCCAAGCGTCGTCTAATCCTTAAACAGGCAGCACTTCTGTTCGCGGATCGCGGCTTTCACGAAACAACGATCGATCAGATCGCCGAAGCTCTCAATGTAACCAAGCCGACGATCTACTACTACATCGAGAGTAAGGAAGACCTGCTCTATCAGGTGGCGCATACGGCTCTCGTCGACCTCAATGAGGCCTTGTCTCGCGATCAAGACGCGAAGCTTCCCGCAATCGACCGCCTCGAACAGTTCTTCACGATGTATGGCAGACTCATACTGTCCGAGTTCGGGGTGTGCCTGGCTCTGGTCAGCGACCGCTCGCTTAACGCGCAGTCACGACGCAAGCTTCGCTCGCTCAAGAAGCAATTTGAGATCACCGTTCGGAAAATTCTCGAAGAAGGCAGCAAAGATGGCACCATCTGCGTGGACGATCCGAAAATGTTCATATTTGCCATCTTTGGTGCGTTCAATTGGGCTCCGCAGTGGTTCTCGAACACAGGCGCATCCACTCCGGACGAAGTCACGGCTGCGATGTTCCATGTATTTCGCAGCGCTGCGGCTCGGTAAAGCAGGGCAATTGAAAAAGCGCTGGCTGGACTGACCAACACGGAAAGCAATACTGGCATACAATTGCCATGGGTATCCGCAACACGTCGTCACCACGCTGGCGCGGATGACTGAAG
The DNA here is from genome assembly GCA_035575945.1 of Bradyrhizobium sp. Taxonomy (GTDB): domain Bacteria; phylum Pseudomonadota; class Alphaproteobacteria; order Rhizobiales; family Xanthobacteraceae; genus Bradyrhizobium. The sequence goes on along the minus strand of DATLXF010000048.1, from coordinate 7,724 downwards.
CCGAAAAACCGATGCTGGGGCCATCCAATAGGTTGGCCGAGTACGCGCCCGAGCCGAACCTCGAGACCAAGAAAAAGGACGTCGTCTGGTTCGCGATCGATGATAATCGGCCGCTCACGTGCTTTGCTGTGCTGAGTTCAAGGGCGATCGTGACGCAAAATCGAAGCCTCCTCGTTGAGCAGGGTCGACGCGCTCAAGCAGAAGCCGTGCGCGCGGTGATCGCCGCCGGTGCCATTATCGCAGCCCACAATCGCAGCGTCCAGCGCAACCGAGTTGCCCCCGAAGTCGCCCAGCCCGAGGTAAGTGTCTCGCTCGGCATCATGGAGCACAATGGATGAGGGTACGCATCAAGGCCCTCCCTTGACCTCGCGATATTATAGTCGGTCAACCCCATCGGGCTTCCGAGTCAGACCCGGTTCGATTCCGGTCCGAGCCATTGTGGATACCGGAACGGCATGGGGCGCGCCTGCCGCTTGGGAGCCTGCTGACTTATTTTAGCCAGCTAATACCGCCCGTCAGCTTGTTGGCACTTCTGTTTACGTGTTTCGGCAATTCCCGGACACCGATTTCGGTAATTCGCGGACAGTGATTTCAGTAATTGCGGGACAAGGATTCCGCTAAATCGCGGACAGTTATGGAGCTGGTTTTTCGGGAGCGCCTTTCAGGCAAACCCCCGTCGCGTCTTCATCTCCGGCCAGAAGCGCGACGTCTTTGGTGTCATCAAGCGCGAGCTGCCCCGTCGCTCCGCCATCGAGCTCATCATCGGTCACATGAAGGCCGAAGGCCATCTCGGCCGCAGCTTCCTCAAAGACCGCGCCGGCGACGCCGCCAACGTCGTCCTCTCAGCCGTGGGCCTCCGCCGCATCCTCGCCTGGCTGAGAGAACTCTGGTGCCTGTTCCTGTCAGCTCTATGGCGCACGCTGGCCTGTCCAGCCCCGCTCAATTCGGCTTCTTAACGGACGACCACCTTGGGTCGGGAGCACTGTACGAAGTCTTCCCAATCGTAAGAGCTCAGTCAGCCAACGTTGCGGATAGCCGCTCGACCGCCTCCGCAAAATCTCGCTTGAAATCCAAAACTACGGATCGCGCCGACTGCTCGGCATTCATCAGACCGACTGCCTGACCGACGAAATAGGCAGCAAGCTCCTTTGCACCGCTGTGCCCGCCGGCCGCAAGCTTATCGATCTTCGAAAACGGGGGGCGACTGAGCAGTCCCTGCAGTGGCATGGGCAGCGGATCAGGCGCATCTTTTGTAGCCCAGGCATCCGACCATGCTGACTGCAGGTGGCGCGTGGGCTTGCCGGTTCGACTGCGAGAACGGACCGTCTGACGTGAGGTCGCCTTCAGCATCTTCTCTTTGACGGTGGGTGTCGTCTCCGCCTCTGTCGTCGTCAGCCACACGGAGCCGGTCCAGGCACCCGCAGCCCCCATGGCCATGCAAGCCGCCATCTGCCGGCCAGTCGCAATGCCGCCCGCCGCCAAGACATAGATATCCTTGTAACTTTCGATCGCTTCAAGCACTTCCGGAATCAGCACCATCGTTGCGATCTCTCCGCAATGACCCCCAGCCTCCCCGCCAGCGGCCACTAGAATATCGACTCCAGCTTGCGCGTGCTTGACAGCGTGTTCTCTTGCACCAGTCAGCGCGCCAACCATGATGCCCCTCTCTCGAGCGCGCTCCATCACCGATTTTGGCGGCACACCCAACGCGTTCACGAAGAGCTTGATCGGATGATTGAAAGCAACGTCAATGAGCTTTAGAGCACCAACTTCCCGCATGTTGTCCGAAGAGCGGCCGTCGTATTCGCCGTTCCACAAATCAGTTGAGTCGATTCCATGCCGATCGAGAAGTTCTTCAACGAACTTGCGGTGACCCATAGGGATCTGCTCGCGGAGCTTGTCGTCGGTTAGTACACCTGCCTTATCCTCCATCCTGGTTGGGATGAGCAAGTCAATACCATACGGCTTGCCCTGGACCTTCTTGTCGATCCAGTCCATCTCGATCTCAAGACTATCCGGTGTTAAACCGACCGCGCCGAGGACGCCAAAGCCTCCCGCGTTGGTCACTTCCGCAACGACATCGCGGCAGTGGGTAAATGCAAACAGTGGAAACTCTATACCGAGCTTGTCGCACAATTCGGAGTTCATGTTTTTCTTCTCGTCTATGGTCAATCACACCACGACACAGCTCTTACGATTCTCACGGCCATATTCTATCCAAGCTTCAAGGGCAGCGCGCGGGGCCCTCTTACGGCTCCTTCGGACCATTTCACCGCCTTGGGATCTGCCATATGAAACTCGGGAACTCGCTTGAGAAACTCCTCGACGGCCACTCTAAGCTCCATTCGAGCTAGATTCGATCCTATGCAACGATGGACGCCGAGGCCGAAGGCGGCATGTCGATTTTCCTTGCGATCGATGATGACCGTGTCGGCGTCCGGAAACATTGCAGGATCGCGATTGGCTGCGGGGAACGAAAGGAGGACCATCTGACCTGCCTTGTACGGACAGCCTTCAACGACGGTATCCTTGGTTACCATGCGGGCCATCGTCACGGGTGAGTAAGCTCGCAATAATTCTTCGATCGCCGTCGGCATCAGGGAAGGGTCCACTGCAAGCCGGCGCCTGTCTTCAGGTGTCTTGGCAAGATGCCACAAGCAAGCCCCGATCCCGCTCCACGTCGTGTCAATGCCGGCAATAAGGAGCAGTCGCAGAGTTCCCAGAATGTGATTGTCCGTAAGAGGTTGCCCGTCGACACGAGCGGCAACAAGATAGCTGATGAGATCTTCAGATGGGGCCCTTCGCCGCCGTTGCACCTGGTCAAGGAAGTAGGTGGTCATTTCCTCCAGCGTGCGCACCATCGCTTCGTCATCAAGAACTGCCGCTTCGACCACTCCATGCACCCAGTCGCGGAATTTTTGACCATGATCCGCCGGTAATCCAAGCAATTTTGCTATCACGCGCACGGGAATATGTTGGGCATAGTCGAGCGCCGCGTCGCACTCGTTGTTGCCGGCGAACCGGTCGATTAGCTCGTTGCAGATGACGCGCGTTTCGGGAATTAGCTTGTCGATGGCTGCCGGCGTGAAAGGCGGCAGCAACACCATCCGCGCCAGGCGATGGTGTGGGGGATCGGAGGTGATGGGCGGTGCCGGCGATTTTATGGGCGGCGGGGTCGCGCGTACTTGCACACGGCGCGAGGAGAAGGCTTGCGTGTCATATGCGATCTCGCGAATGTCCTTGTAGCGCGTAGGCAAGTATACCCCCTGAAACCGATTGGTATGCGCAACGGGACAAGAACTGCGCAACTCGGCCCAGATCGGAAAGGGGTCCTCGATCCATCGTGGATCGAGGTGATCGAAGTCTGTTGCCCAATCCTCGACAGGTGGACGGATACTCAATTTTGCCTCCCAAGCGTTCAAAGATGACTTGCGGTCTGGCGAGCGTCGGCCGGACCAAGCCGCCGTATTCCAATTCACGCCATTAGCCAGCCCTGCACGGCTGCAGCCTCCTGCCGACAATACTCGGGCGCTCCCAGCATCTGACGGTTAAACGCGATGCGTTTGAACCAATAGTGCAAGCCAAGCAGGTCAGTGAAGCCCATCCCTCCATGCACTTCCGTGGTCAGACGTGCGACTGACCATCTTCAACCCGCGCATGTGTTTTTGCGGCAGCGAGGTCCGAGCCAGACCCCGGCTCAGAATAACCTTGACACCAGATGACCTCGCCGCGGATGGTCGGACCGATCCATTTCGCACACTGCTCCTTGGATCCGACCTCAAGAAGGGTCGGAACGAGCATCGATATCCCTTGGTTCATAATGCCAGCGGAAACACCGGCCGTCGAAAACTCGTCGGCTATGATCGCCAGCTCCCTTACGTCCAAAGGTAATCCGAAGCCGCCATACTCTTTGGGAATCGTGCGCGCGAAATATCCGTGTCGAAGCAGCAGGTGTTGCCACTCGAGCGCCCGCTTGTCGGGTCGCTTGCGGCCGCCGCCCGTTCGCGGCGATAGGTCGCCGTGGCGCCTCACGAAGGCCGCGAACCTCCTCCCGTAGCGCTCGATATTTGGGGCCGTAGCTCAAGTCCATGAGCATCCTCCTCCGCCAAGTGCTCCGTGCACAGTCGGTGCGATGCGCCACAACGGACGTGGCCCTCGCTTGCGCAAGATCTCGCAGCTTCCGAACCGCCCCCTCAGCCCCTGACCGAGCAGCCGGGCACTTGCCTTCATTGCGCAACAATTCTAACGTTTGTTTGGTTTATACTCTTATGTTCTGCAGCCGCGGTCAAGGAGGCTGCTACATGATTTTGGTTCATTCGGGACGACCCAATTGGCCGGCCGTAGGAGCTCGGAGAGTCGGCATATCCGGATGCGTCGAGCTTGTTCGATGAAGCAAAGGGTTACTCGAGACATACGAGCAAGACGGCCATACTGTTTCGGTCGGCCTTGTATCAGCTCAGATCGTCGGCGTCGCGATGGCCAAAGACAACATAGTACAATTAAGGAGGCTTTAGATGTCACTCCGGGAACGGATCGCCATAACCGGCGTCGGCGAAACGGCATATAGCCGCAACTCTGGAAAAAGCGTGCTCGCTCTTCAGCTCGAAGCATCACTAAAAGCCATCGACGACGCCGGACTGTCGCCTAAAGACATTGACGGTATCATTCCCTATTCGAACTCAGCGGTCGTCGCGGAGGATTTCGTGACAAATTTCGGCATCGACGACCTTCGCTTTTCAGCCACCACGCCTCTCGGAGGCGCAAGTTGCGTGGCCGGAATTCAAGCCGCGCTCTTAGCGATCAGCGCAGGTCTCTGCAACCATGTGCTGCTGCCGATCGGACGGAACGGCTCGTCTGCAGGTCGCATTGGCACCCGGGTCCAGCAGATGCCGCAGTTCAAGGTCGTCGGCGAGTTCGAGATGCCGATCGGGGCAATCGCGCCAGCGCAGCTCTACGCCGCGATGGCGCGGCGGCACATGGAACTCTATGGCACGACAAGCCGCCAACTTGGGGAGATCGCCGTCTCGACCCGCCACAACGCAGTCCTGAATGGCAATGCGATGATGACGAAGCCTATCACCATTGAAGATCACCAGAATTCGCGCATGATCTCCGATCCGCTTCGGTTGCTGGACTGCAGTCTTGAGAGCGATGGCGGTGCCGCGATCGTCGTCAGCGCTGCCGAGCGCGGCAAGGATATGAGACAGAAGCCAATCCTCGTTATGGGCGTGGCTGAAGGACATCCCGACTCTCCGAGTTCGATTACCCAGCGTCCCGATATGACACGTTTGGGCATTGCAAAAGCCGCCCCCAAGGCCTTTGCGATGGCGGGCGTATCGCCTCGGGAAATTCAGGTGGCCGAGATCTACGATTGTTTTACGTATGTCGTTCTCTGCCAGCTGGAAGATATCGGCTTTTGCAAGAAGGGCGAGGGCGGATCGTTTGTCGAGAGCGGCGCCATAAGGCTTGGCGGAAACCTGCCGATCAACACGCATGGCGGTCTGCTTTCCCAAGCGCACATGGTCGGGATGAACCATGTGGTCGAACTTGTAAAGCAGCTCAGGGGAAGTGCCGGAAAGGCCCAGGTAAACGGAGCCGAACTGGGTCTCGTCTCCGGCTACGGCGACATGGGCGACGGGTCGATAGCGATCATGAGGAGAGGTTGAGAGCATGACCGAAAACATCTATTCGAAACTCGTGCCCGAACCGACGCCCGACTCCATGCCCTACTGGAAGGGCCTCAACGAGGGAAGGCTGCTGCTTCAGGAATGCGCGCGTTGCTGGAGAGTCCGGCATTATCCTCGGCCAGTATGCGATGCGTGCCATTCGTTCGAAACCCGGTGGATCGAAGCATCGGGGCAAGGTGCAATTCACAGCTGGACGATCACGCATCATCCGTTTCACGACGGTTACCGGTCGGATCTTCCCTACACGCTGGTGACCGTCGATCTGGAGGAAGGTGTGCGCATGCTAGCGCGACTGCATGCGCCCGTGGACACGAGACTCGATATCGGCATGCCCGTCCGCCTCGTCGTCGAGAGAGCTAAACCAGGCCTTACGCTGCCCGGATTCGTTCTTGCAGCGCCCGCGACCGATATGTCCGCACCCAGCTCGGGAGAACGATGATGGCTGCCGAAATCGACATTGACGGCTTGCGCAAACACATAGGCACCAAGATCGTGGAAGAAGACGAAGCTACGCGAGCGCCCCTCTTCGGTCTCGTCGCGGCATTCGATCGAGACGATGCGGTACCCATCAAAGGTGGAGCGATTCCGCCCGGATGGCACCTCGCCTATTTCCATTCATTCGCGCGCAGGGCGACGCTGGGCGAGGACGGCTTGCCCAGTTCGGGGGGTGTGATACCCGAGGTGCCTTTCCCGCGACGCATGTACGCGGGTACGACCCTGGCGTTTCATCATCCGCTTCTCGTGGGTGACTCTCTCAAACGTGAGACGGAACTGACGGATATTACCTTGCGTTCCGGCAGTACGGGCCCTCTTCTCTTTGCTACGCAAACGCGACGTATATTTTCACCACGTGGTCTCGCGATCGTAGAGGAGAGCTACACCGTGTTTCGCGACGCCGTGAAACCGGGAGAGCAAAGCGGCATTCCAAAGCGAAGCACGCCACCCGCCGGTCTACCGTGGACACGACAGATCGAAACGGATCCGGTGTCGTTATTCCGCTATTCGGCTGTAACCTTCAACCCGCATCGTATTCACTACGATCGGACGTACGCGATGACCGTGGAGGGTTACCCAGGCCTGGTGGTTCATGGCCCCTATTCTCAGCAATGTCTCATTGATCTCGCTCGCGACAAAAATCCGACCAGGACGATTGCTTCATTCACGCAACGCGCGCGCGCACCCTTGTTCGATACCGCGCCATTCGACGTCACGGGGCGCCCGGCCGACGGCGGGGCGGGAGCCGAGTTGTGGGCAATGACGTCGGGCGGAACCATCGCCATGGAGGTGCAACTTCGGTTCACCTGACCGGTTTGGCCGCGGGAATCGACGGCGGACACATCGTCAACTTCCTCCCGGGCTTAGAGATCGACGTCGCCTGACAGTAATCGCTGGGCAATCATTCGCGTCAGGATTTCATTCGTGCCGTCGGCAATGTTGACGATCCTCAGGTCTTGCCAGGCGTGAACAAGACCGATTTCGTTCGTCAATCCCATGCCGCCGTGTGTCTGAATTGCACGATCCACGGCGCGAAATCCGGCTTGTACCGAATAGGCCTTTGCCATCGAAAGCTCCTTCGGCGCTTTATCGCCGCGGTCGAGGAGCATCGCTGCATTCAATCCCATCAGGTGCGCAGCGTGCAATTCCGTAGCTGCTTCGGCTATCGGAAACGAGACGGCTTGATACTCCGCGATCTTTGAACCGAAGGCCTCACGTTGCTTCGAATAGTCGATGGCCATTTCCAGCGCCCATCTTCCCTGTCCGACAGCTCGGGCGGCGTTGTACACCCGACCCAGCGAGACTCCATATAGTGCGATCTTGAATCCCTGGTCGAGCTCGCCGACCAATTGCCAAGGCTGTACCTCTACCTCCTCAAGCACAAGAGCGCCCTCGTGCCCGCCGACGTGACCAAACAAGCGCACGACGCTCTCAACATGAAATCCTCGTGCATCGGTTGGAACGAGAAATGCGCTGATGCCTCCAGCCTTTCGCACAGCTTTCTCGACGTCGGTGATGGCGAAAACAATGCACCATTCCGCA
>DATLXF010000047.1:0-56944 GCA_035575945.1 Bradyrhizobium sp. | reverse complement strand
CGCAAAGCCGCGGCCGGCTTCACCGGCCCGCGCGGCCTCGATGGTGGCGTTCAGCGCCAGAAGATTGGTCTGCTCGGCGATCGCCGTGATCAGCTTGACCACCTCGCCGATCTGCTGGGCCGCATGCGACAGCTTGCCGATCCGGCCGTCGGTCTCCTTGGCCTGCATCACGGCGGCCTCGGCGATGCGGCTGGAATCGCGCACCTGGCGGCCGATCTCCTCGACCGAGGCCGACAGCTCTTCGGTCGCGGTTGCGACCGACTGCATGTTGGAGGAAGCCTGCTCGGAGACGCCGGCGACCTGGCTCGACAGGCTCTGGGTCGTCTCGGCGGTGCGGGTCAGCGTCGAGGCCGCCGATTCCAGCTGCACGGCCGAGGCGGAGACATTGGAGACGATGGTACCGACCGCGCTCTCGAAATCGTCGGCGAAGCGGATCAACTCGGCGCGGCGGCTGGCGGCCTGCTCCCGGTTCTGGACTTCGCTGGCGGCGGCATCCCGCTCGGCCTTGGCGACGGCCTGAACCTTGAACTCTTCGACGGCGCCGGCCATCTCGCCGATCTCGTCCTTGCGGCCGAGGCCGGGCAGCACGACGTCGAAATTGCCCGAGGCCAGCTCGCGCATCGCCTTGCACATCGCGATCATCGGACGCGAGATCCCGGTACCGAGCAGGAAGGCGAGGATCCCGCCGAGCAGCGTGCCGCCGACGGCCAGCATCAGCACCAATTGCTCGGTCCGCCCGATGGTCGCTTCGGATTCCGCATCCAACCGCTGCTGCTCCGCGACGAGGTCCGCCTTCATGGCGGTCGCGCCTTGCAGGATCGCGCCGGCAGCCCCGTTCATCTCGGTGACGAGGCCATCAACCAGCTTGGCGTTGGCGATCAGCCTTTCCAGCGCTTCGCGATAGGCGCCCAGGATGGCCTTGGCTTCCTTCAGGCCAGAGACGATCTTGTCGTCCATGGAATAGACCGCGGAGAGCGAGTTCTCGACAAATTTCAGTCGCGCCAGCGCGCTGTTCGCGATCGCCTGATCGGAGGTCAGCACAAACTGGGTGGCTGCAGCGCTCGCGGTCTGGAATTGGGCGTTGACCTGCTTGGTGCCGAACTCGATGGCCTGCGCCTCGGAATCGGAAGCGTTGTTGCCGATATCGTCGAGCTTGTACTTCAGGAGATTGGCCTGGCGCTGGAGCTGGTTCTGCACCAGCAGCGCGCTGTCGCGCTTGGCCTGGAGCACCTTGGCGAAGGTCGTGGAGAAGCTGGAAAATTCCCTGGCGAGCTTGCCGAGGTTTTCCTGCCGCGCCGGCTGCTTGGCGCCCTTCACGGCTTGCTCGATGGCGTTCTTCAGACTCGCCTCGGCCTCCAGCGCCGCCTTGGCGTCGTCTTCCTTGCCGGTGACGACGAAATACCTGGCAGCCGAACGGTAGGCGAGCAGCTCGCGATCGATGGTACGGGCGAGATCGGCCTCGGACACGCTGCTGCGGTAGGACCCGACCCCCGCGGCGACCCGCTCGAAGCCGAAATACGAGAACGCCATGCTGCCGGCCGAGATCGCCAGCACGGCGGCGAAGCCGAGAACAATCTTGGCGCGGAATCGGAGGGTCGGAATTATTGCGCGCTTTGACGGCGATGCGAAACGCCCAGACATTCCCAACCCCCATTTTCATTGCGACCATGGTCCGGAGGCGCCCCGCCCCCAGACCCGGCTGCGCAAAACTAGGGCAGAATCGATAAGGGGCAGTAAATTTGGCGTTCGGCATGATCCAGGGTGGGTCGGCCAGAGGCCGATCGCGCGACACAACACGCTGGCATCCCAGCCATCTCCGGCCCGCACCCCGCCGACCCGAGCGCAAATCGTCGCGCTGGTGGAATCAATGACTTTTCAATGACGACGGCGACCAAAATCCTAGTTGCAAAGTTCCGGGTGGCTGTCTCTAATTAGAAACAATCAAAATCATCCCGGGAGGACTTCACGTGTCTACAGTCAAATTGACGGTGAACGGCAAAGCCGTGGCTGTCGAGGTCGAGGACCGCACGCTGCTGGTCCAGCTCCTGCGCGACCACCTCAATCTCACGGGAACCCATGTCGGCTGCGACACCAGCCAGTGCGGCGCCTGCGTCGTGCACATGGACGGCAAGGCCGTGAAATCCTGCACCATGCTGGCGGGACAGACCGATGGGACCAGCATCACCACGATCGAGGGCATCGCCAAGGGCGACGAGCTGCACCCGATGCAGGCCGCCTTCCGTGACAATCACGGCCTGCAATGCGGCTATTGCACGCCGGGAATGATCATGTCGGCCATCGACATCGTAAACCGCCACGGCGGCCAGCTCGACGAGACCACCGTCCGTCAGGAGCTCGAAGGCAACATCTGCCGCTGCACGGGCTACCACAACATCGTCAAGGCCGTGCTGGATGCGGCCGGCCGCATGAAGGTTTCGCAGGCGGCCGAGTAAGCGGCGCGCCTGGAAAACAAGAACCATCGTCGCAGCCGTCGACGGCGGCGCGATCAAGGAAATTCCTGGGGAGGACCAGACATGGGTGTTGAAGGTATCGGCGCACGCGTCGTGCGCAAGGAAGACAAGCGTTTCATCACCGGCAAGGGCCGTTACGTCGACGACATCAAACTGACGGGCATGACCCATGCCTATTTCATTCGCAGCCCGCACGCGCACGCCAAGGTCAAGAGGATCGACTCCTCCGCCGCGCTGAACATGCCGGGCGTGGTCGCGGTGCTCACGGGCCAGCAGCTGGTCGACGACAAGGTCGGCAACCTGATCTGCGGCTGGGCCATCACGTCCAAGGACGGCAGCCCGATGAAGATGGGCGCATGGCCGGCGATGGCGCCGGAGACGGTGCGCTTCGTCGGCCAGGCCGTCGCGGTCGTGATCGCCGAGAGCAAGAATCTGGCGCGTGACGCGGCGGAAGCCGTGGTCGTCGACTACGAGGAGCTTCCCGCGGTCGCCGACATGCAGGCCGCGATCAAGCCCGGCGCGCCGCAGCTTCACCCTGAAGCGCCCGGCAACCAGGTCTATGACTGGGTGATCGGCGACGAGGGCGCCACCGATGCGGCCTTCGCCAAGGCCGCCAACGTCGTGAAGCTCGACGTCACCAACAACCGCCTCGCTCCGAATGCGATGGAACCGCGGGCGGCGATCGGCGACTACGACGCCGCCGAGGAGCACTTCACGCTCTACACGACCTCGCAGAATCCGCATGTCGCCCGCCTCGTGCTGTCGGCATTCTACAACATCGCGCCCGAGCACAAGCTCCGTGTGATCGCGCCCGACGTCGGCGGCGGCTTCGGCTCCAAGATCTTCATCTATCCCGAGGAGATGGTGGCGCTGTGGGCCTCCAAGAAGGTCGGCCGTCCCGTCAAATGGACCGGCGACCGCACCGAGGCCTTCCTCACCGACGCGCATGGCCGCGACCACATCACCCATGCCGAGATGGCGTTCGACGCCAACAACAAGATCACCGGTTTGAAGGTGAAGACCTACGCCAATTTCGGCGCCTACATGTCGCTGTTCTCGTCCTCGGTGCCGACCTATCTCTACGCGACGCTGCTGTCGGGCCAGTACAACATCCCGGCCATCCATGCCGAGGTAATCGGCGTCTACACCAACACCACGCCGGTCGACGCCTATCGCGGCGCGGGCCGGCCAGAGGCGAGCTATCTGGTCGAGCGTCTGATGGAGACCGCGGCGCGGCAGCTGAACGTCGATCCGGCCCAGTTGCGGCGGACCAACTTCATCACCCAGTTCCCGCACCAGACGCCCGTGATCATGGCCTACGACACCGGCGACTTCAACGCGTCCCTCGACGCCGCGATGAAGGCGATCGACTACGCCGGCTTCCCTGCCCGCAAGGCCAAGGCGAAGGCCGACGGCAAGCTGCGCGGCATCGGCGTGTCCTGCTACATCGAGGCCTGCGGCATCGCGCCGTCCAAGGCGGTCGGCAGCCTGGGCGCCGGTGTCGGCCTGTGGGAATCGGCCGAGGTCCGCGTCAACCCCGTCGGCACGATCGAAATTCTCACTGGATCGCACAGCCACGGTCAGGGTCATGAGACCACCTTCTGCCAGCTCGTCGCGGAGCGGCTGGGCATTCCGATCAGCCAGGTCTCGATCGTCCATGGCGACACCGACAAGGTGCAGTTCGGCATGGGCACCTACGGCTCGCGCTCGGCCGCCGTCGGCCTCACCGCCATCCTGAAGGCGATGGAAAAGATGGAATCCAAGGCCAAGAAGATCGCGGCGCACGCGCTGGAAGCCTCGGAAGCCGACATCGTCATCGAGAACGGCGAGTTCAAGGTCACAGGCACCGACAAGGCGATCGCCCTGCCGATGGTCGCGCTCGCGGCCTACACCGCGCACAATCTGCCTGAAGGCATGGAGCCGGGGTTGAAGGAGAGCGCCTTCTACGACCCGACCAACTTCACCTTCCCGGCCGGCGCCTATATCTGCGAGCTCGAGGTCGATCCCGGCACCGGCAAGACCTCCTTCGTCAACTTCGTGGCGGCCGACGATTTCGGCCGGCTGATCAACCCGATGATCGTCGAAGGCCAGGTCCATGGCGGCCTCGTGCAGGGCATCGGGCAAGCCTTGCTCGAGCATGCGATCTACGATGCCAACGGCCAGCCGGTCACGGCCTCGTTCATGGATTACGCCATGCCGCGCGCCGACGACGTGCCCTCGTTCAACCTGTCCCACACCACGACGCTGTGCCCCGGCAATCCCCTGGGCATCAAGGGTTGCGGCGAGGCCGGCGCGATCGGGGCGTCAGCCGCCGTGATCAATGCGATCACGGATGCGATCGGCAAAAACAACCTGGAAATGCCCGCAACCCCCGACCGGGTGTGGCGCACCATCCACGCGGCTTAGGACGGAGGACCGAACATGTACCAGACCACCTATCATCGCGCCTCCTCCGTCGACGAGGCCGTCAGCCTGTTCGGCAAGAGCAGCGAGGCAAAATTCCTCGCCGGCGGCCAGACGCTGCTGCCCGTCATGAAGCAGCGCCTCGCCAGCCCCTCCGACGTCATCGACCTCGGCAGGATCAAGGAGCTACAGGGCGTCGAGCTGTCGGGCGATACACTGACCATCAAGGCCGGCACGATCTACTACGACATCATGACGAATGCTGACGTGAAGAAGGCGATTCCCGCGATCGCCCATCTCACCTCCGTGCTCGGCGACCCGGCCGTGCGCTATCGCGGTACGATCGGCGGCTCGATCGCCAACAACGATCCTGCTGCGGATTTTCCGGCCGCACTGCTCGCGCTCGGCGCGACCGTGAAGACCAACAAGCGGTCGATCGCGGCAGATGATTTCTTCAAGGGCCTGTTCACCACGGCGCTGGAAGACGGCGAGATCATCACCGCCGTGTCCTTCCCGGTGCCGGCCAAGGCGGGCTACGAGAAGATGCGACATCCCGCCTCGCGCTTCGCGCTCACCGGCGTGTTCGTCGCGCAGACCAAGGCGGGCGAGGTGCGCGTCGCCGCAACCGGAGCCTCGCAAACCGGCGTGATGCGGGTGCCGGCGATCGAAGCGGCGCTGAAGGCGAACTGGTCGCCGGCGGCGATCGACGGCGTCACGATTTCTCCGAGCGGATTGCTGGCCGACATCCACGGCACGGCGGAATATCGCGCCAATCTTATCAAGGTGATGGCGCAACGCGCTGTCGCTGCTGCGCGCTGACACTTCGGCTTAGCGTCTGCACGCAAATTTTCCGCGGCGCGCACTTCAGTGCGCGCCGCTTTATTTTTGGCCGTGCGGCACGAAAACCGCTTGCCTCGCTGGCATGAAGGCGAGAAGAGTTAATCGGTCGATTAACTCGCTCACAGAAGAAGCGGCAGAAGCGATTGCCGACTCCCTGAATGCGCGCCGCGCCCGAGGAAACAACAACGTGCTCGACAAACCAGCCCCTATTTCAACCGTCCGCACCTCCGGCCCGCTGTCGGGCTTCCGCATCGTCGAATTCGCCGGTATCGGGCCGGGCCCGTTCGCCTGCATGATGCTGGCCGACATGGGCGCCGATGTCGTCACGCTCGATCGCGTCGGCGCAAAGAAGAGCATGAAGTCGGTCGCGGGGCGCGGCCGCAAGGTGATCGAGCTCGACCTCAAGGACAAGGCGGCGATCGCGCAGGTGCTGGATCTGCTCGCGAACGCGGACGCACTGGTCGAGGGTTTTCGCCCCGGCGTGATGGAGCGGCTCGGGCTCGGGCCCGACGTCGTGCTCGCGCGCAATCCAAAGCTGGTCTATGGCCGCATGACCGGCTGGGGCCAGGAAGGGCCGCTCGCCAACGCCGCCGGGCACGACATCAACTACATCTCCATCACCGGCGCGCTGGCCGCGATCGGCACGAAGGAGGCCCCGGTGCCGCCGCTCAATCTCGTCGGCGATTTCGGCGGCGGTGCGCTCTATCTCGTCGTCGGCGTGCTCGCAGCGCTCCTGGAAGCGCAGAAATCCGGCAAGGGGCAGGTGGTGGACGCGGCGATGTGCGACGGCGCGGCTTCGCTGATGTCGTTCTTCTTCGACATGGCCACGATGGGGCGCTGGACCGAGGAGCGCAACCAGAACTTCCTCGACGGTGGCGCGCATTTCTACGGCGTCTATGAATGCGCCTGCGGGCACTTCGTCTCGATCGGTTCGATCGAGCCGCAATTCTACGCGCTGCTGCGCGAGCATGCCGGCCTGACGGATGCGGATTTCGACGCCCAGATGGATCGCAAGGCCTGGCCGGCGCTGAAGGAGAAGCTGAAGGCCGTGTTCAAGAGCAAGACGCGCGAGGACTGGTGCAAGATCATGGAAGGCACCGACATCTGCTTCGCGCCGGTGCTGACGATGTCCGAGGCGACACGGCATCCGCACATGCTCGCCCGCAACGTCTTCATCGAGCGTCACGGCGTGAAGCAGCCTGCGCCGGCGCCGCGTTTCTCGCGCACGCCGTCCGCCGCGCGGGAGCCGGAGCCGGCGGAAATCGGCGCGGTGATGCAGGCGTGGGCGGCGGCGAAGTAATTTCCGCTGTCATCCCGGGGCGCGCGGAGCGCGAGCCCGGGATCCATATCCACAGGACGTGGTTTGACGAAGACTCGGAGTTGCCATCTCGCACGACGACTCCTCCTTGTGGTTATGGGTCCCCGCCTACGCGGGGACGACACCTGTTGTGACGCAGCAGTGTGGCTGAAGCAGCGACCTACGCCGCGTCCACCTTCAACACCCCGCGCCGGATCTGATCCTCCTCGATCGATTCGAACAGGGCCTTGAAATTGCCCTCGCCGAAGCCGTCGTCGCCCTTGCGCTGAATGAACTCGAAGAAGATCGGGCCGATCGCATTGGCCGAGAAGATCTGCAGCAGCACCTTGGTCTGGCCGCCGTCGACCACGCCCTCGCCGTCGATCAGGATGCCGTTCTTCTTCAGCCGCGCCAAATCCTCGCCATGCTTGGGCAAGCGCGTGTCGATTTTCTCGAAATAAGTGTCGGGCGGCGCCGGCATGAATGGCAGGCCGGCCTCGCGCAGGCCTTCGATGGTGCGGTAGATGTCGCGGCAGCCGCAGGCGATGTGCTGGATGCCTTCGCCGCGATAGGTCTTGAGATATTCCTCGATCTGGCCGGACTCCCCGGCGTCCTCGTTGATGGGAATGCGGATCTTACCGTCGGGGCTGGTCAGCGCCCGCGAGAACAGGCCGGAGGCGCGGCCCTCGATGTCGAAGAAGCGGATCTGGCGGAAGTTGAACAGCTTCTCGTAGAAGCCGGCCCAGACATTCATGCGGCCGCGATGGACGTTGTGAGTGAGATGGTCGAGATAGAACAGGCCGGCCCCGATCGGCTTGGGATCGCGCGCGCCGAGCCATTCGAACTCGGCATCATAGGCCGAGCCCGTGGCGCCGTAGCGGTCGACCAGATAGAGCAGGCTGCCGCCGATGCCCTTGATGGCGGGCACGTCCAGCGTCTTCTGCGCGGAGGACGCCTCGGCCGGCTCGGCGCCGAGCGCAATGGCGCGGTCATAGGCCGCCTTGGCATCGACCACGCGGAACGCCATCGACGGCGCACACGGGCCATGCGCCGCGACGAATTCGTAGCCGTGGGTGCCGGGCTCCTCGTTGACGAGATAGTTGATGTCGCCCTGGCGATAGACCGTGATCTTCTTGGTCCTGTGCCGCGCGACCGGCGTATAGCCCATCAGCTTGAACAGGGCGTGCAGCTGTTCGGGATCGGGGTGCGCATATTCGACGAACTCGAAACCGTCGGTGCCCATCGGATTGTCGGCGCTGATCGTGGCCGGCGGTGCATCGTGCGGAAACGGTCCCATGGTGTTCTCCCGAATGGCGCGCTGGTAGGAACTATCCTTCATGGGTCATGCAATGAGCGTGCAAATGAGGTAGGACTTGGCTATTGTATGCACAATCCGTGCATGAAATGGATGAATGACGCATGATTTCGGTAGACGCCCTGGACCTCAAGATCCTCGGGGCGCTCCAGGACGACGGCCGCCTCACCAACCAGGAGCTGGCCGACCTCGCCGGCCTCTCGGCCTCGCAATGCTCACGACGGCGGATGCGACTGGAAGAGGAGAAGGTGATCGCGGGCTACCACGCCGACCTCTCCAGCGAGGCGCTCGGCTTCGGCGTGATCGCCTTCATCCAGGTGACGCTCGCGACGCACTCGCCGGACAATTCCAAACGCTTCCGCGCGCTGGTGAACCGGATCGACGAGATCCAGGAGGCGTATTCGCTGACGGGCGATGCCGATTATGTGCTCAAGGCCGTGCTGCGCGATCTCAAGGGCCTCTCCAACCTCGTCAACGACGTGCTCATGCCGCACCAGAGCGTGGCCCATGTGCGCTCATCGATCGTGCTCGACAGGCTGAAGGAGAGCACGAAGCTGCCGCTGCGGGAGATCAAGCCCGGCTGAATCGAGGGAACTACGGCATTCGCGGAACGGGCGAAATCTGCGATGATCGCAGCTCCGTGTGCACGGAGCTTCAACATGGCACTCCAGCTAAGACCGAACTGCGAATATTGCGATCGCGACCTGCCGCCGAACGCGATCGACGCGCGAATCTGCTCCTATGAATGCACGTTCTGTGCGGACTGCGTCGAGACGAAGCTGTTCAATGTCTGCCCGAACTGCGGCGGTGGCTTTGCCCCGCGCCCGATCAGGCCGGCGCAGGAATGGCGGCCAGGCGTGTGCACGACGAAGCAGGGGCCGTCGGACAAGCGGGTGTATTTGAAGTACAGCGCGGAAGACGTTGCGGCGCATTGCGCGCGGATTCGCGATGTGCCGCCGGAGGGGCGGTGATTTGGCCGTCATTCCGCCGGCAGAATCGTCCCCTCGACCTCGCCGAAGCCGACACGATAACCATTGCCCTGGCACCAACCGCGCATGACGAGGCTGTCGCCGTCTTCCAGGAATGAGCGCCTGACGCCGCCGGGCAATTCCACGGGCTCAGTACCATTCCACGAAATCTCGAGCAGGCTGCCACGCTGGTTTTTCTCCGGGCCGGAGATAGTGCCGGAGCCTAAGAGATCGCCGACATTCATGGCGCAGCCGCTGGACGCGTGGTGCATCAGCTGCTGCGCCGAGGACCAGTACATGTACTTGAAATTGGTGCGGCTGATGCTGGCGGGCGCGTTGGCGCCGGCGGCGCGCAAGGACACGTCGAGTTCGACATCGTAGTTCTGCGGCCTCGCCTGCTTGAGGTAATCGAGCGGCACCGGCTGCTGCTCCGGCCCGCTCAGGCGGAACGGCTCCAGCGCCTCACGTGTCACCACCCAGGGGCTGATCGAGGTCGCGAAGACTTTTGCGAGGAACGGGCCGAGCGGCACATACTCCCATTGCTGGATGTCGCGCGCGCTCCAGTCGTTGAGCAGGACGAAACCGAAGATCATCTCCTCAGCCTGGCTCTCGGTGAGCACGCCGCCCATCGGCGAGGGCTGGCCGATGACGACGCCCATCTCCAGCTCGAAATCGAGCCGCTTGCACGGCGCGAAGCTCGGCAGGGCCACGTTCGGCGGCTTCAGCTGCCCGCGCGGACGCTTCACTTGGGTACCCGAGACCACGACCGTGGAAGCGCGGCCGTTATAGGCGATCGGCATGTGCAGCCAGTTCGGCTGCAACGCATTGTCCTTGCCGCGGAACATGACGCCGACATTGGTGGCGTGCTCCCGGGACGAATAGAAATCGGTGTAGCCGGAGACCGTGAAGGGCATGTGGAGCTTGGCATCGCGCATCGGCACGAGGGCCCGCTTGCGCAGCTCCTCGTTGTCCCGAAGTTCGGGATGATCGTGACGCAGGAGCTCGCTGATCCGCGCCCGGGTCTTGCTCCAGACTTTTGGCCCGAGCGCCATGAACGGATTGAGCGAGGCTGAGGAAAACACGCCGAGCGGGCCGACGTCGAGCCGGCAATCCTGCTCGAGCTCCCAGAGATCGAGCACGTAATCGCCGATCGCGACACCGACGCGCGGCGTTGGATTGGCCGCAATCGAGAACACGCCATAGGGCAGGTTCTGGATCGGGAAATCCGAGGCGGGATCGACGGCGATGAAGGAGCGGAGGCTGGGATCGTTGGGGTGGGGCATGTCTCTCCCGACGCAGATTCTGATGCTGTCTCTTTTACCCTCCCCTGGAGGGGGAGGGTCGGCTCATATTGAGCGCAGCGAAATATGAGACGGGGTGGGGTGATCTCTCAACACGGGCACTGTTGGACGTGGAGAGACCGTCACCCCACCCCGCTACGCATTCCGCTTCGCTGCATGCGTAGCGACCCTCCCCCTGCAGGGGAGGGTAAGCAAAGCTACGGCCTGCTCGGATCGAACTTCTTCTCCAGGCCCTTCCAGCAATCCGCGTAATCGGCCTGGAGCGTGGCGGCGTTTGCGGCATGCGCGGTGACGCGCTGCGGGTAGCGGGTCTCGAACATGAAGGCCATGGTGCCCGTCAGCTTCACCGGCTTGAGCTCGCCATTGCTGGCGTGCTCGAAGGCGTCGCGGTCGGGACCGTGCGGCAGCATGCAATTGTGCAGGCTCATGCCGCCGGGGACGAAGCCCTGCGGCTTGGCGTCGTAGACGCCGTAGATCAGGCCCATGAACTCGCTCATGATGTTCATGTGATACCAGGGCGGCCGGAAGGTGTTGTCGGCGACCATCCAGCGCTCGGGGAAGATGACGAAATCGATGTTCGCGGTGCCCGCGGTCTCCGACGGCGAGGTCAGCACCGTGAAGATCGAGGGATCGGGATGATCGAAGCCGATCGCGCCGACCGGCGAAAAGGTGCGCAGATCATATTTGTACGGCGCATAATTGCCGTGCCAGGCGACGACGTCGATCGGCGAATGCGGCAAGGTCGTCTTGAACAGCGAGCCGCCCCACTTAACGAACAGCTCGGTCGGCGTGTCCTTGTCCTCGTAATGCGCAACGGGGGTGAGAAAGTCGCGCGCATTGGCGAGGCAGTTGGCACCGATCGGGCCGCGCTCCGGCAGCGTGAAGGCGCCGCCATAGTTCTCGCAGAGATAGCCGCGCGCCGGACCGTCCGGGATCTCGACGCGGAACTTGACGCCGCGCGGGATCACCACGATCTCGCCGGGCTCGGCATCGATGCGGCCGAATTCGGTGACGAGGCGCAGATTGCCCTGCTGCAGCACGAACATCAGCTCGCCGTCGGCATCGTAGAAATGCTGGTCCACCATCGACTTGGTGATGAGGTAGACATGCGCGGCCATGCCCGCTTGCGTGTTGACGTCACCCGCCGTCGTCATGGTCTGCACGCCCTGGACGAAGGTGACCTCCTCCTGCGGCAGCGGCGTCGGATCCCAGCGCAGCTGCGCGATCGGCAAGTCGTATTCATGGCACGGCGCCGAGCGCCACAGGCCGGCCTCGACCTTCTCGAACCGGCCGGAATGCTTCACGGAAGGGCGGATGCGATAGAGCCAGGAGCGCTCATTGCTGCCGCGCGGCGCGGTGAAGGGCGAGCCGGAGAGCTGCTCGGCATAGAGCCCATAGGCGCAGCGCTGCGGCGAGTTGCGCCCGATCGGCAACGCGCCCGGCAGCGCCTCGGTCTCGAAAGAGTTACCGAAGCCGGACATGTAGCCCGGCGTGACCTGGGCCGAACTGCGGATGATCTGGTCCGGCGAGGTATTGATGTTCATGACTATCCTCCTCCTTGCAGGGCGGCCCACATTTCCTGGTCGCGCTTGTCGGTCCAGATCACGGGGTCGTCGATACCGGACGCTTCGTCGTAGGCGCGTGACACGTTGAATGGCAGGCAGTGCTCGTAGATGGCAAAGCTCGAGAACTTCGGATCCATCACCTCGCGCGTCGCCGCCATGGATTCCTTCAAGCTGCGACCCTTGGCGACCGAGATTTCGGCGGCGCCATAGAGCGAGGTGACGAAGTCGCGCGTCATCGCGATGGCCTCGCGCACCGTCGCGGTGCCCTTCAGCGCGTCGCCGCGGCCCGGCGCAATCGCCTTCGGATTGAAGTTGCGGATCTCGTTCAGCGTCATCGGCCATTCCCGCAAATGCGCATCGCCGCAATAGCAGGCCGAGTGATATTCGATGAGGTCGCCGGAGAACATCGCCTCCGCGTCCGGCACCCAGGCGACGATGTCGCCGGAGGTGTGGCCGGCGCCCAGCTGCATCAGGCGCACCTCGCGCTTGCCGAGATAGATCGTCATCTCGCCTTCGAAGGTCAGCGTCGGCCAGGTCAGGCCGGGAATGCTGGCGGCGTCCTGGAACAGACGCGGGAAGCGGCCGTATTCGGAATCCCAATCCTGCTGGCCGCGCTCGACGATCAGCCGATGCGTCTCCTGCGAAGCGACGATGCCTTGCGCCTTGTAGGCGGAGGCCCCGAGCACGCGCACGGCGTGATAATGCGAGAGCACGACATATTTGATCGGCTTGTCGGTCACGGCGCGGACGCGCTCGATCACCTTGTTCGCCATTGCCGGCGTCGCCTGCGCGTCGAACACAAGGCAGCCGTCGTCGCCGACGATGACGGCGGTGTTGGGGTCGCCCTCGGCAGTGAAGGCATAGAGATCGGTGCCGATCTCGGAGAAGGTGATCTTCTTCTCGGAGAGATCGCCGGTGGATGCGAAGTTCTTCGCCATCAATTGGTCCTTCAGGTCACAGGGTTATTGTTGTTGCTGTTGCTGCTGCTGGCCGTCGATCATGCGGCGCTTGGCCAGGGCGATCGCCTCGTGCAGCACGTCGATATCGCCGATATGGTTGGCGAGGATCAGCACCAGCGCCGCGTCGAAATCGGCGCTCTGCTCCTCGGTGAGGCCGCGATGCGCCTCGACGACGGAGCGGAAGGCATCGTCCGGGCGCGCGAAGTTCGAGGTGGTGGAGAGCGGCATGCAAGACCTCAATACAAACCTTCGGCCCGCGCCAGTGCCGCCGAGATCGCCGAACGGGTCGGATGGCGGAAGCGAGCCGCAACATAGCCGTCGGGCCTCAGCAGATAGGCGGCACCCGGCTCGGCGCCATAGCGCTTCGCGACCAGGCCCGACGGATCGGCAAAACCACCCTCGGAACCAATGCGGATAGCCTTGATGGCATCATGCGCATCAATCGGCCCGCCATTGCTGAACGACAGCAAGGTGAAGTCCGTGCCACCCCTGCGGAAGGCATCCGTCAGATAGATCTGTTCACCACCAGGCGTCGCGACAGGCGCGTCGAGCATCGAACAACCGGGCGAGGGCCCAACGTGCCACGTCTCGGCATCTGGCGATGACAGCGGCGTATCGTAGCTGCACGGCACCGACAGCCGGCCGCCATTGACCATGCGCTTGCCGAAATCGGTCTCCTTGGCGAGCGACAGCACCGCCTTGCGCAGCCGCGCCTCCTGATGCGAGTTCGGCGCCATGAAATCGGTCGAGCGTGTGGACTCGCGGATGTTCTCGTCCGCCGCCATGCTGCGCTCGAGGTGGTAGCTCTCCAAGAGGCTGCCGGGTGACTTGCCCCGCAGCACGCGGTCGAGCTTCCACGACAAGTTTTCGGCGTCCTCAAGCCCGGAATTGGCGCCGCGGGCGCCGAAGGGCGACACCTGGTGCGCGGAATCGCCGGCGAAGACCACCCGGCCGTGGATGAAACGGTCCATCCGCCGGCACTGAAACTTGTAGAGCGAGATCCATTCGAACTCGAACTTGTCGTGGCCGAGCATGCGCGCGATCCGCGGCCGCACGTTTTCAGGCTTCTTTTC
This sequence comes from Bradyrhizobium sp., assembly GCA_035575945.1. Classification (GTDB taxonomy): domain Bacteria; phylum Pseudomonadota; class Alphaproteobacteria; order Rhizobiales; family Xanthobacteraceae; genus Bradyrhizobium. The sequence goes on along the minus strand of DATLXF010000047.1, from coordinate 42,752 downwards.
GACCACGGGATCGGCGTAACGATTGAGCTGGAGGTCGATGCGCCAGACATCGTCGGGCTGCCGGTGCAGGAGCGCGGAGCGCCCGGCATGGAACGGCGGATCGAACCAGAACCAGCGCTCGGTCGGAAATTCCGCGCTCATCTTGACGTCCGCGATCAGGAACTGGTCCTCGAACACCTGCCCCGCGAACTCGGCGCCGACCATCTGCCGCAGCGAGGATCGCGCGCCGTCGCAGGCGACGACATATTGAGCATTCAGGCGATACGAACCCTCCGGCGTCTCGATGCTCAGCACGGCGGAATCGTTGCGCTGCTCGAGTGCCGTCACCTTGTTGCGCCAGCGCAGGTCGATCTCAGGCAGCTCGTTGATGCGATCGACCAGATAGGCCTCGGCGTAATATTGCTGGAGGTTGATGAAGGCCGGCCGCTTGTGACCGTCTTCGGGCAGCAGGTTGAATTGGTAGAGCTGGGATTCGCCATGGAAGATGCGGCCGACGCTCCACACCACGCCCTTCTCCACCATGCGGTCGCCGACGCCGAGCCGATCCCAATATTCCAGCGAGCGCTTCGAGAAGCAGATCGCGCGCGAACCCTCGCCGATGCGGTCGGCATCATCCAGCAGCACGACGCGCTGGCCGCGCTGGGCGAGATCGATCGCCAGCGAAAGGCCGACCGGGCCGGCGCCGACGATCACGACCGGATGCTCCGCGGGGCTCGACGCGGGGCGGCCCTGATCAGGGTGACGGCGATAGCCGAATTGAGTCTTGGCTTGAGCGGTCTTGGCGTGAGGGGTATTGGCCGGCGCCATACACGAACCTCGGCTCTGGTCAGAAGAGGACTGATCTGCTAGATAGTCTCACGTGCAACTATTTTGGACCGGAGCCGGCCGGCCGTCAACCGGGAATTCGGAGCGCTGTTCTTGGCGAGGACATCCAGGGACATCGCGTTGAAGACACGGCAGCCTGCCGAGGCTTCGACGCGACCAAAGCCGCGGCTCGACCTGTTCAAGTTCGTGCCGTTCCGCCTCAACCGGCTCGCGGCGGAGGTCAGTTCCGCGCTTTCGGTCGAATATCAGGAACGGCACGGCCTCGACATTCCGGCCTGGCGGGTGATCGCCACGCTCGGCTTCCGCGTTGACGCCTGTAGCGCGCAGTACATTGCGCAATGCACGCGGACGCACAAATCCACCATCAGCCGCGCGGTGACCATGCTGCTCGACCAGCGCCTGATCGAGCGGGTCGAGAACCGTGCCGACCGCCGCGAGTTCCGCCTGCAACTGACCGGAAAGGGCCGCGCGCTGTACGAGGAGTTGTTCCCGCAATTGCTGCGGCGCGAGGACGAGATCCTCGCCTGCCTCTCCGCGCAAGAGCGCAAGCAACTCTCGACCCTGCTCGACAAGATCGAGCAGAGCCTCGACCTGATCCAGACCAGCGAAGAAGCCGACGCCAAGCAGGCGTATTAGGATGAGGTGGGCAGGTATAAGAGCTGACGTCGAGGAAGCACGACGGAATGTCTGCTAAGGTGCAGGCCGCTTCCTGCCCCTGCTTTGGAGGAAATTCTTCATTCTGCCCTGCCGGAGGCATAGGCTCTTCTCGCGTTCCGCGTATCCGATGGTGATCGGCTCCGTCGCATAATGCTCAGCTTTCCTCCCCAAGAGAGGATCGGCGCTTCGACGAGGATGTGCAACGCAATGGCAAAACCGATGGAAAGCAGGACGATGGCGACGACCGTCCCGAGGGTTGACAGCAGCCACGGCCCGTCAAAATTGGCGATCCAATTCACCAACGGGTAGTGGACCATGTATAGCGAGTACGAAATCTTGCCCAGGTATTGCAGGACGGGCGAGAAGGATCGCCCTTCGATCTCGGCAGACACCACCGTGTGGATGAGCAATCCCGCGCCAAGGCCATAGGTCGGTACTCGGGCGAACTGTGGATCGGCCGCTCCGTGCACGAAGATCCAGTACCAGCCAGCAAAGAACAGACCTGCTGAATAGGCTACGGCACGGGGCGAAAACCGCAGTCCGCGGTTTATCAGGAGATAGGCAATAGCAACGCCAGCGCCAAATTCGAGCACCAGCGGATGGGACCAGATGCCGAGTGGGATTGGGAAGTAGAGCATGACGATGACCATACCGACCCACGCGAAGAGGATTTCGAATAGCCGGCTCGGTTTGATCGCGAGGATGATCGCGACCGCAGCATAGAAGTGAAGCTCGAAAGCGAGCGACCATGCTGGCCCGATATACCAGTTCGGATATGTCCACGCGACGATCGTTCCGGCGTCGAGTGCCGGACGTTCCCCCGGCGCCATTGTGATCCAGCAGGAGCTGGCGAACGCCGCCAGCAACGCGAGCCAATAGACCGGATAAATTCGGAGCGCTCGTCTGAGCACAAAATTCAAGGGGTTGTGTTGTGCAGCGGCCGTTCTTGCGATGATGAACCCGGAGATAACGAAGAAGATGTCGACACCGCTGGCAAGAATGGTCAGCGCGCCTTCGGCGAGCGCATGGCCCACCATATCGGGTCGCGCGCTGACTGCATGCCCGCAGACCACCAAAAGCGCTGCAATGCCGCGCATTGTCTGTACACCCGCGAACACCTTCGGCATCTTGGAAGCTTGACGCACGGCCGAACCGTCGCAATAGGCCTCTTCCTTTTGCGGGGTATCAGCCGCGACGAGGGACCGAGCGGGACGCTGCATTTGGTGATCTACTGGTTGGAGAAGAAGCTGATCACGCATGAGCCGACGCAGCGCTAGTGAGCGGTGCGGCGATAAGTGCCCAATTCAGCCGAAGCAGAGAGAATGACAGGTCAAACGGCCGCTTTTCCGGGGACGCACAGAGAGGCGATTGCGGCAGGGCCTCATCGCTTTCTTTTGTCATTGGGCATTCTCGCATTCCAGGAGAATGTTTTTGGCAGAGAACCCTTAAGAGATTCACAATTATGACGTGTACTTTTTTATAGCGCATCTCTGAAATAGAATTACGGGAAAACTTGGCAGGGCAGGTTGCGCCAGCGAAACCCGTTGATCCGTCCGCCTCTGGCGGAAGGCATGATGGATTCGCTAGGGTCAACCCCCTCCTCCATGGCGCCGCTCCGCGCAGGAGCGCAATTGTCGGCCCTGCACTGGAAGATCAAGCAGCACCCGATCTGATCCAGACCAGCGAAGAAGCCGACGCCAAGCAAGCGTACTGGGTGCTGGCTGACAAACGGATGTCGCTCAAGGGCTGGAGCGGTGGCGATGAGACGGGCCATAGAGCTCTCGGCCCTCAACGCGGTTCAATCAATCCACGCCGTCATTCCGCGGCTGGTCGTCGATGGCTCGATTGGAGACCCGAGCCTGGGCGTCACCGTCTTCTGGCGTGATCGAGACACTCGCCGCACCGGTTTCCTCCTCCGCTGATAGCGACGGTGATTGGGGCCGGCCTTCAGCGCGGTCGCCGCGGAAACGGCGATGTAGCTTCTCACCCTGGTCGAAAATGATGTTGAGCAGCCATCCTGCGATCGGTCGCGCGATCGCACGAAACGGCCTTGCAATGATAAAACCGCCTTTGACATTCTCGATCGGGAAAGCCAATGCGTTGACCAACGTGTCGGCGGTGACGTACCGATAATTTTCTGCCAGATGCTCGGTGTTCATCAGCATCTGGATGGCAGGCTTGTCGTTCTTACCATCCACCAGGATCATCGAGGAAAATTTGTCGTCCGAACCGGTCAGTGCATTGGCCTCAGCCGTCGTGACGGGATGCAGGCGCACCACGCCAGCTTCGGTTTCTTGGCGGTAGTGCACGGCCAGCGTAAGCTCGCCCATCTGCACCGCGGCCAGCAGCGTACTGAGATAATCGGCATCAGGCTGTGGCCTCTCGAAATTGACGCCAGGGACCATTTCGATGATATCGAGAATGCGACCTAGATCAGCGGCAGCCGCGGCGCGGCCGGCGAGACTCGCGGCCAAATCGGAAATTGCCCTGGAAGCTTTGGAGAAATGCCCGCTGGCGCCTTTCATGGCGTCGGCAGCAAGGTTCTTGAGTTTTGAAAGCACGCCGAACACCTTTGCGAATGTCAGGCACAACCTAGAAATGACGGATCAATACGTCAATCAACGTGCACGACCGCGCATCCCGGGCCGATGCTTTACATCGCCCCGAGCGACGAAAGTCGCTACCCTCACTTGTCGAAACCTACTTCGCCGGCGTAACCACGAGGCGGACCGGGTCAGGCACGGCCGCGACGCCCAGGGTCGGCGTGAGGCCGGGAAGGCGATATCGTCATTTCGCGAACGACCGCGACGGCGGCAGATGCAGCGCCCAGGCGTCGACCTTGTCGCTGGCGCGCGGATAGATCTCCGTCACGATCGGATCATGACCGGGAATGAACCGATCGGGGTGACCGGCGAGACGCTCGATCGTCTCCCAGCCCATCGCCATGTCGCCGACATTGTAGACGATCGGGAATGGGCTCCTGCGCTGCAGATTGGCGTAGTAATGCGCGGCATCGGAGGCCAGCACCACCGGGCCGCGCGCGGTCTCGACCTTGACCACCTGCAAGCCGTCGGAATGGCCGCCGACGCGGTGCACGGTCACGCCCGGGGCGACCTCGCCGTCGCCGGAATGGAAGGTGACGCGCTCGCCATAGACGTGGCGCACCATCTGGGTGACATGCTCGACCGAGAATGGGTGCCGCAGCAGACCGTTGCACATGCAGCGTCCGGTCGCGTAGGCCATCTCGCGCTCCTGGAGATGGAAGCGCGCATTGGCGAAGCGGTCGAGATTGCCGGCATGGTCGTAATGCAGATGCGTCACGATGACGTCGCGAATGGCTGTTGCCGCGACGCCGAAACGCTCCAGCGCATCGACGGGGTTCAGCGTGAGCTTGCGCGCCCGCGCGCTCGCCTCCTCGGCGTTGAAGCCGGTATCGACCAGGATGTCGCGACCCTGCCCTCGGATCAGCCAGACGAAATAGTCGAGGTCCTGCGCCGCGCTGTCATGCGGGTCGGGCAACAGGAAGTTCATATGGGGGGTGCGGGGCGACATTGTCGCATAGCGCAGGGCGTAGATTTCGTAGGCGTTTCCCATGGACTTGCTTTTTCTGAGTTGGATCTTGCGGGACGATCGCCCACACCAAGCCATCGCCGGCAGCAAAGGTCAAACGCCGGGCGCTGCGGCGAAGGCAGGATTGCAATGTGAGATTGATCACGTCTTCCCCGCCATGGCTGGGCTAAGGTCCGTGGATAGCATCGAGGTACCGAGAACCATCATGACACCCCCCTCCATCGTTCTTGCGGTACACCCATCCGCTGCGGCCGATCATGAGGATAAGGTCGAATCTCCAAGAGGTTGACGCACCCCATGCCCGGTTTGATAATGCAGGAAGCGTAAGTTAAGGTCGCCGCGGCGCAAGCTGGAACGGCGCCTTTTTGGCTGGACCGCGCTGATTATGAAAATTCGCCTCTTTTTCCTTCTGTCCTTGCTCGTCTCGCTCGTCCCGACTGCCCCGTCGCTTGCAGCCGGTGAGCGCTTCGCGCTCGTCATCGGCAACGCCAAATATCCGGACGCGGATGCTCCACTCAAGGAACCGATCAATGATGCGCGCGCTGTCGCGGACGAACTGAAGCGCGACGGCTTTTCGGTCGAGATCGGCGAGAACCTGACCGGCGACGGCATGCGCCGCGCCTTCGACAAGCTCTACAGCAAGATCAAGCCGGGATCGGTGGCGCTGGTGTTCTTCAGCGGTTTCGGCATCCAGTCGGCGCGCCAGAGCTACCTGCTGCCGGTCGACGCGCAGATCTGGACCGAATCCGACGTGCGCCGCGATGGTTTCAGCCTCGAGACCGTGCTTGGCGAGCTCAACACCCGTGGCGCCGGTGTCAAGATCGCGCTGATCGACGCTTCCAGGCGCAACCCGTTCGAGCGCCGGTTCCGCAGCTTCTCGGCCGGCCTGACCCCGGTCATCGCGCCGAACGGCACGCTGGTGATGTACTCGGCGGCGCTGGCCTCGGTGGTCTCGGACGCCGGCGGCGACCGCAGCCTGTTCGTCCAGGAACTGCTGAAGGAAATCCGCGTCCCCGACCTGATGGCCGAGGAGACGCTGAACCGTACCAAGATGGGCGTCACTCGCGCCTCGCGCGGCGAGCAGGTGCCGTGGATTTCCTCGTCCCTGGCCGAAGATTTCTCGTTCATTCCGGGCTCCGGCGGATCGCGCCCCTCGCCGCCGCCGCCTGCACCTCCCGCTGCGCCGCCCGTCGTCGTCAACAATCCGCCGCCCGCGCCTCCGGCAACGCCGCCGGCGCCGAAGCCGGCCGAGACGGTTGCCGTTCCCGCTGCCCCAGCCGCGCCGCCGCCTTCACCCAAGCCGCAGATCGAGGCGGCCCTTCCCCCTCCGCCACCGCCCCCGCCGGTGAAGCCGGCCGATCCTGCTCTCGTCGCACCGAGCACGGACGGCGGGCCCAGTGCCGCCGTCCTGGCCGACGATCCCACGATCAAGGGTCTGACCGCGAAGATTGCCGCCAATCCTGATGACGTGAACGCGCTGTACCGGCGCGGCCAGGTCTATGCCAGCAAAGGCGCCTACAACCTCGCGATCAAGGATTTCGACGACACCCTCCGGATCAACGCGAAGGACGTCGAGGCCCTGAACAACCGTTGCTGGACCCGCACGGTCGTCGGCGACCTCCAGGGCGCATTGAAGGATTGCAACGAGGCGCTGCGGCTGCGGCCGAACTTCGTCGATGCGCTCGACAGCCGCGGCCTCGTCAACCTCAAGTCGGGCGCGGTGAAGAATGCCATCGCCGATTTCGACGCCGCCCTGAAGATCAACCCGCGCCTGACCTCCTCGCTCTATGGACGCGGCCTTGCCAAGCAACGCAATGGCTCGGCCCAGGAAGGGGCGCTGGACATCGCCAATGCCAAGGCGATGGATCCGAACATCGTTCAAGAGTTCGCAAGCTACGGAGTGCGCTAGTTTTTTTGAATTGAGGCGGTCCAAGGCTCGAACCTTGAACAGGGCTGGGAAGACCAATCTGGCGGATGCAACACGCCTTTCACGGCGCTGGTTGCCGGAATTTTTAAAGCACGCGAGCTGGCTGCGCAGGAGGGACTGGCTATGAGATCGGCTGCAAAAGGGCTTACCGCGATACTGTCCATCATCACCATCGGCGCCATGCTGTCATTGCCGACCTCGGCCGCCTATGCGGCCGATGACGGCAACAGCAAGAATGTCACCGAGGACGAGATCGTCCGTGCGCTTGCGCCGGCGCCAAAGAAGCCGCTGACCCGCGGCCTCTCGATCGGCCCGCAGACCGAAACCGCGCCGAACGCGGCCGAGACAAAGCTGCTGCAGTCCGTTCGCGGTCGCTCGACGCGCTCGCTGTCGTCGACCGAGCGCGAGGAAATCGCTTCCGTCGCCAAGGACAAGCCGAACATCGACCTCGAAATCACGTTCGACTACAACTCCGCCAATATCAGCACCAAGTCGCTGCCGGCGGTGCAGGCGCTCGGCCGGGCGCTGACCAGCCCCGATCTGAAAGGCTCCACGTTCGTGGTCGCGGGCCACACCGACGCGGCCGGCGGTGAAGCCTACAACCAGGAGCTTTCGGAGCGTCGCGCCGATTCGATCAAGCGCTACCTCGTCGAGAAATACAGCATCTCCGCGACCGACCTCGTCACCGTCGGCTATGGCAAGAGCAAGCTCAAGGATCCGGGCCAGCCGCTGGCGGAGGTCAACCGCCGCGTGCAGGTGGTCAATATGGAAAACAAGACCACCGCATCGAAGTGAGCGCGACGCAATCCTTTGCAGTGATCTGTCGTGATGTGGTGTAAGGTCTCGCTTCCAAAGCGCGTCCCGCAGCCTTGCGGGACGCCGCTTTGTTTCAGGGGAACGCTCCGTTTGAACCTCGCGGCAGTGAGCCATGTCAGGATGATCCGGCGATGAATCTGACAGAGTATCTCAAGCCGGCCGGGACCGTGGTGTTCGTCGTAGCGCTCGGCGTCGGCTATTATCTGTTCGAGCATCGCAAACGCCCCGAGCCGAAGGAGACGCAAAGCGAGGCGCTCGTCATCGTGACGAAGTCGACCAATGCCTGCTTTTCCGACTTGGTGCGCGTGACCGGCTTTTTCGTACCGCGCCGCGAAGCGGTGGTCGTTGCCGACCAGGAAGGCTCCAGGGTCACCGACCTGCTCGTCACCGAGGGCGCCATCGTCGCCGACAACCAGGAACTGGCGCGCCTGACCCCGCCGCCGCAGATCCCGGGCCAGCCGCAGCGCCCTGGCCCGCAGGGACCGATCTCGCTGAAAGCGCCGGCACCGGGTCTCATCACCGAGGTCCGCACCATCGTCGGCGCGCCCGCCTCGCCGCAGGCCGGCCCGATGTTCCGCATCGCCGTCAACAACGAGATCGAGCTCGAAGCCCAGGTTCCGGCGGTGCACATGTCCAAGCTCACGGCCGGCGCGACCGTGCGCATCGGCCGCGACGACGCGCCGGATTTGATCGGGCGGGTCCGGCTGGTTGCGCCCGAGATCGACCGGACCACGCAGCTCGGCCGCGTCCGCATCAGCGTCGCCAACAATCCCTCGCTGAAGGTCGGCGTGTTCGCCCGCGCCTCGATCGACGCCAAGCGAAGCTGCGGCGTCTCGATCCCGAAGACCGCGATCGACCATCTCACCATCCAGGTCGTCAAGGGCAACACCATCGAGACACGCAAAGTGCGGGTCGGATTGTCGTCCGACACCGCGACGGAAATCCTGGAAGGCCTCGACGTCGGCGAGATCGTCGTAGCCGACGCCGGCTCCTCGCTCCACGACGGCGACCAGATCAAGACCATGTTCGCCGATGAACTCGATCGCACGCGGGTACGCTGATGGCTCTCAATATTTCGGCTTGGTCGATCCGCAACCCGCTGCCGTCGGTCGTCTTTTCCATCATCCTTCTGGTCCTCGGCTGGGTGTCCTTCACCAAGCTCGCGATCACACGGCTGCCCTCGGCGGACATTCCCGTGATCTCGGTCGCGGTCTCGCAATTCGGCGCCGCTCCGGCCGAGCTGGAATCCCAGGTCACCAAGACGGTTGAAGACGCCGTCTCCGGCGTCGAGGGCGTTCGCCACATCACCTCCTCGATCACCGACGGCCTGTCGGTCACCACGATTCAGTTCGCGCTGGAGACCAACACTGACCGCGCACTCAACGACGTCAAGGACGCGGTGACGCGGGTGCGCTCCAACCTGCCGCAGAACGTCACCGAGCCGCTGATCCAGCGCGTCGACGTCATCGGCCTGCCGATCGTGACTTATGCCGCGATCTCGCCCGGCAAGACGCCGGAGCAACTCTCCTATTTCGTCGACGACGTGGTCAAGCGCGCGCTGCAGGGCGTGCGCGGCGTCGCCCAGGTCGAGCGCATCGGCGGCGTCGAGCGCGAGATCCTCGTTTCGCTCGATCCCGACCGCCTGCAGGCGATGGGTCTGACCGCGGTCAATGTCAGCCAGAGCCTGCGCGGCACCAATGTCGACGTCGCCGGCGGTCGCGCCGAAATCGGCAAGAACGACCAGGCGATCCGCACGCTCGCCGGCGCCAAGACGCTGGGCGATCTCGCCGGCACCATGATCCCGCTGTTCGGCGGCGGCGAGGTCCGGCTCGACGATCTCGGCACCGTCACCGACACCATCGCCGACCGCCGCACCTTCGCCCGCTTCAACGGCGAGCCGGTGGTCGCGCTCGGCATCAAGCGCTCCAAGGGCGCCAGCGACGTCAAGGTCGCTGAAGCCGTGCAGAAGCGCATCGACGCGCTGAAGGCCGCCTATCCCGACGTCGACCTGAAGGTGATCGACACCTCGGTCGAATACACCAACGGCAACTACCACGCGGCGATCTCGACCTTGTTCGAAGGCGCCATCCTCGCCGTCGTCATCGTGCTCCTGTTTCTGCGCGACCTGCGCGCCACCATCATCGCCGCGATCTCGCTGCCGCTGTCGATCTTCCCGGCGTTCTGGGCGATGGACCTGCTCGGCTTCTCGCTGAATCTCGTCAGCTTCCTCGCCATCACGCTGTCGACCGGCATTCTCGTCGACGACGCCATCGTCGAGATCGAGAACATCGTCCGGCACATGAACATGGGCAAGTCGCCCTATCGCGCCGCGCTGGAGGCCGCCGACGAGATCGGCCTCGCGGTGATCGCGATCTCGCTGACCATCATCGCGATCTTCGCGCCCGCGAGCTTCATGTCGGGCATCGCCGGACAGTTCTTCAAGCAGTTCGGCATCACCGTCTCGGTGCAGGTGTTCTTCTCGCTGCTGGCGGCACGCTTCGTCACGCCGGTGCTGGCCGCCTACTTCCTCAAGCACCATACGCATGTGGAGCCGCCGCCGGGCCGCATTCTGCGGTCGTATCACCGCCTCGTGGCGTGGTCGGTGAAGCACTATTTCATCACGGTGCTGATCGGCCTCGGCGTATTCGCTGCCTCGATCTGGAGCATCACGCTGCTGCCGCAGGGCTTCTTGCCGGCCCAGGACAGCGCCCGCTCGCTGCTTGCGCTCGAGCTGCCGCCGGGCACCCAGCTCGCCTACACCGAAAAGGTCACCGAGGACATCGTCGCGCGGCTGCGCAAGCGGCCCGAGGTGAAGAGCATCTTCGTCGACGGCGGGCGCGTCCCGCCGGGGACCCAGGAAGTCCGGCGCGCCGCTTTGATCATCAACTACACGCCCAAGGACAGCCGCGACATCACCCAACGCGAGCTCGAATTCTCGATCAGCCAGGAGCTGGAGAACGTTCCTGACATCCGCTTCTGGTTCCTCGACGAGAATGGCCTGCGCGCGATCTCTCTGGTGGTGACCGGCGTTGATCCCAACATCGTCAACAACGTCGCGAGCGAGCTCGCGACGCAGATGAAGCGGATTCCCACCATCGCCAACGTCATCTCGGAAACCTCGCTGGAGCGTCCCGAGCTGCGCATCGAGCCGCGCGCGGATCTCGCCGCACGGCTCGGCGTCTCCACCGAAAGCCTGTCGCAGACCATCCGCGTCGCCACCATCGGCGACGTCGGGCCTGCGCTCGCCAAGTTCGACGTGGGCGACCGCCTGGTCCCGATCCGCGTGCAGCTTGAGGATTCCGCCCGCAGCAATCTGAAGATGCTGGAACAGTTGCGCGTGCCGCTCGGCGAACGCGGCGAGAAGGGCGGCGTGCCGCTCTCGGTGATCGCGGACGTCAAGCTCGACCAGGGCCCGACCAGCATCAACCGCTACGATCGCGAGCGGCAAGCGACCGTTGCCGCCGACCTCGTCGGCTCGGCCGCACTCGGCGATGCCACCAAGAAGATCTACGATCTGCCTGTCATGAAGACCCTGCCGAAAGGCGTGAAGGTCTCGCCCTCCGGCGACGCGGAAAGCCTGAACGAATTGTCTGACGGCTTCGCCACCGCCATCACGGCGGGGCTTATGATGGTCTATGCCGTGCTGGTGCTGCTGTTCGGCACCTTCCTGCAGCCGATCACCATCCTGTTCTCGCTGCCGCTCTCGATCGGCGGCGCCATAGCGGCGCTGCTCCTCACCGGCAAGCAGCTCACGACGCCGGTGTGGATCGGCATCCTGATGCTGATGGGCATCGTCACCAAGAACGCGATCATGCTTGTGGAATTCGCCATCGAAGCCATTCGCGCCGGCAAGCCGCGCGAGGAGGCCATGATCGACGCCGGCATGAAACGCGCCCGCCCGATCGTGATGACCACGATCGCGATGGCAGCGGGCATGGTGCCGAGCGCGCTCGCGGTCGGCGCCGGAGGTGAATTCCGCTCGCCAATGGCGCTCGCGGTGATCGGCGGCCTGATCTTCTCGACGATCCTCTCACTGGTATTCGTGCCCGCGATGTTCATGGTGATGGACGATTTCGGCGCCCTGATCTGGCGCTTCGCCAAACGGCTGATCGTGCACAGCGAGGATGCGGAGACGGGCGGGCATCACGAAGTCGCAGCAGCGGCGCAGCCAACGGTGCCGAAGAACATCGTGCACCCGGCGGCGGAGTAGGCTCCAGAAGAGCTCACCGGCGCGCACTGGCCGAACCCGGAAGCAAGCGCTATGTTATGCCTATGACGTTTACGCGCATCACGATTGACCCAGCGGTCTGCACCGGCAAGCCCTGTATTCGCGGCCTACGCTTTCCGGTTGCGCGGCTGCTCGGCCTTCTGGCGGCCGGCGAGACCCGCGAATCTGTCCTGAACGACTACCCGTATCTCGAACGTGAAGACATTGACGAAGCATTGCGCTATGCGGCCTTCCTTGCGGAGGATGAAACCGTCGAGCTGCACCCCACAGTTCCGGCTAAGTGAAATTCCTCATCGACATGCCCCTCGCCAACGCTGTCGCGTTGGCTGACTGATAGGGGGCATGACGCCGTCCACGCCTCCGCGATAAGGCTTCATGATGCAAGCGATATTGAAATCATCGGCTGCGCTCGGCAAGACGCTCGCACGGTCGTCACGGCAGACCTCGACTATCCTCGACTGATAGCCACTACGGGCCAAGTCTCGTTCTTTTCCGAGGTGGCGACTGGACGGAGGCGGGAGTCAGAATTCGACTCGCAGAAGTTCTGTTCGCCCTGACCGAGGACGAGATTCAGTGCAGCATCATCACAGTTGACCGAGATCGCGTCCGGCGGCGGAGGCTCCCGATCAATTATGCCTACTCGTTGCGCGCGATCGCCGTCAGCTTGGTCATGTTCCTGAGCAGGATGCGGCCGCGCTGCAGATCCAGGATGGCATCCTTGCGCCAGGCCTGCAGCTCACGGTTGACGCTTTCCCGGGCGGCGCCGACAAAGATGCCTAGCTGTTCCTGTGAGATGTGCACCTCCGAGCCGAAATCGGCGGCGAGCGCGCAGAGCCGCCGGGCCAGGCGCACCGGCAACGGTTGCAGCATGGACTCTTCCATGCGCTCGCTCTGCCAGCGGATGCGCTGACACAGCAGGGCGATGATCTTGATCGCGACCTTGGGCTCGCGCTCGAGGAAGCCGAGGAAGTCTTCGCGCCGCAATACGAACAATTCGCTGGCTTCGCCCGCGGTGGCGTCGGCCGTGCGGCTCTGGCCGTCCAGCACCGCGACCTCGCCGAACAGGTCCCCGGGGCCCATGAAATTCAGCGTCAGCCGGCTGCCGTCGGAGGCGCCGGTCTCGATGCGGACCTGGCCGCGGCGGACGCCGAACAGCGCATCGCCGGGATCGCCCTTCTGGAACAGGACCTCACCGTTCCCGAGGTGCTGGGTGTGACAGAGATTGGACAGCCGCTGCAGCTCGTCCGGGCCAAGATCGGCGAACATCGGGTTCATCTTTAGGATGACCGCAAATTCGGCCTGCTTGCTCATGTCAATGTCCTTATGAACGTCTGGTGATTATTCTTGGCAAATCGCTTGAAACCATCAACTTCAGGATCGCGTAAAACCGCGCCGGAGAAGTGTGCCATAAGTCACATAACTTTGCAGCATCCCCTGACTATTTTTACCCGCTTGGTGCCGCTTCCGGTCCGGGGATAAACTTGAGGCGCAAAGGACGGGTCATCTGCCGGATCGGGCGCGGATTGTCCGTCGCTGGAAAGTCGAGATGAGAGCATTGAAATTCACCGGCGGGGCATTCGCCGCCGTCATCGTCGTGATCGGACTTCTGCTCGTGACCGGGATCCCCTCGGGGTTCCTGACCTCGACGATCGCCTCGCGCGTCGAGAGCGCGACCGGCTACCGCCTGACGATCGACGGCAGCACCAGGATCAGCCTGTGGCCGACGTTGAACCTCACCCTGAACGACCTCACGCTTGCCGACCCCAAGGACCGCAGCGGCATCACGCGACTGACGATCAGCAGCGTGCAGGCCGACATGTCGCTCGCCAGCGCATGGTCGGGCGCCCCGAAAATCAGTGAGCTCGTCGTCACCCGTCCCGTGCTCTACCAGCCGCTGTTGCGCGAGCGACTGCCGAATGCCGGCGCCGCGTCGAAGCCGCTCGTGCTCGAGACCCGTGGCGCGACGGTCGACCGCATCAGGATCGTGGACGGCGAAGTTGCCTTCTCGCGCCTGCGCGACCGTGTCGAGGGCCGCATCGGCGCCATCAATGCCGACGCGACCGCGGACCGCGACCGCAAGGTCAACATCACCGGCACCGCGCGCGTCGGCGATCACCCGACCAAGTTCGACATCAAGGCGGCCGCACCGGGTTCGCCAGCCGAACGGCCCACGGTCCCGGTGGACTTCGCCATCGACATGCCCAGCGTGCTGAAGTCCCAGCTCACGGGCCACGCCGAGATGCGGCTGAGCGGCAATGTCGTGATGATCAACGGCGTGAACGGCAGGCTCGGCGACGGCGCATTCAACGGCTGGGCCTCGGTCGACATTGCGAGCAAGCCGCTCGTCAAGCTCGATCTCGATTTCCAGCGGCTCGCGCTGCCGCTGGCGAAATCGCCGGAAGGCGCTGCAGGGCAACCCTGGAGCACTGTGCCGATCGACGTTTCCGGGCTCAACTATGTCGATGCGCAGCTGCGGATCTCGGCGAACGAGGCCGTCATCGGCGACGCCCGCATCGCGCCGCTGGCGTTCGACGCCAAGCTCGCCGGCGGCGTGCTGAAGGCCGGCACCGCCAATCTCGGCGCCTATGGCGGCCAGGTCTCGGGCGAGGTGATCCTGGATGCGACCACCGGCGCGCCGAGCTTTGCCATGCATTCCGACCTCGTCGGCGTGCGCGCGCTGCCGCTGCTTCAGGGCCTCGCCGAATTCGACCGCATCGACGGCAAGCTGCAGGCCAAGCTCGCCTTGCGCAGCGCCGGCAACAGCCAGCGCGCGCTGATGGCAAACATGCAGGGCACGGCCTTCGTCAATTTCCAGGACGGCGCCATCCGCGGCATCAATGTCGCGCAGATGATCCGCTCGCTGACGACGAGCACGCTGTCCGGCTGGCAAGGCAGCCAGGACCCGAGCCAGGAGCAGAGCACGGATCTGTCGCAGCTCTCGGCCTCCTTCCGCATCGAGAAGGGACAGGCGGTGACGACCGACCTCAATCTGGTCGGGCCGTTGGTGCGCGTGACCGGCGCCGGCACGATCGCGCTCGACACCAAGATGATGGGCTTTCGCGTCGAGCCGAAGCTGGTGATGACGACCGAGGGCCAGGGCCGCACCAGCGAGCCGGTCGGTTTCGGCATTCCCGTGATGATCCAGGGCTCCTGGTCTCAGCCGCGAATTTACCCTGACATGGCCGGCATGCTGGACAATCCGGATGCCGCCTATGCCAAGCTGCGCGAGATGGGCAAGGGCCTGTTCGGCCCCGACGGCGCCGGGCTCGGCAATCTGCTGGGCAGCCTCGGCAACCTCGGTCTTGGCGGTACCCCCGCGCCCGGCGGCGGCAATGCGGCCGGCAATGCCACTCCGCAAGGCCAGCAGCCGGGGCAGACCAATCTGCTCGGTGGCCCGCTTGGGGAGGCGCTCGGCAACCTGATCCAGCAAGGACTTTCCAGCGGTACCGGGTCTGGTCCTGCTACCGGCGCCGGCAGCAGTCCCGGCACCGGCCGCAGCCGCAGCATGCCGGCAACGCCAGCCACGCCGGTGCCACAGGCCTCGCCCTTAGCCCCGGCTCTTGATGAGCCGCCGGCCGCGCAGCAAGAAAGCCAGCCAATGAACGACGTGCTGCGGCAGCTCTTCAATCGATAGGCCGCGCTGTCTCCATTGGCTTTCCGGCGCTACCCGCCGAACTGTGAAGCTGCCACAATCCACCGACCGGCAGGCCACAGGGAGTAACCACACCGGCCGGTCCGCCGGCCGCGCGGCGGCCCTGCGGCCTAAATTGTGCTAGAACGGCCCGGAAGGGCCTGCATGGCCATAGCGCCGGCGTCCGTGGCGGCGCGAGAGGATCGGGATGGCGGGAGCGAACGACAAGACACGATCTCTGCGCGGGGGCCTGTTCGCCAAGTATGTCGTCTCCCTTGTCGGCCTCGTCGTGTTCGTCCTCGCCGTCAACGGAGCGATGGAGACCTGGATCTCCTACCGCGCCACCAGGACCCAGCTGACCGACGGGCTGGAGGACAAGGCGCAAGCCGCAGCCCGACGAATCGAGCAGTCGATTTCCGAGCTCGACCGCCAGATCAGCTGGGTGACGCGGGCCAGCCAGGACACGCTGGAGAAGCGCCGCGCCGACTACGCCTCGCTGCTGCACCAGGTCTCGGTCGTCAACCAGCTGTTCCAGCTCAACGGCGACGGGCGCGAGGTGCTGCGCGTCTCGAGACAGTCGACCACGACCGGCGGCAGCGCCGACCTCTCCCGTGACGTGCGCTTCACAGAGGCCGTCACCCGCGGCGTCAGCTATGCACCGGCCTGGTTCGCCGACCGCACGCCGATGATGTCGATCTCGGTGGCGCATTCGGGCTTCAATGCCGGCGTCACCGTGGCCGAGATCGATCTCGGCTTCCTCTCCGACTTCCTGTCTGACGCCCAGGTCGGCAAGGCCGCCTTCGCCTATGTGATCGACCCGCGCGGCCGCGTGCTGGCGACGTCGTCGAAAGGGCCCGAGATCGGCGAGGACCTGTCAAGGCTGCCG
Organism: Bradyrhizobium sp.; assembly: GCA_035575945.1. Taxonomy (GTDB): domain Bacteria; phylum Pseudomonadota; class Alphaproteobacteria; order Rhizobiales; family Xanthobacteraceae; genus Bradyrhizobium. Next base: position 26,212 of record DATLXF010000047.1, on the reverse strand, counting down.
CAGGTCGCGGCCGCGATCGCACCCGACCGCGCGGTCGCGACATCGGGCACCGACGTCAACGGCCAATCGGTAATGAGCGCAGCCACCATCGTGCCGAAGCTCGGCTGGTACGTGATGTTCGAGCAGCCGACGACGCAGGCCCTGATGCCGATCCGCGACCAGCTGGTGCGCATCGCGCTTCTGATCGGCATGGGCCTGATGGTCGCGATCCTCGCCGGTACGCTGCTCGCCCGCCGCATGATCATCCCGATCACGGCGCTGCGCGACGGCGCGCACCGGCTCGGCGAAGGCGACTTCAGCCACCGCATCGACGTGCACACCTCCGACGAGCTGGAAGACCTCGCCGGGCAGTTCAACCGCATGGCCGACCAGATCCAGGAGACCTATTCCAACCTGGAGAGCAAGGTCGAGGAGCGCACCCGCGACCTCGCGCAATCGATTCACGAGCTCAAGGTGCTGGAGGAGGTCGGCCGCGCGGTCGCCTCCTCGCTGGACCTCAACGCGGTGCTCGCGACCATCGCCGGACGCGCCATCGAGATCACCCGCGCCGACGCGGTGCTGATCTACGGCTTCGACGCCGAGGCGCGCCACTTCAACCTGGTCGAGGCCGATGGCATCGACAGATCCGCCGACGGCGCGCATGTCACCATCGCGCAGGGCGACAACATCCTGAGCGATGCCGCCGCGAGCGGCGAGCCGATCGCGCTGGCCGAGCTCGGCGAGGCCGCCGAGCAGCCGCTGCGCGAGGCCGCGCTCGCGGCCGGCTTCAACGCGGTGCTGGTGGTGCCGCTGATCGACCAGCAGGGCACGCTCGGCGCACTGGTGGTGCTGCGCCACGCCGCCGGCGCGTTCGCCCCCAGCGTCATCGGATTGATGCGCACCTTCGCCAACCAGGCCGTGCTGGCGATGCGCAATGCGCAGCTGTTCACCGAGGTCGACCACAAGAGCCAGGCGCTGGAGGCGGCGAACACCACCGTGCGGGCCCAGGCCGACAAGCTCAAGCAGCAGACCGAGCAGCTGAAGGACTGGAACAAGTCGCTCGAGGAGCGCGTCAGCACCCAGCTCGGCGAGCTCGAGCGCATCCGCAAGCTCGAACGCTTCCTCGCGCCGCAGGTGGCTCAGCTGATCGCCTCCTCCGACAGCCCGGAAGGGCTGCTCACCAGCCAGCGCCGCGAGGTGACGGTGGTGTTCTGCGACCTGCGGGGCTTCACCGCGTTCACGGAGGCGACCGAGCCGGAAGAGGCGATGAACGTGCTGCGCGAATACCACGCAGCGCTCGGCCAGCTGATCTTCAAATACGAGGGCACGCTCGACAAATATGCCGGCGACGGCGTGATGATCCTGTTCAACGCGCCGATCCAGTTCGAGGACCACACCGCGCGCGCAGTGAGGATGGCCGTGGAGATGCGCGACACCATCGGCCCGCTGACCGAGCGCTGGCGCAACCGCGGCCACAGCCTCGGCTTCGGCATCGGCATCGCGCTCGGCTATGCCACCCTCGGCCAGGTCGGCTTCGAGCAGCGGCTGGAATATGCCGCGATCGGCAGCGTCACCAACCTCGCCTCGCGCCTGTGCGGCGAAGCCAAGCCGAACCAGATCGTGGTGAGCCGCCGCGTATACGGCATGGTCGAGCCCTGGGTCGAAGCCCGCGCCCTCGACGATCTCCAGCTCAAGGGCTTCAACCACCCCGTGCTGGCGATGGAGATTTTGCGTTGGCGCGAGGAGGTGGAGAACGTGGTGGATGCGACGGCGGTGCGGATGCGAGGGTAGCCAAAGCAAAAGTGCGAAAACAACCCCATGCACAGTAGGCGGGGCACTGATAATCCTCGCGAATTTTGAGGGGCTGCGGATTTTACGAAATTTGCATTGACTGTCGGACGAAACAGGGGTAGGATGGCATCATTGGGTTGGGCCGAGCCTCTTGTCCCAGAGGCGTCTCTGGCTTTCGCGCCACTGTCTTGGTTTTAGCAGTTGGCTTTGCGAAAGAATGCCTCGTCCACTTCTTCAATGTCTGACGTATCGATAAGGCTATCTGGCAGGTTCGCCAGCTCATCCGAGCGCATTCTTGATATAGGCACCTGCTTCAATTCCCGGCGGAAAGGCGCAACGCTGTTTGCGGTATCGAGTCCACAGAACGTGTGAGTGAGAACTCTTCCGCTGGACTCGCATTTTGACACCTAGGGTCGTTGAAGGTCAATTTCCCCCCGAACCACATCCCCGCTCCCTGCGACCAACCCTCGCCTCAACGGCGAGGCGATTTCGATGGGAGACGACCCGTGGCATTTCCGCTGCCTTCCCGTGCCTATGATCTCAAGATGCTTGACCGGCCCGCGGATCGCGCGCGCGACCAGGGCTGGGTGTTCGGGCTGCCGCCGGGCATCGCGAGCGAAGACTGGCCGATCGATCCCGTCACCGGCTATCCCCTCATGCACGGCTTCACGCTGTTGCTGCCGGAGGATTACCGGGTGCATGGCGAGGACATCGTCGCGCTGTCGTTCTTTGCCACCGCGCCCGATCACAATGACGGCGGCGCGCCCGATGACCCGGAAGTCCGCGAGACGGTCATGGCCCGGCCCTCGCATCCGCGCCTGTCGCGCATGACGGACATTCTCGACTACGCCTATGCCGCGCTGCTGCTGACGCAGGCCGAGTATGACGGCGCTTTCGCGACGCCGCCAGCGCCGCTTTCGCTGGCGACGGTGGAGCGGCCGCGCTGGCTCGACGTCGGCGGCGCGCGCGCCTTCTTCGAGGCCGCGCCGGGTTACGCGGAGAAGATGTTTGCGGTCCCGCCGCGCGCCGACCTGGGCGAGACGCTTGGGATCGCGCTGTCGGCGCGCGCTGATGATCCCAACGCCGGCAAGGGGCCGCAGGACGAGCACACACGCGACAGTCCGCCGACCGGCTATCAGCCTTATTACTATTATGCCGGCGGCAAGCCGAATCCCGACAATTTCCGCCTGCACGATTGGGCGAGGGATCACGCCCACAACCATCTCGGCGGCACGATGCGGCCGTGCCAGGCGGTGCCTGAGATGAGCCCGTTCTACGTCGAGTTCGAAGAATATTTCGGCGGCTACAATTTCGGCGGCGGCAACGCGCAGCTGGACTTCAAGGAGATGAAGTTCGACTGGGCGTGCGGATGAATTGGTCGCGGCCAGCGTGCGGCCGGCACAAACAAGCAACCTGAGCGCTCCAAAAAATCGATTTTCGATTTTCATTGACCCACGGACCGAGCGCTGCAATCATTTGGGCGATGGGTCCGCTCCAGTTCGACATGTCGGGAAATCCCGGTGATGGTCCGCGCAGCCTGACATCGGCGCTGCACGAGCGGCTGCGCGCCGATATCCTGGCGACGCGGCTGCTGCCGGGTCAGAAGCTGCACATCGCCGGCCTCGCCAAACAGTTCTCGGTGAGCCTTGCGGCGGTGCGCGAGGCGCTGTCGCGGCTCGTCGCCGACGGGCTTGTCCAGGCGTCGGACCAGCGCGGCTTCCGGGTCAGCCCGGTGTCGCTCGCCGATCTCGCCGACGTGACCCAGACCCGGATCGACATCGAAGGGCTTGCGCTCCGCCGCTCGATCGAGCGGGGCGACGATGCCTGGCTCGCCCTGGTGCAATCGACCTGGGCGGCCCTGAAGGCCGTCCCCTATCATTACCCCGACGATCCGACCGTGCACTACGAGGAATGGGTAGTCCGCCACCGCATTTTCCACCGCGCGCTGGTCAACGCCTGCGGCTCGCCATGGCTGCTCGGCTTTCGCGACGTGCTGCACGAGCAGAGCGAGAGATATCGCCGGCTGTCGATCCGTCGCGAGCTCGGCGGCAAGCCACGCGACGTCGAGGCCGAACACGAGGCGATCATCGCTGCCGTGGTAGAGCGCGACGCCGATGCGGCCGTTCGCGCCCTGTCAACGCATTTCGGCATCACCAGGGACTTCGTCGAGCTCGCCGCCTCGCGCATTGCGGAGGTGAGCCGCACGACCTGACGATTCCCAAGAATTCGACACAAGAAAAGTACAGACCGGGAGGAAACAATGAACATCAATCGTCGTCACGTAGTCATGTCGCTCGTCGCTGCCGCCATTTTCGCCGGCCCGGCGAATGCCGCCGAGACCATTCGCGTCGGCCTGCCCACGAAAACATACTGGCCGACCACGATCGCCGAGACCGCGGTGCGTCAGAAGCTGTTCGAGAAGGAAGGCATCAAGGCCGAGCTGACGATCTATCGCAGTGGCGCGGAGACGTTCGAGGGCATGGCCGCAGGCGCCGCCGACATCATCCTGGACCCGCCGTCGCTGGTCTCCGCCGGACGCAAGAAGGGCGTGATGTCGCGCATCGTCGCCAACGCCGCGATGGGCAATTTCGGCTGGCAGCTGATGGTGCCGGCCAAATCGACGCTTCAAGTCAAGGACCTCAATGGCAAGAAGGTGGCGATCACCGCGGCCGGCTCGGGCTCGGACCTGCTCGCGCTGTGGACCATCCAGGACAAGAAGATCGACTTCACGCGCGTCCCCGTCGGCGGCGGCGGCCTGGTGCCGAATTTGCTCGCCGGCAATGTCGAGGCCGCCGTGGTCTATTCGCCGCTGAGCTTCCAGATCTCGAAATCCGGCGAAGCCAAGACCATCCTGGATTACGCGACCGCGGTTCCGCCGAACCTCACCGCCGGCTGGATCGTGCTCGACAAGTTCGCCGAGGCGAAGCCCGAGCTGGTGCAGAAGGCGGTCAACGCCCTCTACGGCGCGGTCGCGTTCATGCGCGCCAATCGCGACGTCACCGTCAAGCTGATCGCCGAACTCTACGAGATGCCGCCGGAGATCGCGACCCTCGAATACGACAACACCATCATGAAGCTCGAGACCAGCGGCGACATGGGCGCGGCCAATGTGAGCGCGGCCGTGCAGCTCTCGCTCGACCTCGCCAAGCTCGGCGGGCTCAAGGACATCGTGCCGGCCGAGGAGGTGATCTCGACCAAGTTCAAGCCCGTCCCGACCAAGTAGCGACCATGCAGGGCAAGCTCGCCATCAACCTGGTGCGGATCGCGATCATCGTCGCGATCCTGGCGCTGTGGGAAACGCTGTCGCGCACCGGCATCGTCAATCCGCGCCTGCTGCCGTCGGCGTCCGACACGTTCGTGACGCTCGGCGATCTCCTGCAGCGCGCGGCCGTCCAGAAGGACCTGATGGTGACGGCGACCGAGGTGCTGACCGCGTTCGCGCTCGCCGTGCCGGTCGGTGCCCTGATCGGCTTTCTCGTCGCGGAGAATCGCTACTTTGCCGAGGTTGCGAAGCCCCTGCTGTTCTTCGCCTTCAGCATCCCGAAGTCGATCTTCCTCCCGATGTTCATCCTGGTGTTCGGCGTCGGCTTTGCCCAGAAGGTGGGCTTCGGCTTCTTCTCCACGATCTTCATCGTGATCATGTCGACCACGACGGCGGTGGAGTCCGTCAAGGTCGAGCATCTGACGGTGGCGCGCTCCTATGGCGCCACGCCGATGCAGACCGCGTTCCGCGTCTACCTGCCGAGCATGCTGCCGGTGCTGCTGGAGGCGCTGCGGATCTCCATGATCTTCAACCTCACCGGCGTGATCCTCGCCGAGATGTACGCCTCGCGCGACGGGATCGGCCACCAGATCGCAATCTGGGGCGAGAATTTCCAGATGAGGCAGCTCCTCGCCGGCGTCGTGATGGTTGCCGCGATCGCCATGACCTTCAACGAACTTGTCAGATGGGTGGAAACGCGATGCAGCCATTGGCGAACGTGACCCCGCTCAAGCCCGCCGCGCGCGCCGGCGCGATCGAGGTGAAGAACGTCGGCCAAGTGTTCAAGACCCGGTCGCAGGACGTCGTCGCGCTGGAGGACGTCTCCCTGGAGGTCAAGCCCGGACGCTTCGTCGTGCTGGTCGGCCCCAGCGGCTGCGGCAAGTCGACCCTGCTGATGATGATGGCGGGCCTGCGCCAGCAGACCGCGGGCACGATCACGATCAGCGGCGCGCCAATCCCGCAGCCGGACCCCGACAGGGTCGGCGTGGTGTTCCAGGAGGCGAGCCTGTTTCCCTGGCTGACGGCGGAAGACAATGTCGAGTTTCCGCTGGCGCTACGCGGCATTCCCAAGGCCGAGCGGAGAGCCAAGGCGCAGGATGCGCTGAAGCTGGTCGGGCTGGAAGGTTTCGGCAAGCGTCATCCGCATGAGCTCTCGGGCGGAATGAAGCAGCGGGTCTCGATCGCGCGCGGCCTAGTGCAGGACCCGCCGGTGCTGCTGATGGACGAGCCGTTCGCAGCGCTGGATGAGCAGACGCGCATGACCATGGGCGACGAGCTGCTACGGATCTGGGCGGCGACCGGCAAGACGGTCGTGTTCGTCACGCACAGCCTCACCGAAGCAGTCTATCTCGCCGACGAGGTGATCGTGATGTCGGCGCGGCCCGGCCGGATCGTGGACCATCTCCAGGTCCAGTTGCCGCGGCCGCGCACCTACGAGATGCTGAGCGGCGATGCCTTCGGCAGCCTGCGCGACCGCATCTGGCGGCACATCCGCAAATCGGCATGAGGCGGGGGATGAGCGCCAAGATCAGCGCCAAGACGTTGCGATATCTGATCGTGATCGGCTTGATCACGCTGTGGGAGCTGCTGCCACGCAGCGGGCTCATCGCCGAGCTGTTCCTGCCATCGCTGTCGTCCACGTTGATAGCCGGGTGGACCGACGCCGGTGAATACGGCCATGCGCTTGCAGTCACGCTCTACGAGGTCGTGGTCTCCATGGCCTTTGCCTGCGGCGGGGGCATTCTGCTCGGCGCGATCGTCGGCAGCCTCCCCGGCCCGCGTGTCCTGATCATGCCGATGGTGTCGAGCCTCTATGCCGTGCCGCTGGTGATCCTCTATCCGGTCTTCACCGTGTGGCTCGGCATCGGCTCGGAGTCCAAGATCGCGTTCGCCTCGATCTACGGCTTCCTGCCGACGATGCTCGCCACCGCGGCCGGCATCCAGACCATCGACCCGCAGCTGCTGCTCGCGGCCCGCAGCATGGGCGCGACGCTGAGCCAGCGACTCATCCGCGTCATCCTCCCCGCGGCAATCCCCACCGTGCTATCCGGCCTGCGCGTCGGCGGCGCGTTGGTGATCGTCGGCGTGGTCGTCTCGGAAATGCTGATCTCCTCGGCCGGCATCGGCTACCTGATCTCGCGCTACCGCACGATCCTCGACAGCGCGCACGTGTTCGCCGGCGTGCTGCTCGTGCTGTTCCTCGCGATCGGCTTCAACGCTGTGATCCGGTGGATCGAGCGCAAGGCGGCGATCTGGCAGACCGGCACGCGCGGCGGTCAGGCCAATGACGAGACCGCTTCGAGCGCGATGCAGCCGGCGACCTGAGGTACACACGTGTACGAATTGACCCTGACATTCGACAACGGCCCAGATCCCGCCGTGACGCCGCGCGTGCTCGACACTCTCGGCGAGCGCGCAATCAAGACGACCTTCTTCGTCATCGGCGAGAAACTTGCCGATCCCGAGCGGCGCGGCCTTGCGGAGCGCGCGCACCGCGAGGGGCACTGGATCGGCAATCATACCTTTACGCATAGCGTTCCGCTCGGCGAACAATCCGGGCCCGACACCGCTGAGAACGAGATCGGCCGCACGCAGAATGCGATCGGCGATCTCGCGCATCCGCAGCGCTGGTTCCGGCCGTTCGGCGGCGGCGGCAATCTGGACAAGCGGCTGCTCAAGCCGTCGGTCGTCGACTATCTCGCCCGCGAGAAGCACAGCTGCGTGCTCTGGAATTCCATTCCGCGCGACTGGGACGACCCCGACGGCTGGGCCGAGCGCGCGCTCGACCAGTGCAGCCGGCAGTCCTGGACGCTGATGGTGCTGCACGATCTGCCGACCGGCGCGATGGACCATCTGGAACGCTTTCTCGACCGTGCCGCTGCGGCCGGCGCGCGCTTCCGTCAGGACTTTCCGCCTCCTTGCGTTCCCATCCGCAACGGCGCAATCGCGCTTCCGATCGACGACTATGTTTCCTCCATCGCAGAGAGTGTTTGACCGATGAAAGTTGCAAGCTTCACCACCGCCGGCACGGCGAGCTATGGCATCGTCACCGACAAGGGTGTCATCGATGCCGGCAAGCGCCTGAAGGCCTATCCGACGCTGAAGACGCTGCTTGCGAAGGGCTCGCTCGACGAGTTGAAGAAGCTCGGCGGCGAGACGCCCGATTACGCGCTCGCGGACGTCGCGATGCTGCCGACGGTGCCTGATCCCGACAAGATCTTCTGCATCGGCGTCAACTACGCCACGCATCTTGCCGAGAGCGGCCACCCGACGCCCGCGCATCCGATGATCTTCACCCGCTTCGCCAACAGCCAGGTCGGTCATGGCCAGCCGATGATCCGGCCGCTGGAATCCGAGCGTTTCGACTACGAGGGCGAAATGGCCGTCATCATCGGCAAGGCCGGCCGCCGCATCTCGCGCGAGGCCGCGCTCGGCCATGTCGCCGGCTATGCTTGCTACAATGACGGCAGCATCCGCGACTGGCAGCGCCACACCTCGCAATTCGCGCCGGGCAAGAATTTCGCCGGCACCGGCGGCTTCGGACCGTGGATGGTCACGACCGACGAGTTGACCGATATCAGCAAGCAGACGCTGATCACCCGCCTGAACGGCGTCGAAGTGCAGAAGGCGCCGATCTCCGATCTCGTCTTCGACGTGCCCGCCCTGATCGCCTATTGCTCGACCTTCACCGAGCTCGTCCCCGGCGACGTGATCGTGACCGGCACGACCGGCGGCGTCGGCGCCTATCGCACGCCGCCGCTCTGGATGAAGGGCGGCGACACCGTCGAGATCGAGATCTCCGGCATCGGCATCCTGCGCAATCCCGTCAAGGACGAGGGTTCAGTCGCGGCAACGCGCGCGGCCTGAACGGTCGCGCTCAACAACGACAAGCCACAACAACAAGAAGAAAGAGAGCCCCATGCCCATGCCGTCGCACATCCTTCCGACCACCGTAGTCGGCAGCTATCCCCAGCCGGAATGGCTGGTGAATCGCGCCATGCTGTCGAAGGTGGTGCCGCGCACCCGCCTGCACGACATGTGGCGGTTGCCGCCGGAACATCTCGAAGAAGCCCAGGACGACGCCACCATCGTCGCGATCCGGGACATGGAGCGCGCCGGCATCGACATCGTGACCGACGGCGAGATCCGCCGCGAGAGCTACTCCAACCGCTTCGCCACGGCGCTCGACGGCATCGACGGGGACAATCCCGCGATGATCGTGGCGCGCACCGGCAACACGCAGACGCCCGTGCCGCGCGTCGTCGGTCCCGTGCGGCGCAAGGGCCCGGTCGAGCTGCACGACATGCAGTTCCTGCGTAAGAACACGGAGCGTGCGGCGAAGATCACCCTCCCCGGTCCGTTCACCATGAGCCAGCAGGCCAAGAACGAGTTCTACAAGGACGAGGAAGAGCTCGCGATGGCGCTCGCCGAGGCCGTCAATGCCGAGGCGCTCGACCTGCAGAAGGCCGGCGCCGACGTGATCCAGCTCGACGAGCCCTGGGTGCGCAACAATCCGGAACTCGCCAAGCGCTATGCGGTCAAGGCGATCAACCGCGCGCTGCAAGGCATCACGGTGCCGACCGTGGTGCATCTCTGCTTTGGCTATGCAGCCGTCGTCCCCGGCTCGAACAAGCCCGCGGGCTATTCCTTCCTGGCAGAGCTCGACGACACCACCGCCGACCAGATTTCGATCGAGGCCGCGCAGCCGAAGCTCGATCTCGGCGTGCTCAAGGACCTCTCATCGAAGAAGATCATGCTCGGCGTGCTCGACCTTGCGGATCCCGCGATCGAGAGCGTCGATACCGTCGCCGAGCGCATCCGCAACGGGCTGAAATATGTCTCGCCGGATCGTCTCGTCCCGGCACCGGATTGCGGCATGAAATACATGCCCCGCGCGACCGCGTTCGGAAAGCTGAAGGCCATGTGCGATGCGGCGGCGAAGGTCAGGCGGGAGCTTGGCTAGCGACCTTCACACGGGGCGATTCGGCGCGGGTCTCACGCTCCGCGCTTCGGCCCGAGTGCCTCGAACGCCGCCTTCTGCTCATCGCTCAGATCAGCCTGGAAATCGTCGAGTGCATCCGCGACGCGGCCGACCTCTTCGCGCATCGTCTGCAGCCGCGCCTTCACGGCGGCAAGGCGGCCCTGCGGGGTCGCAGCGGGCTCGGTCGGGCAGGCACTGAGCGTCTGCAGGGTGCGGAGCGCGGTGTCCTGCAGCACCTCGAGGCGGGCGCGGGCGACCTCATCGAGATGGAGCGTGGCGGCGATGTCGGCGGCGGGCCATTGCTGCTTCACCAGCTGCTCGTATCGGTGCTGCGCCTTTACGTCGTAGCGGGGATCGTAGTCCGCCTTGCAGGCGGCCTCCGCCTGCGCATCCTTGCGCTGAACCGCGCCCAGCGCGGCACGGCGCTCGTTGGCGAGCGCGTCGAGCCTGGCTTTCTGATCGTCAGTGAGGAGATCGACAAACTTCGACAGCGGCGCTTCGACGGAATCGACGGCCTTGATCATGGCCTCGATGCGCTCGCGCATCAGGCCGAGGCGGGCCGCAGCATCCGCGGGCGCCTGCGCCGGGCAGGCGCCGCCGATGGCGTCGGCCGCCGCCGTCCAAGCCGATGCGAGTTCGTCGAGCGCGGTGCGCTGCAACTCGTTCGGCTGCACGGCGCCCGCGATGCGCTCCACCGGCAGGCCGCCTGTGTCGCTTGCCTCGCAGAGGGTCTCGGCGGACGGCACCCGCGCACGCCGGCCCTGCGACTTGGTGTAGGCGGCGAGTTCCCTCGCTGCATAGGGCGTGAACAGCGCGGCATAGATGTCGCCATAGCCATAGAGCGAGACGCTGGTCGCATCGCCGAGGATGATCGCATTGGTGAGATCATCATGGGCGAAGGGCCAGAACACCGGACCGGCCCAGCCGTAGCTGCCGTCAGGATGGCGCCACCAGCCTTGCGACCTGCGGCCGCCCTGCCATCCCGCCAGCGCAGCCTGCGCCGTCAGTGCCGCGCGCATGACGTAGGGGTTCGATAGCCGGCCGCGCTCGGCGCGGGAATCCTGACGCGGATCTTGCGATCTCAGCGCTGCCGAGCGGTAGCGGCTGCCGTGCACCGCCATGCGCGAGTGCCGCAGGCGCGACATCCCCATCATGTGGCCGACGGCGAAGCGCGCCACCCCGAGCGGACCGCCGCGCAATCCGAACTGCGCCTCGGCCTTGCTTGGCAGCAGCGCTGCCCCGATCACGAGAGCTGCGCCCGCCAGCGCCAGTCTCATGCGCGCCGACATGATCGTCGACTTGACCGCCGATCTGGCCACGACTTGGCCCACGACTTGGCCCTCCCTCCGCGGCAGGCGCGCAATGCGCCGCGGTCACAAGACGCGCGAGGGAACCGAATGTTCCGGAGCGGCACAGGGCAAAGCGTCGCAACACAAGCCGGCCATTCCGGTGCGGCGTCACTCCGCCTTCTGCGGCAGCACGAAGGTCTGGCCGGGATAGATCAGGTTGGGGTTCTGGATCTTGTCCCTGTTGGCCTTGAAGATCACCGCGTAGCGGGCGCCGTCGCCGTAAGCGAGGCGGCTGAGCGCCCACAGACTGTCGCCTTTGGTGATGACCCGGCTACCGCCATCCGCCGGTGGAGCGATCAGCACCTCCGCCGGCGACGCAGATGCGAGCGTGGTGGGCGCCGGCACGGGGGCGAACGCTTTCGGTTTCGACGCCCCGCTGAAGCGCGGCCGGGCCGCCAGCTTGTCGGGCGCCGACGCCAGGCGCGGCGCGGCCGATGGCAGGGCGGCCACGATATCCGGCTTGTCGTCCGGCATCTCGGCCCGCTTCGTCTCCGGTCTCGTCTCCTGCTTCGCGGCCGAGGCGGGACGCGCGGGCGCCTCGGCAATGGTCACCGGCATGGTCCGGCCGGACTCCGTTACCGTGCCGTCCGGCGCCCTGGCCCGGAGCGTCAGCTCGTAAGAGCCGGCCGGCAGCTGCGGCGGCGTCATCACGAACTGGCCAGAAGCGTCCGCGACCACGGCATCGAGCGGCTTGCCGTTGCGCAGCAGCTCGACCCGCGCACCCGGCGCGGCACGGCCGGCAATCACCGCGGCCTCGCCGCGCTCGTCGATGCGGCCGACGTCGAAACGGGGGCCGGCATCCGCAACCGCCGGCGGCGGCTTGATCGGCGCGAGATCGCCGAGCGCGGCCACCTGCTTCTGCGTCTCGGCCAGCACGCCCGCCTTCGACTCCGCGGCCGGCGTCGGAACGGCGGCCGGCGCAGGCGGGGCGGCGGCAAGCTCCGGTTTGGGCTCCGGTCTGCCTTCAGCCTTGGGTTCTCCCTTGGGTTCGCCCTTGGGTTCGCCCTTGAGTTCGGCCTTGGCCGCGACATTGGGTTCGATCTTGGCCTCCGGCTTGGCGGCGACGACGGTCTTCGTCCCGTCCGGCAGCAGCCGGCGCAGCTCGGTCGGGCCGATCACGAACGCAGTGCCGACAAGGGCGAGCAGACAAAAGGCAATGAAGGCCTTGGACGCAGTGATCATCTGAAAGGGACCTTGGGTGGCAAATCAGCCGACGGCGGCAAAGTGCGCCGATTTGGCTGCGGCAGCAAGACGGTCGATGCGATGTTTCCTGCCATGCCCGGGATGAACCGGTGTTACCCGGCGGTACCCAGAGCTCGACACAGCCAGGCGGCGGTCACGCACCCGCCGTGACCGTCCAGAATTCGCGCCATCTGCGGCGGCCGAAAGCAGCCAGCCGCCTCGACCAGCGGGACAGGCCCGCGACCAGCGAGGCGCGGGCGAGAAGGAGGTGGAAGATGATATCGATCACGGCAATTCTCGCCCTGCGTCCGCAGCGTACGGTGGGATTGCGACCGCGCTGCCGCGCCTCTTGAAGATGAGCGCGGCCCTCATGGCCGCGCCTCCAGGATCATGTTGAAGGGCGAGGCGGCAGCCTTGCCGATCTGCGAGAAGCCGCCTTGCCGCAGCACCTGCGCGATCCGCTTCTCGCCCGCCTGCGCCCCAAGTCCCAGGCCGACGTCCTGGCTCAGCGACGTCGGCAGGCAGATGTGGGTGGAGCCTGCATAGTACACCCGTCCGATGGGATTGAGATTGTCGGCGAGGCTGTCCCCCGCCGCCGGCTCCACCAGCATCAGCGTGCCGTCGTGCTTCAGTGCGGCGCGGATGTGACGGGCGGCGCCGACGGGATCGCCCATGTCGTGCAGCGCGTCGAACATCGTCACGAGATCGAAGCCCGTTCCGGCGAAATCCTGCGCCCTGGCAACTTCGTATCGGAGATTTCGCACGCCGGAGATATCGGCGCTTGCGCAACCGATCGAGGCCTCGTCGTAGTCGATGCCGATGAACTCGGAGTTCGGGAAGGCTTCGGCCATCAGCCGTGTCGAATAGCCATGGCCGCAGCCGACGTCCGCGACCTTCGCCCCCCGCTCCAGCTTCTCGACGACGCCGCCCAGCGCAGGCAGCCATTCGGCGATCAGATGCGCGCGATAGCCGGGCCGGAAGAAGCGGTCGACGCCGCAGGACATGCAATTGCAGTGGTCGCTCCAGCGCAGGCCCTTGCCGGTTCGGAACGCCTCGGCGAGGCGCGGCTCGTCGTGATAGACCGCCGGCAGCAGGCTGAAGCCGCCCACCATCGCAACCGGGCTGTCCTCGTCGGCGAAGACCGCGCGCTGCTCCGCCGTCATGCTGAACGTATCGTTGGTCGCATCGTAGCTCACGAAGCCGGAGGCCGCCTGTGCCGACAACCATTCGCGAACGTAGCGCTCGTGGGTCCCGGTTCGATCGGCGAGTTCGGCCGCAATCATCGGGCGTTCAGCCAGCGCGCGGAATAATCCCAGCCTGTCGCCGAGGACGACCAGCGCCGCATTGGAGGCGGCGCCGAGTTCGTTGACGACGAGGCCAAGCAACTGCTCGAGCTTCTTTTCATTCAGATTCATGACTTGCTCCTTCGAAGGCGCGGACGATGCGCCCGGTACGGTGCGACATACGGTGTCTGGACTTGGCGATGCAGAGGCAGAATAGTCAGCTTCGAGCCAATCGAGCCAAGGGCTGCAGAATGTCACGTGGACGTGTACGCGTGAGTATTCCCGTGTTTGCCGAATGCGATCCGTCGATCATCTACGGCGTGTTCGACACGCTATGGGGCGCGGGGCGTATCTGGGACGGCGTCAAGGGCGGTACGCCGGAGGGCCTGTTCGAGCCGCGGCTGGTGGGCGCCGAGCCGGGCCCGATCACGCTGATCACCGGCGTCAGCATCCTGCCGCAGGACGTGGCCGATCAAATCGTATCGACCGACATCGTGTTCGTGCCGAATGTGATCGTCACGGCAAAGACCGGCACCGCCGGGCTGGACCGGCGTCTCATCGCGTGGATCAGGAAGATGCACGAGGCAGGCGCGCAGATGTACGGATCCTGCGGGGGGTCGCTCGTGCTGGCCGAAGCCGGGCTGCTCGACGGATGCGAGGCGACCACGCACTGGGTCTACGAGCCGGTGTTTCGGAAACATTTCCCGGAGGTCAAGCTCCGCATGGAGCGCGTGCTGGTGCAGAACGGCCCCGGACACAATCTGGTCTGCGGCGGCGGCGCGTCGTCGTGGCAGGATCTCGCGCTCCTGATCGTCGCCAGACATGGCGGCACGGAGGAGGCGATCCGCATGTCGAAACTCTTTCTCTACCAGTGGCATCGCGACGGACAATTGCCGTTCGCCTCGATGGTGCAGAACGTCGACCACGGCGACGGCGTGATCACGCGGTGCCAGGACTTCATCGCGCAGAATTATCAGCGGCAGGACCTCATCGCGGCGCTGGTGCGCCACTCCGGATTGCCGAAGCGCTCATTCGATCGCCGCTTCCGGGCCGCGACGGGCTATTCGCCGCTCGCCTATGTGCAGACGCTGCGCATCGAGGAGGCCAAGCAACTGCTCGAGACGACGGAAGCTGCGATCGAGGACATCTGCCGCGAGGTCGGCTACGAGGACGTCGCGTCCTTTCGCCGCCTGTTTCGAAAGCAGGCCGGGGTGTCGCCGAAGGACTACCGGCGCAAGTTTCAGCTTCCCGATTACGTGGCGGGAGCCCGGCCCCCGGTCTCCGCCAAACCGGTTCGGCCGCGGCGGGCTGCGGGATAAAGTGCGCTCAAACCGGGACCTCGCGGTTGTCGCGCGGCAGAGAAGGCCTGGGACCCCGGACGGCCCGTCAACATCGCACGGGTAAAGCTCACATCGACCGCCGGGCCGCCTGCACTTCGATGAATTCGGAGTCGGGATGGCTGACGATCGTGGCGACCATGATGCCGCTGATGATCAGCGACCAGGCGGTGTTCCAACAGATCCAAAACACGAGCCAGCCTCCGTTTCCATCCCTCGCTGCCGCACCAAGCCAACGGCACAGCGGTGCGGCCGTTCCCGGCGCGAGACCCACCTCGGCGGCCGGCGAGGCACTATTTTGGTTTGGTCGGCGGCGGCGCGCGATCGGTTTGGCCGGTGTGGCGCTTTGCCACGACGTCGCCGTCGCGCTCACCCTCGCGCGGGCGCGGCGGAAGCT
Source organism: Bradyrhizobium sp. (assembly GCA_035575945.1). GTDB lineage: Bacteria > Pseudomonadota > Alphaproteobacteria > Rhizobiales > Xanthobacteraceae > Bradyrhizobium. The sequence continues at coordinate 10,651 of DATLXF010000047.1, read as the reverse complement.
TGGGCTGGCCGGCCTGACCGCCATGCTTGCCGCCCATGTCGGGCTCACCTTCGAGATCGTTTTCACGGGGCATGCCGCTTCAATGCAAAAGGTACGGCATTGGTTCGCAGCGGCGTTGGCTGCTTCGCCGGTGACGAGCATGGCGGCCTCTGCAGCCAGCCGCATCACAGGCCGCCCCGTCGAGGAACCGCGCGGGACCTACGTAAACATCCGTAATTTGCCCCACTGCCCATTGGGGTCATATTTTGGCTATGGAACGACCAATTGTCTTCAAATGCCCCCAGACCGGCCTGAACGTGCAGCATCTGCTTACCGACGAGCCGGGTGATCGAACGCACGTGTCCGTGTCCTGTCCGGCCTGTACGCGTTTCCATTTGATCGAGCGTGCCTCCGGCAAGCTGCTGGGTGAGCGGCGCAGCTAGCGATCAACGCAGGGCCTGTGGCCTGCACGGGCTCGGGTGGCGAGGGCAACCGGCCCTGCCAAAGCGAACCTGTGCTCCAATCCCGCGACTCATCAAGGACTTGCCGCAACCGCCTGCGGCGGCGCGCGTCCTGTTTCTAGAGCACGCGGCCGTGGTACGGCCGGCGGCCATCTGCTATCGATTGGAGTCATAGCCCAAGTGGAATTTACCCAATTGGAATTTCCGATGCGTCATTTGCCCCGTGCCGTCGTTCGAAACCTGTATCCCGCAGCCATCGCCGGCCTGCTCGTGCTCGGCGCCAACCCGGCCGGCGCCGCCGAGGAGGATGCGCCGAAAGGCCCGGCGGTCACGGTGCTGAAAGTTGCGAAATCCTGCTTCTCCGACATCGTCGAGGCCACCGGCACGATGATCGCCCGGGAGGAAACCGCGGTGCGGCCCGAGCGGCCCGGCCTGAAGGTCACGGAGGTGCTGGCGGAAGCGGGCGATACCACCACCGCCGGCCAGGTGCTGGCGCGGCTGGCGCTGCCGGAAGGCGGCACGCTCCAGGTCACCGCGCCGGTGGCGGGCGTGATCGCGAACTCGTCCGCGCAGATCGGCAACTTCGCCTCGGCCAAGGGCGAGGCGCTGTTCACGATCGTGGCGCGCAGCGATTACGATCTGGTCGGCCTCGTGGCCACCACCGACGTGCGCAAACTCGCGGTCAACCAGCAGGCCACCGTGCATATCCCCGGCGCCCCCGACATCAACGGCAAGGTGCGCCGCATCGGCGCGACCGTCGAGCCGAACATCCAGCAGGGGCTGGTCTATATCGGCATCTCCTCGCAGAAGCGGCTGCTGCTCAATGCGAGCGGACGCGCACTGATCAAGACCGGGCAGAGCTGCAACGTGGCGGTGCCGCTGACCGCCGTGCAGTATTCATCCGCCGGTACCGTCGTGCAGGTGATCCGCCGCAACCGCGTCGAGACCAAGCGTGTCGAACTGGGCTTGATGTCGGGCGGCGATATCGAGGTTCGCGATGGCCTCAGCGAAGGCGACGTCGTCGTCGCCCGCGCCGGCGCACTCCTGCGCGAAGGCGATCCGGTACGTCCGGTGATGGCGAGCGCGGAAGCTGCGAAGTAGGAACGGCGATCGTCATTGCGAGCGACGCAATCCAGAAATCTCCCTGCGGAGGGATCCTGGATTGCTTCGTCGCAAGAGCTCCCCGCAATGACGATGCAGGTACAGTGCGCCAATAAAACTGGGCCCCGCTCCGCGCCGCATCATTGCGTGATGCGCCGCGTCCGGGCACGAGACGACCGCAAGAGCCAGAAAAAACTAGCCGCCGGTTGCGCCGAACTGGACGTCTTCGAGCAGCGAGGAGGACACGGTCGGGACCTGGTCGCCTTCTGAAGCGCGGGAGATGGCGAGGCGGGTCTTGTTGAAGACGCTCTCGGCGCTGCCCGGCTTGCCGAGGTTGGCGAGGAATTCGCTGACCAGCACGCTGTGCTCGCCCTTGACGTCGTCGACGACCTTGCCGGGGGAAGCGGAGGTGAGGATCAGCGCGTTGTCGGACGCGCTGATCGGCGCGAGGCCGTGGCTGAAGGAGCGGAAGCGGCGCTCGTAAGGATTGCGGCGGGAGGCGTCGACCACGACGAGCTTCGCCTTGGCGCCCTGCTCCTTCATCATCTCGAGCACGCCCTCGATCGACACACCTTGGCGGCGGACGTCCCTTTCCTTCCAGATCGCGGCATCGACCGGCAGCATGTAGCTTTCGCGGCCGGCCTGCACGCCATAGCCGCCGAAGAACAGCATGACGACACTGTCGCGCGTGATGCGGGACTTCAGGCGGTTGACGGCGCGGACCATGTCGTCGCGGGTCGCATCCTCCACCATGTCGACGTCGAAGCCGTTCTTGCGCAGCGACGAAGACAGCGCCCGGGCGTCGTTGATCGACTGCGTCAGCGGCGCGCTGGCGTCGGGATAATGTCCATTGCCGATGACGAGCGCCAGGCGCGAGCTCCGGCCGATCGAACCGGTGATCTGGTCGGTCGAGACCGCCTTGGCGGCATCGATCGCACGCATGTTGAGAGCAGCATGGGCGCCGATCACCAGGGACACCGTGCCGATGAGGGCCGCGGCGAAGGCGATCGTACGTCTGGAAAGGTCGAGCTGCCTTAGATTCATCTCGGTTCGTTTCCTGTGCCAAAGACCAGCCAAGCGCGCGCACACTGTTTGAGTAGCGCAATAGCGTCTTTAGGTTTGAGGGATTGGCCGGGGATGTGCCCCCGAATTGCGCGCAATTTGCGGCGCCGCACCAAACAAACCCTTAACCGGATATAGGCCCTGGGGCAATAGATTGCTCAGATTTTGAGCTAAGCACTTATAATGCTGATAATTCCTCAACCCAAATCGCTGTATTTCCTGGCCTCCTGGGGCCTTCCGGGACGCGATCCTGCCGCCTTCGTGCCGGCTTTTCCGTGACGTCCATCACATTTGTATTTCCTGCGAATCCGGGTAGCTTTTTCAACGACTTGCAAGGGGTGGCGCGCAGATGGGAGCGTGCCTGATGTCCCCGACCGAGGCCCCGCGACCAGGTATTTCATGAACTTTCAATATTTTGCCGGCGCCGCCTGCCGGGCGCTGACGGCGCGGAAGGACGGCCCCTCGCTCTACGACGTCTGTGATCCCGTATTGTCTGGTACGGCCGGCGGCGATCCGCATCTGGCCAAGTTCTACAAGACCGCACTCGGCAATCCCGCGCTGCGCATCTTGCTGCGCCGGGCCGGCCTGCCCGAACTCCGCGACGAAGCGAGGCTGACGCAGCTGCGGCAGGCACTCACCCGCGCGCGCGACGAGGCTGAACCCGACTGGGCGGCGATCGGGCAGCCGATCGCCGATCTCGTCGACAGCATCGCGCTCGACCATCCCAAGCCGCCGCCGGTGCCGTTCGCCGCCGCCATGCCGCAAGCCGCGCAGATCGACGGCGTCATTCGCGATTGCGCGCAGCACCTGCTCGGCTCGTACCACCGCAACGGTTTCCTGCCGACCTATGCCGCCTTCAACCTGATCGGCGATCCCGATGTCCGCGGACGCGAGCTGATCATGGCGCTCACGGGGCTGAACGCACGCGGCTACAAGAACTCCTCGCTGCTGTTCAACCTCGCCCGTGTCTTCATCGCGCGCTCGCCCGCGTGCGCCGTGGTCAATCCGCCCTGGAAAGGCATTGCCGAGCCGATGTGGGAGCCGGTGCAGATCCGCCACCGCTCGGCCTATTACGACGCGTTCTTCATCGAGGCGCTGCTGAGCTATGTCGAGACCGGGCTCGCCTCGCCGGCCGACAAGAGCGCTGCGCAGCGCGCCATCGCGGACATGGTGGAGTTCTGCGTCAACATCAGCCGCGAGCAGGTCGAGGGATTGGACGGCGCGCGCTTTGACGTCATCACCGCGCTCGCGCCGGCGCCGCATCCGCGCTTCTCCCGCTACTTCGCGCAGATCAAGCAGGATCTCGGTTTCGGAATCTACGTGCCCGATTGCGACACCACGGCCTGCTCGATCTCCGCGGCGACCCAGGCCGGATCTACCGATCCGATCCTCAACCAGCCGCTGCTGGATTTCTACGCCGGCTACCAGGTGCGCGCCGGCGTCAACGAACCGCGCGTGACCGTGCCGCTCAACGACAATATCGACTATGAGGGCGGGGTTGCGACCTGGATCGACAATCTCGCGGGCGAGCGCCCTTACGGCAACGATCTCGACCCGACCCTCAATCTCGACATTCTCGAGGTCAGCTTTCGCAACCTGGCACGCTGGAAAATCCTGGAGACGCCGGCGCGGCTCGCCACCGTACATCGCATCATCGGCTTCCAGAGGCGGCTGGCGGCGAGCGGCGCCTTCACCAATCCGCGCTCGCACATCTATTATCTACCCGAGCTCTACAGCGCCTATTTCGGCCGCTGCTACGCGGCGTTCCTGGCGCTGCCGCTGGCGGCGCAAGCCGCGATCGATCCCGACGGCGATTTCGATTTCATCCGCCATCGCGTGCTGTCCTACGTCAAGGGCGAGCTGATGGCCGCCGAGATGAACGTGTTCGACGCTGCGCTGGCGCTGATCGCGCTCGGCCATCTCGGCGCCGACCCGCGGGCCTTCGCGCCGGCGCTGAACGTGATCGTCGCAGCGGTCGGCGAAGGCGGCCGCCGCGGTCCGTTCCGCGCCTATGAGTGGAACAAGATGAAGACGCCGACGCGAATTCTGGTGGGCGGACCGGAGGTGACGTCGGCGTTCGTGCTGATGGGACTGGCGCTCGCCAAGCGGACGATGGCGCGGGGGTGAGCTTACCCTCCCCTGGAGGGGGAGGGTCGATCGCGCTTAGCGCGAGCGGGGTGGGGTGACGGTCCCTCGCATCGAACGCTGCCCGAATGGAAAGATCACCCCACCCCGTCACGCGATCTCGCTTCGCTCGATCGCATGCCGACCCTCCCCCTTCAGGGGAGGGTAAACGAGAGCCGCTTCAATGACAGGAAGTTGAAAGCTCAATCGTTGGGCAAAAGCTGGCCGGTCAGCCAAAACCCGACCACAATTGCGCGGCCTATGGATGGCTAGATCACACCACGGACCGGCATGTTGCGAAAGATCCTGATTGCGCTGTCCCTCCTTGTCCTGCCGTCGCTCGCGCACGCTGCCGACATCGCCGGCACGGCCAAGGTTCGCGCCGGCGACGCGGTCGTGATCGGCAACACGCGGATCCGGCTCGGCGGCATCGACGCGCCGGCGGTCGACCAGCTCTGCCTCAACACCAGGGCCGAGCGCTGGACCTGCGGCATCGCGGCCCGCGACGAGCTTGCCAGATATGCCGAGGGAAAAAATTGGGTCTGCCGTACGCGATCCCTCGACCGGCGCGGCCGCACCGTGGCGCGCTGCGAGGTCGGCGGCGAGGACATCCAGAAATGGCTGGTGCGCAGCGGCTGGGCGCTGGCCCATACGCGCATATCCCACGACTATGAGGACGACGAAAAAGCCGCGCGGGAAGCCAAGGCCGGGATGTGGCAGGGCGCCTTCATCGCGCCCTGGGACTGGCGCGTTCGCAACAGGAAGACCGCCATCCTGGGCGCCACCAAGCCGCCTGAGGGCGCGCATGCGGTGCTGCTCGCCTCGGCCTCCGGGCCGGTGGCGCCGTCGCCGGATTGCACCATCAAAGGCAACGTAAACAGCGCGGGCGAGTGCATCTATCACCAGCCGTCCAGCCGTTGGTACACGCAGATCAGGATGAAGGTCAGCAAGGGCACCAGGTGGTTTTGCTCGGTGGAGGAGGCGGAGGCCGCCGGCTGCCGCGAGACGAAGCGGTAACCAGACCTGCATTTTGCATGCTTTCCTCGAAACCAAGCGGCGCGTAAAACGTGACCCAGCGACCCATCAGTCCGTTCTCTGGCGACAAGGACCAAAAACAATGACCGTTCGCGCGGGCCGGGAATTTCTGGCCATCCCCGGTCCCACCACGATGCCCGACGAGGTGCTGCAGGCGATGCACCGCCCGGCGATCGACATCTACTCCAAGGAGATGCTCGATCTCACCGAGAGCCTGCTCGGCGACCTCTCGAAGCTGTTTGCGACCAAGGGCAAGTCCTACATCTACATCGCCAATGGTCACGGCGCCTGGGAAGCGGCGCTCAGCAACGTGCTCTCGCGCGGCGACAAGGTGCTGGTGCTGGAGAGCGGACGCTTTGCGATCGGCTGGGGCAATGCGGCCGCGCTGATGGGCGCCGAGGTCGAGGTGCTCAAGGGCGACTGGCGCCGCGCGGTGCGGCCGCACGAGGTCGAGGAGCGCCTGCGCCGAGACAAGGAGCACAGCATCAAGGCCGTCGTCGTGGTGCAGGTCGACACCGCCTCGGGCGTGCAGAACGACATCGAGGCGATCGGCAAGGCGATCAAGGCGAGCGGCCATCCCGCGCTGTACATGGTCGACACAGTGGCTTCGCTCGGCTGCATGCCCTTCAAGATGGACGAATGGGGCATCGACGTCGCGATGTCCGGCTCGCAAAAGGGCCTGATGACGCCGCCCGGCCTCGGCTTCGTCGCCGCCAACGCGCGCGCACTCGAAGTGCACAAGAAGGCCAACATGTCGACGCCCTATTGGAGCTGGAGCGAGCGCGAGGGCACCGAGAATTATCGCAAATATGCCGGCACCGCGCCGGTGCATCTGTTGTTCGCGCTGCGCCGGGCGATCGATCTGTTGCATGAGGAGGGCCTCGAGAACGCCTTCCGCCGCCACAGCCTGCTCGGCGAAGCCGCACGCCGTGCGGTCGCCGTGTGGACGGAGGGCCAGGTGCTCGGCTTCAACGTCGCGGAGGCCAGCGAGCGCTCCAACACCGTGACCACCGTGACCATGAGCAACGGCCACGACCCGGCGGTGCTGCAGCGCTATTGCAAGGACAAGTGCGGTGTCGTGCTCGGCACTGGAATCGGCGATCTCTCCGGCCAGGCCTTCCGCATCGCCCATATGGGCCACGTGAATGCGCCGATGCTGCTCGGCACGCTCGGGGTGATCGAGGTTGGCCTCAACGCACTGAAGATCCCGCACGGCAAGGGCGGGCTGGAGGCGGCGGTCGCGTATCTCGGGGACGCGGTGGCGGCGTAGGCGGGGGCCACAAACACCGCTGTCGTCCGCGGCGCAGAAATACCGACGCATCTGAACGAGGACCGAGTGACACAAGCCGAGACGCCTTCAAAGCCCCCCGTCGCCCCGCGCCGGCCGCATTCCTTCACCCGGCACGGCATCTCCGTGACCGACGACTATGCCTGGCTGAAGGATGCGAAATGGCAGGAGGTGCTGCGCGATCCGCAAGTGCTCGATCCAGACATCCGTACGTATCTGGAAGCAGAGAACGCCTACACGGAAAGCCTGCTCGGCCGTACCGCGCCCTTGCAGAAGACGCTGGTGCGCGAGATGCGCGGACGGATCAAGGAGGACGACTCCAGCGTACCGTCGCCGGATGGTCCCTTCGCCTATTTCCGCAGGTTTCGCGAGGGCGGGCAGCACGAGCTGTTCGGCCGCATGCCGCGTGACGGCGGCGAGGGCCAGATCGTGCTCGACGGCGACGCCCTCGCAAAGGACCACGAATACTTCAAGTTCGGCGGCAGCCGCCACTCCTACGATCACAAGCTGCAGGCCTGGAGCGCGGACACCAAGGGCTCCGAATATTTCTCGATCCGCGTGCGCGACTGGGGCACCGGCAAAGACCTCGACGATGTCGTGGAGGAGACCGACGGCGGCGTGGTCTGGGCCGCCGACTGCAAGAGCTTCTTCTACGTGAAGCTCGACGACAATCACCGGCCGATGCAGGTGTGGCGGCACAGGCTCGGCACCAGGCAGGCCGACGACACGCTGGTCTATGAGGAGCAGGATGCCGGCTGGTTCACTCATCTGCACGAGAGCACCAGCGGCCGCTTCTGCGTGATCGCGGGCGGCGACCACGAGACCAGCGAGCAGCGGCTGATCGATCTCGCAAATCCCGAGGCGCCGCCGCGGCTGGTCGCGGCGCGCGAGGAAGGCGTGCAATACTCGCTGGCCGACCGCGGAGACGAGCTTTGCATCCTCACCAATGCCGACGGCGCCATCGACTTCAAGATCGTCACCGCGCCGCTCTCCTCGCCCGAGCGCAAGAACTGGCGCGACCTGATCCCCTATCGTCCCGGCATCTACATCATCGACCTCGATCTCTATGCCGGCCATCTGGTGCGGCTGGAGCGCGCCAATGCGCTGCCCTCGATCGTGATCCGCGATCTCGCCTCGGGCGAAGAGCACGCCATCGCCTTCGACGAGGCCGCCTATTCGCTGGACACGATGGGCTCCTACGAATTCGACACGACGAATTTGCGCTTTGCCTATTCGTCGATGACGACGCCGTCGGAGGTCTACGACTACGACATGGTCAAGCGGACGCGCGTCTTGCGCAAGCGGCAGGAGATTCCCTCCGGCCACGATGCGAGCGACTACGTCACCACGCGCATCATGGCGACATCGCATGACGGCGCCGAGGTGCCGGTCTCGATCCTCCATCGCCGCGGGCTGAAGCTCGACGGCTCGGCGCCGCTGCTGCTCTACGGCTACGGCTCCTACGGCATGGCGATGCCGGCCTCGTTCAGCGCCAACCGCCTGTCGCTGGTTGACCGCGGCTTCGTCTACGCCATCGCCCATATCCGCGGCGGCGCCGACAAGGGCTGGGGCTGGTATCTCGACGGCAAGCGCGAGAAGAAGACCAACTCGTTCGACGATTTCGCCGCCAGCGCCCGCGCGCTGATCGACGCGAAATACACCAGCGCCGGGCGCATCGTCGGCCATGGCGGCTCGGCCGGCGGCATGCTGATGGGCGCGGTCGCCAACCGCGCCGGCGAGTTGTTCGCCGGCATCGTCGCCGAAGTGCCGTTCGTCGACGTGCTCAACACCATGCTCGACGACACGCTGCCGCTGACGCCGCCGGAATGGCCGGAATGGGGCAACCCGATCGAGAGCGAGACGGATTTCCGCACCATCCTGTCCTACTCACCCTACGACAACGTCGCCGCAAAGGACTATCCGGCGATCCTCGCCATGGGTGGTCTGACCGATCCGCGCGTCACCTATTGGGAGCCCGCCAAATGGATCGCGCGCCTGCGCGCCACCATGCGTGGGGGCGGCCCGGTCCTCTTGCGCACCAACATGGGCGCCGGCCACGGCGGCGCCTCGGGACGATTCGACCGGCTCGACGAGGTCGCGATCGTGTACGCGTTCGCGCTGTGGGCGGCGGGGATGGCGGAGGCCGGGGTGTAATCTCGTAGCCCGGATGGAGCGTAGCGAAATCCGGGGTTCGTGCAGACGGCAAGACTGTTCCCGGAAAGCGCTTCGCTCCATCCGGGCTACGGGACTGATGCGCTAGCGCGACCGAAAACGAAGACGGCGATGATGGGCTGTGAAGATTTTGTAAGTTTGTTGATTGCTGCCTCCGGCGGCGTACAAGCTGCATACCAAGAAGCTCTTGACGAATGGCGGCCGGAAGAGCCGCCTGTCACGATACTGTTTGCCGCCCTTGGTGATCGGATCGCTGAGGACTTTGGCCGCGCTGGCGTTGATGCCAACCGTCGCATATTTTCGTTGATCGAGCAGGCGATGGAAAGTGGGGACCAAGGTTTGGTAACGGCCGTCGCAACGGGCCTCATCGAAGCTCTAGAGCGTTTCACTTTTTGTTGGAAGCGTATCCAGCATTAACGAAGTAGTTTCTGCATTCGCCGGGCAGAACGTTTCTGACGAGGTGGCCGATGTAGTCGCAGGCCTCGTCGATCGAGCGCTTCTGTGCGATGCGCATCCAGTGCTTGATCTTGGCGAAGACTTGCTCGATCGGGTTGAGGTCAGGTGAGTACGGCGGCAGGTACCATAGCCTTGCGCCGGCTTTCCGGATCATCTGCCGGACGGTCGGCGACTTGTGGCTACCAAGATTGTCCATGACGACGATGTCGCCCGGTTTGAGCACTTTGACGAGTTGCTGTTCGACGTAGGCGCGGAAGCTTTCGCCGTTGATCGGTCCGTCGAAGACGCAAGGCGCGGTGAGCTGGTCGGAGCGTAGGGCACCGAGGAAGGTCAGGGTTCGCCAGTGACCGTGCGGTGCAAAGCCGCGCAACCGCTCGCCCTTGGATCCCCAGCCGCGCAACGGGGCCATGCTGGTCTTGATCCAGGTTTCGTCAATGAACACCAGGCGGTTTGGATCGAGGCGATCCTGCAAGTTCCGCCAGCGTTGCCGCCGCCGCGCGACGTCGGCGCGGCCCCGCTCAAGGGCGAACAGTGTTTTTTTTGAAGCTGAGACCTTCGCGTCGCAGGAAGGTCCACACCGCCTGGTGCGAGACTTTCACGCCTCGCGCGGCAAGTTCGTCCTTTAGCCCGTGCAAAGTGAGATGTGGCGTCTGCCTGATCCGCTCCACGATGAACGATCGATGCGGCTCCAGAACCGGCTTGCGGTGACCACCCACCTTGCCCGGCGCCACCGAACCCGTCGCGCGATAGCGCTGCCGCCACTTCACGACCGACGACACTGCAACATCGAACCGGGCTGCCACAGCATGGCAACTCTCGCCCGATTCCACCGCCTTCACGGCTCGTTCCCGAAGATCATTCGAAAGAGGTCGGACCATCCGATGCTGGCCTCCGATCCAGCCAACATCTTGAATCACAAACCGTCGCCCGACGGAATCCCCTCCCGATTCAATTAATCAATGAACCGCTCTAG
>DATLXF010000046.1:0-74795 GCA_035575945.1 Bradyrhizobium sp. | reverse complement strand
GTCCGACCATCGCGCAGGGAAGGCCGAGTGATCGGCACCACCTGTATGCTGCTGTGCGGTTTCCTGCGTGCACCTCTTGCGCAGCAGACCGCGGGTGCCTGTCGGCACCCGGCCTTCCCTGCGCCCTCTTGGACATGAGGGCGGAGTGACCAGCCAAAGCTCGGGCAAAAACCAGCCGCGAGAGCGCGAAGGCGTGTCTGCGATGTCCGCAGAATCGGTAGAGCCCTTGCAAAACCCATCATGCGTCAGCGACGAGCACGCGGAATGGGTTTCGCAACGCTCCACCATCCTATGAGTTCGCTGCGCTCGCCTCAATGACCGCGCTTCCACGTTCCTTCATCGTCATCCACTACCTCCGGCGCTATCGCGGCCCAGGCGCTGGATGCGAACTGCCGGCGCCAGGTCACGACCACCACGGCTGCCGTGGTCACGAACAACACCCAGGGGCTGACGAACCAGCCGAGGTAGCCGAGCGCGAAGAAGAATGCGCGTTGACCGCGGTTGAAATGACGGCCGGCGGATTCGAACAGGCGCGAGGTGCGGATGACGTGAGCTTCGGCCTCGGCCGTGTCGCGCCGGTCTGCCGGCGGCATGCCGCCGAACAGGATCGCGACATAGTTGAACAGGCGATAGGCCCAGGCGAACTTGAAGAAGGCGTAGACGCAGATCAGCACGAGGCCGACGCATTTCAGCTCCCACATCGCCGGCGAGGTGCTGAGGTCGACCGGCAGCTTGCTCAAGATCATGATGGCGTCGTTGGTGGCGTGCAGCAGCGCCAGCGCGCCGCCGAGCGCGAACAGGCTGGTGGAGGCGAAGAAGGCGGTGCCGCTCTGGAGCGAAGCCATGATCTGCATGTCGACCATGCGCGTCTCGCGGTCGAGCATCCGTCGCACCCAGACCTCGCGATAGCGGTTCATGCGAGCCGACAGGCTGTCGCGGCCATAGGCCGAGTGCTCCAGCGTCAGGGCATAGACCAGCCATTCAATGACGAAGAAGCCGACGGCGACGATGTCGACCCAGTGCCTGTTCATGCCGCTCTCCGCGCGAGGATTGCAACGATTGCCACGCAGCGCCGGGCGCGGCAACGATTGATTGGCGGCAGGCGATGGCGTTAAAAGCGGCTCGCTCCAGGACCTCTCGGGAAGGATTGCAGACATGGCTGCGCTGAAGCTCGCGATCGGCAACAAGAACTACTCGTCATGGTCGATGCGGCCCTGGCTCGCACTGCGCGCCAACGACATCCCGTTTGCGGAGACGCTCATTCCGCTGTATACGGACGATCCCGCCGACAAGGAGCAGATCCTGTCCTTCAGCCGTGCCGGCAAGGTGCCGGTGCTGGTCGATGGCGAGGTCACGGTCTGGGATTCGCTCGCCATCATCGAATACGTCGCCGAGCGCTATCCGGAAGCCAAGCTCTGGCCCGACGACGTCGCCGCGCGCGCGCATGCCCGGTCGGTGTGCGCCGAGATGCATTCCGGCTTCGTGGCGCTGCGCAACGAATGCGGCATGAACCTGCATCGGCCGGTCCGCGCCGTGGCACTGTCGGCGGACGCCAAGGCGAACATCGCGCGCATCGAGGAGATCTGGCGCGAGTGCCGCACCCGCTACGGCGCACAGGGACCGTTCCTGTTCGGCCGCTTCGGTGCGGCGGACGCCATGTATGCCCCTGTCGTGCACCGCTTTCGCACCTATGCGATCGAGGTGGCGCCGGACACCAGGGCCTACATGGAGACCATGATGGCGTTGCCGGCGTTCCAGGAATGGACCCGCGAAGGACTGGCCGAAACGCTCGTCATCGCCAAGTTCGAGGATGCCTGACCGGCGCGGGCCGGGATGGCAGCCAATGGGATGAGGGTGCGACAGGCTGCGACATGTCGGCGGAACAAGCCGCTCGGCCGGCATCATCGCCCCACCGGCTATCCCGTTATCGTTCTGAAATGACTGCGCAAATCGAGCGCCTGCCGTGCCTGCATGGCACTGGCCAAAAGCACCGGGCGCGTGCTATACAGCGGCTCGGGTTTCCGGCCAGCCTTCGCAGTGGGACACTGGGCGAGGCAGGCGCTGTTTGAGTAATGGAGAGGGTGTTGAAGCACAAATTCCCCGTGGGATCGCGCGTCCTGTTCACGGCCAGCAACGTCGCGCGTCCGGCCGCGAGCGGCGCATATGAGATCATCCGTCTGCTCCCGACCGACGGCGACGACTGCCAATACCGCATCAAGAGCTCGACCGAAGCCTTCGAGCGCGTCGCCAAGGAAAGCCAGCTCGCGCTCTCCTGAAGGCTGGAGCCGCCAACGGCTCGGCCTCTGCCGGGATTAGCCATTCGCCGCCGTCAAAAGGCCCGCTTCACACTCACAAGGTGGCTGGGGGCAGTTGCCGACTCGCGGTGCTCGCTTGACCATTCGCTCTTTGCTCGCGTGAGGGGACGTCGCGCATGAACTGGGCATGGGCCACTTCGCTCGACCAAATCTGGCGCTCGCCGGCCTTCCCGATGTGGATGACGCTGGCGGCGGCCGGCTGCTTCGGATTGATTCTGCTCGTCACGCTGCTGCGTGCCGACCGATCGGTTGCCAATGGTGCGCTGGCCGTGATCACGCTGCTCGCTCTCGCCATCACGGTGCCCACCGTGATGCAGATCCATGGATCGGAGGGGCAGGGCGCGCCGGCCGAACCGCGGACGCAAGCCGCGGTGACGGCGAGCCTGCCTGCGCTGTCCTGCCTGGACGATCTCGCCGGCGACACCGTCGCCGCGGGCTGTGAGAAAGCCCTGTTCGGTGCGCCTGACGCGGCGGCTGCCGCGGTCTCCTACACGGCCGCGAGGATCGATCGGCTGACAGCGCTTGGCGACACCGTCACAGCCGAGAAGAACCTGACACCCGACATGAAGGCGCTGCGCAAGTCGCTCGAACGTGACCGCTATGGCGTGGTCGCGCATGTGCTGGTGATGCGAGACGGTTGCACGCAGTTCGACTGTGCCGCGTTCCGCTCGCTGACGGACCAGCAGCAGGTCGCCGCCAACATGGACTCACACCTCTACGACACCCTGGTTGCGCGCCATGCGCCGACCTGGACCGCACCCGCAGCGGCGCCGGCGATGCCGGCCACTGCGGCGCTTCCCGGGCTGCCGCCCGCGATGCCGACGGGCAAGCCGACCAATGCGGAGTTCCCGAGCGCCTCGTCGACGCCTCCTGTGAGCATCATGAATCCGGAGCCGACGGCGACGACGCGGCAGGCAGCGCCGGCTGCACATGCAGCGCCGGCCCCGCGTGCGCCCGCCGCCACCTCGGCGCAGGCTGCAGCGCCACCAGCAGCGGCGGCCGCGAAGAAGCAGCCGGCTCCGAAGGCCGCGCGCGCGCCCGCCGCACCGGTTCCGCTCGCGCCGCCGCCGGCCTCGGTGGCCGCTCCTCCGGCTGCGGATAACGAGTAGATCGGCATTCCCAATGCGGGGCTGCCCGGCTAATGCTGGCGCATGCCGCTACATCTGATCAAGCTCGCCGTCGGCTGCGACTCCGTCAAGGAATTGAAGGAGTGGATCGCCGAACGGATGCAGACCGCCAAGAAGAAAGGTCTGCCGCAACACCACATCCACGTCACGCGCATGGTGCCCAAGCGCGACGCCGAGATCCTCGCCGGCGGGTCGCTCTACTGGGTGATCAAGGGTGAGATCGCAGCACGGGAGAAGATCATCGGCATCGAGCCGTTCCGCGACAAGGACGGCATCGGGCGCTGTCGGATCGTAATGCAGCCGAGGGTGATCTCGGTGTCGCCACGGCCGATGCGCCCGTTCCAGGGCTGGCGTTATCTCACCGAGGATTCCGTGCCGCCGGATCTCGGCAGGTCTGCGGCCGGCTCGATCGCGGCCATGCCGGAACCGATGCGGCGAGAGCTGCGCGATCTCGGCCTCCTCTAAACCGCGATATTGTCGATCAGCCTTGTGCTGCCGAGCTTGGCCGCGACCAGGATCCGCAGCGGGCCGTCCTGGCGCGAAGTAACCGGTGCCAGCGTCTCGGCATGGCGGATCTCGTAATAATCGAGCGCAAAGCCCGCTGCCGTGATCATCTCGGCGCCGACGGCCATCGCCGGGGCGATCGCTCCCCCGGCACGGATGCGCGCGGCGCTCTCCTTCATGGCCCGGTAGAGCACAGTGGCGGTTTGGCGCTCCTCGGGCGAGAGGTAGACGTTGCGCGAGGACATCGCCAGACCGTCGCGCTCGCGCACGGTGCGCGAGCCGATCACCTTGACGCCGAGGTCGAGGTCGCGCGCCATCTGCATCACCACGCGGAGCTGTTGGAAGTCCTTCTCGCCGAAGATCGCAACATCCGGCCGGACTTGCGTGAACAGCTTGCCGACGACGGTGGCGACGCCGCCGAAGAAGTGCGGCCGGAAGCGATCCTCGAGTCCGGCCAGCGCCGGCCCCTCCGGCACGATGCGGGTGGCGAAGCCTTGCGGATACATGGCCTCGACGCCCGGGTGCCAGACCATTTCGACCTCCTCGGCCGCAAGCTTGGCGATGTCGGATTTCCAGGTGCGCGGATAGGCGCCGAAATCCTCGGTCGGCGCGAATTGAGTCGGATTGACGAAGATCGAAACCACGACGCGGCTGGCGCGCCGCTTGGCCAGGCGGACCAGAGACACATGGCCGTCATGGAGTGCCCCCATGGTCGGGACCAGCGCGATGGTGGCCTTCCGCTTGCGGAGATTGTCGACGGCGCGCCGCAGGGCGGGGATCGTGCGGGCGATCAGGGGACTTGATGACATCGGGACTCGGCGGGGTTGGGAATCAGTGCGGGTGCGGCAGGCGCTGCACCGGCTGACCTTAACAAGCGCCGATCGTGGATGCTATGCATCCGGATGCGGCACAGCATCCCGCGCAAGGCCGCGCGGTCGTCGCGGATCAACGACGAAGATCGGCGCCGCCATTCAAAGGGAAGAACGGCGTATTGCAATTTGCGTGACGTGACACGCAATTAACTTGACCGCGGAGACGGTCAACTCGAAGATATTCGTCAGGGGTGTTGAGGATTGCTATGCTTGTGCAAGCTAGCCAAGGCCAATCCGGCTCGGCGCATGTCGTTGTGCTCGGCAATGAGAAGGGCGGCTCCGGCAAGTCGACCACCGCCCTGCACATCGCCGTCGCGCTCCTCAAGGCCGGCCAGCGCGTCGCCACCATCGACCTCGACTGCCGCCAGCAGAGCTTCACCCATTACATCGACAACCGCGCCGCCTGGGCCCGCCGCACCAAACTCGACCTCGAATTGCCGGTGCATCGCTGCATCAAGCTCGGCGAGACCATGCAGATTGCGGAGAACGAGAATTCCGAGTTCCAGCAGTTCATGGAAGCCGTCGCGGCGGTGGAGAGCAGCTTCGACTTCATCGTCATCGATACGCCCGGCACCGACAGCTATCTGATGCGGCTTGCCCATTCGATGGCTGACACCCTGGTTACCCCGATCAACGACAGCTTCCTCGACTTCGACGTGCTCGGCACCGTCGATGCCGCGACTTACGCGGTGACGGGCGAAAGCCACTATGCCGAGATGGTGCGCGACGTCAGGCGCAAGCGCCGCCAGGTCGACGGCGCGACCACTGATTGGATCGTCGTGCGCAACCGTCTATCCATGCTCGGCTCGCGTAACAAGCAGCTCGTGGCCGAGAGCCTGAAGGACTTGTCATTGCGGCTTGGCTTCCGGTATGTGGACGGCTTCGCCGAGCGCGTTGTCTACCGCGAATTCTTCCCCCGCGGCCTGACCGCGCTCGACGAAATCGATGAGGCCACGCTGGGGGTGCGGCCCAATCTAGGCCATCTCACCGCGCGGGAGGAGGTGACAAGCCTGCTCCGCCAGCTCAAGCTGCCGCTCGACGAACGCGGCCGCCGCCGCGCAGCCAACCGGGCCGAATGGTTCAGTCAGGTCGACAAGCCGCTCGAGGTCCACGACATCCTCGGCGTTTGACTGCGGTCTGGCGGTTCCGCGCGATCCGAGCGGCCGCTCGCGGGGGAACCCGGCCTGCGCCAAGCGCGTTTTAATGCCGCATTCACTACGAATTCGAACCAGATTGGGACCGGTTGCGTCAGATGGTAACCTGCACCCACTGGAACGACCTGCACTAGCGGGGAGGATGGGGATGCTTGCAGGATGTGTGCAACGCACAATGAAAGGGCTGCGAAGTCACAATATTTAGCCTTCCTGTCACGCCGCTGTGACATATATTAGGAAAAGGCGACCAGGGGCCGAAGAGCTCCGGAACAACACGATTTTCAACAGGGATCCGGCCGCTAGGGCCTGAGGCTGAGGACGAAAATGAAGCGTGGAATTGCCGTTCTGGTTTCGGTCAGCGCACTCTGCGGCATCGCCTATTTCACGGCGAGCAAGTGGGCGATCAAGCACGAGACGATCACCTTCTACGACGCCTCGCGCGACAACCGCCCCGTGCCCGTTTCCATCGCCGTGCGCCGCGACAAGGAAA
Organism: Bradyrhizobium sp.; assembly: GCA_035575945.1. Taxonomy (GTDB): domain Bacteria; phylum Pseudomonadota; class Alphaproteobacteria; order Rhizobiales; family Xanthobacteraceae; genus Bradyrhizobium. The sequence goes on along the minus strand of DATLXF010000046.1, from coordinate 68,333 downwards.
TGCAGGCCAATGCCGGCATGATCAAACTGCCGGTTGCGGTGATCAATCACGGCAACACCGTGAAGAATACCGAATACGGTTTCCTCGCCAACATGTTCGCTGCGCGCGGCTACATCGTCGTCAGCCCGCAGCATGATCTGCCGACCGATCCTCCCATGGTGACCAAACCCGGCGAGCTCTATGTCGGCCGGCTGCCGCAGATCCTGCGCGGCGTCGCCAACATTCATCTCGCCATGCAGGAGATGAAGAAGGTCCAGCCGAACGCCGACTACGACAAGGTCACGATGGTCGGCCACTCCATGGGCGGGGACATCACCATGTACTTCGCCAAGCAGTATCCGGATGAGGTCAAGAAGGTCGTCACCCTCGACAATCTGCGCGTGCCCTTCGTCACGGCCGGCAAGTTCAAGATCCTCTCGTTTCGTTCCCAGGATCCGCAGTTCAAGGCCGATGCCGGCGTAATTCCGACCGACGAGGAATGCGAGAAGGCAGGCATCCAGGTCGTGAAGACCGAGTTTCAGCACAACGATATGCGCGACACCGGTCCAGATGTGGCCAAGAACTCGATCCAGAGCATGCTCGACAAGTTCTTGAGCGCGTCCGACAGTGAGTTGGCGCCGGTCGATACGCAATCGGCCCCGCCCAAGATCCTTGAGCCTGGTCCGGTCGCGCTGATCGCCCCCGCAAAAAGCTGACCGACAGAAGCGGACCGGCGAAAGCTACGTCACCGCCGATCGCACCCATCCTCAAAGCCTCCGCCGGCGACAGCCCGTGGAGGCTTTGCTCATTGACCGGGCTGCATGCGCTGACCACATTAGCCGCTCACGCAGGGTGCAAGCAGCGATGTCGGGCCAGCCCATCAAACCGCGCGGTCGCGATGCCGTCTCGGAGCAAGCAGGCAGCGCGCTGCCGCGGGCGGGGACCTCAACCTCGGACGACATCGCCGCTTTCGTCGCCAAGGCACGGGCCCTGTCGCCGCATGCGCCCGGCGCGAAGGGACGCCTGATCTTCGCGCTGGATGCGACCATGAGCCGTCAGCCGACCTGGGACATGGCCTGCGCGCTCCAGGCCGACATGTTTCGGGAGACCGCAGCGCTCGGCAGCCTCGATATCCGGCTGGTCTATTATCGCGGCCTCAGCGAGTGCCGCGCCACGGGCTGGATCTCCGACAGCGCCAAGCTGGCCACGCTGATGAGCAGGATCGATTGCCGCGGCGGCGATACCCAGATCGGCAAGGTGCTGAGCGAAGCCCGGCGCGAGGCGGTCGCATCGGGCGTGCGGGCCGTGGTCTTCGTCGGCGATGCCATGGAGGAAGACATCCACGAGCTCTGTGCCAAAGCCGGCGAACTCGGCATGCTCAAGGTGCCCGTGTTCGTGTTTCAGGAGGGGCATGACGCCGTCGCCGAGCAGGCCTTTCGCGAGATCGCGCGCCTGACGGGTGGCGCCTGGTGCCGGTTCGATCCCGGTGCGGCGGCGCAGCTGCGCGAGCTGCTGCGGGCAGCTGCGGCCTATGCCGCCGGCGGACGCGAGGCGCTATTGAAGCTGGCGGGAAGCGCGAGCGGCGCGGCGAAGCTGATCAGCCAGATGAAGTAGCGACCCGGCGGCGGTGGATGCCATGCTTTTCGGCAAGAGGACGACTATATTCCAGCCATGACCCTGATCGCCGGCGCTGTTGCCGTTATCACGCTTTATCTGCTGCTTCAGATGTTCCGCTCCGCCAACCCGGCGGCGCTCGCGCGCGTCATCAAGTTCGGCGGTGGCGTGCTGGCGCTTGCGGTCGCGGCCTTCACGGGCTTGCGGGGCGAGCTTGCGGTTGCGATCCCGCTCGGAATCTTTGGCGCTGGACTGCTCGGCTGGACGCCGCTGGCCAATGCGGGCTTCGGCAATGTCGGCGGCCTGTTCGGCGGCGGCGCGACGCGCCCGTCGGGGCAGAGCTCGCGGGTGCGTTCGCCATTCCTGGACATGCGGCTCGATCACGATACTGGCCAGCTGACCGGCCAGATCGTCGCCGGACCTCATGCCGGGCGTGACCTCGGCGAGTTCGATCTTGCGGGCCTGCTGGCCATGGTCCCGACGTTCGACGCCGAGAGCGTGGCCTTACTTGAAAGCTATCTGGACCGCCGGTTTCCCGCCTGGCGTCAGAACGCGCAGGGCGATGCGGCAGGGCGGCAGCGCCGCTCGGCGGCGAGCAGCAAAATGACGGCAGAGGAGGCCTATCAGATCCTTGGCTTGCAGCCGGGAGCGGGGCGCGACGACATCAGCCGGGCGCACAAATCCCTGATGAAGAAACTCCATCCCGACCAGGGGGGCTCGACGTATCTCGCTGCCCGGGTAAACGAGGCCAAGGATACTCTGCTTCGCACGCATAACGGCTAACTCCGGCACCACGCTACAAACGCCCGTACCGCGTGAGCTCCGTTTGCTCTGTCTGCCGTCGCCCGCCCTTTGTTGGCGTGGTCGATCCCCTCAAGCAAAGCTTTAACCGTAAATCCTTGACGAGAGGTTGTCGTCGAACCGCGTTGTCGCGAACTGCCTCGGCATTACCGCATCCTCAAAACGAAAATGCCCGCGCGTGGCGCGGGCATTGATCCGAAACGGGGAAAGGAGATCAGTTGCGAACGGTGATGCAGGAGATCTCGGCGCGCTTCAAAGTGCGGCAGACGGCTTCCGCCTGATCTCGCTCGAGCCCGGCGAAGCGCGCCCGGTAGAGCTTGCGATTGTCCTTGGCGACAACGGGCTCGGTGAACGGGTCGGCCTTGCTGAGCAGGCCGCGCGCCGAGTTGCGGGCCGCGTCGATGCGCTGTTGGGCTTCGCTCTCGCTCTCGAGCGCGCCGACCTGGACGATCCAACCGCTGTGGCTGACGACCGGCTTGGCGCTGGCGCTCATCTGGATCGGCTGCGAGGCCGGGTCGGCGGACGCGAGCTTCGGGCCGGTGTGAGCGGGCGCCGCCGCGGTTGCGGCCGGCAGCACCCCGAGAATGCCGTTGCCGGTGCCGAAGCCGGCCGGCTGCCGCGGCAGGTCGGCGCGGGCAATCTCGGCCTTCGGCGCTTCCGGCTGGCTTACCAGCTCCGCCTTGTTGAGGAGATCGGCCCTGGCAACGACGGCGCCGGAGGTTTCGGCGACCTCGGAACGGGGCGGGATCGCGTTCGTGACTGGCGGCGCCACCTGGCCGGGAGCGGCGGAGGCAACCTTCACGGCGCCGGCCCTGACCTGAACCGTTTTGACCCGAACCGGTTTCATCGGTTCGGACGAGCCGGGGATGATGGAGAGCGGCTGGCTCGAGATCACCCCATTGGTGAGCGGCGCGGGCTCGATCTTGGATTCCGTCGGGCGAACCTCGGCTCTGCTGGCGTCAGCTCTGTGCTGGGCGGGCGGCATCGCGGCGGTGGCCGCCGCAAGGGTGGATAGGCGGGCGGCGAGGCGCGACGGCGCAGCGTCGGGGGCAGAGGCTGCCGCGACCTGGACCTGCGCGGGGGGGCGTGCCGGAGTGTCGGATGCGTCGGCAACATCGATACTGGCATCGGCGCCGTTGCGCTCGGTGACGGCGACGACGGTGCGAGTGGTCGCGCCCTTGTCCAGATTCTCGGCAAGCAGGTTGCGCATGATGGCGTCGCGCGAGCCGCCGCTGCGGCCGCCGAGCACCACGCCGATCAGGTGGCGATTGCCGCGCCGCATCGAGCTGACGAGGTTGAAGCCGGAGGCGCGTGTGTAGCCGGTCTTGATGCCGTCCACGCCTTCGACACTGCCGAGCAGGTGGTTGTGGTTTCGGATCGATTGTCCGCGCCAGTTGAACGTCGACGTCGCGAAATAGCGATAGTAGCGTGGGAAGCGCTCCTGAATGGCGCGGCCGAGCGTGGCCTGATCGCGCGCGGTCGTGACCTGCTCGTCGTTGGGAAGACCATTGGCGTTGCGGTAGACGGTCTTCGACATGCCGAGCGCGCGCGCCTTGCGTGTCATCATCTGGGCGAATGTGGTCTCGTCGCCGGCGATTGCCTCGGCGATCACAACGGATGCGTCGTTGGCGGAGCGGGTGACGAGGCCCTTGATCGCGTCCTCGACCCGAATGGTCTGGCCGGCACGCAGATTCAGCTTGGTCGGATCCTGATCCGCGGCGTGCTTGGACACCGGCATCTCGGTGTCGAGCCTCATCTTGCCGGATTCGAGGCGCTCGAACAGCAGATAGAGCGTCATGATCTTGGTCAGCGAGGCCGGATGGCGGATCCCGTCAGGGCTGGTCGCCTGCAATACTGCGCCGGAATTGCCGTCGACGATGATGGACGCGAATTTCGGGTTGGAGCTCTCCGACACACTGCGCTGCACCTTGTGGTGCGCGTAGTGGCGCCGATGACGTCTCGCCTCGGCAGCGTCGATGGTGAAGATGACTGCAGTGGTGACCGTGAGAAGCCCGAAAACGCCAACCCGCGCCCAGCGCGAGGAAGACAAGTTGTTACGAAGCATGGAACCCCGTCCCCGTTTCTGACTTGATCACCGGCTCGTGAGGCGAAATTGTGCCCAATTGCTCCGGGATCATGACCTGCTCAGGCTGTCCCTCTGCTGATGTTGCCGCGGGGGACGTTGGACCCGAGCCGCTGTTCTGGCTAAGGTGATGTTGTCAAACGGCTTTTGACCGCTCGCGAAAGTGAACACGTTCAGGGAATCAAGGTAGGGGCCCCCGGTTTCCAAAAGCTTAAGGAACCCTTGCGGGAAACTCCGGGAATTTCGACGATCTGCAATTTTTGTGCGACGCACAAGATTCTTGACATTTTTGTGCGTTGCACTATTTTTGTGCGGAGTCAGGGAGCCGGGGCTTCCCGACACGAGCCAGGGAAAAGGATTCCGACATGTTCAAGGTTGAAGATTTTCAGAACTACGGGAAAGAGCAGTTTGAGCAGTGCGTTGCTTCCGCGACATCGGTGCAGCACGGCCTCCAGGCGATCGCCAGCGCCTATGGCGACTATACGAAGAAATCCTTCGAAGACACCAAGTCCTTCGTCGAGAAGCTATCCGGCGTGAAGTCGCTGGATAAAGCCATGGAAGCGCAGACCGATTTTGCCCGTTCCTCCTACGAGACCTTCGTGGCGGAATCGCAGAAGATCGCCGGCCTCTACAGCGACCTCGCCAAGCAGGCGTTCAAGCCGGTCGAGACCATCGTGTCGAAGTTCACCCCGGCCGCCCATTAAGGTTTCAGGACATCCTGGAATCGAGAAGCCCGGCTGCACCAGCCGGGCTTTTTGCTGTGCGCGATGATCCGCAGCCAAATCGGGCACAGTTCGACAGCAACGCCGGCCGCCATGACCAGATCGCACTTGTCGCTGCTGTCGGCGCAACAATCCAGTCGCAGAACGGCGCGGTTCCTGGTCGACGCGTTCTAAATCAGCCCGCGGAAGTTTTTGTCAAATCGGTCCAGATTGACTAACCTGAACAGGATCGCTCGGACCAGGAATTCGGAACTGCCGCGACTGCATTGGCCGTAGCTTCGCGTGCTTGCGGCCAGCCGGGGGCAGGGCCATATTGCTGGCGAGTGATCCGGCTTGACCGGATTTGTCGGGAGCGGCGATCCAACTGGTCGGCGCGGCTTCGCCGGGCTCCGGAGGACGGGGTCGCGCGGTGACTGCATTCGCTTTCGTGGGGAATTTTGAACGCCTGTGCCATGCTGCAATTGACTTCCAGCCTCGACTTGTCCGCGCCAGCCGCCGCCGCTCCTCGCATGAGCAATGACGAGAACCGTTCGGGCAACCCTTCGGGTCCGAACACGTCGGTCATCACCAAGGTCAAGCCCAAGACCAAACGGCCGAACCTGTACCGTGTGCTGATACTGAACGACGACTACACGCCGATGGAGTTCGTCGTTCACGTGCTGGAGAAGTTCTTCAACAAGGACATCGAAGCTGCGACCAAGATCATGCTGCACGTCCATCATCATGGTATCGGGGAATGCGGCATATTCACCTACGAGATCGCCGAAACCAAGGTGACTCAGGTGATGGATTTCGCCCGCAAGCACCAGCATCCGCTGCAATGCGTGATGGAAAAGAAGTAAGCGTCTCGCGTCGCGTTTGAAGCCGGCGCAACCCCTGTATTGTTTTCCCGTGAATGCTGCGCGATCTCGGATGCAGCCGGCAAAACTACGGAATCCTGCGCGGGCGCCGATACTGCCCAAATCGGAACGGGTTTTGCATCGAAAGTACCCCAGGGTGTCGAGTCGCGGAACCGGTCTTCCACCGCGGTCTTGTATAACTATATGTGACAAAGGTTGTTGTTGCCTGACCGGGCGATCACGACCATGATGGTGGGGGCCATAGAGGACGCGAATGCCGACTTTTTCCCAAAGCCTTGAACAATCCCTGCATCGTGCGCTGGCGATCGCAAACGAGCGTCATCACCAATACGCGACGCTCGAGCATCTCTTGCTCTCCTTGATCGACGACTCCGATGCAGCCGCCGTCATGCGCGCCTGTAGCGTCGATCTCGACAAGCTCCGTTCGAGCCTCGTCAATTATCTTGAGACCGAGTTCGAGAACCTGGTGACGGATGGCACCGACGACGCCAAGCCGACCGCCGGCTTCCAGCGCGTGATCCAGCGCGCCGTGATCCACGTGCAGTCGTCCGGTCGCGAAGAGGTGACCGGCGCCAACGTGCTGATCGCGATCTTCGCCGAGCGCGAGAGCCACGCCGCGTATTTCCTGCAGGAGCAGGACATGACGCGCTACGACGCGGTCAACTACATCAGCCACGGCATCGCCAAGCGGCCCGGCGTCTCCGAGGCGCGCCCCGTGCGCGGCGTCGACGAGGAGACCGAGGCCAAGGGCAACGAGGACGCCAAGAAGAAGGGCGAGGCACTCGAGACCTATTGCGTCAACCTCAACAAGAAGGCGCGCGACGGCAAGATCGACCCGGTGATCGGACGGAATTCCGAGATCAACCGCGCGATTCAGGTGCTGTGCCGCCGGCAGAAGAACAACCCGCTGTTCGTCGGCGAAGCCGGCGTCGGCAAGACCGCGATCGCGGAAGGGCTCGCCAAGCGCATCGTCGATAGCGAAGTGCCTGAGGTGCTTGCGGCCGCCACCGTGTTCTCGCTCGACATGGGCACGCTGCTCGCGGGCACGCGCTATCGCGGAGACTTCGAAGAGCGCTTGAAGCAGGTGCTGAAGGAGCTCGAGGCGCATCCCAACGCGATCCTGTTCATCGACGAGATCCACACCGTGATCGGTGCCGGCGCGACCTCGGGCGGGGCAATGGATGCCTCGAACCTGCTCAAGCCGGCGCTCGCTTCGGGCACGATCCGCTGCATGGGCTCGACCACCTACAAGGAATACCGTCAGCACTTCGAGAAGGACCGCGCGCTGGTGCGGCGCTTCCAAAAGATCGACGTCAACGAGCCGACGGTCGAGGACGCCATCGCGATCCTCAAGGGTCTCAAGCCGTACTTCGAGGACTACCACCGGCTGAAGTACACCAACGAGGCGATCGAGGCGGCGGTGCAACTGTCCTCGCGCTACATCCACGACCGCAAGCTTCCGGACAAAGCGATCGACGTGATCGACGAGTCCGGCGCGGCGCAGATGCTGGTCTCCGAGAACAAGCGGAAGAAGACCATCGGCATCAAGGAGATCGAAACCACGATCGCCTCGATGGCGCGGATTCCGCCGAAGAGCGTGTCGAAGGACGATGCCGAGGTGCTCAAGCACCTCGAGACGACGCTCAAGCGCACGGTTTTCGGCCAGGACAAGGCGATCGAGTCGCTCGCGGCTTCGATCAAGCTGGCACGCGCCGGCCTGCGTGAGCCGGAGAAGCCGATCGGCTGCTACCTGTTCTCTGGTCCGACCGGCGTCGGCAAGACCGAAGTCGCCAAGCAACTCGCGGCGACGCTGGGCGTCGAGCTCCTGCGCTTCGACATGTCCGAGTACATGGAACGGCACACTGTGTCGCGCCTGATCGGCGCGCCTCCCGGCTATGTCGGCTTCGATCAGGGCGGCCTGCTCACCGACGGCGTCGACCAGCATCCGCATTGCGTGGTGCTGCTGGACGAGATCGAGAAGGCGCATCCCGACCTCTACAACGTGCTGCTCCAGATCATGGATCACGGCCGGCTCACCGATCACAACGGCAAGCAGGTCAACTTTCGCAACGTGATCCTGATCATGACCACGAATGCCGGCGCGGCGGATCTCGCCAAGCAGGCGTTCGGCTTCACGCGTTCGAAGCGCGAAGGCGACGACCACGAGGCGATCAACCGGCAGTTCGCGCCGGAATTCCGCAACCGTCTCGATGCCATCGTCTCCTTCGGCCATCTCAGCGTCGAGGTGATCGGCACCGTGGTCGAGAAGTTCGTGCTCCAGCTCGAGGCGCAACTGGGCGACCGCGACGTCACCATCGAGCTGTCGGAGCCGGCCAAGGCTTGGCTGGTCCAGCACGGCTACGACGAGCAGATGGGTGCGCGTCCGATGGCCCGCGTGATCCAGGAGCACATCAAGAAGCCGCTGGCCGACGAGGTGCTGTTCGGCCAGCTCAAGGGCGGCGGCCATGTTCGCGTCGTTCTCGTCAAGGACGAGGCCGACGAGACCAAGGAGAAGATCGGCTTCGAGTTCCTCGACGGCCCGGTCACACCGAAACAGGAGAAGCTGCCGGGTGCCCGCAAGCGGCCGCCCGGCAAGTCCAAGCCGGGTGGTCCCGGCGGCTCGAAGGGCCCGACCTCGAAAGGGCCGCTGGTCAAGGTTTGATCGGCAGGTCACGTGAATTGAAAAGGCCGGCTGAAATGCCGGCCTTTTTGTTCGTTCTGACTTCTACGTCCCGGTGTCAGGAGGAGGTGCCGCCGGTGCTCGCGGCCTCTTCGGTGCAGGCGGCCGCGCACGGACCGTCGGCTGCATCGTCACGATGACCGGATTGGGTTTGTGATCGGTGGCTGCCCCGGTTGCCGCGTCGACACCCATGCCGATGACGCCGCCGAGCAGGAGATTGCCGGCGAAACCTGCAGCCCCGGACGTCTGTACGTCCCGGCTGAGCGGCACGATCTGCGGCTCATATCCTTCCTTTTGAAAGGTGATTGAAATATCGGCATTCCGTTTGACGACAACCGAGCAGGGCGTCGTGCAGGTGGTCGGAACGTCCATTCCGCTGACGACTGCCTCTACGCCCGAAGGTGTCGATGAGATGCTGATATTCTCGGTCGTGCCGCGCGTGACAGACGCGCAGCCGCCCAGCATGACGCTGAGCGCCGCAATTCCCACGAAACGCATGAAATGCCCCTTGTTCCCCGGTGTCAATGAAGCGCAACCGGAGCGGGAGGGCAAGAGGGCAATGGTCCGAATAGTTAAGCCACGCAGGGGTTGTGCCCGGACGTGGCAGGTACCGGAGGGTTGCCCTCTCAGTCGCCGCGCAGGCGCTGGTCGTCCTGCACGCGGACGTGCTCGGCGCCGCGCGCGCCGGCCGGGGACATCCGCAGCATGCTGAGCACGGCGCCGCAAAGCGCAAATCCGACGCCGGTGAGCAGAGCGTATCGGGTGCCGTCGAGCGGGTAGCGGCCGAGCAGCAGCGCCACCAGCGCAGCTCCGGTGGTCTGGCCGAGCAGGCGCGCCGTGCCCAGCATGCCGCTGGCGCCGCCGGCGCGCTCGCGCGGGGCGGCCGCGATCATGGTGCGGTTGTTCGGCGTCTGAAACAGGCCGAAGCCGGCGCCGGCGAGCGCCATACGCCAGATCACGTCTAACGGCGTCGGGGCTGCGGGGAGCAAGGCGAGCGCGGCAAGGCCGCAGGCGAACAGCGTGAGCCCGATGCCGCCGAGTAGTCCGGCCGGATAGCGCTCGACCAGGCGGCCGGCGAGAGGCGCCGCAAACGCGACTGCGATCGGCCATGGCGTGATCAACAGGCCCATCTGCACGGCCGAATAGCCGAAGCGACTCTGGAGGTAGAAGGGGATCGAGACGAAGGCCAGCATCTGCCCGCAGAACGAGGCGATCGAGGTCGCAATCGACAATGCGAACACCGGGATTCGCAGCAGATCGACCGGCAACAGCGGCGAGGTCATGTGCGTCTCGCGATAGATCAGCAGCGCACCCGCGAGGACAGCGATGGCGAACTGCGCGAGACAGGTGACCACAGCTTCGCCATGGCCGACGCCGTCGATGGCGGCGATGCCGACGCCGAACGTGATCGCGGACAGCGCGGCACTCGGCCAGTCAAAGCGGCGGCTCGCGGGTTTGGTGTGCGGCAGGCTGCGCAGGCCCAGTACCAGCGTCACCACGCCGAGCGGCGCGTTGATGGCGAACAACCAGGGCCAGCTTCCGACAGCAAGAATGCCGGCGGCAAGTGTCGGGCCGGCCGCGGCCGAGAAGGCGACCACGAGCGCGTTGAGCCCGATGCCGCGGCCGAGTTGGCTGCGCGGATACGTGAAGCGCACCAGCGCGGTGTTGACGCTCATGATGCCTGCGGCGCCAAAGCCCTGGATGATGCGCGCGGCCGTGAGCAGCGGCAGCGTGTTGGCCAATGCGCATAAGGCCGAGGCCAGCGTGAACAGGACCAGCCCGGCCAGATAGACGCGGCGATAGCCGACGATCTCGCCGAGCGAGGCCAGCGGCAGCAGTGAGATCGTGATCGCGAGCTGGTAGCCGTTGACGATCCAGATCGAGAAGGCGGGGCTGGCATCGAGGTCGGTCGCGATCGTCGGCAGCGCCACATTGGCGATGGCGCTGTCGGCGACCGCCATGATGATGCCGAGTGCAATGGTCAGTACCGCCTGGTTGCGCTGCGGCTGCGGCAGGCCATCGGCATGCTCGATCGGGGCGGACGACATGATAAAGGCGCGCTTGATTCGAGCCGTGGGTCACCTCCGGATAGGAAATCGCGAGACGCATCGCAACCCGGCAGGACACGGACAGTTCCATGCGAAAGCCGACCTCGCGGCGCGGCGGCATCGGCAGGCGGCTTTCGCGCGCCTGCCGCTAAGAAGCGCCTACACCGCCGGCGGATTGCGGTCGCTGAAGGTCACGCGCTGGTGCCAATAAGGATAGGGCAGCGTCACCTTGCTCGCGGCGTCGAGCTTGGCGACCTGCTCGTTGGTCAATGACCAGCCGACCGCGCCGAGATTTTCGCGTAGCTGAGCCTCGTTGCGCGCGCCGATGATCAGTGTCGCGACGGTTGGGCGCTGGAGCAGCCAGTTCAGCGCAATCTGCGAGACGCTCTTGCCGGTCTCCCTGGCGACCTCGTCGATGGCATCGACGACGCGGTAGACGTGCTCGTCCGGCACCGGCGGGCCGAACTCGGCGGTCTGTGGCAGGCGGCTCACCTCAGGCTTCGGCTGCCCCCGGCGGATCTTGCCGGTGAGGCGGCCCCAGCCGAGCGGCGACCAGACCACGGCCCCTAAGCCCTGGTCGAGTCCCAGCGGCATCAGCTCCCATTCGTAGTCGCGTCCGATCAGCGAGTAATAGGTCTGGTTGGCGACGTAGCGCGGAAAGCCATGCTTGTCGGCAACACCGAGCGACTTCATCAGATGCCAACCGGAGAAATTCGACACACCGACATAGCGGATCTTGCCGGCGCGCACGAGCACGTCGAGGGTGGCGAGCACCTCTTCGGGCGGGGTGAAGGCGTCGAAACCGTGGAGCTGGAACAGGTCGATGTAGTCGGTGCCGAGCCGGCTCAACGAACCGTCGATGGCCTTGAGCAGATGCTGCCGCGACGAGCCGATGTCGTTGGGCCCATCACCGAAGCGGAAGGTCGCCTTGGTCGAGATCAGCACCTTGTCGCGGCGGCCCTTGATGGCTTCCCCGAGCACGCGCTCGGATTCGCCGAGCGAATAGACATTCGCGGTGTCGAACATCGACACGCCGGCCTCGAGGCAGATGTCCAGAAGGCGCCGCGCCTCGGTCGCGTCGGTCGTGCCCCAAGCGGCAAGGCGGCCGACGCCGCCGAAGGTCCCGGTCCCCAGACTCAAGGCGGGCACCATGAGGCCTGACCGGCCCAAGCGTCGGTATTCCATCGATGTGCTCCCTGGCTGGCCGCTGATTGATGGTTGCGGCTACGGTGAAAGGATAGTGCAGGCCGGTGCCTCGTCCTATCTCGCGCTCACATACCGGCCTTGCTGCGGATGACTGGTCGTGCAGGTGCTGACCGGCTGGAAGGGGCTTCAGTGCCGCAACTGGCTTTGCCGGAAGTCGCGCGGCGACATGCCGAAACGCTCGCGAAAGACCCTGCCGAAGTGCGAGAGGTCGTTGAAGCCCCAGGCAAACGCGATCTCGCTGATGTGGCGATGGGCGAGCATGGGTGAGGCGAGATCACGCCGGCACCGGGCTAGGCGCTCGGCGAGGACGAAGCGCTGGAACGATGTCCCCTCGTCTGCGAGAAGATCGTTGACATAGCGCGGCGAGATGCCGAGCGCGGCCGCGGTCTCAGCGAGCGAGAGATCGGGATCGGCGAGGTGCGCGCGGATGTGCGCCTTCAGCCGAAACAGCAGGGCGGAGCGATGGGTCGAGGATGGTAGCGACATCTTGCCGAGCCGCTCGCTCAACGCCATCGCAAGGAGATCGACGGCCTGTTCCGAGAGCGCGGCGGCGGTGTCCGGGGCCAGCCCGTCCGCGCTCTGGCAAAGCCGGAAGATGAAATCATAGACGAGCCGCTCGACCGGCGCGTCGGAGCCAAAGGACGTTGCGGTCAGCGTCTCGGTGCCGCCGAGCCGGCGCTGCAGCATCGCGCGAGGCACCTTGAAGATAGTCTGCGTGAAGCGATCGTTGAACCGCAACTCATATGGACGCGTGGTGTCGTAGAGCGTGAACTCGCCGGGATGGACCACCGTCTCGCGGCCGTCCTGCACCACGCCGCCATTGCCGCGATTGCCGAGCGCAACGAGAACGAAATCCTGGTCCGAACGCGCGATGCGCGAGGGCGTACGGAGGACGTGCTGGCGGTCAGAGCAGACCTCGGAGCATGCCGCTTGGCCGAGCGAAGCCTGGGTGACCGAGCCATGAAAGGCACTGCCGAGGTCGGACTTGCAGTCGAGCCCGACGAAGACGTCGCAGACGATGTCTTGCCAGAGGGCGAGCCGCCGATAGCCGGGGCTGCCGTCCGTCGTGAACTGGATTGGCATCTGGAGAGCCTCCCTTTCACACCCTGCAAATCGCCTGGGATCAGCCCAACCGGAGGCAAGTCCCGTACCGGGCGGGGAGCCCGCGTCCAGTCGAGTTTTCCTTCCGCGGCGGTCGAGCGCGGGGTCGGCCGGCTTGGTCAAATAGACTGCATCGGTCGGGGCATCCGATCAACAGGCAATGGAGGCGGCGATGGGCATCGAACATCCAAAATACAAGGTCGCGGTCGTGCAGGCCGCGCCCGCCTGGCTCGACCTCGACGCCTCGATCGACAAGTCGATCGCCCTGATCAGGGAGGCCGCGGAGAAAGATGCCAAGCTGATCGCGTTTCCGGAGGCCTTCATCCCCGGTTATCCCTGGCACATCTGGATGGACTCGCCGGCCTGGGCGATCGGCCGCGGCTTCGTGCAGCGCTATTTCGACAATTCGCTGTCCTACGAAAGCCCTCAGGCCGAACGGCTGCGCGATGCCGTGCGCAAGGCCAGGCTCACCGCCGTGATCGGCCTGTCCGAGCGCGACGGCGGCAGCCTCTATCTGGCACAATGGCTGATCGGCCCAGATGGCGAGACCATCGCAAAGCGCCGCAAGCTGCGGCCGACCCATGCCGAGCGCACGGTCTATGGCGAGGGCGACGGCAGCGACCTTGCCGTGCATGCGCGGGCCGACATTGGCCGTCTCGGCGCACTGTGCTGCTGGGAGCATCTGCAGCCGCTGTCGAAATACGCGATGTACGCCCAGAACGAGCAAGTCCACGTCGCGGCGTGGCCGAGCTTCTCACTCTACGATCCCTTCGCGCCGGCGCTAGGGGCCGAGGTCAACAACGCCGCCTCGCGCGTCTATGCCGTGGAAGGCTCCTGCTTCGTGCTGGCGCCGTGCGCGACGGTGTCGCAGGCCATGATCGACGAGCTCTGCGACCGGCCGGACAAGCACGCTCTGCTGCATGCCGGCGGCGGCTTTGCCGCGATCTACCGTCCAGACGGCAGCCAGATCGGCGAGAAGCTGGCGCCGGATCAGGAGGGACTGCTGATTGCCGAGATCGATCTCGGCGCCATCGGCGTTGCCAAGAACGCGGCAGATCCCGCTGGCCATTATTCGCGGCCGGACGTGACGCGGCTGCTGCTCAACAAGAAGCGGTATCATCGCGTCGAGCAATTTGCGCTACCGGTCGATACCGTCGAGCCGGCGGAAACCGCCGCGGCGGCGAGCTGATCACGAAGCGCGAGGGCGGATCTGCCCGCCCGCTATGCCACGCAATGACGGGGCAGCTCGGGATGCGCCGCGCAGATGTGGTGCGCGCCGGCCTCCCGCAGCTCGGCCTCGCTGCCATAGCCGTAGAGTACGCCGATGGCGGTCATGCCGTTGGTGCGGGCGCCGACCATGTCATGGCTGCGATCACCGATCATGATCGTGCTGTTCGGATCGACCTTGGTCTCGTCGAGCGCATAGCGGAGCAGGTCGCGCTTGTCGACCCGCGTGCCGTCGAGCTCGGAGCCGAACACGCGCTCGAAATACGGCTGAAGCCCGAAATGATCGACGATGCGCGTGGCGTAGACCGCAGGCTTGCTGGTCGCCACGAACATGCGCTGACGTGTCGCTGCGAGCGACGACAACGTATCCACAATCCCGCTGTAAGCCTCGTTCTCGAACAGGCCGATGTCGCTGAACCGCTCGCGATAGAGCAGGAGCGCGCGGTCGGCGAGCTCATCGGTTCCGGTGAGCTTCCGGAGGCTCGCAAGCAGCGGAGGGCCAATGCACCAGGTCAGTTCGTCCTCGCTCGGCACCGCAACGCCCAGGCGTTCCAGAGCGTACTGGATCGAGCGGGTGATCCCGGGCTTGGGGTTGGTCAGCGTGCCGTCGAGGTCAAAAAAGATTGTCACCATCGGGCGGGACCTGCGTTGATACTTCCGTCCGTTGCTAGTTGGCTGGGGTTCCAAGTCAAGGTCCGATTTGTCCTGTAACGTCGATGCCATGCGAATAGCTCGGGTTATCGCTGTATCATGCCACGTCTTCGTGCTTTCGCCGGCGCTCGCGGATGAGACGCCGGCCGCCGCCGCGCCAGCGAAGGCCGAGGAACCTGCGAAGCCGGCGGAGAAGCCGAACGAGGCGCGCGAGAGCGATACGCGGGAGTCGATCTGCCTGATCGTGGAGGCGGCCGCGCGCGACAACAATTTGCCGCTGGAATTTTTTGCGCGCGTGATCTGGCAGGAAAGCCGTTTTCAGGCCGATGCCGTCGGGCCCATGACGCGCAGCGGCGAACATGCGCGGGGCATCGCGCAGTTCATGCCGGGCACGGCCAGCGAGCGCGGGCTGCTCGATCCCTTCAATCCGGTGCAGGCGTTGCCGAAATCGGCCGAATTCCTGAACGAGCTGCGCAACCAGTTCGGCAATCTCGGGCTGGCGGCCGCCGCCTACAATGCGGGGCCGCGCCGGGTCCAGGAATGGCTCGCCGGCACCGGCGGCATGCCGGAGCAAACCCGCAACTACGTCTACGCCATCACCGGCACCAGCATCGACGCCTGGGCCAAGGCGGGCGCGACAGGCAAGGGCCCGCCGAGCTCGCCGCCGACGGGCTGCCGCGATCTGATGGCTCTCTTGAAGCGCGCGCCGAACCCGTTCGTGGCCGAGCTCGAGCAGCATGTCGAGCTTGCGGCTGCAAAGACCTGGGGCGTGCAGCTCGCGGCCGGCTTCGATCGCAACAGGGCGCTGGCGATGTACTCCCGGGCCGTGACGAAACTGAGCACCGTGATCGGCGAGCGCGATCCGAGCCTTCTCTCCTCGGTGATGCGCAGCCGCGGCACGCGCGCCTTCTACCAGGTGCGCATCGGCGCGGACACGCGCGCCGAGGCCGACGATCTGTGCAACCGCATCCGCAAGGCGGGCGGTGCATGCTTCGTGCTGAGGAACAGGGGCATGGCGGGGTAGAGCGTATTCTCTCTGACCGTCATTCCGGGGCGATGCGAAGCATCGAACTACGGTGCGCAATTGCGCGCCTGAGAATCTCGGGATTCCGGGTTCGGCTCTTCGAGCCGCCCCGGAATGACGGCGGTGGGTATGTCACGCATGCCAGCCCCGCCGCGCCCTTCCTTGACGCGCGCCGCCGCCTTGCCCGTTATGCAGGCTCGATTCCTCACCGGCCAAACCTCCCGTGGCGCTTCCTCCGCTCGATTCACCGCAATGGCAAAGTCCCTGGCGTGCGTTCGCCTGGGGGCTGCGCTCGATCACGCAGACGATCCTCACCATCGTGCTGTTCGTGACCTATCTCGGCATCGGCGCGCTGGCCCATGACACCCATTTCAGCCTGCTCTGGACGCTCTGCTCGACGCTGTTCGTCTGGGCGGGGCCGGCTCAGATCATCCTGATCACCACGCTCGGTTCGGGCGCCACCCTGGTCCAATCGGCGATCGCCGTGACGGTGAGCGCGATCCGCCTGTTTCCGATGGTCGTCTCGGTGCTGCCGCTGATGCGCACGCCGACGACCAAGCGGCGCGAGCTGATCTTCGCCGCGCATCTCACTGCGGTGACATTGTGGGTCGAATGCCACCGCTTCCTGCCGCTTGTGCCGCGCGAGCGGCGCATCGCCTTCGTCCACGGGCTCGGTTGCGGCCTCGTCTCTGTGTGCCTCTGCGCCAATGCGGTCGGCTACTTCCTCGCCGCCAACCTGACGCAGACGCTGGGCGCGGCGATCCTGCTGCTGACGCCGCTGTCTTTCCTGTTCTCGACGGCGCGAAACAGTCGCGAGATTGCCGACGTCGTCGCGCTCGTGCTCGGCATATTGCTGTATCCGCTGGCCGCCAGGATGAACTCGGGCCTCGATATCCTTGTCAGCGGCGTTCTCGCCGGCACGATCGCCTATGGCGTGCATTGGTGGCGGGAGGTGCGCGCATGAGCTTTGCGCAAGCGATCGGGGACTGGCATGCACTCGCTGTGCTGTTCGTCGCCGGTGTCATTCCCAACCAGATCTGGCGCATGCTGGGCCTGTGGTTCGGGGGCGGGATCGACGAGGGCTCCGAGCTGCTGGTCTGGGTGAGGGCGGTCGCAACGGCGATCCTGGCGGGCGTCATCGCCCAGATCGTGGTCCAGCCGCCAGGCGCGCTCGCCAGCGTGCCGGATGTGCTCCGCTATGGCGCGGTCGCTGCCGGGCTCGTCGTCTTCCTCCTGACCCGCCGCTCGATCTTCGCGGGCGTGGTCACGGGCGAAGTCTTCATGCTGGCCGGCAAATGGTGGTTGGGTTAAAACCGCGGGCGAACAGCCAGGGAACAGGACATATGGTTCGCGAACAAGACCTCCGCGAGGGCGAGGTCGCCATCGAGCTGCCGCCGGCGCAGGATGCCGGTCTCGTCTTCATCGGCCGGATCCGCACCCCCTGGACGTCGCGGCTGGAGACGCCGCGGCAGGGGCGGCAGGACGGCCCGATATGCCGGCTCGAGATCTTCGAGCCGTTCGTGCCCGCGATCAAGGGCGTCGATTTCTACAGCAATCTGGAAGTGCTCTACTGGCTCGACAGGTCGCGCCGCGACATCATCCTGCAGAGCCCGAAGAACAACGAGAAGACCCGCGGCACATTCTCGCTGCGCTCCCCGGTGCGACCCAATCCGATCGGCACGTCGATCGTGAAGCTGGTCGGCATCGAGGGCAATGCGGTCCTGGTGCGCGGCCTCGACTGCCTCGACAACACGCCTCTGATCGATCTCAAGCCCGACCGCTGCGAGTTCACGCCGCTGGCCACGCCGCAGAAGGGCGATTTCGAGACGGAGTGAGGGGCGTTCTGCTTTAGCCCCGTCATTGCAGCGCAGTGAAGCAATCCAGAGTTCCTCTCCAGAGGCAGTTCTGATTGCTTCGTCGTCGCAAGAGCTCCTCGCAATGACGGAGGAGCGGCGCCGCTACCCCTTCAACGCCGCAATCAGCTTCGCCGCATGCTCTTGCAGCACCTTGTCGTCTTCCTTGCGGCTCGCCGGCGGCAGCATGGCGACGCCGTCTTGGCGCGGCATCACGTGCATGTGCAGATGAAATACCACCTGTCCCCCGGCAGGCTCGTTGAACTGTTGCACGGTGATCCCGTCGGCGTCGAACGCCTTCATCGCGGCTGCCGCGATCCTGTGCGCGCCGCGGGCGACATGGGCGTAGTCGTCCGGCTTGATGTCCAGGATGTTGCGGGCAGGGGCCTTCGGGATCACCAGGGTGTGGCCCGGCACGCGCGGCATGATGTCGAGGAAGGCGAAGACGTGCTCGTCCTCGTACACTTTGTGGCAGGGCAGCTCGCCGCGCAGGATTTTCGCGAAGATGTTGTTGGTGTCGTAGGCGGTCATGGCGGCGGATCCCTGAACGATTTGCGCTTACTGTCACCAGCCGTGGCGAGGCGTCAAGGCGTCTCGTCGGCCTCTTTGCGGAACGGGCCGAGCTCGGCGAGCTCCCGTCCGGCTTCCGCGACATAGGCGCGCTCGCGCTTGAGGTAATCGTCGATGGCGCGGCGCAGGCCGGGATCGGCGATGAAGTGGGCGGAATGGGTGGTGCGCGGCAGGTAGCCGCGCGCGATCTTGTGCTCGCCCTGCGCGCCGGCCTCGACATGCCTGAGGCCGCGTTTGATGGCGAAGTCGATCGCCTGATAATAGCAGACCTCGAAATGCAGGAACGGATGGTGCTCGACCGCACCCCAATTGCGGCCGAACAGCGTGTCCGAGCCGATGAAGTTGATCGCGCCCGCGATCCAGCGATCGTTGCGGCGGGCCATCACCAGCAGCACGTCCTCGCTCATGGTCTGGCCGATCAGCGAGAAGAACTCGCGCGTCAGGTAAGGCCGGCCCCACTTGCGCGAGCCAGTCTCCATGTAGAAGTCGAAGAAGGCATCCCAGGCATCCTCGGTGATGTCCTTGCCCGTAAGCCAATGGATGGTGATGCCGGCGGTGAGCGCATCACGCCGCTCGCGCTTGATCGATTTGCGGTGGCGCGAGTTCAGCGTCGCCAGGAAATCGTCGAAGCTCGCAAAGCCCTCATTGTGCCAATGGAACTGCTGGTCGGTGCGCTGGAGAAAGCCGTGCTGGGCGAGCAGCTTCCATTCCGCCTCGCGCGCGAAGGTGACATGCACGGATGAGGCCTTGCTGACGCCGCACAGCGCGATAAGGCCGCTCGCCAGCGCGTCCATGATGCGTTCGCGGTCGACGCCGTCGCGGACCAGCAACCGCGGACCCGTCGCCGGGGTGAAGGGAACCGAGACCTGGAGCTTTGGATAATAGCGTCCGCCGGCACGCTCATAGGCGTCCGCCCAGCCACGATCGAAGACGTACTCGCCTTGCGAATGCGATTTCAGATAGCAGGGCACCACGCCGGCGACGCGGCCGTCGAGCTTGGCGACCAGATGCCGGGCTCCCCAGCCGGTGCGAACGGTCGCTGAACCCGATTTCTCAACCGCGGAAAGAAACGCGTGGGAGACGAAAGGGTTATGGGGGGTACTTGAGAGGCCGAGAGAATCGCCTGGAAGGGTGGATGAGGTTCCGTTGCCAGCCCCCGTGCACCGTCCACCGGGATTGGCGCAGGCATCCCAATCCTCCGGCGACACGGCGTCAATCGAAGGTACGGCCTCGAGGGTGATTTCGGATGATCCCATCGGGCCCAAGATCGTGCATTGCAGCAGCGAGTTCAAGGGGTGGGAGACACAGCTCTCGTGCCCCGGACGCAGCGCAGCGCTCCTTCGGCGGTGCGCCGCAATGCTGAAGCGTTGCAGCTTGTCCGGGACATGACCGGTAGATTCGCAGGCCGTGCCTACGGCACGAAGCCCTCGAAGATCATTTGGTCCGCATACTGCGCCACCCGCGTCCGCTGCTCCGGCGTGCGCACCGTCCAACCGAACAGGGCGCAGCCGAAAACGTTGCGGGCGATCCAGGGGGCGGGGGCCGGAAGGTGGTCGACCTTGAAGGCGACGAAGTGCGGCCGGGTCTGCAGGCCGTGGCGCAGGTAGAGCATGCTGTCGCGCTGCGCCTGGGTCAGCTCGGCCCAATAATCGTCCTCGTAGGTCCGCTGGGCGACGATGCCGCGCGGCCGCGAGGGCAACAGCTCGCGCAATGCCAGCACCTGGTCTGGATCGAACGACATGCCGACGGCGGGGCCGTCGTAGGACGCCAGCACCTCGGCCATCCGCTTTACGAGCTTGCGGTCTCCGGCAAAATGGCTCTTCACCTCGATGACCAGCGGCACACGGCCGGCGACCATGGCGCACAGGTCGGAGAGCGACATCATACGCTCGTCCGTGTCCTTGAACCTGACGGCCTTCAGCTCGGCGGCGGTCCTCGCAATCACCTCGCCGGTGGCCTCGGTGAGGCGGCCGAGGGCATGGTCGTGATGCACCATGGCCTCGCCGTCGGACGAGAGCTGGATGTCGACCTCGATGGCGAAATTGCCGGCAATGGCAGCCTGCACGGCGCCCGGCATGTTCTCGACGATGCCGCGCGAAATGTCGTGCAGGCCGCGATGGGCGACCGGCCGAGCTGTCAGCCAATCCGGCGCGCGCATTCGTGTCAGGCGACCTCGAACACGCCTTCGACCTCGACCGCCGCATCGGCGGGCAACGAGGCGACGCCGACCGTGGTGCGGGCATGGCGGCCCTTGTCCCCGAAGGCCGCGACCATCAGGTCGGAGGCGCCGTTCAGCACCTTCGGCCCGTCCAGGAAGTCCGGCGCCGAGTTGATGAAGCCGCCGAGGCGCACCACCCGCACGACCTTGTCGAGGTCACCGAGCGCCGCCTTGACCTGGGCCAGCAGGTTGACCGCGCAGCCGCGCGCGGCTGCGGCGCCGTCCTCGATCGAGACGCCGGCGCCCAGCTTGCCCTTGGCGATCAGCTTGCCGGCCGGATCGAAGCAGACCTGGCCGGAGACGAACAGCAAATTGCCGGTGCGCACGAACGGGACGTAATTGGCCACGGGGGTGGGGGCGTCATGCAGCTTGATGCCCTGTTCCGCCAGTTTCTGCTCGACCGTGCCCGCCATGTTCGACCTCATTGTCCCGAAATTCATCCGCCCGGGGCAATTTCGGTGCTGCAGCCGGGCGCGCCTGTTTCGCCCATTGTGCCGCCACATGCAAGCAAGCCCGTGCCGTTCCGAAGGGTGCGCCCGGAGCTCGACGGCAAGCGGCAATTTTACGTGAAATGGTCTCAGTTGCGACGCAATGGAACGGTCATTAAAGTGTCGAATCTGCGCTCCCCTAGGGATGAGACATGGTGCACCTTTTCCGGACTTCGCTCGGTGTGATGGCGCTTGCAGCGGCCGCTGTCGGCCTTGGCGGCATGGCCCAAGCCGCCAACGGTCCATTCCTTCCGCACCAGGCGCTCTACGACCTCAGCCTCGTGAAATCGCGCTCCAACTCGGTCAACAGCGCTCGCGGCCGTATCCTCTACAATTTCACGGGCAGCGCCTGCGAGGGCTACACCTCGGAATTCCGCCAGGTCTCCGAGCTCGACAGCGGCGAGGGCAAGGTCACGCTCAGCGACCTCCGCTCCTATTCCTGGGAGGACGCCGCCGGCAAGAGCTTCCGGTTCAAGATCGAGACGCGCATGAACGAGGCCGATGCCGGCCGGGTCGACGGCTCGGCGGAGCGCGACGGCGACCACATCAACGTCAAGCTGAAGCTGCCGGCGCCGAAGACGTTCACGCTCGACGGCAATATCGTGTTTCCGACCGAGCAGATCCAGCGCATCATCGCGGCGGCGAGGGAGGGCAAATCGCTGCTCGAGCTCTCGGTCTATGACGGTTCCGACGACGGCCAGAAGGTCTACAACACGCTGACCGTGATCGGCCAGCCGATCCCCGCCGACCGTGCCACCTCGTCCGATCCGTCAACTGCGGACGAGCAGATGAAGTCGCTCAAGCGCTGGCCCGTCACCGTCAGCTATTTCGACCGGGAGGCCCAGCAGAAGGAGGGCGAGCAGACTCCGATCTATTCGATGGCGTTCGAGCTCTACGAGAACGGCGTGTCGCGCCAGCTTGTGCTCGATTACAACGACTTCGTCATTTCGGGCGCGATGGGCAAGTTCGACGTCAAGGACAGCAAGCCCTGCAATTGAAGGGCGAATGCCCCGCACGAAGGGTGCGTAGGGCAAGCGCAGCGTGCCCCCGCATTCTCTCGACAATTGATGGATGGTGGGCACGGCGCAAGGCGCCTTTGCCCGCCTTACGAGATCTCTCTTCGCCGCGTTGCTCCTCGCCATGACGGACTAGCTCTCAGCGCGCTCCCCAGCTACGCTCCTCCCGACCACAAACTCCGGGAGCCAGCCCATGCCCAAGCTTGACCATCTCCGCCCCAGCGGCCTGCATCACAATCCCGCCTATTCCCATGTCGTCACCGCCTCGGGCGCGCGCACGATCTACATTTCCGGCCAGGTCTCGACCGACGAGGAGGGCCGCATCGTCGGCGAGGGCGATATCGCCGCGCAGACGACGCAAGTGATGCAGAATCTCGGGCATGCGCTGAAAGCAGCGGGAGCAACCTACGCCAACATCGTGAAGATCACGACCTTCGTGGTGAACTACAAGCCGGAGCTGCGCCCGATCATCGGCAAGGCCCGCTCGGCGTTCTTCGAAGGCATGGAGCCGCCGGCCTCGACGCTGGTCGGCGTCTCCGCGCTGGCCGCGCCGGAATGGCTGATCGAGATCGAGGCAATCGCGGTCGCGGATTGACGGACTGTGGGATGGGTTTCGCTGCGCTCTACCCATCCTCCGTTGCTGCGGACAGCTCTCGCAGAACGGCTATCGCCTCATCCGCGCGGTCAATGGGTACGAAAAGATGGTCGTGGTGGAACGCCGAAACCGCATTCGCGCTGATGCCGGCTTCGGCGAGGGGCACGGTGACGGCCGCCAGGAAACCGACCGCATCGAGTGCGGAGTGAACCGTGAGGGTGATCAGGCGCGAGGGGAATGCGAAGGCTAGGTGCTCCGCCTCGGCCTCTTCGCGAGAGATCACGAGCGCTGTGCCATCCTCCTCGCGGAACGTCAGCAGGGGATTGAGTGCGGAGGGCACGCGCTGCCCTGCCGGGATCGTGCAGAACACGAAGGTGCCCGGCTGCAGCTTCGGCTTCATCTGTCGCAGCAGCATCCGGAGATCGCGTTCGCCCGTCATTGCTCCTGCGCCTTCTCCGGGCCCTCATACGCAATGCCGCGGATGACCGCGGCGCTGCCGAATTTCTTGCGCAGGCTGTCCACCGCGCGTTCGGCGTGGGCGGCGCGGCGGTCGAGCATGTCGGTGTCGTCGGCAGGCGAGCCGTCGCGCAGGGCGCTGACCCCGGCGCCCATCAGGCGGAAGGCGGTGCCGTCGATCTCCTTTGCCAGCATCTCTCGGCAGATCGAGAAGATCTTTGCGGCAAGCTGCGTCGGCGCTGCGATCGATTGCGAGCGCGTCCGCTGGCGGAAATCGGCGGTCTTCAATTTCAACGTCACGGTCGAGCCGGCAAGCGCGCTGCTCTTGAGCCGGGACGAGGTTTTCTCGCAGAGCCGCCACAAAATCTTCTCCAGCGTCGCGAAGTCGCGGATGTCGCTGTCGAAGGTGGTCTCGCTGGAAATGGTCTTGGCGCCGCGGTCGGGCTCGACGCGGCGGTCGTCGATGCCGCGCGCGAGCCGCCACAGCCTGCGGCCGTCGCTCGGGAACTGCCGCATTAGTTCGATCTCGTCGGCTTTCTGCAGGTCGGCGATGAGGCGGAAGCCGCGCTGCACGAGACGCTCCTGCGTAGCCGGGCCGACGCCAAAGATGAAGCCGACCGGCTTGTCCGCCAGCAACACGCGCGCTTCCCCCTGGTCGAGCGCGGCAAAGCCTCTGGGCTTGTCGAGGTCGGAGGCGATCTTGGCCAGGAACTTGTTGCAGGAGAGGCCGACCGAGATGGTGATGCCGATGTCGCGCTCGACGTCGCGGGCAAAGCGCGCCAGGACCTGAGCAGGGATCATGCCATGCACCCGCTCGGTGCCCGAGAGATCGAGAAAGGCCTCGTCGACCGAGAGCGGCTCGACCAGCGGCGTCAGCGCCTGCATGGCCTGGCGCACCTCGCGGCCGACGCGAACGTACTTGGCCATGTCGGGCGGGATCACGGTCGCATGCGGGCAAGCCTCGAGCGCTTTGAACATCGGCATGGCCGAGCGCACGCCATAGGTGCGGGCGATGTAGCAGGCGGCCGAGACCACGCCGCGCTTGCCTCCGCCGATGATCACGGGCTTGTCGGCGATATCAGGATTGTCGCGCTTCTCGACCGTCGCGTAGAAGGCGTCGCAGTCGACATGGGCGATGGTCAAGCTCGCGAGCGAGCGGTGGCGGACGAGGCGGGGGGAACCGCAGGCCGAGCAGCGCCGCACGCCCATATGGAGGTCAGCCAGACAATCCCGGCAGAAGCAGCGGGGTCCGGCCGCCTCAGGGGTGCTCACGGCACGTCGCGCTCCCAGGAGCGGTCGCCGAGCGCGTCGCCAAGGACCTGCCGCGCTGCGGCAACGTTGGTCGGATGCAGTTCCGCAGACGTCGCAAAGGCCTTCACCGTTGCGTCGTCCCGCATCACGAAATCGAGCACGCTCAGCAGGAAATTCGGGTCCGCGGCGGCATTGCGCAGGGTCTCCGGGCCGACGCCCGTCTCGGCCAGGAACAGGCCCAGCCGCTCGGGCTCGGCGGCGACGAAGGACAGCGCCTGAATCGCAACAATTTCAGCAACTTCGCGGGGGTTGTGAACAGGCTTTTTCAAGGGGACGGTTTGCCTTTCCGTTAACTTTCGGTGTCTACTTTGCATCATGCCCGAGTCTCGGCCTTGAGTCTTCCGACCCGGACAAGCAACTGGAAACCACGTCGCAGAAAGTCGACCCTCGGGTTTAACGAAACTCAAGCGAATCTGAGGCTAGTTTGAATCCAGTTTTCGAAACGCCGGAAAGCGGCGTCTGAGCGTCACATGGACCGGTCCTTCGGACCAATCAGGAGGGCGGGATGGCCAAGACCGTCCTGATCGTGGAAGACAACGAGCTCAACATGAAGCTCTTCCGCGACCTGTTGGAGGCGCACGGCTACCAGACCTCGGGCACCAGCAACGGCTACGAGGCGCTCGACCTCGTGCGCAAGATGCGGCCTGACCTCGTGCTGATGGATATCCAATTGCCACAGGTCTCCGGCCTCGAGGTGACGCGCTGGATCAAGGACGATCCGGAGCTGCGTGCCATTCCCGTCGTCGCGGTCACCGCGTTCGCGATGAAGGGCGACGAAGAGCGCATCCGCGAGGGCGGCTGCGAGGCCTATTTGTCCAAGCCGATCTCGGTCGGCAAATTCATTGAGACGGTCCGGCGTTTTATCGGATAGGAAGTGAGTACACAGTGTCCGCGCGTATCCTCGTCGTCGACGACGTCCCCGCCAATGTCAAGCTGCTAGAGGCGCGCCTGTCCGCCGAATATTTCGACGTGATGACCGCCGCGAACGGCACCGAGGCACTGGCGATCAGCCGCCGCGCGGAATGCGACATCATCCTGCTTGACGTGATGATGCCCGACATGGACGGCTTCGAGGTCTGCCGCCGCCTCAAGACCGATCCGGCCACGCATCACATTCCCGTCGTCATGGTGACGGCGCTCGACAGTCCCTCCGACCGCAACCGCGGGCTGGAAGCCGGCGCCGACGACTTCCTCACCAAGCCCGTCTCCGACGTCGTGCTGATCGCGCGCGTGCGCTCGCTGACGCGGCTGAAGATGATGACCGACGAGCTGCGCATGCGCGCCATCACCTCGCTCGAGATCGGCATGCAGGCGCCCGAGCGCAGCGCCGTCGCCGACACCGG
Source organism: Bradyrhizobium sp. (assembly GCA_035575945.1). Lineage (GTDB taxonomy): Bacteria > Pseudomonadota > Alphaproteobacteria > Rhizobiales > Xanthobacteraceae > Bradyrhizobium. The sequence goes on along the minus strand of DATLXF010000046.1, from coordinate 42,487 downwards.
CAAGGGCGGCCGCATCCTGCTGGTCGACGACCGCGAGTCCTCCTACGAGCGGCTGGCGACGATCCTGGCGGCGGAGCACACCATCGACGTCGAGCCGAACCCGACCGACGCGCTGTTCCACGCCGCCGAGGGCAATTACGACCTCCTGATCGTCTCGCTCGACCTCAACAATTTCGACGGCCTCAGGCTCTGCAGCCAGGCGCGCTCGCTGGAGCGCACGCGCCACGTGCCGATCCTGGCGATCGCCGACCCCGAGAATTCGACGCGGCTGCTGCGCGGCCTCGAGATCGGCGTCAACGACTACCTGCTGCGCCCGATCGACAAGACCGAGCTGCTGGCGCGCGCCCGCACCCAGATCCGCCGCCGCCGCTACACCGATCATCTGCGCGACAACGTGCAGAACTCGATCGAGATGGCGATTACCGACGCGCTCACCGGGCTGCACAATCGCCGCTACATGGAGAGCCATCTGGCGACGCTCGCCGAGCAGGCCGCCACCCGCGGCAAGCCGCTGGCGCTGATGATCCTGGACATCGACTACTTCAAGTCGATCAACGACAATTACGGCCACGACGCGGGCGACGACGTGCTGCGCGAGTTCGCGGTGCGCGTGCGCAAGTCGATCCGCGGCATCGATCTCGCCTGCCGCTACGGCGGCGAGGAGTTCGTCATCGTGATGCCGGAGACCGATCTCCACGTCGCCGGCATGGTCGCCGAGCGCCTGCGCCGCTCGATCGCAGGCGAGCCGTTCGCGATCCACAAGGGCGCCAAGCGCATCGAGGTCACGATCTCGATCGGGCTGACGACGCTGGAGCGGAAGGGCGAGTCCGTCGCCGACGTGCTCAAGCGTGCCGACACCGCGCTCTACCGCGCCAAGCACGACGGCCGCAACCGCGTGGTGTCGCAGGCGGCGTGAGGCCGCTCGCACAAAGTTGCGAAAACAACCCCATGCACAGTAGCCGGTGCTAGGTAAATCAATGGGTTACAAAACTGACCGACAGGATTGCGCTGGCTGAGGCGCGATTTGACCTGTCGGGCAAAACGGGGGCATACTGGTAGGATCGCGATATGGTTCTGACGAGCAGTCAGGCGTTCGCGCTTCCTCCACAAACTCCGCTGTTATTACCGCGAAGCGGGCAATCCAGTACGCCGCAGCTTCCAGGGTCAATCGCAGCAGTCTCTGGAATACTGGATCACCGCTTTCACGGTTGATGACAGCGAGTGGTGCGGTGACACTGATCACTACGGCGGGCACTTGCCGCGGGTCCCCGGCTGCTTGGCCTCATCACCACCGACATCCACCCCCGCATTCCGCAACAGTACCTTCGCCGCGTCCTTCGCCGCCCTTGCCATCGCGGGATCGTCGCGCACGAGGTCCTGCGCGATGGAGCCGTCGACCAGCAGCACCAGCTGGGTCGCGAGCGCTTCCGCCTCCGCAACGCCGAGCTCGGTCAGGCGGTCGCGAAACCAGAGCCGGCGGCTTTCCTTGAAGGCGGTGGCGATCTTCTTCACGGTGCGGTCGGCAGGGCCGAGCTCGGCGACCGCATTCACGAACGGGCAGCCGCGAAAATCCTTCGCGGCAAAGCGCCGCTCCAGCGAATCGAATGTCGCGAGGATCTGCTCGGCCGGGGGCTTGTCGGAGGGGCGGGTGTGGACGAAGCGGCGCTCGAGATAGGCTGCGATCAACGCGTCCTTGGACGGGAAGTGGTTGTAGAGCGTGCGCTTGGAGATCCCGATCTCAGCCGCGATGGTGTCGACGCCGATGGCGCGAATGCCTTGCAGATAGAACAGCTTGTCGGCGGTCTCGAGGATCCGCTCCTTCATCGTCTGTGGTTGGGGCGGGGGAGCCATGCGGCGACATGCGTCCTGTTCGCTTGACAGCACCGGGCAAGCATAGCCTAAGTACACAGGTCTGTGTAACCAAAATCAACGGCAAGCGCAGACGTCGGCACGCGTGCCGCGCCGTAAAGGGAGAAGAAAATGCCCCTGTTGCAGGTCCTGCGCCCGACCTTGCCCATCCTGATCGGCGCCTCGATCATGCTGACCTTGAGCATGGGGTTGCGGCAGTCGCTCGGCATCTTCATGCAGCCGCTGACGCAGGACATCCACATTTCAATCTCGGATTTCACGCTGGCGCTGGCCGTGCAGAACCTCGCCTGGGGCTTCCTCCAGCCGCCCGCCGGCGCGCTCACCGTGCGCTACGGCTTCCGTCCGATCATGATCGTGGGCGCGCTGATGTACATCGCCGGCCTGGCGCTGATGGCGACGGCGAACGGCCTGGTCAGCATCATGATCGGCGGCGGCGTGCTGATCGGCACCTCGATGGCCTGCACGGCGGCGGCGATCGCGATGTCGGTGGCGGCGCGGGCGGTGCCGGAGACGGTGCGCTCGACCGTACTCGGCATCGTCTCCGGCGCGGGCTCGCTCGGGGCGCTGTTGTCGGCGCCGATCGGTCAGATGCTCAACGAGGGTTTTGGCTGGCGCGTCGGTCTTGCCGGCTTCGTCGTCATGTCGCTTCTGATGATTCCGGCCGCCTGGTACGCCGGGCGCGTCGACAAGATCCCGCTGCCCAAGCCCACCGCCGCCGACATCGGCGATGCCACGGCTGCGGCCGCGGCGAGGACCGCGTTCGGCAATGCGTCCTTCGTGGTGATGACCTGTGCCTATCTCGTCTGCGGCATGCAGCTCGTTTTCCTCACCACGCATCTGCCATCGTACCTCGCCATTTGCGGCCTCGATCCGATGCTCAGCGCGCAGACGCTCGGCATGATCGGCGGCTTCAACGTGCTCGGCTCGTTGTTCTTCGGCTGGGCCGGCCAGCGCTGGAACAAGCTGGCGCTGTTAGGGGGCATCTACATCCTGCGCTCGCTGGCGCTCGCCTGGTATTTCATGCTGCCGGCGAGCCCGTTCTCGACGCTGCTGTTCGGCGCGATCATGGGCTTCTTGTGGATGGGCGTCGGCCCGCTGGTCGCGGGCGCCGTCGCCGAGATGTTCGGCCTGCGCTGGCAGGCGATGATCCAGGGCCTCGCCTTCATGAGCCACCAGATCGGCAGCTTCCTCGGCGCCTATGGTGGCGGCCTGCTCTACGACGCACTCGGCTCCTACACCATGGCCTGGCGCATCGGCGTGGCGTTGGGGCTTGCCGGCGGCATCGTGCAGGTCGCTTTCGCGTTGATCCGGCCTTCGCAGCCGCCCGCGCCGGTCCTGAAGGCGGCGTAGCAGGAAGAACGAGAATGTCACGCCGCGGCCGTCGTGGACTTGTCCTCCCCGGTGGCTTCCTGCCCAGGTTCCGTCGTCCCTGTCGCTTCGATGCACAGCTTCACGGCCTTGCCGATGCTCGTCGCGATGAGGTCAGCTTTGGCGCCTTCCCGCAACAATTCCAGGGCGGCCTCGTCCATGTCATCGACCAAGCAGCCGAGGATGATGGTTGCCTTCGGCAGTTTTCGCCGCAGACGCCGGACGGAGTACCGCATGTGTGCCGCCGCGCGGGCATCGAGGTAGACCAGGCAGACAATCGCAACGCCCGTTGTATCCAGGCGGAAGACGTTCGTCGTTGAAAGTGATGCTGCGCCTTCGACTCGCGCAGCGAGGCCGTGCTCGGTCGAGAGCTGAGCCAGCATGATCGCGGCCGCCTCATCGATCAGGGTGCGTCCTGCCACACACAGGACGGGGTGCTCACCCTGCCAATCCGGCGGTAGAGCCTCGCTGCGGAGGTAAGGCAAGCGTTCATTGGCCGCATTCTCGGCAATACCTTCGACCGCGGATGATGCTTCAGCGTCGGTAGTCGAGCTGCTCCTCGCGGGCGGCCGGTCGTCCTGGTCGGCAAGATCGGTGGCAAATTCGCTGACGGCATCTCGAATCTTCATGAGACGTTCCTGGTCAAGCGCATTGCGCTCCACATCGGCTTGCGCCAAATGCAGGCCCTTCAGGGCGACCTCATCATAGTACGAAGCCAGCGAACGTTCTTTCAGGAACTCTTCGGCCTTTTCGGCCGCTTCGGTTGGATCGCCCGCCAACATCCGTTGATAAAAGATTTCCGGAGGAGAGAGCGCCGGGCGGTCTCCAAACATGATGTCGAGGAATTCCAGGCGCTCGACATGCCGTCCGAGAACCACGAGGCAAATCGTGAGCGGAGTCGCAAGGACGAGTCCGATCGGTCCCCAGAGCGCCGTCCAGAACGTTGCCGACGCGACCACGGCAACAGGGGAAAGCCCCGTGCTGCGGCCGTAAACCATCGGCTCGACGACATGGCCCACGAGCGGTTCGACGACAAGGAACAGAGCGAGAGTCCAAAGCAGCATCGACCAGCCGGGATCGATGGCGACCGCGAGCGCCAGCGGGAATGCGGCAGCGATCACGGCGCCGACATAGGGGACGAAGCGAAGCGCGGCCGCGAGGATGCCCCAAAGAATCGCGCTCGGGATTCCGATGAGCCAGAGGCCCGTGCCGATCACCACGCCGAATGCGCCGTTCAGGATGAGTTGGGTCAGAAACAGCTTGCTGAGGCGGCTCGCGGCATCGTCCAACGCAGCGGTCGTGCGCTGCAGATCCAGCGAGCCCGCGAGCCGGATGAAGCGATTACGAAGATCCTCCCGTTGAATGAGAATGAATATGACGAAAATGATGATGATGCCGGTGGTCGCGAGCGGATGAATGAGCGGAGAAATCAGGGTTCGCAGGCTCTCCAACGCGCCAGGATCGGGCTGGCGGACCTCGACCGGCACCGGCACCGGTGGGACGGAGGCATTCGAGCCGGGGACGATTTCGGTTCTCGGCGGGGATGGCGTGTCTTTCGGTTTATCAAGCTCCTTGCTGAGATCCTTCAGCATATCGGAAGCACGCTCCAGCGTGCCCCTCCCGGCCTTGGTATCCCGAAATGCCTGGATCTTTTCGCTGATCGTCGATTGGTATCGGGGCAGGTCGCCAGCGAGTTGGGTCAGTTGTGTCGCCAGCAGGCTTCCTATCGCGAAGATCAGCATGAACGCAACGACAACCACGCTTACGACTGCCAGTCCCCGCGGGACCCGGATCCGCTGCAATAGTTCGACCAACGGCGCCAGCACGAAGCTGAGGAGAATGGCCAGCGCAACCGGCACGAAGATGTCCCGGCCGAAATAAAGCATCGAGATGATGATGACACTCAGAATCCCGGTCGCTACCGCACTGAGCAACCCCAACAGCTCTTCGGTGGTGCGCGGTTTGAAGGGTTGTCTGGTTACGGGGCCCATTCTGCTCTTCCTGTGGACTGAACGCTCACTGATTCCAGCTGCGAGGGGGCCAGGACGAGGTTGCCAGGACAGCCACCCCGGGGCATTAGTCCACGCAATCTTCATGGCGGCGGCCGCTCCTGCGGTCGACCATCCAACGCCAACCGCTCCCGACCTGAAAAAGTTCCTGTGAGCTACGAAATGGCGCGTGCCCGCCTCACTTCGCCCGCCCGCGCACCAAGCGAAGGCTCCGTGGCCGAGAGGAAGAATGCAACTTCATCCCTCCGGTGATCTGGACGGCAAAAAGGCGGATCGGGAGTGCAGGGGGGACGGCTAGGAGGTTGAGACCTCGGCTTTGGCCGGCATGGGCAGCGGCAGGCGAAGCCCCCGCGCCAGCACGGAGCGGCGCAGTACCGGTCGCTTCTGCGGCAGCTTTCCCAGGTGCAAGAGGATCTGCAGCAGCGCCGACCTGACGGCCGGCTCGATCTTCTCGCAAATGAACCAGCAGACCAGAACAAGCATGCCTAGCGCGCCCCACAGCGCGGAGGTGGCATCGAGGCCGGCGTCGACCAGAAGTCGAATGATCGCGGCGCCAATGACGTTGTGGGTGAGATAGAGCGGATAGGTGATCAGCCCAAGCGTTCGCAGATAGGCAGGTGCTTCAGGAGAAGCGATCCCCGCGAAGCGTCTGTTGCGGTTTGCGGCAAGGGCAATGAGCAGCACCGCGGCCGCCCAGACCACGATCGGCACGAGCGCCGATTGATCCGCGATGGCGGGTATGGACGTCAGAAGGAAAGACGCAAAGAAGTAGATTTCCGCCGCGCCTGAAAGACACGAGACCGCGACAGCGACTTGCTCGAGCGCCGTCAATTGCCTGTTCGAGAGAATGAACAGCCAGATACCCAGCGCAAAGAAGCAGCCATGCGTCAGCAGGAAGGCCGCGCATGGCACCCGAAACATCAGGATGACGAGATAAGGCAGGTCGGATGGCGTCGTGCATGACAGCACCGCCAGCGCGACGGCGTTGAATATCGCGCTGTAGATGGTGAGGCCGAAGGCGAGGTGCCGCAGGGTGATCCTCTTCGTGAGCATCGCGCAAAACACGAGACCGTAGAACGCGATCTCGGCCGCCAGCGTCCAATAGACCTCGTCAAGCCAATGGCCCGTGACGCCTTTGGGCACCATCAGCATGGCGTGGATGTAGGGCAGGATGATTTCGGAGAGGGGTCCGCTGCCGAAGAGAAGCAGGACGAGAAACGTCGCAGTGGCGCACACCCAGACCGCCGGATAAAGCCGGAGCGCGCGGCCCAGAAGAAAGCCGCCCGGCGAGGATTGAGCCGCGGAATTTGCGATGACGAAACCAGAGATGACGAAAAAGATCTCGACACCGACCCAGCCGAACCATGTGAACGGCGCCGCGGACGGGTAGAGGACATCGGCGGCAACGGTGCGCTCGAAGCCGGGGACGCCGATCCAGACCCAGGCCCAGGACCAGAACATCTGGTGAAAGATGGCGACGCCAAGCGCAGCGCCGAAGCGCAGCGGATCCAGCAGGGGTAAATGGCTTTTCACGGCAATGGACCAGAGACATTCAACGATCCCGTTCGAGATATTGAATCCGGTCGTGGTGCTCTGCGAGGTGAGTCACACTCGCTTTGCCAGCCAAGCGTCGATCATGGAGAGCAGGGTGTCCGTAGCTCGGAGCCTGCGGCCGGTAGCCCGCGGCTCTGCCAGCAGCGTTGCACGCGGCAGCGCGTTCGAGGCATGCAGCGGTGAAAATGAAAACGGGGCCCGTGAGGGCCCCGTCAAAGTCTTCAACGTCCCGCGATCTTACTTGATCTTGGCTTCGCGGAATTCGACGTGCTTGCGCGCGACCGGATCGTACTTCTTCTTGACCAGCTTGTCGGTCATGGTGCGCGAATTCTTCTTGGCGACATAGTAGAAGCCGGTGTCGGCCGAGGACACGAGCTTGACCTTGATGGTGACCGCTTTGGCCATGTTCTGAACCTCAGAAATGATGGGAATCTGGAGCCGGCCAAACGGCCCGCGTTGGCCGGCAACCTAGCCAGAAACCGCCTGATGTCAAGGTTTTACACCCGGAAAAGCACCCGAAACGGCCCGATCAGGTCTCGAAGAACCTGTTCTTTGGCCGCGGCAGGCCCAGATTCTCCCTCAAAGTGGCTCCTTCATACTCCTTCCGGAATATCCCGCGGCGCTGCAGTTCCGGCACGACCTTGTCGACGAAATCGTCGAGCCCGGCAGGGACGAACGGGAACATGATGTTGAAGCCGTCGGAGCCGCGCCCCACCAGCCATTCCTCCATCTGGTCGGCGATGGTCTTGGCCGTGCCGACGAAGGACAGGCCGCCATGGCCGCCGACCCGCTGGGCGAGCTGGCGCACGGTGAGCTTCTCGCGGGCGGCGAGATCGACCAGGCGCTGCCGGCCACTCTTGCTGGCATTGGTCTCGGGAATCTCGGGCAGTGGGCCATCGGGATCGAAGCCGGAGGCATCGGTGCCGAGGATGACCGAGAGCGAGGCGATGGCGCTGTCGTAATGCACGCGGCTGTCGAGCAAAGCGCGTTTCTCCTTGGCCTCCTCGACGCTGTCGCCGACCACGACGAAGGCGCCGGGCAGGATCTTCAGGTGCTCGGGGTCGCGGCCGATCTTCTCCATGCGGCCCTTGATGTCGGCGTAGAGCTTCTGCCCGTCGGCGAGGCTGCCGCCGCCGGTGAAGACGGCTTCGGCGGTCTCGGCCGCGAGCTGCTTGCCGTCGTCGGAGGCACCGGCCTGCACGATCACGGGCCAGCCTTGCACGGGCCGGGCGATGTTGAGGGGGCCCCGCACCTTCAGATATTTGCCCTTGTGGTCGAGCACATGCATCTTCGCGGGATCGAAGAACAGGCCGCTCTCGACGTCGCGCACGAAGGCGTCGTCGGCGAAGGAATCCCAGAGGCCGGTGACGACGTCGTAGAATTCGCGGGCGCGCTTGTAGCGCTCGGCGTGCTCCATGTGATCGTCAAGACCGAAATTCAGCGCCGCATCGGGATTGGAGGTCGTGACGATGTTCCACCCCGCACGCCCACCGCTGATGTGATCGAGCGAGGCGAAGCGGCGTGCGACGTGATAGGGCTCGTCGAAGGTGGTCGAGCCGGTCGCGACCAGGCCGATGCGCTCGGTGACGGCCGCGAGCGCCGACAGCAGCGTGAACGGTTCGAACGAGGTCACGGTGTGGCTGCGCTTGAGCGCGTCGATCGGCATGTTCAGCACGGCGAGGTGGTCGGCCATGAAGAAGGCGTCGAACCTGCCCGCCTCGAGCTTCTGGATCAGCGTCTTGATGTGCGAGAAGTTGAAATTGGCGTCGGGCCAGGCCCCGGGATAGCGCCAGGCGCCGGTGTGGATGCTGATCGGGCGCATGAACGCGCCAAGCTTGAGTTGCCGTTGTGCCATCGCCCGGGGTCCGTTCTTGGTGACGCTGGGGAAGACATAGGGACGCGGCGGAACTCCGCCATCGGGGGAGGCGGGAAGATTATTTTGTTTTTCGATGCTCTCTCAGCACGTCATTCCGGGCGCCGCGGAGCGGCGAGCCCGGAAATCCATTGGGCCGCAAAGACTGCCGAGGAATGGATTCCGGGTTCGCGCTGCGCGCGCCCCGGCATGACGAAAGGAGAAAGCCGCGCCCCCGGAATGACCCGCTGAGAGAGCCGTGCCTTCGCAATGTCAGCCTAGCCCAGAACATCCTTCTGCATCTTGCCGCCGTAGAAATGGAAGAACGGCACCGGCGCGTCGTGGCGGAGCGGGCCGGTGGCGAGGCGGGTGTCGAGCTCGTTCAGCACGTTGCGTGTCATCGGATGCAGGTCGGCGAGCGGTTTCGAGCCGAGCTCGACCCAGACCAGCTCGACCAGCTCGGCATCGGCATGGATCACGCCTTCGACGCGATGGGTGATTGCCGAGGCGTCGGCGGTGAAGAAGCGCGTGTCGAACCGCTTGACGCGGCCGGGCGGGGTGATGGCGCGGGCGATCAGGAACAGGCCGGAGGGATCGGGCAGCAGGCCCGCATCGGCGAACGGCTTCCAGGGGCCGTCGAGCTTCGGCACCTTGCCCTCGGCCTTGCGGCCGAGGCAGAGGCCGGTCTCCTCGCAGGCCTCGCGGATTGCGGCAACGGCGAGCGACTTCGCGCGCGAAGCCGGGGTCTTCGGGCTACCCTTGGCGAGATTGGCTTCCAGCTCCGCGGTGATCGGGGCGGCGCAGGGCACCCGATAGTCGGTCTTGTCGACGCGGCCGCCGGGGAAGACGAATTTTCCCGGCATGAACACCACCTTGTCGTGGCGCTTGCCGACCAGAACTTTCGGAATGGCGCCGCTGCGATCGACCAGGATCAGCGTCGCCGCATCCCTTGGGCGGAAATAAGGATGATGATCCGCTTCCTTCTCTTCGTGGACCTTTGCCTTCTCCGCGGCTTGCGCAATATCCGTCATGTCCTCACCCAAAACCGCTTTCTTGCTTGTTGCTTACACAGGCGGAATACCATCCGGCGGGTTCTCGTCAAACCCGTGCATGCGCAGAGCCCATTGCAAGCCGACCACAGCTCCTTTGACCGGCTGCAGCAGTGCGAGCGAGGCAATGAAGGTGAAGGGCAGATAGGCCGCGAAGCTGAGCCAGACCGGCGTCGAATAATTGGTCTCGATCCAAAGAATGGCCGGCACCACGATGTGGCCGACGATGACGATGACGAGATAGGCGGGCAGATCATCGGCGCGATGCGGCGAGAAGTCGAGCTCGCATCTGGCGCAATGATCCGCCGTCTTCAGGAAGGCGCGGAACAGCTTCCCCTCGCCGCAGCGCGGGCAGCGGCCGCGGAAGCCGCGCTTCATCGCCGTCCAGACGTCGCGCTTCTCGACGAGGCCGCTCTCGCGCGTCCAGATCTTTGGCGCCGTGCTCGTCGTCACCATGCCTTGCCCTTCTTGCCTTTACCCTTGCTCTTGTCCTTGCCCTTCTTCGCCTTGCCGGATCTTGGCTGCTTCGGCTTGCGTTTTCGCTCCGGGCTGCGTCCCGGTTTCGCCTTCAACGAGGGACGGCGCTGCGGGCCTTGTCGGCGGCTGCGCGGGGTGGTCTCGCTGGCCGAGCCCAGGAGCTCGAAACGCAGTGCGCCGGCGATGGGCGCCGCTTCGATCAGGCGGACGTCGACGACGTCGCCCAGCTGATAGATCGTGCCGCTGCGCGTGCCGACCAAGGCGTGACGGCTCTCGTCATAGTTGAAATATTCCGTGCCAAGGGACCTTATCGGGATCAGCCCGTCGGCGCCGGTCTCGCTCAGCTTGACGAACAGGCCGGCGCGGGTGACCCCGGAGACGCGGCCCTGGAAGCTCGCGCCGATACGGTCGGCGAGGTGATGGGCGATCAAGCGGTCGACGGTCTCGCGCTCCGCCTTCATCGCGCGCCGCTCGGTCAGCGAAATATGCGCGGCGACTTCGCTCAAGCTTTCCGGCGTCTCGCTGTCGGGCAGGGCGCCTTCGCCGAGACCGAGCGCGCGCACCAGCGCGCGATGCACGACGAGGTCGGCATAGCGGCGGATCGGCGAGGTGAAATGCGCATAGCGGCGCAAGTTGAGGCCGAAGTGCCCGTAATTCTCGGAGGAGTACTCGGCCTGCGCCTGGGCGCGCAGCACGACCTCGCTGACCAGCGGGTAGTAGTCGTGGCCCTCGAGCTGGGCCAGCACGCGGTTGAACAGCGTCGGGCGCAGCGCGCCTGATTTCGCGAAGGGAACGTCGAGCGTCTCCAGAAATTCCGCGAGCGCGTGCACCTTCTCCAGCGTCGGCTCGTCATGTACGCGGTAGATCAGCGGCAGCGACTTCTTCTCCAGCATCTCCGCCGCGGCGACATTGGCGAGGATCATGAACTCCTCGATCAGCTTGTGCGCATCGAGACGCTCGGGGACGACGACGCGGTCCACCGTGCCGTCGCTCTTGAGCAGGATCTTGCGCTCCGGCAGATCGAGATTGAGCGGGTCGCGCTCGTCGCGCGCGCGCTTGGCGCAGGCATAGGCGGCGTAGAGCGGTTTCAGGATCGGATCGAGCAGGGGTCCGGTCGTGTCATCCGGCCGTCCGTCGATTGCGGCCTGCGCCTGCGCGTAAGCGAGCTTGGCGGCCGAGCGCATCAGGATGCGGTGGAAACTGTGCGAGCGCTTGCGGCCATCGGGGCCGAGCACCATGCGCACCGCGAGTGCGCCGCGCGGCTCGCTCGGGACCAGCGAGCACAGGTTATTGGAGATGCGCTCGGGCAGCATCGGCACGACGCGGTCGGGGAAATAGACCGAATTGCCGCGGTCGAGCGCATCGCGGTCGAGGGCGGTGCCCGGCCGCACGTAGAAGCTGACATCGGCGATGGCGACGTTGACGATGAAGCCGCCCTTGTTGTTGGGATCGTCGTCGGGTTGCGCGTGCACCGCGTCGTCGTGATCCTTTGCGTCGGGCGGATCGATGGTGACGAGCGGGACGTCGCGCCAATCCTCGCGCCCCTTCAGGTTGGCGGGCTCGGCGGCTTCCGCCTCGCGCTCCGCGGCAGGCGAGAACTGCAGCGGAATGTCGTGGGCGTAGATCGCGATCAGGCTGATCGCCTTCTCGGACTTGACCGAGCCGAGCTTCTCCTTGACCCGGCCGGATGCCAGACCGAAGCCGCGCGAGCGAACGATGTCGACGCTGACGAGGTCGCCGTCCTCGGCGCCGCCGGTGTCGGTCCTGGCGATGTTCAATTCGCGGTCGGCGAACTTCTTGTCGACCGGGACGAGCCGTCCGCCGCCTTCGGGAAGGCTGCGAAACACGCCGAGGATGCGGCTCTTGGCCTTGTCGATGACCTTGATGATGCGCCCTCGCCAGGCCGGGCCTTCGTCCTCGTCCGAGCGCTCGACGCGCAGCAGCGCGCGGTCGCCGACGCCGGCGGCGGTGCCGGGCTTGGGCCGGCGCGGCATCTCGATGAGGATCTTCGGCGGCTCGCCGTTCTCGACCTCGTCCCATTCGGCGGGGGAGGCGATCAGCTCGCCATCGGAATCGCGCCCCGTGATGTCGGCCAGCAGCGTCGGCGGCAGCGCGTCCGGTTCGGAGACCTTGCGACGCTTCTTCTTGATGATCCCATCGTCGGCGAGCTCGCGTATGAGGCGCTTGAGCTCGACGCGATCGGCGTTCTTCAGGCCGAACTCGCGGGCAATCTCGCGCGTTCCGACCGTCCCTGGATGTGCCTTGATGAAGGCGACGATGGCTTGCCTGTCGGGAAAGCCACGGTCTTTCTTTGGTTTCACTTAGCCTCTAATTCTTGATCTAGGTCTTGCCGGCACTCTTCTTGGCCGGAGCCTTGGCGGCGGCTGCCTTGGTCGGCGACGTCTTCGCGGTCGACGGCACCGCAGCGCGGGCCTTGCTGGTGGATTCGGATTTGGATTTGGCCGCGGCTTTCTTCGCGGCCGGCTTCTTCGGCTTCGGTGCGGCGTCGTCGCCGTCCGCTGCCTTCTCTGCGGTCTTCTTGGCCTTGGCCGGCTTGGCCGCCTTCTTGGGCTTGCCGCCGCCTTTCGCCGCGCGCTCGTCGATCAGCGCGATCGCCTGCGGCAGGGTGATGGTGTCCTTCTCGAACTCGGCCGGAATCGTCGCGTTGACGCCGCCGGCCGTGACATAGGCGCCGTAGCGGCCGCTCTTCACGGTGACGGTGCCGAGGCTCGGATGATCGCCGAGCGCCTTGCCGGGATCTGCGCCGAAGCGGCGGCTCGGGCCTTTGGCGACCTTCTCGGCGATCAACGTGACCGCGCGGTTGAGGCCGATGTCGAACACCTCGTCGCCGGCCTCCAAGCTGGCATAGGTCTTCTCGTGCTTGACGAACGGCCCGAAGCGGCCGAGGCCCGCGGTAATGGGCTGCCCCGTCTCTGGATGCTTGCCGATCTCGCGCGGCAGCGACAAGAGCTTCAGCGCAAGCTCGAGGTCGACATCGCTGGGCGAGGTGCCCTTCGGGATGCCGGCGCGCTTGGGCTTCTCGCCTTCCTCATAATCCTTGGGCTCGCCGAGCTGGATGTAGGGTCCGAAACGGCCCGCCTTGACCCAGACGTCGCGCCCCGTCTCGGGGTCCTGGCCGAGCGAGCGATCGGCGCTGGCTTCGCCGTCGGCGGCGAGCTGGCGGGTGTAGCGGCATTCCGGATAGTTCGAGCAGCCGACGAAGGCGCCGAACTTGCCGGCCTTGAGATTGAGCCGTCCGGTGCCGCAGTTCGGACACTGCCTGACATCGCCGCCGTCGGCGCGGGCGGGGTAGATGTGCGGCCCCAGCATCTCGTCGAGCACGTCGAGCACCTGGGCGACGCGCAGATCCTTGATGTCGTCGACGGCGCCGATGAAGTCGCGCCAGAAATCCTTCAGCACCTGCTGCCAGGAGATCTCGTTGTTGGAGATGCGGTCGAGCTGTTCCTCCAGGCCAGCGGTGAAGTCGTATTCGACGTAGCGGCTGAAGAAGCTCTCCAGGAACGCGATCACGACGCGGCCCTTGTCCTCGCCATGCAGCCGTTTCTTCTCCAGCTTGACGTAGCCGCGGTCCTTCAGGACCTGGAGGATCGAGGCATAGGTCGAGGGACGGCCGATGCCGAGCTCTTCCATGCGCTTGACGAGCGACGCTTCGGAGAAGCGCGGCGGCGGCTCGGTGAAATGCTGGGTGACGGACAGGCTCTGCCGCTTCAGGGCGTCGTTCGGGCTCATCGCGGGCAGGCGGCGGGAATCCTCGTCCTCCTCGTCGTCGCGGCCTTCCTGGTAGAGCGCCAGGAAGCCGTCGAACTTCACGACCTGGCCGGTGGCGCGCAGCTCCAGCGTGCGGCCGCCTGCCTTTGCGGTGATGTCGACGGTGGTGCGCTCCAGCTCGGCCGATTCCATCTGGCTGGCGATGGTGCGCTTCCAGATCAGCTCGTAGAGTTTGGCCTGGTCGGCATCGAGCTTGCGGCTCATGCTGTCGGGGCGGCGCGAGAGGTCGGTCGGGCGGATCGCTTCGTGCGCTTCCTGGGCGTTTTTGGCCTTGGTCTGGTACTGGCGGGGGGCCTCGGGGACGTAGGCGTTGCCGTAATCCTCGCCGATCACCTTGCGTGCCTGGGTGATCGCCTCGGGGGCGATCTGAACGCCGTCGGTCCGCATATAAGTGATGAGTCCGGTGGTCTCGCCGCCGATGTCGATGCCTTCATAGAGACGCTGGGCGATGCGCATGGTGTGCGCCGGCGCAAAGCCGTATTTGCGGCTCGCCTCCTGCTGCAGCGTCGAGGTGGTGAACGGCGCCTGCGGATTGCGCCGGGCCGGCTTGGCATCGACCGCGGTGACCGCGTAAGTCGCCGCTTCCAGCGCCTTCTTGAAGTCTTCGGCCTCCGCGCCGGTGCCGATGTCGAGGCGCTGGATCTTCTTGCCGTCGGCGCCGACGAGGCGGGCCTCGAAGGCATCGCCGCGCGGCGTCAGAAGGGTCGCGATCAGCGACCAATATTCCCGCGGCACGAACTTCTCGATCTCGAGCTCGCGGTCGCAGACAAGGCGGAGCGCCACCGACTGCACGCGGCCGGCCGAGCGGGCGCCCGGCAGCTTGCGCCACAGCACGGGGGAGAGGGTGAAGCCGACAAGATAGTCGAGGGCGCGGCGCGCCATGTAGGCGTCGACCAGCGCACCGTCGATCTGGCGCGGATGCTTCATCGCGTCGGTGACGGCCTGCTTGGTTATGGCGTTGAACACCACGCGCTCGATCTTCTGATCCTTCAGCGCCCGCTTCTCCTTCATCACCTCCAGCACGTGCCAGGAGATGGCCTCGCCTTCGCGATCGGGGTCGGTTGCCAGAATCAGGCGGTCGGCGCCCTTCAGGGACCTCGCGATGTCGTTGAGCCGGCCGGCTGCCTTGGGGTCGACCTCCCAGATCATCTTGAAATTCGCATCGGGATCGACGGAGCCGTTCTTCGCAGGCAGGTCGCGGACATGGCCGAACGAGGCCAGAACCTCATAGGAGGAGCCCAGATATTTGTTGATCGTCTTGGCTTTCGCCGGCGACTCCACGATGACGATATTCATGTAGTTCCAGTAACTTACGGGGAAATCTTGGGTCGAATACGAAAGGACTCGGTTCGGCCGTTTCGACCCGAACATGGGTGGTGAGGCCGTCGCTGTCAAATCGAGGGATGTTGCCGACCGAAGCGATGGGACAAGTTTCATATCGAAAAAGTTGCAAAATACCACCTTGGAGTTGCGTTCGATGTGGGCGTAATCTTTCGCGGGGCATGCGATTCGAGTGGGGTCTGGTGACAAAGCCAGGAAAGAAACGGGCGCGCGCCGCATTGGGCGCGCGGAGGGGCGCACGTCACGACGAACCTGGCGAAGGCGGCGCAGACGAGGCCGTGGCCTTCATTGCCGAGCAGACCGGGGCGTTGCGCAAGCTGGCCGAGCGGCACAAGCTCGACGTACTGCATTATCTCCTGGGGATGACGCAGCTCGAGGCCGACGAGCATCTGCGGCTACGGACCAAGCGCAAGCTGTCGTGACAGGGTTGGACAGGATCTGCGTGAACTGAGGCGCTCGAGCTTGCGACCAACGAGGCGTGAGCAACGCGTCCAATATCTCGGGCCTGGCGGACACGCTCCGAAATGATGTTCGCGGCCTCGGCATCATGGCGGCATTGATCGGAGGGTTGATCCTCTGGTTTGCGACCGTCGGCTCGACCGACCGGGTGACCTATCGCGGCGTCGATCCAGCATGGGCGGAGCCCGGCCGCATCTATCTCAACACCGAGCCTCCCGGTCATTACGTGATCGAGCGGAATGCGGATTTTGCCGCCATGAAGGCCGGCTGTACCTACGATCTGAGCTACGATGTCAAGTTCGGCCGGCATCAACGCGGAAATCGCCTGAAGACGATCCGCAGAGTGAACCTGGTCGGATGCTAGCGCGGCTCAGCTTCGCGGCCGGCTTTGGCCGAGCTTCGCCGCGGCGCCGGTCGCGGCTTCAGCGTGGTGTCGGCGGGACCGAGCAGCCGGCCGTCCTCGGCGCGCATTTCCAGCTTCTTCACCGGACGGCCTGTCTCGCGATCGACCAGGATGGTCGCGATCTCCTCAGGGTGGTCGTCGAATTCCTCGCTCCATTGCCGCAGCGCGACCAGAATCGGGAAAGCACCGCGGCCTTTCGGCGTCAGCACATATTCCTGATAGGCGCTGCCGTCGGAGGCGGGGGCGGTTTCCAGGATGCCGTGCTCGACCAGCGATCGCAGGCGTGCGGACAGGATGTTCTTGGCCATGCCGAGCCTGCTCTGAAACTCGCCGAAGCGGCGCACGCCCAACAGCGCCTCGCGGATGATCAGCAGCGACCACCAGTCACCGAGAGCATCCAGCGACCGCGCGACCGGGCAGGCATCGCCCTCGAAGCTGGTTCGTTTCACCATCCTGTTCTGTCCTGTCGCATTCGCACGGCACTGGCGCCGATCACGCGCTTGTGTGGTTGCATCATAAAACCATATGCCTCAGATAGCAATCTAGTTTCATAATGCAACTATGGAGGCGAGCGTGAGACTGAAGGACAAGACGGCCCTGATCACCGGCGGCAACAGCGGCATCGGGCTTGCGACGGCAAAACTGTTCGTAGCGGAGGGCGCCAAGGTGGTGATCACCGGGCGTAATAAGGAGACGCTGGCGGCAGCTGCGAAGGAGCTCGGGCCGAACGCGCTCGCGCTGCCAGCTGACGCGACGGACATCGCGGCGACGGAAGCCGCGATCAGGCAGGGCGCGGAGAAGTTCGGCAAGTTGGATATCGTGTTCGCCAATGCCGGCATCGCGGGCGGCACACCGCTGGGTTCGGCCACGCTCGAGGTGTTCGAGAAGGTCATCAGTACCAACCTGACCAGCGTTTTCTTCACGGTGCAGTCAGCGCTGCCCCATCTCAGCGACAACGCCTCGATCATCCTCAACGGCTCGGTGATTTCAGTGCTCGGCATTCCCGGCTATTCGGCTTACGGAGCGGCGAAGGCCGGCGTCCGGGCGATGGCGCGGATCATGGCCTCGGAATTGTCGCCGCGCGGCATCCGCGTCAACGTTGTGGCGCCCGGCGCGATCCGCACACCGATCTGGGGGCCCGCGACCGCAACGCCCGAAGCCGAGAAGGAATTCGAAAAGCGGATCGCGCTGTCGACGCCGCTGGGACGCCTCGGCGAAACCGATCACGTCGCGAAGACGGTGCTGTTCCTCGCCTCCGACGATTCCGCGCATGTGCAGGGTCAGGAGATCTTCGTCGACGGCGGCGCGGTGGCCTCTCCGAGCGGCGCGCCGATCTATCGCGGCTGATGACTTGAACCAACGCGATTGCGTCCGGCGCAACTGCCATCCTGCGCCGGACGGTTCGTGTGCCCAGGCTATGCTGCGCGCAGATTCGTTGCCGCCTGAAGTGCGCTGGCGAGCGCTTTCTCGCGATGATCCGGGCCGAGTGCAATGCCGTCGGCGGGGACGAACTCCAGGTCGGTGATGCCCACGAAGCCGAACACCCAGCGCAGATAGGTTTCGACATGCTCGCCGGCGACGTACGGGGTCTCGGCACCGTAATGGCCGCCACGTGAGATCGCTACGATCACGCGTTTGCCTCCGGCCAGCCCCTCTGGCCCGGCCGCGCCATATTTAAATGTCTTCCCCGCCACCAGGATGCGGTCAATCCAGGCCTTGAGCTGGCTCGGAATGGTGAAATTGTACATGGGCGCGCCGATCACGACGACGTCGGCAGCCAGGAACTCGTCGAGCACGGCCGCGCTTGCGGCGAGGTCGGGTGCAAGCTCCGCCGGCGCGGGGGCGCCTTGCGCGGCGGCGAGGTGCGAGCCGGAGAGGTGGGCGAGCGGGGTCTGGGTCAGGTCGCGATAGAGCACTTCGAGAGACGGCGTCGCCTGTCGCAGCCGGTCGACGATGGCGGCGGAAACCTGCCGGCTGATGGAGTGAGGGCCGAGCACGCTGGAGTCGAGATGGAGGAGTTTCATGTGGGGTCACCCTGGTATAGGTTTGTAACCAGGACTACATGAGTGACTGTCAAAATCCCCGCAAGAACGCACATTTTTGGGCCATGGGCACATCTTTGAAACCTGCGAACACCGGTTTTCCTGCCACGCCGAGATCCGATCCGATGCCGCATCCCGACCACGCCGACTGCCGCGGGGTCGCCTCCGTGCTGTCCCGTGTCGGCGACAAATGGAGCGTGTTCGTCATCATGATGCTGAGCGACGGGCCCAAGCGCTTCAACGAGCTGAAGCGCATGATCAACGGCATCTCGCAGCGGATGCTGACGTTGACGCTGCGCGGCCTGGAGCGCGACGGCCTCGTTACGCGCACGATCTTTCCGACCATCCCGCCGCGGGTCGACTACGCGCTGACCGATCTTGGCCGCGGGCTTCAGCAGCCGGTGAAGGCCCTCGGAGAGTGGGCGATCGCGCATCAGGAGCAGATCGCGGCCGCACGTACGCGGTTCGACGCGCGCAACGACGGCTAATTTAGAGCAGCGACACCAACCCTCCGCCGTGGCGTTCGAGCTTGCCGGCGAGCTCGAGTTCCAACAGCACGGTGCGCACGATCGTGGGTGAGGCGCCGGACATCCGGACGAGATCGTCGATCGAGATCGGAACCGGGCCGAGAAGGCCGACGATCTGGTCGCGGTCGTGGCCTTGCGGATCGCTTTCGAACGGTTCGCTATCGGGCTCGCTTGCCGGGTTCATCAGGGGCCGCTCCATGATCGGCTGCACCGCGTTGACGATGTCGGCGGCCTCGGTGACGAGCGTCGCCCCCTGCTTGATCAGGTCGTTGGCCCCGGCGGCGCGCGGATCGAGCGGCGAGCCGGGCACTGCGAACACCTCGCGGCCCTGTTCGGCCGCCATGCGCGCGGTGATCAGCGAGCCCGAGCGGTGCGCGGCTTCCACCACGACGACGCCGAGCGCGGCCCCGGAGATCAACCGGTTGCGGCGGGGGAAGTCGCGGGCGCGCGGCTCGTGGCCGAGCGGCATCTCGGAGATCGCCCCGCCCGCGTGATCGAGGATGGCGGCGAGGAGGTCGCCATGCTCGGGCGGATAGATGCAGTCTTGTCCGCCGGCGAGTACCGCAATCGTGCCGCTTTCGACACTCGCGCGATGCGCGGCCTGGTCGACGCCGCGCGCCAGCCCCGAGATGACGACGAAGCCGGCTTCGCCGAGCTCGCGCGCGAGCATACCTGCGAATTTCAGGCCGGCCCCGGAAGCGTTGCGCGAGCCGACGATCGCAATCATCGGCCGCATCAGGGTCTTGAGGTCGCCGCGTACGGCGAGCATCGGCGGCGCATCGTCGATCATCGTCAGCCGCGCCGGATAGCCGTCCTCGCCGGGGGCACGCCAGGCGATGCCGAACTTGCGGCCCGCGGCGAGCTCGGCCTTCGCTTCATCCACGCTGCAGATGCGCCCCGATCGCGCCGCGCCGCCGCGGCGGGCGAGATCGGGCAGCCGCTCCAGCGCGGCGCGCGCGCTGCCGAAATGATCGACCAGCGAGCGGAAGGTGCGCGGCCCGACATTGTCGGAACGGATCAGCCGCAAACGGTCGATCCGCTCGGACTCGGTCAGCTCCACGCTTCTGTTGATGGCGTCCACGGCGTCTCCTTGCAGCGACAGCATGGAACAACCTGAGGGCGTTGCGCAACAGGGACCTGCGCTTGCACGACCTCGCTGCGATGCTAAAAGCGGTCGCAATAAGAAGGATGTTGCCATGATCTCACTCGCCGACCTCCAGCGCCGCATCGAAGCCGGCGAGTTGTCGCCCGATGCGGCCATCGCCAAATCCCATGCGGCGATCGAGGCGGGGGAGAAGGACGTCCGCGCCTTCGTCCGGCATGACAAATCCGCCAGGGCGCAAACCTCGGGCCCGCTGCGCGGCATCGCCGTCGGCATCAAGGACATCATCGACACCGCCGACATGCCGACCGAGATGGGCTCGGAGATCTATCGCGGCTGGCAACCGCGGGCCGACGCGCCTGTCGTCATGATGCTGAAGCGGGCAGGGGCCACCATCATCGGCAAGACCACCACGACCGCGTTCGCCTCGCGCGATCCGACCCCGACGCTCAATCCGCACAATCTTGGCCATTCGCCGGGCGGCTCGTCGGCGGGCTCGGCGGCGGCCGTCGGCGCCGGCATGATCCCGCTGGCGCTGGGCACCCAAACCGGCGGATCGGTGATCCGGCCGGCGGCCTATTGCGGGACGGCCGCGATCAAGCCGTCGTTCCGGATGCTGCCGACGGTCGGCGTGAAGTGCTATTCGTGGGCGCTCGACACGGTCGGCCTGTTCGGCGCGCGTGCGGAAGATCTCGCGCGCGGACTGCTGGCGATGACCGGCCGCAGCGAATTTTCGGGCATCGCCCCGGCGAGGTCGCCGCGCATCGGCGTGGTCAGGCAGGAGTTCGCAGGCGCCGTGGAGCCAGCTGCCGAAGAGGGGTTGCAGGCTGCGATCACGGCGGCGACGCGCGCCGGTGCCAGCGTACAGACCATCGCTCTGCCCGAGGCGGTGCAGGAGGCCTGGCGCATCCACCCCATCGTTCAGGATTACGAGGCGCATCGCGCGCTGGCCTGGGAGTTTTCCGAGCGTCACGATGAAATCGCGCCGATGCTGCGCGCCAGTCTCGACGCGACGGTCGGGCTGACGCCGAAGGAGTATGACGAGGCGCGCCGCCTCAGCCGTCGCGGCCGCCGCGAACTCGGCGAAGTCTTCGAAGGCTTCGACGTGCTCCTGACCTATTCGGCACCAGGCACGGCGCCGGCCAAGGAGCTCGCGACGACAGGGGATCCCCGCTACAACCGGCTCTGGACGCTGATGGGCAATCCATGCGTCAACGTCCCGGTGCTGAAGGTCGGTGGCCTGCCGATCGGCGTGCAGGTGATCGCGCGTTTCGGCAATGATCCGCTCGCGCTCGCGGCGGCCTGGTTCCTGGAAGAGGCGCTGGCGAAATCAGGCTAGCGCAGGTTCGCGACGAACGGCCTGCTGATCGCGTGCGGGGGCCTTGCTGTCCGCCCCTTGCCCGAGCCAGCGCTCGGCGGCCGCGCGACCGCTCCGGTGCAGCAGGCGAATGAAGCCGCGGCCGAGATCGGTGGAGGAGCGCTGCGCCAGACCGTCGACATTGTCTTCGGCTGCGATCCTGGAAAGCCTTAGCGACGGCGCGGCTTGTGCCTGCGCCCATTCGATCGCGGCGATCTCGGCATTCAGCGCGGCGTTGGCCGCGATCTGGTCGAGCCGGCGATCGATCGCGGCGAGCGTGATCGGCACGTAGCTGTCGCGTGCGGGCGTGACCTGGATCAGCAGGACGTCAGGCGTCGTTGATTCCTGCGCCAGCCGCAGCAGCGGCGGATTGCCGCCGAAGCCGCCGTCCCAATAGGCCTCGCCGTCGATCTCGACGGCGCAGTGAACCAGCGGCGGGCAGGTCGAGGCCAGCGCGACATCGGCGGTGATGGCGGCGTTGCGGAAAATCTGCTGCTGTCCGTCGCGGATTCGCGTCGCCGCGACCAGGAGTTTCGGGCACCGCGCACCGCCCAGGACGGCAAAATCGATGTCGCGCGAGACCGCCCGCCGCAGCGGATCGAGATCGAACGGATCGAACTGGCCGGAGCGCAGAGTCGGGCCGAACGCGACCGACCTTCCCGCCGGCGAAAAGCCGCCGATCAGCATCAGCGAGCGGAACGAGGCCTCGTGCATCAGCCGCACCCAGAACCGGTTCAGCCGGAAACGGGCGCCATCGCGGCCGCCTTCGGCAAGACCGCAAGCCAGCAGCAGCGCGTTGATGGCGCCGGCGCTGGCGCCGCTGATGGTGTCGATGTCGATATCGGGCTCTTCCAGCAGCCGCTCCAGCACGCCCCAGGTGAAGGCGGCAAAGGTGCCGCCGCCCTGAAGGGCGAGCGAGAGTCTTCGCGGCGGCCATTGCGCCGAGCGCGTCTGCTCAGCGGGGCCGGCCGCTGTTACGGCTTCGGTCAGTGCTGGTTTTCGCCGGACGACTGGAGCGGGTGGCGGTGCCGGCGGCGAAACGGCGACGGGCTTTGACTCTGGAGGCGGTGCAGGTGCAACGGACCAGATGTTCGTCGTGGAGAGCAGCCGGCTTGCCGCAGTCCCCTGCGCGCCAGCTACATCATGCGTACCGTCGTTGTTCTCGCTCATTCTGAGCAACCGCGTGTATCGCCATTTAGACCGTCAGGATGACAGCCATGGAATTTGTTCGCCACCCCGGCCGCGAGTCAGCGGTGAGTTGCGAACAGGATTTGAGATACAATGCGGAGAAGGGCTTCGGTATCCGTAGATGTCCCGGATCAGGCCTTTTCGCCGATCCGGCTTTCCTTGCCGGTCTGCAGGCGTTTGATGTTCTCGCGGTGCGCGTAGAACAGCATCAGCGTCAGCACGGCAGTGAGTGCCGACAATGCGAGATGGCCGAACCACCAAAGGAACATCGGCGTGATGAACGCCGCCACCAGCGCCGAGAGCGAGGAATAGCGGGTGGTGAAGGCGGTGGCGAGCCAAAGCAGGCAGAACACGACGGCGCCCGGCCAGAACAGCCCCAGCAGGATGCCGATATAGACCGCGACGCCCTTGCCGCCCCTAAACTTCAGCCAGACCGGGAAGAGGTGGCCGAGGAATGCGCCGAGGCCGGCCACCATCGCGGCATTGGGCCCTGCAATGTAGCCAGCGATCACCACGGCGACCGTGCCCTTGAGCGCGTCGAACAGCAGGGTGCCGGCGGCAAGGCTCTTGCGCCCCGTGCGCAGCACATTGGTGGCGCCGATGCTGCCGGAGCCGATCGAGCGGATATCCTGGGTGCCTGCGAGCCTGGTCAGGATCAGCCCGAACGGAATCGAGCCGAACAGGTAGCCGATGACGAAGGCGACCGGCAGAAATACTTCAAGCGCCATGGCGGCAGCTCCAATGGCAGGATTTCCATGTCGAACGATCGGGCACGTCAGACATGCTCGTAGACGGTTCGGCCGCCGACAATGGTGCGCACCACGCGGCCTGTAAAGCGGGCCTCGTCGAACGGGGTGTTCTTGCAGGGTGATTTGAGGTCGGCGGGATCGACGATCCAGGGCGTATCGGGATCGATCACGACGACATCCGCGGGGCTGCCGGTGCGCAGGGTTCCGCCGGGCAGCCCGAGCAGCTCGGCGGGCCGGGTCGACATCGCGCGGATCAACGTCTTCAGTTCCAGTTCACCGTTATGAACCAGTCGCAGGCCGGCGGGCAGCATGGTTTCGAGCCCCACGGCGCCGGGTGCGGCCTCCGCGAACGGCAGGCGCTTGACCTCGACGTCCTGCGGATTGTGGTCGGACATGATGACGTCGAGCAGGCCGGAGGCGATGGCCGCGACCAGGGCGCGGCGGTCGTCCTCGGTGCGCAGCGGCGGCGACAGCTTGAGGAACGAACGGTATGGGCCGATGTCGTTCTCGTTCAGCGCCAGATGATTGATCGAGACCGAGGCGCTGACGGCGAGCCCGGCATCGCGGGCGCGCTGGAGGATATCGAGGGAATCGATGCAGCTGAGCGAGGCTGCGTGGTAGCGGCCGCCGGTGAGGGCGACGAGGCGGAGGTCGCGCTCCAGCATCACGGCTTCGGCGGCGTTCGGGATGCCCATCAGGCCGAGCCGGGTCGCGAACTCGCCCTCGTTCATGACGCCTTCGCCGACGAGATTGGGATCCTCGGTGTGGTGCACGATCAGCGCGTCGAAGTCGCGGGCGTAGGTGAGAGCGCGGCGCATCACCTGCGCGTTGGTCACGCTCTTGTCGCCGTCGCTGAAGGCGACCGCGCCGGCGGCCTTCAACAGGCCGAACTCGGTCATCTCGGCGCCGTGCATGCCCTTGGTCAGCGCCGCCATCGGCTGGATGTTGACGATGGCGGTGTCGCGGGCACGGCGCATCACGAAGTCGACGGTTGCCGAATTGTCGATGACCGGCGAGGTGGCGGGCTGGCAGATGATGGTCGTGATGCCGCCGGTCGCTGCGGCCTGGCTCGCCGAGGCGAAGGTTTCGCGGTGGCTGAGGCCTGGCTCGCCGACGAAGGCGCGCATGTCGATCAGGCCCGGCGCCACGATCTTGCCGGAGCAGTTGAGGATGTCGGTGCCCTCGGGGACGCCGGCCGCGCCAATGCCGCGGCGGGTCTCGCGGATGGTGCCGTCGGCGATGAGGACGTCGGCGATGCCGTCGAAATCCTTGGAGGGATCGACGACGCGGGCGTTGGCGAGCAGGATGGGGCGGCGGTCGGTCAGCATCGGCATCACGCGTTCGGCAGGTTGCGGGCGAGCGCTTCCAGCACGGCCATGCGCACGGCGACGCCCATCTCCACCTGTTCGCGGATCAGGGATTGCGCACCGTCGGCCACGATCGAGTCGATCTCAACGCCGCGGTTCATCGGACCCGGATGCATCACGAGGGCGTCCGGCTTGGCGTAGGCGAGCTTCCTCTGGTCGAGCCCGAAATAATGGAAGTATTCGGACGAGGAGGGCACGAAGGAGCCGTTCATGCGCTCGCGTTGCAGCCGCAGCATCATGACGATGTCGGCGCCTTCGAGGCCCTCGCGCATGTCCCGCATGACCTCGACTCCCATCCGCTCGATGCCGGTCGGCAGCAGCGTGGACGGACCGACGACGCGGACACGGGCGCCCATGGTGTTGAGCAGGATGATGTTGGAGCGGGCGACGCGCGAATGCAGCACGTCGCCGCAGATCGCGACCACGAGGCCCTCGATCCGGCCCTTGTTGCGGCGGATGGTGAGGGCGTCGAGCAGCGCCTGCGTCGGATGCTCATGCGCGCCGTCGCCGGCATTGATCACGGAACCGTCGACCTTGCGCGCCAGCAGTTCCACCGCGCCGGAGGCGTGATGGCGCACCACCAGGATATCCGGGTGCATCGCGTTTAAAGTCACGGCAGTGTCGATCAGCGTCTCGCCTTTGCGGATCGAGGACGAGGATACCGACATGTTCATGACGTCGGCCCCGAGCCGTTTGCCTGCGAGCTCGAATGACGACTGGGTCCGGGTGGAGGCCTCGAAGAAGAGGTTCACCTGCGTCCGTCCACGCAGGACGGTGCGCTTCTTGTCAACCTGGCGGTTGAGCTCGACATATTCTTCGGACAGGTCAAGCAGGCCGCTGATGTCGGCCGCGGAAAGGCCCTCGATGCCCAGCAAATGCCGGTGACCGAGGACGAAGGTCGATTTGGATGTCATTAAAAGCAGAGCTATAGGGGGGGATGGCGGGGGGAGCAAGCTTCAATTCCCACCGCCGGACTTATCCACGACGCTTTGCGGCCAGGACGACGCAACCCGGCTGTGTTCGGGGCAACCGCTTTGCGCTAGACTCGTGGCATTCGTTGCGTCACGGGCTTTATCATGACGGGCACGCGATATTTTAGCCGACTCGCGCGCAATGTTGCTGCGCTGGCGGGCATGTGCCTGATCGGCCTGGTGACACCGGCATCGGCCGAAAAGCGCGTTGCGCTCGTGATCGGCAATGATCGCTATCCGAACCTGTCCGCCGACCGGCAATTGAAGAAGGCGGCCAATGATGCGACGACGGTCGCGGACGCGCTGAAGTCGCTGGGATTCGAGATCGTGCTGGGAACCAATCTCGGCCGCCAGGGCATGATCGACCGGCTTGCGGATTTCACCGCGCGGCTCGAGCCGGGCGATACCGCCGCGGTGTTCTATGCCGGGCATGGTGTGGCGATCGCGGGCGTGAACTATCTGGTGCCGAGCGATGTTCCGACCGTCACCGAGGGAGCCGAAGCGCGGGTGCGCGGCGCCTCGATCGCGGAGCCCGACGTGATTGCCGAGCTTCAGGCGAAGTCGGTGCGGGTCGCCTTCGTCGTCATCGATGCCTGCCGCGACAATCCGTTTCCCCGCGCCGCCGGCCGTTCGATCGGCAATACGCGGGGGCTTGCGGACGCGAAGCCGGCGCGGGGAATTTTTACGCTCTATTCCGCCGGGATCGGCCAGACCGCCCTCGACCAGCTCGGCAGCAACGACACGGCGCACAACTCGGTGTTCACGCGAATATTCGTCGAGCAGTTGAAGCGGCCCGAGTTGCATCTCGGCGATCTCGCGGTCGAGGTGCGCGAGCGCGTTGCCGCGCTGGCGTTGACGGCGAGCGACACCGGCGGCCAACCCGTGCCGCACGAGCAGACGCCGGCCTATTACGACCAGACGCTCGGCGGGCGCATCTATCTCGCGGCGCCGCCGTCGTCTGAGCGGCCGGTGGCGGGCATGCTGGTGAAGCCGCAGGCGAGGCCGGCGGTCGCGGAACGCGCGACCATGCGTCCACCGCGCCCCTCCGCGGCGGGCGAAAGCTGCGCGCGCAGCGGGTTCGAGACCTATTGCGTCAGCTCGATGCTCAAGCCGCAATACGGCAATTCCTACGGCGCAGTGAATCTGTTCGACGCCTCGACAGGGACCGCCTGGGTCGAGGGCGCCTCGGGCAGCGGCATCGGCGAATGGATCACGATCGAGTTCGAAGCGCTGCGGCGGGTCAGGTCGATCCATGTGCAGAACGGCTACCAGAAAAGCCCCGACATCTTTGCCAAGAACAACAGGGTTCGCCAGCTCCGTGTGGTGTTCTCCGGGGGAGAGTCGCGAACCTTCATCCT
Organism: Bradyrhizobium sp.; assembly: GCA_035575945.1. Classification (GTDB taxonomy): domain Bacteria; phylum Pseudomonadota; class Alphaproteobacteria; order Rhizobiales; family Xanthobacteraceae; genus Bradyrhizobium. The sequence goes on along the minus strand of DATLXF010000046.1, from coordinate 15,656 downwards.
CAACGACGAGCTGTCGGCGCAACTCCTGGCGTTGCGGCCGCCGGTTGCGACCTATTGGCTGCAATTCATCATCGAAGATGTCTGGGCCGGCAACAAGTACACCGACACCGCGATCACCAAGCTTCTGGTCAATTCGGATCCGGTGCAATGACCGCATGGACTGCAATCGCGGCGCGCGTGGCGCTCGTCGTGCTGCTCGCAGCATCCGTCTTCGCGCCGGCGCGGGCGCAGACCTTGCCGGGCGACTTCGTCTACCTGCGCGACATCGATCCCCGCATCATCCAGGACATCCGCTACGCCACAGCGAACAATTTCGTCGGCCGGCCGCTCGCCGGCTACAATGCCGGCGAATGCGTGGTGAAGCGCGAGGTGGGGCTGCGGCTGAAAGCGGTACAGCAGGAGCTGGCGGCGCAAAATCTTTCGCTCAAGATGTTCGACTGCTACCGGCCGGCGCGGGCCTCGCTCGACATGCTGAAGTGGTCGCAGGACGGTCGCGAAACCGCTGCGGAGCGGCGCTACAATCCGACGATCCCGAAGACCGAGCTGTTCCGCCTCGGCTACATCGCGAGCCGCTCGCAGCATTCGACCGGAGCTGCGGTCGATCTCACGCTGGTCGATCTCAAGGCCGACAATTCCGCGAAATATGATCCATCGAGGGCCTATGCCGATTGCACGGCACCGGTCGCGGCGCGGGCGCCGGAGGGCAGCGTCGACATGGGCACTGGCTACGACTGTACCGACCCGAAGGGGCATACCGCCGCAACCTCGATCAACGCGGAGCAGCGTGCCTGGCGCAAGCAACTGGTGGCTGCGATGGCCAGGCAAGGCTTTGTGAACTATTCGAAGGAGTGGTGGCATTTTTCCCTGCCGGGGGCGGGCGGGGCGGCCTATGATTTCCCGATTCAGCCGCGCCGGAACTGATTGCGCCTCGAGGAGCCTGATGACCCAGCCGAGCTTTGCGACCCACGAGGTCTTCAACCAGTCGCCGCCGTTCGAGGACGTCGATCTTTTCGCCGTGGACCGGCCGCTGGTCGAGGCGGTCAGGGCCAATGGGGGTGCTGCGGCGGAACTTGAGCTGTCTTCGTTCGGCACGCAATGGGGCTCGGCGGCAATGGCCGATCGTGGGCGCCTCGCGAACGAAAACACGCCGAAGCTGCGCACGTTCGACGCAAAAGGCAGTCGCCGCGACCAGGTCGAGTTTCATCCGGCCTATCACGAACTGATGGCGCACAGCGCGCATGCGGGCGTGCATAATTCGACCTGGACGGCGAACGGCAAACCGGCGGGCGATGGCGCCGAAGTCATTCGGGCCGCAAAGTTCTATATCGCCGCGCAGGTCGAGACCGGCCATCTCTGTCCGATCACGATGACGCGCGCCTCGGTCGGTGCGCTGGCGATGCAGACCGACTTGCTGGCGCGGGTGATGCCCGTGCTGTCGACCAGGAGCTACGACCCGAGCTTCGCGCCGTGGTGGCAGAAGCGCGGCATGACGCTCGGCATGGGCATGACCGAGAAGCAGGGCGGCACCGACGTGCGGGCCAATATGACGCGCGCGGTGCGCGACGGGGACGGCTATCGCATCACCGGGCACAAATGGTTCATGTCGGCGCCGATGTGCGACGCGTTCCTGGTGCTGGCGCAGGCCGAGCAGGGGCTGACATGCTTCTTCATGCCGCGCTTCGCGCCGGATGGATCGGTCAACGCCATCCAGTTCCAGCGGCTGAAGGACAAGCTCGGCAATCGCTCCAACGCGTCGTCCGAGGTCGAGTTCACGGGCGCCTACGCCGAACGGGTCGGCGAGGAGGGCAAGGGCATCCGGACCATCATCCAGATGGTGCAGCTGACGCGTCAGGATTGCGCGATCGCCTCCGTCGGGCTGATGCGTTCGGGGCTCGCACATGCGCTGCATCATGCGCGGCACCGTAGCGTGTTCCAGAGGCGTCTGGCCGATCAGCCCCTGATGCAGGCGGTGCTGTCGGACATGGCGCTGCATGTCGAGGCGAGCACGGCGCTGGTGATGCGGCTCTGCCGCGCCTTCGACCGCACGCCGCACGATGCGGCGGAGGCCGCCTATATGCGGCTGCTCACGCCGGCGATAAAATACTGGACCTGCAAGAGCGCGCCGCCGTTCCTGTTCGAGGCGATGGAGTGCCTCGGCGGCAACGGCTATGTCGAGGATGGCATTTTAGCGCGCCATTATCGCGAGTCCCCGGTCAATGCGATCTGGGAGGGCTCGGGCAACGTGATGTGCCTCGACGTGCTGCGCGCGCTCTCGCGCGAGGGCGAGGCGGCGACGGCGGTGCTGCAAGCGCTGGCGGCCGAGACCAAAGGGCTGCCGGGGGCAGCAGAGGCGGCCAGCTTCATCGGCAAGACGTTTCGGCGCGCCGACGGCGAGCGCGTCGCGCGGGGTGCGGTCGAAAAGCTGGCATTGCTGGCCGCGACGGCTGCACTCAATGGCGTGTCGCCGCACCAGGCCGAGCTGTTCGCCGCGACGCGCCTTGCGACCAATCACGCGAGCATGTACGGCGCGTTCGAGCTCGACGGCGCCGAGATGCGAGGGCTGCTGGATCGGGCCTTGCCGTGAGTCCTCCTAACGAAAGCCTCCCGATGGACTCCCTCAATCCCGATCATCCGCCGTTCGCGGAGACCCCTGCGGCGCCACGTGTCTGGAAGTTCTGGGGCACGGCGCTGTGGGGCCTCTTCATCTTCGTTGCGATGTTTGGCGGGCAGATCGGCGCTGTCCTACTCGTGGCGGTGCAGCGTGGTCTGCCCATGGACCTCGCTTCGCTGCAGGTCGTCGGCCGCGAGCCCCAGACACTTGCGCTCTCGGTCATCATGGGCCTGCCGGCGACGCTGGCGGCGGTCTGGCTCGCCATCCGCATCAAGAAGGCCTCCTTCGTCGACTATCTCGCGCTGCATTGGCCGTCCTGGAAGCAGCTGCTGTTCGGCGCCGTCGGCCTCATCCTGATCGTGTTGCTCTGGGAGACGATGTCGCGCGCGCTCGGCCGCGAGGCGACGCCGGGCTTCATGACCGATCTGTTGAAATCGGGACGCGACAAGGGCGCCGCACTGTCGCTTCTGTTCGCCTTCGGCGTGGCCGCGCCGATGTCGGAAGAGATTCTGGCGCGAGGCTTCCTCTATCGCGGCTGGTCGGCGAGCTTCCTGCGGGCATCAGGCGCGATCCTGCTGTCGTCGCTGGTGTGGACCATCGTGCACCTGCAATACGACCTGTACTTCCTTGCCGAAGTCTTCTGCATCGGGCTGTGGTTCGGCTACATGCGCTACCGGGCAGGCTCGCTCTGGCTCACCATCCTGCTGCACGCGCTAAACAATCTGACCGCAGTGGTGCTGACGATGTGGCTGGGCAGCTAGGCCGCGAGCCCGATCGCGATCGGCATCGTAATGGCGGCAAAGATCGTCTGCAGGGTGATGATCTGCGCCAAAAGCGGGGCATCGCCGCCCATCTGGCGGGCGAGGACGTAGGCGCTCGACGAGGTCGGAACCGCCGAGCAGATCGCCACGATCGCGAGGCTGTTGCCGGAAAGCCCGAACCATAGACCGAGCCCCATCGCGAGCGCGGGCATCAGCAAGAGCTTGAAAACGACGCCGACGGCTGCGCCGAGGCTTGGGCGGAAGAGCCCTTCGAGATGCAGCCCCGCGCCGGTGACGAGCAGGCCGATGGCGAGCGAGGAACTGCCGAGCGCGTCTGCAACCTCATGCCAGAGCCTTGGCAGCGGCAGGTGGCTGACATTGACGGAAAGGCCGATGATGCAGGCCCAGATCAGGGGATTGCGAACCAGGGTGATGACGATGGCGCGGCCGGATTGCTTTTCCGGCGACGCGTAGCGAGCGAGCACCGAGACGCTGAACACGTTGACGAGCGGGATGATCGCCACCATCGCCACGGAGGCGAGCGCCAGCCCGACATCGCCGAACATGTTGGCGGCGATCGACAGCGCAACGAAGGTCTGCCAGCGCGTCGCGCCCTGGAAGATCGAGGTGAAGGCGGGGCCGTCGATGCCGAGGCGCGACAGGGCAGGGCGCAGCGCGAGGCACAAAAGCGACATTGCCAGTGCCGACAGCAGCAGCGCGCCGCCGACGCCGGCGACCGGCACCTTGGACAGGTCCGCCTTGACCAGGGTCTGGATCAGCAGCATCGGGAACAGCACGAAATAGGTCAGCTGCTCCAGCCCGTGCCATTGCGTGTCGAGCCGCATCAGGCTGCGTTTCAGCGCGATGCCGAGCACGATGAGGATGAAGACCGGCAGCAACGCCGCGATGACGACGGCCATGGATCAATGCAGTCCCGGGCTCGTGCGAAGATTGGCGAGACGGTCGAGCGCGCCTTGCAGGATGAAGATCGCCGCGTGCTCGTCGATCACCTCGGCGCGCTTGGCGCGGCTGACATCCATGCCGATCAGCTCGCGCTCGACCGCAGCTGTCGAAAGGCGCTCGTCCCACAGGCCGATGGGAAGCTCGGTCAGGCCGGCAAGATTGCGCGCAAAGGCGCGGGTGGATTGCGCGCGGGGCCCTTCGCTGCCGTCCATGTTGATGGGCAGGCCCAGCACGAAGCCGACAACCTTGCGCTCGGCCGCAATTGAAAGCAGGCGCGCTGCGTCCTGCTTGAACGCCTTGCGGGAGATGGTCTCGACACCGGTCGCCAGCCGGCGATCGGGATCGGACACGGCGACGCCGATGGTCTTGGTGCCGAGATCGAGCCCGACCAGTGCGCCCCGCGCGGGCCAATGGGTTGCAGCATCGACGAGAGGCAGGATAAGAGCCGGCATGGCGTTAGCGCATATCACGCGCAGAGCCGCGGAGTGAACCCGGAACATGGATGCGCTGACACTATTCGGCCTGTTCGCCGTTACGGCGATGCTGGTCTGCTATGCGCTGGAAGACCGAAGCCATTGGTTCGTGCTGCTGTTCGCGGCCTCCTGCGCGCTCGGCTCGGCTTATGGATTCCTGCAAGGGGCCTGGCCGTTCGGCCTCGTCGAGGCGATCTGGTCCGTCGTCGCGCTGCGGCGATGGCAGCTGAAGGTGCAGTGACAGGAGAGTCGGGCGAGGGGCCTGCCGGGCAGCCAGCAGCTCCTCGCCCGTCTCAGCTCACCGGATGGCGATCGGGTTGATCATCGCCTGCACGCCGCCGGTCCAGCGCGGCTGTCCCAGCACGAACAGGAATTCATAACCCTTGTCGCGGGCGAGCGCGGCGGTGTCCATGTTTTCGAGGATGTAGGTCCCGTTCATCGCGAGCAGGATCTGGTGCACCTCGAACACGTTCTTGGATTCGAACGGCAGCACTTCCAGTCCCCAGGTGTCGGCGCCGACGGCGACGACGCCCTTGCCGGTGAGATATTTCGCACCTTCGACCCCGAGCCCGGGCTCGCCGGCCGAATAGCGCTTGTCGTCCTTGCCAACCAGGCTGAGCCAGCCGGTGTGGAAGATGACGACGTCGCCCTGGCGGATCTCGACGTTCTGCTGCTTGGCGGCTTCCTCGATCTCCTTGACGTTGAAGGCAGTGCCTTCCTTGACTATGTCGGTTTTGAAATAGGCGGCCATGTCGAGCAGGACGCCGCGAGTGACCATTGGCGGGACCTTCTCGATGCCAAGCTTCTTCAGCCCGGTCGGATCGGCGAAGTCGGCGAGCTTGTTGCCGTTGTAATAGACGTGCTCGATGCCGAGATGGCCGAGGCCGTCGAGCTGGCTGCCGACGCCGACCCAGCTGTCGAGAATGTCGTCGTTGTAAGTCGCCTTGTTGGGGCCAAGACCGGGGCTGCCAGCCTGTCCCGGCTGCACGATGGTGATCTTGTAGGTGCGCGGCGGATAGGCCGGCGTCTGCGGCGTGACGGCCATGCCGAGGGCATAGGTCTTGCCGGTCTTCACCAGCGATGCCGCCTTCATCACGAGCTCGGGCGTCATATAGTTGGCGGCGCCGATCTCGTCGTTCGGCCCCCACTTCGATTTGGTCCAGTCCTGGGCACTTGCCGTTCCTGATATCGCCGACAATGCAGCGACGCAGCACAACACGAGCGTATTGCGCATCAAAAGTCCTCCCGATGTTCTTGCCGATGTACGGTTTCGTTGGTTTTTGCGCTGGCCAGTCAGTCATCCTAACGTAGAATGATCGCGGGCTTCAAAGCTTTTCGATGTGGTGCGCTGCGGCGGCAGACCACATCGCGAACGGTTTGTGACGAATTTCGTGGAGTGGAAGGTTGTATCGCGTCAGGCCGCGATGATTTCGTCGTCCTTGGCGAGGCCCTCGACAAAATTTCGAAGTGCGCTGGTTCGATGCCCCGCGCGGCGCTGGATGAACAGTGTCTCGACGCGCGCATGCGACGGGCTCAACGTGTGGACCGAGACGCTGCCGCTGATCGCACTGCGTTCCACCACGGCGCGCGGTAGCAACGTCACGCCCATGTCGGCCGCGACGCAGCCGATCATGCCGTCGAGCGTGCCGAGCTCGAAGCGTGCGGCCGACGGCCAGCCGAACTCGGTGAAGACCTGTTCGAGCCGCTGACGATAGGTGCAGCCGGTGCGGAACACCAGTGCCGTCGGCCCCGACTCCGACGTGCCGGCGCGCAGTTCGGCCAGCGAAGCCCAGCGCCGCGCGCTGACCAGCACCAGCTCCTCGCGGAAGGCGCTCGTGGCCGTGAGGTCTTCATGTGCGATGGGGCCGGCGACGAACGCGCCGTCGAGCGTGCCGTCGAGCACGAAGGCAACGAGGTCGGCGGTCGGCGCGGTGCGCAAGGAAAGGCGCACCGCGGGACAATTGCGATGGAAATCCGCCAGCAGCGGCGGCAGGCGCACGGCCGCTGTCGTCTCCATCGATCCGATCGCGAGTGGCCCTTTCGGCTCGCCGTCGTCGCGTGCGGCAAGCAGCGCTTCGCGCGACAGCGTCGCGAGCTTTTGCGCGTAGGGGAGGAGGCGCTTGCCGGCACCTGTCAGCGTCATGCCCCGCGCGTGCCGCTCGAACAGCGGCGTGCCGATCTCCGCCTCCAGCGCCTTCACGCGCTGGGTGACGTTCGACTGCACGGTGTTGAGCTCTTCGGCCGCGCGGGTGATGCGGCCGGTGCGCGCGACGGCGGCGAAGGTCTTGAAATCGCTGAGTTCCATTGGGTCGTTTCGCTTTCGAGATGGCAGCGTTCACAACAATTCAATTTCCGAGAATGCTAGTCGCGCCTAATCTCGCTGTCCAGATCGGGAGGAGCCATGTCGATGACGATCTCGCTGACCACGCTGCTGGGGATCAAGCATCCGATCCTGCTGGCGCCGATGGATCTCATTGCCGGCAGCCGTCTGGTCGGGGCGGTGAGCCGCGCCGGCGGCTTCGGCATCCTTGGCGGCGGCTATGGCGAGCGGGTCTGGCTGGAGCAGGAGACGGCGAAGCTCGCCGGCCTCCGCGCACCGTTCGGGATCGGCTTCATCACCTGGAGCCTCGCCAAGCGGCCCGAGCTTCTCGATGTCGCGCTCACGGCAAAACCGGATGCGATCATGTTGTCGTTCGGCGATCCCGCGCCATTCGCACCCACGATCAAGTCCACGGGTGCGCGCCTGATCTGCCAGGTTCAGGACGAGGCGATGGCGCGGCAGGCGCTCGAAGCCGGTGCCGACATCCTGATCGCGCAAGGCACGGAGGCAGGCGGTCACGGCGCCTCGCGCACCACCATCGATCTCGTGCCCGCCATCGTCGATCTCGCCGCAGGACGCGTTCCCGTGGTGGCGGCCGGCGGCATCGCGGACGGGCGCGGGCTCGCTGCCATGATGATGCTGGGCGCGAGTGGTGTGCTGCTCGGCACGCGCTTCTATGCCAGCCAGGAGGCCGACGGTGCGGAGGAGGCCAAGCGCCGCGTCTGCGCGGCAAGCAGCGGTTCGACGGTGCGGGGCATCATCTTCGATCTGTCCCGCAACAATGTGTGGCCGGCGCCGTTTACCGGGCGGTGCCTGGTCAACGGTCACGCCAAGCGCTGGATCGGCCGCGAGGTCGAGCTGATGCAGAATGTCGCCATGGTCGCGGCCGAGTATGCCGCAGCAAGGGCGGCGGGCAATTTCGATGTCGCCGCGGTGATCGCGGGCGAGGCGGTCGGGTTGATCCATGATATTCCACCGGCGGCGGAGATCGTCGGGCGGATTGCGATGGAGGCGGAGCAGTTGCTGGAAGGAAGACGCAATTCGGTGAACGGTGCCTTCCCTTCTCCCCTTGTGGGAGAAGGTGGCGCGAAGCGCCGGATGAGGGGTATCTCTCCGCAAAATTAGCATGGTGATTGAGGAGAAATACCCCTCACCCGTCTCGCCGCTGGCGCGGCGATCCACCCTCTCCCACAAGGGGAGAGGGGAAGAGCGAATAAGAGGCATGAACCATGTGGCCTGACCGTCTACTGATCGACCTCTTCAAGACCGAATTCCCGATCGTGCAGGCGCCGATGGCGGGGGTGATGGATGCGGAGCTGGTGATTGCGGCTGCGCAAGGGGGCGCGCTCGGATCACTGCCGTGTGCGATGATCTCGGCGGAGAAGGCGCGGGAGCAGGTCGGTCTCGTTCGCCAGCGCGTGAAGGGGCCGATCAACCTGAACTTCTTCTGCCACACGCCGGTCGAATTGACGCACGAAGCCGAGGCGCGTTGGAAGCGGCGGCTGGCGGAGTACTACACCGAGCACGGTCTCGATCCCGCAAGCCCGATCGCGGCGGCAAGCCGCGCACCGTTCGATGCGGCGTTCTGCGAAGTGGTCGAGGAGCTGAAGCCGGAGGTGGTCAGCTTCCATTTCGGCCTGCCCGAGCGGGCGCTGCTCCAGCGGGTGAAGGCGGCGGGCTGCCTCGTCATCTCGTCTGCCACCACGGTGAAGGAGGCGGTCTGGCTGGAAGAGCGCGGCGTCGATGCCGTGATCGCGCAAGGAGCCGAGGCGGGCGGCCATCGCGGCATGTTCCTGACCGACAAGATCGCCGAGCAGCCCGGCACCTTTGCCCTGGTGCCGCAGGTCGTCGATGCCGTGAAGGTACCGGTGATCGCGGCCGGCGGCATTGCCGACGGGCGCGGCATTGCCGCAGCCTTTGCGCTTGGTGCCGCCGGCGTGCAGATCGGCAGCGCCTATCTGCGCTGTCCAGAGTCCAAGGTCAGCGCGGGCGGCCGCAAGGCGCTCACGGACGCGCGGGACGATTCCACCGTCATCACAAATGTGATGACCGGCCGTCCGGCGCGCGGGGTGCAGAACCGCCTGATGCGCGAGGCCGGTCCGGTCTCGCCGGATGCGCCGCCGTTCCCCCATGCCGCGACGGCGCTGGGGCCGCTGAAGGCGGCGGCCGAAAAGCAGGGCAGGGTGGATTTCACCAATCTTTGGGCGGGGCAGGCCGTCGCGCTGGGCCGCGAGCTCCCAGCCGCCGAATTGACCCAGGACCTCGCCGAATCGGCGCTGACGCGCATGAAGGCCCTCGCCGGATAGGGGGAAGCGCCGGTTGCGGCGCAAAAGCGGCCTCTGCTATACGGCACTCAGGTTTTACCGTGCTGGGTTTTGCCGTAAGAGGCTGTATATAATGTCTGTCGACGCCGCTATCGTCCGCCGCATCGCGCATCTTGCGCGCATTGCGGTTTCCGAGGACGAGGTTCCGCACCTGCAGGGCGAGCTCAACGCCATGCTCGCTTTCGTCGAGCAGCTCTCGGAGGTCGATGTCGAGGGCGTGGAGCCGATGACCTCGGTCACCCCGATGCAGATGAAGAAGCGGCAGGACGTGGTGGACGACGGCGACATCGCAGACGATATCGTTGCCAACGCGCCCGCGACCGAAGGTCATTTCTTCCTGGTGCCCAAGGTCGTTGAATAAACAGGTTAGGTCCGATGTGCCTGCTATGCGACGATGAGAAGGCCTATCAGGCCTACATGAATTACCTAGACAAGATGGAGCGGCAGGGCAAGGCTGCCGACCCCAACGTCGCCGCCAATGCCGTGCTCGACGAGCTCGAGGCCGCCGCGAATGCGGCCGCCAAGAAAAACGTCATGCAGGACGACCCGGCCAACGACAAGACCCTGTCTCCGTTCTTCTGCAGCCCGATCAATAAATGACCGATTTGACATCGCTGACGCTCGCCGAGGCCCGCAAAGGTCTCGCCGACAAGACTTTCACGTCGCTCGAGCTGACCGACGCGCATTTGAGCGCGATAGAAGCCGCGCGCGTGCTCAACGCCTTCGTGATGGAGACGCCGGACCAGGCGCGCGCCATGGCGAAAGCCGTCGACGAGAAGATCGCCAGGGGTGAGGGCGGGCCGCTCGCCGGCATTCCGCTCGGCATCAAGGACCTGTTCGCGACCAAGGGCGTGCGCACCACGGCGTGCTCGAAGATCCTCGGCAATTTCGTACCGACCTATGAATCGACCGTGACCTCGCAGCTCTGGCGCGACGGCGCCGTGATGCTCGGCAAGCTCAACAATGACGAGTTCGCGATGGGCTCCGCCAACGAGACCTCGTGCTTCGGCCCCGTCGGCAATCCCTGGCGGCGCGAGGGGAGCAACACGACGTTGGTGCCGGGCGGCTCGTCCGGCGGCTCCGCCTCGGCGGTGGCGGCGCTGCTCTGCATGGGCGCGACCGCGACCGACACCGGCGGCTCGATCCGCCAGCCGGCGGCATTCACCGCCACCGTCGGCATCAAGCCGACCTATGGCCGCTGCTCGCGCTGGGGCATCGTCGCCTTTGCCTCCTCGCTCGACCAGGCCGGTCCGATCGCACGCAGCGTGCGCGACGCCGCGATGCTGCTGCGCTCGATGGCCGGCCACGATCCCAAGGACACCACGTCGGTCGATATCCCCGTGCCGGATTACGAGGCGGCGATCGGCAAGTCGGTCAAGGGCATGAAGATCGGCATTCCCCGGGAGTATCGCCTCGATGGCATGCCCGCCGAGATCGAGAAACTGTGGAGCGAGGGTGCGGCCTGGCTCAAGGCGGCCGGCGCCGAGCTCGTCGACGTGTCGCTGCCGCACACCAAGTACGCGCTGCCGGCCTATTACATCGTGGCGCCGGCGGAGGCCTCCTCGAACCTTGCCCGCTATGATGGGGTTCGTTACGGCCTGCGCGAGCCGGGCAAGACCATCACCGAGCTCTACGAGAACACCCGCGCCGAAGGTTTTGGCGCCGAGGTGCGCCGTCGCGTCTTGATTGGCACCTACGTGCTCTCGGCCGGTTACTACGACGCCTACTATCTGCGCGCCCAGAAGGTGCGCACGCTGATCAAGAAGGACTTCGAGGCTTGTTTCGCCGGGGGCGTCGACGCGATCCTCACCCCGGCAACGCCGTCGGCGGCTTTCGGCATCGGCGAGAAGGGCGGCGCCGACCCGGTCGAGATGTATCTCAACGACATCTTCACGGTGACCGTGAACATGGCGGGGCTGCCGGGCATTGCGGTGCCCGCCGGCAAGGATGCGCAGGGCCTGCCGCTCGGGCTGCAATTGATCGGCCGTCCGTTCGATGAGGAGACGCTGTTCTCGCTCGGCGAAGTGATCGAGCAGGCCGCCGGCCGCTTCACGCCTGCGAGGTGGTGGTGAATGTCGCAGATTTCATCGCGGGTCTCGGCGGCGCGGCGCCCGCGCCGGACCTGAGCGCGCCGCTCGCCGGCCTCTGGTGGGCGGCGAAGGGCGACTGGGATCGCGCGCACACGATCGTCCAGGACGAGAGCAGCCGCGAGGCGGCCTGGGTGCATGCCTATCTGCACCGCGTCGAAGGCGATCTCGGCAATGCCGGCTATTGGTACCGCCAGGCCGGCCAGCCCGCGGCAAAGGATACACTGGAAGCGGAGTGGCAGCGGATCGCTGCCACGCTGCTCGGGAGCAGGACATGAGCACGGCCACGCACAAGCTTCTCAAGGGGGCCTCCGGTGACTGGGAGATGGTCATCGGCATGGAGATCCACGCCCAGGTGACCTCCAACGCGAAACTGTTCTCGGGCGCCTCCACCGCGTTCGGCGGCGAGCCGAACAGCCAAGTGTCGCTGGTCGACGTCGCGATGCCGGGCATGCTGCCCGTCATCAACGAGGAATGCGTCAGGCAGGCTGTCCGGACAGGGCTCGGTCTCAACGCGAAGATCAATCTGCGCTCGGTGTTCGACCGCAAGAACTATTTCTATCCGGACCTGCCGCAGGGCTACCAGATCAGCCAGTACCAATCGCCGATCGTCGGCGAGGGCGAGGTGATCGTCGATCTCGACGGCGGCAAGACGGCCACGATCGGCATCGAGCGGCTGCATCTGGAGCAGGATCCCGGCAAGATGCTGCACGACCGGTCGCCGTCGCTGTCCTACATCGATTTCAACCGCTGTGGCGTGGCACTGATGGAGATCGTCTCCAAGCCCGACATCCGCGACGCCGAGCAGGCCAAGGCCTACGTGACCAAGCTTCGCTCGATCATGCGCTACCTCGGCACCTGCGACGGCGACATGGAGAAGGGATCCTTGCGCGCCGACGTCAACGTGTCCGTGCGCCGGCCCGGCGCGCCGCTCGGCACCCGCTGCGAGATCAAGAACATGAACTCGATCGCCTTCATCGGCCAGGCGATCGAGTATGAAGCGCGGCGCCAGATCGAGATCCTGGAGGACGGCGGGCAGATCGAGCAGGAGACGCGCCGGTTCGATCCCAACAAGGGCGAGACGCGCTCGATGCGGTCGAAGGAAGAGGCGCACGACTACCGCTACTTCCCCGATCCCGACCTCTTGCCGCTGGAGTTCAGCCAGGACTTCGTCGACGAGCTGAGAGCGAGGCTGCCGGAGCTGCCGGACCAGAAGAAGGCGCGCTTCGTCGCCGATCTCGGCCTGTCGGCCTATGACGCCAGCGTGCTGGTCGCCGAGCGCGAGAGCGCCGTGTTCTACGAGACCGTGCTCGACAAGCTCGCCAACCGCGCGCGCGACGGCAAGATGGCGGCGAACTGGGTGATCAACGAGCTGTTCGGGCGTCTCAACAAGGAGGGACGGGCTATTACGGACTCGCCCGTCGACGCCGAGCAGCTGGCTGCGATCGTCGATCTGATCGGCGAGGGCACGATCTCGGGCAAGATCGCCAAGGATCTGTTCGAGATCGTCTGGCAGGAAGGCGGCGATCCGCGCGCGCTGGTCGAAAGCCGCGGCATGAAGCAGGTGACGGATCTTTCCGCGATCGAGAAGGTTGTCGACGACATCATCGCGGCCAACCCTGACAAGGCGGCACAGGTCAGGGACAAGCCGCAGTCGCTCGGCTGGTTCGTCGGCCAGGTGATGAAGGCGTCCGGCGGCAAGGCCAATCCGCAGAGCGTCAACGACCTGCTCAAGTCCAAGCTCGGCGCCTGACCTTCACGGCTCGAACGAGGTGACGGACACGATTCGTCCCCTCGCTGCCGGCTCTCGCTGCGACGCTCGCGCGCATCCTTCAGTCGATACGTCCTTTCGATCGACAGCGATGCCATGACCGAATCGCCGCCGCGCGATTCGCCTGAAACGGCGCTTGAACACGCTCTGACGAGCGCTCGCGCCGTTAAGCACGAAAATATTTTCGTTGCCAAAAGTCGCGACTCAGAGTCCGCGAAGCGCTTTCACGCGGCGACCGCGCGTTCTCGGATGCGCATCGTCGCGTTAGCCGCATGCGATGCGCGCGTGCAAAAAATACTTGCTGCATAGTGTTTTTCTGCAATCGCATCGTTTGCGAACAGCGACGATGCCAACGCTCCGCGTGATCGCAATCGCACGTCATGCGAAGCGCCTGCGTCGCGCTCGCCAAGCGCACGCGCCTTGCTGCGTCAACACTTCTTTAAGCGGGACGCTGTTTTTTTCTTCGTGTTGGTGTATTCGGGATGAGTGCATTCGATCCCCGAGTGCACGCAGCGATTAAAGCCATCTCACACATCGGAGGGCAACATGGCCAAGAAAGCGAAGAAGGCGAAGAAGGCGAAGAAGGCGAAGAGCGCAGTGAAGAAGACTGCGAAGAAGACCCGCAAGGTCGCGAAGAAGAAGTAACTTCGCTTCTGAAGTTGCCGGCTCCAGATAGCCGGCACGTCATCAGCGCCTTCAAGGGTTCTGGTCGACGATAGAGGGTGTCGGCGAGACATCAGGTCAACGGTCGGATCGTCGTCTTTCACGGTCCGGCAGAAGAAACGAGTTTTCTTCGTTCGGTGCGGTTCTCTTCAAAGGGCTCCGCAATTTCACGAGTGGCCCTCGGCCAAAGTGGAATCTGGTCCTGACGTGTTCGCCGACGCCCTCGTTCCCTGACGCCGGGGCATTGCCGGCATCCCTTTCTCCCCGACATTGCTGATCTGGAGCGCGCGAGGTGATCGCGCCGTTGCTCGAGCTGCCCTGGGGCACGCCCGGGCTGCGGCCTGATGCACGCCGTTCGCACGCCGCCTCTCCGTTCGCGGTGTCATCGCCCGGCTTGACGGGGCATGCAGTGCGCCGAGACGGCGGCGCTCGAGTCGTTAAGCTGCGGCGTACTGAAGTCCCTCGCTCCAGTGCGCAATTGCGCACAAGGCGGGAATGACAGCACGGGGAGTGGCCGCGACAGTGATCCGCCCTCCACATTCTGACCACACGGCCCGCGCCACCGCGCGTAATGGTTATCGATGTCCTGAAATTCCAGGGTAAACCGAATCTGACGAATGACAGAAGTCACTGCAAGACAATGGCTTCTTAAATTCCTGGCGCGCAAGCCGCGCGCTTGCGTTTACATCTGCTTCATCGCGATACTTAAACTGCCATTCAAATTTGCCCGCCATCATCAGCTCCAACAAGCCGGCAAACGGCATGAGCCCGAGAGGCTCGGGGACGAGTTGAACAGTTTTGGACGGGAGCCGCGCTCGGGGGACGAGGCGGCATAAGAAGAAAGGGGATGCGTGATGTTTCAGGGTACTTTCGATCTGGAGACGGCGACGCCGGTCGACGCGAGCGCGCTGTCGGACGTGCTGTTCGAGCGCGGGGTCTATTGGGCGAGCGGCCGCTCCGGGATCGTCGATCTCGTCGCCGCGCACAAATGGTTCAATCTCGCCGCGTTGAAGGGCCGCAAGGATGCCGTGGCGCTCCGCCAAGAAGTCGCTGGGCAGATGTCGGATGCCGAGATCGCGGTCGCGCAGCGCGAGGCAAGAGCCTGGGTCTGTGCGCACTGAGGCGAAAGCGCTTCTGACCCGTATTTGCACGGGAGAGCGGTTGCGCTGAAGCAAAGCCGATCCGTCATGCCGTGGCCTAAAATCCGGCGGCATGAGCAACCAGACTACCAATGAACGATGGCTGCCGATCCAGATTGCTCCCGATGAGTGCGATCTGGAACTCGGTCGTCTGCAAAAGACGGGAATTGAGCCTTGGTCGTTTCCTTGCCGGCGCAGGGGCGGCGTTTGGTTCAATGTCTGGGCGGGCGAGGCGGTGCTGATATCGCCCTCGCACTGGCGGGTATGGCGATCCGCATCTGGGCGCCAGCGGTACCTTTAATAAGGAGTCCGCGAATCAGCAGGTCGCTAGCCGTACCCTCGCAGGCCCTGTGCTGCATGGCTGCACGCTCTAAGGTGAAGGAGCGCAGAGATCTTGATTCTGCTGAGCGGCCCGAGACATAGGTGACAGAACGTACCGGACACATGGGTTACACTTTCCGCTTTTGTTCTGCGGGAGGTGTGGATGCCGTGGACAGTGAGTTCGGTGATGGAAGAGCGCCTGCGGTTCGTTGCCCGGCTTCTG
>DATLXF010000045.1:0-427471 GCA_035575945.1 Bradyrhizobium sp. | reverse complement strand
CCCACCGGCTCCGACGACGTTGTGCACGTTGCCATCGAAGACCTGATGGGACGAACCTGTCAGCGCCGTTCGTCCGCGCGCGGCCGCGGGCTCACCGGGGACTACCCTCCCTGCCCGCACCTTTCGCGCCCGACGCTGCCGCGTCCACCGCAAGCCCGGCTCGCGAACATGACGACCTCACGATCGCCCCTCGAGAATGAGCCGGGATGCGCGACACATACGTCAATTCCGAATTTCGGTAAAGCGGAATATTTTCGCGCGATACGATTGACAGAGGGCGACACAGGCGCGATCGCGTAGCCCGGATGAGCGAAGCGACATCCGGGATCCTAGCGACCTAGCCCCCGGGTATGGCTGCGCTCACCCGGGCTACAAGGGCACCGACACAAAGAGGGCGGCCCCAAGGGCCGCCCTCTTCTGGCCGACTCGCTATGGCAACTGGCCTGCTCAGTACGGCGCGTAACCATAGCCGGGACCGTAATAACCAGGACCGCCATAATAGCCTGGGCCGCCGTAATAGCCTGCGCCGCCGTAATAGGGACGGGGGCCATAGCCGTGATAATAGCGGTTCTCATAGTACTCGCGGCGGCGGCTCTCGGCGATCGCGCCTCCGATGATACCTGCGGCCATGCCCATGAAAGCTAGACCTGCAGCGTTCGGCCCGCGTCGATGATAGTGGCGACGCCGGGCTGCACTGAAGTCGGTAACGTCGGACGTGGCCTGGTCGGCGACGGCCGACTTGACGGCGGGCACGCCGGCCGAAGCGGCTGCAGTCGGCAAAGCGGAGGCCGCAATCAGAACAAGGCTCGCACACGCGGCCAGGATCGTGTTGCGGCCGGGGGCTGACATCATGGGTCCGGTATTCATTGTCGACCTTCCTCCATTCTCGCCCAGAGCGACATAAGCAAACCATCGCCAATGTGCAATCCATTGAGATGGTTTCGTCATCGCGGCGATCTGCCACGCTTTGAACGATTGTAAACCGAACGATCCGATCCAGCTTGAACGATCCAACCTGAGCGGATAATGAACAGGCGCGCCTTTTCGGCTGCCGTAAGCGTTTCACGTGAACCAACGCATCAACCGACGCCGTCGGGATCGATGCCATTTCTGGGGTTCAAGGTGATCGACGCGTCTTTTTCCTCGAAGGAAATCAAATGATTGCGGTTCGCAAACTGCCGGCGCGCTATGCGCCGATCGTCATGCCGTTCGTGCTGTCCATTCTCATGACGGCGGTGGTGTCGGTCATTTCGACGCTGCGGAGCCTCGGCGCAACGCCGGCGTTCCTGGAGACCTGGCCGGGGGCATGGGCACTGTCCTGGCTCGTCGCCTTTCCGACGCTGCTCGTGGTCCTGCCGCTGGTCCGCCGGATCGTGGCCTGCGTCGTCGCGGCCCCACCTGCTGGCCGCTAGCCAGCCTAAGACAGCGCTCCCAGCACGCCCCTCGTCGCCTTGTCGATCTCCTCGACATAGCGGCGGCGGGCGAAGGTCTCGGTGAGGAAGCCGACCACCTTGCGGCTGTCGGTGGAATCGACGACCGCCAGCATCTCGGCCTCGGCCTCGTCGAACACGGCCATCGCCGACTTCACGTTCATTTCCGGGATCAGCACGATGTCGATCAGCCGGGCGAGTTCGACCACCTGGATGTCGTCGGCGATGGTGTCGAGATCGCTGGAAAACAGATCGGGCAGCAGGACAAGACCGACATATTCGTCGGCGTTGTTGACGATGACAACGCCTGGGCGCGAGCCGAGCGCAAACTCGCGGCGCGCAGCGGCAATCGTCGTGGTCGAGGGCACCTTGCCGACGTCCGAGCGCATGAGGCGCTCGACGGTGAGGTTGCGCAGCCAGCCGACGTCGTTGGCGCTGCGGATGGTCTCGCCACGCAGATGCAGCCGCCAGGTCGAGAACGAATGGCCGAACATGAAGCGGACGCAGATCGAGGTAACGATGCAGCCGGCGAGCACCACGGCAGTGACGTCGACACTGCGAGTCATCTCCAGCACCAGGAACGACATGGTCAGGGGGCCGCCGACGATCGCGACGCCGAGTGTCGCCATGCCGGTCAGCATCGCGACCAGCGGATCGATCGCGAAGTTCGGGCTGATCAGGAGCAGAACGGCGGCAAAGAACTTGCCGATCAGACTGCCGACGAACAGGGATGCGAAGAACAGTCCCCCGCGAAAACCCGACGCGAGCGAGATCAGGCAGGCCGTCACCTTCAGGGCGATGATCAGCGCGATCAGGCCGATCGTCATGTCATGAAAAAGATCGAGCACCATGGCGCCGTGGCCTGCCGCCAGCACCTGTGGGGTGATGATGGCAAACCCGCCGACGATGAGGCCGCCGAGCACGGGTCGGAGCCAGACCGGCAACCAGGCGAACAGGCGCTCGAACATGGGCGAGGAGCGCATCACGGCGATGCCGACGCCGCTCGTGATGAGCGCGAGTCCGATCAATGCCAGATATTGCTCGACGCCGACGGCGCTGACCTTCGGTATCTCCAGCGAGTATGGCGCGCCGCCCAGCCATTGCGCGGTCAAGGCGCCCGCGAGGGAAGCGGCGAGGATCGGCGCGGCGCTGCCCACCGCATAGACGCCGACGATCAGCTCGCAGGCATAGAAGGCGCCGGTGATCGGCGCACCGAACGCGGCGGCGATCGCGGCAGCAGCGCCGCAGCCAACCATCAGACGCAGATCGTTGCGGCGGAGATTGAAGAATTTTCCGATCACCGAGGCTATACCCGAACCGATCTGGGTGTAGCCCGCCTCGAGGCCGACGGAGGCGCCGCAACCATTGGAGATCAGGGTCTGGCCTGCGACCACCACGCTGTCGCGCATCGACAGATTGCCGCCGCGTAGCGCGTTCGCCTCGATCGGGTCGACCGCGTTCGATATCTTCATGCGCCGCCGCGACCATTCCATGATTCCGAGCGACAGCCCGCCGAGCGCAGGTGCGATCAGTGCCGCCCAGGGACTGACGCTCGCGTGGGCCGACAGGTGGACATCGATGGGAATGCCGTAGATCACCACATGCGCGATCTGGGCGATCACGGCCATCAGCGTCACGACGGCGCCAGCGAGTGTGCCGATCACCAGCGCGAGCGGGATCAGGTAGAACTCGTTGTTGCGCAGCAGGGCGCGCATTCGAACCATGGTGCGGTTCGTCCGCTTGCGATCGACGAGATGCCTGATCCGCACGAACACCGTTGGCGCGCCCTACCCTTCCGACAGGCCGTAGCCTGCCATGCGCTGACGGACCCGCTCGATCTCCTCGCTCGGGAGTAGCGGCGGTCGTCCGATCTGGATGCAGCCGTGATACTGCCGCGCCAGCGTCTCGACTTCGACCGCCAGCCACATCGCCTTGTCCAGCGTCTTGCCGATCGCGATCATGCCGTGGTGATCGAGCAGGCAGGCAAACCGGCCCTCCAGCGCCCGCATCGCATGTTCGGACAGCTCCGCCGTTCCGAAGGTCGCGTAGGGCGCGCAGCGGATGCTGTCGCCGCCGGCCGCCGCGATCATGTAGTGCACAGCGGGAATCTCCAGGCCCATGATCGCCAGGATGGTGCAATAGGCCGGATGGGCATGCACGACGGCATCGACGTCATGCCGCGACCTCAGGATGTCGCGATGGAAGCGCCATTCGCTCGACGGCTTTTGGCCGGGCGCATGGGAGCCGTCCATGGCCATGAAGACGATCTGGTCAGCCGTCATGGTCTCATAGGGCACGCCGGTCGGCGTAACCAAGAGCCCGTCCGCATAGCGGACACTGATGTTACCCGACGTGCCCTGGTTGATACCGAGCGCGTTCATGCGGCGGCAGGCGTCGATGATGGCTTGTCTTTTGGCGAGCTCGTCCGCTGTCATCGACATGTCGATTTCCCGTCGAAGGGCTTGTTGGACCGGAAGTACGTCAAAGCAATATGACAGTGCAAGCGAAAGCGTCCCATTTCCCGCGGCCTCAGGAAATTCGGGCGGTGGCCACGGGAGGCCATCGGCGACGTGACGAAATGGCCGCGGATCGCTACCGAAGCCGGCGACTTCACCACCGCTGACGGCGAGCCGAGGAGACGCCGGCACGCTCACCGCTGGCGGATCTGGTCTGGCATCAAGAACCAGCCCGCATGGAACGAGGTTTCGGCCGCCGACTTAGCTCAGCATGACGGCAATGACCATCGGTGGAGACCAATCATGAGCGACAGCGGAGTGAGCATGCTCTTGGGCCATGCCTCGGCCCAGATGCTTTGGCTCTGGTTCATCGGAGCCTTCGTGCTCGGCGGGGTTCTCGTCTATGGGGTGATGAAGGCCGGCCATCTGCGCCGCAGCGAACGGGCACGCCTGGATCGGGCGACGGAAGAGCGCCAGCGCCAGGAAGATCCCTACAAGCGTCCGACCTGAGTGGGCCGGGTTGCACTTTGGAACTTTTCGTTCCCCAGAGGTTTTGATCGCCCGAGGATTGAAGGAAGGCGAGGCCTTCCCGTGTCGCCTCATGAGGAGGACGTATGGCTAAACGAGCGAACAAACGCACCACCAAGAAGTCCGCGGCCAAGAAGACCGCGGCGCGCCGCCCGCGTCAGGCGCCGAAGATGCTCAGCGATCTCTTCCTGGAGACGCTGAAGGACATCTACTTTGCCGAGAACAAGATCATCAAGACCTTGCCCAAGATGGCGAAGGCGGCCCAGTCGAAAGAGCTGGCAGCCGCCTTCAACAAGCATCTTCGTGAGACCCAGGGCCAGGTCAAGCGGCTGGACCAGATCTTCAAGATGCTGGGCAAGCCCGCACGGGGCAAGCCCTGCGAGGCCATCAACGGCATCACCGACGAGGGCGCCGAGATCATGAAGGACTTCAAGGGTGCGCCGGCGCTCGATGCGGGCCTGCTCGCGGCCGCACAGGCGGTCGAGCATTACGAGATCTCGCGGTATGGCACGCTGCGCACTTGGGCCGAGGAGCTCGGCATGCAGGACGCGGCACGGCTGCTTCAGGAAACGCTGGACGAGGAAGAGGCGACCGACCACACCCTGACCGAGCTTGCGACCTCGGTGATCAACCTCGAGGCCGAAGAAGAGTACCGCGCGGCGGCCTGACCCCGCGACCTCTCGACAACGACCGAACGCCGCGGCCCCAGCCGCGGCGTTCGCTATTTGGATCGCACGACGTTCCATGGCACATCAGCGCCCCCACACTGGATTTTGCCGGAACCGGCCCCATATGCAGGCTTTCCCACCCCTGAGCCTACATCATGCAACCAAAGAACCCCCTCGACTGGATGCTGTCCGAAGCCCTGGACTCGCTGACCCGCGCCGAGCGGCTGCGCCAGCAATTCGGTCGTCAGGAAGCCTTTTGGGAGCCGCCGATCGACGTGCTCGAGACCGAGCGTGAGCTGCTGATCCTCGTCGCGCTTCCCGGGGTCAATCCGGACAATGTCGAGACGGTCATCCATGACGGCGTTCTCGTCATTTCCGGCCAGCGCACGCTTCCGCCGGAGCTCCGCAACGCCCGCATCCACCGGCTCGAGCTGCCGCAAGGGCGCTTTGAGCGCCGCATTGCATTGCCCCTCGGCCGCTACGCCATCAGCCGCTTCGTGATGGACGGCTGCGTCGCGCTGCGCCTCGCCAAATCCTGAGGTCGATCATGGCCACCGAACAGATGAACAACGAACAGACCAATAACGACGTGAAGATTCCCGACGACGCGCTGATCATCGTCCCCGTGCGCGAGATGGTGCTGTTTCCCGGCGCCATTGCGCCGATCACGATCGGCCGGGCGAAATCCATCGCCGCCGCGCAGCAGGCGCTGCGCGAACAGCGGCCGGTCGGCATCGTCCTGCAGCGCAGTCCCGAGACCAACGACCCCGGGCCGGACGACCTCTATCGGGTCGCGACCATCGCCAACATCGTTCGCTATATCACCGCGCCCGACGGCACCCATCACATCGTCTGCCAGGGCGTGCAGCGCGCGCGCATCCTCGACTTCCTGCCGGGAACGCCGTTTCCGGCTGCGCGCTTCCAGCAGATCCCCGAGCCCACCACGAACTCGCCCGAGATTGAAGCGCGCGCGTTGAACCTGCAGCGCCAGGCCATCGAGGCCATCGAGCTGCTGCCGCAGGCGCCGCCCGAGCTCGCCGCGATGTTCCAGGGCACGAGCGCGCCCGGCGCGCTGGCTGATCTCGCGACCTCGTTCATGGACATCAAGCCGCAGGACAAGCAGGAGGTGCTGGAGACCATCGACCTCGCCCTGCGCGTGGAGAAGGTGTCGAAGCACCTGGCCGAGCGGCTGGAGGTGCTGCGCATCAGCAACGAAATCGGCCAGAAGACCAAGGCCTCCTTCGACGAGCGGCAGCGCGAGGCGATCCTGCGCGAGCAGATGGCGACCATCCAGCGCCAGCTCGGCGAAGGCGACGGCAAGCAGGCCGAGGTCGCCGAGCTGACTTCTGCGATCGCAAAGGCCAACATGCCGCCCGAGGCGGAGGCTCACGCCAGGAAGGAGCTGCGCCGCTACGAGCGCATGCCCGAGGCGGCCGGCGAAGCCGGCATGGTCCGCACCTATCTGGATTGGCTGATCGAGCTGCCCTGGGCGCTGCCCGAGGAGAAGCCGATCGACATCAAGCAGGCGCGCGCCGTCCTGGATGCCGACCATTTCGGCCTGGAGAAAATCAAGACCCGGATCATCGAGTATCTCGCAGTCCGCAAGCTCGCCCCGCAGGGCAAGGCGCCGATCCTGTGCTTCGTCGGTCCGCCCGGCGTCGGCAAGACCTCGCTGGGCCAGTCCATCGCGCGCGCGATGAACCGCCCCTTCGTGCGCGTCAGCCTGGGCGGCGTGCATGACGAGGCGGAGATCCGCGGCCACCGGCGCACCTATATCGGCGCTCTGCCCGGCAACATCATCCAGGGCATCAAGAAGGCGGGCGCGCGCAATTGCGTCATGATGCTGGACGAGATCGACAAGATGGGCCGTGGCGTGCAGGGCGATCCTTCCGCCGCCATGCTGGAGGTGCTCGACCCCGAGCAGAACGGGACGTTCCGGGACAACTACCTGGGCGTGCCCTTCGACCTCTCGCGCGTCGTGTTCATCGCGACTGCCAACATGCTGGACCAGATCCCGGGCCCGCTGCTGGACCGAATGGAGCTGATCAGCCTCGCCGGCTACACCGAGGACGAGAAGCTGGAG
The DNA here is from genome assembly GCA_035575945.1 of Bradyrhizobium sp. Taxonomy (GTDB): domain Bacteria; phylum Pseudomonadota; class Alphaproteobacteria; order Rhizobiales; family Xanthobacteraceae; genus Bradyrhizobium. The sequence continues at coordinate 420,306 of DATLXF010000045.1, read as the reverse complement.
ATCGCGCGGCGCTATCTGGTGCGGCGGCAGCTGGAGGCCAACGGGCTCTCGCCCGCGCAGGCCGAGATCGAGCCGGAGGCCTTGAAGCTGATCGTCAAGGGCTATACCCGCGAAGCCGGGGTGCGTAACCTCGAGCGCGAGATCGGCAAGGTGTTCCGCCATGCCGCGGTGCAGATTGCCGAAGGCACGGCCGAAAAGGTCGTGGTGACGGCAAAGGACATCGCCACGGTGCTCGGCCAGCCGCGCTTCGAAGGCGAGATCGCATTGCGCACCAGCATTCCCGGCGTCGCCACCGGCCTTGCCTGGACGCCGGTCGGCGGCGACATCCTGTTCATCGAGGCATCAAAGGTGCCCGGCAAAGGCGGCATGATCCTGACCGGCCAGCTCGGCGACGTCATGCGCGAGAGCGTGCAGGCTGCGATGACGCTGGTGAAGGGCCGGGCCACGCAGCTCGGCATCGATCCACAATCGTTCGAGAAGAGCGACATCCACGTTCACGTCCCCGCCGGCGCGACCCCGAAGGACGGACCGAGCGCGGGCGTTGCGATGTTCACGGCCCTCACCTCACTGCTCACCAAGCGCACGGTGCGCAGCGACACCGCCATGACCGGCGAGATCTCGCTGCGCGGCCTGGTGCTGCCGGTTGGCGGCATCAAGGAGAAGGTGGTGGCGGCGGCCGCTGCCGGCTTGAAGCGGGTGATGCTGCCGGCGCGCAACAAGCGGGATTACGACGACATCCCGAAGAGCGCGCGGGACAACCTCGAATTCATCTGGCTGGAGCGGGTCGACGAAGCCATCGCCGCGGCGCTCGAGCCGGCAGAAGCCAAGGAAGCGGCGGAGTGAAGGCGATGAAGAAACTGCTGGAAAGAGCGGAGCGATCGCGGACGAACAGATCGCGGAAGGCGCAGCGGCTGCGCCAATTGCTCGACCGTGCGATCGACCGGCTTCGCGATGCGATTGCAGGACCCGAGCCGCGGCTGCAGCCTGTCCCCGTCCGGGTGAAGCGCCGCAAGGACTGAGCCCCTCCGTCTCAGGCCTCGCGGCAGCCCCGATCAAAAGGCCCCCTCGCACGAGGGGGCCTTTGCGTTGTCAGCCCACGGCGTCCTTGGCCGCCTTGACCGGGCGGGCGCGGACGATCTTGCGGGCCGGCTTGGCCTTGAACATCATCTCTTCGCCCGTGAACGGGTTGGTGCCCTTGCGCGCCTTGGTCGCGGGCTTCTTGATGACCACGAACTTGGCGAAGCCCGGCACCAGGAACAGGCCGTTCTTCTTGAGCTCCTTGTGGCCGACGTCGGTCAGCGTCTCCATGACGTTCTTGACGTCGCGCTTGGAAAGCTCGGTGGCGGTCGCAATCTTTTCGATCAACTGCGATTTGGACATTTGGGTCGGCATCGTGTCTCCTCTGATTCGTTGCCGGCTGCATATTAGACCAACCGGCGAAGGCCTATAGCCTTCTGCACAGTTTTCTCGCGATTTTACGGGCTTTTCTGGCCCCCTGTGGCAAAAAACCCTGCATTTTAGCTACTTCCGGAGCGGCAGAAGCCTTGGGCAGCGGATTTTGCCTTGTTTCAAAGGCCCGCACGACACCCTGCTAAATCTGATTCGGAGCCGTCGACAAGCCACGACCGGCCTCCTTGCGGGAGGCCGGTCGCGATTCACCCTGGAAAACAAGGACTAGACGCGCTCGATGATGATGGCGGGCGCCATGCCGCCGGCGGCGCACATGGTGACGAGACCGCGCTTGAGATCGCGCCGTTCGAGCTCGTCGAGGACGGTGCCGATCAGGATCGAGCCGGTGGCGCCGATGGGATGACCAAGCGCGATCGAGCCGCCATTGACGTTGACCTTGGCGCGGTCGAGCGCGAGGTCGCGGATGTATTTTTCCGCCACCACCGCGAACGCCTCGTTGATCTCGAACAGGTCGATGTCGTCGATGGTGAGCCCCGCCTTCGCCAGCACCTTCTTCGTCGCCGGCACCGGCGCGTTCAGCATCAGGGTCGGCGAGTCTCCCATGTTGGCCATCGCAACCACGCGGGCGCGGGCTTTCAGGCCGTGCGCCTTGGCGTAGGCGGGCGAGGCCAGGAGGATCGCGGCGGCGCCGTCGACGACGCCGGAGGAATTGCCGGCGTGATGCACGAAGTCGATTTCGAGATCGGGGTATTGCTGCAGGATCAGGCCGCGATAGGTCGTGCCCTTGTCGTCGAGCGCGTAATCTGCCATGGCGGGGAATGCGGGCTTCAGGCTGCTGAGGCCCTCCATCGTGGTCTGCGGCCGCGGATATTCCTCGTGGTCGAGGGCGAGGCTGCCGTCCTCGCGATGGACCGGCACGAGGCTCTTCTTGAAGTGGCCGTTCGCAATGGCATGCGCGGCCCGCGTCTGGCTCTCCAGCCCGAGCGCGTCGACGTCCCGTCGCGTGATGCCTTCCAGCGTCGCGATCGCGTCGGCGCAGACGCCCTGATGCGACTGCGGGTGCTTTGCCCGCAGGCGCAGATTGCCGTTGTCCATTATCATCGGGCCACCGCCGCGACGGCCCTCCATCGACATCATCTCGCAGCCGCCGGCGATGACGAGGTCTTCGGCGCCCGCCATGATCGAGGATGCCGCCACGTTGACGCTGGTGATGCCGCTTCCGCAAAAACGATCCAGCGTCACGGCGCTGGCGCGCACGTCGTAGCCGGCATCGAGCGCGGACATGCGGCCGAGATCGCCGCTTTGCGTTGCGACCTGCGCGCTGCAGCCCCAGACGATGTCATCGACGTCGGCCGTATCGATGCCGGTGCGGTCGGCAAGCGCGCGCAAAACGGTCGCGCCCAGCTGCTGCGGATGAATGCCCGACAGGGCTCCCTTGCCGGCCTTGCCGATGCCCCGCGGGGTCCGGCAGGCATCGATGATCAGTGCGTCGGGCATGGCGTTTTCCTCTCGTTGTGAGTGTTGAGAACGGTTCTGAATAAGGCGCAGAGGAGAGTCAATGCGGAGCGCTTACCGTTCGCACCCGCATTTTCCGCTGCGCGGTTTGCACCAGCGACGTCATGGCCGTGGCCTGTCCCGGCCATCCACGCCTCGCCACGCCGCGCGAAGCAAGTGACTCGGCGCGCGCCTGCGGAAGGAAACCAGCTATACCCCCGGCGCGTTCCTTGCGATCACGTTGCGATAGAAGCTGGCGCTGAGCTTGGGCGTGCGCACCTGGGTGTCGAAATTGACGTGGTAGAGACCGAAGCGCTTGTTGAGGCCATACACCCATTCGAAATTGTCCATCAGGCTCCAGAGGAAATAGCCGCGCACCGGCACGCCCTCGGCGGTGGCACGCTGGAGCTGGGCGAGATAGTTGCGCAGATACATGATGCGGTCGGTGTCGTAGATCCTGCCGTCGGGCGACACCACGTCGTCGCCGGATGTGCCGTTCTCGCTGATATAGATCGCATCCGTCTTCCAGATCTTCGCCGCCAGCTTCGGCACCCAGTAGATCGTCTCCGGCCCGACGCGCAGCCAGTCCGAGTTCATGTGCGGGAACGATTTCGGGATCGGCAGCGGCTTGAAGCCCGCGCCCTCGTCGGCCGCCACCACGTAGTGCTGCGGCGCGTAGATGTTGAGGCCGAGGAAGTCGATCGGCGAGGAGATGGTCTTGAGCTCCGCATCGGTATATTTCGGTGCGTCGGGCCCGGCGTATGTCAGGAACGCGTCGGTGTAGCGGCCCGTCATGATGACGTTGAGGTAGCCGGCGTTCATCTCCCGCAGCGCGATCTCCGCGGCGCGAACGTTTTCCGGCGTGTCGATCGCGGGCACGCAGGCGTCGATGTTCTCGGCCGGCCCCACCCTCGTGCCGGGCCGGCCATGGGCCCGCACCGCCTGCACCGCGAGCCCGTGCGCCAGCGCGCTGTTGTGCCTGATCTGGTTGACCTCGGCCTGCGGCAGGGTCACGCCGGGCGCGTCGATGCCGATGCCGTAGCCGAAGTAGACGAAGCGGCCGCTCTCGTTCAGCGTAAACACGTTCTTCACGCGATCGGTGAGGTGCTCGGCGACATAGGCTGCGTAATCGCCGAAGAGCTTGCAGGTTTCCGTCGAGCGCCAGCCGCCGAAGCGGTCCTGGAGCGATTGCGGCAAATCCCAATGATAAAGTGTCAGCCACGGCTCGATGCCGTTCCTCAGGAGCTCGTCGACGAGGCGGTTATAGAAGTCGAGACCCTTCGGGTTGGGTTTGCCGTCGCCCTCCGGAAACAGCCGCGGCCAGGCCACCGAGAAGCGGTAGGCCCTGCAGCCGAGTTGCTTGATGAGCGCGACATCCTCCTTGTAGCGGTGATAGTGCTCATTGGCGCGGTCGCCGGTGGTGCCGTCCTCGATCTTGCCGGGAATACGGACGAACTTGTCCCAGATCGAGGCCCCTCGCCCGTCCTCGTTGACCGCCCCCTCCACCTGATAGGACGAGGTTGCCGTGCCCCAGAGAAAGCCTGCCGGAAAACCGCCTGCATTGCGCGGCGATCGTACCGGCTTGGCCTCGACAGCCTGGAGCGCGCCGGTCAGCCCGGCTGCGGACATCCCCGCAAGCTTCGCAAGCTGGCGACGCGAGACTTTGTCCGACATTGATGCTGCTCCACTTCAATCCGTTTCGGGCCGGCACAATGACCAGTCCCGGCCGATTTGAGAAGTAGGACTGCCATCATACGCGCAAGCGGATCACGCGGCGTGCATCAGGATCACGAACCCGTCTTCGGTCTACAGAACAGATCGAAGGCTGAGCCGAACACGTTATGTCCGTCCGGACAATCGATCCCGAAGAAGCCGCCATTGGCAAACGCCATCACGCCGAAGAAGATGAGCAGGCTGGCCATGACGGCAAGTCCGAAGGCGCCTGCCTTGATCCACCGCACCCACTTCGCCCATTTTTCCTGCCGAGCGACGAAGTCTCCCAGCATTGTGATCGACAGGTGAACGGCCGCCGTGATCACGAAAACAATCAGGCTGAGATTGCGAGCACCCGACGCCCCGATCGCCGCCGCAACGACGAAGAACAGGAACTCCACAACGTATAGCAGCCCGAGCCAGTGGCAGAATACGGCTCGACCAAGGCTCCCCGGCGTCGAGATCGTGACCAGAGTCTGAACCGCGCGACCGGCCCGTGTCACCCACATCATCCAGCTTCGCTGTCCCCGGCGGTTCTGTTCCGCCTCCTCGAGAATCTGCCCGGTAATGGTCAAAGCGCGTGAGCCGGTCCGCAGCGCGACCTCGGTGTTCAGCCTCCGGTTGACGTTGTAGTGCTCGCGCACATAGTTGAGCATACCCTGGTCGCCAAGCACCTCTTTCAGCGCCTGAGCAATTTGCGTGCGGCGCTGCCCGCCCGCGGTCAGCGCCAGCTTTTGCCATAAAGCATCGAAGGCGCCTTCGAGCGTTTCATTCTTCTGCTCCACCAACGCTTTCGTGAATCCGTCGACCAATTGGTCGTAACTATCCGGCTTCATCTCCTCGCGTATGATCGTACATTGCGCCTCCTTGAGGAGAGCGTCTCTGATCACCTTGTCCTCGGCAGCAGGAAACAGGGTAGCCAGTATCCGCTCGCAACCGTCCAGCCGGCCCCACATGATGTCGTTGCGCCGCCACTGCTGGTCGAGAAAGGCGCCGAAGTGGAGAACGGCAACGCCGGCGAGCTTTTGTCGCAGGCCATTACGTTCGTCGATCAGGCTGGTGGCATCCTCCGGACTGACCCGAACGATCTCGACGGTCGAAGGCTCGCCGGTGCCCGTATCGTAGTAGAGCGGGAAACTCGCCTGATCGTACTCGTCAAACCTCATGAAATATTCGGCCAGAAATTCCCGGAGCGCCGTCCCCTCCGGCGTGTTGAGCGCATGGACGTCCCCCGGCAAGGCCACGTTGAAGACGTTGACGCGGACCTTCGGGCCGCCTTCGTCGGTTTGCTCGCAGGGATGAAGCTCCGGCTCTCCGAGCAGGGCTTGGGGAAGCGGCATCTGGCCGCTGGGCGCCATGCCGATCACCGCGGCATAAGCGTCCTTCAAGGCACGAATGTCACTCTCGAGCGCGACCTGAAGCTGCGTCGCTTCGACGACCCTCGTGTATTGGAAGAGCATCTTGGCGTTGGCAAAGACGTTCTCCTGAAGCGTCCGCAGTGGACTCGGAGGCGGCAGGTCGCTCGGAAGCGGCACGGGCCTACCGGACTTGGTCGTCAACGCCTTCAGTTTGGGATCCGGCTTCTGGCCAAGAATCACACGAAGCGTCTGGATCAGTTCGTCATGGCATTCCGACCTGCTCTCGTTCTCCGGAGGCTTCAACTGCCAAGTCACGTAGCGTAGCTGGGAGATGGCTTCTCCGAGGCCGCTCGCGAGGCAGTTCGACGCCGCGACGAGCGCCCGCAGATCCATTAGCCGGTGGGACGCGTGCCTACCCCACCGTTCCCCGAGGTGTGTCTCAGCATCCGACCAGGCGTTCCCATCGCCAGGCAGCTCCAGCTTGATGAAGAGACTTCGAAGCTGATGTACCTTGCGCAGGATAAATCCGGTGCGCCTGAGGCGATACTTGACGTCGTAATCGTCCAAAAAGGCGTTGACCGATTCGGGACGACCCTTGGCATTTCTCTCGTATTCGTAGAAATTCTCCTCGCGCCAGGCTCGCGCCAATGCGCGTAACGCGTAAAACTGGTCGGAGCGGCGGTCGATGCCCCACCAGACGGCCAATCGATCGGCGATATCGTCCGTGACGGTCATCAGCCGGAGATGACGGTATGGCAGAAATGCGACGCCGTAATAATCGACCATATGGCGCATGTCGCGCGACCGCCAGGCAGGCACTTTGCCGTGCGGGTCGAGTTCGATGCGCGCGAAGGGGTCATTGGTGCGCGCTTCGATGTCGACTTCGACCTGACGCACGATCCGCTCGACACGCTCGATGCGCCTGTTGCGCGCCAACACCGCTTCGATGTCCTCGCGGATCGTCTCGTCCTGTGGGATCGTCAGCATGGCCGAGAGCGCATTGGCGAGCGCATCGGGTTTCTGGCTCGCGCTTCCCTGCTCGGTTTCGGGATGAGTTGGGGACGGTTCGACATAGATCAGCTTGCGTTCCATCGGGAGGCCGCCGAGACGCCATGACAGCGCATCGACCACGTAGCTGAACGGCTTGTTGTCGAGATAGCCTCCGTCGCCGAACGCGCGCTTGCGCCAACCGTCGCTGTCCATGTCCGCGGTCGACAGACCCGTGAAGAACGGCTTCCAGGCATCGAAATTCACCGTCCCGACGGTCTGGCGCGCATCGCACAAGCGCTGCGCGTCGGATACGGACATCGGTTCGAATGCGAACGGGAAAGATGACGTGCAACGCGCCGCAAATGCAAGAAACGGGGCGTAACTTTCGGCGAAATGGTTCTCGCCCCCGGCGGCATATTGGAAGTGATAGACTTGCTTGTAGCGCTGCTCGTAGACGACTTTGTCGAACAGCCGCAACGGAACGACTGCGCCTCGAATATCCGTCGTCGTGACATACAGATCCAGTTCGTCGACCAGTTGAGACTCGCCCCTCACTGTCGGCGCGAGCCTCCCCTCTCTATCCTTCTCCATTTTCTCGAAGGCATCGAGAAGCTTGACGTACATCCGATCGCTGTTCAGGAGCGACTGCGGCGCAGAACCAGTCTTGGCGAACTCCAGCCCCTCGTATGAGGCGCTGTCGTTGAGCAGACGATTGATATCGCCCTCCTCGATCCACAACGTCTTCAAGGGAGCGAACTTCTGCCCGCTGACCAGGGCTTTTGCGAGGAAAATGCCGTTAATGCCGCCAGCGGAGGTGCCAGCGAGCGAATCCACCACGAACCGTGTGCGTTGCCCGGTCGGCAGAGCGGCCATGTCGGCGAACGGGTCACGCGAGGCGCGGGTCAGATGCTCGAGATAGCGGACGCGCAAGTTCGTGTCGCGCAGCAGCCACGACGCCTTCCGGTAGACCTCGCGTGTTCCGCGAAGATTCAGGTCATCACGCTCCTTCGGCGTCGCGCACGCCATCTCGTAGAGCTCGTTCGCAACTCCGTTGATGTAGATCGCGAGCGAAACGCCGCCATACATGACGATGCCGAAGCGGACCTCCCGCGAATAGAGATTATCGCCGATCCCAGGGTGACAAGCCGCAGCAACTACCATCGCCCGCCTCGTTCAAAATAAACTTCCGGCAATTCGTCGAAGCAGGCCACCCATAGCGGCTCGCAACGTTCCCGTTAATCGGTCAGCAGCTCATTGTGTTCTTGCCGCGACGCTCCTGAAATCACGCCGGGCTCCTGCACGCACACCATCGAGGCAGGCCCTCGCAAATCACGATCAAAACATGGGGACGCAAAATCGGCTCGGCGCGGCTGGTCCTCGTACGATATCGGACCCGCCACCCATCGTATCGGCTGTATTATGATGTATAGGCAACCATAGATACAAGCCTATTGGCGGCCTGTTTTGCGAGAATTTCCGCGGAACCTGCCGGAGACAATTTGCCCGGCCTCCGCCGCGCGGCGGTGCCGGCTCAGAGTTCACGATCGTCACGGCTGGTCCGGAGAAGCAGCACCTACATTGCGGCCGGCGTGCCGCTCACTGGTCTCAACGCGCGCGCTTCGGCAATTTCGGCATCTTGTCGGGATTGAACGCCGGCATCTGCCCTGGTGCTTCAGGTGCGGGCGGCTGTTTTTCCGTGAGAATGAGCGTTCCGTGGAGGATCATGCCCGGCGCCTGAGGTGCCGTCGCGGTGTAGGTTGCGATCTTGCCGGGGCAGCTTCCTTCGATCGTCAACGTCAGCTCATCATCGGTGCCGAAGACGGTGGCGCGACCGTAGGTGTGACGCTTCGTCAATACGAGCGCGGCGAAGCGATCCCCATCGACCTGACAGGTGCCGTGATAAGTCATCAGGCTGTCACGGCCCCAGATCTGGCCGTCTGCGACGTGGACGATCCCGGTACCCTGGTCGAGCGGCGTATTGTACCACGCCGCATATGTCCCGTCCTTCAGCATGGGAGCCATCTCCGTTGGTGTTCCCAAGCGACAATCCGCCTCATCAACGCTAAGAAAGCGTTAATCGCGCGGCCCGTGACAATCAGGCAACTCGCTCCGCAGCTCGGCTTCAAGCTCCTCGATGATGCTGTGAAGCAGGCACGCTGCGAGCGGATCCGTCACCTCCCGCTCCAGATGCCGATAACGCGCGATCTGGAATTTATGCTCTCTCAACTGGTGCTCTGTCATCGGACGGGCCCTCCAACGAACCGACGCGGGAGCAACCGAACAGTTTCACTAAAATTTTCCGATCATTTGCTATGGTTGCCAGCCGGTTAAGACGCCTCCCTTCCGCTGGCAGAACGGGTACAACCCCGGCCGCGCACCGCCCCCATCTTCAGAACGTCACCCGCATGCCGGCGTAGAATGCGCGCGGCCTTGCCGGACTCAGCGAGCGCGGGTCGGTGAATTCCGCGCCGTTGGTAAAATTGGGCAAGGCTTCGCGGTCGAAGAAGGTGCCGAGGGTCGAGTAGCGGTGGTCGAAGATGTTGTTGACGCGACCATAGAGCTGAACGTTCTTCGTGACCTGATAGGACGTGTGCAGATTGAAAACGGTGTAGGACGGCAACTGCGGAAACTGGTTGGATTCGTCACCAAGGAAAAACTGGCTCGAGACGAAGAGCGCGTCACCACCGACTTTCCAGACATCGGTAACTGCGTATTCGACGCTGGCCTTGACGAGATGGCGCGGCAGGCGCGGAATCTGATTGCCCGGCAAGACCTGGATATTGCCGTCGGCGTCTGCGAACGGGCTATCCGAGCCCAGCGTCAGCGCATCGAGGAAGCGCGCATCGAGGAATGCATAGCTCGCCTGGAACACCAGCACGCTCGACTTCAGGCTCACCTCGGCTTCGAGCCCCTGCCTGCGCGTGCGACCGACGTTCTGGAAGAAGCCGAAACCGGTCAAGCCCGGGATCGGGGTGGCGACGATGTCATCGTAGTTGGTGGCCCGGAAGGCGCCGATCTTCCATCCGAGCGAACCGATCATCAGCTCCTTCGTACCGCGCAAGCCCGCTTCCACCGTCTTGGACACCACTTGCTGCAGCGGCGGGTCGGCGACCAGGAATTGTCCGATGATGCACGGCCGCGCCGGATCGGCGCAGCCGAGCTCGAGCGGTGTCGGCACTCTGTTGGCTTCGGAGTAGCCGGCATAGGCCGTTATTTCGGGCGTAATCTTGAAGGTGCCTCCGACGATGGGATTGAAGCGGTAGAAGGCATGATCGCCGTTGAGCGCGGTGCCGAGCTGGTCCATCAGGGAAATTTGGGCGGCGTTGAACCGTCCGCCGCCGGTGATCGCAAAACGATCCGTCACGTCGAACGTGTCCAGCGCATAGAGGCCCTGATACTGATTGACGGTGCGAAGCGACACCGGGCCGATCGACGTCGGCTCGCCCGACTGACCGAGGAATATGCCGCTGCCCGTAACAACATAGTTGGTGCCGATCGTTCCCAGTTCGGTGCTGCCCGTGAAATGCGTCTTGCTGAGGTCATAGCTTGCGCCGACCACAAAGCGGTTCCCGTGACCGAACAGCTGATCCGTATTGGTTGCCTGTCCGGACAAGCCAAACGAGGTTGATTTTGTGCTGGTGCGATCGATCTGGCTGAGCATGGCGCCAGGCCCGAAGGTGTTGGCGAGCTGCACGCCATTCAGGCCGAAAGCCGGGACGTCGTCATCGTCAAAGCACAACAGGGTCGGGTCGTCGCAAGGCAGGGTATCGGTCGGGTTACCGTCGACCGTACCTTGTTTGAAGCGCCGCAGGCGTGCCGTGCCCTCGAAGGTCCAGGTCGGCGTCGCCTCGACCTTGCCGGTCAAGTTGAGGTAAGCGACCTTGTTGGAGATGGTCTGTGGCGTCGTGTAGGTGGCCCCCCAATATTGCTGGAGCAATTCGGCCGGAACAGTACTGGGACCAGCCAGCGAATTGTTGGCGACGCCGCCATTGAGGTGGAATTCGTTCCCTTCAAAGCGATAGCCGACGTCACCATAGAAGCGCCGGACGTCCGACGAGGAAAAATTCCGGAAGCCGTTGTCGTGAATGCCTTCGAGTGCGCCATAGACGGACCAGTTTCCATCGACCCGCTTGCCCCATTGCGCAGAGCCCTGAATACGACCGAACGAGCCGCCCATGATGTCGATCTCGGCCCCCTGATAATTGAAACCATTCTTCATCTGCAGATCGATCGCGCCGCCGAGGGCATTCAGGCCGTACGCGGGGTTGTTGGTCACCACGACCGCTGAGCGGATCGCAGCCGTTGGAATCAGATCCCAATTGACGATATCGGAGAAGGCCTCGTTGATGCGCACGCCGTTCTGATAGACGGCGAGCCCCTGCGGCGTCCCGGCCAGAGGTGAAACAACGTAACCGCGAAACTGGATATCCGGCTGAAAAGGATTGCCGGTCACTTCATTGATGCTGACGCCGGGCACATACTGCTGCAGGGCATCGGCGATATTCGGCGAGTTGGTGCGCTTGATCTGACCGGCATCGAGGGCGTTGATGGAGGAAGGAACCTTGTCGACGTCGAGGCCCCGGCCGGTGCCCGGCGAGGTCGGATAGACGTAAAGCCGCGTCCTCGGGGCGGCGGCCCCCGGCGCCCCTACGCGCGCCACGGGGCGCGACGACGTGACGGGCCTTGCCGATCGCGCCGGCGCCGCCACCTCGACCGGCGGCAGATTCTGGACGTTGGTCTGCTCGTCCTGGGCAGCCACGGCGTCAGTCGCGATGACTATTCCCGTGGAAATCGTAACGATGACCAGAGCACGAACGCGCATACCTGACGCCTCCACCCGTATCGTCCGGCTCTCTTTGTTGTCCCGCCGGTTAGGCGAACGATACAGGTCAACAGCCGAAAAGCACCAGCCGTAAAAGGTCCGCGTCGTCCGGAGCACGTATTCCCGACCCGATCGGGAATTATTCCCGACCGATCAGCGCCCTGTGCGAGCCTCGACCGTCGACCCGGGAACTATTCCCGGCCAGCATCAGACTTTTTGCCGAACTTCCCGAAAGACCTTCGTGCAATCCTTGGCCCGACGTCGCGATCCGATCGCGAGTCATTTCATCCGCAGACTCACCCCGCCCTCGTGGCGGGGTGCTTTTGCGGCAAAGGAAAACACAGGGAGAACATGATGACGCTGCGCGACCGCTTTTCAGTTCGATCTTCATCGGCTCGACCAGCCCGCAGCAGCTTCGTCACAGCTCTTGTCACCGGCCTTGGTCTCGCCGCATCCATCTCCGGCGCTACTGCGCAGACAAGCAGCCCGACGCCGGAGAGCATCAAGGCCATCACCTCGCAGGTGGACAGCGCCTACATCAAGGCCAACGCAGCGACGTCTACCAACTGGCCGACCATCGGTCTCGACTACGCGGAGACCCGCTTTTCGAAGCTCAGCCAGATCACGAGCGACAACGTCAAAAGTCTCGGCCTGGTCTGGACCTACAATCTCGAATCCTCGCGCGGCGTCGAGGCGACGCCGGTCGTCGTCGACGGCATCATGTACCAGACGGCCTCCTGGAGCGTCGTGCATGCCATCGACGCGCGCACCGGCAAGCGCATCTGGACCTTCGATCCCGAAGTCAACCGCGAACTCGGTTACAAGGGCTGCTGCGATGTCGTCAACCGCGGCGTCGCGCTCTACAAGGGCAAGGTGTTCGTGGCCGCCTATGACGGCCGCCTGATCGCGCTCGACGCGGCAACCGGCAAGAAGGTCTGGGAAAAGGACACGTTGATCGACCACGAGCATTCCTACACCATCACAGGGGCACCGCGCGTCTTCAACGGCAAGGTCGTGATCGGACAAGGCGGCGCCGAGTATGGCGCGCGCGGCTACGTCACTGCGTACGATTCGGAGAACGGCGACCAGCTCTGGCGCTGGTTCACGGTGCCCGGCGATCCGTCGAAGCCGTTCGAAGACGAGTCGATGGAGAAGGCAGCCAAGACGTGGGACCCCGCCGGCAAGTACTGGCTCAACGGCGGTGGCGGCACGCCATGGGACACCATCACCTTCGACCCCGATCTCAATCTGGTCTATATCGGCACCGGCAACGGCTCGCCCTGGAACAGGAATGTGCGCAGTCCCGCCGGCGGCGATAATCTCTATCTCGCCTCGATCGTGGCGCTGAACGCCGACACCGGCAAGTACGTCTGGCACTATCAGGAGACGCCCGGCGACCACTGGGACTACACCTCGACTCAGCCGATGATCCTCGCCGACATCAGCATCGACGGCGCTCCGCGCAAGGTGATCCTGCACGCGCCCAAAAACGGCTTCTTCTTCGTGATCGACCGCACCAACGGCAAATTCATCTCGGCAAAAAACTTCGTCGATGTGAACTGGGCCACCGGCTATGACGCCAACGGCCGCCCAATCGAGGTGCCCGCCGCGCGCGGCGAAGCGGCTTACGACGCGATCCCCGGGCCCTATGGCGCCCACAATTGGCATCCGATGTCGTTCAACCCGCAGACCGGGCTGGTCTATCTGCCGGCGCAGAACGTGCCGGTGAACCTCATTCCGGAAAAGATGTTCAAGCAGAATGCCGCAACGCCGGGCAAGTTCGGCGGCGCGACCGGCTGGAACATCGGCTTCGTGCTCAACGGAGAGCCGCCCAAGAGTCTCCCGTTCGGACGTCTGATCGCATGGGACCCGGTGAAACAGAAGGAAGCTTGGCGGGTGGAGTACCCCTCGCCATGGAATGGCGGTACCCTGACCACAGCCGGAAACCTGGTGTTCCAGGGCACAGCCGACGGACGCTTCGTCGCCTACGATGCCAAGACAGGCAAGTCGCTGTGGGAAACACCGACCGGCACCGGCGTCGTCGCGGCGGCCTCGACCTTCATGCTCGATGGCGCGCAGTACGTCTCGATCGCCGTCGGCTGGGGCGGAGTCTACGGCATGGCGCAGCGGGCGACCGAGCGGCAAAACCCGGGCACGGTCTACACATTCGCGCTCAACGGCAAGGCGCCGCTGCCGGAATTCGTGAAATACCAGACCGAAGGCCTGCTCCAGGGCGTGAAGTACGATCCCAAGGACGTGCCGGAAGGAACGGCGCTCTACGTCGCCGCCTGCGCCACCTGCCATGGCGTACCCGGCGTCGACAGGGGCGGTAATGTCCGCAATCTCGGTTACGTGCCGGCGGAGGAGATCGCCAACCTCAAGAACATCGTCTTCAAGGGGCCGTTCCGGGACAAGGGCATGCCGGACTTCACGGGCAAACTGACGGAAGCCGACGTGGAGAAGATCCAGGCCTTCATCCAGGGCACCGCCGACGCGATACGGCCGAAGAAGTGACGCGGCGGCACGGCTGCAAGCCGCAGCCGGCTGGAACGGCGCGAAAGGCCCGCGCAGCATCGATCAAGCATGATGTAACCCTGAGAGTTCCATTTGAGTCCGATACTCGTCGTCGACGACCATCCAATCGTTGCAGAAGCCTGCCGCCTCGTGCTGGGCGACGTCGAGGACGTCGTCGCTGCGCGCGACGTGCCGAGTGGCTATCAGGCGTTCCTGGAGCACCGGCCCGGCGTCGTCATCCTGGATCTGACCTTTCCCGGAGAAGCACTGGGCGGCGTCGACCTGCTGCACCGCATCTCCTCGGGTGCATCGTTCGCGCGCGTGCTGGTTTTCAGCATGCACGCGGACGCAAGCATCGTCGCGTCCGCGATCAAGGCGGGAGCCATCGGATATCTGCTGAAGGACTCTCCGCCGGACGAGCTGCCGAAGGCGGTCCGTCAGGTCAGGCTCGGTCATCGCTATGTCGACGAGCGGATCAATCTGCGCGGCTTGCCCCTGCCCGATCACGTCGAATCCGGCAAGGCCGCCACACTGACGCGCAGGGAAAGAGAGGCGCTCAGCCTGCTGGGCCAGGGACACGCCTACTCTGCGATCGCCGAGGAGCTGGATATCACGCCGCGCGCCGTCGCCCGGCTCGTCAAGCAGGCGAGGATCAAGCTCGGGATTCGTCGCACCAGCGACTTGCTTCGCCGTGCGCACGAGCTCGCGGGCGGCGCAGACAATTCAAATTGACGCGCGACGCGGTCTCGACGTCAATTCAGATCAGGACGAGCCGGTCGGAACCAAGGCCTCGACGGTCACCCCCCCATCGCCGGTCACGACGTTGAGCGTGCCGCCGAGCGCCAGGATCCGCTCGCGCATCCCGACGAGGCCGAAGCCGAGCTTCTGGCCCGGCTCCATGCCCCGGCCGTTGTCTCGGACCCGCACCCGGGCGCAGGCCCGACCGTCACGCCCCTGCTGTTGCACGGGCTCGATGACGACATCGACCGAGGTCGCGCCGGCGTGGCGGAACACATTGGTGAGCGCCTCCTGCACGATGCGGTAGATGGTGAGGTCTGCGGTCTCGCCGGTCGTGCCCAGCGCCGGCGAGATCGAGGTCTCAATCGCGACGTCGGGATGGGACTCCCGCCACAGCCGCGACAGCGATTCCAGCGCCTGACGCAGGCCGAGCTCAGCAAGGCCGACGGGCCGAAGCCGTTCCAGCACGCGGCGATTGAACTGCTGAAGCGCATTGAGCTGCTCCAGCATGGCGCTGCCATGCTTTCGCACCGCATCCGCACTCGGCGCGCGTCCGTCCGCCAGCTTCGCCAGCGCGCTCGCATGCGCGCGCAGAGAGAACAGATAGGGCCCGAACTCGTCATGCAACTCGCGTGCGATCTCCTTGCGCTCGATGTCCTGGAGCGACACCGCACGCTCGGCAAGACGCCGCTTGTCCTCGACCGCCTCATGCAGCGTCGCGGCAAGATGATTGAGCTTGGTACAGATCGCGGCCAGTTCCGGCGCGCCGCCCGGGGTGACACGGGCGTCATAGTGTCCGCCTTCGAGCTGGCCCATCGTGTCCGCCAACGACTGCAACGGTGCCAGCGCTCGTCCGACGACATTCATCATCAGGAAGAACAGCGCGAGCGCGATCACCGAGCCGACCTCGAGCTGGGTCACGATGCCGTCCCAGACCTCGGCGATCTCGTCGTCGGGATGCGAGGTGATCACGAGTGAACCGGGCTGGCCCTGGATCGAGACGGGTACGGTGACGGCGGTCTGCTCGGGATGCACCAGGGCGACGAACCAGGCCGGTGGCGCCCGCGTGTCGGCGTCGGCATCGAGCCGGGGAGGCGTCAGCGGACGGCCGCCGGCGTCCCGAAGCGTGATGCTCACATGGCGCAGGCGGCTGAGATCGCGCGCGATCTGGTTGAGCCTGGCATCCGGATCGGGCGCATCGTTGAGATCGGCGACGATCATCTCGATGAACTCGCGCGCAAGGCGAATCACGCTCTGGTCCTCGGCCTGCACGCGGGGGCCGGCCTCGGCGACCTGGCGGCCGATATTGACCGCGAGCCCAAGCGCCAGCAGCAGCGCCAGCAGGAGGTTGATGCGCCCGCGCAAGGATAAATTCTGCCACATGGGTCTCGCTCGTGCCTCGCGAAGCCTCGCCCGCCGCCGTCCGATGCCGTTGACAGGGGCGAAACGAGGGATATTTAATCGGAAGCGTACAGCAATCCCGGCCGGGTTGCATGCGGCGACATGAGACACGCGGATGCTCATACCGCCGACATGCGGCACAGAACAGGCAGTTCTAATCAGGGGAACGCGCTGTCGCGGGGAACGCCTATGCGCATTCTGATCGTCGACGATCATCCCATTGTCGCCTCCGGCTGCCGTGCCGTGCTGGCCGACGAGGGCGATATCGAGATCCTGGAGGCGGCAGACGCCGAGGACGGCGAGTGCGTCTTCATCGTCGAGCGCCCCGACCTCTGCATCATCGACATCAACCTGCCGACCGTCTCCGGATTCGAGCTCGCGCGCCGCATCCTCGAGCGCGCGCCGGCGGCCCGCATCATCATGTTCAGCATGAATGACGATCCCGCCTTCGCAGCCCGTGCGATCGAGTGCGGCGCCAAGGGCTACGTCTCCAAGACCGGCGATCCCGACGACCTCGTCGAAGCCATCCGCGCCGTCGTCGGCGGCGGCACCTATTTGCCGAGCGCGATCGCGCGCAGCATCGCCTTTGCCGGGCCCGCGCTGGCCCAGAGCCCGCTGTCGAAGCTGAACGCCCGCGAGATGGAGATCCTGCGGCTGCTCAGCGCCGGCAAGAGCCTGTCCGAGATCGCCTGGCTGGTGCAATCGTCCTACAAGACGGTTGCCAATACCTCCTCGATCATGCGCCAGAAGCTCGGGGTGAAGACCTCGGTCGAGCTGGTGCGGCTGGCGATCGACAGCGGCGTCGCCTGACGACGCCACGAATTCGGCCACACAAGCGTTGCAATCCTGGTGTGGTGAGAAGCCACGGAGCTCTTTGCCATGACGATTCAGACTGTCTCGACGAACAAGTCCCATGGCGGGGTGCAGGGCGTGTATCGCCACGCGAGCGCGGCCACCGGAACCGACATGGTGTTCTCGGTCTATGTTCCCCCGCATGCGGACGGCGCCAAGCTGCCCGTGGTCTGGTACCTTTCCGGGCTGACCTGCACCCATGCCAACGTCACCGAGAAGGGCGAATTCCGCAAGGCCTGCGCCGAGCTCGGCCTGATCTTCGTCGCGCCCGATACCTCACCGCGCGGACCCGACGTGCCTGGTGATGCCAACAATGCCTATGATTTCGGCCTCGGCGCCGGCTTCTATGTCGACGCCACGCAAGAGCCGTTTGCGCGCAACTATCGCATGTGGAGCTATGTCATCGACGAGCTGCCGAAGCTGGTGGCCGGGAATTTCCCCGTCGATGCCAAGCGTCAATCGGTGATGGGGCACTCGATGGGCGGCCACGGCGCGCTGACGGTGGCGCTGCGCAACCCGCACCGTTTTCGCGCAGCGAGCGCGTTCGCGCCGATCGTGGCGCCTTCGCTCGTGCCCTGGGGAATCAAGGCGCTGACCGGCTATCTCGGGCCGAACAAGGATGCCTGGCGCAACCAGGACACGGTGGCCTTGATCGAGGACGGCGCGAAATTCCCGGGCTTCCTGGTCGATGTCGGCGATGCCGACAATTTTCTGAAGGAGCAGCTGAGGCCCGAGCTGCTCGAAGCCGCCTGCACCAAGGCGGGCATCCCGCTGACGCTGCGGCGCCAGGCGGGCTACGACCACAGCTATTATTTCATCTCGACCTTCATGAGCGATCACCTGCATTGGCATGCAGAGAGATTGAAGGCGTGATCTTTCCACCCTCCCCTGGAGGGGGAGGGTCGGCACGCGATCGAGCGAAGCGAGATTGCGTGACGGGGTGGGGTGATCTCTCCACTCAGGCACTGTTCGTCGCTGAGAGACCGTCACCCCACCCCGCTCGCGCTTCGCGCGATCGACCCTCCCCTCCAGAGGAGGGTCAGAGCCGCCTCCTCACGGCTTCCCGTACTTCGGCGCCAACAGGCGGTTGCGGATCAGATAGCTCATCGTGCGCGTCCAGGCTTCATCGGTGTTGCCGCGCATGTCGGCGCTGGCGACCGTAATGATGCTCCCGGTCTTCACGTCGCGCAGATAGATGTTGAGGTTGATGATCAGGTTCGAGACCTTCTGCACGAGGCCTGTGATCTCCTGGTCTGCTCCCAGCTGCCCGGCGAGCTTGAGGTCGCAGCCGCCGCAGGCCTGCAAGTTGGCGCGACGGGCGGCATCCCTCACCGGCGCGATGTCGAGCACCTGGAACTTGCCCGACTCCGCCAATGCCTTGCGCAGCTGCTCGCTGATGCGCGCGAGCCGCTCCTCCTCCGGCCTGGAGCCGTAGAACTCGCCGGGTAGGCTGGTGTCGATCAGCTCGAAATCGAACACCGCCAGCTTCGGCGGATCGGCGAGCGCGACCGAACCGGTCAACACCAATGCGGCGAGGCCTGTCAGTGCTCGCATGATCGTGATTGCCGGCCTCGCGCGCGCGGGGACCAAATGCGGGGTTGCACGGCCTGACAAATTGGTCATGCTTGAAGCAGAGACAATTCTCCACCGGCGGTCAAGCCGGGGAGATCGTCCGGAGGAAACATGATCCGATGGTTGGTCGGCCTGATCGGCCTGGGCATTGTTGCGACGCGTGCGCTCGCGGCCGATCCCATCACGATCGGCGTCGGCTATCTCGGCATTGCTGCAAACCGATCGACGCTGTCGCTGGTCGAGAATCCCGCGGAGAATGACGGCGTCGCCGGCGCCCGCCTCGCCATCGAGGACAACAACACCACCGGGAAGTTCCTCGGCCAGCGCTTTACGCTCGAGGAGCGCCGTATCAAGGGCGATGAGGATCCGGTCCAGGCCGCGACCGCCCTCGCCGACAACAACGGTTTCATCATCGCCGACCTGCCCGCCGATGCGCTGCTGAAGGTCTCGGATGCGCTGCGCGAGCGCGGCACGCTGCTGTTCAACGTCGGCGCCATCGACGAGCGGCTGCGCGAGGCCGATTGCCGCGCCAACGTCATCCATACCGCCCCGACCCGCGCAATGCTGGCGGATGCGCTCGCGCAATATCTGGTGTGGAAGAAGTGGTCCCGCTGGCTGCTCGTGGTCGGCTCGCATGACGAGGACAAGCTGTTCGCGGATGCGCTGCGGCGCGCTGCGTCGCGGTTCGGCGCCAAGATCGTGCAGGAACGCACCTTCGAAGACAAGGGCGGCGCGCGACGCACCGATAGCGGCGTGACGCTGATCCAGCGCCAGATGCCGGTGTTTACGCAACAAGCACCGGCCTATGACGTGCTGGTCGCGGCCGACGAGAGCGAGGTGTTCGGGGCGTACCTGCCCTATCGCACCTGGGATCCGCGCCCCGTCGCGGGCTCGGCGGGACTCGTGCCGCGCAGCTGGGACGCGGCGCAGGACCAGTGGGGCGCGATCCAGATGCAGAACCGCTTCTTCAAGCTGAACTCGCGGCGCATGACCGCGCTCGACATGCAGGCCTGGACCGCGGTGCGCATGATCGGCGAAGCCACCTCGCGGACCAGTTCGGGCGACGTCAAGAAGGTCACCGACTTCATCAAGGCTCCGGATTTCTCGGTCGCCGCCTTCAAGGGCACACGGTTGACCCTGCGTGACTGGAACTTGCAGCTGCGCCAGCCGATCCTCCTGGTCGACGGCCGCATGGTGGTATCGGTGTCGCCGCAGGAGGGATTCCTGCACCAGGTCTCCGAGCTCGACACGCTCGGCTACGATCGCCCGGAGAGCAAATGCAAGTTGAAATGAGCTTGTGAGATGAAACCGAGCCGCCGCCGCAACGACGCTGCGCCCCCTCCCCCGCCTGCGGGACAGGGTCGGGGAGAGGGTGTCTCCACGACAAAGATCCCCCAAGAGGAGAGAACCCTCACCCGCCTCGCATCTTTCGATGCGAGGCGACCTCCCCCGCAAGCGGGGGAGGTGAAGACTACCCGCAGCCGAGTGTTGCGCATGTGGCGTGTGGGGCTTTTCTCCGGACTGTCGCTGGCGGCACTGCCCGCTCACGCGTTCATCGCCTATGTCTCGAACGAGAAGAGCAACACGGTGTCGGTGATCGACACCGACACCTGGACCGTGACAAAGACCATCAAGGTCGGCCAGCGCCCGCGCGGCATCGATCTGACGCGCGACGGGAAATTCGTCATGGTCGCGGTCGGCGACGACGACACCATCGAGGTGATCGACACCAAGACCCAGACCGTTGTGGACAGCCTGCCCTCCGGGCCCGACCCGGAATTGTTCGCCCAGGATGCCGCCGGCAAGATCCTTTACGTTGCCAACGAGAACGACAACACGGTGACCGTGATCGATCTCGAAAAGCGCGCACGCCTCGGCGACATCCAGGTCGGCGTCGAGCCCGAGGGGATGACCATCAGCCCCGACGGCAAGACGCTGATCAATACCTCCGAGACGACCAACATGGCGCACTTCATCGACACGGCGTCGCGCCAGATCGTCGCCAACGTGCTGGTCGATGCGCGGCCGCGTTATGCCGAGTACAAGCATGACAGCTCCGAGGTCTGGGTCTCCTCGGAGATCGGGGGAACCGTCTCGATCATCGATCCCAAAAAGCACGAGGTGATCGGCAAGGTCACGTTCGAGATCCCGGGCCTGCGGAAGGAGGCGATCCAGCCGGTCGGCATCGGCATGACCAGGGACGACAAGACCGCCTTCATCGCACTCGGCCCCGCCAATCGCATCGCCGTGGTCGACGTCGCCACGCGCAAGGTGACAAAATATCTGCTGGTCGGCCAGCGCGTCTGGCACGTGGCGTTCACGCCCGACGAAAAATACCTGCTCACCACCAATGGCGTCTCCAACGACGTCTCGGTCATCGACGTCGCTGCCCAAAAGGTGATCAAGACCATTCAGGTGGGCGAACTGCCGTGGGGGGTCGCGATCGCGCCATGACCCGCCCCGCTCCGATCACCGAGCCATCGCCGGCGCCTGATCCGGCCGCGGTGCCGGCGTTGTCGATCGACGGCGTCAGCCACGCCTATGGACCGCGGCGCGCGCTAACGGACGTGACTTTCAACGTGCAGCCTGCGAGCTTCACCGCGCTGCTCGGCCTCAACGGCGCCGGCAAGAGCACGTTGTTCTCGCTCATCACGCGCCTGTTCGGCATCCAGTCGGGCCGCATCGGCATCTTCGGTCATGACGTCGGCAGAAGCCCCGGCGAGGCGCTGCGGCTGCTCGGGGTCGTGTTCCAGCCGCGCACGCTCGATCTCGACCTGTCGCTGACGCAGAACCTGCTCTACCACGCCGCCCTCCACGGCATCGGCCGGCGCGAGGCCGCCGCACGCAGCGCCGAGCTGCTCGGCCGCATTGGCCTCGCCGACCGCGCCGGCAGCAAGGTGCGCGATCTCTCCGGTGGACAGATGCGCCGGCTGGAGATCGCGCGGGCGCTGCTGCACCGGCCTCGGCTGCTGTTGCTGGACGAGCCGACCGTTGGCCTCGATGTCAAGGCGCGCGCCGACATCATCAGCCACGTCCGCCAGCTCGTCGCCGAGCAAGGCATCGGCGTGCTCTGGGCCACGCACCTGTTCGACGAGATCCAACCCGACGACGATCTGGTGGTGCTGCACCAGGGCAAGGTGCTGGCGCGGGGGCCGATGAGCCGCGTCATCGCCGAAGCCGGCGCGCAGGACGTCAACACCGCCTTCATGCGGCTGACCGGTGCGCAAACCATGCCGGGAGGCGGCGCGTGAGCAGCATCACCAGCCGTGACGCGCCGCGCGGCTTCTCGGCCGCGGAGTACATGACCTGCCTGACCGGCATCGTCTGGCGCGAGGGCCTGCGCTTCCTGCATCAGCGTGAGCGCTTCGTCTCGGCGCTGGTACGGCCGCTGGTGTGGCTGTTCATCTTCGCCGCCGGGTTCCGCCAGGTGCTCGGCATCTCCATCATCCCGCCTTACGAGACCTACATCCTCTACGAGGTCTATATCGCCCCTGGCCTGATGGCGATGATCCAGCTCTTCAACGGCATGCAATCCTCGCTCTCGATGGTCTATGACCGCGAGATGGGCAATATGCGCACGCTGCTGGTGAGCCCGCTGCCGCGCGGGTTCCTCCTGTTCTGCAAGCTGCTCGCGGGCACCGCGGTGTCGCTGCTCCAGGTTTACGCGTTCCTCCTGATTGCCTGGCTTTGGGATATCACCCCGCCGCCGCAAGGTTATCTCACCGTGTTGCCGGCGCTGATCCTGTCGGGGCTGATGCTGGGCTCGCTCGGCATGCTGATCTCCTCCGGCATCAAGCAGCTGGAAAACTTCGCGGGCGTCATGAACTTCGTGATCTTCCCGATGTTCTTTGCCTCATCCGCGCTCTATCCGCTGTGGCGGGTGCAGGAGGGCAGCCCTTATCTCTACTATCTCTGCGAGGCCAATCCGTTCACCCATGCGGTGGAACTGATCCGTTTTGCACTCTACGGGCAGATCAACTGGATCTCGCTGGCGGTGGTCGCCACTTGCACAATCGTCTTCATGATCGGCGCGATCTTGGCCTATGATCCCTCGCGCGGGCTGGCGCGGCGCGGGCCTGCGGGAGGCGAAGGATGAGGGTCTTGGCTTTGCCTGCAATGGCGATCGCGCTGTGCGCTAAGGCTGCGCTTGCGGCCGATCCACGTCATCCGGATTGGCCCTGTACCCAAGCCAAGGTGCCGGAGATCTCGCTCGCCGCCGTGTGGAGCGGTCCGCCGCTCGACGATGTCCAGAGCAAATGGAAGGACGACGCCGGGATCAGCGCCCTGGTGGCAAGGCTGTCGGCGCGGAAGACGTCGATGGACGATGCCGAGAAGGCGGTGAAGGATTTCCTGGCGGCCTCCGTCCCGGACAAGTCCACCAACGCCAAGCTGCTGTTCGCCGGCCTGTTCGACACGCTCAACGCCCAGCGCTCCCAGGTCATCAACGGGCTCGAGCGCGTCAGCCGCAAGCAGCGCGGCGCAGCCGACAAGATCCGCGAGGAGGCGGTTCAGCTCCAGGCCCTGCAAGGAGCGACGCCGCGCGACGAGGCCAAGGTCGAGGCGCTCAGCAACGAGCTGATATGGAAGACCCGCATTTTCGAAGACCGCAACAAGGTGGTGCGCTTCGTCTGCGAGGTTCCAACCTCGATCGACCAGCGCCTGTTCGCGCTCGGACGCGTGATCCAGCAGGAAATGGAATAGCGTCAGCCTCGCTGACGGCTCACGAAAACTTCCCGCCATCTCCTCGGGAACATTAACCGTTCCCGCGCTATCTGCCGGAACCAAATCGATTTATGATGGCTTGTCGACGTGAACTCCAGACGTCGGGAGGACTCGATGGGAACCAAAAGACTCATTCTCGCTGGCGCTGCGGCCCTCAGCCTGCTCGCCACCAGCGCCGTCGCTGACGACATGACCGGAATGATCAAACGGATCGACCGGCTCAACGGCACTATCTCGATCGAGCAGACGCAGAAGGGCACGGTGGGCGCCAGCACAGGCAGCGCCGGCGCGCTGCAGGAGTACAAGGCGAAGGACGCCGCAATGCTGGAGGCCGTCCATGCCGGCGACCGCGTGACCTATTCGGCCACCCAGACAAACGGCACGGGCACGCTGACGAAGCTGCAGAAGCAGAAATAACGTCGTCGCTGCGTCTCCCGCTCACAGGGAGCGACCAGCATCTAGCCATTCCATTACTGGTCGGGGCGCGGTTCCGGCTGCCCTTCCTCAGTCGGGAGTTTGGCGCCCTCCCAGCCGTCGGTACCGTCAGGATACCAAGCGATGTTGGCATAGCCGTGAGCCAGCGCGCGCTTGGCCGCATTCCAGGACATCCAGCAATCGGCGAGGCAGTAGATCACGAGCAGCGCGGTTTTGTCGCCGCGCGAGGCACGTGCGAGGCCGCGCAGGAGATAGTTGTCCATGGCCGGCGGAAGCGTGCCGTAGCCGGTATCGGGCAGCCAGATGCTGCCCGGGATGTTCCTGCGCGGCGCATCGCGCCAGACCGTACCTTCCGGAAGGTTTTTCGGCTTCGGCGGGCGCGGCATGACATCGACAAAAGCGCCGCTGTTCGCGCGCCAGATCGCCTCCGCCCCCGCCGTAGTGAGCACACGCGCGCCGGCGAGCGTCGCCGGAACCGGCGCGCGGTAATGCTCGGTGCGATATCCCTCGGGCTCGAACGGCTCCTGCTGCTGCGCCCACGCCGGCGCCGCGAGCAGGGCAACGACGAGCACGGCGGCAAGAGGCCGTCTCATGGCGTCTTCTTGGCCGTCTCCGCCCCGATTGGCCGATTGCTCTCGTCCAGCAGCGGCACGCCGAACTCGAGCAGGATGTTGTTGATCTCGCCCTGGTTCTCCTGGATCAGCTTGTTCAGCTGCCGCTTCCAATTCTGGTCGGCGGGGCGGACGCCCATGCCGATGCGATAGACCAGCTTCGGGCCGGTGGTCTCCTTCACCAGCGGCGTGACGTGGAGCGAGGGTCCCGCCTTCTTCGCGAAATAGCCGGCCATCGGGCCCCATAGCACACCCGCGTCGATCTTGCCGGCGTTGAGATCGTCGATCATTGCCTGCGCCGAATTGTCGAAGCGCGTGTCGATCATCAGGGGATAGGGCTTCGCATCACCCATCAAGCCCGCCAGCGCCATGTTGGTCGCCGGCGGTGTGCCGGCGACGATGCCGACATGCTTGCCCTTGAGGCGCGCATCCGCGAGCGTATCGACGTCTTCGAGCCCGCTGCCGGTCTTGGCCACCAGCGCATAGCTCGTGCGGTAATAGGGATTGGTGCCCTGCACGAGGTCGTCGCCTTGGGGAAAGCCCATGATGACGTCGCAGCGATGCGCGCCCAGCGTCATCCGGACGAAACCCGAGGCCTGCGGAAAGAAGACGTAATCGAGCTTCTTCTGCAGCTTGCCCGCCAGAAACTCGGCCAGCTTGTTCTCGAATCCCTCGCCCTTTTCGTTGGAGAACGGCAGGTTACGCGGATCGGCGCAGACGCGCAGCACCTTGGGATCAATCAGCTCGAATGAGAGATCGCCGGTCTCGTTGGTCTGTGCGCGGGCGAGATCACCGAACGCACAGGATACGGCCACGACCCAAAATGAAAGCAACCAGCGACGATGTCGTTTTGCCTGCGTCATCGCGCTTCCTCCTGGTTTGAGTTGAGTGTTATCCATGCAACGCATGACATGCCATGTGAGCCAGCGTCCTGCTGACCTCGCGTTGTTGCAGTGCAATGAGGCCAATCCCTCGAACTGAGGCGGAAAAGTGTCTCGCATCGCTCCCTTCATCGCAGCTTTGTCCCTTGGGCTTGCGACGCTAGCACGCGCCGGCGCGGCCGAATTGCCTGTGAGCGAAGTCGCACCGGGAATCTTCGTGCACTCCGGGACCATCGCCCTGATGAGCCGCGAGAACGAAGGCGACATTGCCAATGTCGGATTCATCGTGGGCGATGAGGCCGTGGCCGTGATCGACACCGGTGGCAGCCTTCGCGAAGGCGAGGCGCTGCTGGCCGCCGTGCGCGCTCGGACGTCCAAACCGATCCGCTATGTCGTCAACACCCACGGCCATCCCGATCATGTCTTCGGCAACGCCGCCTTCGTCGCTGAGGGGGTCAGCTTCGTCGGGCACAGCACGCTGCCGCAGGCTCTTGCGACGCGCGGGCCGTTCTATCTCGACAATTTCCGTCGCATCATGGGCCGCGAACTGATCGATCCCGTGCGGATCATCGCCCCCACTCTGCTCGTTTCTGACACGATGACGTTGGATCTCGGGTCGCGCCGTCTGAGCTTGCGCGCCTGGCCGGCCGGACACAGCGACAACGACCTGACCGTATACGACGAGGCGACCAGGACCCTGTTCGCGGGGGACCTGGTTTTTCTCCGCCACATTCCGGTCATGGACGGCAGCATCCGCGGCTGGCTCGACACGCTGAAAGCGTTGGAAGCCATGCCGGCGCTCCGCGTCGTTCCCGGTCACGGCCCGGTGAGCGACTGGCCTGCCGCGCTGGCCGATGAACGCCGTTATTTGTCAACACTGCTGTCCGACGTTCGCGCGCTGAACAAGAAGGGCGAGCCGATCCGCACCGCCGCAGACAAGGCCGCCGCGTCGGAGAAGCTGCATTGGCAATTGTTCGACGACTACAACGCGCGCAACGCAACTGCAGCATTCTCGGAAATTGAATGGGAATAGCGGGCGCGCTAAGGTGTGCTCAACGATCGTTCGCCCGTGGGATCACGACTCATGACGGGATGCACACGTCGCCTGCCCTTGGTTGCCCTGCTCCTCGGCATGGCCTTCGCCTCAGCCGCTCCAGCGGAGGAGGCCCATGATCCGTGGCCCGGCCTGGTGCAGGACATCTTTAGCAACCGCCCGATGAATGACGGCAGCGCCGTGATCGGCATCGAGATGCCTTATCGCGCCGAAGATGCCGCCATCGTGCCGGTGACCTTGCGCAGCAAGCTCTCGCCGGCCGACAGCCGCCGCATCCGTTCGATAACGCTCGTGATCGACCGCAATCCGGCGCCGATGGCAGCGAAGTTCGAGCTCGGGCAGGAGGCCAATGTCACCGAGATCTCGACGCGCGTTCGCGTCAACAACTACACCGATGTCCACGCGGTCGCCGAGCTCAGCGACGGTCAGCTCTACGTGTCCAAAGTCTATGTCAAGGCCTCCGGCGGCTGTTCGGCACCCGCGGTGAAGAACGTCGAGGAAGCCAAGAACCGGCTCGGCCAGATGCGTTACCGGCAATTCACGCGCGAGGAGGCGCCGGCAAGCCGTGTCCGCGAAGCGCAGATCATGATCGGCCATCCCAACAATTCAGGCCTGCAGATGGACCAGGTCACGCAGCTCTATATTCCCGCCTTCTTCATCAACCAGCTGAAGCTGACGCAGGACGACAGTCCCGTGCTGTCGATGGAAGGCGGCATCTCGATCTCGGAAGATCCCAATCTACGCTTCACCTACGTCTCCAACGGCGCCAAGCGTTTACGCGCGGAGGCAAAGGACACCGAGGGACACGTGTTCCGCAACGAGTGGGATGTCGAGAAGCCGGGGACGTGACAGCGAGCCGTCTTCGCCTCTCCCCTTGCGGGAGAGGGTGGCTCGCAGCGCAGCGGCGAGACGGGTGAGGGTATGCGTACGCGGGCGATACTCTTCAACGTCTGTACACTATGAGATATACCCCTCATCCGGCGCTTCGCGCCACCTTCTCCCGCAAGGGGAGAAGGGATCGCACCGTCCGCATGGCGCCAACTCAAAAGCACCTCACCTCGGCTTCCGCCTGCGCACGCCGCAAATCGTTCACGGCCGAGTTCGCCTGCTCCGAGGTGCGGAACTGGACGCCGAGATTGCCGCGCACCTGGGACATGCTGAGTGCGGTCTCTGCGGTGACGTAGCGCTGGTAGGGCATGATCGACGCCACCACGTCGATCGAGCAGGAACATTGTTCGATCGACTGGCGGCTCTCACCATTGGCCTTCATGCAGCCATAGACGTACTCGGCGCGGGCCGACGTCGGATAATCATTGGCCTCTTGTGCCCGCGCCACGCACACCGTGGCAGCGAGCGCCGTCAATGCGGCGACAATCGGTCGTAACTCTCCCGCCAGTTTCATGCGTGTCCTCCCGCTGGTTGCGACTAAGGCTATGCTATGCGTATTGTCCTGAAAAGCACTCTTCAGAGGATACGGCTTACAAGGTGATGAGAGTCCTGGGACCAACAGTGGCGCTCGCGGCGACGCTGGTGCTGACGCTGGCGGCGCCTGCCAACGCCGCGGATACCATCCGCCTTGCAGTGCAGAAGACCGGAACATTCTCTTGGGAGCTGTCGGCGATCCGCAGCGCCGGTCTCGACAAGGAGGCCGGCCTGTCGCTGGAGGTCACCGAGCTTGCAAGCACCGAGGCCGGCAAGATCGCGATGCGCGCCGGCAGCGCGGACATCATCCTGTCGGACTGGCTGTGGGTCTCGCGCGAGCGTGCGCTGGGCGCCAAGCTCACCTTCTATCCCTACTCCAGCGCGCTCGGCGCGGTGATGGTGCCGGCCCATTCGCCAATCAAGACGCTCGCGGACCTGAAGGGCCGCAAGCTCGCCGTCGCCGGCGGGGCCATCGACAAGAGCTGGCTGCTGCTCCAGGCGCGCATGAAGCAGGACGGCATCGACCTGAAGTCGCAAGCGACTATCGTCTATGGCGCCCCGCCCTTGATCGCCGCCAAGTCGCTGGACGGCGAGATGGATGCGAGCCTCAATTTCTGGAATTTCTGCGCCCAGCTCGAGGCTAAGGGCTTTCGACGCCTCGCCGGAATCGAGGAGATCCTGCCCAGGCTCGGCGCCAAGGGCGCGGTCGCCGCGGTCGGCTACGTCTTCGACGAGAATTGGGCCGCGAGCCACAAGGATGCGATCGCCCGCTTCATCACGATGACCCGCAAGGCCAAGGCATTGCTGGCGACATCGGATGCGGCCTGGGACAAGGTCGCGCCGCTGACCGGCACGACCGATCCTGCCCTGCTCAAGACCTACCGCGACCGCTACCGTGACGGCATTCCGCGCCGGAGCATCGACGACGAGGAGAAGGACGCGCGCGTGCTCTACCGCGTGCTGGCCGAGATCGGCGGACGCGAACTCGTGGGACCGGCGGCCGAGCTCGATCCTGGCACCTTCTATCACGCGGTCCCCGGAGACTGAGGTGCTGCGCCTGCTCTCGTTCGCCCTGCTGCTCGCGATCTGGTGGATTGCCGCCCTCCTCGCCGGCGGCGCGAAGCTGCCCTCTCCGCCGGCCGTGCTTCAGGTGATGATCGCAGAAGCCTCATCCGGCGCGCTGTTCCTGCATCTCGGCGCCACGCTGGCGCGCGTCGCGCTCGCCTTCACGCTGGCAATGTCGCTCGGCAGCGCGATCGGCTACCTGATGGGGCGAGTGAAGCTCGCCGACAAGCTCGGCGATCCCTGGCTGATCCTGCTGCTCAACCTGCCCGCATTGGTCGTGATCGTGCTGGCCTATATCTGGGCCGGGCTCACCGAGGCGGCCGCGGTCGCGGCGATCGCCATCAACAAGCTGCCGACCGCCATCGTCACCTTGCGCGAGGGTACTCGCGCGCTCGACCGTTCGCTGGACGAAATGGCGAGCGTGTTCGCGATGCCGCGCTGGCGCGCCTTCCGCCACGTCGTGCTGCCGCAGCTTGCGCCCTACATCGCGGCCTCCGCGCGGTCCGGATTGTCGCTGGTGTGGAAGATCGTGCTGGTCGCCGAGCTGCTGGGCCGGCCGAACGGCGTCGGCTTCGAGATCGGCGTCGCCTTCCAGCTGTTCGACACGCCGCGGCTGCTGGCCTATTCGCTGACCTTTGCCGCCGTCGTGCTCGTCATCGAGACCTTGCTGGTGCAGCCGTTCGAAGCCCGCGCAAACAGGTGGCGGCCCCGTGCGGCTTGAGGTCGAGATATCGGGCAAGACCTTCAGGAGTGCCGCCGGCGGAAGCCACGAGGTGCTGGCGCCGCTCAAATTCGCGCTTCAATCCGGCGAGGTCGGCGTGTTGATCGGCCCGTCCGGTTGCGGCAAGAGCACGATGCTGCGCATCATCCTCGGATTGGATCCGGACTTTGCAGGCCATGTCGTGCGCCCGCCGGAAGCGCGGATCGGCATGGTGTTCCAGGAGCCGCGGCTGTTGCCGTGGCGCTCGGTCGAACAGAACGTGCGGTTGGCCGCGCCCGGCATCACCGATGTGAAGCTCGCCGAGCTGTTCAGGATCCTGGAGCTGGAGGCGCATCGCGACCATTTCCCAGGCGAATTATCGCTCGGCCTCGCACGGCGCGTGGCGCTGGCCCGCGCCTTTGCGGTCGAGCCCGACCTCTTGGTGCTCGACGAGCCCCTCGCCTCGCTCGACGACGCGCTCGCCGGCCGCCTGCGCGAAGAGATCGCAACTCTGGTCGCGCGCCGGCCGGTGATGACGCTGCTCGTCACCCACAGCCTGGATGATGCGATCCGCCTCGGCGACCGGCTGTTCCTGCTGTCGCCCCGCCCTGCACGGATCGTGCGGGAACTGTCGATTTCGACCCCGCGTGCCGCGCGGAGCGCGGCCGAAATCGGCAGGATCAGGACGGAGCTTGCGGCTTTGCAGCTTGAATCGAAATGAACACTCGTGGTCAACTCCACGGGACATCGTCGAGGGAGGTTCACCAATGCAGCGCAGGCTGATTGCGATCGGCGTCCTCTTGATTGCGATGCCGGGCGCGGCGTTCGCGCAGACCAAGGGCAAGGGTATCAGGCTCTGGAACCTGACGAGCGAGACGATCTCCGGCTTCCAGCTCTCGCCTGCAGGCAAGTCCGACTGGGGTCCGAACCAGTGCTTGAACGACAAGGACAAGGAGGTCGACCACGACGAGCGGTTGCGCATCGCCGGCGTCGAGCCCGGTCGCTACGACGCCAAGGTCAGCTATCCCGATGCGCGCCAGTGCATCGTCCGCGACATCGAGATCAAGGCGGATGCGGTGTTCTCGATCGCCGACAAGGATCTGAAGGACTGCACGAAATAGCGCGGTGTTTTCCTTCATCCTGAGGAGGCTGCGAAGCAGGCGTCTCGAAGGATGAAGGGCCCGGCTGGAGCAGCTGGGCCTGCATGGTTCGAGACGCCGCTTCGCGGCTCCTCACCATGAGGGATCAGGAATCGCGCGAGCCATTCACGC
Source organism: Bradyrhizobium sp. (assembly GCA_035575945.1). GTDB lineage: Bacteria > Pseudomonadota > Alphaproteobacteria > Rhizobiales > Xanthobacteraceae > Bradyrhizobium. Next base: position 389,281 of record DATLXF010000045.1, on the reverse strand, counting down.
CTTGTCGTTCGGGCGCGGATATTCGCAGCGCCACCGCACTGCCTGCCATTTCGGATGCTCGCCGACCCATTGCGCGATATAGGGCGGCGCGGCCATCACGCATTGGCGGGCCGACCCTGAATAGTTGAACCGCAAATGCCGCTCTTCGCATGTCGCAGGCGAGAGCACCGCACACACAGTCACCACCAGATCAATCGGGTTCATGCCGGAATCCTCTCGCAAGGCCGATGGAGATTAGCACTGGAGCTACGCTCCGTGGAGGGGGAAGTTTCAAAGGGGCCGTGAGGGAACGCGGAACTGCCTGGGCTAGAAACTCGCCCCGAAAACCAATCTCGCCTGATGCCGTTCGAAATTGACGAGGTCGAGATTGCCACCGGCGCCGGCCGGGCGGCCCCAAGCCTGCATGCTCCAGCTCACGGTCAGCCGGGAGCGCTCCGAGAGCTGGAAGTAAGCCGTGGGCCCGACAAACAGGGCCTGGCCCGAGAACTCGCCGAGGCCGATGCCTTCATACTGCCGGAAATAGCGCATCTCGCCGCCGAGCAGCACATTGGGCCGCACCCGCACCAGGCCGGCAAACGCCGCGCCAATCATCGAGCTCTTCTCGGATGCCCCACCGACTTCGAAGCGCGCCCATTCCGGCTGATAGATCAGGTTGACCGCGCCGATGGCAAAGTTCGGGATCAGCTCGCGATCGAAGGCGAGCGTGAACTCCGTGCCGTACATCCGCCCCTTTGCCCCGCTGGTCTCGTCGATGCGGTCGCCGTGCATTTCGGCAGCGATGGTGAAGCCAAACGGCGCGCACTCGCGATTGAGCAGGCGATAGCGCAAGTCGAGCGAGGCGCCCTGGAAGTTGAACTGGCGGCGATCGTCGATATCGGGGACGCCCGCGACGTCGTGCAGGCTCATGGTGCCGCCGAGCTCGACACGGAGATTCGGCAACGGAACCAGTTCGATCTCGACCTCGTGCTCAAGGGCGCGATAGGCTGCCCCGCCTTTGCCAAAGCGCCCGGTAGTCTGGGTCTGGAATTCGCGCTCGCCGACATTGCCGACATCGGTACCGATCATGAAGCCGAAGATGTGCTCGGTATCGAAGCCTTCCTCGGCGCTGACGCATATTGGTGCCAGCCCGGCCATGCACGCAAGCGCCACCCCGAATCTGCGTGCCCCGATGCGCATCCCTGTCCCAAATGTGTTTGCGTCGACGACAGAGAGCGAGGCTCGACGGCGCAGGCGATTCCGACACTGCCACGGCTTTGAGAGCGAAGCGCCATCGAAGCCGCAGCAGGTCGTTGGTCTTACTTGCGCGAAGCGCAGGCGTACATGTTGATTTCCATGCCGACCGGCACTTCCACGATCTTCGGAGTTTTCCAAGCCATTCGGGTCTCCCAAGGTCTTGAGCGCGACATCGCGCGGCAAAAAACCTAGGGCCGCATCAAATGCAGTTCAAGCCTGGATTCGAGCGCCCAACACGTCTGTGTCGATTCTTCGCGGCTGCACTTCGCTCTCGGACAAAGCCACTTCCCTCTTGGTCAAGCACAGACCTGAGGACGTGGCCTCGCACGACATCTGGGTCGAACCGACGTGACGATGCAGCACCGTCAGCAGTCCTTGCCCGCCATTTGCTGTGGGTTGGGCTTGGCACCTTCCGCCCGCTCCGCTGCGGTCGGCTGGCTCTGCATCTGGCGCTGCGCATCCTCCGACGAGGCGGCTGCGCCGCTGCTGGCGCGATTCATCGTGCTGGTCGGGGGATGCTGACTCGTATCACTGGACGACGCCCCCTGCGACTGCGCCGAACCGACCGTGACCGGACCGGAACCGGCATCCTTGTCGGTGCTGGCGCTACTGGTGCTGCAAGGGCCCGCGACGGCGATGCTCGCGCTCAACGTCAGGATCGCACAGGCAGCAAGGACAGAACGTTTCGTGTTCATCTGCTTCTCCTCTTCTCCCGCCGCGCTGCCCCGGCGCAGAGCAGGACATCGCCAGGAGAACAGGCCGAACAGCCCGATGTTCCGGATTGCCGATCAGGAATTAGCTTCCGGCAAGGGACGCGCGCTCAGCGAAGCAGCCGCACCAGCTCGCGGCCCGCCCGCGTGTCCAGCTCCTTTGCGTCGAGCGTCCCGTCCTTGTCCGGATTGGCCCTCTTGAAGCGCTGCTCCACCACGGACAGGTATTCGTCGAGCGACAGGGTCCCGTCGCGATCCGGATCGGCGGCGGCGAGTTCTTTCGCCGACAATCGCCCGCGCAATTCGCGTGCGTCCAGCGTGCCGTCGCGATCGGGGTCCAGCTTGGCGAACATCGCGCTGGCAGCCTTCTTCACCTCCGCGAGATCGAGCGTGCCGTCGTTGTCCGTATCGAACATCTTGACGGCGTTACCGGAAGCCGCGAATGCGGGGCCGGACAGCAATGCGATCATGAGCGCAAGCGCGACCGGGTGAGTCGACATCATCCAAACCTCCTGAGACCTCGATCCGAGAAAGGTCGAGAACGACATAAGTCCTCAAACGAGCAGCAGTTCAAGTTAAAAAGAGTTGCAAGAATGACGCGTCACAACTCGCATGATGCCGACGCGCCGGGCGTTCTTTGCGCCGCGGCATTTCTGCAGCGTCTACGCACAAGTGCGAGCACCTCGTAAGGCTTCCGTCAGGTGAACGGCGCGGGCGTTCAGCAATATCACCATCGCACTTACGACTTTCGTATTGACGCGTTTTGCATTCGGGCGGAGTGTTGCACTCGCAGCGTCAAAAGGCGCGCATTTTGGGAGGAACGGATGAAACGCTTTGCGATGGCCGCGAGCCTCGTCGCGGTTGCGTCGACTTGTGCAAGTGCACAGACCACCGAGCAGTTGCTCAAGGGCGCGACCGACACATCGAATGTTCTCAATTACGGGATGGGTTACCACCTGCAGCGTTTCTCGACGCTGAACCAGATCAACAAGGACACGGTCAAGAATCTCGTCCCGATCTGGAATTACAGCTTCAACGACGATCGCAGCCAGGAATCCCAGCCGATCGTCTATCAGGGCGTCATCTACGTGACCTCGCACAACGCCACGATGGCGGTCGATGCCAAGACCGGCAAGCAGATCTGGAAGAGCAAGATCGAATACCCGGCCGAGACGCCGCGAATTGTCTGCTGCGGCATCATCAACCGCGGCGTCGCGATTCACGAGGGCAAGTTGTTCCGTACGACGCTCGATGCCCACGTGGTTGCCATCGACGCCAAGAACGGCAAGGAGCTGTGGCGGCAGAAGGCGGCCGACATCAAGGAAGGCTATTCGATGACGGTGGCTCCGCTGGTTGCCGACGGCGTCGTCATCACCGGCGTCTCCGGCGCCGAGTTCGGCACCAGGGGCTTCATCGACGGCTGGGATCCGGCGACGGGCAAGCATCTCTGGCGGACCCATTCGATCCCCTCGCCGGACGAGCCCGGCGGCGACAGCTGGAAGGGCGACACCTGGAAGCTCGGCGGCGGCTCGACCTGGATCACGGGCTCTTACGATCCCGAACTGAAAACGATCTATTGGGGCATCGGCAATCCCGGCCCGTTCAATTCGGCGGTCCGGCCCGGTGACAATCTCTACACCTGCTCTGTCCTGGCGCTGGATCCGAAGACCGGCAAGATCAAGTGGCACTATCAGTTCTCGCCGAACAATCCGTTCGACTACGACGCGGTCGCCGAGATGGTGCTTGCCGACATGACGATCGAGGGCAAGCCGACCAAGGCGCTGATGAACGCCAACCGCAACGGCTTCTTCTACGTGCTCGACCGCACCAACGGAAAGCTGCTCGCGGCCAATCCTTACGTGAAGGTGAACTGGGCGACCGGTATCGACATGAAGACCGGCCGCCCGATCGAGACCGACGTTGCCAAGGACGCGCGCGAGGGCAAGAAGGTCACGGTCTATCCGTCCATCCTCGGCGGCAAGAACTGGGAGCCGATGTCGTTCAATCCGCAGACCGGCCTTGCCTATGCCAACACGCTCAATTTCGGCGGCAAGTACAAGGCCGAGCCCGTCACCTTCAAGCAGGGTGAGTGGTATCTCGGCATGGACCTGACCGATCCCTGGGAGTTCGGGGACGGGCCGCGCGGCCACCTCAAGGCGATCGATCCCATGACCGGCAAGACCAAGTGGGAATCCCCGAGCGACATTCCGCGCTTCTCCGGCGTGCTCTCGACCGCCGGTGGCATCGTGTTCTCGGGTCAGCTCACCGGCGAGTTCGAGGCCTTCGACGCCGACACCGGCAAGAAGCTCTGGCAGTTCCAGACCGGCTCCGGCATCGAGGGACAGCCGGTGACCTGGCTGCAGGACGGCGTACAATATGTCGCCGTGACGAGCGGCTATGGCGGCGTCTACTCGCTGTTCTCCGGCGACGAGCGGCTTGCCAATGTGCCGCCCGGCGGCTCGCTGTGGGTCTTTGCGGTCAAGCAGTAACCACAGGCACTATGCTGAAAGTGATCTCTCACAGGACGGCGGCGATGACCGCCGCCGTCGCGGTGCTGTCGGTCGCGCTTGCGGCGGCCGGTCGTGCCGATAACAACGCCGGCAATTCCATGCAGGCGCAGATCGATCATGGCAAGTCGACCTATGCCGCCAAATGCTCGCACTGCCACGGGCCCAATCTGATGAACTCAGGCACCATCACCCCGGACCTGCGCGCCATTCCCGACGACAAGACGCGCTTCGTCAGCACGGTGAAGAACGGCAAGAACAACAAGATGCCGCCCTGGGGCGACATTCTCTCCGACGACGAGATCGGAAACCTCTGGGCCTTCGTCTCCAGCCGGAGAAAGCCATGAAACGACGCCTCTCCATCTGGAGCATTGCCGCGATCCTCGGCGCGGCGCCACTCGTTGCGGGCGCGGCCGAAGATCCGCTCAAGATATGTCTCGACGAAGACCGGCCACCGCTGTCGGTGCATCGAAAGGGCAAGCCGGATGCCGGCTTCGACGTGCTGCTGGCGCAGGCCGTGGCCGAACACCTGCGACGGCCGCTCGCGATCCAATGGTTCGAGAGCCGTCTCGACGAGGATTCCAGCCCGCAGCTCGAAGCCAATGCGCTGCTCTCGGATGGCCGCTGCTCCCTCGTCGGCGGCTATGCGCTGACGCAGGATTCGCTCGTCGCGCCCGGCATGAAGACGGCCCGCCTGCCGGATTTCGCCGGGGCCACGCGCGACGACCGGCGGCGTCGCGTTGCGCTCGGCGTGCTCGCGCCAAGCCAGCCTTACATCTATTCGCCGATGACGGTGGTGCTCGGGCCGAAGGCCCGTGGCCGCAAGATCGGCGACATCGGCGATCTCGCCGGCTTGCGTCTCGTCATCGACAGCGGATCGCTCGGCGATGCCATCCTGATGACCTTCGACAAGGGGCGCCTGATCGAGAATATCACGCACCTCGTCCCCGGCCGTGACGATCTCCTGGGCGCGCTTGAGCGCGGCGACCATGACGCGACCCTGATCGATCTCGCCCGTTTCGACGCCCATCGCGCCGCGCACCCTGACACGGCGATAACGGCGTCCGGCTACTATTACCCGATCGGCGCCAACCGCGGCTATGTCGGGCTGGCTAGCGATGGCGCGCTGATCGAGGCCGTCAACAAGGCCCTCATGGCGCTCGCCGCCGAAGGCAGGATCGCCGAATTCGGCAAGCAGACCGGGCTCACCTATCTGCCGCCGCGCGAGCCTGCGATCCTGGGCGACGTCTGGACCAAGATCATTCAGCGGTGAAGCGGGCAGCGAGCGGGCGGTATGGCCGCAGCCTCACCCACACGAACGTTGGGGCATTAGCCGAACAGGCCCCGCACAAAGCCAATCGAATGCGCCAATCTGTCTCGCCTGCAGGGCATGCCCCGCGACAGCCTGATGCAGTAGGTTCGGGCGAAATTTGGGAGAGAATCATGTCCGCCAAGCTCGATCGCCGCCACTTCATCGCCGCCGGTACCACTGCACTGGCCGTGCCCTTCGTCTCGCGCAGCGCCTCCGCGCAAGGCGCATCGCAAAGCCCCTGGCCGGCACGGCAAATCCGCATGATTTGCAGCTATCCCGCCGGCGGCCAGACCGACCTGCTCGCGCGCGCCTATGGCGAATTCATCTCCAAGCAGGTCGGCAAGACCGTCGTCGTCGAGAACAAGCCGGGCGCCTCCGGCGCGATCGGCACCGCGGAAGTCGCCCGCGCCGAGCCGGACGGCCACACCATCCTGTGCTCGATCTCGACCACCTACATCATGAACCGCGTGGTGATGAAGAATCCGGGCTACGACATGGACAAGGATCTTACCCTTGTCAGCGTCATTCCGGGCGCGGGCCTGCTGCTGGTGGCAAATCCGAAAACCGGGGTCAAGACGCTCGAGGATTTCGTCGCCTTCGCGCGTAAGAGCGGCAAGGTGAACTTTGGCACCTATAGCGCCGGCTCGGCCCCGCATATGACGGTCAACGAGCTCAACAAGCAGTATGGCCTCAATATCGAGCCGGTGCACTATCGCGGCGAGGCGCCGATGTGGACGGGGATGCTGGAAGGCACCCTCGATGCCGCCATGGGCAGCTACACGGCCGCACAATCGGTGCTGCAGAGCGACCGCGGCACCGTCTTCGCCGTGCATTCGAAGAAGGTCGATGCGATCCCCGCGATCAAGACCCTTCCCGAGCAGGGCGCGACGTCGAAGTTCTTCACCGTGAGCGGATTCACCGGCTGGGCCGTGCCGAAGGCGACGCCGCAAGCCGTCGTCGACCGCCTCGCCGAGCTCTGCGTCGCCGCCAACAGCGACCCGAAAGTGAAGGAGGTTCTCGCGACCTTCGTGCTCGAGCCCGCGATCGGCTTCAAGGAGACCAATGCGCTCTACCAGCGCGAATTGCCGATCTGGATCGAGAGCGCGAAATCGCTGGGTCTCGAGCCGGCCTGACCGGAAGGTCGGGCGATCAGGAGGACGGCCTCGCCGGCCGTCTTCTGAAAGCCCGCCTAATGCTCGCCCGAGCTCGCCACGCCGTGCTGAGACTTGTGGATCGAGGACGGGACCACGCCGAAATATTTCCGGAACACCCGGCTGAAATGCGAGGAGCTCGAGAAGCCCCATGAGAATGCGACGTCGGTGATGGTCTTCCCGGCGTGAGCCTCGAGTTCCTGGCGACAGTTCTGCAGGCGCGCCTGCCAAATGTAGTCGCTCACCGTGCTGCCGCGCTCCGAGAACAGCATGTGCAGATAACGCTTGGAGCAGCCGAGCTCGGCCGAGATCTGATCGATGCACAGATCCGGATCGCGCAGATGCTCGCGGATGAAGAATTGGGCGCGCACATACATCGCTTCGGGTCCGACGCGATCGAACATGGTGTCGGCTTCGCGCAGCGGCAGCAGCAACAGGTCGATTAGCGAATCGGCGACGCCGACCGCGCTGTTCGCAGATAGCTTCGCGGCCTCGTCGAAGGTCGCATGAACGAAATCGTGGGCGATCCGCCCAGTGCCCGTCTTCGCCGACAGCTTGCACGCGGGCATCCGCTGCGAGGGGAATCCGCGGTCGCGGAGCAGCGCCTTCGGCACGATCACCACGTCGTGTCGCGTGAACGCCGGGCTGATGATCGAATGCGGGCAGGAGACGTCGTAGGCGATGATATCGCCTGGGTTGATTTCGATGTGACGGCCCTCTTGCTCGAAATAAGACACGCCGTAGGTCTGGAAGTGAACCTTTATGTAGGGATGCTCATTGGCCTTGGCGCGCGCAAGCGTATGCGCGATGCGATGCTGGCTCACCTCGATCTGGCACAGCTTCAGGCGCGAAACGCTGGTGTAGTCGATGCGGCCTTCGAGCGAGGACGCCTCCAGGGGATCGACGTCGAAATGCCCACACAGGCTCGTCAGCCCGTCGATCCAGCTCTGGATCTGGCGCTTCGGCGTCATACCGGTCGTCGAGAGCGTGTGAATGGTGTCGGACATTAATCCAGCCACTGATTTGATTCGGAGATTCGACGCGAATCGCGACCAGCGCTGCCAAAGCCCTCAGCCGTGATTGCGTGACGTTTACCTCGAATTTGAGCGGTCTCTTGGCACGAGCGCCATCGTGCCATTGCCACCCTCAGAAGTAATCCTCCGCCTTAGTTGCAGCGCCGTCAAGGGGAACCTGAGCGCGAAGGGGAGAGTCAAGCGGCCGCGGAAGCCGCTGAATTCGCTACTGCAAAATGAAATCTTCGCGTCCGTGCGCTGTCGAGCAAACCCGCTTCCCTCTTGGGCAAGTTTCCCGATGACGAAGCCGATAGGGATTGCGGCAGGAACAACAAGAACGGGCCACTCCTGCACGTGGACCCGTGGCTCTCATCAGGAGGAGGAGACAGAACAACATCGTTTCTGATCCCAACCGCGACCCGCCTGCACGAGCAGACGCCGGACGAGAAGCCCGGCGATTGTGCAATGCTTCGAAAACAATAAACGAGACCAACGGAGGAATGACTATGCGCAAGGTGCTACTGGCGACCTATATTGGCTCCGCGGCGGCTCTCGCCGTCGGCAGCGCCTCAGCCAATGACGAGCTGATCAAGATGTCGCAGAACCCGAAGGACTGGGTGATGCCTGCGGGCGACTACGCCAACACCCGCTACTCCAAGCTGAACCAGATCAACGCGCAGAACGTCGGCAAGCTCCAGGTCGCCTGGACCTTCTCGACCGGCGTTCTGCGGGGCCACGAAGGTGGCCCGCTCATCATCGGTAACATGATGTATGTCCACACGCCGTTCCCGAACAAGGTCTATGCCATGGACCTTTCTCAGGAGAACAAGATCGTCTGGAAGTACGAGCCGAAGCAGGATCCCAACGTCATTCCGGTGATGTGCTGCGACACCGTCAATCGCGGCGTGGCCTACGGCGACGGCAAGATCATCCTGCATCAGGCGGACACCACCCTGGTCGCGCTCGACGCCAAGACGGGTCAGGTGGCGTGGTCTGTCGCCAACGGCAACCCGGCCAAGGGCGAGACCGGCACCTCGGCGGCCCTGGTGGTCAAGGACAAGGTCATGGTCGGCATCTCCGGCGGTGAGTTCGGTGTGCACTGCCATCTCACCGCCTACGATCTCAAGACGGGCAAGCTGGCATGGCGCGCCTATTCCGAGGGCCCGGATGACCAGATCAAAGTCGATCCGGTCAAGACGATGTCGCTCGGCAAACCGGTGGGCCCGGATTCATCGCTGAAGACCTGGCAAGGCGATCAGTGGAAGATCGGCGGTGGCTGCACCTGGGGCTGGATCTCGTACGATCCCGCTCTGAACCTCGTCTATTACGGATCTGGCAATCCCTCGACCTGGAACCCGAAGCAGCGGCCCGGCGACAACAAGTGGTCGATGACGATCTTCGCGCGCGATGCCGACACCGGCATGGCGAAGTGGGTCTACCAGATGACGCCCCATGACGAATGGGACTATGACGGCGTCAACGAAATGATCCTCAGCGACCAGCAGATCAACGGTCAGAACCGCAAGCTGCTGACGCATTTCGACCGCAACGGCCTCGCCTACACCATGGACCGCGAGACGGGCGAATTGCTGGTTGCCGAGAAGTACGACCCGAAGGTGAACTGGACCAGCGGCGTCGACATGGACAAGAACTCGCCGACCTACGGCCGCCCCAAAGTCGTCGCTCAGTATTCGACCGAGCACGGCGGAGAGGACAAGAACACGAAGGGCATCTGCCCGGCCGCGCTCGGCACCAAGGACCAGCAGCCGGCAGCCTACTCGCCGGACACGCAGCTGTTCTACGTCCCGACCAACCATGTCTGCATGGACTACGAGCCGTTCAAGGTGAGCTACACCGCGGGCCAGCCCTATGTGGGCGCCACGCTCTCGATGTACCCGCCTCCGGGTGAAACCCACATGGGCAACTTCATCGCCTGGGACAACAAGACCGGCAAGATCGTCTGGTCGAACAAGGAGCAGTTCTCGGTGTGGTCGGGTGCGCTCGCGACGGCAGGTGGCGTGGTGTTCTATGGCACGCTGGAAGGCTATCTGAAGGCGGTCGACGCCAAGTCGGGCAAGGAGCTCTACAAGTTCAAGACCCCCTCCGGCATCATCGGCAACGTCACCACCTATGAGAACAATGGCAAGCAATACATTGCCGTGCTCTCCGGCGTGGGTGGCTGGGCCGGCATCGGTCTTGCCGCAGGCCTGACCGATCCGACTGCAGGTCTCGGCGCAGTCGGTGGCTACGCGGCCCTCAGCAACTACACGGCGCTCGGCGGCACGCTGACCGTGTTCGCGCTGCCGAACTAGGCCTCGCTCAGCATCGCTCCGGCGCGTGGATCAACTCCACGCGCCGGCTCGTCTCCATCGAACGCCTTCGAGGACAATCTCTTGCGTAAAATCTGCTCTGTCATTGCCGTGATGATGCTCTTCGTTGTGTCTGGAGGAACTGCGATCGCGGACGGTCCGGGCGATCCGGCCGCCGTGAAGAAGGAAGACGACGGGAAGTGGCTCGATAAGGAAGGAATTCCGACATACAAGATTTCGGCCGACGGCACCGTGGACTGGTTTACCTATTCGGGATATCGCCGCTATCACTCCGACTGCCACGTCTGCCATGGCCCGGATGGCATGGGCTCCACTTACGCGCCCGCGCTGAAGGATTCCGTCAAGACCATGAGCTATGGCGATTTCCTCGGCGTGGTCGCCTCCGGTCGCAAGAACATCTCGACCGCGCAGGAGAACGTCATGCCGGCCTTCGGCGACAACCCGAACGTGGCCTGCTACATGGATGACCTGTACGTCTATCTGCGCGCCCGCTCCACCGAAGCATGGGGCCGGCAGCGTCCCGCCAAGAAGGAGGAGAAGACAGAGGCGTACAAGCAGGCAGAAGACGCCTGCATGGGCAACAAATGAACGTTACGAGGACTGCCTAGACGACGTCTTGGGTGTCCTATGAGAATTTGAGGAGCTACCGATGAAGACACGTGCCGCCGTCGCTTTCGAAGCCAAGAAGCCGCTCGAGATCGTCGAGGTCGATCTGGAGGGACCCAAGGCCGGCGAGGTCCTGGTCGAGATCAAGGCGACGGGTATCTGCCATACCGACGCCTATACGCTCGACGGCTTCGACAGCGAAGGCATTTTTCCCTCGATCCTGGGACATGAGGGCGCCGGCATCATCCGCGAGATCGGCCCCGGCGTGACCTCGGTGAAGCCGGGCGACCACGTTATCCCGCTCTACACGCCGGAATGCCGGCAGTGCAAAAGCTGCCTGAGCCAGAAGACCAATCTCTGCACGGCCATCCGCGCGACGCAAGGCAAGGGCGTGATGCCCGACGGCACCAGCCGTTTCTCCTACAAGGGCAAGCCGATCTATCACTACATGGGCTGCTCGACCTTCTCGAACTTCACCGTGCTGCCCGAGATCGCGGTGGCCAAGATCCGCGAGGACGCGCCGTTCGACAAGAGCTGCTACATCGGGTGCGGGGTCACCACCGGCGTCGGCGCCGTCGTCAACACCGCGAAAGTCGAGCCGGGCGCCAACGTGGTCGTGTTCGGCCTCGGCGGCATCGGCCTCAACGTGATCCAGGGCGCCAAGATGGCCGGCGCCGACAAGATCATCGGCGTCGACATCAACGACTCCAAGGAGGAATGGGGCAAGCGGTTCGGCATGACCCACTTCGTCAACCCGAAGAAGGTGACCGGCGACATCGTCCAGCACCTCGTCGGCCTCACCGACGGCGGTGCCGACTACACCTTCGACTGCACCGGCAACACCACGGTGATGCGCCAGGCGCTGGAAGCCTGCCATCGCGGCTGGGGCACCTCGATCATCATCGGTGTTGCCGAGGCCGGCAAGGAGATCTCCACCCGCCCGTTCCAGCTCGTCACAGGGCGCAACTGGCGCGGCACCGCCTTCGGCGGCGCGCGCGGGCGCACCGACGTGCCGAAGATCGTCGACTGGTACATGAACGGCAAGATTCAGATCGATCCGATGATCACTCACACGCTCAAGCTCGAAGACATCAACAAGGGCTTCGACCTGATGCATGAGGGAAAATCGATCCGTTCAGTCGTCGTGTTCTAGCTCGAAAGCGTCACCCCAAGGAGGATCGACCCATGACTGTTGCACTCCATCCCTCGATCGACAACGGCATCAAACAGGGCAGCGGCAGCTTTGCCGGCGGCACGCTGGTCTGCAAATGCAGTGACCATCCGGTCAAGGTCGGCATCAAGGGCGATGTCGCCCACAACCACGCCTGCGGCTGCACCAAGTGCTGGAAGCCGCAAGGCGCGGCCTTCTCGGTTGTGGCCGTAGTCCCGCGCCAGAACGTCACCGTGCTCGAGAATGGCGACAAGCTCCAGATCGTCGACGCCTCTGCGGTGATCCAGCGCCACGCCTGCAAGGCCTGCGGCACGCACATGTACGGCCGGATCGAGAACAAGAACCATCCGTTCTACGGCCTCGATTTCATCCATCCGGAACTGTTCCAGGAGCAGGGCTCGCAGGCGCCGCAATTTGCCGCCTTCGTCTCCTCCGTGATCGAGTCCGGCGTGAGGCCGGAGCAGATGGCCGGCATCCGTTCGCGGCTCAAGGAGATCGGGCTCGAGCCCTATGATTGCCTGTCACCAGCGCTGATGGACGCGATCGCGACCCATGTGGCGAAGGCCAAGGCTGCCTGAGAACCTGATCGGGGCTGCGCGAAAGCTTCGCCAGCCCCGATCCGCTCGCTGATGCCGACCACCGCAGCGAGCCGGACTGGTCCCCGTCCCGGGACGAACGCGGCGGCGCCGCCGCTCGTAAACCAATTTTGTGAAGCATTTCGCTCCTCAGTCCTGGTTCTGAATGACTGTGCAGGGCCGTCCGCTTCCACCCCGAAGCATCGCGGCGCTTGCGTTCTCCCTCCCTCGACTGAGGCATCCTGCTTCGTCCGCGCAGTCTTCCTGGCGGACGAAGCCTTTCTTGTGGGCCCGTACGCAGGGGTTGGCGCGCCCTGCTTTTGACAAACCGTGGATGCAATCTTTTCCCGGTAAACACTCAGCTGTGAACGGCCGGTCAGAGCGATCCCGGCTACGATCGCGCGGTCCCGATGCCACGAAGTTCAAATGAATCAAGAACAAGAACGGGGAGGTATCGAGCACATCCAGACATCCCCATCGCTTTCTGCCTCCCTCCGGGATTTGCCCGCGCGGGACCACGGCGGGATGTGGCGAGACGACGCACGAACCGTCGCCGACCGGCGTCGGCGGACTTTGAATTTGGCATGCTTATGAAGAGCGAGGCACGATCATGATCAAGGTGAAGATCAACGGCCAGGAACAGAGCTGGGACGGCGACCCGGATCTTCCGCTACTCTGGTTCCTGCGTGACGAAGCCGGTCTCACCGGCACAAAATACGGCTGCGGCCAGGCGCTATGCGGCTCTTGCACCGTCATCGTCGACAAGCAGGCCGTGCGCGCCTGCATCACGTCGATCAACGACGTCGCCGGACGCGAGGTCACCACGATCGAGGGATTGCATCCGAACGGCGATCATCCGGTGCAGAAAGCCTGGCGTCAGGTCAACGTGCCCCAATGCGGCTTCTGCCAGGCCGGCCAGATCATGCAGGCGGCCGCTCTCCTGATGGAGAATCCCAAACCGTCGCATGACCAGATCCGCGAGGCGATGTCCGGCAACATCTGCCGCTGCGGCTGCTACCAGCGCATCGAGAACGCCGTCCATCTCGCATCGACGGGAGTGTGACATGAATTTCATCGACAATCCCCGCAAGCTTCGCGGCTTTGAGAGGCATATCAGGGTCGAGAAAATCTCGCGCCGCAGCATCCTGAAGGGGCTCGGCGTCACCGGCGGCTTCGTGCTCGCCGCCCCCGTGATGTCGCGTCAGGCGCTGGCCTATGAAACCGGCGCGGGAAAAATGCCGCACGGCGTCGTGGTCGACCCGCGCGTTTTCGTTTCCGTCGCCCCCGACGGCATGGTGACCATCATCGGGCATCGTGCGGAAATGGGCACCGGCGTGCGTACCAGCCTGCCGCTGATCGTCGCCGAGGAGATGGAAGCCGACTGGTCCAGGGTCAAGGTGCAGCAGGCGCATGGCGACGAGGCCAAGTTCGGCAACCAGGACACCGACGGCTCGCGCAGCACGCGGCACTACCTGATCCCGATGCGCCAGATCGGCGCTTCCGCCCGCACCATGCTGGAGCAGGCCGCGGCGAAACGCTGGGGCGTACCGGCCACCGAAGTCAGGGCGGTCAACCATGAGGTCGTCCACAGCGCCAGCGGGCGCAAGCTAGGCTTCGGCGAGCTGGCTGCCGACGCCGCCAAGGAATCGGTGCCAAGCATCGAAGGCCTCAAGCTGAAGGACCCCAAGAACTTCCGCTATCTCGGCAAGGGTCAGGTCGGCATCGTCGATCTCCACGACATCACCACCGGCAAAGCGCGCTACGGCGCGGACGTTCGTCTGCCTGGCATGAAATATGCCGCAATTGCCCGCCCGCCGGTGACCGGCGGCAAGCTGGTCTCGTTCGATCCGGACGCGGCGCTGAAGGTGCCCGGCGTCGAGAAGGTGTTGCAGGTGCGCGGCTGGCCGTGGCCATCGAAATTCCAGCCGCTCGGCGGGGTCGCGGTGATCGCGCGCAACACCGGCGCGGCGATCAAGGGCCGCGACGCCTTGAAGCTGGTCTGGGACGACGGTCCCAACGCCAAATACGATTCCGTCGCCTATCGCAAGGAGCTCGAAGAGGCCTCGCGCAAGCCCGGGCTTGTTCTGCGCAAGGAGGGCGATGCGGACGCCGCCCTGAAGAGCGCCGACAAGGTCATCGTCGGCGAGTACTACCTCCCGCATCTTGCTCATGTCGCCATGGAGCCGCCGGTTGCGGTCGCCGACGTCAAGGGCGACAAGGCCGAGATCTGGGCGCCGGTGCAGAGCCCCGGCGGCACCCGCGAAGACGTCGCCAAGACGCTCGGCATTCCCGAGGCCAACGTCACCGTCAACGTGACGCTGCTCGGCGGTGGGTTCGGCCGCAAGTCCAAATGCGACTTTGCGCTGGAGGCCGCGCTTCTCTCGAAGGAGCTCGGCGCGCCCGTGAAGGTACAGTGGACGCGGGAGGACGACGTCCATAACGGCTTCCTGCACACCGTCTCGGTCGAGCGGATCGAGGCCGGTCTGGACAAGAGCGGCAAGGTGATTGCCTGGCGCCACCGCAGCGTGGCCCCAAGCATTGCTTCCACCTTTGCCGCGGGCGCGGTGCATCAGGCTCCGTTCGAGGTTGGGATGGGCCTCGTCGACATGCCGTTCGAGATCGCCAACATCTCCTGTGAGAACCCGGAAGCGGCTGCGCATACCCGCATCGGCTGGTTCCGTTCGGTCTCGAACATCCCGCGCGCCTTCGCCGTGCAGTCGATGGTCGGCGAGATCGCGCAGGCGACCGGACGCGACCAGAAGGACATGTTGCTCGAGCTGATCGGATCGCCTCGCATCGTCAAGCCTGATGTGAAGGATCTCTGGAACTACGGCGAGCCGCAAGAGAGCTATCCGATCGACACCGCGCGCCTGCGCAAGGTGGTCGAGCTGGTCGCCGAGAAGGGCGAGTGGGGGCGCAAGCTGCCGAAAGGCCACGGTCTCGGCATCGCCGCGCATCGCAGCTTCGTCAGCTACATCGCGACCATCGTCGAGGTCGCCGTCGACGACAAGGGCAAGCTGACGGTGCCCCGGGTCGACACGGCGATCGACTGCGGCACCTATGTCAACCCCGAACGCATCGCATCGCAGATCGAGGGCGCCGCGATCATGGGCCTGAGCCTCGCCAAATACGGCGAGATCACCTTCAAGGACGGCAAGGTCCAGCAGAAGAACTTTGACGACTTCCAGGTCGTCAGGATGGACGATTCCCCCTTGGTAACCAACGTCTACATCGTGCCGCCCGCATCGGACACGCCGCCGAGCGGCGTCGGCGAGCCCGGCGTTCCACCGTTCGCGCCGGCCCTGATCAACGCGATTTTCGCCGCGACGGGAAAACGCATCCGCGCGCTTCCGATCGGCAAGCAGCTCGAAGCGTAGGACGGAACAGAAGCGGCCCCGCGCCGTTTCCATCGATCTGACAGGAGCAGACCGATGACCAACATCTCAAAGGCGCTCGCAGTCTCGCTGTCGGGCGCCTTTCTTTTGACGGCCTCCGGCGTATTCGCCCAAGGCACCATGCCGCCCGCCACCGCCACGCGCCCCGGCACGCCGGACCAAACTTCGCTGCCCAACGCCAATGCCCCGCCCGCCTCGACCACCCAGACCACGGGGCAGCACAATCCGGATCCGAAGATCCGCGAAAGGAACCAGAAAGAAAAGGACAAGGTCGAACGCCTCGGCAAGTAGCCCTATCTGACGGCTGCGCATGGATGTGCCCTTTCTTGTGGGAGATGGCAGCAACTGGTCATTACGACCACACTGGAGTGAGGGGGTTCTGTCTCCGAGCTTGAATCTTGCGATGATCTTGCGCGGATAGAGGCCCTCACCCGGCGCTTCGCCACCTATCCAAAGAAGGCACGCGCGGTGCTGTTCATGACAAGAATGCGGCGGACGTTGGCCTCCGCCGCATTCGCCACCCCCGGCTGATCCGCTTCTTTCGATCCGCCTGCGAAGCTATTTCTTCAGCCCAAACAATGAGACGACGCGGCCTTGCGGCACGCGGGCTTCGATGCCGATGTTGTTGGGTACGAGTGCATCCTGGATGCGCTATGCGTCGACGTCCCACCCTGACTGGATCGCGATGTATTGCGTGCCGTCGATCTCATCGGATGCTGGCATGCCGACGATGCCGGAGCTGGTCTTCTGCTCGGGCCCGGATCGACTTCGGGTTCCGCAACACTCTCGGACGATATGCTGCTGGAATTGGTGCAGCGCGCTACGAGGCGGGCTGCCTTGCATCAGGCAAGCTTTCTCGTGTCACGACCTGAGCACGTGACGCGGTGAAGCGATGCAGCCCACGACGGTCGCCGACGCCATCTCGAAACTATCGGCGATACGACGCGCCTTGTCGATGAAAAGCGCAGCCGCCGCGGGCGGGCAGACTTCGCATGCGGTCTGCTCGAACAGGTCGAGCCAGCGGTCGAAATGGCCGCGGACCAAATTGAGCGGCAGGTGCGCCCGCATCGGCGAACCATGATAGCGGCCGCTCATCAGCACGACCGAGGACCAGAAATCCCGGAGCTTGGCCAGGTGCTCATCCCAGTCCTGCACGACAGCGAAGACCGGCCCCAACAGCGCGTCCTCGCGCACGCGTCCGTAGAAGCGGGTGACGAGTTCCCCGATCATCTCCTCGGTGATTCCGGTGCGCTCGATCGCATCCTGGGTCAACAGGTTCCGTCGCGCGGCCGCCGCTTCCGGCTCGGCCTTCAGTCGATCCGACATGTCCTTACCGTTCTGTTATTCCCGCCCGGCCACATTGTCGGGCTCGTCCCGCAGAACGTCTTTGTCCCAGCGCAAGTTACGGGCAGCTGGCGGCGGGCTCACGTCCGCCGCCACTGCCTTCGTCAGGAGCTATAGCTGTAAAACCCCTGCCCGGTCTTGCGGCCGAGATGGCCCGCATCGACCATCTCTCTCAGCAGCGGTGCTGGACGATATTTGGGGTCGTTGAAGCCCTTGTAAAAGACCTCCATCACCGAAAGCATGGTGTCGAGCCCGACGAGATCGGCGAGTGCGAGCGGTCCGATCGGATGGTTGCAGCCGAGCTTCATGCCGGCGTCGATTTCTTCTGCCGTCGCGATTCCCTCCTGGAGCGCGAAGATCGCCTCGTTGATCATCGGGCACAGGATGCGGTTGACGGCGAAGCCGGGGCTGTTCTTGGCCGTGATCGCCACCTTGCCGACGCGCTTGGCGAATTCCAACGCCTTGGCATGGGTGTCATCCGATGTCTGCAGGCCGCGAATGAGTTCGAGCAGCGCCATCACCGGCACCGGGTTGAAGAAGTGCATGCCGATGAAACGGTCCGGACGATCGGTTGCGGCTGCAAGCTTGGTGATCGAGATCGACGACGTGTTGGTTGCGACAAGTGTGCGCGGCGAGAGGGTGGCGCAGAGGTCCTTCAGAATCTTGACCTTGAGCTCCTCGTTCTCGGTCGCGGCCTCGATGACCAGGTCGCAATTCGACAGCTTCGCCCGGTCGGTGGTGCCGGTGATGCGCTTGAGCGTCGCCTCGCGGTCGGCCGCCGACATCTTCTCCTTCTTGACCAGCCGCTCGAGGCTGCCGCCGACGGTCGAAAGTCCGCGGTTCACCGCCGCATCGGAAATATCGACCATCACGACCGACAGCCCGGCTGCGGCGCATACCTGCGCGATGCCATTCCCCATGGTCCCTGCCCCGATGATGCCAACGGTCTGGATCATTGCGTCACATCCTTCATCCTTGCGGCGGGCGCCCTTGCGGCCCGGCCCATTGTTCCTGCGTCAGGGTCTAGCACTGCCCGTGGGCTGGCGCGACCCGATCCTGTCCCCATAAAGCATCCATGGTTGGAATAAAGCCGGTCCGGGTGCACCCGGCAGAGACTGCCCTGTTGCTGCCCAAATTGGAATCTTGCGCCGGTAGGCCAATATGGCCAGCACAGTCGCGGTGCCCCAACCTGGATGTGCTGAGGACACGGTGTGCCGCCGAGCCAGGCGAAGCTGTCGGTGAACTGCTGGATGAACGATCTGATGGATGTGATCACGGGATCGCCCCGCATCGCGCCGTGGCAAAAGCATCAGGTGAATAAACGATTCCGTCCAGACAGGTCTGGTAAGCCGCGCGCGTGATCTCGATCTGATTGCATCGCATCTGTGCGCAATGGATACGTGACGTTCTGCAATTGGTCCTCCCTACATTGACACGCGTGTGACGGCCGGGGCAGGTTTTGTCATTGCTGGCGAATCAGCGATTGCCTCACGCCGAGTACCTCTTGGACAACTCCCAGTGCTTTCGAGACTGATATCGTTGCTGCGCCGCATCCCTGCGGTGAACTGGGCGTTCAGCCGACTTCGGCCCTTGCCGGAGACCCCGTCGGACGAGACTTGCACCGGCGACGAGCCCTCTCCGGCGAGGGCGACCGAAATCGAGACGTCCGCTACTGCGCCAGTCCTTGCAGACGTGCCGGCTGCACCGGCCGCCGCGGAGCACGGGTCCGTTGCACAGGCTGGTATCGCAGATGATGATGCGTGGTCGGCGGCGATCTCTGCTGGGATCGAATCGAACCCGGTAGAAGAGGTTGTTCAATCATCAGCGGAGGCGACCACCGCGTCGACCGATGATGTCGTCAGCGAGGCAGCCTCCTCGCCCGGCATTTCCGCCGATGTCGGACCGATCATCGCCGGCCGCGCCGAGACCGATCCTCTCGCCACTGATGTCTCTGAAGCCAGCACCGACAGCGTCCAGGCGCGCGTTGCCGAGATCGCGCCCGCCCCTGAAAATGATGTTCAGCTCGCCGTTGCCGTAGCTGCGGCGACGGACGATCCACCGACCGACACCGTCGATATCGAACCGGCTCCGCTTGCCAAGATCCGCAGCGCGCCGAAAGGTCGCGCCAAAACCGCCGAGCCGACCGATCGCGCCGCGCTGATCCGGCAGCGCTGGGCCGAGACAGGGAGCAGGATGTGGAATCCACGGCTTCACGGCTCAGGCGAGGCCGCGCTGAACATCCAAGGCAGTGTCGGGCTGCTTCCGCCGGCGCCCGGCGAGACGCTGCCCCGCTACGACAAGCTGGAATTCAAGATGCTCGGCGGACAGGTCGTCTGCGAGGGCGTCATCGTCGAGGCCCCCGTGCAGGCCAGCCATCGCAGTTTCACGCGGCTCGTCGAGCAAAAGCCAATGGAGCGGATCCGCGAGCCCACGCGCGAGCGCCAGGCCGTTCCCGCTTGATCTTTGCTTTTGTGATCTTGGTTGTGACCCCTTGAGATCGCATATGCGCCGCGCAGCGACCGCGCACCGGCCCGGCACCATGGTTAGCGGATCGTAGCCGCGGCGATCGCCGGCAACGTGTGCCCGAAACGATTGCATTCCACGCCGGATATCCTTAACGCGGCCTCACCAGATGCACGCGAGCGGAATATCCCAAGGTGGCGGCCCACCTGCACTCGTCCCCGGCGCAAGACCGGTCTAACGCGCTCTTTACCCGTGCCGTGCAAAATCGCCGGCGTTTTTAGGGACGCGGGGCCGTATTTCAATGCCGATTGCCGATTTGAAGTCTCAACTTGTTGCCGCGGCGCAATTGTTTCGCGTTCCTGCCGACAATCCGGACCTGACGCGCGCGCAGTTCGACGCGTTCTCCAAGCAAATGCCGCTGCTCTATTTCATTCTCATCAGCAGCACGATCGCGGTAGCCTATACGTACGTCAACCTGGCGCCGGACTGGTTGACGATGATCGTGCCGAGCGTGCTGGCCGTGCTCGCAGGAATGCGGACCGCCTGGTGGCTGCGCCAGCGCCGCCGGGTGCGCAGCGATGCCGACATCCTGAGCCATCTGCGCGCCACCAACTGGCTGACTTTGCCGATCGGCGCCGGCTTCACCGCCTGGTCATTCGCACTCTACCCTTACGGCGATCCCTTCGCCAAGAGCCAGGTCGCATTCTACATGGCGGTCACCGTGATCGGCTGCATCTTCACGCTGATGCATCTGCGTTCCGCAGCGCTCATCGTGACCTTGATCGTCGACGTGCCCTATGTGCTGTTCTTCTTTTCCACGGGCGAGCCTACCCTGAAGGCGATCGCCGTCAATAACCTCCTGGTTTCCGGCGCCATGGTGACGGTGCTGTTCATCTATTACCGCGACTTCGCCGATCTCGTCGCCAGCCGCAAATCGCTGCTCGCGCAACAAGCAGCGACGCAGGCGCTCTCGGACGAGAACTTCCGCCTCGCCAATCTCGATTCCCTCGAGCTGCCGAACCGCCGCCGCTTCTTCGCCGAACTGTCGAGCGCATTCACCGATGCCGAGCGCAGGCACGTTCGCGTTGCCGTCGGCATCATCGATCTCGACGGCTTCAAGCCGATCAACGATAATTACGGCCACTCGGTCGGTGACCGCGTCCTGATTGAGGCGGGCCGGCGCATTCGCGAGGTCTGCGAGGGCTTCGGCCCGCAGCGCGTGGAATTTGCCCGTCTGGGCGGCGATGAGTTCGGCCTCGTCGTGTGCGGCGACCCCGAGGATGCGGACCTGATGCGACTCGGCGACCGCATCAGCGCCCAGGTCAAACTGCCTTACCAGCTCGATACCGCCCATACCGGGCTGTCCTGCTCGATCGGATTTGCATCCTTCCCGGATTCCGCGACGACGTCGGAAGCGCTCTATGAGTGCGCCGACTACTCGCTCTATCACGCCAAGCGCCATCTGCGCGGCCGCACGGTGATCTTCTCGAGCGAGCTCGAAGCGGAGATCCGCAGCCGCGGTGTCATCGAGAACTTGCTGCGCACCGCCGATTTCAGCACCGAGATCGATCTGGTGTTCCAGCCGATCGTCGATGCCATGAGCGAGCACACCGCCGGCTTCGAGGTCCTCGCCCGTTGGCGCAGCGCCCGCCTCGGCCTGGTTTCCCCCGCCGATTTCATCCCGGCCGCCGAACGCATCGGCCTGATCCGGCCGCTGACGCAAGCGCTGCTGGTGCGCGCGCTGGCCACCGCCACGACGTGGCCCGACCACATTCGCCTCTCATTCAACCTCTCGGCCCATGACGTCTGCGCGGCCGAAGGCATCCTGCCGCTGATCTCGATCATCGAGAAGAGCGGGCTGCCGCCGCGCCGCATCGATTTCGAGATCACCGAGACCGCCGTTACTTTCGACTTCGTGCGCGCGCAGCAGTCGATCGCGACGCTGAAGGCCATGGGCTGCGGCGTGTCGTTGGACGATTTCGGCACCGGCTACTCCTCGCTCAGCCATGTGCACCGGCTGCCGCTCGACAAGATCAAGATCGACCGCAGCTTCGTCTCCGACATCAACGACAATCCCGTGAGCTACAAGATCATCAAGTCGCTCACGGGCCTGTGCGACGACATGGAGATCGCCTGCGTCGTTGAGGGCGTCGAGACCCGCGCTCAGCTCGACACCCTCCGCCGGCTGGGTTGCGACTTCATCCAGGGCTACTACTTCGCCAAGCCCATGCCGGGCGATGCGATCGACGACTATCTGGCGAAGGAAAGCGCGCGCCTGGATGGCCCCGGCGCCAAGGTCGTGGCCTGAGATCCGCCTATTTGGCCAGACTCGGCAGATCGAGCCCCCTGTCACGGGCGCAATCGATCGCGATCTCGTAGCCCGCATCGGCGTGGCGCATGACCCCGCTGGCGGGATCGTTCCAAAGCACGCGCTCGATCCGCTTCGCAGCCTCGGGCGTGCCGTCGGCGACGATCACCATGCCGGCGTGCTGCGAATAGCCGATGCCGACCCCGCCGCCATGATGCAGCGACACCCAGGTCGCGCCGCTGGCGCAATTGAGCAGCGCATTGAGCAGCGGCCAGTCGGAGACGGCGTCCGATCCGTCCTTCATCGCCTCGGTCTCCCGGTTCGGGCTCGCCACCGAACCGCTGTCGAGGTGATCGCGGCCGATCACGATTGGCGCCTTCAATTCGCCGCGCGCCACCATCTCGTTGAAGGCCAGGCCGAGGCGATGACGGTCGCCGAGACCGACCCAGCAGATCCGTGCCGGAAGACCCTGGAACTTGATGCGCTCCTTCGCCATGTCGAGCCAATTGTGCAGATGCTTGTCGTCAGGCATCAGCTCCTTGACCTTCGCGTCGGTTCTGAAGATGTCCTCGGGATCGCCCGACAGCGCCGCCCAGCGGAACGGCCCGACGCCGCGGCAGAACAAGGGACGGATATAGGCGGGAACGAAGCCGGGGAAATCGAAGGCGTTTGTCAGGCCCATGTCCTGCGCCATCTGGCGAATGTTGTTGCCGTAGTCGAGTGTCGGGATGCCCTGCGCGTGGAAATCAAGCATTGCCTGGACGTGCTCGACCATCGAGCTCTTCGAGGCGCGCTCGACCGACTTCGGATCGGAAGCGCGTTTCGCCTCCCACTCCGCCAGCGTCCAACCCTTTGGCAAGTATCCATTGATCGGATCGTGCGCACTGGTCTGGTCGGTGACGATGTCGGGCTTGACGCCGCGGCGCACCAGCTCCGGGAAGATCTCCGCGGCGTTGCCGAGCAGGCCGACCGAGACTGCCTTCCTCGACTTCGCGGCGTCCGCCATGATCGCCAGCGCCTCGTCGAGCGTCGCAGCCTGGCGATCGAGATAGCCGGTTCGCAGACGCATCTCGATGCGGCTCGGCTGGCATTCGACCGCGAGCATCGACGCGCCGGCCATGGTCGCCGCCAGCGGCTGCGCCCCGCCCATGCCGCCTAAGCCGGCCGTGAGAATCCATTTGCCGGCGAGGCTGCCGCCATAATGGCGTCTGCCGACCTCGACGAAGGTCTCGTACGTGCCCTGCACAATGCCCTGGCTTCCGATGTAGATCCAGGATCCGGCCGTCATCTGGCCGTACATCATCAGGCCCTTGCGATCGAGCTCGTTGAAATGATCGAGCGTCGCCCAGTGCGGCACGATGTTGGAGTTCGCGATCAGCACCCGCGGGGCGTCGGCATGGGTGCGGAACACGCCGACCGGCTTGCCCGACTGGACCAGCAGCGTCTGGTCCGCTTCCAGCGTGCGCAAGGCCGCGACGATCCGGTCAAAGCTCTCCCAGTCGCGCGCGGCGCGACCGATGCCGCCATAGACGACGAGTTCGCTCGGGCGCTCCGCGACGTCAGGGTCCAGATTGTTCATCAGCATGCGCAAGGGCGCTTCGGTCAACCAGCTCTTGGCGCTGATGTCGCTGCCGCGGGGCGCGCGGATGGTGCGGTCATTGTCCAGTCGGCGGTTCATATGGGTGCCTCTTCAGACGAGTCTCGGAAACGGATCGGTGGAAAGCTGCGCACGCGCAGCGGCCGGCAGCGCGTCGGCCTCGACCAGCGCCGCGGCCTTGGCGAGATCGCCGGCCATGTAGCGATCTGCCCCGAGCGCGGGGACCTGCTCGCGCAATGAGGCGATGACGGCAGCCAGCGGCGCGCTCGTTGCATGCAGCGCACGCAGCGTGATGCCCTGGGCGGCGACCAAGAGTTCGATGCCGAGGATGGCGGCGAGGTTGTCGGCCATATCGGACAGGCGCCGCGCGGCATGTGCGGCCATCGACACATGGTCTTCCTGGTTGGCGCTGGTCGGCGTCGAGTCGATCGAGCAGGCCGCTGCACGCTGCTTGTTCTCGGCATAAAGCGCGGCCGCCGTCACCTCGGCGATCATGAAGCCGGAATTGATGCCGGGATCGGGGGTCAGGAACGGCGGAAGCCCGAAGTTGAGCGCGGGATCGACCAGCGTCGCGATGCGCCGCTCGCTGATCGCGCCGATCTCCGCCAGCGCCAGCGCAATCGCATCGGCAGCGAAGGCGACCGGCTCGGCGTGGAAGTTGCCGCCGGAGACGATCTCGCCGGTCTCGACCAGCACCAGCGGATTGTCGGTGACGGCGTTGGCCTCGACGATCAGCGTGCGCGCGGCCTGCATGACCAGATCGAGCGCTGCGCCGGCGACCTGCGGCTGGCAGCGCAGGCAATAGGGATCCTGCACACGCTCGTCGCCTTCGAGGTGGGACAGGCGTATGTCGCTGCCGTCGAGCAGCGCGGTCAGCGTCGCCGCCGCGGCGATCTGCCCGGCATGACCGCGCAGCGCCTGGATCTCGGGCCGGAACGGCGCCGTCGAGGCCATCGCAGCATCGACCGACAGCGCCCCGGTCACGAGCGCGGCGCGGGCCAGGCGAAACGCACGCAGCACGCCTGACAAGGCGTAGGCGGTCGAGAACTGCGTGCCGTTGATCAACGCAAGGCCCTCCTTGGGACCGAGCGTCAGCGGCGAAAGGCCTGCAGCCGCCAGCGCTTCAGCGCCGGAAGCGGTTTTCCCGTCGACGATCGCCTCGCCTTCGCCGATCATCACCGCCGTCATATGAGCAAGGGGTGCGAGATCGCCGGAGGCTCCCACGGAGCCCTGCTGCGGCACCAGCGGATAGACGCCCCGCGCCAGCATGTCCTGAAGTTGCTCGATCAGCTCGCGGCGCACGCCGGAGGCGCCACGCCCGAGCGAGATGATCTTCAGCGCCATCATCAGGCGGACGATCGGCTCCGGCGTCGCCGGGCCGACACCGCAGCAATGCGAGAGGATCAGGTTGCGCTGGAGCCGTGCGGTCTGATCGGTCGGAATACGTTTCGACGCCAGCTTCCCGAAGCCCGTGTTGATGCCGTAGACCGGCGCGGCGGCCCCCGCCGCTTTGGCGACGATCTCCGCCGCCGCCTCGACGCGCGGCCAGAACGACGGATCGAGCACGACGGGCGCACCGTCGAGCACGCGTGCGAGGTCTTCGAGACCGACCGTCCCCGGCTTGACGACGATCGCTGCGCCCTCGTTCGTCATTGTCCCCTCCACACCCGGCGGTGGAGCGGATTGAAACCGATGCGGTAAACCAGCTCGGCGGGCCGCTCGATGTTCCAGATCGCAAGATCACACCATTTGCCCGCCTCCAGCGTGCCGGCCTCCTCGAGAATACCGAGCGCTCGCGCACCTTCGCGGGTGACTCCGGCAAGGCATTCAGCCACCGTCATCCGGAATAGCGTCGCGCCCATGTTCATCGCGAGCAGCAGCGAGGTCAGCGGCGAGCTGCCGGGATTGCAGTCGGTCGCCAGCGCCATGGGAACGCCATGCTTGCGGAACGTCTCCACCGGCGGCTTCTGCGTCTCGCGAATGAAATAGAACGCACCGGGGAGCAGCACCGCAACCGTGCCGGCCTTCGCCATTGCGGCCGCACCGGCCTCATCGGTATGCTCCAGATGATCCGCCGAGAGCGCCGAGAATTTCGCGGCCAGCGCGGCACCGCCGAGATTCGACAGCTGGTCGGCATGGAGCTTGACCGGCAGGCCGAGCCCCCTCGCCGTTGCGAACACCCGCGCGGTCTGCTCGGCGGAGAATGCGATGCCTTCCATGAAGGCATCGACAGCGTCGGCGAGGCCGGAGTTTGCGACCGCAGGCAGCATCTCCTTGCAAACGAGATCGATGTAGCGATCCTTGTCGCCCTCGGCTTCCAGCGGCAGCGCATGTGCGCCGAGGAAGGAGGTGCGGATCCCGACTGGTCTCTCGCGGCCGAGGCTGCGCGCGGCCGCGAGCTGCCGCATCTCCGTGCCGGTGTCGAGACCATAGCCGGACTTGATCTCGATCGTGGTTGCGCCTTCGGCGATCAGCGCATCGAGCCGCGGCAGCGCGCTTGCGACGAGCTCGGCCTCGCTCGCCTTGCGCGTCGCAGCCACGGTCGAAACGATGCCGCCGCCGGCGCGCGCGACCTCCTCATAGCTCGCGCCCTTCAGGCGCAGCTCGAATTCATGCGCACGGTTGCCGCCATAGACCAGATGGGTGTGACAATCGACGAGCCCCGGCGTGATCCAGCGCCCTTCGCAGTCGATCCGTTCTGCCGCATCGGCGTCCACCGGAAAATCGGCTTGCGCACCAGCATAGACGATACGGCCGTCGCGGGCTGCGATGACGCCGCGTTCGACCTCGCCGAGATCGGGGCCGTTACCCCGCATCGTGGCGAGCCGGGCATTGTGCCAGATCCGGTCGAAGCGTTCTGCCATGCGGGTATCCATTCGGCGTCGGATGCTTGACTTATATGTCTAGACATATAATCGTAAGGCCGTTCTGTCCAGCCGGCGTATAAGTCATGACCCGACTGCATTTCGCTTCCGCGCTCCTGCCTTCGGGCTGGGCCAATGACGTGCAGGTGGTCATCGCCGCCGGCGCGATCGCTGAGGTGACGCCGGGCGTGCAGCCTGCCGCCGGCGACGAGCGCCATCAGCTCGCGCTGCCGGGATTGGCGAGCCTGCACAGCCACGCCTTCCAGCGCGGCATGGCGGGACTTGCGGAGTTGCGGGGCGACAGCACCGATACGTTCTGGACCTGGCGCGAGACGATGTATCGCTTTGCGCTCGCCATGACGCCGGACGACGTCGCAGCTGTTGCGACGCTGCTCTATGTCGAGATGCTCGAGCAGGGTTTTATCCGCGTCGGCGAATTCCACTATCTGCATCACGATCGCGACGGCTCGCCCTACGCTGACGTCGGCGAGATGGCCACGCGCATTGCACAGGCTGCCGAAGCCTCCGGCATTGCACTGACCTTGCTGCCAAGTTTTTATGCGCATGGCTCATTTGGCGGTGCAGCACCCCATGCCGGGCAGCGCCGTTTCATCTGCTCGGTCGACCAGTTTGCCGCGTTGATGGCGGCTTCGCGCCAGGCGATCGGCGCACTGCCCGGCGCCAATATCGGTATCGCTCCGCACAGTCTGCGCGCAGTCGCTCCTGACGAGCTCAAGTCGATCCTCCCGCTTGCCGAGGGCGGCCCGGTGCATATTCACGCCGCCGAACAGGTGAAGGAGGTCGAGGATTGCCTGGCTTGGTCGGGATTGCGTCCGGTGCAATGGTTGCTCGAGCGCGCGCCGGTCGATCGACGCTGGTGCCTGATCCACGCCACGCACATGACGGATACGGAGGTCACGGCGTTCGCCAGGACCGGTGCGGTGGCTGGCCTCTGTCCCATCACGGAAGCAAGCCTCGGCGACGGCATTTTTCCGGCGCGCGAATATCTCGCGGCGGGTGGTGCCTTCGGCGTCGGCACCGATTCAAACGTGCTGGTCGGCGTCGCCGATGAACTGCGCCAGCTCGAATATGGCCAGCGGCTGAGGCATCGCGAGCGCAACGTGCTCTCCAGCGGAGCGGGACGTTCCACCGGCCGTGCATTGTTCGACCATGCTCTTGCGGGCGGCGCGCAAGCGCTGGCGCAAGGGACATTCGGCCTTGCACGGGGCGCGCGTGCCGACATCGTCACGCTCGATACGACGCATCCTTCACTGGCAGGCCGCGCCGGGGACGCGGCGATCGACGGCTGGATCTTCGCGGCAGGCAGCGGCGCGATCGATTGCGTCTGGGCCGGCGGCGACAAGGTCGTCGAGGGTGGCCGCCACAGACTGCGCCGGACCGCGCGCGAGCGCTTCAACGCAGCGATGCGGAGGCTCGTCGCATGAGCCTCGTCACCGACGCCGACAAGCCGACGCTGTACAAGCGCATCCGCGCCGATATCGAGAAGCGCATCCTGACGGGCGAGTGGCCGCCCGGCCATCGCATTCCGTTCGAGCATGAACTCGTGGCGCGCTACGGCTGCTCGCGGATGACGGTGAACAAGGCGCTGTCGGAGCTGGCCCAGGCCGACCTGATCGAGCGGCGGCGGCGTGCCGGCTCCTTCGTGCGGCGACCGCAGCATCAGTCGGCGGTCCTCAAGATCGCCGACATTCGCGCCGAGATCACCGCGCTCGGCCGCTCCTACGGTTACGAGCTGATCGGCCGCAAGCTGCGTACCGCGACCGTCGCCGACCGCGACCGTCTCGCCGTGAAAATGGCCGGCAAGGTGGTCGCGATCACCTGCCGCCACAGCGCCGACAACGTGCCCTTTGCCGTCGAGGACAGGCTGATCGATCTGTCGTCCGTGCCGGATGCCGCGACTGCGGATTTCTCGCGCGAGCCGCCGGGTTCGTGGCTGCTTCACCATGTCCCATGGACCGAAGCCGAGCACACGATCAGTGCCATCGTTGCGGACGACCGGACGGCGGACGCGCTCGCGATCGCGGTCGGAGCGCCCTGCCTCGTGATCGATCGCTATACCTGGCGCAGCGCACGCACCATCACCGCCGTGCGCCTGCTCTATCCCGGTGACTCTCACCGTCTTGTCGCGCGATTCAAGGGGGGCTGAGTGGATGTGTCGGCACAAATCGTGCAACGCTTCGTGGAACCGCCCATATGGGCCGGCAGGATCAACAGGACGTCAAACCATCGATCGGCAGAGGACGGTTATCATGCGTAGTTCGACAGTATTTGCGACAATCATTGCTCTCGCGGCCTCCACCCCGGCGCTCGCCCAGGACGTCAAGGTCGGCATCGGCATTTCCGGATGGACCGGTTTCGCGCCGCTGACGCTGGCGAAGGAGGCCGGCATCTTCAAGAAGAACGGCCTCGACGTCACCATCAAGAAGATTCCGCAAAAGGACCGCCACCTCGCCATCGCCTCCGGCGACATCCAGTGCGCGGCGACCACGGTCGAGACCTGGATCTCCTGGAACGCCAACGGCGTCGCCACCAAGCAGATCTTCCAGCTCGACAAGAGCTATGGCGCCGACGGCATGGCCGTGCGCAACGATGTCACCGCGATCAAGGACCTCAAGGGCAAGACGGTTGCGGCCTCCGCCCCCGGCACCTCGCCCTATTTCGCGCTGGCCTGGATGCTGAAGAAGAACGGCCTGACCACGAAGGACGTGACCGTGGTGAACCTCGAGCCGGCAGCGGCGGCGCAGGCCTTCGTCTCCGGTCAGAACGATGCGGCGATGACCTATGAGCCATATCTGTCAACCGTGCGCGCGGCGCCCGACAAGGGCAAGATCATCGCGACCACGCTGGACTATCCGATGGTGATGGACACGTTCGGCTGCACGCCGAAGTTCCTGACGGAGAATGCCAAGGCGGCCAAGGCGCTCGCCGACAGCTATTTCGAGGCGATCGAGATGATCGCCAAGGACCAGGCCAAGTCCTACGAGATCATGGGCGCCGACGTGAAGCAGACCGCCGAGCAGTTCGGCAACTCGGCGAAATATCTGCGCTGGCAGGACAAGGCGGCGAACCAGAAGTTCTTCGCCGGCGACTTCCTGACCTTCAACAAGGAGGCCGCCGAGCTCCTGCTCGAGATCGGCATCATCAAGGCCGTGCCGAAGGTCGAGGACCTCTACGACGCGAGCTTCATCAAGTAACATTCTTCGAGCTGCCGGTTCCGCCGGAGGCGGAGCCGGCGCGTCATTCCGGGTTTCCAATTTGATGCGTCCTCTGGACCCTGTTACATCGAAGCAGCGCGCGGCCTATGGCCTTGCGTTCTTCGTGCTGTTCGTCGCCCTCTGGTCGTGGGCGACATTCGGCGGCCATGTGTCGAAAACCTTCCTCGCCAATCCCCTGACCATGGTGCAGGAAGGCATCGAGCTGCTCACCAAGCACGGCTTCCTCTACGACATCGGCATGACGATCTGGCGCGTCGTCGGCGGCTTCGCGCTTGCTGCGCTCATCGCGGTGCCGCTCGGCGTGCTGATGGGTGCCTACAAGCCGGTTGAGGCGTTCCTCGAACCGTTCGTCTCGTTCGCACGCTATCTGCCCGCCTCCGCTTTCATCCCGCTGCTGATCCTGTGGGCCGGCATCGGCGAACTGCAGAAGCTGCTCGTCATCTTCATCGGCTCGGTGTTCCAGGTCATCCTGATGGTGGCCGTCACGGTGGGCGCCACGCGACGCGACCTGGTGGAGGCGGCCTATACGCTGGGCGCGAGCGACCGCGGCATCATCCGCCGCGTGCTGCTGCCCTCCTCCGCGCCGGAGATCGCCGAGATCCTGCGGCTGGTGCTGGGCTGGGCCTGGACCTACGTCATCGTCGCCGAGCTGATCGGCTCGTCCTCGGGCATTGGTCACATGATCACCGACAGCCAGGCGCTGCTCAACACCGGCCAGATCATCTTCGGCATCATCGTGATCGGCCTGATCGGCCTGATCTCGGACTTCCTGTTCAAGGCGTTCAACGCCTGGCTGTTCCCGTGGAAGCTCGCATGACGACGCTCAAGATCGAACGGGTTTCGCGCACCTTCCCGGCACGCCACGGCAATGCGTCCACCAAGGCGCTGGAGCCGACCGATCTCGTCATCGCCAACAACGACTTTGTCACCATCCTCGGCCCCTCCGGATGCGGCAAGTCCACGCTGCTGCGCATCGTCGCCGGCCTCGATCGCCCGAGCAGCGGTCGCGTCATGCTCGACGGGCGCGAGGTGACCGGCCCCGGCGCCGATCGCGGCATGGTGTTTCAGTCCTACACGCTGTTCCCCTGGCTGACCGTGCGCGAGAACATCGCCTTCGGCCTGCGCGAGCGCGGCGTGTCCGAAGCGGAGCGACACAAGATCGCGGATGCCTTCATCCGCCGGGTCGGATTGTCCGGCTTCGAGAACCATTGGCCGAAGCAGCTCTCGGGCGGCATGCAGCAGCGCACGGCGATCGCGCGCGCGCTCGCCAACGATCCAAAAATCCTGCTGCTCGACGAGCCCTTCGGCGCGCTGGACAACCAGACCCGCGCCCTGATGCAGGAGATGCTGCTGGGGATCTGGGAGCGCGACCAGAAGACGGTGCTGTTCGTCACTCACGACATCGAGGAAGCCATCTTCCTCGGCAGCCGCGTCATCGTGATGAGCGCGCGTCCAGGCCGCATCAAGGCCGAGATCAGTGTGGACCTGCCGCATCCACGCTCCTACAAGATCAAGACCACGCCGGAATTCGTCCAGCTCAAGGAGCGGCTGGTCGAGGAGATCCGCACCGAGGCGCTCAAGGTTGCCGAACATGCCTGACACCCAGCCCCGCGCCGACGGACAACGCGTGCTCGCCGATCTTCATGCGCTGCGCGCCTTTGGCGCCTACAAGACCGGCGTGCACAAGCCGACCTTTTCGGAGCCGCACAAGCTCTCTCTGGAATGGCTCGTCCAGAAGCTCCCCGAGGCCGACCTCTGCGGGACGATCGACGGCATCGGCAACGTTTTCGGAACCAGCGCCAAGCCCGGGCCGAAATTGCTGGCCGGTTCGCACCTGGAAAGCCAGAACTACGCCGGCTGGCTCGATGGCCCGCTCGGCGTCGTCTACGCGCTCGAGGCCGCGCGGGTTCTCAACCCGGATCCCGCCGTGAAGGGCGCCGTCGAGGTTGCCTGCTGGTGCGACGAGGAGGGACATTTCGGCCATTTTCTCGGCTCGCGCTCCTATGTCGGCCAGGTGACCGAAGCCGACATCGACGCTGCGCGCGACCGCACCAGCGGCCGGTCCATGCGCGATGCACTTGCCGAGATGGGGCTCGCCGGGCGTCCGCGCATCGCCGTGGAGCCGGGGCGGCACGTCGGATATCTGGAGGCACATATCGAGCAAGGCGACACGCTCGAAAGCAGCGGACTTGCGATCGGCGTCGTGACCTCCATCGTCGGCATCTGGCAATACCGGATCAACTTCGTCGGCGAGCAGAACCACGCCGGGACGACCCGCATGGCCGTGCGCAAGGATGCGGGCCTCGCGCTGGCCAAGTTCTGCGTCGCCATCGACCAGCGCTTCCCGGCCGCCTGCGGCCCGCGCACGGTCTGGACCACCGGGCGCATCACGCTTGATCCGGGCGCGCCGAGCATCATCCCCGGTGGCGCAGAGATGCTGTTCCAGATCCGCGACGACGATCCGGCCGTGATTGCGCGGCTGGAGCAATTGCTGCGGTCCATGGCGGCGGAGGCCAGCGCGAACAGTCCCTGCACCGTCTCCGTCGAAAAACTCCGCACCGGCGCACCCGCCATGATGAATCCGACCTTTCAGGACGCGATCGAGGCGGCGAGCAAGGCCGTCGCCGGCGGCCGCTCCATCCGCATGCCCAGCGGCGCCGGGCACGATGCGCAGATGCTCGCGACCGTCATGCCCGCGGCCATGCTGTTCGTGCCGTCGATCGGCGGCATCAGCCATCACTGGACCGAGAACACCTCGGATGCCGACATCGTCACTGGCGCAGAGGTGTTCGTCGCGGCCTGCCGGCAGATCCTCGGGAGCTAGCGTGGCGCCCGGCGACACCCTATCGACCCGTCTTCCTGAGGCGTGATGCGAACGCCTCGCACACCCTTCGAGGCTTGCTCGGCGGCGCAACCGCGCCGCTGAGCGCGCACCTCAGGATGACGGATCATACAGCTGAGCGCTCTCGTGGTCCGCAGAGCGATCAAGACGGGAAAACTCGGTCGGCCGCGATGGTGCGGGCACGTCTCTGACATAAAGCCGCGACAATCGTCGGGTTTCTGCTCCCGCCCGCCTCTATCTTCTCTGGAGTTCTCATGTCTTCTGCCGACCGGCCGGCCACCCGTCTTGCGACCCGGCTTGCCTTCCTCGTCGCAGGCTTCGGCATCGCCTGCTGGGCACCGCTGGTGCCGTTCGCGAAGGCGCGGCTCGCCGTCGACGACGGCGTTCTCGGGCTGCTGCTGCTCAGCCTCGGCATCGGTTCGGTCGTCGCGATGCTGCTGACCGGCGTGCTCAGCGCCCGCTACGGCAGCAGACCGATCATCATCGCGGGTGGACTCGGTCTCACGCTGGTGCTGCCGCTGCTCGTCGTAGCGGCAACGCCCGCAACGCTCGCGCTGGCTCTGTTCGCCTTCGGGGCCGCGCTCGGCTCCATCGACGTCGCCATGAACATCCACGCCGTCGAAGTCGAGCGCGCCGCGGGGCGCCCGCTGATGTCCGGCTTCCACGCCCTGTTCAGCATCGGCGGCTTCGCCGGATCCGCGCTGATGACGGCGCTGCTCTCGCTACGGCTCGGCGCGCTCGCCTGCACGCTGATCTGCTCCGTCCTGATGCTGATCGCGATGCTCATAGCCTCGCCGCGCCTGCTTCGCTCGGTGCAGGTGCAGGAGGGCCCGTTGTTCGTGCTGCCCCACGGATCGGTGCTGCTGCTCGCGCTGCTCGGCGCCATCACCTTCCTGGTCGAAGGCGCGATGCTCGATTGGAGCGCGCTGCTCATCATCGGCGCGGGCCTCGCCACCGAAGCGCAAGGCGGCATCGGCTACATTGTGTTCTCGATCGCGATGACGGTGGGCCGGCTCGGCGGCGACGCGGTCGTTGCGCACATCGGCGACCGCGCGACGTTGCTCGCGGGCAGCCTGATCGCAATCGCCGGCTTCGTCGCCTTGCTCACGGCGCCCATTGCAGCGGTTGCCATCGCTGGTTTCCTGCTGATCGGGCTCGGCGCGTCGAACCTCGTGCCGGTGCTGTTCAGACGGGCGGCGCGGCAAACAGTGATGCCTGCCGGGCTCGCGGTCGCGGCCGTCACGACCGCGGGCTATGCCGGTGTCCTCATGGGCCCGGCCGGTGTCGGCTTCATCGCGCAGATTGGCGGCCTGCCCTTGGCGTTCTGGCTGCTTGCAGCGCTGATGGGGCTCGTCACGCTATCGGCGCGGATCGTCACGACCGGCGCAGGACAGACCGCCACGAACTGAAGCGCGATGAGATCCGGATGAATCGTCATCGCGCTTCAGGTGTTGTTTGCGCATGATCTTTCCGGAAAACCGCTTCGCACTTTTCCGGATCATGCATTAGCCGCCCAACGCAGCCGCGCGACGCGGCAGCTTCCAGCCAGGCCGGATGAAGTGGCAGGTGTAGCCGTCGGGATATCGCTCGAGATAATCCTGATGCTCCGGCTCGGCCTCCCAGAACTCGCGGGCGGGCGCGACCTCGGTCACGACCTTGCCGGGCCACAGGCCGGAGGCCTCGACGTCGGCAATGGTGTCTTCGGCGACCCGCTGCTGCTCCTCGCTCGTGTAGAAGATCGCGGAGCGATAGCTCGTGCCGATATCGTTGCCCTGGCGGTTGAGCGTGGTGGGGTCATGGATCTGGAAGAAGAACTCCAGCATGGTGCGGAAGCTGGTCCTCGCCGGGTCGAACATGATCTCGATCGCTTCGGCATGACCTTCATGATTGCGGTAGGTGGCGTTCTTCACGTGGCCGCCGGTGTAGCCGACGCGGGTGGAGATCACGCCGGGCTGCTTGCGGATGAGATCCTGCATGCCCCAGAAGCAACCGCCGGCCAAAACTGCGCGTTCCGTCGTCATGTGTTGTGCTCCCAATTGATCGCTTTGTCGTTCTGCAGCTGCCGCATCATATAGGCTTTCGGCGGCCGGGCCGAAAGCCTGCCCGCGCGCGTCCACCCGGCTCCCGAGCCGGACGGACCCCGGGCAAGCGCTCGCCTCTAGCCGAGCT
Source organism: Bradyrhizobium sp. (assembly GCA_035575945.1). GTDB lineage: Bacteria > Pseudomonadota > Alphaproteobacteria > Rhizobiales > Xanthobacteraceae > Bradyrhizobium. Next base: position 354,455 of record DATLXF010000045.1, on the reverse strand, counting down.
TGGCGTCGAGCGTGATCGCGGCGTTCAGCACCTTCGACACCGGACAGTTCTTCTCGGCTTCGCCGGCGAGCTTCGCAAAGCCGGCCTCGTCGAGGTTTGGCACCTTTGCACGCAAGGTCAGCGCGGACTTACTGATCTTGAAGCCCTTGCCTTCGGGCTCGAGCGTCACCGCGGCTTCCGTCGACAGTTCCTCCGGCGTGAAACCGGCCATCTGGAGGCCGAAGGCCAGCGCCATTGTGAAACAACCTGCGTGGGCTGCTGCGATCAATTCCTCGGGATTGGTGCCCTTCTCGTTCTCGAAGCGGGTCTTGAACGAATAGGGCGTCTGCGCCAGCACGCCGGATTCGCTCGTCAGATGACCAGCCCCGTCGCGGCCGGTGCCCTTCCAGACTGCCGTTGCCTTGCGGATCATGTCGGTTCTCCCTTTCTGATTTCAGCACGAGCCCTCTGTACCGCGGGAAGGCGGCATAGACGTGACGGCCCAGGAGAGCCCCCCCCGCGAGCGCCCTACGCCGGATCGAACGCCCGGATCGGCGGCAGATTGCCGGTGAACTTCTCCACCTCGACGGTCGTCAACTGGCCGGTGCAGCCCTGTGCCAGCGAGGAGGTGCCGAGGTCGCGGGTGAGCACGTTCGGATTGCCATGCACGCAGAGCGGCGCCTCCTCCTGCGGATCCATCGGATCGTACCAGGCGCCGGTCGGAAGCTGGACGACGCCGGGCGCGATGCCGTCGGTGACGTGGACCGCGGCAAGGCAGGCGCCGCGCGCGTTGAACAGGCGGATGATGTCGCCATCCCTGATGCCGCGCGCATCTGCATCGACCGGATTCATGCGCGCGACCTCGCGGCCGCGATGCTTTCCGGCCAGCGAATGCCCGCCGAAATCGAGCTGGCTGTGCAGGCGCGTCGCCGGCTGGTTGGCGACGAGGAAGCAGGGCGCACCGGGCCTTGGCGTGTCGGTCTTGTCGAGCCAGACCGGGTGGCCGGGACAATCGGCATCACCATGCGCGGCGATCTTGGCCGAGAAGATCTCGATTCTCCCGCTGGGCGTCGGCAGTGCGTGATTGACGGGATCCTCGCGGAAACGGCGCAGCCGGCCGCCGTCGTCCGGTTGCTGCGGCACGACCAGGCTGCCGCGCGACCAGAATTCTTCGAAGCTCGGCGCCTCCAAGCCGCGCTTGGCAAGCGAAGCACGGGTCGGCTCGTAGAGATGTCTTAGCCACTCCCGCGACGTGCGCCCCTCGGTGAACGGTTCGCGCGCTCCGAGGCGTTCGGCGAGATCGGCTAAGATATCGTAATCGTCGCGCGCGAGCCCGAACGGCTCGGCGATCCGGTGCATGGCGACCATCAGGGGATCGTTGGAGGAATAGCCGATGTCCTCGCGCTCCAGCGTCATCGTCGCGGGCAGCACGATGTCGGCGTGGCGGGCCGTCGCGGTCCAGGCCAGTTCGTGCACGACGAAGGTGTCGACTTGCGCGAAGGCCTTGCGCAGGCGGTTGATGTCCTGGTGATGGTGGAACGGGTTGCCGCCGGCCCAGTAGACCAGACGGATGTCCGGATAGCTGCGCGTCTCGCCGTTGTAGCGATAGGTGCTGCCGGGATTGAGCAGCATGTCGGCGATGCGCGCCACCGGGATGAAATCCGCAACACCGTTGCGGCCCTGCCCCAGCGTCGGCCCGGGTACGTCGTTGACGCGCCGGCCGTAATAGGCGATCGCACCCAGCGAATAGGCGTAGCCGCCGCCGGAAAGGCCGATCTGGCCGAGGGCTGCGGCCAGCACCATGCCCATCCACACCGGCTGCTCACCATGCTCGGCACGCTGGAGCGAATGGGAGACGGTGATGAGCGCGCGCTTTCCGGCGAGGCGCCGCGCCAGCTTGCGGATGGCATCCGCCCGGACGCCGCAGATCGCGGCGGCCCATTCGGCGTGCTTGGCTTGGCCGTCGCTCTCGCCGGTGAGATAGCGCAGGAAGACCGGCCAGCCTTCGGTGTAGCGATCGAGGAAGGCCTGGTCGTGCAGGTTCTCGCTGACCAGCGTGTGTACGATGCCGAGCATCAGCGCAGTATCGGTCCCGGGGATGCAGGTCATCCATTCGGCGCCGGCCTCGACCGGGAGATCGTCGCGCAGCGGGCTGACGAGAACGAACTCGCAGCCGCGCGCCCGCGCCGCCGCCATGGCGCCGCGCTCGACATGCTTGCTGATCGAGCCGCCGGCCACCATCGAGTTCTTCAGCGCCATGCCGCCGAACGCCAGTACGATCTCGCTCTCGGCCGCGACCTGCTCCCAGGTGACGTTGCGCTTGGTGATATCCTCGTAGCCGGCCAGGATCTGCGGCAGCAGCACCGAGGATGCGCCCGATGAATACGAGTTGATCGAGCGCACATAGCCGCCCATGGCGATGTTGAGGAAACGGTGCACCTGGCTTTGGGCGTGATGGAAGCGCCCGGCGCTGGACCAGCCATAGGAGCCGCCGAACACGGCGCCCGGCCCGCGCGTGTCGCGGATGCGGCCGAGCTCGTCGCCGAGCAGATCGAGCGCCTTCTCCCAGCTGACGGGGACGAACTCGTCGCGGCCGCGGCGATGGTCGGGGCCCGGCCCGCGCTCGAGCCAGCCGCGGCGGACCGCCGGCTGGGCGATGCGCGCCTGGTGGCGGAGGGCGCCCGGGAAATTATCGATGATGCCGTTCGGATCGGGGTCGCCCGCATAGGCCCTGACCTCCAGGCCGCCCGCGCCTTGGCGCGCGGAGAACACACCCCAATGCGAGGTGTGCGGCTTGAAGCCATCCGACAGGTCGAGACCCCGGTCGGGGAAGCCAATCGTATCGTCCATCATCTGATCCTTGTTCCGGCGCAGCCATCGGGTGGTACTATACCGATCCGTGCCGGACGTCGTCGAGATCAGCGTTGAGGGAAACGCTTGTCTGCACGGCGTAAACCCAGGCTCAGGCCGCCGGCGCTAAATTCTACTGGGGAAGTCCGGCCAGGACTTGAACGTCACCCGCGTGCGCAGCAATCGACCAGAAGATTCCAGATCCGTTGCAACTCTTCTTTCTTGCGAGCTTCCGGCCCCGTCTCCTGGCTTGACCGATCATATGCGCTGATGGTGTGGGCTTGACGCGGCACGATCCACCGCTCCGAAATCGGATCGTACCATCTTCCGATGTTCATATCTGTCACGTCGGCTCACACACTTGAAAAGGGCTCGGCGATGCGCCTCGGCTCCCACTGGAGCCATCGGCGCGACACCCGATTCACCAATCAGGAGCTCGCACGATCGTTCCCACCCCTTGCGTCACCCCGGCCTGGACGGATGTAGCGTGCGCGGATGCCGATCGTGTAGCAGCCGCGCGAGCTCCTCACGCTCCGTTTCGCGCCCCTTCATCGCGGTCTCGAACAGCGCTTCCTGAATGTCGCGGGGCATGTCCCCCACACGCCCATCGCGGCACGTCCGAGCAGGCCCGCTAGATGTTCCACTCCATCGCTCATTCGGATCTCCTGATCTCCACACCGAATGGAACAGCCGCAGCCGCACGGCGTTCCACTGCCATCATTGTGAAAAGGAGGCGTTTTTATGGGTTTCTTCACCAAGGACATCAAAACGATGGAAGACCTGCTGCTGCACGGGCTGCAGGACATTTATTACGCGGAGCAGCAGATCCTGAAGGCGCTGCCGAAAATGATCGAGAAGGCGACCAACAGGGATCTCGTCACCGGGCTCAAGGCGCATCTGGAAGAGACCAACAAGCAGGTCGAGCGCCTCGAGAAGGTGTTCGCGAAGCTCGGCAAGGATCCGAGCGGCACCAATTGCCCGGCCATCGACGGCCTGATCAAGGAGGCTGACGAGACCGCCGGGGAAATCGAGGACAAGGCGGTGCTGGACGCCGCGATCGTCGCCAACGCCCAGGCGGTGGAGCACTACGAGATGTGCCGTTACGGGACGCTGATCGCCTGGGCGGAAGAGCTCGGCCATGACGACATCGTGCGCTTCCTCACCACGAACCTGAACGAAGAGAAAGCGGCCAATACCAAGCTGAACACGGTGGCCCTTCGCAAGGGCGTCAACGCCAAGGCGTCGAGCGCCGCGTGATGAAGGCGGACTGATCAAGGCATGGCGGCGCCCGGCGCCGCCATCGTCCCTGCGCACACAAGGTCAGATGAACGGCTTGCCACCGGTGACGGCCAGCGTCGCCCCGGAGGTGTAGCTCGAGAGCGGATCGGCCAGCATGACATAGGCGGTTGCGAGCTCCGCCGGCTGGCCCGCGCGCTGCATCGGGACCTGCTTGCCGAAGTTCTTGACCCTTTCCTCCGACATCGTCGACGGGATGAGCGGCGTCCAGATCGGCCCCGGAGCAACCGCGTTGACCCGAATGCCCTTCTCGGCCAGCATCTGGGCGAGCCCGCCCGTGAAATTCTGGATGGCCCCCTTGGTGGTGGCGTAAGCCAGTAGCGCAGGGTTCGGCATGTCCGAATTCACCGAGGCCGTGTTGATGATCGCCGCCCCCGGCCGCATGTGAGGGACGGCGGCCTTGGTCAAATAGAACATGGCGTGGATGTTGGTTTCGAACGTGCGCTGCCACTCCTCGTCGCTGATCTCGGCGATGTTCTGGAACGTGGCCTGATGGGCCGCGTTGTTGACGAGGATATCGATCCCGCCGAGTTCCTCGACGGTGCGGCGCACGATGGTGCGACAGTGCTCGGGATTGCTGATATCGCCGGGGATCAGGACGACCTTGCGGCCCTCCCGCTCCACCAGCGTCTTTACCTCCGCCGCATCCTCGTCCTCGTTCAGATAGGATATGACGAGATCGGCGCCTTCGCGCGCATAGGCGATCGCGACCGCGCGGCCGATGCCGCTGTCCCCGCCCGTGATGATGGCCTTCTTTCCCGCAAGCCGCCCGGCGCCCTTGTAGCTCTCCTCGCCATGATCCGGCCGGGGCTGCATCGCCCGCGTCGAGCCGGGCATCGGTTGCTGCTGCGCAGGATAAGGCGGCTTTGGATAATCGGTCATGGACACTCCGGACGGTTGCTGCGCTAACGGAGCGCCGCCGGAAGTGTTCCTGGGCGGTGATTGCGTCATCGGACAGCGTGTCCCCTCTCGCACGGAGCTCCGAGCGGGCATGACGATAGACGTGCCGGCTCGCCTCCAGTAACCCGTTCGAGAACGGCACTCCCGGAATGCCGGGCTGTCCTTTTGGAACCCTCGGCTGGAAAACTCCTGGGGATCGCTCACCATGGAGGGCCATGTCGCGGAGAGCATCTTCGAGCTCGCAGGTGTATTGAGTGCGCTCAGATACCTCGAGTAATCGGACACCGGCTTGACTCCAGCAGCCCAATCGAACGAGCGCATTCTCGGACTCCTGAGCGCAGCCGGCGTATTCTGCATCTGGTCTGGCTTTCTCGTCTTCTCGAGGGCCGGCATGCAATCCGGGCTGACACCCTTCGATTTGACGGCGCTTCGATTCATGGTCACCGGCACACTGGTTCTTCCGTTCGCCAAGGCCTGGTGGCCGCGCCACCTGCCGTTGCATGCAATTCTGTTGATGTCGATTTTCGGCCCCGGCGCGGTGTACAGCATCTTGATGTACTTTGGGCTGAAGGGGGCGTCGGCAGCGTATGGGGGAGCGTTCGCCAACGGCTCGTTACCGATCTTCACCATTCTGCTGGGATTGCTTTTCGCGCGGCGCGTGCCGTCCCGGCAGCAACTCGTTGCAGTTCTCATCCTGCTCGCGGGCGCAGTGCTGGTTGCCCTTCCGGGCATGCGCGCCGGAGGCAACAGCGTGGCATCGGCCATTGGGTTCTTCCTCGCGGCCTCAGCTGTGCTTTCGATCTACTTCGTGGGCGTGAAGCACTGGCAGGTCGAGGCGCGTCAGGCGCTGGTCCTGGTCAGCGTGCTGAACGCGCTGCTTTTCCTGCCGGTCTGGTTCTTCTTTCTTCCTTCCACCATGCAGGATGCACCGTGGGCGACGATCCTGCTTCAGGCCGCTTTCCAGGGCTTGGGCCCCGGTTTCCTGGCGGTCATCCTGTTCTCGATTTCCGTGAGGATTCTCGGTCCTACGCCCTCGGCCGGTCTGGCCGCGGCGGTCCCGGCAAGCGCGACGCTGTTGGCGATTCCGCTGCTTTCGGAGATTCCCACAACCATCGAGTGGATCGGCATCGCGATTGTCACTGCCGGGCTCGTTCTGCTCCTCGGAGGCCGGCTCGAAACCACGAGCCCATCGAAGTAACGCGGGCGATCCGCCGGGAATTCCGATTCCGTGCTGGGTCATGTGTCGCGCTTCTTCCTCTCGACAGCATCGAGGCATCGTCGATGGTTTGCGAACGGCTGCGTCGTACCTGAGATCAAGCCGCGCAGTAAGTGTGCCGTCGATCGCTGCCGCGATCTCCATCTGGACATCCTTCGGTTGCGCCGGCGCCGCATCGATGACGGCGCGGGTTTCGCCAGCCATGCCCGACCAAATTTCGATCAAGGTCTGCGCCACCTTCCAGCTCCGCAGCAGGCTTGCCGCCGGGCCGCGCGGCTGAACGATCGCGGCGCTCAGCAGCAATCGGACTCGCAGCCTGCATCCAATACCTCTAATCGGGAGCCGCGATCGGCACGGAGATTGCTCGGCCCGGCAAAAGCGCGTAGGAGACCCCATGAGGATGACTTCCATGCCGATCGACTTCCACGACATCGACCCGAACCGCGTCGCCGCGATCCTCTACCGTTCGCAGGACGACGTCGACGGCCTGCTCGCCGACTTCGCCCAGAACCTCGCGCGGTCGGGCGAGCGGATCGGCGGCGTGGTCCAGCGCAACGTCAAGGACGGCGCGGGCTGCCAGACCGGCATGCAGGCTGTCGATCTCATGACCGGCGCCGAGATCTCGATCTGCCAGCCACTCGGCTCGGGCGCTATGGCTTGCAAGCTCGACGCCGCGGGACTGGCCGAAGCGGCCGTTGCCGTTGCGCGCGCAATCGAGGCCGATGTCGACCTCGTGGTGATCAACAAATTCTCCAAGCAGGAGGCCGCTGGCGAGGGCCTGCGCGACGAGTTCGCGAGCGCCATCGGAGCGGATATCCCCGTGCTCACCGCGGTGCCGGAGAAATGCCTGGACGCCTGGAATGATTTTACCGGCGGGATCGGCACCACCCTCTTGTGCGAGCGTGCAGCGATCGAGGGCTGGTGGGAGGACCTGTCGGCGCGGATGAAGCGGGCCCGCGCGGCGCGCGCGCCCACCGAGGCGCGTGCGGTGCTGCTTGCCGATCATCACGTCGATTGACCTGATCAGGAGCGCCGGACCACGACCGACCTGAGCGCGTTGCGCCGATGCCGCCGGCTTCGCGAATTCACTGGGTAAAGTCGGCCGTTTTCAACCTGGTTGCGCTATCCTTCCAAAAAACCTGTTGAACGCGCCGCGTCCAAGGTGAAGTATGGTCGCCAGAACTGATGGTTGAGAGCCTGCAGCTCCACCATGGAATGCGGGCGGTTCGAATCAATGCGGGAGAAAGAGCCGAACCCTGGGGCAGCGGGCGACCTGAAGCGCTGGCTGGCAGGCATTGGTCTTGGTCAATACTCCGATCTTTTCGCCGAGCATCGGCTCGATCTTGACGTCATGGCCGATCTGACGGAGGCCGATCTGGTGGCGCTCGGGCTGCCGCTCGGAGATCGCAAGAGGCTGCAGCGCGCGATATCGTCCCTCTCCGCTTCCGATTCGACAGAGGCACCGGACGCGGCGGTTCGCAGCCTGCCAAGAATGGAGGTCGGCGCTGAGCGGCGCCAGCTCACCACCATGTTCTGCGACATGGTGGATTCCACTTCGCTTTCCACGCAATTCGATCCCGAGGACGTGCGCGATATGATCGCGAGCTTTCGCGAAACCTGCGTGCGCGTGGTTAAGCACTATGAAGGATTTGCCGCGCGTTTCGTCGGCGACGGCATCCTGGTCTATTTCGGTTATCCGAACGCGCATGAGGACGATGCCGAGCGAGCGGTGCGCGCTGGTCTCGAGATCGTGCGGATGTTGTCGACGACACGTGCGACCGAGTCGCGGGGTGCGCCCAGTCATGTGCCGGCGGTTCGAATTGGCATCGCCACAGGGCTGGTCGTGGTGGGGGACCTTGTCGGACAGGGCATCGAGGAGCGCGATTCGGCGGTCGGCGAAACCGTCAATCTGGCGGCGCGCCTGCAGGGCCTGGCGCCGCCCAACGGGGTGGTGATCGCGTCCTCGACGCGGTCGCTGTTAAAGGGCAAGTTCGACTACCGCGATCTCGGTGTCCACGGGCTGAAGGGCATACCCGGAAGAACCGAGGCGTGGCATGTGGTTCGGCCGTCGCGCGTGGAGACCCGCTTTGCCGCGGCCATGGGCTCTCGGTTGACGCCGCTCGTCAATCGCAACGAGGAGATCTCACTCCTGCTCAGCCGCTGGCAGCAGGTCAGGGCAGGCGACGGCCAGGTCGTGGTGCTGTTCGGCGAGCCGGGCATCGGCAAGTCGCGCATCGTCCAGGAGATCTTCGAGCGGATTGCAGGCGATCGGCACGGGCACGTCTCCTTCCAGTGTTCACCCTACTACAGTTCGACGGCATTCCATCCCTTCATCGAGCAGCTCAAATTTGCCCTCGGCCTGGACCGCGACGACGCTTCCGCCTCGTCCCTGTCGAGTCTGGAGCGGGCGATAGCGGCCGCGCACGGTGAAGTCGAGCAGGTAACGCCGATCTTCGCCGCGCTGCTGTCGGTTCCGACCGGAGATCGTTATCCGCCGCTCGATCTGTCGCCGCAGCAGCAGAAGGATGCCACCGTCTCGGCCCTCGTCAATCATCTGCTGGGCCTTGCGCGCGAGCAGCCGCTGGTGATCGCATTCGAGGACGCGCATTGGATCGATCCGACATCCCGGGAGGTCGTCGACCTCCTGGTGGAGAAGGTCGAGAACACGTCCATCCTCGTCGCAATGACCTGCCGCTCGGAATTTCAGCCGAGCTGGACCGCTCGCTCCTACATCACGACGCTGGTGCTGAACAGGCTGAGCCGGCAGCTTCGGACGACGTTGGTCGAGCGGGTCGCCGGCAGCCGGGAAATGCCGAAGGAAGTCGTCGAGGATATCATCGTCAAGACCGACGGCGTGCCACTGTTCGTCGAGGAATTGACCAAAGCCGTGCTCGAAAGCGACCTTCTGACCGAGCGCCACGGGCGCTATGTGCTCTCTGGTTCGTGGCGACAGCTGGCTATTCCGGCGACGCTGATGGATTCGCTGATGGCTCGCCTCGATCGCATGGGCCCGTTCAAGAGGGTCGCACAGATCGGCGCGACCATCGGCCGGCAGTTCTCTTACGAGATGCTGAACGCAGTCGCTTCCGTACCAGCCGACCAGATCGAGGCGGCGCTCGATCGTCTGGAGGAGGCGGGCTTGATCGTCAGGCTGGGCCAGCCGCCGGATGCGCTCTACTCGTTCAAGCACGTGCTGATCCAGGATGCAGCCCATACGAGCCTGTTGCGCAGCGAAAGGCGACGGCTGCACGCCCGGATCGCTTCGGTGCTGGCCAAGAAGTACCCTGAAAAGACCGAGCGTGAACCGGAGCTTCTCGCCTATCATCTGACCGAATCCGATCAAACCGAGGCAGCGGCAAGCTCCTGGCTCAAGGCCGGCAAGCAAGCCGCAGGGCTAGGAGCCTATCTGGAAGCCATCGGCCATTTGCGGCGGGGACTGGCGGTCGTCCAGGCCAGTCTCGAGATGCCCGACCGCGATCGAATGGAGCTGGAGCTTCGCATCGCGTTGGGTAATGCCCTGATCGCTGCCAAGGGTTACGGCGCGCAGGAGGTTGAAGACAATTTCACCCGAGCCCTCGAACTCGGCCGGCAGCTCGATGACGAAGACAAGGTGCTTGCGGCGATAAGGGGCCTCTGGATGCGCCACTTCATTCGGGCCGACTTGACCAAGGCCCATAGTCTGAGCGCCGAACTCCTGAAGTTTGCCAAGCGGGAACGTCCGAGCGAACTGCTCTCGAAGCAAACCCTTTACCTCGTGGAGGCCCATAGGTGGATTGGGGTGACTATGCTCTATCGCGGCAGATTTCTGGCCGCGCAGCATCATCTTCATCGCTCCATCCGCCTCGATGATCCGGCTTTGCATCGCGGTTCGGGCGAAAGGCTCATCAATCCTGGTGTCATGTCGTTATCATACCTCGGCTATCTGCTATGGTTCCTGGGGCAACCCGACACCGCCCGGCGACACAGCGAGCAGGCGATATCCAACGCGGAAGAAAGGCGCCATCCCTTCACGGTGGCGTTCGCCCTGGTGTTTGGTGCTTACCTTTGTCAGCATTTGCGCGACGTCGGAGCGACCAGGGATTATGCCAGCCGGGCGATGACGATCTCGTCGGAACATGGCTTCCTGCACTGGAAGCAGCAGGCGACAATTCTCCATGGATGGGCGCTGACCGAACTCGGTGCGATCGATGAAGGGCTGAGCGAAATGCGGACGGGCGTGGACGGCTACGAGGCGCAGGATTCCTGGCTCGCCAGTTGCTGGTTCAGAAGCCTGCTCGCGCAAGGTTATGCGAGAGCCGGCATGCCTGAGGCCGCCTGGCACGCACTTGATGGTGCCTTGGCGATCGCAAAGAGGACGGGCGATCACTTCTATCTCGCGGAGATCTACCGCATGCAAGGCGAATTCAAGCTGGCCCATGCCGGTTCGGCGGAGCTCGCACACGCCGAGCATCTGTTCGCACGTTCGCTCGAAATCGCGTGCTCGCAGCACGCCCGATCGTGGGAGTTGCGAACGACCGTCAGCTTGGCGCGCCTGTGGCGGGATACGGGTCGGATTGAAGAAGCGGCGGACCTGCTTGTGCCGATCGTTGGTAAGTTCAACGAAGGGCTCTCCGCGCCGGACCTGCAGCAGGCGCTGCAGCTGTTGAATCAAATTCGCGGAGACGAAACCGGAGACCGTCGACGAGCCGAAGCGGGGGATGGCAGCGAGGGAACAACGACCGCTGGTGAGGTGAATGCGCGCGGCAACCCGGGTGTGGCGCTTTGACGGACCGCGGACGATGGGCTGAATGCGGCAGATCGAAGAGCCTCACACCAGACATAGCATCCTCATGATCCATGGGCCGTCGAAGATGCGGGAGTCCGACAGTCCGCAAGTTCGTGTCGAAATTAGGAATTCGCCCTAACGCGTCGAACTCGGCCGCGAACGGGATAGGTGAACCAACCCGCTGCTCCGATTCGACTTAAAGCCATTCCGCCTTGGCACCGTCTCCGCTATTCGGTCTTGACGTTGCGTTCCTCGATCACCTTGCGCCAGGACGGGATCTCTGCGGCGATCAGGGCGTACAGCTCGCCAGGCGTGCTGGCCTTGGCCTCGACGCCATAGGAGAGAAACCGATCTCGTATTTGCGGCATCGCCAGGACCGTGCCAAGCGCGGCGTTGAGCTTGGCCACGACGTCTGGCGGAGTACCGGCAGGCGCGAGAATGCCGAACCAGGTTTCGACTGAATAGCCCTTCAAGGCAGTGCCGATGGATGCCGCCCCCGGGGCGACTGGCGAAGGACCGGGCGAGGACACCCCGAGCAGTTTCACCTTGCCGGAGCGGATGTGCTCGTTCAGCGTATCGGAAGTGGTGGTAAGAAGAATGTCGACCTCGCCGGCAAAGATCGCAAGCGTCGTCGGCGCCTGGCCCCGGTATGGGACGTGGACCATTTGCAGACCTGCCTGATTAAGGAAGCGCTCGGTGCTCAGATGCCCAAGCGAGCCTGGTCCGGCCGTGGCATACAGCATTGGCTTGCTCTGAACCTTGGCGTAGGCAAGCAGCCCGGCCACGTCGTTCACGGGCACCTTCTCGCTTGCCACCAACACCAGCGGCGCCGTGGAGACCAGCGACACCGGCGCAAAGCTCTTCAGCGGCTCGAAATCGACGCCCTTCTGCAGCAACGGGGCGATCGAGATCGGGCCATTGTTGGCAAATAGAAGCGTGTAGCCGTCGGCATCCGATCGAGCCGCTTCGTTGGAACCGGTGGTACCGGCCGCACCGCCGCGATTGTCGATGACGATCGGCTGGCCGAGGATTTTCGTCATCGGTTCCTGCAGAGCACGCGCCATGATGTCGGTCGAACCGCCGGCGGGATAAGGCACGATGAGCCGGATCGGACGCGATGGATAATTGTCCGCTGCGGCGGGCGCGACGAGGATCGCCGCTCCGAATATGAAAGCCAGAACCCGTAGCACCCGCACGTCGATCCTCCCACGATGTTTTTGATTATCTTGCGGTAGAAATATTCGCGGCTGGCAGCATCAAATCAGGGGGACGCCCCACCCTCTCCAAATGCGCCGGCGGCAGCGGCCTGCTCGACGTCACTTGCGGACAGGCCGAGCACGCGGGCGAGAATCTCGTCCCGGTGCTCGCCGATCGCGGGTATGTTGTGGCCGATTCCGGTCCGCGCGCCCGACATCCGCCACGGCGCGTTCACGCCCTTGAACTCGCCTGCGACGTCGGCGATCGGCGCGAAGAGGCCGCGAGCGGACAGATGCGCATCATCCAGCGTTTCCGCGGGATCGCGAAAGCGCGCGCTCGGAATTCCGGCGCGATTGAGCGCAGCCAGGCACTCATCCACCGTGTGCTGCATCGTCCACCGCTCGATGACCTGCATCATCGCGGTCCAGTTCGCGCCGCGCGCCGCCACCGAGGTGAAGCGCGGGTCGGACGAAAGCTCCGGTAGGCCGGTCAGGTCGCGAAGTGCCGCAAAATTGCGCGCCGACACCGGAGCGATCAGGACGTCGCCGTCCCTGGCGCGCACCGGACCATAGGTCGGGCGAGCCACCGGCGCCGAGAATTGCGCTTCCTGCAACTCATAGACCAAAAGGTTCAGCATGCAGTCCATCAGAACGACATCGACGTGCTGCCCTGCTCCCGATCGCTCCCGTTGCACCATCGCCGTTTGAATCGCCGAGAAGCCGAAAACGCCACCGAGAATATCGGCAACGAACACGGCTCCGGCCGCCGGCCGGTCGCGATCGCCGGCATATCGCATCAGCGCGCGGTCGAAACCGCTCTCGGCATGAACGATCATCGCATAGGCCGGGCGCTCCGACTCCGGACCGGTCTGGCCGTAGCCGGATATCGAGCAATAGATCAAACGGGGATTGATCTTACGGAGCGCCTCGTATCCGAGACCGAGTCGCTCCATGACGCCTGGCCGGAAGTTCTCAACCAGAATATCCGTGCTTTCGACCATGCGATGCACGAGCTTGATCGCCTCGGACGATTTGAGGTCCAGCGCGATGCTCTTCTTGCCGGCATTGAGCTGACCGAAATAGGCGCTTTGGCCGTCGCGAAGGGGCGCGCGCAGACGCATCTCCTCGCCTTCCGGCGGCTCGATCTTGATCACTTCAGCGCCGACATCGGCCAGCAGCCGGGCACAATAGGGTCCGGCAAGCATGATGGAGAAATCCAGCACGCGGACGCCTTCGAGCGGAGATTTCGACGATTGTCCCTGCATCATCGGTTTCCTATCGAGGTAAGCCGAGCGCACGCTGCGCAATCAGGCTGCGCTGGATTTCGTTCGTTCCGATGCTGATCACCCACATCAGGGAATGACGCAGGTTTTGCTCGAACCGGCCGTTATCGATGGCACCCGGCATCTGTTCGGACAGCGCTGCGCGCATGCCGAGCATGTCGAGCGCGGCTTCGCCGAAGCGCTCCATGAGCTCGCTGGAAAAGACCTTGCTGATCGCGCCATATTCCGGCGGAGTGATGCCGCCGGCGGCGAGGTCAGCGCAATGCATCATCAGTTGGCGTCCGATCTCGATTTCGCACGCGAACGTCGCCATGCGGTCCCGGATAATCGGATCCCCGTTCAACTCCTGCCGGGCCAAGACATGCTGCCGCAATCGTTCAAAGGCATGCGCGACTTTCAGCACGATGCCGCCACCGACCAGCCCCCGCTCGAAAGCGAGCGCTCCGGTCAGGACTTTCCAGCCCTCGTTCTCGCCGCCGACGAGGTTCTCCAGGGGCACACGAACATCGTCGTAGAAGATGTTGGCGAACGTTCCATCGTACATGGTGGTCGCTGGCCGGATCGTAATCCCGTGCGTGGTCATCGGCACGATGAACATGCTGATCCCGGCATGGGCCTTGGCGCTCTTGTCGGTTCGCGCCGCCAGGAACATGTATTTGCCCCACCAGGTCGTGGTCCAGATCTTCTGGCCGTTGATGACCCAATGGTCGCCCTCGCGGACCGCGCTGGTCCGCAGCGCCGCAAGGTCGGATCCTGCCTGCGGCTCGCTGTAGCCCATCCCATGCATGGCCTCGCCGCGCAGAATTTCCGGCAGATATTTCTTCTGCTGCTCGGGCGTTCCGAACATCATCAAGGCGTTGGCCTGGATCGACGCTCCGATGCGCGGAGCCTCGTTCTGCTCCATGATCTCCATGAGGGCGATCTGCTCGCGCGGCGAACGCGCCTGGCCGCCGAACTCCCGGGACCAGCCGAGGCCGATCCAGCCGGTGCTCCCCATATCGGCAGCAAATTCAGCGTCGAACTCGCGCTTTTCGAACGGCTTGGCGTCAAAGGCGGCCTTTCTGCCGCCCGTCCAGTTTTGCGCAAGCCACCGCTTGACCTGGTCGCGCAGTTCGTTGCCGGCGGAGCCGAGGTCATATAGCGGCATCCCCCCACCGCCATTATCGAGCAGATGGGCGGCAAGGCTTCGTCTGGCATAAGCGGCGCCACCAAGCGCGATCGTGTCCAGATGCACGCGTTTGAAGTGCAGCGGCGCTTCGTGTTCTTCGGCGTAGCCGATGGCGCCGAATGTGTGCTGCGTCTCCAGCGAAACGCGCCGCAGAGAAGGGCCCGCGAATGCCATGGCGCAATCGGAGAAGTACGGCCAATCGAGAGCGCCCTCGTCCCGCAGTTTTGCCGCATGGTGCAAAATTAGGCGCACGCCTTCGAGATCGATGAAGCAGTTTGCGAGCTTGTGCTGGATCGCCTGAAATCGGCCGATCGGCTGGCCGAACTGCTGCCGTTCCCTGGCGTAGTCGACCGCCAGTTCGAACGCGCGGCGCGCCGCACCATGGGCGCGAGCCAATAGCATCAGACGCGCGATCGATCGCAGGTCGCTCAGGCTGATCTCGGCAGCAGGAACAAGTCTTGCCGGCACCGCATCGAGCGTCAGCTCCCAGTTGCCCCATGCCCCCATCGCGCGCGTCGGTATCCGATCGACGCCGGGAGCCCGAAGGTCGATGAGCGCGAGCTGCGCCTCCGCCACAGGCATGAGCAGGTGCGTAGCGCTTCCCGCGGACTCAACGAGCCGGAGGGATCCCGTTGCCTTCTCGCCATCAAGCGTGATCGAGCCCATACCGGGATCGGGGTCGAATGCACCAAAGGAAAAGACAATGCGCGCCGCGCCAATGTGAAGTGCCCTTCGCAACTGAGCTGCATCCGAGGATGCATCCGACAGCACGAGATTGGCGAGCACGGCAGACCACATTGGAGCCGGGCACGCGGCACGGCCGAGCTCTTCCATCACCGCCAGGATCTCGCGAAGGCCGCCCTCCTCCGGATCGGCGCCCAGAACCGCGACCCCCTGCTGGGCCAGCTTGTCCCATATCCGGGTGATCGCGGCCGGCGACGCGCCATCCTTCATGCATTCGGCGAGCCAATGCGTTTCGAGAAGCCCGCGCAAGGAATCGCGAAGCATGTCCGCAACGTCGTCGCTTTCGGTGCCGGAAGCCTCCATCGCGAGAGCCTACGCCTGACCGAACCTCGGCTTGCGCTTCTCCTTGAAGGACATGGTGGCTTCCTTGTGATCCGCCGTCTCGAACGTGACCTGTTCGAGCGCCATCGACGCCTCGAGCAACATGTTCACGCGATCCTTCACGATCTGGTTGATCGACAGCTTAGTCCAGCGGATCGCCCAAGTCGGGCCGTTCGCCAGTTCAATGGCGATTTCAAGCGCCTTTCCCAGCACGTCGGCACGGGGAACCACATGATTGACCAGGCCGATCCGTTCGGCTTCCCTGCCCTTGAGCAGCGTGCCGCGGATCAAGAACTCCTTGGCCTTGTTGATGCCGACCAAGAGCGGCCAGATCACGGTGCCACCGTCTCCGGCTACCAGCCCGACGCGCGAGACGTGGGTATCGCCAATGCGCGCGTCCTCGGACATGACTGTGATATCGCACAGCAGCGCATGGGTCGCAGCGAGCCCGATGGCATCACCATTGATCGCGGCGATGATGGGCTTGTCGAGCTCGAGCTGCCGGGTGACGCCGCGGCGGCTGATCATGGGATCATGCACCTCGCCCTCCTCCAGGACGTCCCCGCCGGGACGCTCCGACATCGCCTTGACGTCGCCACCAACGCTGAAGAAATCGCCGGCGCCGGTGAGCACCACGACGCTGACGGCATGATCGTCGGCGAGGTCGTCCCAGATCGTCCGCAGTTCGCGGATCAGCTTCTGATTGATGGCATTGCGGGACTGCGGCCGGTTAAGGGTCACCGTCGCCACCTTCTCCGAGACGTCGACCTTGAGGCATTCATACTTTTCGTAATTCGACACTTTATTCCTCCCGTTTGTCGTTGTTTGAGCGCAGTCCGTCAGTTCCAAGGCCGACTAACGCCGCATGCCCGGCTGCACCTCGGCCAGCGCGACATGCAGCGACATCGCGCCCGGATCCTGCTCGAGCATGCGCTGGACGGCTTCGAGATGCGCGCGCATCAGGCGGCGCGCCGACGAGGTGTTTCGTTCGGCTATGGCGGAGAGCAACTGACGCCGCCGCTCGGCGAGCCGGCTCATCGCAACCCCGCTCGAAGCCACCTTGGCGTAGACGAAGCGCATGTGAATTTCCGTCACCGAATCCATGATCATTGCGATAACCTTGTTTCCGGTCGAAGCCGCGAGCAGCTTGTAGAATTCGCGGGAGCACTCGACCCTGTCGAGCAGCCTCCCTTCCTTGGTCGCAAGCTCGGTTCGCCGGATGTTGGCCTCCAGCGCGTCCAGGTCGGACCGGCGTGCATGGTCGCACGCGAGGCCGACGACGAGGTCGAGCACATGGACACGCGCCTCGGACAGCTCCCGGACCGATATCGTGCCGAGGCTCAGCATGTCCCGCATCACCTCGTTCATGCGGCTGGTGTCGCCCTCCTGGATGAAAGCACCGCCTTTGACGCCTTTCAGCAATCGAAGCACGCCAGCCATCTCGAGGCTGCGCAACGCTTCCCTGAGGACATTGCGGCTCACGCCGAGCTGCTGAGCGAGATCGCGCTCCGGAGGCAACTTGTCCCCGGGCTTCAGCAGGCCGAGCGCCAGCTGCTCGCGGATGCGTTCGCAGATCTCCTCGAATGCCCGCCTCGTATGGATCGGCCGGAATCTGGGAGCGGGCGAGGGACTTGCCGTCGCCCGCTGATCGGCCGTGCGCTCCCGCCTGCCGGACGAGACATTGCGTGAATGCGCACCAGCGCGGGGGCTTGACTTGGTGTTCATGAGGTGGATTATTAAATGGATCACCCATTCAATGGAAGCCTATTTTTGGCTTTCATATGAAAATATCCGCGATGAGGGCCCATGAGCTTTTCCGACGAGCAGATCGCCTTCCGAGATACCGTCCGCAAAATGGCCGAAAAGCACGTCGGGCCGATCGCCGCCGAAATCGACGAGACCGACCGCTTTCCGACCGAGCTCGTGAAGCTGTTCGGCGAAATGGGGCTGATGCAGCTCTGGGTACCGGAGCAATATGGCGGCCCGAACGGCAATCTCACCATGGCCTGCATCGCGCGGGAGGAGATCTCGAAGATATCTCCGGCTTGTGCTTCGATCGCGTGCCTGAACACGATGTTCATTATGCCGCTCCTCCACTTCGGTTCGGAGGAACAGCGAAAGAAGTACCTGCCGATCATCGCCAAAGGCGGCGTCGTGACCGCGATTGCCATCTCCGAGCCGCAGGCCGGCTCAGACGTCACCGCCATCGAAACGCGCGCCCGGAAGGATGGTGATTCCTACGTTCTCAACGGCCGCAAGCAGTGGTGCAGCTACGGCGTGGTCGCCGACTACATCGTTGTGATGGCACGGACCAGCGACAGCCCTGGCTCCGACGGCATAAGCGCCTTCATTGTCGAGCCCAGGAAGATGGCCGGCATTTCCTTCGGACGTCACGAGCGCAAGATGGGATTCCGGGGCGCGCCGAACACTCCGATCTTCTTCGACAATGTGCGCGTGCCGCTGGAGAATCTTGTTGGGGAAGAAGGCAAGGGCTTTCGAGCGTCGATGCGTGCCCTCGATCTCAATCGGCCGACGATTGGAGCTCAATCTGTCGGACTGGCCCAAGGCGCACTCGACGCCTGCATCGCCTACGCGAAAGAGCGCAGGCAGTTCAAGAAATCGATCTCGGAATTCCAAGGCATACAATTCATGCTCGCGGACATGGCGATGCAAATCGAGGCGTCGCGCGCGCTGGTATACGAGTGCGCCCGGGCCGGCGACGCGAGCGACTGGAAGCGGCTGAATGTTCTCGCCAGCATGGCCAAGTGTGTGGCCAGCGACATGGTCATGAAGGTCACAACGGAGGCTGTTCAGATCTTCGGAGGGTATGGCTACACCATGGACTATCCCGTCGAGCGCATGATGCGCGACGCAAAGCTCACCCAGATCTTTGAGGGCACGAACCAAATCCAGAGAGTGGTCATCGCCCGAGAGCTGCTCAGGTAGCCGGACGCAGCCCTGTCCGGAACGCAACGCAGCTTCGGCTTGCTCAGCTCGCTCTCGGAGGAGCCGCGGCCCGGCGCCTACACGTTCCTTCCATAATCAAAGACTCGGGCAGAATCGGTCCATCTGGGAATGATTGCCGCCTTGCCCTTTGCGAAGCGGAGAGGACGTCCCGATAGATCCCTCTCACCGCCTCAAAAGCTTGACGAATGCACCTCAGCTCCAAGGCCGCGAGACGGATCCCAATCCCCGCCCTTCCGGGCAGGGCGCTCGCCGCACCATAGAGCCCGCTGATCCGCCCTAGGGCAGCTGTCGATGTAGCATGGATATCCGCCGAATCATGGCCGGAGGGCAGCACCATGAATGCTGACCCAAAGGCGGCGTAGCCATGAAAGAGGCCGTCGTCTGGGCGGTCGATCCGCGTGCGCTCGATGAGCAGCGGCTCGCCACCCGATCTTCTCAAGCAAAAGGTCGATTCCAGCTCCCGGAAGTAGCGGCCTCCGCCCATGGCGTCGTGCATGCTGAACGCATCGAAGATCAACGCGTAAGCGTCGGCCGCGCAATCGAGCTCGATGGTCTGCGACAACGCCGCATCGGGAAACATGATGCGCGGCTCGGGCAGATACTCGAGACTGGCGTTGCTTGCGACATCGAGCTTCACGGTCTCGACAGCGCACGCCGCCGGTTCGGCGCGATGAACCGACGTCGCGCCCTGGGTGTTCAGGCAAACGGCCGTGCCGGGACCAAGCACGAGGCGTTGTACGAGGCGGTCCTCTCCGTGCACCGCCCCGCTTGCCGTCTGCACGATCACGCTGACGCAATCCGGCCGATCCGGATCGACATGGAAGCTGCGCGTGAGCACGAAGGGCCAAGCGAACATCCGTCTATCGATCACGGTGCGGCCGGCCCGCCGGACGAAGCTGAGGTCGAGCCGCGCTGCTTCGCCCGCCGTTGCGCAGATCATGTCCTGAACAACACGTCGCGCTCGAGGAGATCGACGATCGACTCGATGCCGTCGCCGCGGCGACAATTGGTGAGCAGTACCGGACGGTCTCCGCGAACGTTCAATGCCTCCCGGTGCATGCGCTCCAGATCCACGCCCACATAAGGCGCCAGATCGACCTTGTTGACGACGAGAAGGTCGGCACGAATGACACCCGGACCGCGTTTCCGTGGAATATCGTCGCCTCCGGCGACATCGATCACAAACATCCAAAAATCGGTCAGATCGCGCGAAAACGTCGAGGCGAGATTGTCGCCGCCGCTTTCCAGCAGGATCAGCTCGACTCCCGGGAAGCGGCGTTCGAGTTCATCTGCGGCCTCGATGTTCAGCGTGGGGTCCTCGCGAATGACGGTGTGCGGACACGCGCCCGCCTCGACCGCCGACACCCTCGCCGGATCGATCAGGCCGGAGCGCCTGATTCGTTCGGCGTCCTCGGCCGTGACCAAATCGTTGGTGATGACGGCGATATCAATGCCCCGCGCCGTGAGAACCGGGATCAAGCACTCCACCAACGCAGTCTTGCCGGAACCGACCGGTCCTCCGATTCCAACCCGTGCGGCCGCGATCCGTGGCTGCACCAATCCATTGCTGAGCGTGAGCCGGCTCATCGGAGCGTGTACCGTCTTGCCAGCGGCACTTTCGTCGCCGGCGGGCACATCAGCAGCTTCCCATCGGCCCGAACCTCGAACGTTTGCGGGTCGACTTCGACATGCGGTATCGCGGCGTTGCGCAACATGTCTGCCTTCCGCAGTTTCCGGACATTCTTGATCTGGACGGGAGCGCGTTCAAGGCCGAGCTTGCGGGTCACATCGGCATCCATGGCGAGCTTCGACATGAAGTTGACACCCAGCCTTTGCGGTGCGGCACCGAGCGCCCCCCACATCCGTTTCTGGATCATCGGTTCCGACAGACCGAGGCTGCCGTTGCCGTCGCCCATAGCTGCCCAGACGACAAAACCGTTCTTGATCACCATATAGGGCTTGATGCCGAAGGACGCGCGCGGCCAGAGAACGAGATCGGCCATCTTGCCCGGTTCGATCGAACCGACGGTGTGGTCGATGCCGACGGCAATCGCCGGATTGATGGTGAGCTTGGCAATGTAGCGCTTGATGCGCTCATTGTCCGCACGTGCCGTCTTTTCCTCGGGCAGGCGGCCGATCCGATCCTTCATCACGCTCGCCAGCTGCCAGCACTTCGCGACGTTCTCGGCGAGGCGTCCCATGCCTTGCGTATCCGTGCCGAAGATGGAGATCGCCCCCATGTCGTGAAGAAAGTCTTCCGCCGCCATCGACTGGGCGCGCACCCGTGCCTCACCGAACATCACGTCCTCGGGCGCATTGTAATTGAGCTGATGGCAGATCATCGTCATCGGCACGCCCTCTTCCATGCCGTAGGACGTGTAAGGATTGGTCGGATTGGTCGAGGAGGGAATGACGTTGTCCCAGGACACGACCTTGAGCAGGTCCGGGGCGTGACCACCGCCGGCGCCCTCCACGTGATACATATGGATGGTGCGGCCCTCGACGGCCGCCATCGTATCCTCGCAGAAGCCGTATTCGTTGATCGAATCGGTATGGAGGTGAACGGCGAAATCATTGCGATCTGCCGCAATGAGGCTCTGATCGATCACCGCGGGTGCGGCGCCGAAATCCTCGTGGATCTTCACGGACATGCCGCCGGCCGCAACCGCTTCCTCGATCGCCTCGGGGTTGGAGCCCGCACGTCCGAACAAGGCAAAATTGAGCGGCGAGAACTCGATCGCCTGCAGGAAGCGCGCGAAGGTCGAAGCGGCCCCACTGCCGACGTCAAAAACGGGCCCAGATCCGTTTCCGACCAGGGTGGTCGTCCCGCCGGCAAGCGCATGGTCGGATTGCTCGGGCGAGATCAGGTGCGCGTGCGACTCGATGGCGCCGGCGGTCACGATGAAAGGACCGCCGGCAATCGGCGCCGTCGTGTGACCCACGACCATGTCGGGATGCACGTCGGGCATCACGTCGGGATTGCCGGCCTTGCCGATGCCGACGATGCGCCCGTCACGGATGCCGATGTCGGCCTTCACGATGCCGGCGACTGCGTCGACGATGGTGGCGTTCTTGATGACGACGTCGAGAATATTGTGTGAGGCCGTCCGGTAAGCGTTGACACCCTCGCCATCGCGCAAGTTCTTTCCCGCACCGACCAGCAATTCGTGCCCGTAGGTGGTGTAGTCGTGCTCGATCTCGGCGAGCAGGCTGGTGTCCGCCAATCGCACGAGGTCGCCCTTGGTGGGCCCGTAGAGTTCGCCATACGCCCTGCGCGACAGTGTGGCCATGGTCAGGCTCCCAGATAGCCGCGGGCGCGAGCCCGCTGAAGCGCATCGTCCCTCGCCGACGGCGCATCCAACGAACCGTTGACGAGGCCTGCCTGCCCATGCACGACCCGATCACCCGAGACCGGAACCAGCCGCACGGACTTGGTGACTCCCGGCTCGAAGCGGATACCGGCCCCCGCGGGACGGTCGATTTTCCTGCCCCAGGCTGCCGCGCGATCGAAGAACAAGGCGCGATTGACCTCGAAGAAGTGCGTGTGGCTGCGAACCTGAACGTCACGGTCGCCAGTATTCGTGACATCGATGGTGATCGCCTCCAAGGTCGCGAAGCTCTCAATGTCCCCGTCGCCCGCGATGATCTCACCGGGCACGATATCGTCCACGACCGACGTGTCACTGGGACCGACCGGTTCGAAGAGCGCCATCACCTTGGTCCCTTCCGCGAACATGCACTCGATGTAGAGCATCGGGATCATCTGCCCGACGCCGGGCTCGACATCGTCCCATGTCAACAATCGGCCCGCCATGTCGCGGATCTCTGCGTAAGGCATGTCGCGGCGTGCCGCGGTCATGACCTCGTCTGTGATGTAGGCGACCGCCTCCGGATGGCTCAGCCGGATTCCGAGTGACCGATTGCGGCGCGCCATTTGCGCGGCATTGAAGATGACGAGGCGATCCATCTCGGTCGGTGAAAGGTTCATCATGGAAGAGCATCCTCTCTCAAGTCGTGAACATGCGGACATGTCGCAGCGGTCCACGCGAAACCGCGATGTCGATGAACGGCGTGAAGCTCGCAGGCGGCGCATCGGGCGGCGGAGCCTCCTCGAGCAGTCGCGCCAGCAACATGCGTGCGGCTTCCTGGCTGCGCTGCGCCTCGATGTGGCCGATGATCCCGAGCCGAACGGCTGCGCTGATGAGGCCGGTCACGAGTGTCCAGCCCGAGACCAGTTCTGCGGCCTCCAGGCTCAGCCCCGCGTCGCGGCCGACGACGGCCTGCACGACGGCCAGATGGCCGAGCCTTGTGTCCGACGACACCAAGCCACGGTAGACGACCGATAGCGGCCCATCGAGCTTGAACCAGACCCCGAGTAGCGCCCTGCCCGCCCGCCGCGATCCTTCCCGCATTTCGGCCGAAGGTGTCGCCGCCTCGGCCAGGCGATCCACGCGTGCGATGGCCGCACAATCCTCTGCCCGAAAGGCCTGGCGCAGCAGAACGCGGTCCATGCTTGCCCAGCGCCGCTCGAGCTGGTCCGCGACAATCCGATCCAGTTCGCTGCGATTGGCAAGCATGCCGTCCGCAGCAAGGCCTTCCAGCCCCCATGAGAACGCAAAGCCGCCGGCCGGGTAGGCACTGTCCCCCAGCTGCAGCAAGGCCAGCGTCTGCAATCTGTCAAACAGCATCGCTCTCCACGATCTCGCCTGCCTCGAGCAGCGGCCTGATCCGTGCCCGGTAAGTGTCGAGCGGCGCATCGAGCAGCACGACGAGGACATCACCCTCGAAACGGACGCGCCAATGCAGATTTCCGGCATTCCAGCCGAGCTTCAGCGCGGCAGCTTGGTTGACGGGCTTCAATCGCCAGCATTGCTGTTCGCCGAAGCGGACGATGATGGCGCGATCATGCGCGAGAAACAGCAGTGCGCCGTCGACCAGGTCCTCGTCCCGGTCCAAGCTGACGGCGCAATCGGTTCCGCGATCGGTCGTCAGGCGAAAGCGCTTGCGGCCAACGTCGGACGGCGGCACGAACAGGAGTTCGATTCCGCCGTGATGTTCGACGTGGTGGAGACGATCTGCATAGGCCGCGTCGTCGGATCGCCCGATGATTCCATGAAGCCGTAACGTCACGATGTTCTCCGTAACACGCCGGAGGGCCGGCTCAGCGGATCGTCGCCGACACCTCCGTCGAGGTCACCAATGTGACTTCTCCATCCAGGATTGGCTTGGCGATGCCGAAGAAGGTCGCGACGACCGCCGAGCTGTTGTGGCGATCCATGGCGACCTTGTCGGCAAATCGCTCGTATGTCGTGAACACGCACGGATCGTCCTCGCTCTGCGAGATGAAGAACCCGATCGTGTCAGGCTCGTTGGCCGCGACATTGGCGGCAACGGCCATCAGCGCGTCACGCATCGTGCCCTCGTGGCCGGACTTTGCCTTGATGACGGCGGTGATGGTGATCATCAGAACTTCTTCCAATCGCCGTCAGCTTCGAAGGCGCTGGCCGCCTGGTAGATGGTTGCCTCGTCATAATCCTTGGCGATCAGCATGAGGCCGACCGGAAGGCCGTCCGACAGGCCGCATGGGATGGTCATCGCGGGATGGCCGGTCACGTCGAACGGACTGGTCGTGGCCGTCATCTCGAAGGCACGCTGGACAATCTCGGCGAGCGGCGCATCCTTGGCCGGGATCGGCGTGGCGACACAGGGCAAGGTCGGCATCAGCAGCAGGTCGTAGGAACCGAACACCGCATCATAGGCCGCCTTGGCGGCGATCGCGATGTTGCGCGATTTGGCATAGTAGCGCCCGCGATAATGGCTGACGCCCCACTGCCCGACCAGCATGGTGAGCTTGAGCGTTTCGGACAGATCGTCGGCACGGCTGCGCCAACCCGAATGGGCGTCGAGCAGGCCGACGTCATAGAGTCCCTTCCAGTTGAAGCCCATGCCGTTTCCGATCATCATCTGGACCAGGAATCCTTCCAGCGTGATCGGGTTCCAGGCCGCGAGTGCATGAAGATGTTCGGGAATTGACACTTCCGACACACTGGCGCCGAGCTTGGCGAACCGCTCCGCACCGGCCTTCACCTTGGACGCCACGCCTTCCTGCATGTTCCCAACGGCAAATCCCTCCTTCAGAATGCCGATCTTCATGCCCTTGACGCCCTTGCGGAGCATCTCGGTGTAGCTCGTGACTTTCGGCGCGTACTGGCGCGGATCGAGCCCATCGGGACCGGCCAGCACTTCCAGCAACAGAGCGTTGTCGGCAACATTGGCCGTCATCGGGCCGGTGTGGTCGATCGTCGATTCGATCGGCATGACGCCGGTATACGGCACGAGCCCGTGCGTCGCCTTCATGCCGTAGATGCCGCAATACGACGCCGGGATGCGGATCGAGCCGCCCTGATCCCCGCCGATCGACATGTCGACCTCGCCGGCTGCGACGAGCGCGGCGCTGCCGGACGATGAGCCACCGGCCGAATACCCCATCTTGAGGGGATTATGGACCGGTGCGGGATTGGAGGTATGGCTGCCGCCCGACAGACAGAAATGCTCGCAAACAGCCTTGCCGACGATGGTGCCGCCTGCATCGAGAATCCGGGTCACGATCGTCGCATCGGCGGCGGGAATGAAGCCCTCGAGCGTCGTCGACCCGTTCATCATGGGAACGCCGGCCAGGGCGACGTTGTCCTTCAGCGCGATGGTGCGTCCGGCGAGCTTACCGCTTGCCGCGCCCTTGACCTCGGTCTTGATTGCCCAAGCGCCGTACTTGTTGTGCTCTGGCATAGGCTTGGACCCGGGCGTGCGCGGGTACTTCACCGGCGGTAGCGGGTTCGGGAGCTCGTCGATCACGTCGTAGGCGTCGAACATCCCGCCCATCAGGGCGAGATAGCTTCCGGCCTCTTCGACCGTCATGTTCATGTGGAGGCTCGCGGCGAGCTCGGCGACATCTTCGGCAGTCGGGCGTTTGATAGACATGAGTCATCCTTTCTTGTGAGGACAAGCCGGCAGCAAGAGAACCAGCGATCGTAATGACCGGCGCGGCTGCGCCGGAGATTGAACTTAGTTTGGATGCATCGCGCCTTCCCGAGCCAGGAGGTCTTCGCAATCGAGCTCTCCGGTGATGCGCCCCTTCTGGATGTTGAGGATCCGGTCCGACAGCGAGGTGATGAACTCGAGGTTCTGCTCGACGACGATCAGCGACATGTCCCACCGCTTCTTCAGTGCGAGCAGCGTCTCGACGATCTCTTCGATGATCGATGGCTGGATACCCTCGGTCGGCTCGTCCAACAGGATCAGCCGAGGCTTCGTGCAGAGACAGCGCGCCAGCGCCAGCAATTGTTGCTCGCCGCCCGACAGGGCTCCGCCGCGCCGGTCGAGGAGCCGCACCAGACGCGGAAAGTCCTGGAGCACCGTGTCGATGACCGAACGGTCCTCCTTCGGAGCCGCTGCCAGTCCCATTCGCAGGTTCTCGAGGACGTTCAGGTCGGGGAAGATCTCGCGTCCTTGCGGCACAAGCCCAATCCCGAGCCTCGACCGCTCGTGCGGCTTGAGATGCGTGATCGTCTTGCCGGCGAACGTCACGACGCCGCCTGTGGTCGGCAGATGCCCCATCAATGCACGCAGCGTCGTGGTCTTGCCCATGCCGTTGTGGCCGAGAATGCCGAGATACTCGCCAACCTGAACCGACATGTCGAGACCGAACAGAATCGGAATGCGGCCGTAGCCGGATCGCAAATCGCGGACCTCGAGAAGCGCGCTCACGCCGCCACCTTCTTTCCAAGGTAGACGTCGCGCACGCGCTGATCGGCCAAGACCTTGTCCACGGTGTCTTCGACCAGCACGCGGCCCTGGTGAAAGACCGTCACCGTCTTCGCGATCTGCTTGATGAACTCCATGTCGTGCTCGACGACGATGATCGCGCGTGTCTGGTTGATCTCGCGGATGATGGCGGCCGTATGCAGTGTCTCCTCGTCGGTCATCCCGGCAGCCGGCTCATCGAGCAGGATCAACTCCGGCTCAGCCGCGAGCACCATGCCGATTTCGACCCATTGCCTCTGACCGTGTGAAAGCGTCGCGACGATGCGATCGGCCTGATCGGTCAGCCGGATCATCTGCAGTACGGCATCGACGGCGGGCCCCTGAGCCCGCGGCGTCGCTTTCCGCCGAACGGCGAGCCAGACGTTCTCCCGCACCGAGAGCCCGTTAAAGACGTTCGGCACCTGGGTCTTGATGCCGATTCCCATGCGAGCGATCTCGTGCGACAGCTTGCCGGCGATCGGCTGGCCGCGAAACGCGATTGCGCCAGAGGTCGGCACAAGCTGTCCAGTCAGCGTCTTGAAGAAAGTGCTCTTGCCGGCGCCATTGGGGCCGATCAGGCAGCGCAGTTCCATCTCTTCCAGAGTGAAGGTGATGTCGTCGTTGGCGACCACGCCGCCAAAACGCATCGTGAGGTGCTCGGCCTTGAGCAGGGGTACCAGGGCGGCCATGGTCATTCGGCTCCGGCCATGTGTGAGGCGGCTACCGGAGGCGCATGATCGTTTGCGTGCTGCGCCTTCGGTTTGGGTGCGGGCACGAGCCGCATCAACAGGTCGCGCGCTGTCGGTACCAAACCCTTGGGAAGCAGCAGCACAAAGAGGACCAGTACGGCGCCGAGCACAAGGTTGGAGTTCAAGGCCTGCTGCGAGCCGATATAGGCGACGATGTACTCGATGAGCACACAGCCCACAATCGGACCGAGCAAGGTTCCGAGCCCGCCCACCGTGATCCAGATGATGATCTCCGCCGACAATGAGAGACTGAAGATGGTCGGCCCGACGAACGCGCCCCAATTCACGTAGAGCGCGCCAGCGAGCCCCGCGATCGCGCCGCTCAGAATGAAAGTGAGCAGCTTGACCTTCCGCGGGTCGTAACCGAGCAGCGAGGCACGAACCTCGTTCTCACGCACGGCCACGATGACGCGTCCGGCTGGTAGAGACAGCAGCAAGCGGAGAAGCAGAAATGTCCCGAGCAACGTCCCACCCGTCACCCACCAGGATTGTTCGGGCGACAGGATCTGGTCCGGATAAAATGGAACGTTGAAGGTCGGCACGGCCGGGATGCCATTGAAGCCGCCGAGCAATGCCTTGCCGATCCTGTACTCGTCGCCCGAGGTCGAGTTGACGCAGTTGAACAGGATCAGAGTCACGGTGAGCGTGATCACACCGAGATAGACGTCGGAGATGCGGCCGAAGAAGATGAAGTAGCCGAGGACCGCGGCGAACAGCGCGGGAACGATGATGGCAAGCAGGATCGACGGCGTTGAATCCTGAAAATTGATCGCTGATATCGCATAGGCATAGCCGCCGAGACCGAAGAAGGCTGTCTGTCCGAAGGACAGGATTCCGCCAAAGCCCCAGATGAAGGCGAGGCTGAGCGCCAGCACCGCCATTGCCGCGAACAACGTCAACTGCATCATCGCGAACAGCTCGATGACGCTCGGGATCAGCACGATCGCGACGATCGCGACGATGACGGCAACCGCCTGGGCCGCAAGGCGAAAGCGGACGGTCATTACAGATTCCCCTTGAAGAAGCGGCCGGAAATTCCCTGCGGCAGCAGGCGGATCAGCACGATCGCCGCCGTGAACACCAGGACTTCGCCATAGACCGGCGTGGTGAAGAAGGCGCCGACCTGATTGACGGCACCGAACAGGCTCGCCGCCGACATCGTCCCTGACAGAATCGCGGCCCCTCCCCCGACGACGGTCATGAAGGCCTTGGCGACATAGGCGCCGCCCATGCCGGGCGTGATGCCAGAAACCGGAGCGAGCAAGCCTCCGGCGAGACCTGTGATGGCGGCTCCGACTGCGAACGTACTCATGTAGACCCGCGCCGGATTGACGCCCAGCGTGGCCGCCATCGCCGGATTCTGCATCGTTGCGCGGGCGATCAACCCGAAGCGGGTGTAGCTCATCACGCTGTAGACCACGGCCATCATCACCACCGCCATCCCGGCCAGGAACAACGTGTAATAGCTCGACTGGTACGAACCGATGGAGAAGCCGCCAAGAGGCGTAGGCACGCCCTGCTGCGTGTTGCCGTAGATCGTCGTGACGATCCCGATGATGAGGAGGCTGAGTCCCCAGGTCGCGAGCATCGAATCGACGAGGCGCCCGTAGAGAAAGCGAATGAGGCAGCGCTCGATGACGAGACCGACGAGACCGACGAAGAGCGGAGCGACGACCAGCATCGCGATCCAGATGTTCACGCCGGCATTGGCCGATATGACGGTCGCATAGGCCCCGAGCATGATGAACTCGCCGTGGGCGAGATTGATGATCTTCATCATGCCGAAGATGATCGCCAGTCCGAGGCACAACAAGAAGAGCGACGATATTCCATTCAGGACGTCGAGCGCGACAATGAGATAGATCGCCATTCCTGGAGTCTTTCGATCCTCGATGTTGCTGGCCCCGCCGATGACAAGGCCCGGCGCAAGTCACAGATTTATGATGTACTGCTTGGTGTCGTTCGGATTCTTGACGAGATCGCAGACACTGGCGGTATCGGCCGGCTTGACATCGGAGTAACTCTCCAGCACCGACCATTTGCGGTCCTTCACTTCCGCGAGAAACGCATTGCGGGTGGTGTGATGGGTCGGCTTGTCCAACGTGACCTTGCCGCTCGGGCCATCGAAGGCGATACCGTCTTCCAGCGCTGCAATCACCTTCATGCGGTCCATACTGGCGGCCTTTCTCACGCCGGCGGCCCAGAGCATGACGCCCTCATAGGTGCAGGCAGCCAGCTCGCTGACATAGGGCGAGTCGGGATGAGCCTTCTTGATCTTCTCGACGAAGCTCTTCGAGGCCGGCGTGGTAAGCTCCTCGAAGTAGCCGTAGGCGCCGAGAATGGAATCGCTTTCGGCGGCATCGAGCGTGGTCGGTTCGTTGACGAGACCGAAAGTGGTCGATGCGATCGGGATCTTCCCCTTCATGCCGGCCGAGGTCCACTGCCGGTAGAAGGCCGTATGGTTGCCGCCGACCAGCGCCGACAGGATGAG
Organism: Bradyrhizobium sp.; assembly: GCA_035575945.1. Taxonomy (GTDB): domain Bacteria; phylum Pseudomonadota; class Alphaproteobacteria; order Rhizobiales; family Xanthobacteraceae; genus Bradyrhizobium. The sequence goes on along the minus strand of DATLXF010000045.1, from coordinate 324,730 downwards.
GTCGGGCTTTGCCGCCTGAATCTTCGAGATCGTCGTACCGAAATTGGTGACGTCAAGCGGGAAGAAATCGGTCGCCAGCACCTCGCCGCCATTGTCCTTGACATACTTCGTCATCCACTTCGCGGTGATCTGTCCGTAATTGTAGTCGGCGGCGATGATGTAGGCCTTCTTGCCGGCCTTCTTCATCGCGCTCGGCACCAGCTTTTCGACGGTCTGCGCAGGCGTGGTACCGGTGCAGAACGTGTTGCGATCGCAAACGCCCCCCTCGTAGAGAACGTTGTAGAAGTACAGCACCTTGAAGCGATCAAAGGTGGGACGCACCGCCTCGCGCGAGGCCGAGGTGATTCCGCCATGAACGACATCGACCTTATCCCTCACCGCAAGTTGCTGCGCGAATTGCGAGTACATCTGAATATTCGACTGCGTATCGTAGTGGATGACCTTCAACGGCCGCCCCAACAATCCGCCGCCGGCGTTGATCTCCTCCACCGCGAGCTGCAGCGCGTGGACCATGGGCGTGCCGGACGCTGCGATCGGACCGGACTGGTCATGAAGGCTGCCGACGACGATGGGGTTTTCGGCGCCAAAAGCGCCGGAGCGGAAGATTGCAGGCGCGGCAATCAACGTCGTCATTGCAGTTGCTGAGCGCTGCAGGAAGCGGCGGCGGGAGAAAGTCATAAATGTCCCCATCAATTATTTGATACCGCAAATATTAAGGATACAATATTTGAAAAGGCAAGCGATTTTATCGCAGTGCGATGATGGAGACATCCTGTTCGCGGGGGGGTGAAGTACGGAGCTACGAATCACGGCCTCACCCGCCCCTCGTCCAGTCGTCGTCCCGACGCCAGGAAATCGCATGCGCGATTGGCATCATTCCGAGATCCGCTTACTCGATCGGCGCGCGCAAGGTGTGCCAGTCCGTCACCGACTGGAAGGCGTGCCCGGCGCGGGCGAGCACATCCTCGGACAGATGGGGACCCACCAGTTGCATGCTGAGCGGCAGGCCGTCCGACGCTTTGCCATTAGGGAGCGTGATGGTGGGGCTGCCGGAGAAGTCGAACACCGCGGTGAAGCGCAGGATGCTGAGCAGCACGTTCGGATCCGCGCCGTATTCGCCCATCTTCGTCAGCGTAGGGACCGGCACCGGCATGGTAGGAACCAGCAACAGGTCGACATCACCGAATAACGTCGCAAGGCTGCCGCAGAACTTCAGCCGCTCATGGTGGATCTGCGCGATCTCGACGCCGCTGACCGACCTGCCCTGCTCGATCAGTTGCGCCAGATCTGGACCGTATTCCGACTTCCGCGCCGGATAGGTCTCGAGATGCGCCTCCGCGGTCTCGATTGAGCACATCGGAATCCACATGCTCACGAGCTTCTCGTAGGATGGAAACCTGACCTCGCGGATGTCAGCACCGAGCGCCGCAAGCGTCCGTTCGGCTTCTTTGAGGGCGGCAACCACCTGCGGATCGATTCCGTTCTGAGTGTAGCTGCGATCCACGCCGATCCGTAAGCCCCGGATGCCGTCGCCGATCCCGGCCAGATAGTTCGGTACCGGCGCATGCAAGGCCGTCGGGTCGTTGACGTCGGCGCCTGCGATGACGCCAAGCATGGCCGCTGCATCGGCCGCGCTGCGGCACATCGGTCCGACATGGTCGAGCGAGTCCGCCAATGGAAAAACGCCGTAACGGCTGACGCGTCCCCAGGTGGGCTTGATCCCGGTCAGCCCGCAGGTTGCCGATGGAAACCGGATCGAGCCACCGGTGTCACTGCCGATCGAGCCGAAGCAGAGCCCCGCCGAGGTCGCCACGCCAGATCCGCTCGAGGAGGAGCCGACCCAGTAGTCAACACCCCAGGGATTGAGCGGCGCCTGGTCGTTGGGATGATGGCTGGTGTAGGCGCCCTCGGTCATCTTCAGCTTGCCGAGCGTGACGGCGCCGGCCCCCTCGAGCCTGTCCACGATCGTCGCATTGAAGGATGGGACGAAGTTAGCGTGGATCGTGGTGCCACCGGCCGTCGGCGCATAGGTGGTATAGCAGAGGTCCTTCAATCCGATCGGCACGCCGTGCAGCGGCCCGCGCCAGATACCCTTGGCGAGTTCGGCATCACACCGCTTCGCCTGAGCCATGGCGCGCTCGGCAAGGACGAGCGCATAACCGTGGAATCTGCCGTCTAGCTTGGTGATCCGGCTCAGCATGGCCTCGGTCACCTCCGAGGGCAGTAGCTCACCCCTGCGGAATAGCTGCGAGAGCTCTATGATCGACTTGTAGTGAATTGGATCTGCTGACATCTGACAGCCCTGTTGTCATCGGAAACGGCTCCACCCAACGCCGCGGTCGGCCTCGACTCGTGGTGCGAAGGGACCTAGAACTGCACGCCACGCGTGAGCGCACCATCGATCACGAGGTTGGTGCCCGTGATGAAGCTCGCCGCCTTGCTTGCAAGGAACACCGCGCCGTTCGCCATTTCTTGCGGCGTACCCATGCGCCCGGTCGGATTTAGCGCCAGCGCGGTCTTGTACAGCTCGGGATTGCCGTCCTTGATCTGGTTCCAGACACCACCCTCGAAATAGGTGTTGCCCGGCGACACCGAGTTGGCGCGGATGCCCTTTCCGGCGAGCTGGAAGGCGAGCCCCTGCGTGTAATGAATGATTGCAGCCTTGAATGTCCCGTAGGGACCGCTGGCGAAATCGACCTCGCGGCCCGATACGCTGGAGATGGTGACGATCGCGGCGGCCTGGCTTTTCTCCAGATAGGGCATCGCCGCGTTGACCAGCCGCACCGTGCCCATCATATCGGTCGAAAACTCCTTCTCCCAGCTCTCCTCGTCCTGTCCGATCGACAGCGCGCTGACATTGGCGACGACGATATCGATACCGCCGAGCTTGGAGGCCATATCCTCCACCCAGGCCTTGAGAGCGGGGCCGTTGGAGACGTCGACCGAACTACCGAAGGCAGCAACGCCCTTCGCCTTGATCGCAGTGACCGCATTGTCGACCTCAGCCCGGTTGCGCGCGCAGATGCCGACATTGGCGCCTTCGGCCGCGAAGGTATCGGCGATCGCCCTGCCGATGCCCTTGGTGCTGCCGGTGACGAGAACCTTTGCTCCCTTGAGTCCGAGATCCATGTCCATTCCCTCCTCGCTGACGATTCCCAGATAATTCGTGCTGCCGCTCAGAGCAGGAGCTGCTCGCGAACGCTGTCCTCGTCGACCTCTCCGCCGGCAAGAGACTTCGTGATCCTGCCCTTCTCCATGATGTAGCAGCGCTCCGCGATCGCGAGGATCGTGTCCAGATTCTGCTCGACGAAGATGATGGTCGTTCCGAGCTCGTTGCGGAACGATCTCAGCGCTTCGCAGATGTGCTGTACAATCGACGGCTGGATGCCTTCGGACGGCTCGTCCAGAATCATCAAGGACGGATTGCCGATTAGCGCGCGGCCGATCGCAAGCTGCTGCTGCTCGCCGCCCGACATGGTGCCCGCGGCCTGCCGCCGACGTTCCTTCAGCCGTGGAAAATATTCATAGACGAGTTCCGGCAGCTTCTTGCCGCGCGGGCCGCCGATCAGTTCGCCGACCAGAAGATTCTCTTCGACCGTCATCTGTGGAAATACATCGCGCCCTTGCGGGATGTAGCCGAAACCCGCCCTCGCCCGTGCATCGGCCTCCAGCGCCGTGACGTCCTCCTCCATGAAGCTGATCGTGCCACGCCAAGTCTGCAGCAGGCCGATCAGGCAGCGCATCAGGGTCGATTTGCCGACGCCGTTACGGCCGATCACACCGACGATCTCGCCGCGCGAAACCGACATGGTGACACCCTGCAGGATCGGCGTCGCCCCATATCCGGCCCACAATTCCGATACGTTTAGGAGCCGGCCGGCGGGATTGGCTTTAGTGAGCATGGGTCTTACCGAGATAGATTTCCGCGACCTTTTCGTCTTGCAAGATGCTCTCGAGATCGCCGCGCGCAAAGATCTTGCCGAGGTGGAGCACCGTGACGCGCTGGGCGACCTGGCGCACGAAGGCCATGTCATGCTCGACGACGAGTACCGTCATTCCCTCGGCATTGAACGATTTGATCAGCTCGCCGGTCTTGTAGGTTTCCTCGGGAGACATGCCGGCCGTCGGCTCGTCCAGCAGCAGCAGCTGCGGCTTCAACGCCAACGCCATGCCGATTTCGAGCCATTGCTGCTGACCATGCGACAGCGCACCGGCGAGTTTGCCGCTATCGGTCGAGAGGTTCAACAGCGTCAGCAGACGGTCTTCCTCGGCGATGCGTTCCGCGCCTGACAATCGCTCCTGGAGCGCAGTCTGGATGTTCTGCCGGACAGGCAATTCCTTGAACACGCTCGGCGCCTGCATCTTGATGCTCATGCCACGCTGCACGCGCGCATACGGACGTTCCGCCGTGATGTCGACGGTGTCGAACAGGATGCTCCCCTCCGTCGGCGGATAGAGACCCACGATCAGCTTGAACAGCGTGCTTTTGCCGGCGCCGTTGGGACCGATCAGACAATGGACCTCTCCCGCATTGACCGTGAGATCGACGCCGGAGACGGCGGTCAGCCCGCCGAACCGCTTTGATACGCCTTTGACTTCGACGAGCGCCATGATCAGGATTCTTCCGACTGCAAGCGACCCGCTTCCGCAAGGACCTCGCCGCGACGTCCCCTGCGCCACCGGCCAGCAACGAGCTTGCCGATGCCGAGCACGAAGCCCTGCGGCGCCAGCATCACCGTGGCGAGCAACAGCGCTCCCATCAACACCAGCGCCGCCTGCTGGCTGTGGACGGTGATGGTCTGAAAACCGAACAGCAGCAGGAACGATCCGACCAGCGTCGCGGTCAGGTCGCTGCGGCCCGAGAAGGCCACCCAGACGATCGGCATCGCAGCCGCAGGGAGGCCGATGCTGGAGGGCGTGATGAACTGCCCCCAGGACGTGTAAAGCGCACCGCTCAGACCTGCGAGGCCGCTCCCGATCACGAAGGTCAGGAGTTGATACTTCCGGACGTCGTAGCCCAGCATCTCGGCGCGTTGCGGGTTCTCGCGCGTCGCCACGATGACGTTGCCGACGCCCGAGTTCAACAGCATCCGCAGCGCCAAATAGACGATGACGATCAGCGCGACCATGACGTAATAAAGCGCCGATCCCTCGATGTAGAAATCACCCACGGTCAGCGGGTCCATGCCCTTCATGCCGTTGAAGCCGTTGAGCCGCGCAGGACCGATATGCCATTCGGGCCCGGCCGTCTGGCCGAGGAAAAAGGCCAGCACCAGCGTTGCGGACAGCGTCACGATGCCGAAGAAGATGCCGTTGATGCCGCCCCAGATCATGAAGTAGCCAAGGATGCCGGCCGCGATCATCGCGAGGACAACCGAGAGCACGAGAGCGGCGATCGTCGCGGTACCGCCGCCCATGATGATCGCGAGCACGCCATAGCCGTACCCGGCGATGCCGAAGAACAGCGTCTGGCCGAACGACAACATGCCGCCATAGCCCCACATCAGGCAGAGGCCGAGCGCCATGAATATCCAGATCAGGAAGTAGGCGAAATTGCCGACGTCGTAAGAATCGGCAAGCAGCGGGTAGGCCAGCCCGCCCGCGAGCACAGCCAGGAAGCAGGACCAGAACATCCTGCCGCGTCCGAGCGTCTGTGGGCCTTCCAGCAGCTTGAACATCACAGGTCCCTCCTAGCGCCCACGCCGAACCAGCACGCTGGAGAGCCCCTCGGGCAAGACGCGGATGATCAGGATGACGGCCACCAGCATTCCGATCTGTCCGATGATCTGACCGTAGCTCGCGTTCAGCGTCATCCGGATCATCGCCAGGAGCACCGCAGCCGGCGCGGTCCCGAGCAGCACGTTGGCTCCACCGATAACGACGGTCACGAAGCTCTCGACCACGAAAGTCGCGCCCATGGTCGGGATCAGCGTCATGGTCGGGGCATACAACGCGCCACAGAGCCCGGCGAGTCCGGTTCCTATCCCGAAGCTGATGGCATAGATGCGGCCCGTACGCGCGCCGAGCGCCTTCGCCATCGCCGCATTCTGCATCGTCGCACGGGCAATCACGCCAAACCGAGTCTTCATGAAGACGATGTAGAGGCCGGCCAATACCGCTACGGCGCAACCGAACAGCACGAGGCGATAGCTCGAGAATGTGTAGCCGCCGATTGCAAAACTGCCTTCCGGCGTACCGATCCCTCGCACGGCGGAACCCACGATCAGGAGCATCGATTGCGTCACGATGAGGCTCAGGCCCCAGGTCGCGAGCAGCGAATCGAGCGGCCGCTTGTAGAAGCGCCGCACCACCAGGAACTCGACGAGGACACCGATGAGACCCGCGGTCAGGGCCGCCAGGATCTGGGCAATCGCAAGCGGCACGCCCAGATTCACGAGGCCAACGGTGACATAGGCCCCACACATGATGAACTCCCCATGCGCCATGTTGATGACGCCCATCATGCCGAACACGATGGCGAGGCCTGCGGCCGAGAGAATCAGGAACGCGAAAACGTCGGCGAACTGATAGAATACCGAGAACACTTCAGCCGACATCCTGATCCCCTTGCCGCTGCCGGCGCCGCATCGTTGCGACGCCGGCCTTGTTCAAGATCGTGACGTTCAACACGAGCAAGATCTGTGCCCGAGCGTCACGACTTCTTGGGCAGATGGCTCGGCGTGTACTGATCCTTGTCGTTCTTCTTGGTCAGATCGCACCCGATCTCGCCAAGCCAGTAGGGCTGGATCGTGCCGTAGTCCTTCTCGACCTTCACCTCATGCTTAGGTCCGACGGAGATCAGGCGCATGCGGTGCGACGTGTGCTGACTCTTGGGATCGATGCAGACCTTGCCCTCGGGAGCGTCGATGCAGGCCTCGCCGGTCGCGATCACCTTCCGCATGTCTTCGAGCTTGATCGACTTCGCCTTCTCGACCAGCGTCTTGTACATGTAGAGGGCGTTGTAGGCGTTGTACCCCATGTCGTTGATGTAGAGCTCGTCGGGAAACTTGGCGCGCCAGCGCTTCTTGAATTCGTTGGCCTCGGGCGTATCGATCTCCTCGAACCAGTTCGCGGTCGCATGCATGTTGTTCAGCGCCGGCGGCTTGAACCGTTTGTGCTCGAAGCCGAGCATGACCTTGATGGACGAGCCCATCGGCAGGTTGAGATTGGCTGCCGCTGCCTGCTCGAAGAACGAATCCTGGGCGGCGCCGACATTGATCGTCAGGAGCCAGTCCGGCTTCGCCTTCTGGATGTTCTGAATGGTTTGCGCGAACTGCGACACGCCGAGGGGAATGAACTCCTCGCCGACGACTTGGCCGCCGAGATCCTTGATGATCTTGCGGTTCCATTCCGCCGAGATCTGGCCGAAATTATAGTCGGCGGCGATGACGTAGACCTTCTTCCCGAACTTCTCGACCATCCAGGGGATCAGCGTCGAGAATTGTTGCTCGGGCACCGCGCCCATGCTGATCATGCTGGCGTCGCAGACGCCGCCTTCGTACTGGTTGGTGTAGAAGTATGGCGTCGAGGTGCGGTTGACGATCGGACGCAGAGCTTCGCGCGAAGCCGAAGTGATACCACCGATCAGAACGTCGACCTTGTCGCGATTGAGCAGGCGCCGGCCAAACTCCTGGTAGCGCGCGTTGTCGCCCTGCGGATCGAGGTGGATGAGCTCGATCTGCCGCCCCAGAATGCCGCCGTTCTTATTGATCTCCTCGACGGCGAGTTGCGAGCCGTGCAGCTTCGGCATGCCCATGAAGGCCAGGTCGCCCGACACGTCTTCGAGCAGGCCGACCTTCAGCGGCGGTTCGGCGGTGTGGGCAACATTCATCGACGCGGCCGTGACGAGCATGGCGCCGAGCAAAACCATCCGTAGCTTATGTCTCGCATTCATCGCGGTGTCCCCTGTGATCAAAGTGGCTGGAAGTCATGGCTTGAGGTAATTCTTGAGGATCGACGCCCCCATCGTGTATTTGGGGTCGACCATGTTGCCGAGGCGCATGCGGCCGGCTTGGCTGAGCAACATGTAGGCATCGATCTCGTCGAAGCCGTAATCAGCCGCCATCCACCGCACGAGCTCGCGATAGGCGATGCGCGCCGCATCTTCGAGCGGCCGTGCGCTGCCGATCGTCATGATGAAGTCCTTGGTCTCGAGCCTGGGCCAGGAGAAACTCCAGTTCTTGATCAGATCGACCTGCAGCGTGACAGTCGCACGCTGCTCCAGAGCCACGCCGGAGAGTTCACCGTCGCCTTGCGTTGCGTGGCAATCGCCAACGTAGAGCATTCCGCCGTCGGTATGGACCGGGAAGTAGATGATTGCACCCGGGCGGACGTCGGGGAGATCCATGTTGCCGCCGTGATAGTCCGGCTGCAGCGAGGAGATCGCTTCGATCTCGGGCGAGACGCCGATGGTGCCGATGAAGGGCTCGTAGGGCAAGGTGAGCTTGTCGTTCCAGCGAACGCCGTTCCTGTCGACATGCAGCTTCTTCACGCGTTCTGGAAGCGGCGGATTGAGCAGCGCGGTCGAACCCGTGCCGACCAGTCCGCCGAATTCCGGAATGATGCAAGTCGTGCCGGCCGGCTGCTCACCGCGCGTCTCGACGTCGCGGATGTAGATCGCCAGGCAATCGCCCTTCCTGGCACCCTTCACCGCGATCGGCCCACATTGTGGATTGAGATAAGGGAAGTTGAGCTTGGCGGTGGGACTGTCGGTCTCCCTGGTCAGCACGCCGCCGAACGCATCTTCGGTCTCGACGACGACCACCCCGCCGGGGTCTATCGACAGCGTCGGCTTGGCATAAGGACCGTAGACGTAGTGGAAGTCGCCCTGCTGCTCGATCGTCAGACTATGCGTTGTACCCGCCGCACCCTTGGCGACGGCGCGCTTGGCCATGATGGATGTGTTCAACCAGTCTTCGGACATGAGATCGGCTCCTCGGCTCAGATCGCAGGATGACGCTTGTGCCAGTCGGTGACGCGCTGGAAGGCGTCGCCTGCGCGGACGAGGGTGGCCTCGTCGAAATGGCGACCGACGAACTGGAAGCCGACCGGACCGCCGTTCGCCGCGAAGCCGCCGGGCAACGTCACGGTCGGACTTCCCGTCATGTCGAACGGGCAAGTGAAGCGCAGCAGCCCGCCGATCAGCGAGGCGTCCTCGCCGAGCGTTGCCATCTTTGCGAGCGTGGGCGCCGCGAACGCCTGGGCCGGGACGGCGATCAACTCGACCGACTCGAACAGCAGACGCACCGCGCCACGAAACGCTTCACGCCGGAGCACGATCTTCTGATAGTCCATGCCGGACTGCTGCCGGCCGAGATCGAGCAGGCCCGCTAGCGCCGGGCCGTACTCGTCCTTGCGCGCCGGATAGATGTCTTCATGCGCCACTGCGACTTCGATACCGCAGAGCGGGAACCAGTCGTCGATGATCGCACTGGGGTCGGGGAAATTGATTTCCTTGATCATGGCGCCGAGATCGGCCGCGACGCGCAGCCCTTCGCTCAGCACCTTGGCTGCATCGCCGTCGGTCCCTTCGCCGGTCCAGCGCCGGTCGACGCCGATCGTCACGCCACGCAGATCGCCCGAGAGGCCGGCGAGATAGTCGGGCACGGTGAGCGGAACCGACGTCGTGTCCTTGGGATCCTGTCCCGCGATCACGCCGAGAATGGCGCCGCAATCGACCGCGCTGCGTGCCATCGGACCGATGTGATCCAGCGTCGCCGCGAGTTCGAATGCACCGTAGCGACTGACACGTCCCCAGGTCGGTTTGAGCCCGGTCACACCATTGGCCGCGGACGGAAACCGGATCGATCCGCCGGTATCGGTGCCGAGCGAGCCGAAGCAGAGGCCTGCTGCAGTCGCAACACCGGAACCGCTCGAGGATGCGCCGGGCCAAAGATCCGCGTTCCAGGGATTTTTCGGCGGATCGATCTTCGGATGATGATCGGCGTAAGCGCCTTCGGTCTGCTGCAGCTTGCCAAGGATGACGGCGCCGGCCTCCTTCAGCCGCGAGACCACCGTGGCGTCCTCGGTCGGACGAAAGTCGCGATGGACGGTCATGCCATGCGCGGCCGGCGCACCCTTGACCCAGCAGAGATCCTTTACCGCCACGGGGACACCGTGCAGCGGCCCCCTGATTTTGCCAGAGGCGATCTCCTCCTCGGCCACGGCGGCATCCGCGAGCGCCGAGTCGGCCATTACATGTGCAAAGCTCTTGAGCTTGCCGTCCAGCTCTTCGATCCGCCCGAGCATCGCCTTGGTCGCTTCCAGCGGTGACAGCTCCTTGCGCTGGATCTTCCGGCCAACCTCGACAAGACCGAAATAATGGAGATCCGTTGTGGCCATCGTCCTTCATCCTCCCACGCGATGCGTCGCTCGCTCGCACCCGGACATGCGTCACCGTTCTCGCGACGCGGACGCATCGCAAGCTCGTCTGGCGGCAAAACGAAAAAAGCCACCCGTTCCTCTCGAATGAGGCAACGAATGGCTCAAATGCCGCGCTATGGTCTGTCGCTCAGGGTCCGTGATCGAACAAGCACTTGGGTAGCAAAGAGCTGGACGTCATCGGCCAGATCAGCGCACGCGAGGTTCGACAGGAAGCCCTGTAGGAGAAAAGTCTAAGTAACTGCCCATCGTATTGTCAACGATGCTGTCTGCCTAAATTTCGAGAGTGCTGCGCAGCAAAACGGCAAGCCACTTGCGCTCGCATCGGCGATGATGGTTTCATCCTCGCGTCGCGCGATCGAAAGCCGTCAATGACAAAGCCATCCGTCCCCGTTGGCATCATCTGCTCGCAGTCCGGGCCTTATCAGGCAATGGGACGCGAAATCCTCAAGAGCGCGATGATGGCGGTCGACGAAATCAACGCCCAAACCGAGTTCGACTTCTCGATAGCCCCCCATATCCGCGACCCCCGCGGCATCGTCTCCGAATATCACACGGCCTGCGACGACCTCATCCGCAACGTCGGCGTTGCGCACATCATCGGATGCTACACCTCCGCCTCGCGCAAACAGGTTCTGCCAATCGTGGAGCGCACCGATCGCCTGCTCTGGTATCCCGCCCGCTACGAGGGCTTCGAGTGTTCGGACAACGTGATCCATGTCGGCGCCTCTCCCAATCATAACGTCCTTCCGCTCGTCCGTTACGTGCTCGACAACCTTTCTCGCGAAATCTTCTGCGTCGGCTCCAACTACGTGTGGACCTGGGAGACCAACCGTGTCACGCGCGAACTTGTCGGCGCAGCCGATGGCCACATCCTGGCCGAGCGGCTGCTCGAGCTCGGCGAAAGCGCCGTCGGTCACATCGTCGACGAGATCGTCCGCCGCAAGCCGCCGATCGTATTCAACACGCTGGTCGGAAGCTCGAGCTACGACTTCATCCGGGCTTTTCACGCCGGCACTAAGGCCGCAGGGCTGGAGATTCCCATGCTGAGCTGTAGCCTGTGCGAGCCGGAACTTTCGATCGTCGGACCGGCATCGGCCGGCTGCATCACGTCGTCGGCCTATTTCGAGAGCATCCGCCTGCCGGAGAACCGCGCATTCGTCGCACGCTGGAAGGCGCGTTATGGCAAGGACAGCAGCCCCTCGGTCGATGGGCAGTCCGCCTATGTCGCAGTCCATCTGCTGGCCCGCGCGATGCAGCGCGCGGGATCGTCCGACATCGGCGAGGTAAGGCGCGCTGCTGCCGGATATCGCTATAATTCGCCGCAAGGACCCGTCTGGATCGATGGTGGCAACAACCATTGCGTGCTTACACCGCGGCTGGCCGTCTCAAATCCGCACGGGCAGTTCGATATCTTCTGGGAAGCCGACGCACCTGTTAGGCCTGATCCTTACCTGACGCAGCTCGACGTTGCCGTCAGCCCTTCGAGGGAAACTTCGGCGGGCGGCCCGTTGCCGCATGCGCCGCATTTGCGGGTTGTGAAATGAGCAGACCGTCTTCATTCTCCCTGCGGGGACGCAAGGCGCTCGTTGCCGTCAAGGACGATCGCGATGCGACCATCGTGCGACGCCAGTTTGAACGCCTCGGGATCGAGGGTGTGGCATGGGCGCCAGGTGATCCCGTTGTCTTCGCACCGGACTTGTCGCTGATCGACGACGAGTTCCTGCCCTTGCTGCAACCGGCGCAACGCGCTTTCCTGGCGCAATCACCCGTCATTGCGCTACTTGGCACCGAGACTCCAAGCCGTCTGAAGCTGGTTTTCGAGCTCGATCCAGCTTCGTTCCTGGTCAAGCCGCTGCGGTCGGCCGGCATCTATGCAGCGCTCGTCATGGCATTCGAGCGAAGCGAACGCACCATCGAACTGAAGCAACAGATTCTCAAGCTCGAGCAGCGCCTGCGGTCACGTCGTGTCGTACTTGCCGCCGTTCTCCACGTGATGCATTCGCACAATCTTGCCGAGCCTGCCGCCTTTGCGTTGATCCGCAAAGCCGCCATGGAGCAACGCAAGACGATCGAAGAGCTTTCGGCAGAGATTGCGGCTAGGGGCACGCTTCCTCGCGCGACCGGTTAGGATCACGGGCCGTCGCTGTCAGAATCAATTCGTGATCTTCTCTGCGCTGGAAATGACCTTTGAGAAATCAGACGCCTCAGACCGGTTTTGCCCACTGAACTACCGATATGATGGGCGTACCAAGGCTTCAACTTAAGACTCGCTGATTAAGAGACGACCGCGGGATGAGAGCACTCAATGACTTACCGGTCGCATCCACTGGGCTTGTCCGACCGAAAATGGGTCCTCGTCGCACCGTCAGAGTCTTGGCCGAACTGCTGGTTTAGTCGTCAAAGATAGCGGTCGTTCTCGACAATTACATCTGGGTCAAGGCCTTTTGGGAGAGAAAGAATGCAGATTGCCTCACTTCAATGAAACTACAATCGTGCTCAGGTTGGCAGCCATCTCCAATCCGGCTTTAGGCCCTTGCAGGACCATCACGACGCCGTTGTCGTTTCGCAGGTGGACACCACCCACGCCGCCGACGAGAGCGCCACCACCGCCAACCGAGCTGTAGGTGCCGGCGAAGTCGCGGACGTCTCTGATGCCGGAGGCCCAACCCTCCAGGCGGCCCGCCGTGGCACCGGCCGTGATCCCGAGGCTGATTCCTGTGACGCGGAAGGGAAAGCTGCGGCCGCGATAGGTCAACACCCCACTGCCGGCACCACCGCCCAGCAGCAGGCCCGCCTTCACGATCTTGACCCGGACATGGCCGGCGGCTTGCGCGAGAGAGGGCGCGGCCGGAACGGTGACGGCGAACAGCGCGATCGCGGTAAGGCGACCCAGCGGCGGCAGCATGGCACGGGTCATCTCACGGCTTCGCGGCATCGACCTTCTTCCAGGTCTGGTCCGGATCAAACAGCGTGAGGCGCCTTGCGACGAAATCGGTACGTTTGCCGAGATCCTTTTGGTAGACGACGCCGGCATGATTGACGACGAAGGTCATCACGCCGGAATTGCCATATTCGGCCGGCCAGGCGATCAAGGCGAAGCCGCCGATCATCTTGCCTTTGACCACGTAGTTCATGGCGCCCGTTTACGGCCGCCACGCCGGCGGACTTGCAGCCGTTCCTCGCGATACAGACGTCGAAACTTCCTGTGGTTCATGACCAGCCCCTCGCGGCGCATCAGCACCAGCAGACGACGGTCGCCGAACCGACGGCGGATCGCCGCCAGCTCGCGCAGGCGGGTGCGTACGGCCGCATCACCGGCTCGCCCGCTGCGATAGCGCACCGATGCGCGATCTGCCCCCAGGGCTTTGCACGCCCGCCGTTCGCTCACCTCGAAGGTGGTCCGCAGATGAGCGACGGCCTCTCGCCTCGCGGCGGGCGTCACCATTTTTTTGACGCAACGTCCTTGAGCATGGCGTTGTCGAGCATTGCCTCGGCCAGGACTTCTTCAGCTTGGCGTTCTCGTCCTCCAATGCCTTCAGCCGCTTGGTATCGGATACCTCCAGGCCACCGTACTTGGCCTTCCATTGTAGAACGTTGCGATCGAGATCCCGTGTTTGCGGCAGACATCAGCCGTCGCCAGACCCGCCTCCTGCTCCCGCAAAATCCCGATGATCTGCTCTTCCGTGAACCGACTTGGCTTCATGGTCCATCTCCTCAGAGGTGACGGACTCTACCCATTCTTGGAGGAGTTTGCGGGGCTTAGACCAGTTCCGCGCGGCCATCGTCGATCTGAGCCAGTGGAGGGCATCTTGATTCAGGGGCGATCAACGGTTGACGTAGAGGTGATGCGATTGTCGTGCCGTCAAACACTCCCTGCGCCTGAGCGAGATGGACTGGTCTTGCCCGTGCCCTTGGGGCTAGCGTTCAGTGCCCGCGCATTCCGCACACTCGCCTTCCACCTCGATCATCGGATGTCGGGGCCTGAAGCCGGTTGTCTTGGCAGCGCCACGCAAACCGCGCGCTACCACTTCGGATGCCGCCTCCTGAACTGCGCCGCATTGCGCGCAAATCATGAACACAACCGTTTCGCCTTCTCCGTGCAGATGATCGCAGGCGAAATAGGCCGAGCGGGACGCCAGCCTATGGACGCACCCTGCCTCCTGCAGGAATTCAAGCGCACGGTAGACTTGCACGGTCTTTAGCCTTTCCGCATCGCTCAGTTTCTCGGCGATCTCGTAGGCGCTCATCGGCTTTCCAGAGGCCGCGAGCAAGGCAAGTACGCCTTGACGCATCGGCGTGAACGGCACCCCTTTCGACACCGCATACGAGCGGGCGCGAGACTCAATTGCGTCTCCGCCGACCGGGTGGATATGCTTCTTCTGCTTCGGGCGAGTTCCGGGCCGATGGGGGACGCGGTGCATTCCTCACCTTGACTGTCTGAGGTGTAACTATATAACAGGCAATCGTATTGTTACAACATTACACATGGGATCGTTCATGACCAAGTCCCAAACTGGCGCGGTCGCCCTTCTCCCTGCATCTCTTCCGTGCCCCGTCTCCAACGGCGAAGAGAGTGGGACTGGTCAGATCATCCTCGGGATCGACTTCAGGTCGAAACGTCGAGAACGAATTTACGACGCTGACATGATATGGTCCGGAGAACATACGGTCCTGGACTACACGGAGATTTAGGCTTCTAACGTGGCTCAATGCGCGACCACGGAGGCGATAACCGGGCGCGGCTCGATACCTGCCTCCTGCCGGGCAGACTTGCAACGGATGTTGCGGTATGGACAGCGCTGACAGATCCATTTCCTGTATGACGACCGGCCGGTCAAGCGGCCTGAACATTCGTTTTGGAAGCGATCCGTTGCATTTTGGATCGCTCCTTCTGCGGCGCTTTTCGCTCGGCGTGACGATCGCTGCGTGGCTGACGTCCGGCGCCGTTGCGGCAGAACGGCCGTCGGAGATACCGGGCTGGCTGAAGAGCCATGTCGGTGACGGCGCGGGGCAGATCGCCCCGGTGGTCTTGCAGAGGGCGCGCGCTCTGTATCTACGAAAGGTCGCAGCAGGGATCGTCAAGAACCCCTGCTATTTCGCCATGGATGCGACGCGGCCGAGTGAGGGCGGATCGGGCAAGCGCTTCTACGAGATCTGCGAAGCCCACCGGTCCTTTCGCGCGATGCCCGCGGGGCACGGCAGCGGCCGCAACATCAAGGGCGCGGTAAACTTCGCAAACGGCAAGGAGTGTGCGAGGAACTTCGGCAATGCGCTGGACTCGAATCTGACGACCGGCGGTTCCTACGTGACCGCAGAGACGAGAACCTCATTCAAGGGTTACTTCCGCAACGCCGCGAAACAGGAGGCCATCCTGATGCGCTCGTTCGTTCAGTTCGATGGCGAGGGAGAGACCGCCAATGCCAGAGAGCGTGCGATCGGCGGGCATCCAGCCGTCATCCTGAAGGCCATCCACTATCGAAGCATGGCGCGCAGTCCCTATGCCAATGTAAATGGTTGCGTTCCGGTCGGAACCCTTGTGGACTACTCAAGCGGGCGCAGCAACGGCTGCACGAGTTGGTCGCGCTCCGACGCAGAGCGAATCATTCCAAAGCTCGAGCAACCGACGACAGTCTACATCTATCCGGAATCGCAGGACATCAAAGCGATCGCACAGGCCGTCTCGGCACACCGATCGCTTTCGTCGAGCAGCCCTTACTGGAACGCCTTTTGCCGGAAGCAAATCGGCGCCCCGAAGTTCTGGTCGAAAGAGGCGCTCGAACCGATCCTCGCCCGTTACCGCCGAGCTCCCGAACCGGCCGCGAGTCCGGCGCCGACCTGCAAGCCGTAGCCTCATCGTTTACAGGCAGCCGCCGCGGCAACCGGCCCCAGCAACAAGACAATGCGAAGTTTTGTCATGGGCATTTCACCAGGATCTTGTTGGCAAAGGTCTCGCCGTAGGTGCTCAGGGGATCGAGTGGCGTGCTGTCGAGTTGGCTCATTCGCAACTGTTCGGCAGGTGTCGGCTCATGCGGCAGATCGTAGGTCGCAACACACTGCGGAGCGCCCCTCACCGAAATAATAGAACACGCCATCATAGCCGGCCAGGTTGACCGACATCGTGTACATCAGGTTCTGCCAGGCATTGGTGCGGTTGGTCCAAATCCATTGGTCGTTGACCTGGGTCGAGTAACCCGAGATCCGGATGTAGACGTTGGCGCCCTTGTACGCAGCCTCTCGGGCGAGCTCCGGCAACATGCCGTCATGACAGATGCATACCGCGAGCTTGGCGCCCTTCGGTCCGTCGCACACCGGCATGCCGTAATTGCCCGGCGACCACGGCTCGATTGGCACCCACGGCTGCAGCTTGCGATAGTGCAACGCGAGTTCGCCGTCGGCGTTGATGATGATCGCGGTGTTGAACGGCGGCAGCGACGGATCATCGTTCTTCTCCATACTCCCCACACCTTGTTGCGCTTGCACGCCTTCTTGAACTCGCCGATCTCCGGCGAGTTGATGGTGAGCAGCATCTCGTCGTAGGTCCAGATCGCCGTGTTGAGGCCCTGGGTCGAATATTCGGGAAACACGATCAAATCGAGATCCGGGTAGCCCGCCTTGGTGGTGTCGACCGCGCGGCAGATCTGTTTCACCTGGGTCTGAATGTCCGCCGGTCCGGGAGATGACCGGGACGGGATATTGGATCATCGCGACGAGAAGTGCCTCTTCCCAGGCGCTCACGCTTCCAGTGCTTGCCATGCTTTTTCACTCCGAAGTCATGTTATAACATTACATCGGCTGAACCAAACTCGGACGCTGCTGAATACGGAGTTTCGCGTAGCTGGGGTTCGCACGATTCCGGTCATGAGCGCTGGGGCTTGCGGGGCACGCTCTCAGCGTGGTGTCGCGCAGCCCGCCCCCCGCTGCCTGGTCGACGCTGCCGATAACAAGGCATCGATTCCAAACGCCTATAAGGATCCGTCCGAGAATAGCAGGAAAATGGCAACCGATGGGCGGCGACTGATCGTGCAACAGCCTGCCGCTCTTCTTGAGACGCGTGCTCCGACAGTATCGCGCCCTCGCTGCCGTTCATCGTCGTAGCAGCGCTCCGTCCAAAGACCTGCGGCATGGAAGAGCTCTTGCCTATGCTGACATGGTCCGCACTCGTCGCATCCTATGCGCTGGCTCTGGCTCCTGCTTAGTGTCTTGGTGAACTACCCGGCCTCTAGTCGTCCGCAGATGCCCTGATCCCGGCTGCGGTCTTGACCATGCTTATGTTGATCCTGTCCGCTGGAGCAATTTGACCAGCAACTCCGCCATCTTGCTCGCGATGCGTTTCCAAGAAACCGGCTTGCGTCGCCGTGCACAGCCTTGCGAGGGGCCGAACTGGTTGTCCGTTTTGCTCGCCCCAGTATCCTATTCTACGACGAGCAAATTCGCGCGCTGTACCACCCGATGTGCACTCTGTATCGAATGGGGTGGAGACACAGAGCAAGGAGAAGACCGAGAAAAACATGGAGAGTCGCCGACAATCGAGTCATGCGACATCCGATATAAGAAATGGGGCACGAGACTCGTTGTTCCCAAACCCAAATCCGCCGAAGCAACTGGAAATCAAAGACCATGTTATGGTGGGCGCACCAGGGCTCGAACCTGGGACCCGCTGATTAAGAGTCAGCTGCTCTACCAACTGAGCTATGCGCCCGAAAGGCGGTCGAAGCCTTGCGAGGCCGGTCGTTTAGCAAAGCGATCCCGGTCTGGCAAGCGATCGGGCACAAGTTTTCCAAGCCTTCGTCGCCAGGTCGCGAAACGCGAAAAGCCGCCGGATTCCAGCGGCTTCGCCAGGGTGAATGGCTCGAAAGCCCGACCGGTTCAGAGCCGGCCCTCCCGGTCCCGGTCGAGACCTTCGCCGCGGTCGAAACGCTCGCGGTGGAAGTGGTCCATGCCCCGCTCCATCAGGCGGTCCATGCGGTCCATGAAGTGGTGGTGCCGCGGGCCGTCTTCGCCGCCGCCGAACGGGCCGCGGTGCCGGGTCAGCACGGCGAGGCGACGCTTCTGGCCCTCGTCCAGGGTCTTGTAGAGCGGATCGGCGGCGTCGGCGATCTTCTTCAGGGCAGCGGAGCTGGCGCCCATGTCCTCGGCGCGCTGGCGCAGACGGGCGATCGGATCTTCAGGCCTGCCAGCATCCCGCGACGTGTCACCATCCCTCCACCTGTCACCTGCGCCGGCATTCATCCGCGCATTGGCGCGGTCGATGCGCAGCTTGGCGAACTCCCGTACGGCCGACTCGACCGGCGGCCACAGCTTCTCCTGATCGGCGTTCAGCTTCAGCCCGGCATGGACGGCGGCAATCCGCGCATCGACGAAGGCGGCGCGGTCTTCGGGGTTCATCCGGATGTGGCGGACGTGCTCCATCCAGGGGCGATGATACTGGGCATAGACCGCGCCCGAGCCGGCGATGCTCAGCACGGCGACGGCGGCGATGGTGAACTTCTTCATCTCGACCTCCTCAGGAAAGATAGCCGTGAGGATGAGCGCGAGGAGGCCGACGCGCAACTTACAACTTGGACAGGGAGAGCGACCTTACGAAGATGTAACGGTCGATTTTACCGCCAGCCACGATTGGACATAATTCGCAACAAAGACTTCCGTGCCGCTCGCACGGAAGCCATTGTTGAGCGCGTTCGTGATGATCAGTTCGTCGTGCTCTTGGCTTCCTTCAGGAACTCGTCGATCAGCCCCTGGCCGATGCGGCCCGCCGCCTCCTTGTAGACCGGCTCCATCGCCTTGCGCATCGCCTCGTCCTGCTCGGCGGTGAGCTTGATGATCTCGCTCTTGCCGCTCTTCTTGATCTCGGCCAGCGCGTCGTCGTTCTCCTTCTGCGACTGCGCATTGCTGAACTCGGTCGCCTCTTTCATCGCCTTCGACAGCGGATCACGGATGTCGGTCGGCAGATCGTCCCAGAATTTCTTGTTCACGATCACGACGTATCCGATATAGCCGTGGTTGGTTTCGGTGATGTACTTCTGAACCTCGTGCATCTTCTGGGTGTAGATGTTCGACCAGGTGTTCTCCTGACCGTCGACAACGCCGGTCTGGAGTGCCTGGTAGACTTCCGAGAATGCCATCACCTGCGGAAGCGAACCGAGCGCCTTGAACTGGGCCTGGATCACGCGCGAAGACTGGATGCGGAACTTGACGCCCTGATAGTCGGCAGGCGTGATCAGCTTCTTGTTCGCGCTCATCTGCTTGAAGCCGTTGTCCCAATAAGCAAGGCCGGTGATGCCCTTGGCATCCAGCAGCTTGAGCAGTTTCGTGCCGAGCGGGCCTTCCGTCACCTTCCGCAGCGTCTTCAGGTCCGGCAGGATGTAGGGCAGATCGAACACCTCGAACTCGCGGATGCCGAGCGGCCCGAACTTGGAGTTGGACGGCGCCAGCATCTGAACGCTGCCGAGCTGGAGCGCCTCGAGCTCCTCTTTGTCCTTGTAGAGCGTCGAGTTCGGATAGACCTCGACCTTAACCTTGCCGCCGGTGTACTTCTCGGCAAGTTCCTTGAACTTCTCCGCGCCCTTGCCTTTCGGCGTGTCGGTGGCGACGACGTGGCTAAACTTGATGATGATGGGCGACTGCGCTGCAGCGGGCCCTGTGATAGCCAGAGCTGCAATCGAAACCGCAGCCCAAACGAATGTCCTCATGCTTCCTCCCGCAGGTTTTGCCGGGCGCCGATCGACCGCCCCGGCCTGACTGCTTGGAGTGAGCTTTATAGTGAAGTCGCCCGGGGCGCCACTGCCCCCTTCGCAGGGGGCACCTTGCATATTGTGCCCCGCAGCGAAAAAAGACGCCTTCCGGAGTTCCGGGCGATGGCGGGAAAGCCCGCCACCCCCGGATTGTCAGCCGTGCAGCGCCGCAGCAAACTGGGCCTGCTGAACCACACCGGGATCGCTGATCAGGGTGCCGCCATGGCCGTCCGACGACAGCGCGAAATCGGCGGCGCTGTATTGCCCGAGCAGGTTCAGCGTCGCGGTGTGGGTGCCGTCGCTGACGGTGAGCGTGCCCCCGCTGTTGTCGCCGTTTGCCGCATAGGCCAAGGATGTAACGCCATCGGAGAACAGAATGTCGCCGAGATTGATACTGTCGTAGTCCTGCCAGCCGGAGATGGTGCCGGTGAAGCTCTCGGCCTCATCGAGCACCAGCGTGGCGTTGGGACCGGTGAAGACGACGTCGTCGATCGTGCCGCCCGCATGGACATAGGCGAGTGCGCCGGCGCCGATCGTGGTATCGTCCGCACTGCCGCCGGACTGCACGTGCTGCGCGCCCGCCAGAACGGTCGTCCCGATGGCGCTTCCGAACACATATTGCACGCCGCCGTTGACGACGGTGCCGCTGGCGGCGCCCCAATCGAGTTGGTAGCCGCCGGCATTGATCGTCGTCCCGGTCGCAAAGCCATCGGCATAGACGTTCTGCTGGCTGCCCGCGTTGACCGTGGTGAGCGAAGCGGTGCCGTGGAGATACTGGATGGCGCCGTTGCCGATGATGGTCTGGGTCACGGTGCCGTAGACCATCTGGCTGCCGCCATCCATCGTGGTGTTGATGGCGGTCCCGCCGGAATAGACGTTCTGTTCGCCGCCGTGAATCGTCGTGTCGCTCGCCGTTCCGCCGCTCTGGACGGTCTGCACGCCCGAATTGATCGTCGTCAGGGTCGCGGACCCGAACACGAACTGGTGGCCGCCGCTGATCGTCGTGGTGATGGTGAAGCCCCAGTCGATCTGGAGGCCGCCGGCGTTGATCGTGGTCCCGGTGGCGCTGCCGTCGACGTAGACGTTCTGTTCGCCGCCGTCGTTCACGACGGTCGAGAAGACGTTGTTGTGGACGTGCTGGATGCCGCCGCCCGCGATCGTGGTATCGGTCGCGACGCCGAACACGGTCTGCGTACCGCCGTCCACGGTGGTATTGGTCGCGATGCCGCCGCCAAAGATGTCCTGCTCACCGCCGGCCTTGATCGTGGTGCCGTCCGCCGAGCCTCCGACCTGGATGTACTGGCTGCCCGAGATCACCGAGTTCGCGGCCGAGCCATAAACCGAGAGCACGGCGCCCGCGGCCACCACCATCCCGTCGGCCGAGCCTTCGAGGACGACGCCCGCGCCGCTCTGGACATCGATCTCGGAATAGCCGGCGGCGTCCTTGATGCGCCAGATCCCGCTCTGGACATCGAGCTTCTCGACATCGACGACCGTGCCAAGCAGCGCGCCGGTGCCGGTGCCCGAGAGCACCAGCGTGTCGTCGCCGTCGCTGCCGTCGATCGAAGCGGGCGTGCCGCGGTCGGTCGTGAGTTCGATGCTGTCGTCGCCGAGGCCGCCGAGCACGGTGTCGCCCGCGCCGGCGAGGATACGATCGTTGCCCGCGCCGCCATCGAGCAGGTCGGAACCGGCCTCGCCGACCAGGAGGTCGTCGCCGTCGTCGCCGAAGGCCTGGTCGTCGCCCTCGCTGGCATAGATCGTGTCGTTGCCGGCGCCGCCGTGGATCATGTCGTTGCCGAAGCTCGTCGTCACGAGGTCGTCGCCGTCCCCGGCATCCACCGTGAAGCCCTGGCTCTGATACATGTCGGCGGTGAGCCGGTCGTCGCCGGCCCCGAGCAGGATCGTCCCGGTCACGTTCGTGCCGATATAGAGGTTCACGACGTCGTCGCCCGCCCCCATGTCGACCGTGCCGGTGATCTTGCCGGAATTGCCGAGCTTGTCGTCGCCGTCGCCCAGCGAGACCGCACCGTCGAAGATGCCGGTGCTGGTGGTGATGATCTCGTCATCGCCGGCGCCGGTCTGGACCGCGCCAGTGATTGTGCCGCGATTGATCAGCAGGTCGTCGCCCTCACCGAGATTGACTGCCGAGCCCTCGAGCGCCGTGATCGTGCCGTCATTGCTCAGCGTGTCGTCGCCGCCGTCGGTGAAGATGCCGCCGATGATGCTGCCGGTCGCCGCGTTGGTGAGGCTGTCGCCGAACGCTCCGACGATCGAGATCGCCTCGCCGTTGTTGCCGCGGATCGTGCCGCGGTTGATGATCGTCATGGCGCCGAAGGCGCTGCCGTCGTTGCTGTCATCCACCGTGATTGCGCGCTGGTCGCTGACGATCAGTCCACCGACCTGATTATGGACGAAGCCGCCTCCGATCGCGAGTGCCTCGTTGAGGCCGTTGGCGGCGTTGACCAATCCGACCGCCTTGATCGTGCCGAAATTGTCGATCGAGACCAGTCCGTCCACGTCGATGCCGTCGGCATCAGCGCCCCCGACGGAGGTGCCGGTAATGGTCCCGTGGTTCGCGACAATGGTGGTCGTATCCGGCGCGCTGTCCAGGTTGATGCCGGACCCGGCCGCGCCCGTGATCGTCCCGTCGTTGTTGACGGTGATCGGCTGGTCGCCGGTGATGCCGTGGCGCGCACCGTCGATGATTCCGCCTGCGAAATTGTTGACCACGCCGCCGCCATTGACCGACTGGAAGTCGATCGCGTCGTTGCCCGAGGAGGAGGCCGAGGCGTTGTGGCTGACGATCTGCCCGTAATTGTTGATGGTCGCGCGGGCGCCGGGCCGGATCGCGTCGGCATCTGCGGCGGAGATCACGCCAGTCGCCGCGTTGTTGATGACGGTATTGACGCCGCTCGAATTGACGTCGTCCAGGTCGAGCGCCTGGCCGGCATCGCTGCTGGTGCCGGTGGAGGAGATCGTGCCTTCGTTGTTGACCGTGAACGTGCCGGAAGTGCCGGACACCAGGTTGGAGATCTTCACCGCGTCCTTGGTCGCGGTGATGGTTGCACCCGCCTCGTTGTTGATCGTGAAGCTGCCGCTCGCCGAGCCGCTGGTGTAGACGGCGCGGTTGGTGCCGCTGATGGTGCCGGAATTGTCGAGCAGCGCGCCGGGGGCGGTCGAGCCGCCAACCCAGGTCACCGGCGTCGACGCAGACAGCGTCGCACCGGCGAGGACGGTGAGATGATCGTCGTTGGCGAGTGTAATCGGTGTCGACGAGTTTCCGGAAACGATGCTGCCGTCGTCGTTGAGCAAGGTGCCCGTCACCGTAGCGGTGCCGATCGTGACCGTGGCCGAGGGATTGCTGGCGCTGGTCAGCGTCAGGGTGAAACTTTCGTCGGGCTCGGCTGCCGTGTCGCCGGAGATCGTGATGGTGATCGTGGTTGAGTTCGCGCCGTCCGCGATGCTCCCGGCGAACGTCGGGTTGGGCAGCGTGCCGCCGAAGTCTGCAGCATTGGTCGCGCCAGCAGCAAAACTGCCCGAGAAGCTGATCGCACCGGTCGCGCCGCCGCTACGCACGACCGTGAAGGTCATGATCTTGGTGCCGTTATTGCCCTCGGTCACCGACACGCTCGCCGGCGAGAACGAGACCGTCTGCACGGAAGGGGGCACCACCGTGAACGCCGTGGTCGGAAACGGCGCGTCCGGCGCGGTGCCGTCGGTGCTCTGGTTTCCGCTGCCGTTCTGGGTCTTCCAGTTGGCGGTGTTGCCGATTGCGGCAAGATAGTCGGCAAAGCTGGCGAGGCCGGAGCGCGGGCCGTTATAGCCCATGATGTCGAGGCCGCCGGTGAAACCAATCGCGGTCTGCCCGGCCACGAGACCGGTGCCTGTCAGCGTGCCGTCGGACGTGCCGAAGCCGACGTTGGATATCGCGGCCAGGAAGGTTGGCGCGCTCGCCGACCCGACATAGGCGTAGACCACCTCGCTGTCGTTCGACAGACCCGTGTTATTGGCGTTCGTAAAGGTGACCGTGCCGGCGCTGGCGCCGAACGTGCCGTTGCCGATGTTGTTGATGTCGATGACGGTGCCGGCAGGAATCGCGCTGGTCGCGGTCCAGGCGATGGTGCTTTCCGAGTTGTTGCCTGAGGCGAAGCTGGTGCCGTTCCAATTGCTGTCGGTGAAGTTGATCACCGTACCCTGTGGAATGTCGGTCAGGGCAACGAAGGACAGATTGTCGTTGCCGTCGCCGTTGTAACCGGTGAAGGCGATGGAACCAGCAGTCAAGGCCATTTCAATTCTCCAGCGAGCGGGGCAAGGCGCGCGATGCCGAGCTTAATGAAATGTTAACGTGACATGTGAATAACATATTTATTGCGATACATCTCCGCTGCGAGAAATGCAGGCGCAAAAGGAAATGCAGGCGTAAAAAAAGGACGCGGCGCCATGGCGCCGCATCCCATATGTTCCCGATCGAGTGCCGTCAGCTCGCCGCCGCCGTCGTCACCGTGTCGCGCTGGCGCTTCATGACGATCTTGTTGAGCGCGCCGAGATAGGCCTTGGCCGAGGCCACCAGCGTGTCCGGATCCGCCGCGCGCGCGGTCATCGAACGGCCGTCCTGCGCTAGCCGCACCGAGACTTCGGCCTGCGCGTCGGTGCCTTCGGTGACGGCGTGGACCTGGTACAGTTCGAGCTTGGCCTCGTGCGGGACCAGGCGCTTGATGCAGTTGAACACCGCATCGACCGGACCGTTGCCCTCGGCTTCCTCGATCTTGATCTGGCCGTCGACGTCGAGTTTCATGGTGGCGCGCTGCGGGCCATGCGTGCCGGCGATCACGGTCAGCGAGGTCAGCTTGATGCGGTCGTGCGAGGCCGCCATCTCCTCGTCGACCAGCGCCTCGATGTCCTCGTCGTAGATGTCCTTCTTGCGGTCGGCCAGCGCCTTCATGCGCGTGAACGCGTCCTCCAGCTGGTTCGGGCCGAGCTTGTAGCCCATCTCCTCCAGCTTGTGCACGAAGGCGTGGCGGCCGGAATGCTTGCCGAGCACCAGCGAGGACTGCTTCAGGCCGACCATCTCCGGCCGCATGATCTCGTAGGTGGAGGCGTCCTTCAGCACGCCGTCCTGGTGGATGCCGCTCTCATGCGCGAACGCGTTCCGGCCAACGATGGCCTTGTTGTACTGGACCGGAAACGAGGTCGCCGCCGACACCACTTTCGAGGCGCGGGTCAGCTGCGTCGTGTCGATCCTGTTCCAGTAGGGGAATTTGTCGTTGCGCACGTTGATCGCCATCACGATCTCTTCGAGCGCGGCGTTGCCGGCGCGCTCGCCGATGCCGTTGATGGTGCACTCGACCTGGCGCGCACCGCCGACGATGCCGGCCAGCGAGTTCGCGACCGCCATGCCGAGATCGTTGTGGCAGTGCACGGAGAACACGGCCTTGTCGGAGTTGGGCACGCGCTCGATCAGCGTCTTCATGAAGTGGGTGTATTCCTCCGGCACCGTGTAGCCGACGGTGTCGGGGATGTTCACGGTGGTGGCACCGGCCTTGATGACGGCTTCCACGATGCGGCAGAGATAATCCATCTCGCTGCGGGTGCCGTCCTCGGCCGACCATTCGACGTCGTCGATGTGGTTGCGCGCGCGCGCGACCATCGCGACCGAGGTCTCGATCACCTGCTCCGGGGTCTTGTTCAGCTTCACCCGCATGTGCAGCGGCGAGGTCGCGATCACGGTATGGACGCGGCCGCGTTTGGCGAACTTTACGGCCTCGGCGCAGCGGTCGATGTCGGCAGGATGGGCGCGCGACAGACCGGCAATGACGGCGTTCTTGGAGCGGCGGGCGATCTCGCTCACCGCTTCGAAGTCTCCCTGTGAGGTGATGGGAAAGCCGGCCTCGATGACGTCGACGCCCATGTTATCCAGCAGCTCGGCGACCTCGAGCTTCTCCTCGAAGGTCATGGTGGCGCCGGGGCACTGCTCGCCGTCGCGCAGCGTGGTGTCGAAAATGATGACGCGGTCCTTCTCGGACTTGTTCACGGTAGCCATTTCAAATTCCTTTTGAGCTTTTGCGCCGTTCAGGCCGTCTCAGTCCTGGCGCTTGAGGTGTCCGGTGATCTCGACCAGCCCCTGAGCGCCCAGGCGCATGGCGCCCAGCCGGCCCTCAGGGGCAAGTAAGAAGAAGGCCGCCAATCAGGAGGGTGGGCAGCAGCGCAGCCGGGATCGCGGCGGCGGCCAGAGCCACCTCCTCCGAAATCCCCTCGATTTGGCCGCGAATCAGCATTGCCGGACCCTGTTGAGCCTCAAATCCTCGGTCAAAACCGTTGACGGTTTGTTGCCGGGAGGCTCAGTTGCCCGTTTCTAGACGAGAAATGGCCGCAACCGCAACGCCAAAAGATGGTCAGAATAGCTGACCTGACCGCTGACGCCTCGGCAATCAGGACTGAGATGGAGTGACCAGAGGGATTGCGTCGACGTGGGTGGTGGTGACATAGGCCTGGCCGCTGGAGACGTCATGGGCGACCAGGAAATCGCCGGCCGCGTATTGTCCAAGCAATTCCAGACTTGCGACCTTGTTGTTGAAGCCGATGGCACTGCTGAGGACCTGCAAGGTGCCTCCGCTGTTGTCGGCATTCGGCGCATAAACGAGATGGGTCGTCGGCATGTCGAGCACGTAAATCTTGTCCCCTGATGCAAAGCCGGAGATCGGGCCGGACGAATTCGACGACCAGAGTTCGAGAGTTCCGCCGGGCTGGCCGAAAATCACGTTATTGATTGCGCCATTGCCCGCGAGATGTACGCGGCCGCCAGCGTTGATGGTGGTGTCGGTCGCTGTAGCGCCTGCCTGAATGTTCTGCGTGCCGCCGTTGATCGTCGTGCAGGTTGCGGATCCGTAAACGTACTGAATGCCACCTTGATTGATCGTTGTATCTATGACTGCGCCCCAAGCGAACTGGACGCTGCCGTCATTCAACGTCGTGCCTGTGGCGACAGCGCCGTCGTAGACGGCCTGCTTGCCGGTCGCGATCGTCGTGTGGGTGACGCTGCCATGAACTTCCTGCAAGCCGCCATTGTCGACCGTCGTCAGGTCGGCCGCCCCCCACACGAACTGATTGCCACCGTACACTGCGACGCCGCTCACCCTGCCGCTGCCATAGACGGTCTGCTGGCCACCAGCGCCGATGCTCGTGCCATTGGCGGCGCCTCCGACATACTGCGCGCCGGCCAAGATCGTCGTTGCAGAGGCGGAGCCCCATACGATCTGCGTCCCGCCGTCAATCTTCGTATTGATGGCATTGCCCCAATTGATCTGGGTTCCGCGGACGACCGCACCATCGGCGAGGCCACCGGCGTAGACATTTTGCTCGGCACCGCTTCCGACGATCCAACCGCTGGAGAAACCGTAGACGAATTGCCGATCGCCGGCATCGAGGGTCGCTCCGGTCGGAACCCACGAGCCCGTGTAGACATAATGCGACAGTCCGACATTGCCCGCCGCGTCGGTGTCGACGACGAAGATGCTGTTGGAGAAGACGGTCCAGGGAACGCCTGTGATGCTCCAATGCCCGCTCGAATCGGTCAGCGTCGTCGCACTCCAGGCGGCAGGATCCGATCCAGGCAGAAACCGACCGTCGGCGATCGTTATCGTCTGGGGAGTGTCCGCAAAATTGACCGTCCCGCTTACGGTGACGGTCTCCGGACCTTCGGAGGCAATGGATGTGACCTCCGGAAACGATGTGATCGTATCGACGACAAAGTTCATTGCAGCGCTGGGCGTCCCCCGGTTGCCAGCGACGTCGGTCACGACAGCAGTGTAGGAATAGTTGCCATCGGCGAGGTGCCCGAGTTGCACGCTCCAGTTACCGTCACTGCCGACGAGCGTCGTATAGGCTGGTGTCGCCGATCCATTGAGATAGACCTCAATGGAACTTTCCGCCTCAGCCGTTCCACTCAGTGACTGCGCCGCCGTATTGCCGGCGGCGTTGACGAAGCCGCCGATCACGGATGAATTTCCGATCGTCGGCGCGGCAGGAGGGGTCGTATCCCAGGTGAATATCTGCGCCTTGATGCTGGTGCCGCTGGCATCTCCAAGCGTGCCGCTGTTGTCCCACCAGGTCAGGACGAACCCGCGATCGCCCAGTGCGGTGATGCTTGGTGCAGCCTGAACGCCGGTCGCCTGTGCATCGACCGAAAAATCAGTGCCGAGCTTGCGGCCGTCGGCGGCAAAGACCTGCGCCCTGATGGCGCTGGCGTGGCTCCAGGCGATGACGAAATCGCCATTGTCCAGAGCAGCGACGGTGGATTGGGCGAACTGCGCCGCCTGCGGATTGACCAGGATTTCCGGGCCCAGTTTGCTGCCGTCCGCTGCGAAGACCTGCGCCTTCATGCGGCTTAGATTGAATTCACCGGACAAGCCGCCTCCATCCAACCATGTGATGACGAAACCACCGTTGGCCAGGCCCGTTATGGTCGGTCGTGTTTGGGTGGAGGGGGTCTGCGTATTGACAAGAAACTCCAAGCCGACCCTGCTGCCATCAGCCGCGAAGATCTGAGCGACGACGCCAAGTCCGCTGGCATCGCCCGGTGCATGCTGTTCGGACCAGGTGACGACGAAGCCTCCGTTCGCAAGACTTGTGATTTCCGGACCATAATGCCCCTCGAACGGACGCGACTTCACGAAAAATTCGGCTCCAACTGCGCTGCCGTCGGCTGCAAAGATCTGCGCCTTCGCACCACCGCGGTCGATATCGGAGCCCCAGGTCACGACGAAGTTGCCATTGGATAGCCCGGTGACGGCCGGTGAGCCCTGACTACCGTACCTTTGCGTGTTCACCGTGAACTCTGGACCGATCCTGGTGCCATCAGCCGCAAAGATCTGGGCTTCGACGTCACTTTGCTTGTCGTTGCCGGAGTCTCCGCTAGGGTGTTGCCAGGTCACAACGAAACCGCCGCTTGCGAGGCCCGCGGCCGTCGGAGCGGACTGATGGCTGAACGTCAGCGAATTGACCAAGAATTCCGAGCCGATCCTGCTGCCGTCCGCCGCGAATATTTGCGCCTTGATGCCGTAGCCGGAATTGTCACCCATTTGATCCTGCCAGGTGACGAGAAAATTCCCATTCGCGAGGCTGGTGACGTTGGAAGACGATTGATTGCCAACCGTTTGCGAGTTGACGAGAAATTCCGAACCGATCTTCACGACGGGAATCGCCATTTGTATCTCGCAGCGCCGACAGCCACCCGTGCGACTGACAATCACGTTTGTGAGTAACATACCTTCGCAAAATCATGTGACATTGCGATGGTACCTTCCGAGTACGATGTCCCCGCTCAGCGGAGACATCCTTGATGGTGTGGGTTAGGCGTGCGCGGGCAAGCGGACTCTGAACCTGTGTACGACAGGTTGGCTGATGAGGGCGCCGCTATGGCCGTCGCC
Source organism: Bradyrhizobium sp. (assembly GCA_035575945.1). Classification (GTDB taxonomy): domain Bacteria; phylum Pseudomonadota; class Alphaproteobacteria; order Rhizobiales; family Xanthobacteraceae; genus Bradyrhizobium. The sequence continues at coordinate 295,191 of DATLXF010000045.1, read as the reverse complement.
AGCCAGCGTGAAGTCCGCAGCCGTGGCTGGCCGAGTAGGATCAGCCATGCCGCACACGTACGTGGCGCTGCGTCCGGGGCAGGTGAGGAAGCGCCCGCCCCCTCAGCGACGGCAGCACCTACCCCGCACGGCGGGCGCGGGCCCTGCTCTCCCAGCGATCCAGCATCTGGCCGAGTTCGCCGGTGGCGACCTTCGAAACCGCGTCTGATTTCGCGGCCTCGTTGGTATTGGCGGGCGCCGCCGCACGCAGCCAGTCCGGCTCGGTATATTCGCGCCAACGCTGCGCCTGTGCCCGACGCTTGCGGGAGATCAGATCGCGGGTGAAATAGCCCGCTGCGAACGCGATGGCGAGCGCAGCGACCAGTGCAACAACGGCTAACACGGTGAACTCCGGAAATTGCCCGCGCACCGTTCTGCCAGCATTGCGCGCGAGGTCAAGACTTGACAGGCCTCGCGACGCCCGGCGTCACCGCCCGCCCGCGAGGCGGATTGTCGCCGCGCAGTTTGCGCAGCCGCAATGCGGCAATGTTGCGGCGATCTCGCGGCATCGCGTGGAGGCTGCGAACCTGCCCCTCGCAACCGGACGCGGACCGGACTAACCTTCGCTCGCTCGGCCGGATCAACCGGCCAGCGAACGCAAATGGGAGGACGTGATGACACGCCAGGAGGCTCCTGAGCAGGGGCAGCGCGCGCATGATGCTGCGCTTTCACGACGCACACTGGTCCGGGGTCTCGCGCTCGGCGCCGCAGCCACGATGGCCGGCCCTGCGCTGGCGCAGACCGGGCCTGCCGCACCGCCGAGCACGGTCACCACTCCGCCGCGCGATTTCGGCCCCCATGGTGCGCCAACCACTTATTTCTGGGACCCCGACGTCATCGCGGTCGACCCGTCCTTCAACGATCTCGCCCAGCCCAACACCGCGATCAAGCGTCTTTACACCGGCTTGTTATGGGCCGAAGGCCCGGCGTGGAGTGCGCAGGGCCGCTATCTCTTGTGGAGCGACATTCCGAACAACCGGCAGATGCGCTGGACCGAGGACGACGGCCGCGTCAGCGTATTTCGCTCGCCCTCCAACAATTCCAATGGCAACTCCTTCGACTTCCAGGGCCGCCAGTTGTCCTGCGAGCACCTGACGCGGCGGGTGACGCGCTACGAGCACGACGGCACAGCGACGGTGCTCGCCGACTCCTATCAGGGCAAGAAGCTGAACTCGCCGAACGACGTCGCCGCGCATCCCGACGGCAGCTACTGGTTCACCGATCCGCCTTATGGCGGCCAGCTCTACGAAGGCGAGCCGGACGTCGCGGGCGGCCCGAGCAATCCGGGCGGCCGGCTCAATCCGCGGATCGGACAGCCGGCCGGCTTCGTGCCGGGCAAGCGCGAGCTGCCGACCAATTGCTATCGCATCGATCCCTCCGGCCGCATCGACCTCGTCGTCACCGAGGACCAGGTGCCCGATCCGAACGGGCTCTGCTTCTCGCCCGACTACAAGAAGCTCTACATCGCCTCGACGGGCAAGGGGCCGGGCGACACCGGCCCCGGCGGCAAGGGCGAGATCTTCGTGTTCGACGTCGGCAGCGACAACAAGCTGTCGAACCCCAGGAAGTTCACCGATTGCGTGATCGACGGCGTGAAGTGCGGACCGGACGGCCTGCGCTGCGACGTCAACGGCAATCTCTGGGCCTCCAGCAATGCCGGCCGCGCCGTCGGCTACAGCGGCGTCACGGTCTGGTCGCCTGAGGGCAAGCTGCTCGGCCGCATCCGCCTGCCGGAAGTGTGCGGCAACGTCTGCTTCGGCGGCCCCAAGCGCAACCGCCTGTTCATGGCCGCGAGCCAGTCGCTCTATGCGGTCTACACCGCGACGCAAGGTGCCGGGCCCGGCTGAGAGGCGAGTGCACGCTGCAGGCATGGTGGGCAAAGGCGCAAGGCATTCTGCCCGCCATTTTGCCTTTACCAAAGGGAGCTTGGACACGCTTGGCTTGCCAACCATGGGGCACCGCGCCCCCTGGTTCAACGGACCCATCCAGCGATCCCGCCGTTAATCTCCACACGGCCCGGAGCAGCCCGATGGACGATCGAACCAGACGATCCGACAGCCTGAGGCAGGACGACGGCTTCGTGCGGGTCAGGGGCGCGCGCGAGCACAACCTGAGGAACGTCGACCTCGAGATCCCGCGCAACGCCCTTGTAGTGTTCACCGGCGTGTCGGGCTCGGGGAAATCCTCGCTCGCCTTTGGAACGATCTACGCCGAGGCGCAGCGACGCTACCTCGAATCGGTATCGCCCTACGCGCGGCGGCTGTTCCACCAGATGCAGATTCCCGAAGTCGACGACATCGAAGGCCTGCCGCCCGCGGTCGCGCTGCAGCAGCAGCGCGGGGCGCCGACGACGCGGTCGTCGGTCGGCAGCGTCACCACCATCTCGAACCTGCTTAGAATGCTCTATTCCCGCGCCGGCGACTATCCGCGCGGGCAGAAGATGCTCTATGCGGAGTCGTTCTCGCCGAACACGCCGGAAGGCGCCTGCCCGACCTGCCACGGCATCGGCCGCATGCTCGACGTCACCGAGAAGTCCATGGTGCCCGACGACACCAAGACGATCCGCGAGCGCGCCGTCGCGGCCTGGCCGAGTGCCTGGCAGGGACAGAACCTGCGCGACATCCTGACGACGCTCGGCTACGACGTCGACAAGCCCTGGCGCGAGCTGCCGAAGAAGGATCGTGACTGGATCTTGTTCACCGAGGAGCAGCCGACCGTTCCTGTTTATGCCGGCTACGACGCAGCCGAGGTCAAGCGGGCGCTGCGCCGCAAGGAGGAGCCCAGCTACCAGGGCACCTTCACCGGAGCCAAGCGCTACGTGATGCAGACCTACGCCAAGTCCGAGAGCGCGATGATGAAGCGCCGCGTCGCGCAGTTCATGATCACGCGGGACTGCCCGACCTGCCACGGCACGCGGCTGAAGCCCGAGGCGCTCAAGGTCAGGTTCGCCGGCCTGAATATCGCAGAGATGTCGCACCTTCCGCTGAAGCAGTTGCACGAGGTCATCAAGCCGTTCGCAATGGCTTCATCGGACAAATCCGAGAAGGCCGTCGTCGCCAGGCGCATCTGCGAGGATCTGTCGGCGCGGCTCGCCGTCCTGCTCGATCTCGGCCTCGGCTATCTCGCCTGCGAGCGCAGCACGCCGACGCTGTCGCCGGGCGAGCTGCAACGGCTGCGGCTCGCGACGCAGGTCCGCTCGAATTTGTTCGGCGTCGTCTACGTGCTCGACGAGCCGTCGGCCGGCCTGCATCCCGCCGACACCGAGGCGTTGCTGCGGGCGCTCGACCGGCTGAAGCACGCGGGCAACTCGATCTTCGTGGTCGAGCACGAGATCGAGGTGATCAGGCAGGCGGACTGGCTGGTCGACGTCGGCCCCGACGCGGGCGAAGGCGGCGGACGCATCCTCTACAGCGGTCCACCGGCGGGGCTCGGCGAGATCGAGTGCTCGCGAACTGCGCACTACCTCGCGCGCCCGCGACAGAAGCTGCCGACGATCCGACGCGAGGCGAAGGGGCATCTCGAGATCAGGGGCGTGACCCGCAACAATTTGCGCGGCCTCGATGTCGACATTCCGGTGGGCGTCATCGCCAGCATCACCGGCGTGTCGGGCTCCGGCAAGTCGAGCCTGATCAGTCAATTTCTCGTCGAGACCGTGGCCGCGCATCTCGGCCATACCCTTCCCTCCGATGCGGATGACGACAGCCTTGCCCCCACGGTCGAGACGCTGGGCGGCAGGATCATTGCCGGCCTTGACCAGATCAGCCGCCTCGTCGTCGTCGACCAGAAGCCGATCGGCCGCACGCCGCGCTCCAACCTCGCGACCTATACCGGCCTGTTCGATCACGTGCGAAAACTGTTCGCGGCGACGCCGCAGTCAAGGTCGCGCCGCTACGACGCCGGCCGCTTCTCCTTCAATGTCGCCAAGGGCCGGTGTGCGACCTGCGAAGGAGAAGGCTTCGTCTGCGTCGAATTGCTGTTCCTGCCGAGCGTTTACGCGCCCTGCCCGACCTGCAAGGGCGCGCGCTACAACGACAAGACGCTCGAGGTGAAGATCCGAGGAAAATCCATCGCGGATGTGCTGGCAATGCGCGTCGATGAAGCCTTTGACTTCTTCGAGGGCGATGCAACGCTGAACCGCGCGCTTTCGGTCGTGCGCGAGGTCGGTCTTGGCTATATCCGCCTCGGCCAGTCCGCGACCGAGCTGTCCGGTGGCGAGGCCCAGCGCATCAAGCTGGCGACCGAGCTAATGCGTCCGCGACGCGGCCACACGCTGTATGTTCTGGACGAGCCGACCACCGGTCTCCACCCGCGCGACGTCGAGCGCCTGATCGCGCAGCTCGAACGGATCGTGGACGGCGGCAACAGCGTGATCGTGGTCGAGCATGACATGGACGTCGTGGCCCACAGCGACTGGATCATTGATCTCGGGCCCGGTGCCGGTGACGAAGGCGGCAATATCGTCGCATCGGGGACGCCGCATCAGCTGGCCAAGGCTGGCGGGAAGACCGCGCGCTATCTGGCGCGGCGCCTGGAACAGTGACCGCGGGATTGCGGGAGTGCCATGTCGCAATTGCGCTCCCGGCCCGCGGGGGACCGACCGCGACTTTCGCGATGTTGACTTTCCGCCGTCGCGCTCCGCATACTTTGCGGACAACGACAAGATCGAACGACGGTTTTGAGGGAGGATAGGATGCCGACTTCACGCAGGCAGCTGCTGAAGACCTCGGCGGCTGCCGCCGCCGCGCTCAGCCTCGATTGGACCCGCGCCCAGGCGCAAGCCGAGAATATACGCATCGGCCTGGTTTACGACCTCACCGGACCCTTCGCCGCCGGCGGCTCGGTCGCCTCATCGGTCGGGGCGCAGATCGCCATCGATCTCGTCAACGAGAAAGGCGGCGTCGGCGGCAAGTACAAGGTTGCTCCGGTCGCCGCGGATTCGCAGAGCAAGCCCGACGTCGCCATCAACGAGGCCGAACGCCTGATCAACCAGGAGAAGATCGACATCCTCAACGGCGTCTATGCGAGTTCGCATGCGGTGCCGCTCGCGGCCAAGGTCGAGCAGCAGAAGAAGATCCTCTGGATCACGACCGCGGTCTCGACCGCCGTGTTCAAGGACAAGAACCTGCAATACGTGTTTCGCGCACAGATCCATTCGGATCAGTACGGCCAGGCCTTTGCAAGCTTCCTCACCGAGCATGCCAAAGCCAAGCTCGGCATGGACCCGAAGGAGGTCAAGGTCGCGTTGATCCACGAGGACGGCCCTTACGGCGTCGGCGTTGCCTCCGCTGACGAGGCCTACGCCAAAGAGGCCGGCATTCCGGTGGTGCTGCGCGAGGGCTATTCGGCCTCGGCGCCCGACCTCTCGGTGCTGGTGACCAAGATCAAGCGGGCCAAGGCCGACGTGATTTCGCATGCGGGCTACAACCCTGACATCACCCTGTTCCTGCGCCAGGCCCGCGAGAGCGGATTGCGTTTCAAGATGCTGTTCGGCGCCGGCGCCGGCTACAGCCAGCTCGACAAGCTGCGCGCCACGTTCGGCGCCGACATCGACAATTTCTGCAACATCGACCCCGTGCCGGCGCAGTTGCTCGATCCCGCCAAGCTCGCGCCTGGCATGGACGACCTCATCAAGGAGATGGTTACGCGCTACAAGGCCAAGACCGGCGCCACCGACGTGCCGCCGCATTGCTCGATGGGCTTCAACCAGACCTGGGTGCTGCTCAACAACGTGTTGCCGGCCGCCAAGGAGAAGTACGGCAGCTTCGAGCCCGAGGCGATCCGGAAAGCGGCGCTCGACGTCGACATCCCCGCCGGCGGCACCATCCAGGGCTATGGCGTGAAATTCTTCCCGCCGGGCACGCCGCTGTCCGGGCAGAACGAGCGTTCGACGCCGGTGGTGATGCAGAACGCCGGCGAGCACATCTCGGTGATCTGGCCGACCAACATCCGCACGCGGGACCCGGTCTTCCCGCTGCCGAAGGGCTCGACCTACGGGGCGTGAGGACCGAGCAACGGCGACGGTGCTCTTTACCCTCCCCTGGAGGGGCAGGGCTATCGCATATGAGAATGATATCACTTGTGGCCATCCTTCGAGACGCCCGCCGTTGGCGGGCCCTCAGGATGAGGACCGAGTGCGTGGCACTAATTTCCGCGGGCTCCGATGGCGCTTAGCCTCATCCTGAGGAGACAGCGAAGCTGTCGTCTCGAAGGACGAGGCGCGCCCTCAGGTCTTTCAATAAAGCCAGATGCGATTGCCCTGCCCTCCAGGGGAGGGTAAGAGAGCGCCGATCTTCGCTACAACACCACCCGCCTGCCCTCCTCCGCGGCCCAATAGGCGGCGTAGTTCACCTTGATCGTCTCGTAGGCCAGCGCGAGGTCCGACAGCGGCTGGCGGCCGATCGCGACGCATTCCATGAAGTCCTGGATCTCCTGCAAGTACCCGCGCGTCCATTCCTCCTCGAGGCAGACATATTGCCAGCCGGTTTTGCGATCGACCTTTTCGGTGATGTAGACGGAAGCGAGTTTCTCTTCGCTGGTCTGGTAGCTCATCAGATGATTGTTCGGCGTGATGTTGGCGAATAGCGAGCCGCCGCTGGTATAGGTCTCGATCAGATTGCGCACGCCGCCCATGATCATGTCGCCGGAGAACACGGTCGCCTTGGTGCCGTCGGAGAAGGTGGCGGTGAGCGTGCCCCAGTCCTCGACATCGACCGGGCTCGCCTTGATGTAAGTGCGCTCCTCGGGCTTCAGCCCGGCGGTGACGTTGCCGACATCGCAGGTGATGCTGGCGACGCGGATGCTTTCGCCGCGCGCCTTGGCTTCGACCTGCTTCAAATACAGCACGGCCGAGAGCGGATGGCAGCCCATGCGGATCAGCGAACCGCCGCCGGTCATCGCCCATTGCGCGGCATGCGCGGCGTGCGAGCCGGAATGACTCTCCTCGCCCTTCATGAACAGGATCTTGTCCTTGGTCGCCCGGATGATCTCCGCGGTCTTGGTCACCGCCGGCGCATAGATCCAGTCCTCGGCATACATGAAGAGTTTTCCGGTGCGCTCGATCGCGGCTCGCGTCGCGTCCATTTCCTCCAGCACGCGTTCATACATCAGCATCTTCGGCACGTGCTTGCCGATCGGCTGCGCATCCCCTTCGCGGCCGAAATAGCCGGCAAAAGGTTTTTCGCAGATGACGTGCTTGTCGGCCCGCATCGCGCCGACGATCATCTCGGCATGGAGGTTGGGCGGGGTGCAGATGTCGATAACGTCGAGATCAGCGTCCGCGATCAGATCGGCGAAGCTGCGATAGACCCGCGGGATGTCGTGGCGTGCAGCGAAATCGACGACAGCCTCGCCACGCGCGGCGACCGCCGCGACTTCCACCTCGACGCCGTAGACCCGCCGGAATGCATACATGTGCAGCTCCGACACGAAGCCGCAGCCGACGAGTCCCACCCTGATCCTGGCCATAGCGCCCCCCGTCTTGCTTTGGGTGGCACTATAGCGTGGCGACGGGCCTATTCCACCAAGACGCGCACAACGCCCGCGTCATCATGCCCGGACCCGGCAGCACCATCACGCTTGTTACTGCCGGTGGAACACCAGTGTGCGCACCTCGATGCTTTCGCGCGGCGCCGCATCGGGCGGGGTAGTGGGATCGACGAACGCGGTGTGCGGCCCGAATCGGGTGCGGCCGTCTGTCGCGGAATCGTAGCACTTCAGAAGCAGCGCCTCGTCAGGCGTCATCTCCGGGAAATAGAACCAGCGGTGGTTCGGATTGTACTTCACCGAATAGGTCTCGCCGCGGCGGTTGGGATAGATCAGGTCCGAGGCGACGAGATCGTCGGGCGCCACAGTCGTGCCGTCCGCCATCGCCAGCGGTGAATCGCGCAAGGGCCCGCGGATCGGCCGCCAAAGATTGATGACTTGCACGCGGCCCTTCAGCAGGTCCTCGGCCTCGTCAGGCAGGTGCTCGCGCACACGGTTCACGCCGGAGATCGCGGTCTGGTCGACATGGACGCGTGTTGCCGGCTGGCGCGGGCCGCCGTCGCGTATATCAGGCGCGCCGTCGACGCGCTTGCGCACGGTGTGATCGAAGATGTAGACGCGATCGGCCTTCAGCGTCGCGCGCAAGAAGGCCTCCACGGCGGGATAATAGACCGCCCTCACCTCGTCATCATCGTAGAAGTCCTTAACCTGCGTCGGATGACGCACCAGCGTAAAGCCCTCGCGATCGAGCGAAAAACTGCTCGCGATCAGCCGCCCGTCGAAGATCGGCACCTGATGCGGCTCGGGCAGCGACGTGCTCTTCGGCTCGCCCGGCGGCGGATCGAACGCGTAGGTGCGCGGCTTACCGTCGGTCGGTGCGAGATAGTTGAGTTCGGCAGTGACAAAGGGAAGCGATTCGATTCTTGTTTCTTGCAGGCCCATGGCGGATCTCCCGGTGTGGTCGTCGGATTGATTTCTGCGGGAGTGCGCCGTCACGCAAGAGGTGCGATGCAAATAGCAATGAGGGTGTTGCCGGCGGAGCGGAAGGCAGAAGGAAAGTTTCGAGGGACCGTGACGGGTTGGAAGCCAAGTTCTCCTCACGAACGCTTGAGCCGCTCGTGAGCTCTGATGCTTCTCCACCGTCATTCCGGGGCGCCCGCAGGGCGAACCCGGAATCCATCGGTTCACAAATTATGCTGTTGAATGGATTCCGGGCTCGCGACTTCGTCGCGCCCCGGAATGACGGCGGGAGCCCTACAATCCCGCCTTGACAATCGCATCCGTGAACGAGCGGTCCACGATCTCGGCCGCATCCAGCTTCTGCTTGATCAGACCCCACCGAAAGTACAGGTCGATCGTCGCCTGCTCGTCGGCGATCACGCCGTCGTCGATCGGCGCGATCCTGATCTTGGCGCGTGACAGCCAGTTCTGCGGCACGGCGGCAGGGATGTTCATCAGCCTGCCCCAGGTCGCGGCGTAGCTGTCGATATTGCCAAGCGACCACGCCCGCGCCACGGTGAGGCGACGAACGAAGTCCGTCAGCTCGGCGCGCTTGTCGCGGATGGCGTCCGGCCGTGCGACCTGGAAGCTCAGCCCCGGCGTGAGCCCTTCAGAGGTGATGATCCGGCGCGACTTGAACAGCACCTCTTCCTGGCTCACATAGGGCTCCCAGGTCGACCACGCATCGACGGAGCCTTGGGTGTACGCGATCTTGGCGTCCGAGGGCGCGAGAAAGGCGATCTGCACGTCGTTCGCACTCCAGCCGTGCTTCTCGAGCGCAGCGAGGATCAGCTGATGGCCGATCGACCCGCGGCCGGTCGCGATCTTCTTGGCCCGGAGATCGGCGAAGCTCTTGATCGCCGAATTCTCGGGCACGAGGATGGCGAGCCCCTCCCGCGTTTGCCGGATGGCCGCGATCGCCTTCATCGGCACCCCGGAGGCGGCCGCGAAGGTGAAGGGCGCGTCGCCGACGAGACCGGTTTCGATCGCGCCGGCGCTGAGCGCTTCCAGAAGCGGCGCTGCCGCCGGAAACTCCTTCCACTCGATCTTGTAGGGAACATCCTTGAGCACGCCGGCCGCTTCCATCACGGCCTGTGCGTTGCCCTTCTGGTCCCCGACCCGCAACGTGGTTTGCGCGGCTGCGACGGCGAGCGCAGCGAACAGCAGCGCGCCGGCGAGCATGAGGCGGATCATTCCGCGGCCTCGCCGCGAGCGGCCTGGCGCTTGGCGACCAGCTCGCGCGTCAGCGGAATCAGTTCGCGGCCGTATTCGATGGCATCGGGAAGTGGATCGAAGCCGCGGATCAGGAAGTGGCTGACGCCGAGGTCATAATAGTCTCCGAAGACCTCCGCCACCTGCTCGGGCGTGCCGACCAGCGCCGTGGTGTTGCTGTTGGCGCCGGTAAGTTTTGCGATCTCGGTCCACAGCCTCTTGTCGACGCGCGCGCCTTGGTCGGCGGCCGCCAGCAGCCGCTTGGCCCCCTCGGTGGCGTGATTGGGCCGCCGATAGCCGGTCAGGTCCTGGAGCGCGGTGGCCCGTTCAAGGATGTGCTCGGCCTTCTTCCAGGCCTTCTCCTCGGTATCGGCGAGAATCGGCCGCACGGAGAGGCTGAAGCGCGGGCTTGGCCGGCCGTGCTTGGCCGCCGTCGCGCGCACGCGGCCGGTGACGTCCCGCACCTGCGCGTAGGATTCGCCCCACAGCGCAAAGGTGTCGGCATGCTTGCCCGAGACCTCGATCGCGGCGTCCGAACCGCCTCCGACGAACGTATAGATGCCGCCCTTCTGCAGCGGCTTCACCTGCGAAAAGCCGTTCTCTACGCTGTAATATTTGCCGCTGTAGTTGAACGGCTTCTCGCTGGTCCATTCCAGGCGAAGGATATCGAGAAACTCGCTAGTGCGGGCGTAGCGCTCGTCCTTGTCGTCGAGCGTGTTGCCGTCCTGCCGGAGCTCGATGGCGTTTCCGCCGGTGATGACGTGCAGCGAGACGCGGCCGCCATAGAGCTGGTCGAGCGTGGCGAGCTGGCGCGCCAGCACCGTCGGCGCCGTAAAGCCCGGGCGCTGCGCGATCATCACCTTCAGCTTCTTGGTGATGGCCAGGACATGCTGGGCGACCTGGAGCGAATCCGGCGTGGTCGAATGGAAGGCCAGCAGTGCGCGATCGAAACCGGCAAGCTCATGGGCCTTCGCGACCGTCTCGATATAGTTCGGATCGAGCACCGGCCCCTGGCGCACGATGGTTTCGGAAGCATTGCTGTTGGCGATAAAGCCAATGAACTCGACCGACATGATTTTCTCCCTGATGATTTGACGCGAAGCTAGAGGCCCAATGCGGCACGGCCGAGGCCGAGGCGTGTGGAGTCGTCCTGCGGCGTGTGCACGCGACCGCACAGCACATCGCGATAGTGCCGTTCCAACGGATTGGCGCGGCTGAGGCCGTGATTGCCGGTCAACGACAAGGCGTCCTCGACCACGGCGACGGCGTTGTTCGTCACTGTCAGCTTGACCGCATTGGATTCGCCGGTGGAAAGATCGACGCCGTCGTCGAAATCGCGCGCAAACGTCTCGATCAGCCGCGCATTGACCGCGAGCCTGGCCCTCGATCGCACCGAGGATCTCCTGCGCGCGGCAGGGTCGCGAGCGGCGCGCCGAGGCTGGCGGGAACACGCTCTTTCAGGAACTGGATCAGCCAGTCGCGGGCGGCACGCGCAATGCCGTCATAGATCGCCGCGACGAACACGGTGTGGACGGTCGCCTGCGTGACGTCGAGCGTGCGCCAGTCCGCCGGCTTGCGGACATCGACCTCGGCATCGAGCGGGATCACGACGTCCTCGAAGATGACGTCGTGGCTGCCGCTGGCACGCAGCCCGTGATGGTCCCAGGTCTCGACAATGCGCGTGCCCGGCAGGCCCGCCGGCACCAGGAACTGGCCGACCCGCGGCTCGGCGTCGTCGGTGCGCGCCCAGACCAGATACCATTTCAGGATCGGTGATCCCGTCGAGTAGATCTTGTGGCCGGAAAGGCGCCAGCCGGTTTCGGTGCGCCGCGCGAACGTCGCTGGCAGACCGCCACGCGCCGGCGAGCCGAGCTCCGGCTCCACGCGCAGAGCATTGATGAGTGCGATGCCTTTAACACTTTCGCGCGCGAGCTTGCGCGACAGCCGCGCCGGCCAGATCGGGCTGCGCGCCATGACGAGATGGTTGATGTAGTGCATCGACAGCACCAGCGCGGTCGACGGATCCGCCTTGCCGACGATGCCGACGACGCGCGCGGCATAGCGCGCGCCGGCACCGGCGCCGCCATGAGCCGCCGGCACCGTCAGTGACAGCAAGCCCGCCTCCGACAGTTCGCGGAAATTCTCGAAGGGAAAGCTGCCGGCGCGATCGTGCTCGGCCGCACGCGCGGCAAAGCTCGCCGCAAGCGCCTCGGCACGGGCGATGTAGTCGGGTTCGCCGAGACCCGAACGCCCCTTGGCTGCAGAAACTACCATGTCGCATCCAATCCCAGCAGGCCGAGGATCTGGCGGCGCAAATCGGCCAGATAGGGATCGCCGCGATGGCGCGGATAGGGGCGATCGACGCGGATATCGGCCTTCACGCGGGCCGGGCGGTCGCTGAAGACGATGACGCGGTTGGCGAGCACCAGCGCCTCCTCCGCATCATGCGTTACCAGCAGGGTGGTGAACCCCTTGCGTTGCCACAGCGAGACGAGCTCGGCCTGCATGGTGATGCGGGTGAGCGAATCCAGCTTGCCGAGCGGCTCGTCGAGGATGAGGATCTTGGGATCGTTCACCAGCGCACGGGCGAGCGCAACGCGCTGCGCCATGCCGCCGGAGAGCTGGTGCGGATAGGCGTTGCGGAACGAGGTCAGCCCCACGAGATCGAGCGCGGCATCGACGCGGTGACGCTGGCTCTTCAAAATGCCCTGGGCCTCGAGGCCCAGGGCGACGTTGTCCCAGACCGACCGCCAGGGAAACAGGGTCGGATCCTGGAACACGACGACGCGCGACGGATGCGGGCGCCTGATGCGCTCCTCGTCCTCCCGCAGCCTCCCCGCCTTGGGCTTGTCGAGCCCCGCCACGAGCCGGAGCAAGGTCGACTTGCCGCAGCCGGACGGGCCGAGCAGCGCGACGAACTCGCCGGGTTCGACCGAGATGCTGACGTCGCTCAGTACCGGCAGCTCGGTCCCGTCGATGTCGAAGGCATGGCTGACCTGCTCGATGTCGAGCGCGGCGCCGGCGGCCGGGTGCGCGACCGCTTCAGCGAGAGCTGTGGCTACCATTTGACGGTGCCCTTCTGCCAGACCAGCAGACGGTCGCGGATCGCAAACAGCAGCGTGATCGCGCCGGAGCACAGCAGCGACATCACAATCAGCGCCGCATACATGTTGGAATAGGCGGCCCAGCCCTGCGCCCATTGCAGATACCAGCCGAGCCCGGCCTTGACGCCGATCATCTCGGCGACGACCAGCACCGCGAAGGACGAGCCGAGCCCCATGAACAGGCCGACGAAGACGTGCGGCAACGCGGCCGGGATCGCGACCTTCAGAACCAGGAACGAGGGCTTGGCGCCGAGCGTGCGCGCGACGTCGTAATAGGCGTTGCTTACGCTCGCAACGCCGGACCAGGTCAGCACGGTGACGGGGAAGCCGGTCGCCAGCGCGATCAGGAAGGTCGAGGCGCTCCAGCTCGACGGGAACGTGAAGAAGGCGATCGGCAACCAGGCGGTTGCCGGCAGCGGGCCTATGAAGCGCAACACCGGATGCACCCAATAGCCGACCGCGCGCGACCAGCCGATCGAGACGCCGGTCAGGAATCCGATCGTGGCGCCGATCAGATAGCCGCCGAGTTGAAGCTTGACCGAGGCGAAGACGCTGTCGAGCAGCTTCGGCAAATCGTCGGTGTAGACTTCGATGATCGCCTGCGGCGGCGGAAAGAATGGCAACGGCAGCCAGGCGAATTTTGCGGTCGCAACCTCCCAAACCGTCAGGAACGCGCCGAGCGCGACCAGCCACGGTGCCCGCTTGTGCAAGGCATGTCCCGCCGCGCCGAGATAATCGGCACCGACGGTTCCGAACAAGGCGATCGCGGCAATGACGAAGGCCGCGATGCCGAGCGAGTGGGTCCGCGACCAGTCGCCGACATCCTGCCACCACAGGCACGACAGGCCTAGGGCGATCCAGGCAAGACTGGCGAGAACACCGACGCCGAAGGCCCGGATCCAGTTCGCCAGGAGCGGCGCGCGGGAGAGCCTGGGCGGGCCGGAGGCGAGGCCATCAGACAGCGAATACGTCGACATAGATGCGCTCCGCGAATTTCGCCGTATCGGTGCTCTGCTTGAAGACCTGCACGCTCTTGAGGTCGTCGGCGTAGGCCTTTAGCTCGCGCTTCAGCACCTCGCCGACGGGATGATGATGGTGGGTGTGATAGCGCACCATGCCCTCGATGTCGGCGAGCGTCGCCGTCTTCGGCGCGTAGGGCTGGAACGACTTTGCCGTCACAACCGGATTTTGCGAGGTGAACATCGCGGCGTCCAGCAGCGCCTGCGTCAGCGCGCGCGCCACCTGCGGTTCCTCGCGGATCAGGCTGCCGCGCAACCCGAGAATGCAGCAGCTCTTCTCGCGATATTCGCCGTCGAGATTGGAGGCGACTTCCTTGTACTGGGTGTCCTTGAGCCAGAGATAGGCGAGCGGATCGGACGCCAGAAAGGCCTGCACTTCGCCCTTCTCCACAGCGACGTTGAGCAGATTGCCGGGATAGGCGCGCCAGTCGACGTCCTTCACCGGGTCGATGCCGAGCTTGGCGAGCTGGATCGAGAAGAAGTTCTTGTCAGGGCCGGCGAGATCACCGACCGCGACGATCTTGCCCTTGAGATCCGCGAGCTTGTTCACGCCGGAGTCGGTGCGCGAGAGCACGCGCATGCAGCCGCCATGGGTGCCCGCGGCGATCTTGACGTCAAAGCCCTGCTCCAGCGGCTTCAGCCAGCGCAGCGCCATGCCGAGGCCGGCGTCGCTCTTGCCGGTCGCAATCGCCTCGAGCAACTGGTCGGTCGAACCGGAATAGTTGATCAGCTCAACGTCGAGATTTTGTTTCTTGAAGAAGCCATACTCGATGGCCACCGGTACCGGCGCGAGGCACACCGCGCCGGCATTCCACGACAGCTTCAGCTTGCGCGGCGCGCCGGTGAGCGCGGGCGTATCCGATGCCGTCCGGCACAGCGGAAAATCGGAGAAGTCGACACCCGGCGCGATGGCGCGCGGCGCAAAGGCCTGAGCACCCAGCGCACCGAGTGGTGCGGCGAAGGCCGCGGCGAGCCCTCCCTGAAGCAGATGGCGCCGGTCGAGTTTCGATCCACCGCGCTTGTTGTCGTTGTTCATCGGCCCCTGGCTCCTTCACTGGTACGACTCCGCCGTATGCGCAACGGGTCACGTTGCGCATGTTCCGTGCGGAGCACCGATAAGAGAAGAATTGTCTCGCTGGCGTTTGCGCGCCGCCTTGATGCGATGCGCAAATCATGCTGCGCGTTTGCCGCATCGTCAATGAAATGGATTTTCGAATGTTGCGGGGAGGAAAGTCATTCTCTCCATCGGAAGATGCGGCAGCGATGAAACGATTTCATCCACTCATGCGTCGATGGGGACTTCGCGATTCTCATCGAATGGCCCATTCTTGCGTATCTGCGGCCAAATACGCCGCACATGCTCAAAAGCGACGCTTCGGTGAAACGTCATTGCCTGGAGCACCCGCAATACGGTTGGCCATTTCATTGACGACGCGCCGCGCGCTCATAAACTTGATCGTCTCGCTGTATTCGTTCGCTCGCGCGTCGTGAGCAAAGCAACAAGACAGGCCACATGAGCATCAACTCCCCCGATAACTCCATCATCCGCCGGCTTGCACTATCGCTGTTCGCAGCCGCCATCGCCATGTCGACGCCGACCGCAGCTCTCGCCGCGGATGCGGTCGTGCTGCGCGTCGGCGACCAGAAAGGCGGCAATCGCTCGCTGCTCGAAATCTCCGGCTATGCAAAGGACCTGCCCTACAAGATCGAATGGTCGGAATTCCCGGCCGCAGCTCCGATCCTCGAAGCGCTCAACGCCGGCGCCCTCGACGTCGGCTACACCGGCGACCTATCGTTTCTCTCCGTCTATGCGGCCGGCGCACCGATCAAGGCGATCGGCGGCACCAGGTCGGATGCGAAGACACAAGCGATCCTCGTGCGCGAAGATTCGCCGATCAAGTCCGCAGCCGACCTCAAGGGCAAGCGCCTCGCCGGCACGCGCGGCGGTTGGGGCCAGTTCCTGATCAACGCGACCCTGGAGAAGGCGCAGATCAAGCTCGAGGATGCGACCTTCGCGCCGCTCGGCCCTGTCGATGCCAAGATCGCGCTGCTGGCCGGCTCGATCGACGCCTGGGCGGTGTGGGAGCCCTATGTCTCGTTTGCCACGCTGAAGGACAAGGCCCGCGTGATTGCTAATGGCGAGGGCCTGACGCCGACCATCACCTTCATCGTCGCTTCCGACAGTGCCATCGCCACAAAGCGCGCGGCGGTGCAGGATCTGGTGCAACGCCTGAACAAGGCGCGGCTTTGGTCGCTTGATCACCTACCCGCCTACGCCAAGAACACGGCCGAGCTGACTAAGCTGCCGCAGGACGTGCTGCTGTCGGCCTACACCGCGCAGCATACAAGTCCGATCGTGATCGACGAGAACGTGGTGAAAGAGGTGCAGGAAGCCTCGGACCGTTCGACGCGTTACGGCATCC
This sequence comes from Bradyrhizobium sp., assembly GCA_035575945.1. GTDB lineage: Bacteria > Pseudomonadota > Alphaproteobacteria > Rhizobiales > Xanthobacteraceae > Bradyrhizobium. The sequence continues at coordinate 278,913 of DATLXF010000045.1, read as the reverse complement.
TGCCGAAGCAGATCGACGTCGGCAAAGCCGTGGACCGCAGCTTCACGGCTGCGGCCGCGGGATCGAACTAGACCGGAACGGCGGGATGCGCGGGCCTCGCCTCGAGCCCGGCCCGCTGCATCTCGCCGCAATCGTGCTCATCCACTTGGCATGCATGAGCCTGATCGTGTGGTTCTCGTTCTAGCTACGTACCGCTCACCAGCCGCGGTAATAGTGACGGTGATAGACGCGGTACGGCCGGTGATAAGCCCGGTAAGGCCGGTAATAGCCGTAGCTGTAGTACGGACGATACGGCCGGTAGTACCGCGGATAGGCCGGCGCGTAGCTATAGCCACCGTAATAGGCGGGGGCATAACCGTAGCCCGGATATCCGTAGCCATAGCCATAGCCCGGATATCCGTAGCCGTAGCCTCCGTAGTAGGGCCTGCCATAGTAGCCGTAAGGCGCGCCGCCGGCGATGGCACCGCCGATGATCGCGCCGGCTGCGAGACCACCGAGGGCAACGCCCCAGCCGCCGCCGCGCCAATGCACCGGCGTGACATTGTCACCGGCCGCGGCCTTCATCGTCGCAACATTGGTCGGCATCGGGCCCGCCGTGGCCTGCCCGATCTGCGCCGCCATGACCGCACCGGCCAGTGAACAGGCAATCGCCGTCTTCCAGATCCTCATCGTCCTACTCCCTGTCTGACTTCTCGCTTGGAATAAAGGATCGCAGCGTCATGATTGGGTATCTTTGCGCCAAGTCAAAGCCCGGAATTTCAAAGCCCGGAATTTTCGTGCACCGCACAAGACGCCTGCCTCCGTTCTGATCAACCCGTGCCGGGCGCCGATGATCTCGCCACCTGTGACACGACGACGGCCGAGGCTTGATCGTCCGGTAAGGCAATTAAGCTTCCCGCCCGATCGCAACCATCAACCATCTTCACGATTTACTATTCGTATCGTTACTATCAGTTCCAATGAGCGCGGCCGGGAGGCTTCTCGCGAGCGCCAGAGTTGTGGGAGAATGACATGAGTGCCGCGAGACCCGAGCCGCTTGCCCGTCAGGCGCTGGCCTTCGTCCTGGCCGGTGGACGCGGGAGCCGGCTCCTGGAGCTGACCGACCGGCGCGCCAAGCCGGCTGTCTATTTCGGCGGCAAGTCCCGCATCATCGATTTCGCGCTGTCGAATGCAGTGAATTCGGGCATCCGCCGGATCGCGGTCGCAACCCAATATAAGGCGCACAGCCTGATCCGCCACCTCCAGATGGGCTGGAACTTCTTCCGCCCCGAACGCAACGAGAGTTTCGATATCCTGCCCGCCAGCCAGCGCGTCTCCGAGAACATGTGGTATGTCGGCACGGCGGACGCCGTGTACCAGAACATCGACATCATCGAATCCCATGCCTGCCGCTTCATCGTGGTGCTGGCCGGCGACCACATCTACAAGATGGACTACGAGGTGATGCTGCGCCAGCACGTCGAGAGCGGTGCCGACGTCACCGTCGGCTGCCTCGAAATGCCGCGCGCGGAATCCTCGGGTTTCGGAATCATGCATATCGACGAGAACGGCTGGATCAAGGAGTTCCTGGAGAAGCCGAAGGATCCGCCACCGATGCCGGGCAAGCCGGACGTGTCGCTCGCCAGCATGGGCATCTACGTGTTCGACGCCAAGTTCCTGTTCGACCAGCTCAAGCGCGACGCGGAGGATCCGAACTCGAACCACGATTTCGGCAAGGACGTCATTCCCTACCTCGTCAAGAACGGCCGGGCGATGGCGCACCAATATTCGACCTCCTGCGTCCGCTCCGGCAGCGACCCCCGCGCCTATTGGCGCGACGTCGGCACCGTCGACGCCTATTGGGCCGCCAATATCGACCTGACCGACGTGGTGCCGGAACTCGACCTGTTCGATCGCGCCTGGCCGATCTGGTCCTATGCCGAGATCACCCCGCCGGCGAAATTCGTTCACGACGAGGAGAGCCGGCGCGGCCAGGCGGTGAGTTCGCTGGTCTCGGGCGGCTGCATCATCTCCGGCGCCTCGCTGCGCCGCTCGCTGCTGTTCACCGGCGTCCGCATCAACTCCTATGCCAATGTCGAGAACGCCGTGATCATGCCATATGTGAATGTCGGCCGCGGTGCTCGCCTGCGCAACGTCGTGATCGACCGCGGGGTCGAGATTCCGGAGGGCCTCGTCGTCGGCGAGGATCCTGAAGTCGATGCGCAGCGCTTCCGCACGACCGAGCAGGGCATCTCGCTGATCACCCAGCCGATGATCGACAGGCTCAATACATGACGCCTGTTCGCGTCCTCGCGGTCGCCTCTGAAGTCTACCCCCTAGTCAAGACCGGCGGCCTCGCGGATGTCGCCGGTGCGCTGCCGGCCGCGCTGAAGGCGCATGGCGTCGAGATGGCCACCTTGATGCCCGGCTATCCCGACGTGATGCGCCTGCTGTCGGGCGCGGAGGAGGTTCGGCGCTGGCCGGATTATTTCGGCGGCGCCGGGCGGCTGCTGGCGGCCTCGCATCACGGGCTCGATCTGTTCGTGCTGGACGTGCCGCATCTCTATGCGCGGCCGGGCAACCCCTATGTCAGCGCCGAGGGCGTCGACTGGGCGGACAACGGCGTGCGCTTCGCCGCGCTGTCGCGCGTGGCGGCCGATATCGGCCACGGCCTCGTGCCGGCTTTCGTCCCCGACATCGTGCATGCCCATGATTGGCAGGCGGGGCTCGCGCCGGCCTATCTGCACTACGACAACCGGCCGCGGCCCGGCACCGTGATGACCATTCACAACATGGCCTATCAGGGCAAGTTCGCGCCCGATTTGATCGGATCGATCGGCCTGCCCTGGCACGCCTTCAACGTCGACGAGATGGAATATTTCGGCGGCATCAGCTTCCTCAAAGCCGGCCTGCAATTCGCAGATCGCATCACCACGGTGTCGCCCACATACGCGCGGGAGATCCGGAGCGACGAAGGCGGCATGGGATTTGGCGGGTTGCTGCGCGCACGCGCGAGCGTGCTCAGCGGCATCCTCAACGGCATCGACGTCGAGGTCTGGAATCCGCAGACCGATCCGCACATCGCCTACCGCTTCGGCGCGGAGGATCTGACGTTCCGCGCGGCGAACAAGGCGGTGCTGCAGCAGCAGTTCAACCTCGATTCCTCGGACGAGGCGCCGCTGCTCGGTGTCATCAGCCGGCTGTCCTGGCAGAAGGGGCTCGATCTCCTGCTCGAGGCCCTTCCGACCATCCTGCGCGAAGGCATGCAGCTGGCGCTGCTCGGCAGCGGCGACCGCGACCTGCAGGACGGCTATCAGGCAGCGGCGCGCGCCAATCCCGGCCGGATCGGCGTCGTGATCGGCTATGACGAGATCCTGGCGCATCTGATCCAGGCCGGCTCCGACGCGCTGGTCGTGCCGTCGCGCTTCGAGCCGTGCGGCCTGACCCAGCTCTGCGCGCTGCGTTATGGCGCGGTGCCGATCGTCTCCCGCGTCGGCGGCCTCGAGGACACCATCGTCGACATCGGCGAAGCCGATGCCTCCGGCCACGATGCCACCGGATTCAAGTTCGCCCCGGTGACGGCGGATGCCCTCGCCGGCACGCTGCGCAAGGCCAACACCGTCTTCCACGACAAGCTGACCTGGCGCCGGCTGCAACGAAGCGGCCTTGCGACCGACGTCTCCTGGCGTGGTCGCGCCGGCGACTATGCCGCGCTCTATCGCGGGCTGATGGCGGCGCGCGCCTGAGGCGTGATCGTCATCGAATCCATGCTATAGAGCCGGCCATGGACCCCCTCCTGATCAAGCTCATCGGCTTTGCCGCCGCAACCTGCACCACCGTGGCCTATGCGCCGCAGGCCATCAAGGTGTGGAAGACCCGGTCGACCGGCGACATCTCGCTCGGCATGTTCCTGGTCATGGTGCTCGGCATCGCGCTCTGGCTCGTCTACGGCCTGCTCTCCGGCGATGCGCCCCTGGTCGCGGCCAATGCCGTCACCATGGTGCTCGCCGGCGGCATCCTGGTGATGAAGCTGAAGTACGGGTGAGACACCTTCTCCCCACGGCGAGAAGGAGTATCACCCGCCGAACACATACGACGCCATCGCCACGCTCGCGACCTCGTCGACGAAGACGCGGCGTCCGACGTCGCTGCCGGCGGCACCGGCCGCCACCATCAGCGGCAGCAGATGATCCTCGCGCGGATACGCAAGCCGCGCGCTCGGCGCGTTTTCCCAGTCGACCAACATCGCATTGCGGCGCGACGCATCGGGGTTGCTGACCGCCTCGTTGAGATAGGCCTCGAAATCATACGAGACCGGCTTGGACTCCGGCCGGTTGAAGCCGCGCATGTTGTGATAGGTCAGCCCGCTGCCGATGATGAGAATGCCTTCGTCGCGCAGCGATGCGATCGCCTCGCCGACCTTGATGTGCTCGGCCGCATCGTAAGCAGACTTCAGCGACAGCAGCACGATCGGCATGTCCGCGTTCGGATACATCAGGCCGAGCGGCACGAACGTGCCGTGATCGAAACCCTGATCGGGATCCTCGCGGCAATCGACGCCGGCCTGCGTGAGCAGCGCCTTCACTCTCGCCGCGAGCTCGGACTTGCCCGGCGCCGGATATTTCAGGCGGTAGGTATGCTCGGGGAAACCGTAATAGTCGTACACCATCGGCGGGTGCGCCGAGGTGGACACGGTGAAGGCGTCGGCCTCCCAGTGCCCGGTGATGACCAGCACGGCCTTCGGTCTCTCGGGCAGAAGTTGCGGCAAGTTCGCGAACGCCTCGGCAGTCCTCGCATATTGCACCCGCCTGTCCTCCATGAAGGGCCAGGGGCCGCCGCCGTGGGACAGGAAGAGGGTCGGAAATCGCGTCATGCCGCTGAGCATAGGCAAAGCCGCATGGTTAGCAAGCCGTTAACGATTTGCCGCCCAGAATCCCCGGCGGGGCCGAAGCAGTCGGCCTGAAGACAAGTGAGACGTGAGATGAGGAAGTTTGCGCTGGGGGACGTCGTCAACAGTGACAAGGGCCGCCGCGGTGTCGTGCGCGCCGCATTCAAGTCGCGGGACGGCCGGCAGTTCTACGCCGTCGAGAAGGACGGCGCGATCGACTATTTGGAGGAAGACCGGCTGAGCCCGGCGCCCCGCGTCGAACTCGCGGCCTGATCCAGCTCATTTCCTGACCTCATTTGCGAGCCGGTCGAGACGCTCCGCGAGCGGATCGTCGCCGCTCGCGATGCCGTCGTTCGTGATCAGCAGCAGGCGATCGCCGCCCGCAGCATCCCAGCGCGGCAGGCCGGCGCCGTTGGGATCGCCGCTTCTGGCGAAGTTGATCCAGTAGGCGCGCATGCGGCTTGCGACCTCACGGTCACTTCGCGACAGAATGCCCGCACCGGCCACGCCTTCCGCGCCGAAGACGAACTGCAACTCGCGCCCATGGCCGCCCCCCGGATTTGCGCGCCGCGCCTCCGGCACATAGGCGAAGCGGTAGCGAAAGGTCGGCGCGCCGCTTGACGCATGCAGGCGGGCCAGGCGCCGCACCGGCTCGGAGAACACCTTGTCGGTGTAGATTCGTGCGGCGAGGTCCGAAGGTCTGGTGAGATCGGGATAGAGCTGACGCAATTCCTCGCTGCCTGAGCCCGGCGGCGCAAGCTCCTCCTTGATCGCGGACTCATTTTCCAAGCCGGTTTCGTCGTCGTTCGAGCCGATCATCAAGGGAATGCGGCTTTGGCGTCCGGCCGCAAAGCCCGCGGCGAGGTCCTCGCTCGCGAGACGCCCATCCATCATCGGTGCAAAGCTACGCGGCGATGTCTCCAGCAATTGTTTCTCGGCGGCCAGCAGGCGCCGCGCGTCGACGGCGCGCAGATCCGTCGTCGGCCCAAGCATGCTAACGAACTGCCGGCCGATGGCCTCGGCCTCTTCTGCCGAGCGCAGGCGCGCGCGGCCGGGCACCGATTGCAGAATGGCCTTGTGGAAGAGATCGCGCGTTTGCGCCGACAGCATCAGGAGCGCGATCGATGTCGCGCCAGCATCGCTGCCGAACAGCGTGACGTTGGCGGGATCGCCGCCGAAGGCCGCGATGTTGTCGTGCACCCATTGCAGCGCGGCGGCCAGATCCATCAGGCCGAAATTGCCGTAGCCGGCCTGTGTCAGAGCCGGATGCGAGAGCCAGCCGAGCGCGCCGATGCGATAATTCACGGTGACCACGACCAGTTCCGTCTGCGCCAGCCTGGCGCCATCGTACAGCGGATCGTTCGCGGTGCCCCCGACGAAGCCGCCGCCATGGATGAACACCATCACCGGCAATGGGCCATCGATCCCGAACGGACGGAACACGTTGAGTGTCAGGCAATCCTCGTCGGCATCAGCCCGTGCCGGCTGAAGGCACGGCGCGCCGTACGCGTAGGCGGTGCGCATCTCGGAACTGTCGGCCGTCGGCTGCGGCGCGCGCCAGCGCAGCGCACCGACCGGCGGCGCCGCGTAGGCCAGTCCCTTGAAGGACGCCACCTCGCCTTCCACGGCGCCGAGCATCTGCCCTTCACGCGTCAGCGCGAAGGGAAACTGTCCGACCGGCTGGGCCACGGCCGAGCCGGCGCAACAATGGATTGCGGCAGCCACGACGAATGCAAGCAAGGCCCGCATCTTCGAACGATCTCGATGAAGGGTCGGGGCAGGTTATGTCCTGTGCCGCCTGCGGGGCAAGCCTCGCGCCTCGCTAATCGCGCTTTGCGATGATCTCCGCCAGCGCGCGACGCGCGACGATCCCGAGCTCGCCGAGCGTGGAGTGTCCCGCCTGCGCCGCCTCGATCAGCCGCTCGGCGATGAACCTGCGGCTGTCGTGATCGCCGCCATGCGGCAGCTGCCGGCATGTCTCTTCGAGCACGACGTCCATGTTCGCTCTGGTTCGCTCACTCAACTCTGTCATGACGGCCGGACGGTACGCGTGGCTTCTAGGCGCAAGCATACACAGATGAATGAGCTCTGATTACCCCGGGCTACCACGGCCATTGTGCATCGCGGCGCGTGTGGTGCCGCACCCTTCGCGCGGTCAAGATGCCGCCGCAAACGACCACCCAGGGGTGCACTTGCTCTGATGACAAGCTGAACCTGCGGCGATAGCCTGCCGGCAAAACAAAACATATGGGAGGAATGCCATGCCTGACGCACTGGTTGCAACACGTGCCTCCGATGAGCGCGGAACCGCTCAGCAAGTCGACGTCGCCGTGGTCGGCGCCGGATTTTCCGGCCTCTATCTTCTCCATCGCCTGCGCAAGGCCGGCTTCTCCGCAGTCGGGCTCGACGAGGCCGGCGACGTCGGCGGCACCTGGTACTGGAACCGCTATCCCGGCGCGCGTTGCGACATCCAGACCATCGACTACAGCTACACGTTCGATCCCGAGCTCGATACGGCCTGGACCTGGTCGGAGAAATACGCCACCCAGCCCGAAATCCTGCGCTACCTCGGCTTCGTGGCCGACCGCTATGACCTCAGGCGCGACATCCGTTTCAAGACCAAGGTCACGGCAGCCACCTGGGACGAGAAGGCCGAGCGCTGGCTCGTCACCACCGACAACGGCGCGCCCGTCTCCTGCCGCCATTACATCATGGCCACCGGCTGCCTCTCCGCGCCCAAGCCACCGGAGATCGACGGCGTCAAGGACTTCAAGGGCGAGGTCTATTTCACCGGACGCTGGCCGCATGACGGCGTCGATCTCGCCGGCAAGCGCGTCGGCGTGATCGGCACGGGCTCGTCCGCCATCCAGTCGATCCCGCTAATCGCCGAGCAGGCCGCGCATCTGACCATATTTCAGCGCACGCCGAACTTCGCACTGCCGGCGCATAACGGCCCGGCGCCGTCGGACCGCATGAGCCTTTTCGAGAGCGACCGCGCCGCCTATCGCGAGCAGGCGCGACAGTCGATGGCCGGGGTGCCCTACCCGCAGCAGACCGTCGTGAGCTGGCAATTGAGCGATGCCGAACGTCGCGAGCGGTTCGAGCGCGCCTGGGCCGCGGGCGATCTCGTCCACATCCTGACCCAGCTCTGGGCCGACCAGGCCGTCGATCTCGACGGCAACAAGATCGTCCAGGACCTGATCCGGGAGAAGATCCGCGCGGCCGTCCGGGATCCCGAGACCGCCGCGGCGCTGACGCCGGACGACCATCCGTTCGGCGCAAAGCGCCCCTGCCTCGATACCAATTACTACGCGACCTACAACAGGCCGAACGTCACGCTGGTCAATCTGCGCCAGCAGCCGATCAAGGCGATCACGGCGAGCGGCATCACCACGGCGGGGCGCAGCATCGACCTCGACGTGATCGTGTTCGCGACCGGCTTCGACGCCATGACCGGCGCGATCCGCGCCGTGCACCCGATCACCGGCCGCGGCGGCAAGTCGCTCACCGACGTCTGGGCCCAGGGGCCGCAGACCTATCTCGGCCTGACGGTCGAGGGCTTCCCGAACTTCTTCATGATCACCGGGCCCGGCAGCCCGTCGGTGCTGTCGAACATGGCGGTGTCGATCGAGCAGCACGTCGACTGGGTGGTCGATCGCATCGCCGGCTTACGCGATGCCGGCTTCACCACGATCGAGCCGACCGAGACGGCCCAGGCCGCCTGGAACAGGCACATGGCCGACTGCGCGATGCTGACGCTGCACCGGCTCGCCAACACCTGGTACACGGGCGCCAACGTTCCCGGCAAGGTGCAGGGCCTGATGCCTTACACCGGCGGCGTCGGCCCCTATCGCAGCATCTGCGACGAGGTGGTCAGCCGCGGCATGCTGGGCTTCAAGCTCACCGGCCCCGATGGCGCCGTGCAATGCAACGACGGCGAGGTGGTGCGCCTGCAGCCGGACGTTCGGCTGGTGATGAACCTGCTGGCGTCGCTGAACCTGCCGCCGATCGAGTCGATGGGAGCCGAGGGCGCACGCGCCTTCGTCAACGAATTCAACAAGGGCCGACCTGCGGGACGGCCGATCGGCGACATCGTCGACGGCACCCTGCCCATTGCCGACGGGACGCTGCCCTATCGCGTCTACAAGCCGGCGACGCCGGGACCGCATCCGGTCGTGGTCTATTTCCACGGTGGCGGCTGGGTGCTCGGCGACGAGCAGTCGGACGAGCCGTTCTGCCGCGACATGGTGCGGCGGACCGGCATGATGTTCGTCAGCGTCGGCTATCGTCATGCGCCGGAGCATCGTTTCCCCACGGCTGCCGAGGACGGCTACGCGGCAACACGCTGGATCGCCGAGCACGCAGCCGAGCTCGGCGGCAAGACGGGGCCGGTCCTGGTCGCAGGCTGGAGCGCCGGCGGCAACATCGCTGCCGTCACCTGCCAGCTCGCACGCGACCGCGGCGGGCCCGACATCGCCGGCCAGCTTCTGGTCTGTCCGGTCACCGACTGCACGTTCGACCGGCCCTCCTACAACGACAACGCGGTCGGCTATTTCCTGACGCGCTCGCTGATGTACTGGTTCTGGGACCTCTACAGCTCGCCGGCCGACCGCACCGACCCGCGGGTCTCCCCGCTCCGCGGCAAGGTCGCCGGCCTGCCGCCGGCCTTCGTCGTCACCTGCGAGTTCGATCCCCTGCGCGATGAGGGCATCGCCTATGCCGAGGCCATGGCCGCAGCCGGCGTCCCGGTCGAGCAGCTCAAGGCGCGCGGCCATTTCCACTCGTCCTTCGCCATGGTCGACGTGGTGATAACAGGCGTGCCCGGCCGGGTGCAGATGGCGGAAGCCTTACGGCGCTTCGCCGGGCTGCCGCCCAAGGTCGGCAGCAGTGACGAGACCAACAAGGGCAACGCCAACCCGGGGCTCCGGATCGCGGCCGCCGCGAGCTGACGCAGCGACAAGGCCGCCGGGAACTTTTTCCCGGCGGCTGCGTTGTGTGGTCGTGGCATTGAGATACAGCGACAGGTGTATCGGCCCCGGCACGCAAATCCGTGTGCTGGGGTCGTCTTTTGCGTGAGGACCAGGCAATGGGGGACGTAGTCGGGGCTTCAAAGGTCGATTTCGGCGTGCTTGCGGTGCTGCATAAGTGGCCGTCGCTGGCCAACCAGCGTCAGCCGGATCGGGAGCCCTATCAGGTCGTCGAAGGCACGCTTGACCAGTGCATCTCGGCCTTCATGCAGAAGCCGGCGACGACGCGGCACCTCTACGAAATCCACACGGTGGCACAGCCGCCGCTGGTCACGCAGGTCCTCTCCCCCGAACACGTCCTCGAATTATCGCGCCTGAGAGAGTTTCTCTGACGGACGTCCCAAGGGCGCGAGCAGGAACTTTTTTCCGGATCTTCCCGTTGTCAGGGATCGGAAGCAAGGACGTGAGCGCCACGAGATGCTTGACGCCGGCAGACCATCACCGATCGTGCCTTACGGGGCGGACCGGACCATGTTCGTGGTGATCGATCGCCGCGACGAGGCCATCGAAATCCCCATCGAGCGCAGCGATCTCGAGACCACGATCGGCGATCTCGTCGCCGGCTGCTTCAGCGATCCCGTCAAGGTGATTTCGTTCAACACGCTCGAACACTGGATGAAGGACATCTCGACCGACGTGGCCGGCGAGATCCGCGCCCGCTGCGACATCGATGGGATCGAGCTTCCCGACTATCTCAGCGATTTCGTGGAAAGCCATTCCTGAAGGGAGCAATTCAGATGCGACGGCGCTGGCCGGCGATGACTTCGATTTCGCGGCGTCGTTCGCCTGCGAAGGTCAGGAGCTTTTCGATCGTCGTCGTATCCGTGATCCGTTTGGCGAGCCGCTCTGCGCGCGCGGCCTGATCCTCGAGATACTGGATCGTGTTCAAGCGCCGTCCCCCGAAAGCCCCGAATTGCGTGGGAATGCATGGTGCTTGAAAAGCCGCTAACAGCCGGTTAAGCGCCGCGTTCGGCGCCATGAGCCGCGACTATTGCACGACCTCGAGCCTGACATTGGTGATGCCCTTGTCGACCATGCCGAGCGCCTCGGCGGCGGAAGGCGACACGTCGACCACGCGTCCGCGCACGAAAGGTCCACGATCGTTGACCCTGACGGTGACGAAGCGGCCGGAGGACGTATCGGTGACGCGCAGCTTGGTGCCGAACGGCAGCGTGGGATGCGCCGCGGTCAATTCGTTCCTGTCGAACTTCTCGCCGCTTGCCGTCTGCGTATCCGAATAGAAGCTGGCGACACCGTGCGACGTTGCCTGCTTTGCCTCACCGTCTTCGCCGCGCGCCCGGCTGATGGGGCGCGGATGAAGCGCAGCGAGCCGGTACGGGCGTTCCGTTGCGGCCTGCCGGCTTTTGCCGGCAAGATCGGCCTTCTGGCGCCCGACCGGCGCTTGCGCGCAGGCGGCCAGCGATGCGGCGACGACGACGGCGAGTAGCAGCCGGCATGAGGTTGTGAAGGAAATCCAGGCCGTTTCGGCACGTGCAATGCAAGACATGGTACGCCCTCCGAACGGCCCGATTTTCGGTGGGCAATGAGGGCAGAACCTTGTCGGAACAAAAGCGGGCTTGAGGCCGCCGCCGTTTCGCATTCAGCTGTTGCGATTTCACCACAGTCGCTTGTGCCGAAAGGGGACAAGCGGCCTGGAGGTGAACGCCGTTCCGGTCTCCTCAGTAATGCGGTTCGTACATCTGGGATTGGACCAGCGCCTTCACGTCGTTGGGTGCCGGTCCGTCCGCGAGCCCGCGTTGATAGGCAACGTCCGCGACGGCCGCTGCGATGCGGACCGAGACTTCGCGGATGCGCGGAAGCGCCGGATAGAGGCTGCCTTGCGCGAGGTCCTCGCTGCCGACGCAATCGGCAAGCGTATGAGCTGCCGCCATGAACATCTCGTCGGTCACGAGGCGCGAGCCGCTGGCGATGACGCCGAGGCCAACGCCGGGGAAGATGTAGGAATTGTTGCCCTGGCGCGGCACAAAGCTGCGGCCATTGAGCGTTACAGGATCGTACGGACTGCCGCAGGCGAACAGCGCACGGCCCCCGGTGTAGCGATAGGCGTCCTCCGCCGAGCACTCGGCCTTCGAGGTCGGGTTGGAGAGCGCGAACACGATCGGCTGCTGGTTGAGTTCCGCCATCGTCTTGAGCACCTCGGGCGTGAAGGCGCCGCCGACTGCGGCGACGCCGATGATCGCCGTCGGCTTCAGGGTCCTGATCGCTGTGAGAAAGTCGGCGATCGGCGCCTGGCCCGGGTGGGCGTAGCGCAGCTTGTGGCCGGACAGGCCGTCACGGCCGCCGACCACGAGACCGCGGGAATCCACCAGCCAGTTGCGACGCAGCGCGTCCGGCTCGGAAAGTCCTTCCGCCATCATGGCGGAGACCACGAGATCGGCAATGCCTGTCGCCGCCTCGCCTGCGCCGAGGAACAGGATCTTCTGGTCCGTCAGCTTGCCGCCGGAAATGCGCAGAGCCGAGAACAGGCCGGCCAGCGCCACGGCCGCGGTGCCCTGGATGTCGTCGTTGAAGACGCAGGCTTCATCCCGGTACTTGTGCAGCAGCTTGAAGGCCGAATGGTTGGCGAAATCCTCGAACTGGATCAGCACGCCGGGAAAGGTCTTGCGCGCGGCCTGCATGAACTCGTCGACGAAGCTGTCATAGGCTTCGCCCGTGAGTCGCCGCTGGCGGAGGCCGAGGTAATAGGGATCGTTCAGCAGCTCTTCGTTGTTGGTGCCGACGTCGAGCACGATCGGCAGGCACGCTTCCGGATGCACGCCGGCGCAGGCAGAATAAAGCGAGAGCTTGCCGACCGGAATGCCCATGCCGTTGGCGCCGAGGTCGCCGAGGCCCAGAATGCGTTCGCCGTCGGTGACCACGATGAGCCTGGCCTGATACGGCCAGTTCTTCAGAATGTCGGCGATCTGGCCGCGATCGCGCGAGGAGATGAACATGCCGCGCGGGCGCTGGAAGATCAGGCCGTATTTCTGGCAGGCGAGCCCGACGGTCGGCGTGTAGATGATGGGCTGGATCTCATCGATATGGTCGACGACGACGCGGAAGAACAGCGCCTCGTTGCGGTCATGCAGCGCATTCAGCGCGACGTATTTTTCGAGATCCGTCGGCAGCGTGCGCAGATTGGTGAGCACGCGCTGGGCCTGCGTCTCCATCGTCAGCACGCAGGGCGGGAGCAGGCCGCGCAGGCCGAGCGCCGCGCGTTCGGATTCCGTGAAGGCGGTCCCCTTGTTGAGCAGGGGATCGCGCAGCAGCGCCAGGCCGTGCGACTGATCGGATGATGGCGGTTGGGCAGCGACGCGGGCAGGCCTATTCACGAATTCCCCCAAGAAATCCTCATTGAACGACAGACATTGTCGGCCAGCGGTTCATCCAGATCAAGGAGGGAGAGACTTGGAGGACGATTGTGATCTCGCACCGCAGCGAGATTGTCGAAAACGACTGGCCCTTGCGCGCGCCAAGGTTAACGCAAGGACGCTGTCATCCGGTCGCTCGCCGCGGCGTCAGATGGGCGGCGCTCTCGGCGGGCGGCGCGATGTGCATCAGGATGGTCTGGGTGGCGGATGCGACCTCGATACCGTTCTGCTGGAAGCGCAGCTTCATGCGCCGGTTGAACTCGCGCTGGACCGGCCAGCGGCCGGCCTCGGTGCAGCGGATCTGGCCGACGATCGACACCATGGCGCCGTCGACCTTGTCGACGCCCCAGAGCTCGAGATCGCCGCGGATCAGCGCGCGGAAGTCCGGCTCGCGGCGCATCTCGTCGACGATGTCCTTGAGGATCTGGCCGGCGCGGTCGGTGTCTTCCTTGTAGGCGACGTTGACGCTGACCGAGGCGTTGCCGGCGCCGCGGCTGGCATTGGTGATGGTCGTGACCGCGCTGAACGGGACGATGTGGACGGCTCCGTCGCCGGCGCGCAGGCGGATGGTGCGGATCGAGACGTTCTCGACCACCCCCGACAGCCCCGACACGCTGACGGTGTCACCGACCTGGACCGTATTCTCCAGCAGCAGGAACAGGCCGGTGATGAGATCCTGCACCAGCTTCTGCGAGCCGAACCCGATTGCGATGCCGACAATGCCGGCGCCTGCCAGCAGCGGCGCGACGTTGACCCCGATCTCGCTCAGCGCGGTGAGGCCGACGACCGTGGCGATCAGGCAGAGCAACGCCGTGCGCAGCATCGGCTGGAAGGTGCGCAGGCGGGCGGCACGGGCATAGTGGCCGTCCCGGGACAGCGTATTGATCTGGCGGTCCAGCAGCGCATTGCTGGCTTCCCAGATCGCCGCTGCGATGAACACGGCGAGGCCGATCGTCACCACGGCCGAGATCAGCCGGCTGCCGATCTGGCCGCCGTAGAACCAGACGACGGCGTCGACACCCCAGACTTCGAGCACCGCCACGAAGCCGACGAAGGCGATCACGCCGGATACGATCCTGCGGAGCAGCGGCAGATAACGGTTGGCGCGGACCTCGAGGCCGGGGAAGCGCTGGAGGATCTCCGGCCTGATGCGGAAGCCGCGATCGATCAGGCTCAGCGTCAGCATGCTGACCACGCGCGTCACCAGCGCCACCGCAATGGTGCCGACGAAATATTGCAGCAGCAGCGAATAGCCGTTTCGGATGTTGAGCGCCCACACCGCCCACAGTGCGAGGTCGAGCGCGATGGCAAGATAATGCCAGCCGCCGGCGATTCGATTGCGCAAACGGGCCGCGATGCCCTGCCGCTCGGCCGGCCCCCGGATGGCGTCGGCGACCTGGCGGCGGCATTGCAGGATGATGACGACGATGAAGAGATGCACGACCAGCATCACCATGCGCAGCAGCGCGGCGTAGCCGGCGCGATGCAGGCCGAGCAGCAGCGCCACGTTGGCAAAGGCGATGCCGGAGACGCCGACGGCGACGATGCGGCGTGTCCAGATCTCGATATAGGCGGCAGTCTCCGCGCGCACTGGAAACAGGCCAAACGGCCCGGCCAGCGCCTGCACCATGCAGATCAGCCCGCGCGAGAAAGCATAGGCGTTGACGACCGCGAGGATGACGAGGCGGACGGTCGCGGGCTGGCCGATCTCGGTTCCGAGCAGCGCGGTGGCGACCGCGACGAAGACGACGACGGGAAGCAGCTCGAGGAGGATGCGGCCAAGCACGAAGGGCAGCCGCAGCATGGCCTGCCAGACCCGCGCGAGGCTGCGACGACGTTTGTTCAATTCCGGCTCGGGAGTGACATCCACGACCGATGGCGGCGGATCGGCGATCGGCAGCGCCTGCATTGGCAGGCGCGCGGTCTGCGGCGCGCGTGTTTCCAGGAACGCGACCGGGCGCCGGATCAGGCGGAAGATCACCCATTCCGCGCAGAAAGCCGCGCCGAACACCAGCGCCAGCTTCCAGGCGATTTCGATCAGGAGGTGATAGGCCGCCGGATCGTTCGCGGTCCGCATGATCCAATAATAGAATGCCGGAAAGTGCGTGAGCGTCCGCGCCATTCCGGCGATCTCGCTCGAGATCTCGCCGATCTCCTCCGACACCGTGAGCAGGAGCTGCGCACCGAGGCCGTCGGCCGAGAGCGGGATCGGCGACTTCGGCTCAGGCCCGGGCGTCGTGGGCTGCTGCGGACCGGATGCATTGGCGATCGCGCGCAGCGTTTCGATCATTTGCGTGCGCTTCTTGTCGTCCTGGAGCGTTTCCAGCGCGCGCCTGGCCTCCTCGCCCGACAATGCCGCAGCATTATTCGTCGCCGGCCGGGGCGCCTCGGCGCTGGCGGTAGAGACAAAGGAGATCGCGAGGAAGAGAACGGCGAGAAGCGCCGGGGCATGCTTGGGCGACACGAAGAGTCCTTGAAAAATGCACGCGCCGGCGATGTCGAGACCGTTACCGCCAAAGCGAATGCGTCATGTCGGATGGCCGTTATTCGCCTCCGGCCTGTGTCAGAAATTGGCCTTCGAGGCGACATTCTCTTGGCATTTGCCGCAATGCGAAGATGGGGGCCTCATCCTTCAGAAAGCGCTCGCGTAGAGCCCGGTGCATACCCCGGGATCGGCCCGGAATGTCGGCCACGAAAAGGAGGGCAAGAGAGGGATGTCAATGACTGTCGCGCCCCGCCAAGTCACCGCTGGCCGACGCGAACCGTGATGCAGGAACAGCGCCGGGAAGGTAGGGGCTCTGCCTCACTGATGCAGCCCGCTAACCTTGACCCGGCGTGCCGTTCGCGGTTCTGCCGCTATGCGATCGTCCGAACGAGCTCCATCGCAATCAACGCGGCTGGATTTGCGGAGGTGGAGTCATAGACCTCCCCTTGCTCATGAGGTGGACCTGCGTCGCTTGTTTGCGACCATCGCGATGGTCCGCCTGAGACACAAAACTGTCAAGGAGGATCAAAGGATATGACGATCACATTTGGCGTGCGGGTTCCCAGAACGGCTGCTCCGCGGAGCGCTTGCGCACCCACATGCGGACTTGGAGGGGGGGCGGCCAGGCATGGTGACATCATGCCCCTGTTTTGCCCGACGAGTCAAACCGGCTTCGAAAAATCCGCAAACGCATGATGCAATGGGTAAGTCATTGATTTCGCTAACGCCGGCTACTGTGCATGGGGTTGTTTTCGCGTTTCAAAGAAACATGTCCGCGAGGTCGACGGTCGAGGCCTTTCCGATCTGGTCGAAGTTTTCCGCCAGCCAGCTTTGCGCCGCCTCGCGGCCCGCATCGCGCAGGCGGCACAACAGGCTCCATTCGGGATGGAATTGCGTGGCCGTGCCGAGCTGCGACATCAATTGGTCGTTGCCGATCCAATGCATGTACATGCGGCTGTGCCTGTCGCTGTCGAGCTCGCCGCCGTCGATCAGCCTTGTGGCGAAAGCGATCGCACGCATCTCGCGCATCAAGGACGAATTGAAGCTGATCTCGTTGATGCGGTGGAGGACGTCGGCAGCGCTGGTCGGCAGCTCGTCGCGCCGGATCGCCGTGACCTGCACGATGATGACGTCGTGGCTACCCTTGCGGTAGATCAGCGGATAGATCGCGGGATTGCCGAGATAGCCGCCATCCCAATAATGCTCGCCGTCGATCTCGACGGCCTGGAAATAGGGCGGCAGGCAAGCCGATGCGAGCACGGTCTCCGCCGTGAGGAGCGGGCTCTGGAACACCTTGATCTTGCCGGTGCGGACGTTGGTGGCGTTGAGAAACAGCTGCGGCGCCTCGGGCGAGGAATTGAGCCGGTCGAAATCGACGACGCGCTCCAGCAGCGTGCGGAGCGGATTGAAGTGAAAGGGATTGAGCAGGCTCGGCGGCAGGGTGTGCGTCAACGTGTGGATGACGGCGTGGATCGGATGATATTCCGGCGGCAGCCTCAAGGCCTGGATCCACTGGTTCAGCGGCGACAGCAGATCATACGCCATGTCCATGCGCGACACTTCGTACCAGAACGCGTGCAGGCTCTCCCGCGCGGCATCCGCGCCTCCGCTCGCCATGCCCGAAGCCATCGCCACGGCGTTCATGGCGCCGGCGCTCGTGGCGCTGACCGCCTCGATCGCGAGCCTGCCGTCCTCGAGCACCTGGTCGAGCACGCCCCAAACGAAGGCACCGTGCGCGCCTCCGCCCTGGAGCGCGAAGTTGACGGTCTTGCGGTCGGAGAGCCGGCTGGCTGTCACGTCGCCCCCTTCCCTCCCTTGTCCCCCTTGCCCTCCTTCTCCAGCGCCTTGCGCACCTGGTCGAATTCGGCCAGCGAGGCCCTGTCGGCGCGAGGGAAGCGCAGATCGAGCTTTTCGAGCGCTGCGTTGATCACCGAGCCGATCACGACGCGGGCGAACCATTTATGATCGGCCGGCACGACGTACCAGGGCGCATGCGATGTTGCCGTGTGACGGACGATGTCCTGGTACACCGCCTGATAGCGCGGCCACAGCGCGCGTTCCCTGATGTCGTCCATCGAGAACTTCCACTGCTTGGCGGGATCCTCCAGCCGCGCGAGGAAGCGCCGGCGCTGCTCCTCCTTGGACAGGTTCAGGAAGAACTTCAGCACCACGGTGCCGTTCCGGCTGAGATAGCGCTCGAAGGCGGAGATGTCCTCGAACCGCTCCTTCCAGATGTTCTTGGTCACGAGCTTCGGCGGCAGCTTCTCCTTGGCGAGGATCTCCGGATGCACTCGCGTCACCAGGCATTCCTCGTAGTGCGAGCGGTTGAAGATGCCGATACGCCCACGCTCGGGCAGCGCGACCGCGTGGCGCCAGAGGAAGTCGTGGTCGAGCTCCTTGCTGCTCGGCGCCTTGAAGGCATGGACCTCGCAGCCCTGCGGATTGATGCCCTCGAAGATCGCCTTGATCGCGCTGTCCTTGCCGCCCGCGTCCATGGCCTGGAACACGATCAGCAGCGACCAGCGGTCCTGCGCGTAGAGCTTCTCCTGAAATGCGATCAGCCGCTTCTTGTTGGCGTCGAGGACTGCCTGCGCCTTCTCCTTGTCGAGATCGCCCTTCTCGTCGGTCCTGTGGTCCTTGAGGTGAAACTTGCCGGAGCCATCATAACGGAACGGCGTGATGTAACGGTCAAGCTCCTGGGCGAGCGATTTCGACGGCTTCATGTTCATGAGCGCGGGTCACCTTGCGTTGCGGCTTCTTCAATCGGTCGAGCAAGCTACCAAGGATGCCCTTGGGAAGGAATATGATGAAGAGCACGAGCAGCAGGCCGTAGACCAGGTTGTCCCAGCCGACCGCCTTGGTGCCGAAGCCGATGCGCAAGCTCTCGGCCAGCAGGATGGTGATGATGGCGCCGACGGTCGGGCCGAGCGAAACGAACAGCCCGCCGACGATCGCCGCGAACACCATCTGCAGCGACACCGCGATGCCGCTGACCGTGTCCGGCGTGATGAACATCTGGTACTGGCAGTAGATGGCGCCGGCGAGCGCCGTCATCACCGCGCTGAGCAGCGTGATCTTCAGCTTCTCGGCCGTGACGTCGACGCCGGCCGCTGCGGCCGCGTCCTCGTCTTCCGAGATCGCTTCCAGGGCATAGCGGGCCATGCTGCGGTCCACCCAGTGCCACACCACGATGCCGAACAGCCAGACCGCAAGCGCAATCAGGTACCAGGTGGTCTTGTCGTCGAATTGCAGCGCCAGCAGCCTGTTGCCCGATGCCCGGTCCGGCGTGTAGCCGAGCGAGCCGCCGGTATAGTCGCGCGTCGCGGTGATGACCTGGAGCACGATGCCGGAGAGCGCCAACGTCACCAGCACGAAATAGTGCCCGGTGATGCGGAAGCGGAAGCAGGGATAACCGACGATCAGCGCCAGCGCGCCGGCCGCGACCATGCTGATGGGAATGCCGATCCAGGGCGTCAGGCCGAGATGATTCCACAGTAGCGCGGTGACATAGGCGCCGATCCCCATGAAGCCGCCGTGGCCGAGCGAGACCAGCCCGAACCGCCCCATCATCGACCAGGAGGTGTAGGCGAACGACCAGATCAGGATCAGCACCAGGATGTGCAGATGATAGGGATCGCGATAGAGAAAGGGCAGCGCGACCAGCGCCGTCAGTCCAATGCCCCAAGCCGCAAGCCGCCCCTGCCCCATCATCGCCGCCTCGCCAGCAGGCCCGCGGGCCGGATGAACATCATCACGATGAAGAAGGCGAAGGCGAGCACGTAGCCCCATTCGAGGTCGGAGAACAGACCGCCGAGCGAGATGATCTCGGCGAACACGAAGGCGGCGATGAAGCCGCCGATGAAATTGCCGAGCCCCCCGAGCACGCAGATCAGGAAGGTGATCGGCCCGAAGGAGAGGCCGACGAAGGGATGCACGTCATATTGCAGCACCAGGAGGCACGCGGCGAGCCCGGCCAGCGCGCCGCCGAGCGCGGAGGTGATGAGATAGATCCGCTTGGTGTCGACGCCCATCAGCGCCATGATCTGCCGGTCCTGGGAGATGGCGCGGATCGCGGTGCCGGTGAAGGTCCGCGTCATGAATAGGTAGACCGCGACCATGCCGACCAGCGCGGCTCCGAAGGACAGCAGCCGTGCGTAGCTGAAGTTCATGTCGCCGAAGGCGAGCACCGGCAGTCGGATGCCGAGATTGCGGAAGTCGATGCCGAAGGCGACGGTGGCAAAGCTCTGCAGCACGAACAACACCCCGCCGGTCGCGAGCAGCTGGTTGATCGGCGGTGCGGTCAGAAGCGGTGCGATCACGAGGTAGTGCAGCGCCGCGCCGAGCGCCGCGACCAGCAGGATGGTGAACGGGGCGGCAACGAAATAGCTGACGCCGTAATACTGCACCATGAAGTACATGCCGTACATGCCGATCATCACGAGCTCGGCATAACAGATCCAGGTCACGTCGATGACGCCGAAGATCAGGTTGAGTCCGAGGGCGAGCAGCGCCAGCACGCCGCCGAGCAGGATGCCGTTGATGACGGCCTCCAGCAGATAGATGTCGAAGACGTCTAGGAATCCCTGCATGCCCATCACACCCCGAGATACGCTTCCTTGACCGTGTCGCTCGCCAGCATCTCGGCCGAGCTGCCCGACGCACGAATCGCGCCCGCTTCGATCAAATAGGCGCGGTCGACCACCTTCAGCACCTGCTGCACGTTCTGCTCCACGATCAGCACCGTCAGCCCGCTGGCGCGGATCCGCTTCACCAGCTCGAACACCTGCTGCACCACGACCGGAGCGAGACCCGCCGATGGCTCGTCGAGCAGCAGCAGCTTCGGATTGGACATCATCGCGCGGCCGATCGCGCACATCTGCTGCTCGCCGCCGGACATGGTGCCGGCCATCTGGTGCCGCCGCTCCTTCAGCCGCGGAAACAGGTCGAACACGACCTCGCGCCGCTCGACGTAGTGGTCCCGTGCCTCCTTCATGAAGGCGCCCATCTTCAGATTGTCGTCGACCGTGAGCTGCGGAAACAGCCGCCGGTTCTCCGGCACATGCGCGATGCCGAGGCTGACGATCTTGTGGGACGGCGTCGCCACGAGGTCGACGCCTTCCATCCTGATCGATCCGCGCGAGGGACGGATCAGGCCGGAGATGACGCGCATCAAGGTGGTCTTGCCCGCGCCGTTGGGGCCGATGACGCCGACGGCTTCGCCGGCCTTGACGTCGAGATCGACGTCGAACAGCGCCTGGAAGGTGCCATAGCCGGCATTGACGCCGCGAAGCTCGAGCATCGGCTAGCCTCCCGCCCGGCGGCGTGCTTCGGCGGCCGCGGCTTGCGTGGTTTCGGCGTCGGTGCCGAGATAGACTTCGATGACGCGCGGATCGCCCGCGACGGCGATCGGCAGGCCTTCCGAGATCTTCTCGCCGTGGTCGAGTACCATGACGCGGTCGACGACGCGCATCAGGACGCCCATGATGTGCTCGACCCAGATGATTGTGATGCCGAGCTCGTCGCGGATGTTGCGCAGCATGTCGGCGGCCTGGTCCATCTCGGCCTCGTCGAGGCCGCCGAGGCTCTCGTCGGCAAGCAAGAGCTTCGGCGCGGTGGCGAGGGCCTTGGCGAGCTCGAGCTTCTTGAGCCCGGCTGCGCCGAGCCCGTCGACGCCGGCATGGCGATCGGTCGGCAGGCCGACCATCGCCAGCGAGCGCTCGGCCGCCTCCTCCGCCCTGGCGCGGCTATGGCGGCCCTGGCCGTAGAAGCCCGCCAGCGCGACGTTCTCGAAGATGGTGAGGCGGCGGAAGGGGCGCGGGATCTGGAAGGTCCGGCCGATGCCGCGGTTGATGATCCGGTGCGGAGCAAGGCCCGCAATTTCCGAGCCGCCGAACAGGATCGAGCCGGAGGTCGGGGCCAGCGTGCCGGAGAGCATGTTGAAGATCGTGCTCTTGCCCGAGCCGTTGGGGCCGATCAGCCCGAGGATCTCGCCCTGGTCGACCCGGAACGACACGTTGTTGACGGCCGTGAAGCCGCCGAACCGCTTCACCAGGCCGCTGACTTCCAACACCAGGGCTCTCCGCCGCTATTGGTTGCTGTAGGTGGTGCCCTTGGGCAGCGGCAGCACGGCCTCGCGCTGCGCCTGACTCTTGGGCCACACCACGTAGGACTTGTCGTCGACGTACTGGATCACGACGGGGAACGAGCGTTCGTTCTGCCCCGCCATTGGCGAACCCTCGCCGTGGAATTTGACGCCGAAGCCGAGCATGGTGCCGCCTTCGGGAATGTCGGTGTCGAGCGCTGCCTTGCGCAGGGCGTCGGGATCGATGCCGCCATACTTCTTGATCGCGCGCGGCAGCACGTCGTTCAGAAACAAATAGGTGTTGGACGCAGCCATGCCGACATGGGCCGAACGGATGGCGAGTCCGGGCTTGCGCTTGTCGAACTCCTCGCCGACCGCCTTGATGATCGGCGGCAGCTTCGGATCCATGGTCTTCTGGTTGGCGAGCCAGATCGAGATCGGATCGGTGTTGAAGACGTAGTTGACATCGGCGCCCAAGCCTTCCTTCAGCTTCTCATAGACACCGTAGCCGGCGCCGTGTCCCACCAGTGCGCCGAACTTCAGCCCCTGTTCGCGGGCTTGCCGGAGCAGCAGCGTGATGTCGGGATTATAGCCGGTGTGGAAGACCACATCCGGCTTGGCCCGCTTCAGCTTGGTGACCAGCGCAGACAGATCCGGGGCCGTGGCCGAATAGCCTTCCCTGAGCACGATGTTGAAACCGGCCTTCTTGGCACCGGCTTCATTGCCCTTGGCAACATCGACCCCGTAGGCGCCGTCCTCGTGGATGATGGCGACCCGCAGGTCCTTCGGATCCTTGCCCAGCTTTTCCTTCGTGTTCTGCGCGATGAAGTCCATCGTCATCATGCCGAACTGATCGCCGGAGGCCTGCGGCCGAAACACGTATTTGTAGTTCTTGTTCTCCAGCACCGCCGACGAGATGCAGGTCGTGATCCACATGAACTTCTTCAGCTGCTCGACCCGCGCCGCCACCGGCACGCACTGCGCCGAGGAGAAGAAGCCGAGCAGCATGTCGACCTTTTCCTGCTCGATCAGGCGGATCGCTTCGTTGATGGCGACATCCGGCTTGCTCTGGGCATCGGCATAGATCGCCTCGATCTTGTAGCCCTCGACGTCCTTCGCACCATACTGATCCAGCATGATCCTGGCACCGGTATATTGCAGCTCCGAACCGCCGCCGGCGAGCGGGCCGGTCAGATCATAGATGACGCCGATCTTGAGTTTTTTCTCTTGAGCCTTGTCTTGGGCCTCGGCGGACACCGCCAAGGCCGCCGCCGATATGGCGACCAACAGCCCACGTACCAAACGGGCAGCCATGCGCAGGCGCATCAGAACCTCCCTGGACGATTGTGCATCGCATTCTTGTTGCTTTTGCTTTTGCCCATCACATGGGCTGCGCGCGGCGATGTCAAGCCTCGCGCATCAACGCGCAGCGAACTGCTGCTCGACGAAGGCCGTGACAAATCGCGGCATGGAGGGCCTGAGATCACCCGTCCCGCGCACGAGATGGATGGCCGACAATTCCGGCTCGGCCTCGCCCGCGAGATTGGCTTCGATCCGGGCGCGGGCCACCTCGCCCGGCACATCCAGGTTGATGATCTGCAGCATCGCAATCGTCGGGCCGGAGACGACGCAATGCCAGCCCGGCTCGATCTGATAGTCGGACGCAGTCAGGCCGGTCTCTTCTCCGAGCTCGCGGACGACACTGCCGGGAATGTCGAGCGTGCCGTCCCTGACATCGTCGAGATCGGGCGTTCCCGATGGGAAATAGATGCGGCCCGCATTGGCGGTGTGGGGCGCCATCTCGCCCATGATGAAGGCGCCGTCGGACGCGCGCAGCGCGCCCATGCCGAAGCCGTTGAACACGGCCTTGTCGGGAAAGCCCCAGTCCCGCCAGGCGAGGAAGCTCGCGAAATCGGTCTCGAAATAGGTCGCCGTCAGGTGACCGTCGCTGAACACGGCATCACGCCCGAGCAGGACGCGGCCGTTCCAGATCTTCGGCCGCTCGCGCTGCTTCTCGGCGAAATGCGCCGCAATCTCGGCACGGCGCTGTTCGGCGAACTCCCAGACCATCGACCGCACCGCAAGATCGAGCGTCGTGACGCGATGTATGACCGGTGACGTCATGACGCCTGCTACCACGCTTTCGCGTCGGCTATTTGGCGCTCCCCGTGGTCTTCCTGGCCTGTTCGACGAACCTGTTGGTGAAGGTCTTGCTGACGTCGATCTTCGCGTTCGCCACGTCGGGCGACCCCACGCTGAACACCGCAAGCACTGCGTCGGCTCCCTTCGGGTCCATCTTGCCGGTCTCGGAGTACATCGGAATCGTATTCTTCAGCGCGGCGAGGTAGAGTTCCTTGTTCTTGCCGACCGTCTCCTCCGGCATCTTCGCCATGATCTCCTCGGGGCTGTGCGAATGGATCCAGGCGAGCGTGGCGAGGATGGCGTTGGTGAGCGCCTGTGCCTCCTTCTCGTGGCCGTTGATCCAGGCAACGGTCGAGTAAAGCGCGCCGCCCGGATACTCGCCGCCGAACGTCTCGAGCGTGTCCTTCTGGGTGCGGGTGTCCGAAAGGATGCGCAGATCCTTGTGGCTGCCCTGAAGCACGGTCACCGAGGGATCCAGCATCACGGCCGCATCGATCTGGCCCTGCTGCATGGCGGCGACCGCGGTGGCGCCGAGACCGACGCCGATCACGGCGACGCTGGTGGGATCGAGCCCGTTCTTCTTGAGCATGTATTTGAGGAAGAAGTCGGTGGAGGAACCGGGCGCACTCACGCCGACCTTCCTGCCGGCGAGATCCTTGACCGACTTGATATCGTTGGTGCGCGAGGGCGCGACCACCAGCACGAGGCCGGGATAGCGGTCATAGACCACGAAGGATTGAAGCTCCTGCTTCTTGGCGGCGAGATTGACGCAATGGTCGAAATAGCCGGACACCACGTCGGCGCTCCCGCCGAGCACCGCCTTCAGCGCGTCCGAACCGCCCTTGAGGTCCACCAGTTCGACATTGAGGCCGGCTTTCTCGTATTCGCCGAGCTGCTTGGCCAGCACCGTCGGCAAATAGCACAGGCAGGAGCCGCCGCCGACCGCGATGGTCACCTTGCTTTGCGCCGCGGCAAGCGACGTGGTGAGCATCAGCGCGAGCAGCGCGCCGGCGAGCCTGGCAATCGTGTTCTTCATTGGTTTCCTCCGTTCGGCCGGCGGCACCATAGAGCAGCGGGACCGGATTGAGAAGCACCGCCCGGGCGAGCTGGCCATCGGCCATTCGGTGCAATAGCTCCCCGACAAGAGCAATTCCCGATGGGGAAGATCAAGACGCCGACGCAGGCGCCCGACGACGTTACGGCCGGATTGGGCCCTCGTGGGCTCGCACCGGTGCGCGGGCCCGTTTCGTTGATTTCGTCGCTAGATCGAGCGTGCCTGCTTCCGGATCTCGTTCGCGATCGGCTTTAGCGTGTCTGTCGGAAGCTGGCCGACGAGGGTATAGCCAAGGCCGTCATCTATCCAGGCAAAACCCGCGACGTTGCCGGACGACTGCGGTATCATCGGCGCATCGAGATTGCGGCTGCTCATCGGACGCGTCAGCACTACGAGGCGATCGCCGCGATCGTCGTCGTACATGAACATCGCGGCCGGACCGTGCGAAGTGGCGACCAGGCGCCCGCCCATCAGCCGATAGCCTGTGACGGAGAGGTCCGGTACCTTGACCGGCTGTTTCAGCCGGCTGGAGATCCATTGCGTGAGTTCTGCGTGGTCGGACGCCCGTATCTCGACAGGACGCACGCGATCCGGTGCGTAAACGCCGTAATTATAGGCCGCTTCCTGGGCCAAAGCGGATAGTCCGTTCGGGCTTTCCTGCAGTAGGCTGCGCATGGTCCATCCGGCGAGGCCTCCGATACCTAGCAGCAACATCGCAGCGATGGCCTGCCACGCCCGCAGGGGACGGCGCTTCCGGCTCTCGATGATGTGCGACAGGTTCAACTCCGCGGGCAATGGCTCGTCGGCGATCGAAGCGAGCGCACCACGCAGCTGCTCGCGCTGGTTGGCGAAGCCCGCAACACGGTCAGCGACATCCGGATGCTCGTCCAGATAGGATGCGACCTCGGCGCGACGCTCGGGCTCGAGCGCCTGGTCCACGTAGGCGTGGAGATCATCTTCCGTGATCGGCCGCCGATTCATTTCAAGCTCCGCAATGCGACGACGTTCCGCGGCCCCACCGCATCCATCTCCTGCTGCAATCGCTCCCGTGCGCGCGACAGGCGCGACATCACGGTGCCCACGGGAACACCGAGAACTTTCGCAGCATCCGCGTAGGAGAGATCCTCGACCGCGACCAGCAGCAGGACCGCTCGTTGCTCTTCCGGCAGTCGCGCAAGCTTTCTCAGGACGTCCTGGTAGATCAGTCCTTGTTCCTGCACTGCCGCGCTGGCAAGCTCCTGCCCACCCAAATCGTCGATCGGCATATGCCTTCCCCGCGAAGTGGCCTGGCGGAATTGTGTGATCGCCAGATTGTGGAGGATGGTGAACAGCCAGGCGCGCACGCTGCCGTCACGCCGCTGATGCCAGCGGCTGACGGCGCGCTCCAGGCAATCCTGAACCAGATCGTCGGCTGCTGTGCGATCGCGCATCAGCGCGCGCATAACGGCGGAGCGAGGGGATCAGCGGCTCGACCTGAACCAGCATGTCCTTCATGGAATGCTCCGCCTGCCTTTCGTTGACGCCGATTGGCGCGTCATTGCGTCTCGATCTGGACCGCGCCGCCAGGCTCGGCCGCATCACCGGAGGCAATCACGAGATATCGCTTTCCGGAGGCCGCGGACGGATCGACGATCTGGCGGATCGGACCAGTCGCATTGACGATAGCTGATCCGGCCGGATTCGTCATGAAGGCCGCCAATGGCTGCAACGGGCCCGTTCCATCATTTCGATCCGCCAGCGCAAGCACATATTTCTGCTTGGGTTGAAGTCCTGTCACCGAAGCCTGCAGTATCTGAATCAAGCCCTGGTCAAACAGCGACACGCTGGTCGGCGCCGCGCCGTCCTTCGATCCGTCCTTGGGACCCATCGCAAGATGGGCGGCCCGACCTGCGACGCCCAGTGGCTGCAGATTGTGGCGGTCATCCGGATTGGGCACTGCGCCTGGAACGTAGGCGATCGCCTGCGGTGCCTGGCCGATCGGGACATTCGCAACCACGCTGTTGGTTGCAGTATCGATCGCTGTGAGAGCGTCGGCGTTCTCGAGGCCGACATAAATGCGCGTGCCATCGCCAGACGGCCAGACGCCATGAGGCAGATTACCAACGGGAATCGTCGCGACCTGCGAGAAATCGTCCGTGCGGAAAACCCTCACCAGATTCAGACCACCGACAGTGACATAAGCGAACGTGCCCTTGGCCGTGCGCGCGAAGTTGACGTGATTGGTGATCGGACCGGTGTCGATCGTCTTGATCAGGTTGAACGGCGGCTTCGCGTTGAACACCTGGGTCCGGCCGACATCCTTCAGCGTGAACCAGACCTGGTTTCCATCTGGCGTCGCCGCGATGTTCGGACAGAACGGGCTCTCCTGCTTCACTCTGGCGATGATCCTGTGCTCGGTGACAGAAACAACAACTGTCTCGGGATTGAATGACGAGCAGATGTAGCCGTACTTGCCGTCGGGCGAGAAGATCTGCATCCCCGGCCCGTTTGGGGTTGTGATACGGATCTTCTCCTTCAGGCTCTTGGCATCGATCACGGAGATGTAGTTTTCGCCGCGGACTGTGACCCACACCTCCTTGCCGTCGGGAGTATAGAACGCCTCGTGCGGCGACCGCCCAATATAAGTCGTGTGCTTGACAGCGTTGGTCGCGGTGTCGATGAAGCTCACCGAATTGGAGCCGATCGAGACCACGGCGAGCGTCTTGTGGTCGGGGGAGAAGCCCATGCCGTGCACGAGAACCTGGCCCTTGTAGAGCGGGCTGAAATTGCCGGGCTGCGGATCTCCCAGGCGGATCACACCAAGCAGCTTGTTGTCGACCGGATCTGTCACCGAGACCGTGTTCGAGAACTGCTCGGCCGCGTAGACGCGATCGTGATGGCTGATCGGAATATCGGGGGCGGATAACGCGCCCGGCGCCTGCCCTGCCCATGCGGCCGAGCCGGTGGCGAGCATCGTGGCTGCCAGGAAAATGCTCTTCATGATGTTGCTTTGCGACGTCTTCATCGACGACTCCTATTTTTTGATTCCGGCGGACATATCCATCTGCATGCCCTGATGATGAACGTTTGTGGCTGGACGGGACGGCGGTTGCGTTGGAGCCGGCGTCGTGTCCGTTGCAGGCTCGCCGATGGCAAGCTTCATCGCCGCGATCTCCTGCATCTGATCGACGATGATCTCCTGGGCGATGCGCCGGAGTTGTTCGTTCTTGCCGTAACGCAGTTCGATCACAGCCATGTCGATCGCACCCTGGTGATGCGGCATCATCATCGCAACGAAGTCGCGATCGATATCGCCGGTCGGCTTGGCCGCCATGTCGTTCATCATCTTGGTCATCGCCGCGTCGTTCTCTTGCAGGAACGCATGCTCGTCCGCGCTGTGCGCAACCGGCGAGGCGACCGGATGAGGTTCGTGCGCGAGCACGAGCGACGGCAGCGCGAATGCGACGAAAATGCGGGCGCCGATGACCGCCGTGCCGAGGCCGGGCTTCGGCCATCGGCATCTGCCTGCGATCGCCGCAACGACGTGGCGACATTGTAGCTGGTGCATCCTGAACTCCCATGCAGCTGTGTTGAATGGGGGTATGACGCGTGTGCGCGCGTTCTATTCCAGCCGGTCAATCACATAAATGTCAGGTGGCGAACTAGCCTAGCCGCGACCGTCTACGGCCGGCCGCCACACCAGCAGACGCTGCTCCACCAGCGTCACGCCATAGTCGATCAGGATGACGAAGGCGGACAGCACGAACATGCCCGCGAACACGCCGCCGACGTCGAACACGCCTTCGGCCTGCTGGATGAGATAGCCGAGTCCCGCAGCCGAGCCGAGATATTCGCCGACGACCGCGCCGACCACCGCGAAGCCGACCGAGGTGTGCAGGGAGGAGAACATCCAGGACAGCGCCGAGGGCCAGTAGACGTGCTGCATCAATTGCCGCTCGCTCATGCCGAGCATGCGGCCGTTGTCGAGCACGGTGCGGCTGACCTCCTTCACACCCTGATAGACGTTGAAGAAGACGATGAAGAACACCAAGGTGACGCCGAGCGCGACCTTGGACCAGATGCCGAGCCCGAGCCACAGCGCGAAGATCGGCGCCAGCACCACGCGCGGCAGCGCGTTGACCATCTTGACATAGGGGTCGAACACCGCGGCCACCAGCGGCTGGCGCGCGAACCAGAAGCCGACCAGGACGCCGCCGACCGATCCGATCACGAAGGCGAGAAGCGATTCCGCCAGCGTGATGCCGAGATGCTTCCAGATCACGCCGGAGGCGAACCATTTCACGATCTGGCTGAACACGTCGTACGGATTGGAGAAGAAGAACGGCGGCAGCAGGATCTTGCCGAACACCGGCACGGTGGTCAGCACCTGCCACAGCACGATGCCGACGACGGCAACCAGGATCTGCAGCGCGAACAGCGTCGGGCGCGACATCAGACCGCCTCCGCTGCCTGGGTGGATTGTGCGTAGCCCTTCATCACCTCGTCCTTGAGCACGCCCCAGATCTCGCGATGCAGCTCGTGGAACTCCTTGTCCAGCCTCACCTCGAAAATGTCGCGCGGGCGCGGCAGGTTCACGCGCCAGTCGCCGATGATGCGCGAGGACGGCCCGGCCGACATGATCACGACGCGGTCGGCGAGCGCAATCGCCTCTTCGAGGTCGTGGGTGACGAACAGAACCGCCTTGCGGTCAGCGCTCCACAGGTCGAGCAGCAGATTGCCCATGACCTGGCGGGTCTGCGCATCGAGCGGCCCGAACGGCTCGTCCATCAAGAGGATCTTGGGATCGCGGATCAGCACCTGCGCCAGCGCCACGCGCTTGCGCTGGCCACCGGAAAGCATGTGAGGATAGCGGCCCGCGAACGCACCGAGCCCGACGGAAGTCAGCCATTGCTGCGCCCGGGAAAGCGCCGTAGCGCGCGGCGTGCCCTTGATCTCGAGCCCGATCGCGACATTGTCGAGCGCCGTCTTCCACGGGAACAGCGCATCGGCCTGGAACAGGTATCCGGCATCCCGGTTGAGCCCCGCGAGTGGCCGCTCGAAGATCCTGACGCTGCCGGCCGCGGGCTTGAGCAGTCCCGCGGCGACGTTGAGCAATGTCGATTTGCCACAGCCTGTCGGGCCGACAATGGCCACGAATTCGCCCTGCGCCACTGCGAGATGGGCTTTTTCCACCGCGGTATAGACCCGCCCGTCCCCGAGGCGGAACGCGACCTTGGCATCTTGCAGCGCCACCGCAGTGGGCGTTGACATAGGCTTCCTCCGAATTGCGCCTGCTGCTTAGCCGCTCGCGCAGCCAAGTTCAATCAAGGCGTCAGGCGTGTTACGCATGGGCTTGCCCTGCTCTTACCCTCCCCTGCATGGGGAGGGTCGGTGCGCATGAAGCGAAGCGGAATGCGAACCGGGGTGGGGTGACGGTCTCTCTGCGTCGAATACTGCTCGCGTGGACAGATCACCCACCCCGCTCGCGCTGCGCGCGATCGACCCTCCCCTTCAGGGGAGGGTAAGGAAGAATGAGCCGCGTCGGATGCCTTCCAAGTCAGCGATCAGCTACCAGCACGTCACCAAGCGCTTCGGCGCGCTCAGGGCCGTCGACGACGTTTCGCTCGACATCGCAGACGGCGAGTTTATGGCGATCGTCGGCGGCTCGGGCTCCGGCAAGACGACGCTGCTGCGGCTCGCCAACCGGCTGATCGAGGCCGATGGCGGGACCATCACCGTCGAGGGCGAGGACGTGCAACGCGTCGATCCGGTCGCCCTGCGGCGGCGGATCGGCTACGTCTTCCAGAGCGGCGGGTTGTTTCCGCATCTGAGCGTCGCCGACAATATCGGGATCACGCCCAAATTGCTGGGCGAGCCGGCACCTTCGATCGCAGCCCGTGTCGACGAGCTGCTGAATCTGGTGCAGCTCGACCGCGCGGCACATCGCGACCGTTTGCCGGAGACACTCTCGGGCGGCCAGCGCCAGCGCGTCGGCGTGGCGCGGGCGCTCGCGGCAAGGCCCCGCATCGTGCTGATGGACGAGCCGTTCGGCGCGCTCGATCCCCTCACCCGCGATGCACTCGGCGAGGACTATCGCTCGCTGCATCGCAAGCTCGGCCTGACCACCGTGATGATCACGCACGACATGACGGAGGCAATCCTGCTCGCCGACCGCATCGCGGTGATGCGCGGCGGCGAACTGCTGGCGCAAGGCACGCCGGCGGAGCTGTCGAACAGCGGCGTGCCTTACGTGCTCGAGATGCTGCGGACGCCGCGGCGCCAGGTCGAGCGGCTCAACGCGCTGCTGCCGGGGGGCGGTGCGGCATGAGCCTCCTCACCGATCCGCGCTGGGGCGAGGCGCTGTCGCATCTGCCCGACTATCTCGGAAACCATGTGCAGGTGAGTCTTGCCGCGCTCGCGCTCGGTCTCGCCGTCAGCCTGCCGCTGGCGATCCTCACGCGCAATCGCCCGGCGCCGCGCGGCATGCTGCTTGCGCTTGCCAGCGTCGTGCAAACGGTCCCCGGACTTGCGCTGCTTGCGCTATTCTATCCGCTGCTGCTGCTGCTGGCTTCGGTGACGCTCGCCTGGTTCGGCTTTTCCTTCTCCGCCTTCGGCTTCCTGCCGGCAATGCTGGCGCTGGCGCTCTACTCGATGCTGCCGGTGCTGCGCAACGGCATCACCGGCCTCAACGGCATCGATCCCGCGCTGATCGAGGCTGCCAAGGGCGTCGGCATGACCGCACGGCAGTCGCTTCTCATGGTCGAGCTGCCGCTCGCGCTGCCGGTGATGATGGCGGGCATCCGCACCGCTGCCGTGTGGGTGATCGGCACCGCGACGCTCTCCACCCCGATCGGGCAGACCAGCCTCGGCAATTACATCTTCGCCGGGCTGCAGACCCAGAACTGGGTGTTCGTGCTGTTCGGCTGCCTGGCCTCGGCCCTGCTCGCGCTCGCCGTCGATCAACTGCTCGGGCTGATCGAGAGCGGCCTGCGCCGCCGCAGCCGTCTGCGCGCAGCGCTCGGCTGCGTCGGGATCGCATGCCTCGTCGCCGCGACATTGGTACCGACAATGGGCCGCTCCTCGCAGGGCTACCTCGTCGGCGC
Organism: Bradyrhizobium sp.; assembly: GCA_035575945.1. Classification (GTDB taxonomy): domain Bacteria; phylum Pseudomonadota; class Alphaproteobacteria; order Rhizobiales; family Xanthobacteraceae; genus Bradyrhizobium. The sequence goes on along the minus strand of DATLXF010000045.1, from coordinate 246,803 downwards.
CAAGACATTTGCCGAGCAATATGTGCTGTCCGCGTTGCTCAGGGACCGTCTCAAGGCCGCCGGCCTGCCCGCGACGGCACGTTCGAGCCTCGGTTCGAGCGTGATCTTCGAGGCACTGAAGGCCGGCGACATCGATCTCTATGTCGATTATTCGGGCACGCTTTGGGCCAACCAGCTGCATCGCAGCGATATCGAGCCGCGGACCGAGCTGCTCGCGCAGCTCAAGACGGCGCTGGCCAGAGACAACATCACCCTGCTCGGCGACCTCGGCTTCGAGAACGCCTATGCACTGGTGATGCCGAGGAAGCGCGCCGCGGCGCTCGGCATCCGCACCATCGCCGATCTCGCCGCACACGCATCGACGATGTCGATTGCCGGCGACTACGAATTCTTCTCGCGACCCGAATGGGCGGCCCTCCAAAAGGCTTACGGCCTTTCGTTCCGCGCCCAGCGCCAGATGCAGCCGGATTTCATGTATGGAGCGGTCGCCAGCGGCGAGGTCGACGTGATCGCCGGCTACACCAGCGACGGACTGATCGCGAAATACGATCTGGTCGCGCTCGACGATCCCAGCCACGCCATCCCGCCTTACGACGCGATCCTGCTGCTGGCGCCGAAGCGCGCCGGCGACCAGCGACTGCAGGCGGCGCTGAGGCCGCTGCTCGGAAAGATCGACATCGCCACGATGCGCGAGGCGAACCTGCGCGCCAGCGGCAACGATGCGAACTCGTCACCGGATGCGGTGGCGAAGTGGCTTTGGGGGACGATCGGGCGGCAATAAGGACGGCTACAGTCCCCGGATCATCCCCGCATCGATCAGCAGCCGGTTCAGCCGCCCCGCCTCCGCGCCGTCCTTGCAGCCGTAGAAGATGCCCTTGCAGCGGAGCATGATCTGCTTCTGCTCGGCGAACGAGGGATCGAGCGGAATGCCGGCACCTTGATGCCCCGCGCGGCGCGGATGTCGAAGGAGGATTCATCATGGATCATGATGATGTTGGGCCGGCGGCGGGCGGGATGGCAGGAATCGACCAGCGGCGCGTTGAGCTGCTCATTGCTCGCGGCGGCCTGTTCCCTAAAGCCGTATTGCACGACGTCGGACGCCGAACTCATGCCGGAGCGGAAGAAGGGTTTGGATCGGGCGCGGGGGCGCCATCGACGACATGCAATTCCGTCCGGAGTGGTGATGTCCGCCCCCCGGCTAGCGAGCTCGGCGCAGCCGGAAGCCCGCATCGCGTCATAAAACCGTAACGAAACGATCAAGAACAGGCAATGTCGAGCCGTTATCCGGCCTTGGCTTATCGTTGACCACAGACATTGGCTGCGGACTGGGGCGCTGGGAGCGCGTCCGCGCGTCAGGGTTTGGCGATCCCCGCGATGAACATGTCGATCACCCCTTCGGCCATCCGCTCGATCTCGCTCGCTTTGACGTTCCAGCGCGGAAAGTGGCCATCGAGATTCATCCGTGCAAAACCGTAGACCAACGCGCGCCCGGCGATCTGGATGCGCTTCAAATCGGCCGATTGCAGCAGGCCCTGCGCCGCCGCATCGGCCAGGATCTGTTCCGACAGCCCGATCAGCTGGTCGTTGTCGCGCGTCAGCTCCTCGGCGCTACCGTGGGCGAAGTAACGGCCCGTGGAGATGATCTCGAAGTGGGCGGGATTACGCATGGCCCAGCGCAGGTAGGCCATGCCGAAGGCGCGGAATCTATCGAGCGGCCCTGCCGGCGCCTCGCGCAACGCTGCCTCGGTCTCGGCGCGGAAGCGCCGCTGCGCCTCCTCTGCCACTGCGGCCATCAAGGCCTCGCGGTTCGGAAAGTGCCGGAACGGAGCCGCCGGCGAGACCGCCGCCCGGCGGGCGGCTTCACGGACCGAAACCTCGGCACCTTCGGCCGCCAATTGCAAGGCAGCATCGATCAACACGCGGCGAAGGTTGCCGTGGTGATATGGCCGGGCTTTAGGGGTTCGGCGCGAACGCGGCTTTACCGTCTGGCGAGCAGGCATAGCGCCTTCTAGCATCACCCGAACGTGAATGTAATCGCTGATTACACCGTTGACGATGCGACGGCCGCAAATGTAATCACCGATTACATCAAGTGGAGGATTGTCATGCCGCAACATCGAAGCTGGCTCGAAGGCTGGCGGCTGCTCGCCGTCCTTGCATGCAGCCTGGTCGCCCTGAGCCTCTGGATCGCTTCGATGCGGCAGTTCGAGCCAGAGGGCGTCCGCATGGTGATCCGTTTCACGGCGCGAAGCTCGCTGCTGCTGTTCTGCCTCGCCTTCAGCGCCGCGGCGATGGCGCGGCTGTGGCCCAATGCGGGGACGCGATGGCTGCGCCGCAACCGCCGCTATCTGGGCTTGAGCTTTGCGGCCTCCCACGCCATCCATGCAACCGCCATTGTCGCCTTTGCCAATATGGATCCTGCGAGTTTCGCGGAAGCCACTTCGGCGGCCTCGTACATCTTCGGCGGCATCGGCTATGGTTTCATTATCGCCATGAGCGCGACGTCCCTCGACCGCACGGCTGCGCTGATCGGGCCGCGCGCCTGGCGCGCGCTGCACCTTGTGGGCGGCTATTACGTCTGGTTTCAGTTCATGGTGTCGTTTGGCAAGCGCGTGCCGACGATGCCGCTCTATGCCGCGTTCCTGCTTCCGCTGCTCGTCGTAATGGCGCTGCGCATGATTGCGATGGCCCGCCATCCGCGCGGGCAGACCGTCCCTGCGGCTTGAAGCAACGCTCTACTTGGCAGGAGCCGAGCCGCTCAACTGTTTGAGGTCGCGGGAGGAATGAAAGAGCAATGTCTTGCCGGGATGAAAAGAGCGAGACCGCTGTTTGCGATCTCGCTCGACATCGGGTCCAGGATTTGGCTTAGCGAACGAAGCTTGAACTTCGCTCGTCATTCCGGTTGGCGCGCGAACCCGGAATCTCGATCCATGACCTCTGGATTCCGGGTTGCGCTTCGCGCCCCCTGGAATGACGGCGCAGCCGTCAGTTCTTGCTCTTGTCGACCAGCGCGCCCTTCTTGATCCAGGGCATCATGTCGCGCAGCTTCGCGCCGACTTCCTCGATCGGGTGCGCGGCGAGCTTGGCGCGGGTCGCCTTGAACGAGGTCTGGTTGACCTTGTTCTCGAGCATCCAGTCGCGGGCGAACTTGCCGCCCTGGATGTCGGCGAGGACCTTGCGCATCTCCTTCTTGGTCTCGTCGGTGATGATGCGCGGGCCGGTGACGTACTCGCCGTATTCGGCGGTGTTGGAGATCGAATAGTTCATGTTGGCGATGCCGCCTTCATAGATCAGGTCGACGATCAGCTTCACTTCGTGCAGGCACTCGAAATAGGCCATCTCGGGCGCGTAGCCGGCTTCGACCAGGGTCTCGTAGCCGCCCTTGATCAGTTCGACGAGGCCACCGCAAAGCACCACCTGCTCGCCGAACAGGTCGGTCTCGCATTCTTCCTTGAAGGTGGTCTCGATGATGCCGGCGCGGCCACCGCCGACGGCCGACGCATAGGACAGGCCGAGGTCATGGGCGTTGCCCGAGACGTCCTTGGCGATTGCGATCAGGCAGGGCACGCCGCCGCCGCGCTGATATTCCGAGCGCACGGTGTGGCCAGGGCCCTTCGGCGCGATCATCAGCACGTCGAGATCAGGGCGCGGATCGAGCAGGTTGAAGTGCACGTTGAGGCCGTGCGCGAACACCAGCGCCGCACCCTTCTTCATGTTGTCGTGCAGGTGCTCGCGGTAGATGTCGCCCTGGAGCTCGTCCGGGGTCAGCATCATGACGAGGTCGGCCCATTTGGCGGCTTCGGCGACTTCCATCACCTTGAAGCCGGCGGCTTCCGCCTTCTTCACCGAGCCCGAATCCTTGCGCAGCGCAATAGCGACGTCCTTGACGCCGGAATCCTTCAGGTTGAGCGCATGGGCGTGGCCCTGGCTGCCATACCCGACGATGGCGACCTTCTTGCCCTTGATCAGGTTCAGGTCGGCGTCGCGATCGTAATAAACACGCATAGGTCGTTTCCTCGTTCAGGGCCGAAAATCGGCCAATGGTCAGTGTCCGAAGGGTGAAATTTGCGGATTTCGGGGGCTGTCTAGAGCATTTTCAGCCCTGAGGGAAACCCGTTTCTGCATGGAAATCCGCGACATCATGCATCCATGAAAACGGGGTAGAGGGAGGCGAGCAGCAGGATCGCCATCAGGACATTGAAGGCGCGCACCAGCCGCTCGGAGGTCAGCACTGGCCGCAGTGCAGTGCCGAACATCGCCCAGACGACGGTCGAGACCGTGCCGACGACCAGGCTGATCACGGTTTGAATGGCGATGTTAAGCGGAAATTGAGCAATCGCGGCATAGGCGGTGATGGTGCCGATCACGATCACCCAGCCTTTGGCGTTGATCCACTGGAACATCGCCGCGCCCCAGAAGGTCATCGGGCCGCGGGCCTTCTCCTCGCCCGGCTTGGACGGACCGGACATCGCGATCACGGCGGCGAGGTAGATGAGATAGGCGGCGCCGGCATATTTCAGGACGGTCTGCAGGATCGGGTAAGCCAGGAAGACCGAGCCGAGCCCGAGGCCGACCGCGGCCACCATGAAGGCGAAGCCAATGACGACGCCGACGATGTGCGGGATGGTGCGGCGGAAGCCGTAGGTCAGGCCGGAGGACAGCAGCATGATGTTGTTCGGCCCGGGCGTGAAGTACATCACGATCATGAAGATGATGAAGGCGTAGAACAGCGAGGAGGTCATCATCACCTCACGCGGTCTTCGGCAGAACTTGCGGGCGCTTCGCCAGCACCATCACGGCGATCCCGGCGATCACGGTCAGCATGCCGGCAAGACGCAGCGGCCCGAACCGTTCGCCGAACACGATGCTGGAGGCCGCCGAGCCCACGAACGGCACCAGCAGCGCGAACGGCACGACTTGCGCGGCGGGATAGTCGCGCAGCAGTCGGCCCCAGAGCCAGTAGGCGATGCTGGTGGAGATGCCGCCGAGCATCAGTATGCAGACCGCCGCGGTCAGCGATATCTGCGTGAGCGCGGCCCAGGTCGGCGCCGGCCCGTCGGTGATCAGCGTCAGCACGAACAGTGGCACGGCCGAGGCGAGGCACAGCCAGGCGAACAGGTCGAACATCGGCACGCCGCGGGCGCCGCGCAGCAGCAGATTTCCGACGGCGAAGCTGAGCGGCGAGATCATCAGAACGGCGAATGCGGCGACGCTGAAATCATAGCCGACGGTGCCGCAGATCATCAGCAAGCCCACCGCGGCGACCGCGACGCCGAGCGTCTGCACCGGCGTCGGGCGTTCGCCGAAGACGAGCGCGGCGAAGCCGATCGTGAACAGCGCCTGGCTCTGCACGACGACGCTGGTCAGGCCCACCGGCACGCCGTGGGCGATGCCATAGGCCTGCGACAGGAACTGGCCGAGAAACAGCGTGAAGCTGATCGCGATCAGCAGGGACCAGGCGACCTTCGGCTTGGGGATGAACAGGCAGGGCACCGCGGCGATGGCAAAGCGCAGCGCCGTCATCAGTTCCGGCGACAGCTCGTCCAGCGCCATCCTGCTTGCGACGAAGGCAAGCCCCCCGATGACCGCCACCGTGACGGCGATGAGAATGTCGGCCGGCTTCATTGTTGCTTCCGGTTCTGCTTTGTCTCGCAGCCTTGTTTGTTGTTCTGGTTTAGCCTTGCTCGCCGGCCTTCGGTTTCCGCAACAGATAGGTGCCGTGCATCGGCGCGTGGTAATCGGCCGAGACCACCGTGAAGCCGACGTCGATCAGCATCCGCTCCATCACCCAGCCGAAAGTGGAGTATTCGTCGCGCATATGCATGACGACACTCTCGCGCGAGAAATCGTGGTTCTTGATCTGGAAGTCGGCCCATTGCTCGACGTCACGCTCGATCGCGTCGGGCATCGCTGTGTAGACGATATCGCGCAGATAGAAGCTCGCCCCCGGCTTCAGTGCGCGATAGATCCGCGACATCGCCACCGCTTTCCAGAAATCCGGCAGATGGTGCAGCGTAAACTCGCTGACGATGAGGTCGTAGGATTCCGGGCGGTAGGCAAAGCTGAGCAGCCCGGCCGACTGCGTGCGCACGGGCGCCTTGCGGTCGCGGGCGTAGATCTCGGCAAGCGCCAGCATGGCCGGCGAAATGTCGATGGCATCGACGTCGGCGCCCATCAGCGCCGCTTCGGTCGCGAGCACGCCGTTGCCGCAACCGATGTCGGCGATGCGCCAGCCGCGCTGCACCCCGAGCATTTTCAGGGCGGCGCGCGCCCGCATGTCGGCATCGTCGTGGGCGTCGTAGATCGAGGCCACAGCGGGCTCGATCCCCATCCGGTTCCGCTCGTTGTAGTACCAGTCGCGCGCCAACATGGCTCACATCCCTTCAGGCCCGCGACCGATCGCGGCAACACCCGTGCGCGACACCTCGACGAGGCCGAGCGGGCGCATCAGGTCGATAAACTGATTGATCTTGTCCGTGTTGCCTGTGATCTCGAACACAAAGCTCTCGGTGGTGGCATCGATCACCCGGGCGCGGAACGCATCCGCCAGCCTGAGCGCCTCGACCCGATGCTCGCCCTGCCCGCGCACCTTCACCATCGCCAGCTCGCGCTCGATCGAGCGCCGGGTCTGGGTCATGTCGACGACTTGGTACACCGGGATCATGCGATCGAGCTGGTTCTTGATCTGCGCGATCACCATCGGCGTCCCCGTGGTGACGATGGTGATGCGCGACAGATGCTTCTGGGCCTCCGTCTCCGAGACCGTGAGACTTTCGATGTTGTAGCCGCGACCCGAGAACAGGCCGATGACGCGGGCGAGCACGCCCGGCTCGTTCTGCACGAGCACGGCAAGCGTGTGCGTCTCGTTGGGATCGTGACGGTCTTCGATGAAATAGGCGGATGCGGGCTGGTTCATTGTCGTCCCTCAAATGTCTCTGGTCACACCAGCGCCTTGCCGCCGGCGAACGCCTTCGCGGTCGCCTCGTCATTCGCCTGCTCTGGCAACAGCATCTCGTTGTGCGCCTTGCCGGAAGGAATCATCGGGAAGCAGTTTTCGAGCGCCGCGACGCGGCAATCGAACAGCACGGGCCGCTTGACCGAAATCATCTCCTTGATGGCGCCGTCGAGATCACCGGGCTTGTGCACCTGGAGGCCGACCGCGCCGTAGGCTTCCGCGAGCTTGACGAAATCCGGCAGCGCTTCCGAATAGGAATGCGACAGCCGGTTGCCGTGCAGCAGCTGCTGCCACTGGCGCACCATGCCCATATACTGGTTGTTCAGGATGAAGATCTTGATCGGCAGCTCGTACTGCACCGCCGTCGACATCTCCTGCATCGTCATCTGCACCGAGGCGTCGCCCGCGATGTCGATGACGAGGCTATCGGGATGGGCCACCTGCACGCCGACCGCGGCCGGCAGGCCGTAACCCATGGTGCCGAGACCGCCCGACGTCATCCAGCGATGCGGCTCCTCGAAGCCGTAGAACTGCGCCGCCCACATTTGATGCTGGCCGACCTCGGTCGTGATGTAGGTATCCTTGCCGCGCGTCGCCTCGAACAGGCTCTGGATCGCGTGCTGCGGCAGGATCACGTCGTTGCTCTTCTTGTAGTAGAGCGAGTTCCGGGCGCGCCATTGCGCGATCTGCTGCCACCACGACTTGATGTCGGGCTTCTTCGCCTCCGCCTTGAACACCTGGAGGATGTCGCCAAGGACGTTGCCGCAATCGCCGATGATCGGCACGTCGACCCGGATGTTCTTGTTGATCGAGGACGGATCGATGTCGATATGGATCTTCTTCGAGCCCGGAGAGAACGCATCCACGCGGCCGGTGATGCGGTCGTCGAAGCGCGCGCCGACGCACAGCATGACGTCGCAATCATGCATCGTCATGTTGGCCTCGTAGGTGCCGTGCATGCCAAGCATGCCGAGCCAGTTCTTGCCCGACGCCGGATAGGCGCCGAGGCCCATCAACGTGGAGGTGATCGGGAAGCCCGTGACCTCGACCAGTTCGCGCAGGAGCCTGGTCGCCTCGGGGCCGGAATTGATGACGCCGCCGCCGCTGTAGATCACGGGACGCTTGGCATTCGCGAGCAGCGAGACCGCCTTGCGGATCTGCGTCGCATCGCCCTTCACGCGCGGCGCATAGGAGCGGTGCACGTCGGACTTGCGCGGCGGATGATAGGTGCCGGTCGCGAACTGGACGTCCTTGGGCACGTCGACCAGCACCGGGCCCGGCCGGCCGGAGGTCGCGACATAGAAGGCTTCGTGCAGCACCTTGGCGAGATCGTTGACGTCGCGCACCAGCCAATTGTGCTTGGTGCAGGGGCGCGTGATGCCGACGGTGTCGCATTCCTGGAAGGCGTCGTTGCCGATCAGATGCGTCGGCACCTGGCCGGAGATGCAGACCAGCGGGATCGAGTCCATCAGGGCATCCGTCAGCGGCGTCACCATGTTGGTGGCGCCGGGGCCGGAGGTCACCAGCGCAACGCCGGGCTTGCCGGTCGAGCGCGCATAGCCCTCGGCCGCGTGGCCGGCGCCCTGCTCGTGGCGGACCAGGATGTGCTGGACCTCGCTCTGCTGGAAGATCTCGTCATAGATCGGAAGCACCGCGCCGCCGGGATAGCCGAAGATGTCGGTCACGCCGTGATCGATGAGCGCGCGGACGATCATCGCAGCGCCGGTCATCTGGTTCGGATCGTGGCTCATGTCGCTCATTGGCTTGCTCCGGGTGCGCTGTTGTCAGCGGCTTCATTCGTGTCGGGTTCGGGAAATAAAAAAGGCCCCGAAGAGGGCCCATGCACACCGCCTGTCTTGTGGATGGCAGCTAGCCATCCCCGGCGGTGTGCCTGGGTACGACGGCGATAAGGAGTTTGGTAATAATGTTACGCATGGCAGGCGCTCGGCTTCCCAAAGGTTGCGCGAAACATAGCGACCAAAGCCCGGATGTCAAGGCGATGCGGCCGTTCCTGCGCGATTTTGCCAGTGTAGCGGGGTAACCGGGGTTCGGCGAGGGAAATCTTGCGACCACCGCTCAAGAGAACTCATCATTGTCGGGTCATTCTGAAACGCTATCACGCTGAGCGGTTCAGGGAAGCAAATGAGGCGTAGCACCAAAATCGGTCTGTTTCTCGCCGGAGGATACACCCTCTATGCAATCGGATTGTTCAGTGCTGCTCATTTCGCCGAGGATGTGAAGGGGCGGGTGATTTTGAAGCAGTTGGCCGCCGCCCCGGCAATGTTGGCGCTCAGCACTACGCGCTTGCTCGGTCCGTTGATGGAAGCTTTTCCTTCGATGAACAATTACTATGCGGTCTTCGGAATGAGCGCAGCGATGATGTATTTCCTTGGGTGGGGCATGGCTGCCCTAGACGAGTATCTAAGAGAGGGCGAAAAGCCCCCTTAGGCGTGAGACCTCCTCAGCCCGGTACTACGGCTGCCAGCCATCCCCTCGCCTCCTTCGGCCTCACCCATTCGAACTCCGGCAATTGGTGCCGGAACCAGGTGAATTGACGTTTGGCGTAATGGCGGGTGTCGGCGCGGCCGATGCCGGCGGCCTCCTCCAGGCTGAGTTCGCCGCGCAAGTGGCGGATCAGGGCCGGCACGCCATGGGCCTTCATCGCCGGCAGCAGTGGATCGAGCTGCCTGGCGGCGAGCCGCTCGACCTCCCTGAGCGCGCCGGCGCCCAGCATGGCCTCGAAACGAGCATCGATGCGGGCATAGAGCTCTTCACGCTCGGGCGCGAGGAACACCGCGCGAAAACTGTCCTTCGGCAGCAGCGGCGGCTGGCCTTCGCGGTGCCAGTCGAGCAGCGAGCGGCCGGTCGCCTCGATCACCTCGAGCGCGCGCGCGATGCGGGTGCGGTCGCGCAGGTTCAATCGCTCGGCCGCGCGCGGGTCGCGCGCGGCGAGCTCGGCATGCAGCGCTTCGACGCCGTTCCGTTCCAGCCGCGCGCGCACGTTCTCACGGACCTCGGCGGGGATCGGCGGCACCACGGAGAGACCTGTGGTCAGCGCCTTGAAATAGAGACCGGTGCCGCCGATGAAGATCGGAAGACGTCCCTGGGCCCTCGTTTCTTCGAGCGCCTTCGACGCGTCAGCCACCCAGGCACCAGCCGAGAAATTCACGGACGCATCGACATGCCCATAGAGACGATGCGGCACCAGCGCCTCGTCCGCCCCCGTCGGCCGTGCCGTGATGATGCGCAGGTCGCGGTAGACCTGCATGGAATCGGCATTGATGACGACGCCGCCGGTGGCGCGCGCGAGGTCGAGCGCCAGCGCCGACTTGCCGCTGGCGGTCGGGCCTGCGATAAGCACGGCCTTGCTCGGATGCCTCTCGCTCACGAAAACCTCAAATGTCCCTCGTCGCCACGCTGATCTGCAACCCTGATAATCCCGCGCTCGATTCGACCGTCGTCGACGGCGCCCGCGCCGTGCTGCCACAGGCGGCACCGGCGCATTGGCTGTTCGACGGGGTTGCGGTGGACATCCCCTTCGGCGCCGACAATAACCTCGAAGCCGACCGTCACGCCATCGAGCAGCGGCTGCGCGAGCTTCGCGGCGACCTGCCCATCGACATCGTCGTGCAGCCTGTCGGCTTCAGGCGCAAGAAGCTTTTTCTCGCCGACATGGATTCCACCATGATTGGCCAGGAATGCATCGACGAGCTCGCCGATTTCGTCGGGGTGAAGGCCCATGTCGCCGGCATCACCGAGCGCGCGATGCGCGGCGAGATCGAATTCGAGCCGGCACTACGCGAGCGCGTCGCGCTGCTCAAGGGCTTGCCCGCCAGCGCCGTCGACGAGGTGCTGGACAAGCGCATCACGCTGACGCCGGGCGGCAGCACGCTGGTTGCGACCATGCGTGCGAACGGCGCCTATACCTGCCTCGTCTCCGGCGGCTTCACGCTGTTCACGCGCGCGGTCGCCGCCAAGCTCGGTTTCCAGGAGAACCGCGCCAACGAGCTCGTCGTGCGCGATGGCAAGTTCACCGGCGAGGTCAAGGAGCCGATCCTGGGCCGCGCCGCCAAGCTCGCGACGCTGGTGGATCTGATGGAATCGTTCGATCTCGACGACATCGACTCAGTCGTGGTCGGCGACGGCGCCAACGATCTCGCGATGATCCAGGCCGCGGGTCTGGGCGTGGCCTACCACGCCAAGCCGGCGGTAGCGGCCGCGGCAGCCGCGCGGATCGACCACGGCGATCTCACCGCGCTGCTCTATGCGCAGGGCTATCGGCGGGACGAGTTCGTGGAGTCTTAGCCCGCTCTTGGCTGTGGGCGAGCGCGTCCCACGAACTCGGTCGTTGCGAGCGCAGCGAAGCGATCAGAATCCGGAAAGGCTCTGGATTGATTCACGACGTTCGCAATGACGAGTTGAACGAGACGTAAAATGAGGGAGGCGGAGCTGGGCCCCGCCTCCCTCATTCCGACATCAGCCCCGCTTACGCCTGGCTTGCGACCGACTTGCCGAGCGCGGCTTGCGCCGCGGCGAGCCGGGCGATCGGCACGCGGTAGGGCGAGCAGGAGACGTAGTCGAGGCCGATATGGTGGCAGAACGCGACGGAGGCGGGATCGCCGCCGTGCTCGCCGCAAATGCCGACCTTGAGCTTCGCTCGCGTCTTGCGGCCGCGCGCGACACCGATCTTGACGAGTTCGCCGACGCCTTCCTGATCCAGAGAGATGAAGGGATCGACCGAGAGGATCCCTTTCGCCACGTAGGGGCCGAGGAAGCTCGCTGCATCGTCGCGGCTGATGCCATAGGTGGTCTGCGTCAGGTCGTTGGTACCGAACGAGAAGAACTCGGCCGACTCCGCGATCTGGCCCGCGAGCAGGCAGGCGCGCGGCAGCTCGATCATGGTGCCGACTTGGTAGGCCAGCTTGGTATTGGTCTCGCGCATCACCGCCTGCGCAGTGGCGTCGATCCGCGCCTTGACGAGGTCGAGCTCGGTCTTGGTCGCGATAAGCGGCACCATCACCTCGAGGCCGACGGCCTTGCCGGTGCGTTTCTGCGCTTCCACCGCGGCTTCGAAGATCGCCCTCGCCTGCATCTCCGCGATCTCGGGATACGCGATCGCGATGCGGCAGCCGCGGAAGCCGAGCATCGGATTGAACTCCGAGAGCTCGCGGGCGCGGTCGGCGAGGCGCCGCGGGTCGGTATTCATGGCGCGCGCCACTTCCTCGACCTCGGCATGGGTGTGCGGAAGGAACTCGTGAAGGGGAGGATCCAGAAGCCGGATCGTGACCGGCAGGCCCTTCATGATCTCGAACAGCTCGACGAAATCGGCGCGCTGCATAGGCAGCAGTTTTGCGAGGGCGGCGCGGCGCGACTGCTCGTCCTCCGAGAGGATCATCTCGCGCACCGTGCGGATGCGGGTCTCTTCGAAGAACATGTGCTCGGTGCGGCAGAGGCCGATGCCTTCGGCGCCGAACTTGATCGCGGTGCGCGCATCATCGGGCGTGTCGCCGTTGACGCGGACGCCGATCTTGCGGGCCTGGTCGGCCCAGCTCATCAGCGTGCCGAACTCGCCGGACAGCTCCGGCTCGATCATCGGCATCCGGCCGGCGAGCACCTGGCCAAGCGAACCGTCGATGGTGATGACGTCGCCGGTCTTGAAGGTGCGCGAGCCGATGCTCATGGTGCCGCGGCCGTAATCGACGCGGATGGTGCCGCAGCCGGAAACGCAGGGCTTGCCCATGCCGCGCGCGACCACCGCTGCGTGCGAGGTCATGCCGCCGCGGGTGGTCAGGATGCCTTCGGCGGCGTGCATGCCGTGGATGTCTTCGGGGCTGGTCTCGATGCGGACCAGGATGACCTTGCGTCCGTCGCCCTGGAGCTTGGCGGCCTCGTCCGAGGAGAACACGATCTCGCCGGAGGCCGCGCCCGGCGAGGCCGGCAGCCCGGTGGCGATCACGTCGCGCTTGGCGTTGGGGTCGATCGTCGGATGCAGGAGCTGGTCGAGCGACGCCGGATCGATCCGCGTAACCGCTTCCTCCTTCGAGATCAGGCCCTCATTGGCGAGCTCGACCGCGATGCGCAGCGCCGCCTTGGCGGTGCGCTTGCCGCCGCGGGTCTGGAGCATCCAGAGCTTGCCCTGCTCGACGGTGAACTCCATGTCCTGCATGTCGCGGTAGTGCTTCTCGAGCAGCGTGTAGATCCGCGTCAGCTCCTTGAACGCCTCCGGCATCGCCGATTCCATCGACGCCTTGTCGGAGCCCGATTCCTTGCGCGCGTCCTCGGTGATGTCCTGCGGCGTGCGGATGCCCGCCACCACGTCCTCGCCTTGCGCGTTGATCAGAAACTCGCCGTAGAGCTTGCTCTCGCCGGTCGAGGGATTCCGGGTGAAGGCGACGCCGGTGGCCGAGGTCTCGCCCATGTTGCCGAACACCATGGCCTGCACGTTGACCGCGGTGCCCCAGGATTCCGGAATGTCGTGCAGCTTGCGATAGGTCACCGCCCGCGCGTTCATCCAGGATGAGAACACGGCGCCGATCGCGCCCCAGAGCTGGTCGTGCGGATCCTGCGGGAAGTCTTTGCCGGTCTCACGCGCAACCGCGTCCTTGTACTTGCCGACCAGGTCGACCCAGTCGTCAGCCGACAGGTCGGTGTCGAGCGTGTAACCCTGGCTGTCCTTGAAGGTGTCGAGGATCTCCTCGAAGTGATGATGCTCGAAGCCCAGGACGACGTCGGAATACATCGTGATGAAGCGGCGATAGCTGTCATAGGCGAAGCGGCGGTCGCCCGACAGTTCGGACAGCGCTTCGACGGTCTCGTCGTTGAGGCCGAGATTGAGCACGGTGTCCATCATGCCCGGCATCGAGGCGCGCGCGCCGGAGCGCACCGAGACGAGCAGCGGGTTCTTGGCATCTCCGAAGATCTTGCCGGTCAGCTTGCCGACATAGTCGAGCGCCTTCTCAACCTGGGACTGCAACTCCTTCGGATAGGTCTTGTCGTGGGCGTAGAAGTAAGTGCAGACCGAGGTCGGGATGGTGAAGCCCGGAGGCACGGGGAGGCCGAGATTGGCCATTTCGGCGAGGTTGGCGCCCTTGCCCCCGAGCAGGTCGCGCATTTCCGAGCGGCCCTCGGCCTTGCCGTCGCCGAACGTGAAAACCCATTTGCCGGCCTTGACCGCGCCCGGGACGGCCGTGGGAGGCGCCGCCTTCTTCGGCGCGGGCTTGGCAGCAAGCTTCGGCGCAGCCGCCTTGGTCACCGCCTTTGCCGCGGGCTTCGCAGCGGGCTTTCCACCGACCTTGGCAGCAGCTTTGGCGACCGCCTTCGGCGCGCTCTTGGCCAGCGCCTTGCGGGCTGGCGGCGCAGCTTTCGCAGCGGCAGAGGACTTTGATTTCGCTGGCATTTTTTTGGGCTTCGAGGCGGCTTTGGCCATAGCTTGCACACAACCTGCGAGAGGAATGGGAAATCGCGGGCCTTACACCATTTTGGGCGGGCCCGCGCAAGGCGGACGGTTCCGAAAAGTGAACGCCTAGAAGCGGAGCCACTTCAGGAGCCCGAGCCCGATCGCGCCGTTGACGATGAGGAAGATCGCGACGATGAGATTGAGGAGCCGCGGCATGATCAGGATGAGCACGCCCGCAATCAACGACAGGATCGGCGAAATGTGGGCGACGGTGATGTGCATGAACTATCTTTCTGTGAAGGAGGGACGAATCGCGCGCGGATCATAGCTGGCCAGGTTCCGCGAGTAGAGATGCGCAAGACACCGCGCGAGTTCCCCACCCACGAAAACTGCCCGAAATTGCCGCTATTGCGGCGGGCCTTTTCCCGGAACCTTGGCGTTGAGCATGCATTGGCAACCGGTCGCGCCAATGGCGCGTCAGAAAAATCACGTCGAAGGAGTTGTCCATGCGGAACAGGTTTCTTGCTCTTGCAGCGCTCACGGCCGTGGTCGGCTCGCCCCTGGCAGCGCAGGCGCAAAGCGGTGTCACGGTCGGGCGCGCGCCCGCCGTCGTCGACGGCGCCCCGACGATCGCGGTCGAGCAGCGGCCGGCTTTCCGCGAATATGTCGTCGAACAACGTGTGCCGGCCTTCCGCATCCCGGATCGCGTGGTGGTAGGCGCCACCTTACCCGAGGTCGGCGTCACTTATTATGACGTGCCGCAACGTTTCGGCGCAACGACTTATCGTTACACCGTCGTGAACGGCGAGACCGTGCTGGTCGAGCCGCGCTCCCGCCGGATCGTCGAGGTGGTGGACTAGAGCCGTAGTTGGACGCGTTGCGTCACGCGGTCCGGATTCGTTTCCCTTGACGACGCTATGCGCCCGATCGATGTCCGGCGCGTCACATCAGGCTGGCGCGAACAGTGTAATCGGACATCAGCCCCGCCCGGTCCTCCCCCCGCCGGGCGGGGCATTTTGTGTGCGCCACATCAACAGCCGTCATTCCGGGGCGCCCCTTGCGCGAGCCCGGAACCCCTTTCTCGACAGCACGCGCGGCACGATGGATTCCGGGCTCGCGCTACGCGCGCCCCGGAATGACAGCTGTGTTTGCCGCGGTCAGCGCGTCTTAACGGAGGATCTTCGCGCCTCAATCCTGGATCTTCGAGAAATCCGCCACTGCGCGCGTGGCGCTGCGGATCTCGTTGAGCAGCTTCAGCCGGTTCTCGCGCACCTGGGCATCATCATCGTTGACGCGGACCCTGTCGAAGAACGCATCGACCGGCGGGCGCAGCTTCGCCATCGCACTCATCGCGGCGGCGAAGTCTTCCTTCGCGACGGCAGCGCTGGCTTCCGCCTTGACCTCATCGATCGCTTTCGCCAGCGCCTTTTCCTCCGCGAGGCTGTAGAGCGCGGCATCCGGCGCGCCGTCGAAGCTGCGCTTGTCCTTCTTCTCCTCGATGCTGAGGATGTTGCTGGCGCGCTTGGTCCCGGCGAGCAAATTCTTGCCGTCGTCCGAGTCGAGGAATTTTCCGAGCGCCTCGACGCGGCGGACGATCATCAGGAGATCGTCCTGACCACCGAGCGCGAAGACGGCATCGACGAGATCGTGCCGTGCGCCCTGCTCGCGGAGCTGGACCTTGAGGCGGTCGGCAAAGAAGGCGAGGAGATCAAGTGCGACTTCCGGAACGTGCTGGCCCTTCCATGGTATCGACTTATACATGGCCACAGGCGTGGCGACTTGCTTGAAAATCCGACGAGTAGGCTCCGCGAGAAGCGAAGCGATACCAAGCCGTAGATCGTTGTCGATGATCAGCCGGATGACACCCAGCGCCGCGCGACGTAACGCGTAGGGATCCTTCGACCCCGTTGGTTTTTCGTCGATGGCCCAGAAGCCAACAAGCGTGTCGATCTTGTCCGCCAGCGCCACGGCAACGCTGACCGGATCAGTCGGCACGCGATCGGCGGGGCCCTGCGGCTTGTAGTGTTCCTCGCAGGCGGCGGCCACGGAGGCATCCTCGCCCTGCGCCAGCGCGTAGTACTTGCCCATCAAGCCCTGGACCTCGGGGAATTCGCCGACGACCTCTGTCAGCAAGTCTGCCTTGGCGAGGTGCGCGGCCCGCGTCGTCTTGGCGACGTCGGCGCCGACCAGCGGCGCGATCTCCGCGGCGAGGCGCTGGATGCGCTTGATGCGCTCGGCCTGCGTGCCGAGCCTCTCGTGGAACACGATCTGCTCGAATTTCGGCAGCCGGTCCTCGAGCTTTGTCTTCAGGTCCGTTTCGTAGAAGAACTTCGCATCGCTCAGCCGCGCGCGGATCACGCGCTCGTTGCCGGCGATGATGGTCGCGCCGCCGTCGCTCGCCTCGATATTGGCGACCAGGATGAACTTGCTCGCGAGCTTGCCCGTCCTGGGGTCGCGCACCACGAAGCATTTCTGGTTGTTGCGGATGGTGGCGCGGATCACCTCCGCCGGCGTCGCCAGGAACTCCGGCTCGAACGAGCCCATCAGCACGACCGGCCATTCGACGAGGCCGGCGACCTCGTCCAGCAGGTTCTGGTCCTCGACCAATTCGAAGCCTTGCGCGAAGGCGAGCTGCTTGGCGTCGGTGAGGATTGCGTCCTTGCGCCTGTCAGGGTCGAGCACGACCTTGGCGTCGAGCAGCTTTGCCTCGTAGTCCTCAAAGCGTCGCACGGAGATAGCGCCAGGCGCGAGGAAGCGGTGGCCGTAGGTGGTCTGGCCGCTCGCGATGCCGTCGACCTCGAACTTCACGACATCGGGTTCTTCGGTCTCGAGCCCGAACGTCGCGGTGATCGCGTGCAGCGGCCGTACCCAGTTCAGCGAGCCTGATTTGCCCGAGCGCGCGCCCCAGCGCATCGATTTCGGCCAGGGGAAGGTGCGGATGATGACGGGCAGGATCTCCGCGAGCACGTCGATGGCGTCGCGACCGGGCTTTTCGATCAGACCGATGTAGAAATCACCCTTGGGATCGCGCTGAATCTTGGCTTCGTCCAGCGACTTCAATCCCGTCGCCTTGAGGAAGCCCTGCACCGCCGCATCGGGCGCGCCGACCTTGGGTCCACGGCGTTCGGTCTTGAGGTCCGGCTGGCGCGCGGGGACGCCGTGCACGGTGAGCGCGAGGCGGCGCGGCGTCGCGAAGGCTTTCGCGCCCTCATAGACCAGGCCTTCGGCGACGAGCTTGTCGGTGACGAGGCGGCGCAGATCGTCGGCCGCCTTGGCTTGCATGCGCGCGGGGATTTCTTCAGAAAACAGTTCAAGCAAAAGATCGGGCATCAGGCCGCTCCGCCCGCTTCAGTATGGATCCAGGCCTCGCCGCAGGCTTTTGCCAATTCACGTACACGCAGGATGTAGCTCTGCCGTTCCGTCACGGAGATCACGCCGCGCGCATCCAATAGGTTGAAGACATGGCTTGCCTTGATGCACTGGTCGTAAGCCGGCAGCGCCATCAGATGCGCCTCGCGCTTGCCGTCCGTCCAGCCGGCATCGAGATATTTCCGGCACGCCGCTTCGGCCATCTTGAACTGCTCGAACAGCATCGCGGTGTCGGCAATTTCGAAATTGTGTTTCGAATATTCCCGCTCGGCCTGCAGGAATACGTCGCCATAGGTCACCTTGGCATCGCCTTCGCGGCCGTTGAAATTGAGGTCGTAGACGCGGTCGACGCCCTGCACGTACATGGCGAGGCGCTCGAGCCCGTAGGTGAGTTCGCCCGCGACGGGCGCGCATTCGAAGCCGGCGACCTGTTGGAAGTAGGTGAACTGGCTGACTTCCATGCCGTCGCACCAGCACTCCCACCCAAGGCCCCAGGCACCGAGCGTCGGACTCTCCCAATCGTCCTCGACGAAGCGGATGTCGTGCACGGCGGAATCAATGCCGATCGCGGCGAGCGACTTCAGATACAGCTCCTGAAGGTTCGGCGGCGACGGCTTCATGATCACCTGGAACTGGTAGTAGTGCTGCAGCCGGTTCGGATTCTCGCCGTAGCGGCCGTCCTTGGGCCGGCGCGAGGGCTGCACATAGGCGGCATTCCACGGCTTTGGCCCGAGCGCCCGCAAGGTGGTGGCCGGATGGAAGGTGCCCGCGCCCATCTCCATGTCGTAGGGCTGCAGGATCACGCAGCCCTGCTCGGCCCAGAACCGCTGGAGCGCGAGGATGAAGCCCTGGAACGAGCGTTCCGGGCGCATATGGGCGGGCAAGGAGGCGTCCATCGTCAGATCGGGCTCTCGCGGGGGTTTGAATCGCGCGGGACCGTATCGACGGCGGGGATGGGAATCAAGGCGATGGGGATTCGGCCGTGGCTCCGGGGCGCCCGCAAGGCGAGCCCGGGAGGTGGCACAGGCGCATGCGCACCGTGTCCCACGATCTTCGGTCACTCCGATACGGCTCGTGGGCACGCGTCGCTTTTGCCTACCCTGCAGCAGCGGTTTGCGGGGCGCCTAACCGGGCCTATACGCTCCGGTGACGGGGTCACGCTTCAGCGTCTTGATGTCCCCCACGGGAGCGGCCTCGGTGACGCGTGACGGGCGCATCTCCTCCAGCTCCTGGTTGATCCGGACAGCGGTCTTGTAGGCCCAGCGGACCACAGCAAGCCCGCCCAGGACGCCCGCAAAAGCGACGAACGGCGGCATCGGTCGATCCTCATTCATGCTCAGCCCCCACGCACATTCTCGCGCAGTCGGGGCTGCGCCGCAATTGGCCCGCAAGGGACCAAATGGCGCGGCAGCGCGAGCCCTAGAACCCGAATTTCGCCCAGATCGCCCGCGTTTCCACCGCCGAGATCAGCTCGTCCGGCAGGCTGGCCATTGATTCCAGGGCTGAAAGCTGCCCCGCGCCGGGCGATTTCCGCCCCAACAAGCCGGAAAGCAACCCGGTAGGCTGGGCGATCACGGGGGTGAGAACCTTCTCGCCATAGCGGGCACGCAGAGTTGAGCGGAGGTCGCCGATGCTGTCGGCCAGCCCCAGCGCGACGGCGCTATCGCCGGCCCAGTATTCGCCCGAGAACAGCGTGTCGTCCGCCCCCTTCAGCCGTGCGCCGCGGCTGTCCTTGACCAGCGAGATGAAGATCTGATGGATCTCGCGCTGGATCGCCTTCAGTCTGGCGACGTCATCGGGGTTTTCCGGGAGGAACGGGTCGAGCATCGCCTTGTGCTCGCCCGATGTGTAGAGGCGCCGCTCGATGCCGAGCCGCCTGATCGCCTCCTGGAATCCAAAGCTGCCGCCGACCACGCCGATGGAGCCGAGGATCGAGGAGGGATCGCAGATGATCTCGTCGCCCGCACATGCGATCATGTAGCCGCCGGACGCCGCGACGTCCTCGACGAACACGAGGACCGGCAGCTTCTTCTCGGCCGCGAGCTGCTTGATGCGCAAGAATATCTGGCGCGACTGCACCGGCGAACCCCCGGGCGAGTTGATCACCAGCGCCACCGCCTTGGCGTGCCGATAGGAAAACGCGCGTTCGAGCACGCGCGCGACGCTCGCAAGGGTCAGGCCCGGACGCAGCGGCGTCACCGCCCCGATCACGCCCGACAGCCGCACCACCGGCACCACCGTCGTCCCAGGGCGAAAGCGCGCGGGCAGGTATTGCATGAGCTTGTCGGCCAGGCCGGAACTCTCACGATCATTCAATTGTTCGGCCATGCCCTTACCTCTGATTAACCATTTCTTATCACGCGAGTGTCATTGAAAGTGCCTGGAACGTGTTTTGCAGAATCCGCGTTGCGAGGCTGCAATAGGCGGTGGAGGGAACGCCATGAAGATCTATCTGCTGTTGCTTCTGATCGGTGCGCTTTTCACGGCGATCCGCTTCACATCTGCGCCAGAGCAGCAGACGGAATCGTTGCCGCAGTAAACCATCACGGTTCCAGCGGCAACGCCGCCCTCCCCTCCAGAATAGCCCTCACCTCTTTATCGGGCGCCTTCGAATCGTCATTGAGCATAAGGCCCGGCAGCAACCGCGTCGGAGCCCGGCCGCCCTTGACTGCGCGCACCAGCACGCGGATCGCGGGCTTTCCCGCTTCGCCGTGAATGGGCAGGATCGCGATGCTGCCGAAGCCGCGTGACAGCGCTGCCAGGACATCCGCTAGTCCATCTGCGCGCCAGACCAGTGTCAGCACGCCGTTCGATCGGAGGATACGTCGCGCGGCGTGCACCCACGCATGCAGCGTCTCTTCCCTCGCCACATGTGCGGCGTGGCGCGCCTGATCGGGTGAGCCGCGATGGCGTGCGGGATCGTTGAAGGGCGGGTTCATCAGCACCGCATCGACACTGTCGGGCAGGAGTCCGCTTGCGGCAAACGCCTGCACGTCGGCGGCGACGTCGAGCACGATGGCCTCGGCGACGATCGCATTCGCGGCGGCATTGGCCCGCGCGAGCTCGGCCAGTTCCGGATCGATCTCGACCAGGGTGAGCCTGATCCCCTCGACGCGCCGGGCCAGCGCGAGGCCGGCCGTGCCGACGCCGGCGCCGAAATCGACCACCCGGTCCCCGGCGCGAGCGTCGGTCGCCGCCGCGAGCAGGATGGCGTCATGCCCGGCGCGATGGCCGGATCGCTTCTGCATCAAGCGCAACTGCCCGCCGAGAAAACCGTCCTCAGTGATATCTGCAGCCTCAATCATCGCCGCGCAGTTCGTGGCTGAGGCCGGCCTCGGTGAGGAGCGCCCTCGCCTCCTCGGCGTCGTCCTCGTGAACCAGGATCCGCCGTGGCAAGATCCCGAGCGAGCCCTCGATGATGCTCATGTTCTGGTCGAGCACCAGATGATGGATGTTGGCGCCGTCGAGCAGCGCCCCGATCGCCGACACCAGCACCATGTCGTTGGTCCGAACCAGTTCACGCAAAACGCAGATCTCCTGCCTGAAGGGGTGGCTGCGGCAAATGTCAACGGTTCCGAGGTCTTGCCGCGTCCGCCGCCAGTTTCTATTGTCTTTCCATCAGAATAGCCCTTCCGGGGCAAATATTGGAGACCGGCGTGGCCGTCATCGTACCTTTCGAAACTCCGGGCGCGTCGATCGATGAGCTGGTTGCCCTTGTCGCCCCTGACATGGAGCGCGTCAACGCCACGATCCTGTCGCGGACCGGCTCCGAGGTGACCATGATCCCGGAGGTCGCCAACCACCTGATCTCCTCCGGAGGCAAGCGCCTGCGCCCGATGCTGACACTCGCCATGGCCAACCTGGCCGGCTACACCGGCGACGGCCATATCAAGTTAGCGGCATCCGTCGAGTTCATGCATACCGCCACCCTGCTCCACGACGACGTCGTCGACGAGAGCGAGATGCGCCGCGGCAAGCTGTCGGCACGCATGCTCTGGGGCAACGAAGCGAGCGTGCTGGTCGGCGACTTCCTGCTCGGACAGGCTTTCCGCATGATGGTCGAGGTCGGCTCGCTCCGCGCGCTCGACATCCTGTCCGCGGCCGCCGCCACCATCGCCGAGGGCGAGGTGATGCAGCTTGCCGCCGCCAAGAACACCGCGACCACCGAGGACGAATATCTCGCCGTGATCCGCGGCAAGACGGCCGAATTGTTCGCCGCCGCCTGCGAGGTCGGCCCCGTCATCGCCAACCGCCCGAAGGCGGAGCAGACCGCCTGCCGCTCGGTCGGCATGAATCTCGGCATCGCCTTCCAGCTCGTCGACGACGTGCTCGACTACGGCGGCAAGAGCGCCAAGCTCGGCAAGAACACCGGCGACGATTTCCGCGAGGGCAAGATCACCCTCCCCGTCGTGCTCGCCTTCCGCCGCGGCAACGACATGGAACGCGCCTTCTGGATCCGCGCGCTGGAGCGCGGCGAGATCGGTGATTCCGATCTCGATCACGCCATCGGACTGATGAACAAGCACCGCGCGCTCGAGGATACGCTGAGCCGCGCCCAGCATTACGGCGCCATGGCCGTCGACGCGCTGGCCCTGTTCCCGTCCTCGCCGATGAAGAGCGCGCTGGAGCAGGTCGTGGCGTTCTGCCTGGCACGGTCGCATTAGGCGACTGGCTGGAGGAGACTTGCGTTGCTCTTAATCCTTGCAGGGCGATCAGCTCCGTCATCCTGAGGCGCGAGCGGCGCGATGCTTGGCATCGCGCCGGGAGCCTCGAAGGATGCACGGCCGAGATGCAGCCGGGCCGTCGGCCTTCGAGGCTCGCCTTGCTTTGCAAGGCGAGCGCTCAGGATGACGGCGATAGAGTTGAGCACGCTTCATCAACAGCGTCGCAATGACGGTAAGGCGCGACGGCACCACTCGCTCCCGTGTCCCGGACGCGCTGCAACGTGAAACGCTGCTGCGCGGCGTCCGGGGCACGGGAGCGCGCTTTGAATCACCAGCAGGACACAGGCTCATTCAGTAGGTATGCCTCGCTCACCTAGTAACTTGCATTTTGAAAGTTATGCCACTAATTTCCAGTCATGCAACCCAAACTCCCTTCCATCCAGGAATGCCCGGTCGGCCGTGCCGTGGAGACGGTCGGCGAATGGTGGAGCATCCTGATCCTGCGCGATGCGTTTCAGGGAGCGACGAAGTTCGACGAATTCTCGCAAAGCCTCGGGATCGCGCCGAACATCCTGTCGCGGCGGCTCGCCCATCTCACCGCATCCGGCATGTTCGTCCGCCGCCGCTATCAGGAGCGGCCGCCGCGCCATGAATATGTGCTGACGGACAAGGCGCGTGATTTCTTCCCCGTGATCGCGGCGCTGCTCGCCTGGGGCAACAAGCATCTCGCCCCCAAGGGCGAATCCATCCTGCTGGCGAGCCGCGACGACATCCGTCCGCTCGACCCGGTCGTGGTCGATGCCACCGACCTGCGGCCGATCACGCTCACCAACGCCGTCGTCGTCGCCGGTCCTCGCGCCAGCCGCGGCATGCGCGCGCGGCTCGCCTCGCTCAAGGCCATGAACCCGGCCATCGCGCCGGCTGGAGACTGACATGCGTCGTATCGTGGTGACGGGAATGGGCGCGGTGTCGCCGCTTGGCTGCGGCGTCGAACTGACGTGGCGGCGGCTGCTGGCCGGGCAAAGCGGGTTGCGCCCGTTGCCGGAATGGGCTGAGGCGCTGCCGGCGCGCATCGCAGGTCTCGTGCCCGACAAGGCCGATGATGCCGAAGGCGGCTTCGACCCGGCGCAGGCTGCCGCGCCGAAGGATCAACGCAAGATGGACCGCTTCATCCTGTTCGCGCTGCTTGCCGCGGCTGAAGCGGTCGCGCAGGCCAAATGGACGCCGCAGGATGCGAGCGCGCTCGAACGCACCGCCACGATCATCGCCTCCGGCATTGGCGGCTTCCCGGCAATGGCGGAGGCGGTGCGCATCACCGAGCAGCGCGGCGCGCGCCGGCTGTCGCCGTTCACGGTTCCCTCGTTCCTCGCCAACCTGGCCGCCGGCCACGTCTCGATCAGATACGGCTACAGGGGCGCGCTGGGCACGCCGGTCACCGCCTGTGCCGCCGGCGTCCAGGCGATCGGCGATGCCGCGCGCATGATCCGATCAGGCGAGGCCGACGTCGCGATTTGCGGCGGGGCGGAGGCCTGCATCGACATCGTGAGCCTCGGCGGCTTTGCCGCCGCGCGTGCACTATCGAGCGGATTCAACGACGAGCCCGCCCGCGCCTCGCGCCCGTTCGATCGGAACCGCGACGGGTTCGTGATGGGCGAAGGTGCCGGCATCCTGGTGATCGAGGCACTGGAACACGCGCTGGCGCGCGGCGCCTCGCCGATCGCGGAGATCGTCGGCTACGGCACGACGGCAGATGCCTATCACATGACGTCAGGTCCGCCCGATGGCGAGGGCGCCCGCCGCGCCATGGAGATCGCGCTTCGTCAGGCCAATCTCGCGCCGACGGATCTGCAGCATCTGAACGCGCACGCGACCTCGACCCCGGCCGGCGACGAGAGCGAGCTCGGCGCCATCGCCGCGCTGTTCGGCCGCGACCGCAGCATCGCGGTCAGCGCGACCAAGTCTGCCACCGGCCATCTGCTCGGCGCTGCCGGCGGGCTGGAGGCGATCTTCACCGTGCTCGCCTTGCGCGACCAGATCGCGCCGCCGACCCTCAATCTCGAAACCGCAGATTCGGGCGCGGACGGTATCGACATCGTCGCCGGCACTGCGCGGCCGATGCCGATGCTCAACGCGATCTCCAACGGCTTTGGCTTCGGCGGCGTGAATGCCAGCGTGATCTTCCGCCGCATGAATTGAACCGGAGACCTTGCAATCGCCGCACGCTGCGCTACCAAACCGGGATGATCGAAACCAATTTCCGGCTGTTCCTGGCCGCAGCTCGCATTGCCGCCGTTCGCGGCGCCGGAATCTTGTCACTCGCGCTGGCGCGGCGGCCGGCACATGGCTAGCGCGCCGCAAGACCGCTTCCATGAATCGCATGGCCTGCGGCTGCATTATGCCGACTGGGGCAACGAGGGTGCGCCGGCCCTGATCCTGGTCCATGGCGGCCGCGATCATTGCCGGAGCTGGGATCGCATTGCCCGATCGTTGCAGCCGCATTTTCACGTGCTCGCGCCGGACCTGCGCGGCCACGGCGATTCCGACTGGACCAAGGGCGGAAGCTACGCGCTGACCGAATATGTCTACGATCTCGCGCAGCTGGTTCGCACTGTTGCAGCGCCTGAAGTCACGCTCATCGGCCATTCGATGGGCGGCATGGTGAGCCTGATCTTCTCGGGCTCATTCCCCGAACAGGTCGGTAAGCTCGTCGTCCTCGACGGCGTGACCATGCTGCCGGATGCGCCGAAGCCGCCGGTGCATGAGCGCATCGCCAAATGGGTGGCGCAACTCGACGGACTTCACGACCGGACGCCGCGCCGCTACGCGACGCTCGAGGACGCCGCCGCACAGATGATGCTGCACAACAAGCGCCTCGACCGCACCCTCGCGCTGCATCTCGCCACGCACGGCGCGCGGCAGAACGAGGACGGCACCTTTAGCTGGAAGTTCGATCCCTATCAGCGTGCCTCCGCGCCGCACCGGCTCTGGCCGGACGACCACGTCGCCCTGTGGTCCCGCATCACCTGCCCGACGCTGCTGCTCCACGCCGGCGAAAGCTTTCTGGCCGGCGCCAAGGCGGCAAACCTGGAGCGCTATTTCCGGAACGCGCGCATCGAAACCATCGCCGGAGCGGGACACTGGCTGCAGCATGACAAGCCGAAGGAGGTGTTGGGCGAGATCCGGCGGTTTCTCGGGCTCGACGAGGACGAAGCCGGTTAGCTCGGTCTTTGTAGCCCTCACGCGTGCAGCGACATGCCGGATGCCACGAGGCAATATCCCCGGATATCGCTTCGCTCATCCGGGCTACGCAGCGTCGTTGGGAAAACAGGTTAGTTCAGCGTCCCCGCATGCACCCACCAGCCGGGATGATCGCGCCGGATCCTTTCGGCGGCCGTATGCGCCTCGGCAGGGCTGCCATAGATCGCAAAGCACGTGGCACCGGAGCCGGACATGCGGGCCAGCTTGACGCCGGCGGAACCGCGCAAGGCTTCCAGCACCCCGCCGATCACGGGCTCGATGCGAATAGCGGGCGCTTCGAGATCATTGGCGACGTTTTCGAGCACCTCGACCCAATCGGCGATCGAGGCTCCCTCTTCCGGCCAGGCCGGAGCGCGGATCACGTCGGTGACGCCGACGAGAAGCTCGCCGTTGCGCAAGCCGAGCGCCTGGAACACATCCTTGGTGGCAACCGGCACGCGCGGATTGACCATGACGCAGGGCATGCTTGGCAGCGCAAGCGGCAGCAGCTGCTCGCCGACGCCGGTCATGTCGCAGGCGCGCGAGACGAGACACACCGGCACGTCGGCGCCGGTGGCGAGCGCGACCTTCTGCACGCGCGGATCATCGAGCGATAGATCGTTGAGACGAGCCAACAGCCGCAAGGCTGCGGCGGCATCGGCCGAACCGCCACCGATGCCGGCGGCAACCGGAAGCACCTTGTCGAGCGCAAACGCGCCCAGCTTCAGGCCCGGCACCGCCTCGGCCAGAAGCCTGGCGGCCTTGAGCACGAGATTGTCGGCGGTATCGCCGCAAGCGGCGGCCAGCGGCCCGGCGGTGGTGAGCTTCAGTTCACCGCCCGGCTCCAGCGTGAGCCGGTCGGCACAGTCGGCGAACGCAACCACGCTTTCGAGATCATGGTAGCCATCCGCGCGACGGCCCACGACGCGAAGGCTGAGATTGACCTTCGCGCGCCCTTCTTCAGTCAACGCCGGCATCGGCGACAGCCCCCACTCTTGCTCAGCTCAACCGCCCTTGCCGTCATCCTTCTTCTTTTCCGCCTGCGCCGCGGAAGAGTTCGAATTGTCGTCGGGAAGGCCGTTGGCGATCTTGGCCTCGATCTTCGGCAGCTCTTCCGGCTCCGGCTTGAGATCGCGGGCATGCGACCACTGGAATTTGGCCTCTAGCGTGCGGCCGACGCGCCAATAGGCGTCGCCGAGATGGTCGTTGATGGTGGGATCCTCGGGCTTGAGGTCGATCGCACGCTCGAGGTTCTTCACCGCCTCCTCGTAATTGCCGATACGGTAATAGGCCCAGCCGAGGGAATCGACGATGTAGCCATCGTCGGGACGTTGCTCGACGGCGCGCTTGATCATCTTCATGCCTTCGTCGAGGTTGACGCCCTGGTCGATCCAGGAATAGCCGAGATAATTGAGGACATGGGGCTGGTCGGGCTGGAGTTCGAGCGCCTTCTTCATGTCGGCCTCGGCCTTGGCCCACTGCTTGGAGCGCTCCGCGCAGATGCCGCGATAATAGTACCAGACGCTGTTGGCCTTGTCGTTGCCTGCCGGCAGCACGTCGATGCCTTGCGAATAGGTTGCGCCGCAGTCGCCGAACCGCTTGCGCCCGCGCTCGATGTTGCCGAGCGCCATGATGGCTTCGAGGTCCTTGGGATCCTCCGCGGTGACACCCTTGAGGATCTTGATCGCCTCTTCGGTGCGGTCGGCGGAATCCAGGTCGATCGCAAGCTGGATCTGCGCATTGCGCTTGAGCGGCGACGTCGCCGGCACGCGCTCATAGACCTTGATCGCCATCTTCGGCCGCTTCACCGATTCGTAGAGATCGGCCAGCGAAAGCAGCGCCAGCGGATGGGTCGGCTGCAGATAGAGCGAAAGCTGGAGATAGACCAGCGCCAGATCCTCGCCGCCGCGGCGGGTCAGCGTGGCGCCGATGCCGTAGAGCGCTTCGGCCGCGCCGGCCTGCGCGGAATCGACCAGCGGCGGCATTTTCTTGCCGGCCTTGGTCTCGCGCAGGCCTTCCTGGATCAGCGGATGGCGCGCGAGCTTCTTGTCAAAAGCCTGATACACGGTGGTCGCGGCAGGGGAATCCTTGTTGCGCGACAGCCAGCGGGCATAGGCCTCGGTCACGCGCAGCATGGAATCGTCGAGCTTGTAGGCCCGTTCGAACCGGGTGCCGGCGTCCTTCTCCCTGCCGGAGAGTTCGAGGATCATGCCGGTATGGAGGTCCTTGAACAGCGGATACCATTCCGGACCTGCCAGCTTGTCGATGGTGGCGACACCGCCCTTGGCGTCACCGGCACCATAGGCGGCCCAACCCGACAGCAGCGTCGCGACCAGATCGGTGATGGGACCACGGATCGACTGGTTGATGTTGGTCTGCGCGGCCGCGTACTTCTTCAGCTTGAGATCATGCACGCCGACGACGAGGCGGGCGACGCGATTGGTCTTGTCGATGGTGAGAATGCGCTCGGCGAGCTTGACCGCCTCCTCGATGTCGCCGTCGGCGACCGACGAGATGAAGGCACGGTCGAGCAGCTCGTTGTTCTTCGGATCGGTGCGCAGGGCCGAGCGGTAGAATGCGGCGGCGGAGGCCGCGTCGCGCTCGACACTGGCGTGGCGGGCGGCGAGATAGCTGCCGGCACCGGTGAGCGACTTCAAATCGTTTCGGGTCGGAAACGGCGCCGCGGTGTTCTCCGGGTGATCCGGCGTCTGCGCCAGGACCGCGCCGGGGACCGCTACGAGCGCGGTGCCGATGAGGACGATGGCGGCAGCAGCAGTCCAGCGGTTGAAACGATTTGAAAACATCAGGGCTCGCCTTGAGTTGGTAGTGCCTGGGTTGCAGCAGAGGGCCGTGTCGCAGGCGAACGCGGCCGGTGGCATCGGGACCCGGAACCATCCGGCCGACAATGCCGCGTTTGGCGCTTCGCCGCAAGGATTCGGACCGGGCGATCCCCGCCGCGCGGGGCAAATCGGCAAGTGAATCCGCCAACAGCGCCCCAAGACGCCGCCACTATGGCGTTATCGTGGCCGCGGCGCGTGGCCGCAGCCGCCTTCTCACGCGAACGTGCGGCAGATCGCTGGCGGGACCTGCCGTTACATCGCCTCGTAGTTCGGGCCGCCGCCGCCCTCTGGGGGAACCCAGGTAATGTTACCGTTGGGATCCTTCACGTCGCAGGTCTTGCAGTGGACGCAGTTCTGGGCGTTGATCTGGAAACGAGGACCGGTGCCTTCCTCGATCCACTCATAGACGCCGGCCGGGCAATACCGGTTCGAAGGCCCGGCATAGACGTCGTGCTCGGAGGTCTTCTGGAGGTTCATGTCGGTCACCTTCAGATGGACCGGCTGGTCCTCCTCATGATTGGTGTTGGACAGGAACACCGAGGAGAGCTTGTCGAACGAGAGCTTGCCGTCGGGCTTGGGGTAGTTCTTGGGCGTGTGCTGCTTGGCCGGATCGAGCGTGGCGCGGTCATGCTTGACGTGTGACTGGGTGCCGAACAGCGAAGCGCCGAACAGCGTGTTGCACCACATGTCGAACCCGCCCAGCGCGACGCCGAGCACGGTGCCGAACTTCGACCACAGCGGCTTGACGTTGCGGACCAGGAAGAGGTCCTTGCCGACCGAGGAGGACCGCCAGGCGTTCTCGTATTCGACGAGTTCGTCATTGGCGCGCCCGGCGGCAAGCGCGGCTGCGACATGCTCGGCCGCGAGCATGCCGGTCCCCATGGCATTGTGCACGCCCTTGATGCGCGGCACGTTGACGAAACCGGCCGCGCAGCCGATCAGCGCGCCGCCCGGGAAGCTGAGCTTCGGCACCGACTGATAACCCCCCTCGGTGATGGCGCGCGCGCCGTAGCCGAGCCGCTTGGCGCCTTCGAAAGTGCCTCGGATCGAGGGATGGGTCTTGAAGCGCTGGAACTCGTCGAACGGCGAGAGGTAAGGATCGTCGTAGTTGAGGTGGACGACGAAACCGACGGCGACGAGATTGTCGTCGTAATGATAGAGGAACGAGCCGCCGCCGGTCTTCATGTCGAGCGGCCAGCCGAAGGAATGCTGGATCAAACCCTTCTGGTGCTTGGCGGGGTCGATCTGCCAGACTTCCTTGAGGCCGATGCCGAATTTCGGCGGCTCGCTCTTGGCGTCCAGCGCAAACTTGTTGATGAGCAATTTCGTCAGGCTGCCGCGAGCGCCTTCGGCAAACAGCGTGTACTTGCCGAGCAACTCCATGCCGCGGGTGAACGAGTCTTTCGGCTTGCCGTCACGGCCGACGCCCATATCGCCGGTGGCGATGCCCTTGACCTTGCCCTCCTCGTCATACAGCACTTCGGCGGCGGCAAAGCCCGGATAGATCTCGACCCCGAGCGCCTCGGCCTTGCGCGCCAGCCAGCGGCAGACATTGCCGAGCGAGCCGATGTAGCAATGATGGTTGTGCATCAGCGGCGGCATGATGAAGGCCGGCAGTTTGATCGCACCGCCCGACGTCATCCAGTAGAAGCGGTCGTCCTTCACCTTCGTCTTGAGCGGGCAATCGGAATCCTCGCGCCAGTCCGGGATCAGCTTGTCGAGCCCGGCGGGATCGATCACCGCGCCCGAGAGGATGTGCGCGCCGACCTCGGAGCCTTTTTCCACCACGACGACGTTGAGATCGGCGTTGAGCTGCTTCAGCCGGATCGCGGCCGACAGGCCCGAGGGGCCGGCGCCGACGATGACGACGTCGAATTCCATGGATTCGCGCGGGGGAAGTTCTTCGGTGCTCATCTGATCTCAGCCCTTGAGGCGGTCCTTGGTCGTTGCGCCCTCTTGTTTCCGATTTTTCCGGGCAGGACAACCTCGGAATCGCGTTCCGCCGGGATGCAACGTGGTTCAAGGTGGTATAAAAGCCAGACTTTCCCATGATGCCCGAACCCGCACCCACCGTCCGAGAACTGCTCGCCTTCTATCTGGAGGCCGGTGTCGATTGCGCGCTCGCGGAGGAACCGATCGACCGCCTGGCGGAATTGGACGTCCCGCCGCCGGCCCCCCGCGCAGCGCCTCCGGTCGAGGCGCCGCGCGCGGTCGCCGCGCCCGCGGTCATGCGCGGTGAAGCCGCCCCAGCGCCCGAGGTCGCGATCGCGTCCGCTCGCGAAGCCGCGCGCACCGCGCCGACCCTGGAGGCGCTGCGCGAGCTGATGCAGAATTTCGAGGGCTGCGCGCTGAAGCACACGGCGACGCGGCTGGTGTTCGCCGACGGCAACCCGCAGGCGCGCATCATGTTCGTCGGCGAGGCGCCCGGCCGAGACGAGGACATCGAGGGGCTGCCCTTCGTCGGGCGCAGCGGCAAGCTGCTCGACCTCATGATCGGCGCGATCGGCCTCAACCGCACCTCCGCCTACATCGCCAACGTGATTCCGTGGCGGCCGCCCGGCAACCGCACGCCGACGCCGCAGGAGACGCAGATCTGCCTGCCCTTCATCCAGCGCCATATCGAGCTGGTGAATCCGGACGTGCTGGTGACGCTCGGCAATCCCTCGACGCAGACGCTGCTGTCGACGCGCGAGGGCATCATGCGCACCCGCGGGCGCTGGTTCGACTACGACACCGGCCGGCGCACCATTCGAGCGCTCCCGACGTTCCACCCGGCCTATCTGTTGCGCTCGCCCTCGTACAAGCGATTGGCCTGGCAGGATCTGCGATCAATCGCGAAGGCCCTGGCGGGGTGATGCTCTCGCGTCCCGGACGCGGCGCGGCACGCAGTGACGCTCCGCAGAGCCGGTTTCCAGCGAGCAACACAGGACGATGCGGTGACGTGGGCACCCGCTCTGCAGCGCACCGCCGAAGAGGCGCTGCGCAGCGTCCGGGGCACGAGAGCCCTACGTCCCCTTTGGCCGCACGATGGCCCAGCCGATGCGCAAGAGCTGCTGGCGGCCCGTCACCAGCCATTCGAAGGCACGCGGGACTTCCGGCACGATGCCGGGGAAGCGCTTGAGGATGTCAGGCGGCGGAGTGCCGGCGGTGTCGGAGGCGCGCCAGACCACGACGCCGCCGGTCTCGGAGAATTTCGTCTGGTTCATCCACGGCGTCCGCGCGGGGTCGGCATCGATGAAGAGATGCGGCCGGCCGGAATGCAGCGTGATCAGGCTGGCGAGCTGGGTCTCACCCGCGACGGCACGGAGGCGGTGGTTGGTGCGGCGGGCAAAGCTCTCGTCGAAGAAGTCCGAGATCGCGCGTGCCGGCATCGAGGTCGCGATCTCGTTCGCGCCGGTCCAGGGCAGCAACAGGACGGCGAGCACCACGCCGGCGGCGGGCGCGATCACCGCGGCGGCCCATACCGTGCGCAGCATCCGCGCACGCCGCATCGCGATGAGATCGCCGGCAGCAACGACCACGGCAAGCCCTGACATGATCAGGGCGACGGCTGGGCCGCCCACCACGGCATCGAGCCCCAGCAGGCCTGAGATCAGCACCGCGCCGAGCGGCAGGGCCAGCGCGAAGAAATAGACGAAGTCGCGCGCGAGCGGCGCGACCGGGGGGCGGTAGATGATCGGCGGCTCCTCGCCCTTGCCGGCGAACAGCCCGGTGTTGAGAAAGGTCAGCGCCGGGATCGCCGCCGCGCCGAGCACGAGCCCCGCGAGCAGCCAGGCCGCATGCAGCGCGCGCGCGTTGAGCTCGGCGAGTTCAGGCAAGGCCGGCAACGTCAACGTCGCGGCACGCATCAGCCAGACCGCATAGGGCAGCGCCAGCACGGCGACGACGACCAGCGCAAACAGCGGATCGAGCCCGCGCAGCGTGCGGCGGCCGCCGGCGGTCGAGACCGCGAAGACGACGATCAGCAGGAGCAGGAAGATCGCGGCGGGCGTCGTCAGCAGCAGCAGGCCGGCTTCGATCGACCATGCGAACCAGGCATTGCCGCGGCGCTGGCCGATGATCTGCCAGGAGTGCAGCAGCAGGAGCGCCCAGAGCGGTCGCGCCAGCACCAGCGGACCGAAGTCCAGCGCAGACGAGGAGAAGGCCAGCACGGTCATGGTCAGCAGCACGGCGAGCACCGCCTGCTGCGACCCGACCACGGCACGGGAGAGGTGATAGAGCGCGATGAAGGTCGCGATCTCGCAGAGCTGGGAGAGCACATAGACGCCGAACATGTGGCCGCCCGCGGCGCGATAGGCGATGTCGGCAAGCCAGACCGCAAGCGGCGGGCCGAGATCGGTGCCGACCTGGTATTCCCGGCCGAAGGCGAGCAGCGTCGCGAGGCTGCCGGGCGGGCTGCGGTAGAACACCAGAGCCACGAACAGCCACATCAAGGCCTGCAGCAGCACGGCGATCCAGACGATCAGCCGCGGCCGGGCGCGGATGAGCTCGATGACCAGGGAAGTAAACCGCATGCAACGTCCGAAAGATGCGGCCAGTCCAGCCGGCCCTGTTGGCTCACGTCTGTTTTGATAATCGGCGCCGCGCGTCGTGGCAACCGCCGCAGATCGTCATGCCCGGCTTGGCCCGGGCATCACGTCTTCGGCGTGAGCAGCAAAGACGTGGAGGCCCGGGGTCAAGCCCGGCCATGACGCGCGGATGCCGTGGGAGGATCAACTGGAGATTTACGGAGCACCGATCTCGATTGGCGCGTCCGCCTGCACCTCGACCTCGGTCATCGAGAACAGGTCCTGCACCGGCTCGACGGTCCATGGCATGTGCTTGGCGCGGGCGGCGGCGACGGGGGCGAAGAAGCTGCGGTGGTGGACAGACGGGCCGAGACGATCGAGCGCGTCGAGATGCTCGGGGACGGCGTAGCCCTTGTGCTGCTCGAAGCCGTAGCCGGGACAATTCTGCGCCAGCGCGCACATCAGCCGGTCGCGCGTGACCTTGGCGACGATGGAGGCCGCGGCGATCGAGAGCACGATGCCGTCGCCACCGATCACGGCCTCGCAGTCGCAAGTCGTGTCGAGCCGGTCGCGGCCGTCGACGAAGACGTGCCTGGGGGCCTCGGGCAGTGCCACCACGGCGCGCTTCAACGCCCACAGCGATGCCCGCAGGATGTTGTCGCGGTCGATCCGGGCGCGCGAGGCGACGGCGACCGAAACCTGCGCGGTGGCGCAGATCTTGTCGAACAGCTTCTCGCGCTCCTCGGCGGTCAGGCGCTTGGAATCATCGATGCCGCGCGGGATGCGGTCGGGATCGAGAATCACGGCCGCCGCCACTACAGGGCCGGCCAGCGGACCGCGGCCGGCCTCGTCGCAGCCGGCGACCGGCCAGACGCCGCGCTTGATCAACGCACGCTCGCGGCGGAAGCTCGGGGCAGCAACGGCAATGATGCCTTTTTTGCCGGCGACAAGGTTCGCAGCCTTGACTCCGGAGCTTTTGGCCGCCGGCGTCTTGGCCGCCTTGGCAGGCGCAGCCTCCGTCGCAGCCTTCTCTTTTCTGGTCGCGTCTCTGGCTGGGGTCTTGGCGGACTTGTCCCGAATCATGGCCGGATCGTGCGCAACGGCCTTCGCCAGTGCAACCGGGAACCCGGTCTAATTCCCGTTATTCTGGCGACCATCCTACTCCGCCAGATGCACCCGCCGGTCTTCGCCCACCTCGACACCGGGAGCCACCACGACCTCCCAGGCATGTCCGTCGGGATCGGCAAAATAGCCGGAATAGCCGCCGTAGTGGGTTTCCTGCGCCGCCTTCAGCAGGCTGGCTCCCTTTCCGATGGCGAAGGCCAGCACCGCATCGACCTCCTCACGCGTGCGGCAGTTCCAGGCGAGCGTCGTGCCGCGAAAGGTCGATGGTCTCGGCGCGTCCTGCAAGACCGCGTCTGCCGCGAGCAAATCCCAGGGATACAAGGCCAGCACCGGCCCACCCGTATCGTAGAAGGCGACGGCCTCGCCGGACGCCTTCAGCCGGCGGGAAAAACCAAGCGCATCGTAAAAGGCGATGCTGGCGCGGATGTCGTTCACACCGAGCGTGATGACAGTCAGCCGCGGCACCGGTACGGCGAGTTCCTTGAGCATGCAACACCTCTTGTACGTACCGCTCAAAACAGGCTGAGCTGATCGCCGTTTCGCTTCGGCCGCGCAAAGTGATCCGTGGTCAGCTTGGAGCGCCGCTTGTTGAGGCCGAGCCGATCGCAGGCGATCTCGAAGCGGCGGCCGATGGTCCAGGCCATCGGGCCCGTGCCCTTCATCCGCTCGCCCCATTTCGCGTCGTAGTCGCGCCCGCCGCGCATGTCGCGGATCAGGGTGAAGACGTGGCGGTAGCGGTCGGGATAGTTCGCCATCAGCCATTCGCGGAAGAGATCGCGGACCTCCAGCGGCAGCCGCAGCAACACATAGGCGGCTTCCTTGACGCCGGCATGGGCGGCGGCATCGAGGATGCGCTCGATCTCGGAATCGTTCAGCGCGGGGATCACGGGCGCGACCATCACGGTGGTGGGAATGCCGGCCTCCGAGAGCCGCTTGAGCGCCTCCAGCCGCTTCGCCGGCGTCGAGGCCCGCGGCTCCATGGTTCGCGCCAGCTTCGGATCGAGCGAGGTCACGGATATCGCAACCTTGGCGAGGTTACGCCTGGCCATCCGCTGGAGAATGTCGATGTCGCGCAGAACCAGCGCCGACTTGGTGACGATGCCGACGGGATGCGAGGTACGCTCCAGCACCTCGAGGATGCCGCGCATGATCTTTCGCTCGCGCTCGATCGGCTGATACGGATCGGTGTTGGTGCCGATCGCAATCATCCGCGGCTCGTAACCGGATGCAGCGAGCTCTTTTTCCAGCAGCGCGGGCGCCTCGGGCTTGGCGAACAGCTTCGACTCGAAGTCGAGCCCTGGCGACAGGCCGAGATAGGCGTGGGTCGGCCGCGCGAAGCAGTACACACAGCCGTGCTCGCAGCCCCGATAGGGATTGATCGAACGGTCGAAGCCGATGTCGGGGGAATCGTTGCGGGTGATCACCTTGCGCGAGGTGTCGACCGCCACACTGGTTTTGAACGGCGGCAATTCGTCCAGGCTCTGCCAGCCGTCATCGAAAGCGACGCGAGCCTCTGTCTCATAACGGCCGCTGGCGTTGGACTGGGCGCCACGCCCGCGCCTTCGCGCACGCTCGATGGCGACGCCCAGCTCGGGGAAATCCGGAGGCGCACCCGCAGACTCGGAGGGCGCCGGGACCGGCTGATGCTTGAGAGCATGGGAGGGTGCTGGACTCATGACGCCAAGATAGCATGCACCCTGAACAAATCAAGAACGCAAACGTAAAACCGGCAACAACTCCATGCGAAGGAGCCGCCCAAATTTCGGGCGCGCGCCTTTGACCTCACGCAACGTCCCTGTCACGCGATTTCGTTTGATGACCGTCTAGGATCGATCGTGCCGGAACAAAGTTGGTGACGATCGCTGGGTGAAAGTCGGCAGGACCATGACAATTCAACAAAAAACGGCCGGAGCGAGCAACGACCTCGGTCTGCTCGATCGCTATTGGCGCGCCGCCAACTACCTCTCCGTCGGGCAGATCTACCTGCTCGACAATCCACTGCTGCGCGAGAAGCTGCGGCCCGAGCACATCAAGCCGCGTCTGCTGGGACATTGGGGCACGACGCCGGGGCTGAACTTCATCTATGCCCATCTCAATCGCGTGATCCGCGCGCTAGACCTCAACGTCATCTATGTCTGCGGCCCCGGTCACGGCGGACCGGGCATGGTCGCCAACACCTATCTCGAAGGCAGCTACAGCGAGATCTATCCCGAGATCGCCCGCAATGCGGACGGATTGCGCAAGCTGTTCAGGCAGTTCTCCTTCCCCGGCGGCATCCCGAGCCATGCGGCGCCGGAAACGCCCGGTTCGATCCACGAGGGCGGCGAGCTCGGCTATGCGCTGGTGCACGCCTACGGCGCCGCATTCGACAACCCAAATTTGATCGTCGCCTGCGTGGTCGGCGACGGTGAAGCCGAGACCGGACCGCTCGCTGCGTCCTGGCACTCCAACAAGTTCCTGAACCCGGCCCATGACGGCGCGGTGCTGCCGATCCTGCATCTCAACGGCTACAAGATCGCAAATCCCACCGTGCTGGGGCGGATGAAAGATGCGGAGATCCGCGATCTCTTCCGCGGATTCGGTCACGAGCCGCTGTTCGTGGAGGGCGACGATCCCAAATTGATGCACCAGGCCATGGCTGATGCGCTCGACGTCGCGTTGACCAGCATCCGCTCGATCCAGCAGCGCGCCCGCGACGGGCGCGAAAGCGTCGAGCGGCCGCGTTGGCCAATGATCGTGCTGCGCAGCCCCAAGGGCTGGACCGGCCCGAAAGAGGTCGACGGCAAGAAGGTCGAGGGCTTTTGGCGCGCGCATCAAGTGCCGGTCTCAGGCTGCCGGGAAAATCCGGCGCATTTGAAAATCCTCGAAGACTGGATGCGCAGCTACGAGCCCGAAAAGCTGTTCGATGAAAGCGGCGCGCTCATTCCCGAGCTTCAGGCGCTCGCGCCTGAAGGCGTCAGGCGCATGGGCGCCAACCCGCACGCCAACGGCGGACTGTTGAAGACGGAGCTGAAGCTGCCGGACTTTCGCAGCTTCGCGGTGGAGGTGCCGCAGCCTGGCGAAGTCATTGCGGAAGCGACGCGCGAGCTCGGCAAGTTCCTGCGCGATGTCATCCGCCTCAACGCGCAGGAGCGTAACTTCCGCATCATGGGCCCGGACGAGACTGCGTCGAACCGGCTGGACGCCGTGTTCGAGGCGACCGAACGGGTGTGGATGGAGCCGACCGAACCCTACGACGTGCATCTCGCCCAGGACGGCCGCGTGATGGAGGTCCTGAGCGAGCATCTCTGCCAGGGCTGGCTCGAGGGCTATCTGCTCACGGGACGGCACGGCTTCTTCTCCTGCTATGAGGCCTTCATCCACATCGTGGATTCCATGTTCAACCAGCATGCCAAATGGCTGAAGGTGACGCGTGAGCTTCCGTGGCGCCGTCCGATCGCCTCCCTCAACTATCTCCTGACCTCCCATGTCTGGCGCCAGGATCACAACGGTTTCAGCCATCAGGATCCCGGCTTCGTCGATCTCGTCGCCAACAAGAAGGCCGACATCGTCCGCATCTACTTCCCGCCGGATGCGAACACGCTGCTGTGGATCGCCGACCACGCCTTACGCACCTACGACCGCATCAACGTGATCGTCGCCGGCAAGCAGCCGGCGCCGCAATGGCTGTCGATGCAGGACGCCGCCACCCATTGCGATGCCGGCATCGGCATCTGGGCCTGGGCGGGAACGGAGGAGGGACAGAGTGAGCCGGACGTTGTGATGGCCTGCGCCGGCGACGTGCCGACGCTGGAAACGCTCGCCGCGGTCGGCCTCTTGCGCGAGGCGCTGCCGGACTTGAAGATCCGCGTCGTCAACGTCGTCGACCTCATGACGCTGCAGCCGGAGGACCAGCACCCTCACGGGCTTTCGGAGGACGACTTCGACCGCCTGTTCACCTCGGACAAGCCCGTCATCTTCGCCTATCACGGCTATCCGTACCTGATCCACCGCCTGACCTACAGCCGCACCAACCATGCCGGCATGCACGTGCGCGGCTTTGCCGAGGAAGGCACCACGACGACGCCGTTCGACATGGTCGTACTCAACGAGCTCGACCGCTACCATCTCGCGATCGAGGCCATCGAACGCGTGCCGGGGCTTGCGGCCAAGGCCGCGCACGTGACGCAGCAGCTCCGCGACAAGCTGATGGAGCACTCGCGCTATGTCCGGGAGCATGGCGAGGACATGCCTGAGATCCGCGACTGGGTCTGGCAAAACAGCGCCGGCGGCAGCACGCCGGCCGAAGCCGGCGACTAGCGATGCCTGACACGATCCTCGTCCTCAACTCGGGGTCGTCGAGCGTCAAGTTCGGCCTGTTTGATGTCTCGGCGACCGAGCCTGCCCTGCTCTGCAAGGGTCTGCTCGACCAGCATGAGGCGAAGCCGCGGCTCGTGGTGAAGGGCCCTGCCGGCGAGGATCTGTTCGAGATGAAAAAGGAGGCGCCGGACGCCGCCGGCGGCCATCTGTTCGCGGACGTGCTCGCCTTCATCGAGGACCGGTTCGGCGAACGCAGCCTTCGCGCCGTCGGGCACCGCATCGTTCATGGCGGCGCAGATTATTCAGGCCCGATGATCCTGACGGACGACGTCACCGCGAAGCTGGAGGCATTGACGCCGTTGGCGCCGTTGCACCAGCCGCGCTGCCTTGCGCCGGTTCGCACGTTCGCAGCGATCCGGCCCGAGCTGACGCAGATCGCGTGCTTCGACACGGCCTTCCACCACGATCTCGCGCCGCCTGCGAGCCGCTTCGCCATTCCCGGGCGCTTCGAGGCGCGTGGCGTCCGGCGCTACGGCTTTCACGGCCTCTCGTTCGAATATGTCGCAGGACGCTTGGCGGAGATCGCGCCGGAGCTCGCAGCCGGCCACACCGTCATCGCGCATCTCGGCAACGGGGCGAGCCTCTGCGCCTTGCGCGATGGCCGCAGCATCGACACCACGATGGGGCTGACGCCGCTCGACGGCCTCGTGATGGGAACGCGCTGCGGTACGATCGATCCGGGCGTCCTGCTCTACCTGCAACAGCACGAGAACATGTCGGTCGAGGAGGTCCAGCGCCTGCTCTATCACGAGTCGGGCCTGTTCGGCGTCTCCGGTATCTCTGCCGACATGCGTACGCTGCTGGCGAGCCCCAAGGCGGCCGCGCGAGAGGCCGTCGAGCTCTTCACCTTCCGTGCGGCGCAACAGGTCGCGATGATGGCGACCACGCTCGGCGGCCTCGACTGCCTGGTCTTCACCGGAGGCATCGGGGAGAATGCCGGGGAGATCCGCAGCGCGATCGCCGAGCGCCTCGCCTGGATGGGCGTGCGCATCGATGCGGCGGCAAATGATGCCGCACGCGAGCGCATCAACGCCAGCGGCAGCGCGGTCGGAATCTTCGTCATCCCGACCAACGAAGAGATGATGATCGCGCGTCATTGCGCCGTTTCGATCGGCACACGCCCCGTCACGTGACATTTTTGTGAATGATCTGCCGCAATGCCCTCCTCGCGCCTTCGCGGCATAGAGGCGGCATCAATCCTGGTCGCGGACGGATCATGAAGACCCACATCATCGAAGAGCTCGGACAAGGCGGCATCCTGCTTCCCGCGCTGGTGGCGGAAGGGCTCGCCGCCAACGACCGCATCAAGGTGCGGATGAGCGCGCTGCAGGCGGCCGCCCAGCATGCGCGGGAGCCTGGCCGGCCCGCCAATGACCTCGGCGTCGAAAGCCAGACCGCAGGCATCGCGCCCGCCGCGATCGCAGCGTTGATCGGCGGCGCGCATCTGGTCGGACAGGGCCGCCTTGCGGCACCCGATCTCGCGAAGCTGATGCAGGAGATTGCGGATGATGCGGCGGCCATGATCCGCGCCGTCGGCGCCGGTGCGGGAAGCGAAGGCGAGCGGGCGCAGGCGCGGCTCGATGCGATCCGCGCGGCCGGCCTGCTCGATGCCAGGGGCGAGATCGAGCTCTCCCGCATCGCGCGCCTGACCGGCGTCGCCGACGCGGGCGGCGACAGCCTGCATCGGCTCGTCATGGATCTGCACAAGCAGCTCAACAGGCTTGCGGCGAGTTGCGCGGAAGAAGCGCTCGACGGCGCCCATGTCTTCGGCCTGAACGGCGAGGACCGTGCGGCCGTCACCGCCTTCATGAAAGGCCTGAACGCGACGCGTGGCCTGAAGTTCAATCACCCCGGTCTCGACACCATGGCCACGCGGGCCGGCGGCCGGCTGCTGATCCAGAACGATATCGGCACCACCGACGCCCATGTCGTCGTGATCGCGGTGAAGAAGAACGCGGTCACCGTCACCTACACCGATGTGCATCTGGCGCGGGCGAAGTTCTTCATCTCGCTGTTCGACGCGTTCGAGGCGAACTGGAGCGGCCTCGATCGTCACACCGCAGCCGGCCTCGGGGAGGACAATTCCTTCTATCTCGTGACCGGACAGTATCAGGCCGACCACGCCGCCGACCGCAACGAGTTCCTCGCCGCGCTCGGTGCCGCGCTGGTCTTTCTCATCGATTGGAACAAGGCGAGAAAGCTGCTCAGGACCTGGGTCGCCAAAGAGGACGCAGCCCGGATCCTGGAATGGGCGGCGCGTCACCGGATCGGCCATCGCGGCTTTCTCGAACTCGGCGGCAACGATCTCTTGGGCTCTGCGGTGCGGAACGCCGCACCCACACGGATCGGCTTCGGCGAGCGACTGGACCAGGCGCTCGGCCGCACCGCCGCGATCGATTTCCTGAAGGCATCCCTGCGCGCCTCGACTGAGGCCTTGTTGGCGGGCCGCTCGGTAAGAACGGTGCGCGACCAGATCGAAGCCGATCTGATGCGGCACCTGGATCGCGTCGACGGCGCTCTGCTCGCAGCCGTGCTGCGTCAGATCGGCCTCGCCCACGACCTCGTCGCGGCGATCTCGCGCCACATTGCCGCGCTGCGGGCCGGTCAGCCTGCCGACAGCGGGCTGCTGACGCAGCGCTGCGGCGCGATCGAGCAGAAGGCCGACAGAATCGCGATCGAGAGCCGCAACGAGGTCGATCGCCTCAATGCTCGTCCGCTGATCGGCCAATTGATCGACCGCGCCGAGGAAGCGATCGACGAGCTGGAGCAGGCCGCATTCATCGCCTCGCTGATGCCGGAAACAACAGATCCGTCCTTGCTGGCATCGCTGGCCGAGCTTTGCGCAGTGGCGGCGACCGCGACCGAAGTGGCCGCGCGCGGCATCGCCGCTGCGATCGACGTTCCGGAAGGACGGCGCGCCGATTCCGAGGACGCGCTTTCCGCGGTGACGCGCCTGATCGACGCCGAACACGCCGCCGACGACCGCGAACGCGCAACGACCGCACTGGTCTTCGGCGGCGGCCTCGATGTCGCGACCTCGCTGTCTGTGATCGAGCTCGCCCGCGCCGTCGAGCGCGCCACCGACCGGTTCGCCGCGTTCGGCCATCTGCTCCGCCGTCACATCATGATCGACCTCGCAGCCTGAGGAAGCTACCCATGCATATCGTGCGTATCGGCGCTGACGCCGCCGAAATGCGGCCCGCCGAAGAGATCGGTGCCAAGGCCGCCAATCTCGCCCGCATGGCGGCGCTGGGCCTGCCGGTGCCGCCCGCCTTCGTGCTCCCGGTCAAGCTCTGCGCCGAGATCATCGCTGGCCATGCGCAGGCCACGCGGCATCTGCGCGACGGCTTGAAGGACGGCATCTCGTTCCTCGAGGGCGCCACCGGAAAGCGCTTTGGTGACCGTCGGCAGCCGCTGCTGGTATCGGTCCGCTCGGGAGCGGCGCGGTCGATGCCAGGCATGCTCGAAACCGTCCTCAATGTCGGCTGCACGCTGGATGCCGTGCACGGCCTGATCCGTGCGACCGGCCGGCCGCGACTGGCTTGGGATTGCCGGCGCCGTTTCCTGGAGAGCTTTGGCGAGACCGTGCTCGAGCAAGACCAGGCCGCATTTGCGGCGTGCATCGCGGAGCTGGTCACGGCCGAAGACGGCGGCAGCGACCGCGAGCTCGACAGCGAGGCGCTCGAGCGGCTTGCCGGCCGCGAGCAAGCGCTGATCGAGGATCGCGCCGACGGCCTGCTGGAGGACGCGGTCGCGCAACTGGAGGCGGCGGCACAGGCGGTCTATCGCTCCTGGATGAGCGAGCGAGCGCAAACCTATCGGAGCCTGCAGCATCTCGAAGCGCTCGAAGGGACCGCCGTGACCGTGCAGGCGATGGTGTTCGGCAACGGCGGTCTTGCCTCCGGCGCCGGGGTGGCCTTCTCGCGTGATCCCTCGACGGGCGCGCCGCGCCCGATGGTCGACCTCGTGCTCGATGCGCAGGGCGAAGACGTCGTCTCGGGACGGCGCGCGCCCGACACGGCCGAAGCGATCGCTCGCGAGCTGCCGAAGCTCGAATCCGAACTCAGCGACGTCCTGAGGCGACTCGAGCACGCGTTCGCCGACGTCCAAGACGTCGAGTTCACGGTCGAGAACGGCAAGCTCTGGATCCTCCAGACCCGGACGGCCAAGCGTACGCCGCGGGCCGCCGCGAGAATCGCGATCGACCTCGTGCATGAAGGCCTCATCTCGAAGGACGAGGCCTTGGAGCGGGTCGCTGAAATCGACCTCGCCGCGCTCACCGAAACCAGACTGGCTGCTCCGGGCCGGCCGGCGACGACCGGAATCGGCGCCTCCGGCGGCATCGGGATCGGACGGGCGGCGTTCTCGTCCGAAAGCGCCCAGCGCCTCTCTGAGGCGGGCGAGCCGGTCATCCTGCTACGGCCCGACACCAGCACCGCCGACGTCGCAGGCTTCGCGCTGGCTGCCGGCATCGTTACGTCGGTCGGTGCCCGCACCTCGCATGCGGCGCTGGTGGCCCGCCAGATGGGCAAGCCTTGCGTGGTCGGCTGCCGCGAGTTGAAGATTGATCCGGCCGCAAAACAGGCCCAGCTCGGCACTCTCACACTTGCCGAAGGCGAGTGGATGACGATCGAGGGCGACGCCGGAGAACTCTATCTCGGACGCTGCGAGACGATCCAGACACGGCCCGAAGCCGAGCTTGCCGAGATCGCGGCCTGGCAGGCGCAAACCAGCCGACATGACAGGCACGCCGCGCGTCAGTGACCGCGGCCGGCCAGGAGCTGAAAGGTCCCCATCGCGACTTCGATCAGGATCAGCACCACGACGGCAATTTCCAGGCGAAGCGAGCGCTGGGTGTCGATGATGTCTGTCAGCGCGTTGGCGGTCTCCGATACCGCAGCAAGCTTGCGCTCGAGCGTGTCGAGGCGTTCCTTCAGCTCGTACTCGTCCTCCAGTCGCGAATAGAGCCGATCGAGCTCGGGCTTCTCCCAGAGCACGTCGGGCTTCTCGGCGATGGCGACGCGGCCGGCGACACGCTGCTGCACCAGCAGTGCATTGCCGATCAATTGCAGGATGCCCTTGCGCCGCCGCGGCGTGCGGCCGCGCTCGGCGAGTTCCCGTGCAAACGGCTCGATCACGTCGAAGACCGCGGCGACGCGCCGCTCGTCGCGCGCCAACGACGTGCTCTTTGCGAGCGCATCCGCAACCAGCAGCAGCCGGTCGTCGGAGAATTTGGCAAGGCAGATCGGCCCGCCCGGCTGGATCGCCTCGGCGGCCTCGTCGTGGCAGAGCTGCGCCTGCGCGATCTCCTCCTCGTAGGGGCTGAACTCTCCGGTCACGCGTGACTTCAGGTTGTCGATGAGGACCTTCTCCTCCGACGGAAGCAGCCCGATCAGCACGACGACGCCGTAGCGAAAAATCACGGCAAGTCCGCCATGGACGCGGAAGGCGGCGGGGGTCGAGGACACCAGCGTCCCGATTTCGAGGCCGGAAGCATTGATGCGG
Organism: Bradyrhizobium sp.; assembly: GCA_035575945.1. Classification (GTDB taxonomy): domain Bacteria; phylum Pseudomonadota; class Alphaproteobacteria; order Rhizobiales; family Xanthobacteraceae; genus Bradyrhizobium. The sequence goes on along the minus strand of DATLXF010000045.1, from coordinate 202,845 downwards.
TCGCCCAGCATCGACGCCCGGATCCGCAAGGTCGGCGCAGCCTCCGGCTTCGGCGAGAGCGGGGCCGCGCCGACTGCCAATTGATCGGGGTTCATGGGAGGCCTCTCCCGCGCGCAAGATCACACATCTTCATTCGACCTTTCCTGCAAGGTGCATCCTCAGCTGCGAGCGAAGGGTGCCGGCGGAGCGAGGTGCCGCCATGAAGCCCCGGGAATGCACAGCGGGGCTTGTGCCGAAAGATTCGGCAACATTACCGGCCGCGGAGGACACATTCGGCTACACGGGCCGGCTGAGGTTTACCATCGCACGCCGCGGCACCGCGGGGAAGTTGCACTCGGTCACGCTACGGGTTTATGACAACGACATGCAGCGCTACGCTTCTCCCGAAGTACGGACATTGAAGCCCCGACCATGCTGAGCGTCATCATTCCAACCGAAGGCGTCGAGCAGACCGCGGTCGCCACCCTGGCCGCGCTGGTCCCCGGTGCGGCGGCCGGCGTCATCCGGGAAGTCATTCTCGTCGACGGCACCCGCAACGGCGTCATCGAGCGCGTCGCCGACGTCGCTGGATGCCGGTTCATCAGCTTTGAAGGATCCTCGCAAGGCGCCGCGCTCGCGGCCGGCGCGCTCCAGGCCCGATCGCCATGGTTGATGTTCCTGCCGGCCGGCGCCGTGCTGGAGACCGGCTGGATCGAGGAAACCACTCAATTCATCCAGGCAGTGGCCGGCAGCGGCCGGGACCGTGCAGCGGTGTTCCGCTACGCGCGATCACCTTACGTCAATACCGCCTTGCGGGATGTCCTCTGGACGGTGGCGCGCAAGCTCGTCGGCCCGCTCGGCGACCAGGGGCTGCTGATCGCACGGGATCATTACGACCGGATTGGCGGCTACCCGCCCCAGGCCCGCCACTCCGAGGCGCGGCTGCTCCGGCGGCTCGGCCGCTCGTCCCGCATCCTGCTACGCAGCCGCATCGTCATGACCGGCTGAACCACCGCGACACTTGCCAATGTCAATCAACTAATTGACAATGGCAAACATCGAGGTGATCCATGCTGCCGAAACCTTCGCCGTCGCGCACGGCATCCGGACAGGGCGCCGGCGACGCCATTGCAGCCGTCCGCGCCTTCAACCGCTTCTATACCCGCAAACTCGGCGTGCTCGACCAGCACCTCGGCAACAGCCCGTTTTCGCTCAGCGAGGCGCGCGTGCTCTACGAACTGGCGCAGCGCGACGACCTCGCCGCAAAAGAGATCGGCAGCGAGCTCGGTCTCGACCCCGGCTATCTCAGCCGCATCGTCCAGAGCTTCGACGAAAAAGGGCTGATTACCCGAAAGCCTTTGCCCGCAGATCGCAGGCAATACCAGCTCAGCCTGACCGCCAAGGGGCGGCAGGCTTTCGCCAAGCTGAACCTGACCTCGCAGAACGAGGTCGCCGCAATGCTGGCTCGGCTTTCGCCCGGCGCTGCGAGCCGGCTCACGCAGGCGATGGCGACCATCGAGGCCGTGCTTGAGCCGTCCCGAAATCAGCCTGCTGCCTTCATGCTCCGCAGCCATCGTGTCGGCGACATGGGCTGGGTCATCTCCCGCCAGGGCGCCGCCTATGCCGCGGAGTACGGCTGGGACATCAGCTACGAGGCGCTGGTCGCCGATATCTGCGCGCAGTTCATCCGGAACTACGACGCCGCGCGCGAGCACTGCTGGATCGCGGAAGCGGGCGGCGAGCCGATCGGCTCGGTGTTTCTGGTCAAGGCCACGGACGAGACCGCAAAATTGCGCCTGTTGATGGTGGAGAAGACGGCGCGAGGCCTCGGGGTCGGCCGCGCGCTGGTCGAGCAATGCATTCAGGGCGCCCGCGAGCGGGGCTACAGCAAGATGACGCTGTGGACACAGAGCATCCTGCTTGCCGCGCGCGGCATCTACCAAAGTGCCGGTTTCCGACTCGTGGCGACGGAGCCGCATCACAGCTTCGGACAGGATCTCGTTGGCGAAACCTGGGAACGGGATCTCTGAGCCTGCTGACGGCGAAGCTCAGCCCGTCCTCCTGCGATGCCGAAGCGAAGGGCGATGCGGGCAGGTCGTGCAAAGCGCCCTATGCGACTGCCCGGGACAATGCATGGCTTTCCTCAGGCTTCGCCGCGCAACCAGGTTTTCACCTTCTGCAACAGACCTTGCCGCACCACGTTCATGGATGCGGGCTCAGGCGGTGTCGGGGTCTGCAAGGCCGCGCCGACGTCGTCGGCAGCTAGCGCTGGTTCAGACGGCGGCGATGTCAGCCCCGCCGCCGCGAGCGCGATCGGACCAACCTGGTCGAGGAACGCGCGTTCGTACTCGCGCGAGAGGCGCGCGACTGCATCGTCCAGCGCCAGCCAGTCCACCGCCTTGACGTCGCTCATCAGCTTGCGGATCGGTGCGCCGGCTGCCTCCATCCGCCAGAAATGCACGACCTTGTAGCGCCCGCCGGACTGATAAACCAGGGTGCCCAGGAATTCGTGCACGGCGACGTCGTGGCCGGTCTCCTCCAGCACCTCGCGGTGCGCCGCTTGCAAGGGGGTCTCGCCGTCGTCGAGCTTGCCCTTGGGCAGGACCCATTCGTTGCGCTTGCGCTGGCGCACGATTGCAACCAGCGGCACCGGCCCGCGCCGCAGCACAATTCCACCCGCCGCCATCACCGGCGCCCGCGCCATCGCTCACATCCAGATTGTCGTTCAGGACACGGATATAGCCGGCGGAGACGGCGGATTGAAAGTTACTTTCTTCCGAGCAGCGCCTGGCCTGCGCGAATGCGCGTGCCTTCGGCAATCCCGTCGCAGAAAGTGAAATCGCCGGGCGCGAGAATGATGATGGTCGAGCCATGCTCGAACCAGCCGAGCTCCTCGCCCTTGGTCACGTTGACGTCGCAAGGAAAATTGACCGGGCCGCGCGTCTGCGCGTTCAGCACCATGTCGAGGAAATGCAGGCGGATGCTGGCGACCAGGATCGCGGCGACCGGCACCAGCGTCACGGCCTCGCCGGTCGACAGATGCGTCCGGATCACCGCGCGCTCATTCTTGCAGAACAGCCGCTCGACACGCTTGAGCGCGATCGGGTTGACGTTCCAGACATCACCATGGATCAGCGTGACGCGTTCGATATGCGCATCATAGGGCGCGTGGAAGCGGTGATACATGCTCGACGTCAGCCGCAGCGTGACGAAGGAGCCGTTGCGGTGCTGCTCGACCAGCGCGGAATCGCCGAGCAGGTCGAGCAGCGAATAAGGCGCGCCCTTGACCTGGAACAGCTCGGTATCGGCGATCCTGCCGTGAGCGCCGACGATGCCGTCCGAGGGACTGGCGACAACGGAAGGATCCGGATCGAACGGCCGCAAGCCTGGCTTCAATTCGCGGGTGAAGCAGTCGTGCAGGCTCCTGAAATGCGTCTTGCGCGCCTCCGACAGGTCGAGATCGGAGAACAGCTTCCACAGCGCGATCGAGAAGTCCCTGACCAGGGGATTCTCGATCTTGGAGAACCAACCCATGAAGCGGGTCAGCGCGGCGCGGGGGATGCGGTTGGTCAGCAGGAAGTTGAGGTCTTCCTGCTGGGTGAAAGAGGTGATGAGGGCTTTGACTGTCATGAATCTGTCAGCTCGCAGGGTTAGCGCTTGTTGTCATGGAAACGACACTCCCGATTCTCTCGATGTCCGTGGCCGCCGCAGCCTCCGCTGCCGCCGTTTTCCCGAAGCTGAAAGCGCGGATCGAACTGTCCCGCGCCAAGCACCGCTCGCTCGCGGGGCATTCCAAGATGTCGCGCCGGGTGGCGCGGCTGCTGCCGTTCTACGAATACGGAGAGAGCGATTATTTCTCCTGCGACGGCGCGCCCGCGAACATCGCCGCGCAACGCAAGGACGGCTTCTTCCGTCTCGCCGCTCTGTACGCCGAGCGCTACCCGAAAGGGCGCGCGATGACGAAGGAAGCGGCGGAGAATATCTCCGACCTGAACTTCACCGAAAGCTACCGCGTGCCGTTCCAGTTCTCGCGCCTCGTCCGCGAGCATCTGGGCACCTCGACCTTCATGGAATCGTCCAGCGGCGTCACCGTCACCGATGTCGATGGCAACACGTCTTACGACCTTACCGGCTCCTACGGGGTCAACATCTTCGGCAACGATTTCTACAAGGAGTGCATCGAGGGCGCCGAGAAGCGCGCGCATACGCTCGGCCCCGTGCTCGGTCCCTATCATCCGGTCATCCTGGAGAACGTGCAGCGGCTCCGCCAGATCTCCGGCCTCGACGAGGTCTCCTTCCACATGTCGGGCACCGAGGCCGTGATGCAGGCGGTGCGGCTGGCGCGCTACCACACCAAGCGCACGCACCTGGTCCGCTTCGCCGGCGCCTATCACGGCTGGTGGGGCGACGTGCAGCCCGGCGTCGGCAATCCGATTCCCGCACACGAGACCTACACCCTCGCCGAGATGTCGGAGAAGACGCTGCACGTGCTGCGCACGCGCCGCGACATCGCCTGCGTGCTGGTCAATCCGCTGCAGGGCCTGCATCCCAACGCCAACGCGCCCGGCGATTCCTCGCTGGTCGATTCGTCCCGCGGCGGTCATTTCGATCGCGCGGCCTACACCGAGTGGCTGAAGAAGCTGCGCGAGGTCTGCACGGAACGCGGCATCGTCCTGATCCTCGACGAGGTCTTTGTCGGCTTCCGCCTCGCTGCCGGCGGCGCCCAGGAGTACTTCGGCGTCAAGGCCGACATGGTGACCTACGGCAAGAGCCTCGCCGGCGGCCTGCCCATCGGCGTGGTCTGCGGCAAGAAGGAGTTGATGCGCCGCTTCCGCGACGACCGGCCCGCCGACATCTGCTTCGCCCGCGGCACCTTCAACTCGCACCCCTACGTCATGACGGCGATGGACGAGTTTTTGAGCCGCCTCGCCAGCCCGAATTTCCGCGCGGTCTATGACGGCCTCGACGAGACCTGGAACGGCCGCTGTGGGACACTCAACCGGATGATGGAGAGCGCCGACCTGCCGGTGCGCTTCGCCAACTTCTCCTCGATCTGGACGGTCAAATACACGACGCCGTCCCGCTACAACTGGATGCTGCAATATTACCTGCGCGCCGAGGGCCTCGCCCTGAGCTGGGTCGGCACCGGCCGGCTGATCTTCAGCCTGAACTACACCGACGCCGACTTCACCGAGGTCGCCGAGCGCTTCGTCCGTGCCGCGCAGAAGATGAAGGCCGACGGCTTCTGGTGGCACGACGGCGCGCTCACCAACAAGCAGATCAAGCGGCAGATCCTGAAAAAGATGCTGGCGAAGCGTCTCGGGCGCTGAGGCTGCCTCTCTCCACCCCACCACCGTCATTCCGGGGCGGCTCAAATAGCCGAACTCCGGTGCGCAATTGCGCACCTGAGAATCCCGAGATTCCGGGTCCGGTCGTTCGGACCATCCCGGAATGACGGCGTTTGCGGCAAAGGCCACCGCGTTCGCAGTCCCCAACACGCGGATGCCCGGCACAAGGCCGGGCATGACGTAGCCATCAGACATCGGAGCGTGTCGCGTGCGTAGCGCGCTCAGGCGTGCTGCTCTTCGAGCGCGGGCTCGCCGACGAGACCCAGCGTGTGCTCGGGATTGAGGTGCAGGCCGGGATCCATCAGCTCGCCGCGCATCAGCGCGAGCGGAGCCTTGTGATAGAGCATCAGGTCGTGGAAGGGGTCGGTCAGGATCTTGGTCATCCAGACGAGGCCGGTCTCGACGTCGCGGATGAAGAACAGGTGGACGGTGCGGAACAGCAGGCCGCCGCCGCCGACCACGAGCCAGATCTTGGCCACCTGACGCATGAAGTCGGTCGCGCTCGCCCACGGCGTGAACAGGCCGAACAGGGTGGGATCGGCGAGCAGCACCAGCGGCGACAGCGCCCAGATCGCCATCAGCACGACCTTGCGCTGCAGGTTGTAGCCGACCTTGATCTCTTCCTTGTATTCGTGCGTCGCCTGGTTGACGTGATCGTAAGTATGCGGCTCGAAGAAAAAGTGACCGGCCTGGCGCGAGGTCATCGACACCAGCCAGCCGACAAGCGCGGAGACGACAGGGTCGATGAACAGCCAGACATAGGCGAACAGGAAGCTCAGCGCGCTGATGAAGTGCAGGCTCTGATTGATGCGGCTGTGATGATAGTAGCGGTGGTCGTCCCAGCGCTGGATCCGCAGCTGCTCGAGATAGTTCTTGATCATGCTCTTCCCCAAAATGCTTTCGGGCTCAGGATTTAAAGAGATTCGATGTAGGTCGTGTGACATCATCATCATGTCATGTGACGATGCGCAGCGGCGCTGTGACGCACGAAGACGCGTAAGCTCACGCCGCCTTGGCGAGGTCGACCTTGCGGAAGCGCACCAGCGAGAAATGACCGAGCGGCGGAATCAGGCGGCGCTCGGCGAGCTCCATGCCCTTCGCACCGGCCAGCCATTTGGCGTAGCGGGACCAGGAGAATTCGGCCGTGCGGAAGCCGAGCGGGCGCACCACCGGCTGCAGTTTCTGCTCGATGAAGCGGCGCATGCCGGTGTCGGCGCTGACGCGGGTGAGAATGATCAGCTCGCCGCCCGGGCGCAGCACGCGGGCGAATTCGTCGAGCGCCTTCTCCGGGTTCGGCACGGCGGTGACGACATATTGCGCCATCACCACGTCGAAGGAATTGTCGGGGAATTCGAGCTTCTCGGCGTCCATCACCGCGAGGCCCTCGACGTTCTTCAGCTTCTGCTCCTTCACGCGGCGGCGCGCCTTGTCGAGCATCGCCTCCGAAATGTCGGTGCCGAAGATGCGCAGGTTCGGCGCGTAGAGAGGCAGCGAGATGCCGGTGCCGACGCCGACCTCGAGCACGCGGCCGCCGATCTTGTTGGTGGCCGCGATCGCCGCCTGCCGGCCCTTGGCGAACACGCCGCCGAACACGAGATCGTACACCGGCGCCCAGCGGTCATAGGCCTGCTCGACCGTGCCGCGGGTGAGGTCGAGCTGCTGGGTGCCGTCAAGGTTCATGATCTTGGCCATCGATGGTTCTCGCTGTGGTTCTGATTGAAATCAACCGCGCACCGGCCGTCGCGCCATGCGGGGCGAGGCGCGCAAGGCGCGGCTGGGCTGAAGTGAGGTGAGGTTGCCGACGAACTGGCGCGCGCTGTTCTCCCAGGAGCGCTCCAGCGCGAAGTTTCGGCAGGTCTCGCGCGACATGGCGAGCGCGCGCAGGCAAGCGGCGCGCAGATCGTGATCGATCGCGCCGATCGGATGATCGGCAATGACGTCCTTCGGACCGGTGACCGGAAACGCCGCCACCGGCGTGCCGCAGGCGAGCGCCTCCAGCTGCACCACGCCGAACGTGTCGGTCAGGCTCGGAAACACGAACACGTCGGCCGCGGCGAGATGCGCGGTGAGATCCGCGCCTTTCTTCTCGCCGAGGAAGACGGCGGCGGGATATTTCTTCTCCAGCGCAGCCTTCTGCGGACCGTCGCCGACGACGACCTTGGTGCCGGGCAGATCGAGCGAAAGGAACGCTTCGAGATTCTTCTCCACCGCCACGCGCCCCATCGTCATGAAGATCGGGCGGGGCAGGTCGAGCCGGGCCGGAGCATCCGGATGAAACAGCTCGGTATCGACGCCGCGCGTCCAGAAGCCGAGCCGCTTGAAGCCGCGCTCCGACAGTTCCTGCCGCAGCGAGGGCGTCGCCACCATGGTCATGGCGGCGGCATCGTGGAAGTGGCGCAGCACGGCGTAGCCGACGCTTGCGGGGATGCCGGTCCGCACCGCGACATATTCCGGAAAGCGGGTCGTGTAGGACGTGGTAAAGGCGAGCCGGTTGCGGAGGCAATAGGCGCGCGCGGCCCAGCCGATCGGGCCCTCGGTTGCGATGTGCAGCGCGTCAGGCGCCGCGGCCTCGATCCGACGCGCGATCTCCTTGCCGCTCGGCAGCGCAAAGCGCAGGCCTGGATAGGTCGGCAACGGCCAGGACGGAAAGCCGTCCGGGGTGAGGAAGGCGATCTCGACATCGAGAGCCTTGGCCGCGTTCGCCAGCGAGGTCAGCGTCCGCACCACGCCGTTCACCTGCGGATGCCAGGCGTCGGTCGCGATTAATACCCGCATCGGAAAATCCCGAGATATGATGATTCTCACGCATCGACCATCAACGAGAGATATTTCAGGCGTGTGACGTCATCGAAATGTCGGCGGGCTGTTTTGTTCGTTAACGGCTCGTCACGGCCACGAAACTGTCATGAAACAATCCTTGCCGCCACGAAACCATTTTCGGCCTTCAGCGCAAATGTCCCGAAACGCTTTGCCGCTAGTGATTGGCGCAACGGAGCACCGAAACGGTGCCGCGGTGAGCACACCGAGCAAACAGGGGCGATCACATGTTCAGTCTGGACACCTTCAAGACCTATTCGCGCGCCGTTGCGTTCGGTGCGGTGACGATCTCCGCAATCGCGTTCGCCGGCACGGCCAACGCCGCGCCGGTGCAGATCTTCCCGTTCTTCCAGCCGCTGCCGCCGATGGCCGCACCCCAGCCGTTCCAGCCCTATCAACCCTATCAGGCGCCGGCCTACCAGACCGAACCGTCCGAGGATCAGGACGCCGTCGAGGTGCCGGCCCGCTTCCGCCGCCAGACCGTGTCCTATGCCACGCGCGAAGCGCCGGGCACCATCATCATCGATACGCCCAACACCTATCTCTATTACGTGCTCGGCAACGGGCAGGCCTTGCGCTACGGCATCGGCGTCGGCCGCGACGGCTTCACCTGGTCCGGGATCCAGTCGGTGAGCCGCAAGGCCGAGTGGCCGGCCTGGACGCCGCCGCCGGAAATGATCGCCCGCCAGCCCTATCTGCCGCGTCACATGGCCGGCGGCCCCGGCAATCCGCTGGGCGCACGCGCCATGTATCTCGGCGGCACCATCTACCGCATCCACGGCACCAACGCCCCCGAAACCATCGGCAAGCGTGTCTCCTCGGGCTGTATCCGCATGACCAACGAGGACGTCACCGACCTCTATTCCCGCGTCAACGTCGGCACCAAGGTGATCGTGCTGCCGATGACCGAGCGCCGTGCCGACCTCGGCGCCGTGGCGCGCTGATACGACAGGACATCGTGACGCGAACGGCCCCGGAACCCGCCGGGGTCGTTTTCGTTTGCCCTCGACATCCCGACGCGCGCCTGTCGCGGCGCGGGTCCTCGATGGAGCCGCAAATGCGATCACGCCTGCAATCCCCGCCGGTCCCATGGCGGCAAGCTGCCGCCGGCGGGGTACTGACGCTGCTCCTGTCCGCGACCTCGCCGCTCGCGCAGCAACCCGCGAGTGACGCCGCCGGCCAGCAGGCCTTCAACAATTCCTGCCGCACCTGCCACTCCATGAAGGAAGGCGACAACCGCCTCGGCCCTAACCTCAACAAGATCGTCGGCCGCAAGGCCGGCTCGCTGCCGGACTACAACTACTCCTCCTCGATGAAGGAAGCCGGCTTCAACTGGGACCAGGACAAGCTCACCCGCTTCATGGTGAGGCCGGACGAGGTCGTGTCCGGCCACAAGATGCAGCCCTATGGCGGCATCTCGGCGGAGGAGGCGGCAAAGGTGGTTGCGTATTTGCAGGCGGCATCAGGCTCGCAGTAACGGCTTAGGTGCCGCGTCTGAGGCTTGCATCGGAAATCGCGGCGCATCCTTCGAGACGCCCGCCTATCGGCGGGCCCTCAGGATGTGGGCTGAGTGTGCGGTCGCAGTTTATCCGTTGTACTTGCGCTAGGTCCTAGCTGCCAGTTAGCCTCATCCTGAGGAGCGCGCCCTTTGCGCGCGTCTCGAAGGACGAGGCGTTCACGATGACGGACGGCGCGTGGCTCTACATTCTCCGATGCGCCGACGGCAGTTACTATATCGGCACGACCCGGACCGAGCTCGAGATCAGGGTCGCGCAGCACAACGCTGGCACGTTCGAAGGCTACACGAAGTCGCGGCGCCCCGTGATGCTGGCCTTCTCGCAATGGTTCGACCGCATCACCGACGCGATCGAATGCGAGCACAAGCTCAAAAAGTGGAGCCGTGCCAAGAAGGAAGCATTTATGCGGGGCGATTTTACCCAGCTGCACGAGCTGGCAAAGCGAGGATCACATCATCCTTCGAGACGCCCGCCTTTCGGCGGGCCCTCAGGATGAGGGCTGAGTGTGCGGCTTCGATTGATGACCCAGACGTTTCCTGGTCGACGATCGCTCCGCTCATGCACCGCGGGGCAACTGCCAATTAGCCTCATCCTGAGGAGCGCGCCCTTGCGCGCGTCTCGAAGGACGAGGCGTGCATACCGGCGGTTGGCTTACCGGCCGAGCGCGCTCCAACCACCGCGATCAATTTGAGCCACGCCGCTGAATGAAACGCGCTCATCAGGAGATACATCGGTGCCATACCGCTCAGCCAAGGTCCGGCGCCGCACAGCATCCCGCCGGGCTCACCCCCGGCCAAAGCGGTCAGCAGCGCCACGATCGCGAAGGTCGGCGTGGCCGCCAAGCCCAGCCATCTGGCGAGACGCCGCGCAGTCGCGCCGACCGGACCAATCATGTCCGCTCCCCCGCAGCCTCCGCGCGAAACGCCTTCTCGCCGGCGTCCGAGATCTCGACCCATCTCTGGTCCGGCGCCGCATCCTCGGCGTAGCTGTCGTGCCAGTTCCACCATTTGTAGGGCGGCGTCTGCGGATAGCCTTGCGGCGAGTCCTCCCACACTTCCTGGCGGCCGAGCGGGGTAATGTCGAGATAGTTCCAGGTGCCGCCCATCTGCTCGTCGCCGCGACTCTTGACGAAATAGGTGCGGAAGATGCGGCTGCCGTCGCGATAGAACACGTTGGTGCCGTGCCATTCGCCGACGCCGAAATCGGCGTCGAAGCCGTCGGTGATGGTAACCCACGGCATGGCCCAGCCCATCCGCTGCTTCAGCCTGATGATGTCGGCTTGCGGCGCGCGCGAGGCGAACACGAGGGTGGTGTCGCGGGCATTCAAATGCGAGACATGGGCGACCTGGTCGGCGACCATCGAGCAGCCGCGGCAGGCATGATCGGGCCAGCCGAACACGCCGGGCTCGAAGAAGGCGCGGTAGACGATCAGTTGCCGCCGGCCCTGGAACAGATCGTGCAGACTGAGCTTGCCGCCGGGTCCCTCGAACGCATAGGTTTTGTCGACAGCCATCCACGGCATGCGCCGACGCTCGGCAGCCAGGGCATCGCGGGCACGAGTATGCGCCTTTTCCTTCACGAGCAGTTGCAGACGCGCCGCCTCCCAGTCCTGCGGCGACACGACCGGCGGCGTCTGCATGGCGGTCTGTCCGTTCGTCCCAAGCTTTTCACCTGATGCCATCGTGACTCTCCAAATCCATCTGCACTCCTGCCAACGATATCTGCCAGCTCGCGGCTGCGCGGTGGGAGTAACAAGTATGGCGGGATTGACATGGAGTCACTGATCACGGCCGCAGCGCGCGCCTTGGAGGCCGGCGATCCGCTCGGCGCGCTGAACCGCGTCGCGCTGCGCAACGATGCGCCGTCGCTGGCACTGCGCGGCATCGCGATGGCGCAGCTCGGCGATCTCGCCAGGGCGAAGACATTGCTGCGCACGGCGGCGCGTGCCTTCGGGCCGCGCGAGGCAGTGGCGCGCGCACGGTGCATCGTGGCGGAAGCCGAGATCGCGCTGGTCTCCCGCGACCTGAACTGGCCGGCGAGGACGCTGGCGGCGGCACGCGCGACGCTCGAAATGCATGGTGATCTCGCCAACGCCGCTCACGCCGGCCATGTCGAGGCGCGCCGTTTGCTCCTGATCGGGCGCCTCGACGAGGCCGAGCGCACCCTGGCCGGGATCCGTCCTGCGCGGCTCCCGGCCGCGTCCCAGGCCGTCCGCGAGCTCGTGGTGGCCGGCATCGCCATCCGGCGGCTCAGGACCAGGGACGCGCGCACCGCCCTCGGCCGCGCCGCTCACGCAGCGGGGCTGGCGGAAATCCCGGCGCTCGCGGCGGAGGTCGAGAGCGCGAACCTCGTCCTCGACACGCCGGCAGCACGCCTGATCGCGCGCGGCATCGAACAGCCGCTCTTGCTCGGAGACGTCGAGAGGCTGGGGACGTCGACGGCGCTGGTCGTGGACGCTTTCCATCACGTGGTGCGCAGGCGCGGCGTCGTCGTGCGGCTCGGAGCCCGGCCCGTGCTGTTTGCGCTCGCGCGTCTCTTGGCGCAGGCCTGGCCCGCGGATGTCTCGCGAGAGACGCTGATATCGGGCGCGTTTCACGCCAGGCATGCCGACGAATCGTACCGTGCGCGCTTGCGCGTCGAGATCGGGCGGCTCCGCACCCAGCTCGAGCCGCTGGCCGATATCAGCGCGACGAAGCAGGGCTTCGTGCTGGCGCCGCGGAAGACGCGCGACGTCCTCGTGCTGGCGCGGCCCAGCGAGGAGAAGCACGCCGCCGTCCTCGCCCTTCTCGCCGACGGCGAGCCATGGTCGAGCTCGGCGCTCGCCCTTGCGCTTCGCATCAGTCCGCGCACCGTGCAGCGCGCGCTCGAAGAGCTGGCGCGGTCGGGCAAGGTGCAGTCGTTCGGACGCGGACGGGCGCGCCGCTGGATGACGCCGCCGGTTCCGGGTTTCCCGACAGGCTTGTTACTCCCGGGCCTTTCGCTGAGGACGTAGGATGCGATCAGAGACATCCACGAGGGATCGCACATGAAACGTTCAGCCGCAGAGATCGTCACCGAGTATGGGCCCTTTCCAGGCGTCGAGGACGTGCATGGCGTCACCTATGACGGCAGGCATGTCTGGTTCGCCTCCGGCGACAAGTTGAACGCCTTCGATCCGGCCGACGGCAGGATCGCGCGCTCCATCGACGTCGCCGCACATGCGGGAACGGCCTTCGACGGACGGCACCTGTTCCAGATCGCCGAGGACCGCATCCAGAAGATCGACGCGGACTCGGGCAAGGTGCTCGGCACCATTCCGGCGCCGGGCGGCGGGGGCGATTCGGGCCTTGCCTGGGCCGAGGGCTCGCTTTGGGTCGGGCAATATCGCGAGCGCAAGATTCATCAGGTCGATCCCGAAACGGGAAAGGTCCTTCGCACCATCGAGAGCAGGCGCTTCGTGACCGGCGTGACCTGGGTCGACGGCGAGCTCTGGCATGGCACCTGGGAGAACGAGCAGAGCGATCTGCGGCGCATCGACCCCGAAACGGGCCAGGTGATGGAGCAGCTCGATATGCCCGCAGGCACGATCATATCGGGATTGGAGTCCGACGGCGGCGATCGCTTCTTCTGCGGCGGCGGCAATCGCGGCAAGGTGAGAGCGATCCGCCGCCCGAGGCGTTAATCCTTATCGTGATTACTCGAGGCCCGCTCAACGCGCGTTTCTCAGCCGTTAACCTGTCTGCCCCAATTCCACCCCATCGGTGCGCTCTAGCGCCCTTCTCGCCCGCCCTGTAAAATCCCCGCCGGGGCGGCTTGGGGGATTGATGCGTTCGACGGTGAATCTGAAGACTGTCCTGATCGGGGTCGCAGTGCTCGCGGCGTCGTTCTTCATCAGCCTGAAGGCGATGGACTGGCTCGCGCCGCGCGCGGCCAGCCCGGCGCCGCCCGTCGCGCAACTGCCGCCGCTGCCGCCGGCGTCGAAGAGCTCCATCGTGATCGCGCCGGTCGCCATCGCGCTGTCGGCGATCCGCGAGCAAGCCGAGAAAGCCGCGCCGCGCAACTTCGCCGGCAAGGCCGACAACCCGATCTCGCAGATCCTCGAGAATGCCGACATCGGCTGGTCCGCCGTGCGCGGGCCGATGGTGACCACCGGCGACAAGGACGTGCTGACGATCTCGACGCCGCTCACCGGCAGGCTGAACGTGACGGGCTCGCTGTCGTCAAAAGCCACCGGCGCGCTCGGCGATGCGCTCGGCAGCGTGCTCGGCGGTGACGCGGCGAAACGGATCGGCGCGGTCAACATCAAGAATTTGAACGCCAGCGCCGAGATCAAGGGCAACGTCGTGGTCACCTCGCGCCCGAAGCTCGCCGCCGCCTGGCATCTGGAGCCTAATCTCGGCGCCCAGGTCAATCTCGGCGACACCAACCTCAACGTCGCCGGCGCCAGGGTCAACGTGCCGGCGCAGGTGAAGCCGCTGATCGACAAGAATGTCGGCGAGCAGATCAACATCGTCTCCGAACGCATCCGCAACGATCCTTCGCTGCGCGAGAACGCGAAAGTGCAATGGGCCAAGGCCTGCCGCTCGATTCCGCTGCAGGGCTCGGGCTCCTCGCTGCCGCCGCTCTGGCTCGAGATGAAGCCGATCCGCGCCATCGCGGCGCAGCCGCGCGTCGACGCGCAGGCCGTGACCCTGCTGCTCGGCCTCGAAGCCGAGACCCGCGTCACCGCGACGCCGACCAAGCCCGACTGTCCCTTCCCGGACAAGATCTCGATCGTGCCGCCGACCGGCACGGGCGTGAACATCGGCGTGCCGATCGACGTGCCCTTCACCGAGATCAACAAGCTGATCGCAACGCAGATGGTCGGCCGTACCTATCCCGAGGACGGCTCCGGCCCGGTCGACGTCACCGTCAGGAGCGTCAACGTGATCCCGGCGGGCGAGCGGCTGCTGATCTCGCTTCTGGTGCGCGCCAAGGAGAAAAAGAGCTGGTTCGGCCTCGGCGCGGAGGCAACGGTGCACATCTGGGGCCGGCCGGTGCTGGACCAGGCGCAGCAGACGTTGCGGCTGACGGACATCGAGCTCGCGGTGGAATCCGAGGCCGCCTTCGGACTGCTCGGCGCCGCCGCGCGCGCGGCGGTGCCGCAGATGCAGCAGGCATTGTTGCAGAAGGCAACGCTCGACCTGAAGCCGATCGCCGCCAACGCGCGCGAGAAGATCGCCGCCGCGATCGCCGACTACCAGAAGAGCGAGTACGGCCTTAAGGTCGAAGCCAGGATCGACAGCCTGACCCTCGCCGACATCGCCTTCGATTCGAAGACGCTGCGCGTCGTCGCGGAGGCCGGCGGCACGCTGAATGTCTTCGTGACGAAGCTGTCGGGAATGTAGGGCACGATCGACGGGCGACACATGCGACAGCGCGCCCGGTGAGACCGGGCGCGCGTCGCGAAATCCGTCAGAGCCGGATTACTCCGCGTACTTGAACTCTGGCATGTTCTTCAGCTCGTCCTTGCTCGCGTTGAACACGGCGTGGTCCGGGTACCATTTCGACGTGGAAGTCGCCGTCGTGGTCGTCGCCGCGGGCCGGTCGGTGCCGGTCGCAGCACCCGTCGTCGTCCCCGCGGGCCTGGTGCCCGTATTTGCGGTGGTGGAAGCCACGGGCTCGTTGACGAACTTCAGCTTCTCGTAGGGCACCGCGACCAGATGCTCGCCCATGCCGAGGAAGCCGCCGACGCCGATGACAGCGATCTTGATGTCACCGCTCTTGTCCATCAAGAGGTCGCTGATCGTGCCAATGTTCTCGTTGGCTTCGTTGTAGACCTTCAGGCCGTCCATCTTCGACGTGCGCCATTGGCCGGTCGCGGTGGTCGAAACGGTCGTGGCTGTCGAGGTCGTCGGGGCCGTGGCCGACGGAGCGGCCTTGTCGCCGGTGGCGCTCGGCGATTGTGCAAAAGCAACGGTCGTAAGCAGGGCGGTGCCGGCAAGACCGGCGACGATCGATTTCATCATGTTGTCCTCTCCTTCACGAAAAAACTCGTACAGAGAAAACAGCGCTGGCCACGCCCGGTTCCGCGAGCGCCGCAATTTCGTCGCGCATCAGCGAACGTTCCTGCGTCACCCAGGAACATTTGCGCCGCACGGCTCCCTGCCGACGATCGTGCACCCTGGGTCATGCACGGCCGCGGCGGGGCTCGCGCTGACCTGCGTGGTCAGCTCATGTAGTCGATCAGAAGCGCGGGGAAATCGGACTTGGCGGATGAGCTGCCGTCGGCACCGTAGGACGATGCCGAGGATTGCGACTGCTGCAGCGCTTCCAGGAAGTGCTTGAGGATCTCGGCGGTGGTCTGGTCCGTCGGGCTGCTGCTCGGCGAATCCGTCGTCGTCGAATCCGAAGCCTCCTCGCCCGGCGGCGGACCGGGCGGTGGGCCGCTTGCGCCCCTTGGGCCACCCGCGGCCCCCGCGAAGGCGGACTGAAAGGCACTTTTCAGCTCCTCGGCCTGTTCGGAGGTCAGCGTCCCGTTCGACATTTCGCTCGAGATGAGATCGTCGATCTTCGATTGCATCTCCTCCTCGGAGGGACGCGCGCCGCTCGACTGGCCGCTCGATCGGCTCTGCTGGAGCGCCTTGTCGATATCCGTCAGCGCCGTCGAGAGCGCGGACTGGTCCGACGACGCGATCGTGCCGGCCGAGACTTGCGATTGCAATTCCTGCTGAAGCCGCTGCAGCGGCGATTGATAGCTGCCGGCGGAGGCCGCCGAGATCGAGGTCATGATGGCTCCCTTGGTTGTGCGGGTTTCGCCGCGGACCGCGCCACGGTATGGTTAACGGCCTTAACGACAGCTTGCCGCTCGGCGGCGGAGCGATTGCAGCCTGTTGCGGGACGCCGGACAGAAACAAACCGAAACAAAAATCTTCGCCATTCGGCTCGAAATTTGGACAAACACGGCGCATGGCCATTCCCAATCCCAACATCCTGGTCGTCGAGGACGACCGCGAAACCCGGACGCTGATTGCGAAGTATCTGCGCAACAACGCCTGCAACGTCACAGCCGTTGGCGACGGCCGCGAGATGTCGCGCGCGATGGCCGACCACCGCGTCGACCTCATCATCCTCGACGTCATGCTGCCGGGCGAGGACGGCCTCAGCCTGTGCCGCAAGGTACGCGCCCAGTCGCAGACGCCGATCATCATGCTGACCGCGCGCGGCGAGGACGTCGACCGCATCGTCGGCCTCGAAATGGGCGCGGACGATTACCTGCCGAAACCGTTCAACCCGCGCGAGTTGCTCGCCCGCATCAACGCGGTGCTGCGCCGCCAGGCGGCCGCGCAGGCGGCGAGCTCGGTCGAAGGTGCCTCGACGCTCACCTTCGAAGGCTGGCGCATCGATTTGCGCCTGCGCGAATTGCGCAATCCCGAAGGCGCGCGCGTCGCGATGACCAGCGCCGAGTTCGATCTGCTCAGGACCTTCTGCGAACGGCCCGGCCGCGTGCTGTCGCGCGACAGCCTGCTCGACCTCACGCAGGGCCGCAACACTGGCTCATTCGAGCGCTCCATCGACGTGTTGGTCAGCCGCATCCGCCGCAAGATCGAGCCCAATCCGGCCGACCCGACCCTGATCAAGACGGTGCGCTCCGGCGGCTATTTGTTCACGCCGAGGACCGAGATTGCGGGAGCCGAGACCGAACGGGCGGAAGCGGCGAGTTCCGAAGCGGTTGCCCTCCCCCCGGGGCAGTTGAGGGCGCGATGATGAAGCCGTTCAGGTTCTTCCACCTCAAGGGGATCGGCGGGCAGATCGCCGTGCTGGTGCTGGCCTCGACCGCCGCGCTCCATCTCGTCGTCACCACGGCTTTCCTCATCAGCCGGTCGGACCACCATGACGCGCCGCCGGACGCGACGCATCAACTGGCCGATGCTGCGCTGCTGCTCGGCTCCGCCGAAGCCGGCGAGCGTTCGCGCCTGCTTGCCGATCTGTCGCGCGCCTTCCCCGGGCTCGGCCTCGAAATGCTGGCGCCCGGAACTGCAAACCTCGAGGAGAGCGACAGCCCGCACTTGCGCGGGATGCGCCGCCAACTCGGCCGTGCCTACAACACCGGGCTGCTGGCTTCAGGCGGTACCGCACCTCGCGTCGCGGTGCGATTGCCCGACGGGACTGTGATTGTCGGTCAGGTCGATGGCGGCCCGCGGCGGTGGTTCTGGGGCAGCCCGTGGCTGATGGCGCTGATGAGCACCTTCATCTGCGTCACCGTGCTCGGCCTGTGGGCGGCGCGCGCGCTGACGAGGCCGCTGTCGTCCTTCGCCGAGGCCGCCGAGAATTTCAGCCTCGACGGCACCGCCGAGCCGTTGCCCGAGCGCGGCCCGGAAGAGATCCGCTCGGCGGCACGCGCGCTCAACCGCATGCATGAACGCATCGGGCGGCTGATGTCGGACCGCACACGGATGCTGGCGGCGATCAGCCATGATCTGCGCACGCCGATCACGCGGCTGCGCCTGCGCGCCGAGTTCATCGAGGACGAAGTCAGCCGCAAGCGCATGCTGGCGGATCTCGACCAGATGCGCGCGATGCTGGAATCGGTGCTGTCGCTGCTGCGCAACGACCGCAAAATCGAGGCCGTGACGCTGGTCGACATCGCCAGCACGCTGCAGCTGGTCGCGGACCAGTTCGGCGACATGGGCCATGTCGTGCGTTACGAGGGTCCTGCATCCGCGACCGCCGCCGCGCGGCCCGACGATCTTCATCGCGGCGTCACCAACCTGGTCGAGAACGCCGTGCGCTTCGGCGCCGAGGTGACCATCCGGCTCGATACGTCGGAGACCACGCTCGTCATCGACGTCGAGGACGACGGCCCCGGCATTTCGGATGCGCGCAAGCAGGAGATGCTGGAGCCGTTCGTGCGCGGCGACGACGCGCGCACCATGGACGAGTCCACCGGCTTCGGGCTCGGCCTGTCGATCGCGCACGCGATCGCGCTGGCTCACGGCGGCGAGCTGTCGCTGCACGACCGCGTTCCGCACGGCCTGATCGTGCGGATGCGATTGCCGGTCTCGCAGGCGAGCCGGCTCGCGGCGTGATCAGGCCGCGAGCGGCGGGTGCTCGGCCGCAGCCGCCTCGAAGATCGCGACCGCTTCGAAACGATAATTGCAGGCGCGGCAGGTCCAGAGGTAGGAGATCCGCCCCGCACCCGGTTCCACCCAGTCGGGCTGGTCGATCGGCGTGCCGCATTGGGCGCACGGGTTATGTCGGGGAATGTCGGTCGCGTGTGCAGTGACGAGGTCGGCTTTTGTCATGGCACCTCTCCCGATTTGCAGCGCTTGCATACTCGCTTTCGCTGGCCAGCGCGAATAGACAGGCCCGCTGTCGCAAGCGGGGTCGTCCGCTCCGACGGCCAACTACGCCAGCTTTGCGGCACGGCGGCGGCACGGCACCGCCAAATCGTTAACGGCGGCGTTTGGCCACATCATCGCCGCGTTCGGGTTGCCTAACGGCAGCCGGGCGCAGGCAAATCGGGAATGAATGATGAAAATTTTACGCGTTGCCGCGCTGCTCGCAGCCGGATTGATTTTGCCGCAAGCCGCACTCGCCGGAGAAGCCGAATATGCCGAGATGGTCGCGGCCCATGCGCGCGCCAATGGCGTGCCCGAAGCGCTGGTGCATCGCGTCATCATGCGCGAGAGCCGCTATCAGCCGCACCTCGTCGGCCGCGGCGGCACCATCGGGCTGATGCAGATCAAGCTCGCGACCGCGCGGGGGGTCGGCTACACCGGCGATGCCGCGGGCCTGCGCGATCCCAACACCAACCTCACCTACGCCGTGAAGTACCTCGCCGGCGCCTATCGCGCCGCCAACGGCGATCATGCGCGAGCCGTGCGTTATTTCGCGGGCGGCTATTACTACGTTGCAAAGCGGCAGCGCCAGGACCCCGTCCAGGTCGCGAGCATGGGCGAGCCCATGGGCCAGGACGGTATCGGTCAACTTTGGCTCGAGCCGAACGGCAACCCGCAGCCGATGTTCGGCGCGCCGGCGCCTCGCAAGCTGGCTCAGCGCGTGCGCAACGCGCGGGCGCAGGTTCCGCACTAACCGTCATTCCGGGGCAGTCCGCAGGACTGAACTAGGGTGCGCCTTTGCGCGCCCGAGAAGCTCGAGATTCCGGGTTCGATGCCGCGCATCACCCCGGAATGACCGGCTTGTGCCGACACGCGTTGACACCGCCCGTCACTGGCTTACATTAGCACCGTTCCGAGGGGTGCTCCGAGGAGGAGCTGAGATACCGCTAAATGGGCAATACCGCGAACACCGGCTGCCCAAGACCGCGGTGACCCTTTGAACCTGATCCGGGTCATGCCGGCGAAGGGACAGGGATGTTGCAGACGACCAAGCGACCGGATTCACCGGTATCCGTCATCGGCGCAGGCATTGCCGGCGCCTGGCAGGCGCTGCTGTTCGCACAGGCCGGTCACGCCGTCACCTTGCACGAGCGCGGTGACGAGGCGATGACGGACTCCACCAGCCATTGGGCCGGCGGCATGCTCGCGCCCTATTGCGAGGCCGAAGTCGCCGAACCCATCATCAGCCGCCTGGGCCTGCGCTCGCTGGATCTCTGGCGGCGGGAACTGCCGGACACGCCGTTCAACGGCTCGCTCGTCGTCGCCCATCCGCGCGAGCGCAACGATTTCGAACGGTTTGCGCGCATGACCGAGGGCCACCGCCGGCTCGACGCCGCCGGCCTCGCCGCGCTCGAACCGTCGCTGGAGGGCCGTTTCCGCGACGCGCTGTTCTTTCCGGCCGAAGGCCATGTCGAACCGCGCCGCGTGCTGCCCAAGCTGCACGCGCGCATCAAGGCGGCCGGCGGCACCATCAAATTCTCCAGCGACGTCAGCGCCAGCGAGCTCGCAAACCTGGATCCCAAAGCCATCGTGATCGACTGCCGCGGCCTCGGTGCCCGCGACGAGCAGAGCGAGCTGCGCGGCGTCAAGGGCGAGATGATCCTGATCGAAACCAGTGAGGTGCAGCTGGCGCGCCCGGTGCGGCTGATCCATCCGCGCTGGCCGCTCTATGTGATCCCGCGCGAGGACGGCCTGTTCATGCTGGGCGCGACCTCGATCGAGGCCGAGGACACCGGCGTCAGCGTGCGCTCGGCGCTGGAGCTTCTGGGCGCCGCCTACACCGTGCACCCCGCCTTCGGCGAAGCCCGCATCGTCGAATTCGGCTCCGGGCTGCGGCCCGCTTTTCCCGACAATTTGCCGCGCATCGGCGTTCGCGGCAGCAAGATCAGCGTCAACGGCCTCTACCGCCACGGCTTCCTGATCGCGCCCGCGCTCGCCGAGCTG
Source organism: Bradyrhizobium sp. (assembly GCA_035575945.1). GTDB lineage: Bacteria > Pseudomonadota > Alphaproteobacteria > Rhizobiales > Xanthobacteraceae > Bradyrhizobium. Next base: position 181,881 of record DATLXF010000045.1, on the reverse strand, counting down.
ACGCTCGCCTACGTCCAGCGCGGCCAGATCGACAACGAGGTGATGCAGTGCGCGTGATCGTCAATGGTGAGCAGCGCGAGGTGAATTCCGCCAGCGTCGACGCGCTGCTCGCCGAGCTCGACTACGAGGGCACCCATTTCGCCATCGCGCTGAACTACGACGTCGTGCCGAAAAGCCGCTGGGCCGAGACGCGGCTCAAGGCCGGCGACGAGATCGAGATCATCACGCCGCGGCAGGGAGGGTGAGGTGACGCGCTCTCTTCGCGAGCACGGCTCATTTTGGCTCGTCATTCCGGGGCACGCGAAGCGTGAACCCGGAATCTCGCGCCACAACTTCGAGATTCCGGATCGGACCGCGTACCGCGGCCCGTCCGGAATGACGGGAATTTCAACATGGTGACCTTCTACGGCAAGACCTTCGCCTCGCGCCTCCTGATCGGCAGCGCGCTCTATCCCTCGCCCGCGATCATGCAGGACGCGATCCGCGCCTCCGGCGCCGGCATCGTCACGGTGTCGCTGCGGCGCGAATCCGCGGGCGGCAAGACCGGGGACGCGTTCTGGAAGCTGATCCGCGAGCTCGACGTGTCGGTGCTGCCGAATACGGCGGGATGCCGCACCGTGCGCGAGGCGGTGACGACGGCCAAGCTCGCCCGCGAATTGTTCGGCACGAACTGGATCAAGCTCGAGGTCATCGCCGACAACGACACCCTCCAGCCCGACGTCGTCGGCCTGGTCGAAGCCGCAAACATCCTGATCAAGGACGGCTTCGAGGTGTTCCCCTATTGCACCGAGGATCTCTCGGTCGCCAATCGCCTGGTCGATGCCGGCTGCAGGGTCGTGATGCCGTGGGCCGCGCCGATCGGCTCGGCCCGCGGCATCACCAACCGCGACGCGCTGAAGCTCTTGCGCGAGCGCCTGCCCGACATCACGCTGGTGGTCGATGCCGGCCTCGGCGCGCCCAGTCACGCCGCGCAGGCGCTGGAGCTCGGCTATGACGCCGTGCTGCTCAACACCGCCATCGCCAAGGCCGCCGATCCGGTCGCGATGGCGACCGCCTTCCGCCTCGGCTGCGAGGCCGGCCGCACCGCTTACGAAGCCGGGCTGATGAACGCCCGCGACTTCGCCTCCCCCTCCACCCCTGTCGTTGGGACCCCGTTCTGGCATGCCGTATCCTGATCGTTTCTATCCCGTCGTCGACAGCCTCGCCTGGGTCGAGCGCCTGACCAAGCTCGGCGTCGGCACCATCCAGTTGCGCGCCAAGGAGCTCGACGATTCGCAGGCGCTGCAGATCGTCACCGATGCGCTGGCAATCACCAAGGGAACGCAGGCCAAGCTGGTCGTGAACGACTATTGGCGCGCCGCGATCGTCGCCGGCGCAGACTATCTGCATCTCGGCCAGGAGGACCTCGCCGACGCCGACCTCGACGCGATCCGCGAGGCCGGCCTCAAGCTCGGCATCTCCACCCATGACGACGCGGAGCTGGAGACGGCGCTGGCCGCCAAGCCGGACTATGTTGCGCTCGGCCCGATCTTCTTCACCACATTGAAGTCGATGCGCTTCGAGCCGCAGGGCATTCCGAAGATCACGGAATGGAAGAAACGCATCGGCAACATCCCGCTGGTCGCGATCGGCGGCATCAAGTTCGAGCACGCCGCGGAGATTTTTGCCGCCGGCGCGGATTCCATCGCCGTCGTCAGCGACGTCACCCAGAACACCGACCCGGATGCGCGGGTCAAACAATGGCTTGGCCTGTCGAAGGAGGCAGCATGATGCCTCCACTCTCTCCATCCGGCGTCATTCCGGGGCACGCGAAGCGTGAACCCGGAATCTCGCTCAACAACCTCGAGGTTCCGGATCGGACCGCAATGCGGTCCGTCCGGAACGACGCCCAGTAAAGGAGGATCCCCATGAACATCCGCTCCAACCCCGATAAAACCGTCCCTGCCGTCACCACCGGTCCCCTGCCCTCCTCGCGCAAGATCTTCGCGACGCCGGACGCCGCGCCTGACATCCGCGTGCCCCTGCGCGAGATCATCCTGTCCGAAGGCGCGGGCGAACCCAACCTGCCGGTGTACGACACCTCGGGTCCCTACACCGATCCTGATGTCACCATCGACGTCAACGCGGGACTGCCGCGCAACCGCAAGGCGTGGGTGCTGGAGCGCGGCGGCGTCGAGGAATATGAGGGACGCCAGATCAAGCCGGAGGACAACGGCAACCTCTCCACCGACAAGGCGGCGCGCGCCTTCTCGGCCTATCACAAACCCTTACGCGGCCTCGACGGCCACAAGATCACCCAGCTCGAATTCGCCCGCGCCGGCATCGTCACCAAGGAGATGATCTACGTCGCCGCCCGCGAAAACCTTGGCCGCAAGGCACAGCTCGAGCGCGCCGAAGCCGCGCTCGCCGACGGCGAGAGCTTTGGCGCCTCCGTCCCCGCCTTCATCACGCCCGAGTTCGTCCGCGACGAGATCGCGCGCGGCCGCGCCATCATTCCCTGCAACATCAACCACTCAGAACTCGAGCCGATGATCATCGGCCGCAACTTCCTGACCAAGATCAACGCCAATATCGGCAACTCCGCCGTGACCTCCTCGGTCGAGGAGGAGGTCGAGAAGATGGTGTGGGCGATCCGCTGGGGCGCCGACACCGTGATGGACCTCTCCACGGGGCGCAACATCCACACCACGCGCGAATGGATTTTGCGCAACTCGCCGGTGCCGATCGGCACCGTGCCGATCTACCAGGCGCTGGAGAAGTGCAACGGCGATCCGGTCAAGCTGACCTGGGAGCTGTACAAGGACACGCTGATCGAGCAGTGCGAGCAGGGCGTCGACTATTTCACCATCCACGCCGGCGTGCGCCTGCAATACATCCACCTCACCGCCAGCCGCGTCACCGGCATCGTCAGCCGCGGTGGCTCGATCATGGCGAAGTGGTGCCTGGCGCATCACAAGGAGAGTTTTCTGTACACTCACTTCGACGAGATCTGCGACCTCATGCGCAAGTATGACGTCTCGTTCTCGCTCGGCGACGGCCTGCGCCCGGGTTCGATCGCGGACGCCAACGACCGCGCGCAGTTCGCGGAGCTGGAGACGCTCGGCGAGCTCACCAAGATCGCGTGGGACAAGGGCTGCCAGGTCATGATCGAAGGCCCCGGCCACGTGCCGATGCACAAGATCAAGATCAACATGGACAAGCAGCTGAAGGAGTGCGGCGAGGCCCCGTTCTACACGCTCGGGCCGCTGACCACCGACATCGCGCCGGGCTATGACCACATCACCTCAGGGATAGGCGCCGCCATGATCGGCTGGTTCGGCTGCGCCATGCTCTGCTACGTGACGCCGAAGGAGCATCTCGGCCTGCCCGACCGCAACGACGTCAAGACCGGCGTCATCACCTACAAGATCGCCGCCCACGCTGCCGACCTCGCCAAGGGCCACCCCGCCGCGCAACTGCGCGACGACGCCCTCTCCCGCGCCCGGTTCGAATTCCGCTGGACCGACCAGTTCAACCTCGGCCTCGACCCCGAGACCGCCAAGAACTTCCACGACGAGACCCTGCCGAAGGAAGCCCACAAGGTCGCCCATTTCTGCTCGATGTGCGGCCCAAAGTTCTGCTCGATGAAGATCACGCAGGACGTGCGGGACTATGCGGCGACGCTGAACGATCCGAACAGCGTGGGCATGTCGATGAGCGGCACCGCCGAGGACGGCATGGCGAAGATGAGCGCGAAGTTCAAGGAGATGGGCGAGAGCTTGTATCTCGATGCGGAGAAGGTGAAGGAGAGCAATCGGGTGTTGTGAAGGGGCTGTCAGCCCCGGACTCCTGTCTGCTCACATAAACAGGGGCGAAGCAAAAGCTTCGCCCCTATTATACGTTTGATGTATTTACACTGGACTACCCTTAGTAGAATTTTATCCGCCCTTCATTTTGCTCATTATTGCACGAGAATCGATATGCCTTGGTCCGATGGGCTCCTCGCCGGAACGCCCGCTCACAGCATTGCCTCATCTGCGAACACTCGCATAAGAGTTGTCGCTGGACCGGGCACCGGAAAATCGTTCGCAATGAAGCGTCGCGTCGCCCGCCTCCTAGAGGCTGGAGTCGAACCGAGCACTATACTTCCTGTAACATTTACTCGTGTAGCTGCAGAGGACCTACATCGCGAGCTGATAGGAATGAATGTTCCTGGATGTGACGAGTTGAATGGCGTTACTCTTCACAGCCTTTCGCTGAAGATTCTCATGAGGAATCACGTCCTGCAAGCGACTGGCCGCACTGCCCGCCCCTTGAATGAATTTGAAATCGCCCCGCTTGTCAGCGACCTAATGGAGGCTCACGGTGGAAAGAGAGGCGTTGAACGTCTTAGGATAGCGTACGAGGCCGCGTGGGCCAGACTGCAACACGAACAACCTGGGTACGTTCAGTCCCCGGCGGATGCTGCCTTCGCAATTGACCTCCGGTCTTGGCTCTTATTCCACGAGGCGATGTTGATTGGCGAGGTAATTCCTCAACTTTATGAGTATTTGAGGTCCAATCCGACAGCCCCCGAGCGCGCTGAGTTCAACCATATTCTAGTCGATGAGTTCCAAGACCTGAACAAAGCAGAACAGGGTGTTCTTCATTTGCTATCGAACGTCGCAGACGTTTGTATCGTCGGTGACGACGATCAATCGATATACAGCTTCAAGCACGCCCACCCGGAAGGCATCCGCGATTGGATTACCATCAACGCAAACGCGGACGACCTTCAGTTAAGCGAATGCCGCCGATGTCCTACAACCGTCGTGCACATGGCAAATAGCCTTATCGGGCACAATCAAATGCGGTTGGTACCGAGACAACTGACGCCACGCCCGCAAAACGGAGCGGGTCACGTTCAAATAATCCAATACCAAAATCTGGCTGACGAGGTCGTTGGCGTCGCAGATCGTGTCCGAGACTTGGTGGATCAAGGGACGCCACCCGGCGACATCTTAATTCTAGCCCAGAGAGGTGTGATTGGGACACCGATCTACGAAGCCCTGCAAGGACGAAATGTTCCTGTACGCTCGTACTACTCCGAGGCTGAGCTTGACTCGGAAGATGCGCAACGTCGCTTTGCCCTATTAAAGCTCTTTGTAGATCGAGAGGACCGAGTCGCCCTCCGATGGATTGTAGGACTGACCGGAAACAACTGGAACGCAAGCGGCTATCGACGAGTGAGGGAACATTGCGAAAATACGGGCCTCTCTCCGTGGCAGGCTCTTGGCCAACTCTCGGCGGGTGCGCTACAAATTCCGTATACTGCGAACATCGTCGCCGCCTTCGATGAGGTGGTCGCTGAGCTTGATGCTTTGGAGGCGCTTCCGGATTTGGCTGCCGTAATTGATTATCTGCTACCTGCGGCCGACAACTCTGTCCGAGACTTGCGCGACTTAGCCGTTCAGACACTCCAAGAAGTGGGAACGAACGACCGGGAAGATTGGCTGTTTGCTCTTATGCAAGCCATAAGCCAGCCCGAAATCCCGTCAGAGATTCACGACGTGAGAATCATGAGCCTGCATAAGAGTAAAGGTCTCAGTGCACCGGTCACTATTATCGCCGGCTGCGTTGAGGGACTTCTCCCTAAACAACCAGTAACTGGTACGCCGGCCGCTCAAGCTGCGGCTGAGATCGAAGAACAGCGGCGGCTTTTCTTCGTTGGAATATCGCGAGTGAAGGCGGACTTGGCTAACGGGAAACCGGGCACATTGATTCTTACAAATTCGCGTAGGATGACGTTGGCTGGTGCGATGGGAGCGGGCATTACGCCTGCATCGGTACAGTATGGTGTGGCACGACTGCACGCGAGTAGATTCATTGCGGAACTGGGACCTCACGCACCCGCGCCAATTCCTGGATAGAAATTTGCCCGCATAAATATGGAGACAACTAACAGCTCTCATCCTATAGAAACGCCTCCCCACCGCCTCCCCGATCTCCTCCGTCCTAATCTCCGCCTCGTCTTCGTCGGCACCGCCGCCTCGACGCGTTCGGCCGAGCTCGGGCACTACTACGCCCATCCCGGCAACCGCTTCTGGCGCGCGATCCACGAGGCCGGGATCACGCCGCGGCGCTATCAGCCCAGCGAGTTCGCTTCGCTGATCGAACTCGGGATCGGCTTCACCGATCTCTGCAAGACCGACGCCGGGATGGATCACCAGATCGCGGCGGAGACGATCGACGTGCCGGGCTTCAGGGCGAAGATCGACAGGTATCGGCCGCGGACGATCGCGTTCACGAGCAAGAAGGCGGCGAGCCTGTTCTACGGCAGGCCCTCAGCCGCGATTGCGCTGGGGCGGCAGCCGCGCGAGCCGAGCCTGCCGGAGACATTCGTGCTGCCGTCGCCGTCGGGGGCGGCGTCCGGACATTGGACGATCGAGCCGTGGCAACAGTTGGCGGCGTGGATCGCGGCGTAGGGTGGGTCAGCGGCGCGGCTGCGCAACGCGCAGTCCGCGCGGCGTAACCCGCTGCTTCTGTCGCCGCGGGCGCAAACGTGGCGGGTTACGCCTTGCGCCATTCCGTGGTGAAGCACCGCGCTCGTGGACGGCTAACCCACCCTGCGCACCAGCTCCGTCCCCCATCATTCGCGAAAAAATGCAATCTGCCTCACGTCAATTAGAGATTGTTCGATGGTATAAGGCTCCCTGTAATTGATCCATATTCGGCAGCCGCAGGGGTATTTCATGCGATTCAAATCTCGAAAGACCAATGGCTATCAGGTGTTCGCCGTGTCCGGCACCAACACCGTTTCATTCGGCATCGACTTCGAGGACGCCGACACGAGGGGGCTGCTGGGCTTCGCCGTCGAGCGAAGCGATCCGAAGGAGAATGAGAAATACTTCATGTTCGGGTACAAGGTTTTTCCGTCCGTCGTTCCCAACCCCGACGAAACGACAACGGTCAAGACCTTCGACCATCCGGTCCAGAGCTTCGTCTGGGACGACTTCACGGCCAAGCCGAACCGAACCTACGAGTATGTCTTCCATCCGTTGAAGGGCAAGCCAAAGAATCTGGATCGGAGCGCTCCGCCGATTGCAATCGAGGTGCGCACCGAGCCGCTGTTCTCGTCGAAGAAGCACGACGTGTTCTTCAATCGTGGAATCGCCAGCAGCCAGGCCTATGCCCGCAGATTCGACAACAAGATGCCGGACAAGCTTGATCCAGAGAAGCGGAAAGAAGCCCTGGAGTGGCTGAGCCGGAGCCTCGACGAAGCGATGCTGAAGTTCATCGCCAACGCGAAGAGGAACGACACGTTGCTGTGCTGCTTCTACGAATTTCGCTATCTGCCCGTTGCCCAGGCACTGAAGGATGCAGCCGACCGCGGCGTGAACTTGCAGCTCATCGTCGATGCCAAGGTGAACGAGCGCACCGACAAGGACGGCGAGTTCCACGAGAGCTTTCCGCGCGAAGACAATCTCAGGACGCTGAAGCAGGTCGGCATCGCGAAGAGGAACGTCATCCTGCGCGAAGCGAAGCCGAACGAAATCCAGCACAACAAGTTCATGGTCCTGCTGAAAGGAAAACGCGCGGAGCCCGCCGAAGTGTGGACGGGATCCACCAACCTTTCCGACGGCGGCATCCACGGCCAGACCAATGTCGGGCACTGGGTCCGCGACGCCCGTATCGCAAGCGAATTCAAGGCCTATTGGGATCTCCTCAGCGAAGATCCGGGGCCGAAGGCCGGCGACGACGCTGCGACGGTCAGGCGCAAGAACAAGGAGCTCAGGGCCGCCGTCGAAGAATTGCAGGAGACGCCGGCATCGGCGACCGACATCAAATCCGGCACCACGTCGATCTTCAGCCCGCGAAGCGGCTCGGACGTTCTGGACATGTACGCCCACATGATCGACGATGCGAAGAACGTCTCCTGCATCACGCTCGCGTTCGGCATCAGCGAGGTGTTCAAGCAGCTTTTCAGCGACAACACCTCAGCGAGCCACATCGCCTTCTTCCTCCTCGAGAAGGAGGACAAGCCGAACCCGAGAAGCAAGAAGGCCTTCGTCGGCCTCAACGCCGGCAACAACGTCTACAAGGCGTGGGGTTCGTTCTTGCGCGATCCTCTCTACCAATGGACCCGCGAGACCAACGCCAAAACGCTGGGACTCAACAAGCACGTCAGTTACATTCACTCGAAATTTCTTCTGGCCGATCCGCTCTCCGACGATCCGATCGTCGTGACCGGCTCGGCGAACTTCAGCAAGCCGTCCACCAACGACAACGACGAGAACATGCTGGTCATCCGCGGCGACCGCCGCGTGGCGGATATCTATTTCACCGAGTTCAATCGGCTTTTCTATCACTACTATTTTCGCTCGGTCCAGGAATCCACGCTGAAGCTCGACGAGGACGAGAAGCGTAAGCGTGACCAGGCGAGCCTGTTCCTGGCGGAGGACGACAGCTGGATCAGGAAGTACAGGCGAGGGAGCTTGAAGCAGAAGCGCGTCGCAATCTTTTCCGGCATGACGGGCTTCAGCTGAAACCACTCGATCGTCGCTGCGCAAAGTGCCGTCCGCGCCGCAACGCGCGGACCGCGCCCGCGAACGGCTGACCTACCCTGCGAGAGCTGCGCCAGGCCCCAATGTTGCGCCCGCCGCCCTCCTCCTGCATGCTGGCCTCCGCCACACAGAGGAGCCCGCCGATGCTGACCCTCTACTCCTATCCAGACCTCTTCGGCGTCGCCGACAACAACGGCTACGGCCTCAAGGTCTACGCCTTCCTCAGGCTCGCTGGCGTGCCGTTCGTGCACGAGCACATCTTCGATGCCTCCGCCGCCCCGCGCGGGCAGTTGCCTTACGTCGTCGACGACTTTGAGACCATCGGCGACAGCGAGACCATCATCGCGCATGCGATCGCGAGATATCGCCTCACGATCGACGCCGGCCTTGTCGCAGGCGGAACGCCGCACCAATCACCTCATGACGCGCATGCTGGACGATCTCTACTGGGTGATGTCCTATTCGCGCTGGAAGGACGAGCGCTTCTATCCGGCGTTCCGTGACGGCTTCATCGCGCAGCATCCGCAAGTGAATGCGGAAGGCTTCGAGAAGGCCAAGGCCTTCAACGCGCAGCGCTATCATTTCCAGGGCATCGGCCGCTACCCGCCCGAGCAGGCCTACGCGCGGGGCCTTGCGGACTTGCAGGTGCTGGCCGAGATCGTGCCGGCCGCGGGCTTCGTGCACGGCGCGGCGCCGACCAGCGTCGATGCCGGCATCTACGGCTTCATCGCCAACATCCACTACTTTCCGATCCCGACGCCGCTGAAGGCCTTCGTCGATGCGCAAGCAAACCTCGTCGCGCATTGCGAGCGGATTCACGGGATGGTGAGCGGAGTGTAGCCCGGATGAGCGATAGCGACATCCGGGGCCGAGCGTTGACCCGCATGTCGCTATCGCTCATGCGGGCTACGAAGTGAGGCGGGCCGCGCCCTACCGCATCGTGATCGCGAGCCCCGAGAGATCCGCGTTCGCCATCAGGCCGACCTGCGTTCCCGTCAGCTCCAGCACCGCACCCTTCTGGTTTGAGAGCACGATGGCGCGGGCGCCGCGGCCGACGGCGAGGCCGGCACCGGCCGCGCCGTAGACGCCGGCGACGTCGGAGGGGCGGTTGATGTTGGAGACGCGGCCGCGCAGCACGGTCTTCGATCCCCCGAACACGAGGCCGTAGTCGAGGCCGCCGGTGGAGAGCGCGTAGGAGCGGCCGCGGAAATTGAGCACGCCCGAGCCGCCGGAGCCGCCGATGATCCAGCCCGCCTTGTAGATCGTCAGCGTCACCGTGCCGCTGTCGGCCTGCGCCGCGGTCGAGAGGCCGGCGAGGGCGGCGATGGCGACCAGCGCGGCGCGGAAGGTGGATGCGAGCTTCATGGGTGTCTCCGGGGGCTATTTTCTAGGGCAGGATACGAATCAGACGCGAGGAATGTACCCGATCGATCGCGGCGGCAACATGATGTGAGGCTTCCCGCGCGGTACCTCGCCTCTTCCCTGTGGCCATCCTTCGAGACGCCCGCCGCAGGCGGGCCCTCAGGATGAGGATCGCGTGCGCGGATGTCGTCTTCGACGAGCATCGCTGCTGCTTAGCCTCGAAGGACGAAGCGCGCGCGCTCAAGTCTTGCAATATCCGCCTCGGCACTAGCCCGAGACCTCGCCGATCGAGCCTCCGCACCGACCTTCGCCAGCATGCCATACTACCCCCGTATTGCCCGACGGAGCAAGCGAATACTTCGCTTTTCACGAATTCTGAAAAACGTCAATGATTTCCGTGCGGCGCCTACTGTGCATGGGGTTGTTTTCGCACTTTCGTTTTGCGAGGCTCCTCCCTCGCCCCTGTCGAAGCGTCCCGCGACCGTCCTTGAGGTGACCCCATGCCGATCCAGCATTTCGCGCCCCCGCCCCACGTCAAGGCGCCGCCGCTGTCCTTTGCGACGCGCGTCGGCGATCTCCTGTTCGTCTCAGGCATTCCCGGCTTCGACGCATCGGGCGAGCTGCCCGGCGGCTTCGAGGCGCAGTTCGCCAACGTCGTCGTCAACATCGGCCGCGTGCTGGACGAGGCCGGCGCCACCTTCCGCGACCTCGTCAAGGTCAACGTGCTCTTGACCCGCGCCGCCGACGTCGCCGCCATGAACGCGCTCTATGCCGGCGCGTTCGGTCCGCCGCCCTATCCGGCGCGGACGACGTGCGTGGTGCAGGCGCTGCCGAGGCCCGAGATGCTGATCGAGATCGAGGCGGTGGCCTCGCTGGCGCGGTGAGCGTGTGGCCGGCCGGGCACGCGGCCGAACCAAATGCCGTGGAACGACTGACATGTCCGTGAGCCGCCGCTCCCCGGCTTGCAAAGACCCTGCTTTTACCGCACGAATTTTCGGATCCCACGTCCCCACAGGAGATACTTCATGCGTCGCGTTCTCGCCCTCTGTGCCGTTGCCGGCATCGCCAGTTCCGTGTTCGCCGTGCCCGCGTCGGCAGCGGTCGGCTATTACGTGATCCGCTGGGACAACACCGGGATCTGCCAGGTCTGGAACGAGGACCTGAAGTACAAGCCGTTCCAGTTCGGGGTGTCGACCTACAAGGTCGTCAGCAAGCCGTTCCCGACCTTCCAGCAGGCTTCCGACCTGCAGATCAAACTGCGCTCCGAGCGCAAGTGCACGCTCTGAACGCTTGCGACGGACGGCATTCGAAAGGGCGGGTCGCGCGGCGGTCCGCCCTTTGCTTTTGAACCTCGGCGCTTGGCCGAACTACTCACATCTTGTCCGGGGCGCCGGCCCGACCGCGTCCCGCACCACCCCTCCCGTGATTGCCGGGAGGCGCATCACGTCATTGATTTGAGGAGCTGATCATGCGTCGTATGTCCATGCTGTGCGCTGCCGCCGGCATTGCCGTCACCGCCTTCGCCGCCGCGAGCCCGGCCGAGGCCAGCTATCACCTGATCCGCTGGCAGGACAGCGGGTTCTGCCAGATCTGGGACGAGAGCATCCCGACCACGCCGTGGCCCGCCGGCTATCATCGCGCCAGCGCCAGCGTGCCGACCTTCCTCGACGCCCTCATGCTCAAGGACGCGGCGCTCAAGAGCGGCAGCTGCAAGTGGTGATGTAATCGACCGGCGGACGAAAGCGGGCAAGGACGTCAGCGTCCTTGCCCGGCTGTTGTATCGTAGCCCGGATGAGCGAAGCGATATCCGGGATCCTGCCTATCCTCCCAGTCGGCCTTCAGCACGTTCACCGAACCCATCCTCGCTTTCGTCCGCCTCACCCGCCCAATCCTCCGCGAGAATCCCCGTCCGCACATAGCGATGAAACGACGAATGCGGCCAATCCCGAACGCGCCGAACGTAGCCATGTTTGACCGGGTTGAAGTGAGCGTAATCGACATGACAAGCGAAGTCGTCCTCGTCACGAATTGTGTGCTCCCAGTAGCGTCGTTGCCACAGGGCCAACTCTCCATTGGAATGGCGGGCAATCTCGATACCGTCGCGCAACAGAGCACTGCTGAAATGACCCTTGATCCTCCGCCAGCGTCCTGCAAAGTCAGCATCATGAGACGGGAGTGTCATGACAGCATGCAAATGATCCGGGAGGATCACGATCGCATCCAGCTCGAACGGTCGTTCCGTCCGAGTGGCTCGAAAAGCATCGCGGAGGGCGTCGATGTTTTCAACCAGCACGCTGGATCGTCGGTCGAAAAGTGTTACGGTGAAAAAGTAAGTGCCGCCGGGAAGAAAATTTCTGCGGTAGAGAACCATGGCTAGACTCGTCCCGGATATCGCTTCGCTCATCCGGGCTACAGAATAGCATATGACGATGGCTCACGCGTCCTTGTGCGCGCCGGGATGAATCAGGACGTCGCGCGCAGCGGCAAGGTCCATGAAGGCCTGTGCGCTGCCGCCGTGGTCGGGATGCATGTCCTTGGCGGCGCGGCGATAGGCCTGGTTGATGTCCTCGCAGGTGAGCTGCACGGCGAGCGGCAGGCCGAGCACCTTGCGGGCGCGGTCCTCGCTGGAGAGCTTTTTCGGGGCGGCGTTGCGGCGGCCGAAGCGCGGCGCGGTCAGATCGTGAATGACGTCGAGCACGACACCGACGCGGCGGTGCGCCGCCAGCGTGACGCCGTGATCGTCATTGTCGACGGCCTGGCGCAGCACCGGCAGCGCCTGCTCGGCGGCCTGGCGCAGCGTGACGTCGCCGCTCATCCGCGCGATCTCCGCCACCAGCCGGCCAGCCTCGGCCCAGTCGGCGGATTGCGCCGACCGCACCCGTTCCAGGGCGAGTTTCCAGGTTTCGAGCCGTTCCATCATGCGCGCAACGTTTAGCAATGAAGATTAGTATGCCAAGGCCGCCGTTTCCGACCCCTTAATTTCGAGTTAGCTTTTCGCAACACTTCGAAGCAAAACGGGAGGAATATGTCATGGGCCTGCTCGCCAACCACATCGCCGTCGTCACCGGCGCCGGCTCCGGCATCGGCCGGGCGATCGCGGCCGGTTATGCGCGCGAGGGCGCGCAGGTGGTGCTGCTCGACGTCAATGCCGAGACGGTGGCGGAGGCCGCGCAAGAGATCCGGACGTCGGGCGGCAAGGCCGAGAGCTTTCCGCTCGACGTTACCAGGCGCGAGGATTGCTTCGCATTGGCCAGGCAGGTTGCCGACCAGGTCGGCCAGGTCTCGATCCTCGTCAACAACGCCGGCATCACCCGCCGCAACGCCTTCACCGCCGAGACCGAGACGGTGGCGAAGGACTGGAACGACATCATTGCGCTCAACCTCAACGGCGTCTTCAACGTGACGCAGGCGTTCCTTGCCCCCTTGCGCGCGAGCAAGGGCCGCATCGTCAATATCGGCTCGATCCAGTCCTTCGTGCATCTGCGCACGCCGAGCTCGGCGGCCTACACCACCTCGAAACACGGCGTGCTCGGCTTCACCAAGGCGCTCGCGGCCGAGCTCGGCAAGGAAGGCGTTCGCGTCAATGCGATCGGCCCCGGCTTCATCGAGACCAACATCAACGCCAATGTGCGCGCGACCAATCCGGCGCTGGTGCAGGCCTTCATCGACCACACCCCGCTGGCGCGCACCGGCAAGCCCGAGGACATCGTCGGTCCTGCGATCTTCCTGGCTTCGGACCTGTCGGCCTACGTCACCGGGACGATCGTGATGGTGGACGGGGGCTATCGCACGGTGTGAGATCAGCGTCGCCCGTCACATGCCAATCGCGGCCGCATCCTGGCATTCTCGAGGTCATCTGGTGCGATTGCCCGCGCTTAACCCTTCATTAACCAAACCCGCCCACCGTAGATCTACGGCTTGGGGGTCGTTTGTTCTCGATCCGCTTCCGACGATGGAAGCGGGCGTTGATCGGGGAGTGTATCGATGACCACTGTTCATGTCGCCGCGTCCGACCCGGGCGCCCAGTTTCTTGCACCCGACCAGATCGTTCCGCTTCTGATCGGCGCCACCGTCGACGAGGTCGAACGCGAGCTCGTGCTCCAGACGCTGGCGCGCTGCGACGGCAACCGCACGCGCGCCTCGCGCGTGCTGGGCCTGTCGGTGCGCACGCTGCGCAACAAGATCAGGCTCTATGCGGCCTCCGGCATCGAGGTGCCGGCCTGTCAGGACTAGCACGCGAGCACACGCCGATTGATGTTGATCAGCCCTGGCACGGTGCGCGTGCGGAATTGCTGCTGTCGCCAAACGCCGCTAAGTAGCTTGCTTCGGATCAAGGGAGCAGAGGCGTGGCAGACGATCAGGAACGACGGCGGGGGCCCCAAGGTCCGCGTGGGCCGCAGGGTCAACCTGGACGGCCGGGGCCGCAGGGGCATCCGGGCCGGCGCGGCCCCGACGGCGCTCGCGGCAAGCCCGGGCCGCAGGGCAAGCCGGGCCCGGTCGGAAAAGCCGGCCCGCCCGGCAAGCCCGGTCCGCAAGGCAAGCAGGGTGAAGCCGGCCCACGCGGGCCGGCCGGCGCGCCGGGACCTACCGGACCGCAGGGGCCGGCAGGTCCGCAAGGCCCGCGCGGCGAGCCGGGACCGCCCGGCCAATTGCCGTCGATCGAGCAAGTGTTGCCATGGCTCGACCAGCTGTTCGACGCCTGGGACGAACGCCGCCGCCAGCGCGAGCGCGAAGCCGCCGAACGCGAAGCGCTCGAGTCCGCCGTCCAGGAGACCGACGAGGAAATCGCCGACGACGAGAGCGAAGACGGCGACGATCACAAAAAGAAGAAGAGAAAGAAGAGGCACGGCCACAAGGACTGACCGGGCAGCCTATCTCGGCCGATCCTCCCGTCGCGGCAGCATGCCCATGCGCTCGAACTGCCAGCGCATGGCGCGGTACCAGAGATAGCCGACCGCCGCGCCGCACAGGGCAAGGATGATCACGTTGGCGCCCGAGAACGAGCCGCTCCACCACATCATCCACCCGGTCCACAGCAGCGTGAAGACGGTGGCACCTGCTTTCAGAGGAAGAAGGGGACGGCTCATGGTTCGTGCTCCGGGCGGTCAATGCCGCGGCGGCCACCATCGCAAGCCGAGGCCGTGGATACCGTGAGCCAGGTCACGGACCGCCTTGCCCGAGCTCACGAACCAAAGCGTAGCCGCGAGCGCTCTTTCGCCCTCTCCGCCTCGACCTCGCGGTCGCGCGCCGGCGCATGGGTATGCAACGAACTCAGGAGCTTTCGCGCTGCCTCGGAGACCTCGGCCACCGCACGCTCGAACGCCGCCTCGTTGACCTGCGAGGGCTTGTTGAAGCCGGACAGCTTTCGCACGAACTGCAGTGCGCTGGCGTGGATCTCATCCTCCGTTGCCGGCGGCTCGAAGTTGAACAGCGTCTTGATGTTGCGGCACATGCACTTTCTCCGGATGTTTGCTCTAGAACGATCGGCGGAGGTGAAATCCTACATCCTTCCCGCATTTACCTAGATTCCGCCACCTCGGCGCGTCGCTGATATTGCATCGCATCACGCATATTATTTGAGCATGCATTGCGCTGACAGCTCGGGCTTAATCGCGGCAACGATAGCGAATCGACGCGCAAGACAATCGCGCGCCAATGGCACCATAGGCGACGAGGAGGATCGCATGCACAGGCTGGCGCTGTGCGTTTGGCTGGCTGCGGCGACGGCGCTGGCGAACGCCGCGTTCGCACGCGACAATGGCCAATACGACCACGTTCCGCCTGACATCCGCGCCTGGTTCAAGAGCGTGATCGCGCCGAACGGGGTTCCCTGCTGCGACATCTCCGACGGCCACCGCACCGAATACGACGTGCGCAATGGCGCATATTGGGTGCCGATCGAGGGGCAATGGCTCGAGGTGCCCGGACGCGCCGTCATCCGCGACCAGGGCAATCCGATCGGCCAAGCCGTGGTGTGGTACGTCCACCATCGCGGCGCGATCATCATTAGCTGCTTCGTGCCGGCGGATGCGGTGTAGGCTTCGACCGCAGGGCAGGATAGATCTCGTTGGCCGGAGAGGCCTGATCCGTTAGGTTGAAGCTAGCTGATAGGGAGGCACACCGTTGACCGATCTTAACGCCGAAGATCTCGCCGCGATCTATGCCAAGCCAACCCCGCGCGTGATCGCGAAGGCACGGCCCGCGATCGACGCGCACGCGAAGAAATTCATCGAGATGTCGCCGTTCTGCGTGCTCGCGACGTCTGGTGCGGACGGCAGCGTCGACGCGTCGCCGCGCGGCGGCGGCATCGGCTTCGTCCACGTCGCCGGTCCCAATCAGCTGCTGATGCCCGACCGGTCCGGCAACAACCGCATCGACAGCTTCCGCAACGTCGTCGAAGGCTCGGGCTTCGTGCATCTGTTGTTCTTCGTTCCGGGGATCGACGAGACGCTGCGCGTCGGCGGACGCGGCACGCTGTCGGCCGATCCGGATCTGCTCGCCGCAATGGTCGAGTTCGGCAAGCCGCCGCGCGCGGTGCTCAACGTCGCCGTCAACGAGGTCTACTTCCACTGCGGCAAGGCGCTGATGCGTTCGAAGCTATGGTCGTCGGAGAAGATGCAGCGCTCGGTCATGCCGAGCATCGGCACGATTATTCACGACCAGACCGGCCTCGGCGAACCGGCAAGCCAGGAGACCGTGGAAGAGCTCTACAAGACCCAACTGTAAGCGGAGCGTGGCTTCGCGAAACGAACCGCAGGCTGGCCCTGTCCCGCCTGCGGGGCCGGAGCCCCGTGCGAGGCGAAGATCCGGGCACCCGCGACTTCGTCGTCGGCAAAAGGTCAAGGCCGGGTCCAGCCCGGCCCTGACGGCGTGAGTGAGCCCGGAGCGGAGCTTAGTGCCCGTCGCCCTCGAGCCCGCCGACGTGCTTTTGGGTGTAGAGTTCGAGGCCGATGCGGCTGATCAGATCAAGCTGGGTTTCGAGGAAGTCGATGTGGTGCTCCTCGTCGCTCATCAGCTTCTCAAACAGGTCGCGTGTGACATAGTCCTTGACGCCGTGGCAGTAGGTCGCCGCTTCTTGATAGAGCGCCCGCGCGCTCATCTCGGCGGCAAGATCGCACTCGATGATCTCCTTGACGTTCTGGCCGATACGCAAGGGGTCGAGCACCTGCATGTTCGGGAAGCCGTCGAAGAACAGGATACGCTCGGTGAGCTTGTCGGCGTGCTCCATCTCCTCGATCGACTCCTTGCGCCAGACCTTGGCCATCTCCAAGAGACCCCAATTGTCGAGGAAACGGTAGTGCAGCCAGTATTGGTTGATCGCAGTCAGTTCGTGACGCAGCGCCTTGTTGAGATAGTCGATGACTTTTGCGTCGCCCTGCATTGTCCACTCCAGCTCTTGCAGTCCAAATCGGCCCTAACCGAATTTAGAATGCTTCTAAATGACTTTGCGGACGAGGGCAACCGGCTACGAGACGCAGTTGGGGGAAAAGCTCAGCCGGGGGTGCTGAAGTTCTCAGCAGGCCGCGAGGGCGAACTCGGCAGGCTCTGCCGTCTCGTCATTGGCGGCCACTGTTTGGCTGTGAGAGCAGCCGGCGCAGCAGGATTGTGCGCAAGGACCGAGCGCTTCGTCGATGATGGTCTTGATGGTCCGGGCACAGCGACCGCATTCGGCACTGCAGCCGAGACATCCATAGACCTGCTTGGCATGACGCACGGCATCGTCAGCCTCGGCGACGGCGGCGCGGATATCCTCATCGCTCAGCACGTTACAGGAACAGACGATCATGGAAGCGGCAGGCCCTTCGGTGATGCACTCTCTCGATATTTAACAGGCCAGCCGGATGCAAAAGGAAAAAGCAGGATTTGAAGCTATTCCAAACTGGCCCGGTCCAAGCTTAGAACGGCTCTAGAAGTTGGCCTTTGCGCTCGACCAAGATTGTGGCCGGCCTAGTCGCCGCCGCCGCCTCCTCCACCGTCGCCACCCCCTCCGCAATCTCCGCCGCCGCTGCTGCTATCCCCACTCGAATAGCTGCCGCCGTCGGTCGAACTGGCCGAACTGCCGCCGGAAAACCAGCTTCCCAACGCGATGCCGTCACTCGTCCCGGAATAGCTGTTGCCGCCGCTCCCGCCATCGCTGCCGTCTGCCGCACGGGCGCGCCGAGCGCGGTTCCGAAAGTGCGCGATCCAGCCGTAGCCGATCGCGAGCACGACACCGGCGGCGACCAATGCTCCGACCATCGAGTTGCCCATCATCGTCTCTCGCTGAAGCTGCGATTCATGCCCTGGTCGCCGTCGCGATCGGAGCCGTTCATTGATCATTCAACCGAACTATGGAACTTTACGTCCCAAGTTCCAGTGTGTTCGTGCGAAAGGTCAAGCCAATGAAGAAGCTGCTCCTCGCGGTCGCTGCCGCCGCCGCCTTGGCCTTGACGGCCGGAACACCCGCCCACGCCCAGCGCGGCGTCGCGGCAGGCGTGGCGGCCGGGATCATCGGCGGCGCCATCGTCGGTGGAGCGCTGGCTTCTCCGTATTATTACGGGCCCGGCTATGGATATTACGGGCCGGGCTACTACCCGCCCCGCTACTACGCTCCCGGCCCGGGCTATGTTGCCGACGGCTACTACGACCGCTGCGTCTGGCAGAAGCAGCGCTTCTGGGACGGCTATGCCTGGCGCGTCCGTCGCGTCAGGGTCTGCGGTTAAGGCGTGCTGGACCGGTTCGGTATGGATGCGCCGTTCATCCGAGGGCCTGAAAAACACCGCTTTTTCTCGTCACAGCTCCGTGTGCGTTTACCGTGGATTGACCAATTGCGCGCTTCCTAGCTGCAAGGCCAATCCATCAAAGTGTGCGTGAACCTTTAAACCCGGGTGCCTCCAATGAGAGGAACCCATCTCCCAGGAGAGCCAAGAGCATGAAGAAGACTTTGGTTGCCGCCCTCACGGTTGCAACGGTCGCCGGTTCGCTGGTGACCGCAACGCCGCCGGCAAAAGCCGGTGACAACATCGGTGCTGGTATCGCGGCCGGGCTGATCGGTGGCGCGATCGTCGGCGGCGCGATCGCCTCGAGCCGTCCGGCCTATGGCGGCCCGGTTTACGTGGCCGAGCCCGGCCCGCCGCCCCCGCCCTGCTACTGGCAGCGCCAGCGCTACTGGGACGGTTATGGCTGGGTCGTTCGCCCGGTTCGCGTCTGCTACTGATCTGATCGCTTTGGCGCATGCGCGCCGCGATCGAAAAGCCCGGTCGAGCACCTCGGCCGGGCTTATTGTTTGCGCACGCTATCGCGCCGCCTGAATCGAACGCAGCACGGCTTCGCTCGGCCAGCAATCGACCTTGAGCCCCGCCGACTTCTGATAGGCGCCAAGCGCCGCACGCGTCTGCATGCCGGCCTTGCCGTCGATCTTGTCCTTGTAGAGCCCGATCCGCGTCAGCCCGCGCTGCATCGTCTCGACGTCCTTGGTGCGCAGCTGCTTCGAGGCCGCCCACGGCGTTGCAAATGGGAGCGGGGTCGTCATGCGGTCGGCGAGGTGGCCGACGAACAGCACGTAGAGATCGGAGAAATTGTACTCCTTGATGACGAAGTAGTTCTTCGTCGTGAGGAACGACGGGCCGTAGATGCCCTCGGGCTGCAGCAGCGAGGCCGGCTGCGCCTGCTCGGCGGCGCTCAGCTTCTGGCCGCGCACGGGAACAAAGCCTTCGCGCAGCCACTGGCCGATCGGCTTCGTCACCTCGGGCACGCCCATGGTGCAATCGACCTTTGCCGGCGCCTGTACCTCATAAGCCCAGCGCACACCGCTCTGCCACCCCTTGTTGACGAGCTGCTGGGCGGCGGAGGCCAGCGCATCCGGCACGGAGCGCCAGATGTCGATGCGGCCGTCGCCGTCGAAATCGACGCCGTGCTTGTAATATTCCGAGGGCAGGAACTGCGTGAGCCCGGTGGCGCCGGCCCAGGATGAGCGCATGTCTTTGCGCGTCGCCACGCCCTCGCCGAGAAGCTTGAGCGAGAGGATGAATTCGTTGCGATATTGATCCTTGCGCCGGCCGACATAGGCCTGTGTCGCCAGCACGCGCACGAGATCGTAGGGCAGCGCGTAGCGGCCGTAGTCGGTCTCGCGGCCCCAGATCGCCAGCATCACGGTCGCGGGCACGCCGGACTTGTTCTCGATCTCGCTCAACACCGGGCGATATTTCTGCAGCAGCCGCTGCCCCTCGCCTGCGAGCCGCGCGATCGACGCCTCCTTGACGTAGTCGGCAGGCACCTGCACGAACTCGGCCTGCGACGGCGCGCCCGTCGCCGGCCGCCCCGGCAGGATCAGGTCGGGCAGCTTGTAGTCGGGTTCGAGCCCGCGCGTCTCTCGCTCGAACGTCGCGCTTGAGACGCCCGCCGCCTGCGCTTCCGGCCACAGCGATGCGATGAATTGCGTGAAGGCCGCGTCCGCGGCGCGAGCGGTCGTCGAGCCCCAGGTGACCACGATCACCGCAGCGATCAACGCCCGCCGCATCATGCCGGAATCACCGCGTCAGCTTCTTGTACTTCACGCGGTGCGGGATGATGCTGTCCTGGCCGAGACGGCGCATCTTGTCCTTCTCGTAGTCCTGGAAGTTGCCCTCGAACCATTCGACATGGCTGTCGCCTTCGAAGGCCAGGATGTGGGTCGCGATGCGGTCGAGGAACCAGCGATCGTGGCTGATGATGACGGCGCAGCCGGCAAAATCCTCCAGCGCCTCTTCCAGCGCGCGCAGCGTGTCAACGTCGAGGTCGTTGGTCGGTTCGTCGAGCAGCAGGACGTTGGCGCCTGACTTGAGCATCTTGGCGAGATGCACGCGGTTGCGCTCACCGCCGGAGAGGGCGCCGACCTTCTTCTGCTGGTCGGCCCCCTTGAAGTTGAAGGCCGAGCAATAGCCGCGCGAATTGACTTCCTTCTTGCCGAGGAGGATCAGCTCGTTGCCGCCGGAGATCTCTTCCCACACCGTCTTCTTGCCGTCGAGCGCGTCGCGCGACTGGTCGACGTAACCGAGATGCACGGTCTCCCCGACCGTGATCGTGCCGGCGTCCGGCTTCTCCTGGCCGGTGATCATCCGAAACAGCGTGGTCTTGCCGGCGCCGTTGGGGCCGATCACGCCGACGATGCCGCCGGGCGGCAGCTTGAAGGTGAGATTGTCGATCAGGAGGCGATCGCCAAAACCTTTGCTGAGGCCTTCGAAATCAACCACGTTGGCGCCGAGCCGCTCGGCCACGGGAATGATGATTTGCGCGGTCTGGGTCTGCTTCTCGCTCGCCTTCTTGAGCAGTTCCTCATAGCGCTGGTAGCGCGCCTTCGACTTGGCCTGACGCGCCTTCGGCGATGACGCCACCCATTCCTGCTCGCGGGCCAGCGTTTTCTGATGCGCGGCGTCCTCGCGCCCCTCCTGCTCCAGGCGCTTCTGCTTCTGCACCAGCCAGGACGAGTAGTTGCCCTCATAGGGGATGCCGCGGCCGCGGTCGAGCTCGAGGATCCAGCCTGTCACGTTGTCGAGGAAGTAGCGGTCGTGGGTGACGATCAGGATCGCACCCGGATAGTTGCGCAGATGCCCTTCCAGCCACGACACGGATTCGGCGTCGAGATGGTTGGTCGGTTCGTCCAGAAGCAGCAGCTCGGGCTGGTCGAGCAGCAGCTTGCACAGCGCAACGCGGCGGCGCTCACCGCCGGAAAGTTTTGTAACGTCGGCATCGTCGGGCGGGCAGCGCAGCGCGTCCATGGCCTGGTCGACCTTGCTGTCGAGATCCCAGAGGCCCTGGGCCTCGATCTCGTCCTGGAGCTTGGTCATCTCGTCGGCGGTCTCGTCGGAATAGTTGACCGCGAGCTCGTTGTAGCGGTCGAGGATCGCCTTCTGCTTGGCGACGCCCTGCATGACGTTCTCGCGCACCGAGAGCTTGGGATCGAGCTGCGGCTCCTGCTCGAGATAGCCGACGCGGGCGCCCTCGGCCACCCAGGCCTCGCCGGTATATTCCTTGTCGAGACCGGCCATGATCTTGAGAAGGGTCGACTTACCCGAGCCGTTGACGCCGAGCACGCCGATCTTGGCATCCGGGTAGAAGCTCAGATGGATGTTATCGAGCACCTTGCGGGTCGGGTAGCTCTTGGTCAGGCCCTGCATGAAATAGATGAACTGGCGCGCCATGGGTCCCGTGACACCTTCAATTTGAGGAGATTTGCTGCCGCCGATGTAGCGATCCCGCCCCCAAAGGGCAATGTTTTCCGTCCGTTCACCACGAATGAATACGGAACGGACAGCATCCGGGCCGGATCCGGACAATTGAAACCATCTTTTAATCAATCAGGCCGAATGCTCGGTCTCGCGCGGCAACAGCGCCGCCCGCTCAGAACAGCGGGAGCATAGCGAGACAGCGTCATGGCTCTGATCGACACCCATTCCCTGCCTGTTCCGGCCGAAGCCGGCAGCTCCTCCGCGCTCTACTCGGGGATCAAGGGTTTCTTCAGGCGCTTCTTCGCCACTGCCTTCAACCCCTACCGGCCCGAGCTGCACTACATGCGCGGCCCCGGCCCAGCCTGGCGCGCCAGGCACGGCATGGATGCACCGGTCCGGCTGAAGCGCGATCTCTGAGCCGCTTGCCTGATCGGATTCGAGGACGCAAGCAGCTTGCGCGCGGGACTGATTGCGCGCAACCATGGTTCCGACGATGGCGCCCCGCCCGCGCCGTCACCTCACGCCATGGATGAACACTGATGAGCCGGCTCCGCTGCGCAATTCTCGACGATTATTTCAACCGCGCCCTCGACGTCGCGGACTGGTCGAAACTGTCCGACCGCATCGATGTCACCGTGTTCAGCCATCCCTTCGTCTCCGAGCAGGCCGCGGCCAGCGCGCTCGCCGACTTCGACATCATCTGCGCGATGCGCGAGCGCACCGCTTTCCCCAAGAGCCTGTTCGACAGCCTGCCGAAGCTGAAGCTGCTGCTGACATCGGGGATGCGCAACGCAGCGATCGACATGGAGGCGGCCAAGGCACGCAGCATCGCCGTCGGCGGCACGCAATATTCCCGCGATCCCACCGCGCCGCTCACCATGGGCCTGATCCTCGAACTGACCCGCGGCATCGGCCGCGAGAACGCGCGGATGCATGCGGGCGAATCCTGGCAGACCTTCGCCGGCGTCGAGATCGAAGGCATGACGCTCGGCATCGTCGGGCTCGGCAAGCTCGGCAGCAAGATGGCGGGCATCGCCAAGGCGTTCGGCATGAAGGTGATCGCCTGGAGCCCGAACCTCACCGCGGACAAATGTGCGGCGGCCGGCGTCGGCTACGCCACCAAGGACGAGTTGTTCGCCAAGGCCGACATCGTCACCATCCACGTCGTGCTGAGCGAGCGCTCGCGCGGCCTCGTCGGCCGCTCCGATCTCGCGCGCATGAAGCCGACCGCGTTCCTCGTCAACACCGCGCGCGGGCCGATCGTGGACGAGCAGGCCCTGCTCGAGGCGCTGCAGCAGCGGAAGATCGCGGGCGCCGGCCTCGATGTGTTCTCGATCGAGCCGCTGCCGGTCGACCATCCCTTCCGCAAGCTCGACAATCTCGTGCTGACGCCTCACCTCGGCTACGCCACCACGGACGGTCTCCGCATCCATTACGGCCAGATGGTCGAGGCGATCGACGCCTTCACGAAGGGCACAGAGCCGCCGCGCAGGCTGGCCTGACGACAATCGCCCGAAACGACAATGGGCGTGCCAAGGCACGCCCATTGCAATTCGAGTTCTTGCCGTTCAGCGCACGGTGACCGGTGCGGGCAGCGGCGGCACCACGGTCGGCTGCGTCCCCGGGACCGGGCCGGCCTGGGCCGACATTGGAGCCGGACCAGCAACACCGGGTGCGGCTGCGCCTGGGGTCGGCGCGGCGGAGGCAGTTGCCGTTCCCGGCGGCGGGCCGCCCGGCAGCACGACCACGCGAGTGCCGACCTTGACGCGCTCGAACAGGTCGGAGACGTCCTCGTTCAGCATGCCAATGCAGCCGGATGAAACGAACTTGCCAATCGTCGAGGGCTGGTTGGTGCCGTGGATGCGGTACACCGTCGAGCCCAGATACATCGCGCGGGCACCGAGCGGATTGCCAGGGCCGCCGGCCATGAAGCGCGGCAGATAGGGCTGGCGCTCGATCATCTCGGTCGGCGGATGCCAATCCGGCCACTCGGCCTTGCGGGTGATCTTCTGCACGCCGGTCCAGGTGAAGCCGTCGCGGCCGACGCGGACGCCGTAGCGGATCGCCCGGCCATTGCCGAGCACGTAATAGAGGTAGGTGTTGGGGGTATCGACCACGAGCGTGCCGGCCGGCTCCTTGGTCTGGAACGAAACCTCCTGGCGGCGCAGGTTCGGCGGCAGCTGCACCGGCGCAGCATCGGGCTGCTCCTCGGGTGGCAGCGCGGCCAAGGTCACCGGGCGGCCATCGGTGCCGACGGGCGGCTGCGCAGACTGAACCGTGCCGGTCGCGGCGGGACCGCCGACAGCCTCGGGCGGACGGAGGCCATCATTGGAAAGAACCTGCTGCGGAGGACGATCGGCGTAGATCACCGCAGGCGGGCCGGCGGGGCGGCCATAGCGGGGATCATCCGGCGACATCACCGGCCCTTGTGGCGGGGCGGCCGAATAGACCGGCGGAGCACCCGCCGGACGGCCGTAGCGCGGATCATCCGGCGACATCACCGGCCCCTGCGGCGGAGCCGCCGAGTAGACCGGGGGCGCGCCAAGGGGGCGGCCATAGCGCGGATCGTCGGCCGGACCGGGCGGCGGCAGCGAAGCATGCGGCATCGCATCGTCGTCGTCATCGAAGGCGTCGAAATTGGGCGTGCGATCACCGGGCCGGTATTCGGCCGGGGCGCCGTAGCCAGGCACCTGCTGGACCGGATAGCTCTGAGCCTGAGCGAGCGAGGTTCCCGCCGCAGCGACTGTTGCGGCAGCGCATATCGTCAGAAAATGTTTGATCATCATCGCTCTTGTATAGTCCCCAAGCCCGATCGGACCGTTAACGGCCAGATGACGGAAGATAGCGGCACATTCAAGACATATCAGGCTGATTTGCGCCGGACTTGTCGATTTGTGATCCGCAAGACGACCGTTGCCCCGTTGCATCACGGGGTCGAAATCGCATCGCGCCGTGAATGCCTGCGGTGTTCGGCCGCGTTTTTAACGGAGCGATGCGCAAACGTTGCGATATGGTCGAATCAGCCTGATTCGCCACCCTTTTGAGCTCTGATTCCCGCGTGGCGAACGCGGCAAGCAGTACCGTCACCGCGTTCAGATGGCTCTTGGGTCCCGGCCAACTCGCCGCCGGGGCGGAAATTCGCAATCGTTCGATGCTTCCCGGCTTTCGCTTCCTGTTTGCCGCGATCCTGCTGTCAACCTCCATCCTGGTGTTCGGCCTAGGGGCCGCCGCGCTGCTGCGGGCGACCCATCAGCAGTATGTCAGTAACCCCGGCTGGCGGAACGGCCCGCAGGAGCAGGTGTTTGCGCCAGTGCCCGAGCCGGCCCAGCCGGTGCTCGCAGCTTTGCGGGACGAGCCTGAGGTTTCCGCAGAGCGCGCGCCGTCGCTGCGCGACCGAGTGCCGACCATCGGGCTGCCGGCGAGCGAGCCCGAACAGGTCGCCGCGGTAGCGGACGAGGCCGAGGCTCAGCCCCAGGACGCCGCGCCCGCGGCCGACGTTCCGGCTGCCGAACCGGCCAAGCCTGAAACGACCGTGGAGGCCGCAGCGGCGGCGTCGATCGATACGCTCACCCAAGCCGACACCACCGCTTCGATCGCCGAGGTCCGGCCTGCCGCCAGCGGCAGCGAGCCGACCGTCACCGATCCCGGAGCCGCTGCCCCCGCGATCGATGTCGCCGCGGCCAAGGTCGCCGCGCTGAGCGTTCCCGCGACCACGGCCGCGAAGGACGCGCCGGCGAAGGCCAAGCCCGAGAGCGGTAAGACCGACGACAAGGCCGCCAAGCGCAAGGCGAAGGCGAAGAAGCGACCCCGCGTGGTACGGCGGCCTCCGCCTCAGCAGCTCCAGCAGCAGCTCGATCCGTTTGGACAGCCGCAGCCGGCCTTCGTGACGACCACGACCGCACGCACGCGGTGAGGACATGGATGGCCGGGTCAGGCCCAGCCACGACGAGTGGAAGCAGCGAGCTACGCCGGCCCGGTCGCAATGGCCGGGCCGCCGGCCTGGCCCCATTCCGTCCACGAGCCGTCGTAGAGCGCGGTGTCGGTAATACCGAGGCGGTAGAGCGCCAGCGTCAACACGCCGGCGGAGACGCCGGAGCCGCAGCTGGTCACGATCGGCGCATCGAGCTTGACGCCGGCATTTTCGAAGGCGGCGCGGAGCTCGTCGAGCGGCTTCATCTCGCCGGTCGCGGCGTCGAAAAGCAGGTTGTAGGGCACGTTGCGGGCGCCGGGGATGTGGCCGGAACGGATGCCCGGCCGCGGCTCGGGCGCGCGGCCTTCGAACCGATCAGCAGCGCGGGCGTCGATCACCTGCTCCTTGCGGCTTTCGAGGTTGGCGATCAGCTGCCCCATGCTGCGCACGCGGTCTGCATCATAGCTCGCCGTGAAGGTCGCAGGCTTCGGCTTGACCTCGCCGCTCTCGGTCGTGCGCCCCTCGGCGCGCCATTTCTTCAGTCCGCCATTCAGGATGCGCACATTGTTATGGCCGTAGGACAGGAACATCCACCACGCGCGCGGCGCGGCGACCCAGCCTCCGGCATCGTAGAGCACGACGGTGTCGCCATTTCCGATGCCGAGATTGCCGACATCGCGGCCGAACTGCTCGGCGCTCGGAAACATGTGCGGCAGCGGGTTGGCATGATCCGACACCGCATCGACGTCGAAGAACACCGCGCCCGGCAGATGCGCGGCGAGATAATCGTCCTTCGGAAGCGGCAGCACGCCGGGCAGCTTGAAGCTGGCGTCGAGGATCCTGACGTCGGCGTCGTCGATATGGGCGGCGAGCCATTCGGTGGAGACGAGGGGATCGGGGGGCATTGGTGTTTCCTTTGTCATTCCGGGGCACCCGGAGGGTGGGCCCGGAATCCATCGGGCGGCGGAGTCGGTGGATGAAGGTTCACGCTTCGCGTGCCCCGGAATGACGAGTGGAGGGAGTGAGGCTCACCCCTTCTTCTTCGGCTCCCACTTCTCGGTGGGCCCGCCAGCATCGCGCCAGGCGGCGTAGCCGCCGGCGATGTGGGCGACGGGCTTGAGGCCCATGTCCTGCGCGGTCTTGGCGGCGAGCGCGGAGCGCAGGCCGCCGGCGCAGTGGAATACGAACTTCTTGTCCTCCTGGAAGATCGGCTTGGCATAAGGGCTCTGCGGGTCGATCCAGAATTCCAGCATGCCGCGCGTGCAGGCGAACGCGCCGGGGATGCGGCCGTCGCGTTCGATCTCGCGGGGGTCGCGGATGTCGACGATGACGACGTCGCCGTTCTTGGAGATCTCGATGGCGTCCTTGGCGGTGAGCGTCTCGATCTCGGCATTGGCCTCGTCGATCAGCGCCTTGATGCCGCGGGTGATGGTCTGGGGCATGGGTCTTCCCTTCTTTTCCTCCGTCGTTCCGGGGCGCTCGCGAAGCGAGCGAACTATGGTGCGCACTTGCGCACCTGAGAACCTCGATCGTCACACTCCATCTCGAGATTCCGGATCGGCCGCTTTGCGGCCGTCCGGAATGACGGTGGATGGAGCTAGTGCGTCAATTCCTTCATCGCGTTCTCCAGCCCCTCGATCGTGATCGGATACATCCGGTTGGCGAAGATGCGCTTGATGATGGTGGTGGATTCCGAATAGTCCCAATGCTTCTGCTGCACCGGGTTCAGCCACACCGTGTGCGGATAGGTGCGGATGATGCGATCGAGCCAGACCGAGCCGGGCTCCTCGTTGACGTGCTCGACCGAGCCGCCGGGCACCATGATCTCGTAAGGCGACATCGAGGCGTCGCCGACGAACACGACCTTGTAGTCGTGCGGGTATTTGTGCAGCACGTCCCAGGTCGGCGTACGGTCGGTGAAGCGGCGCTTGTTCTGCTTCCACACGCCTTCATAGAGACAGTTGTGGAAGTAGAAATACTCCATGTGCTTGAACTCGCTCTTGGCCGCCGAGAACAGCTCCTCGACCTGCTCGATATGCGCATCCATCGAGCCGCCGATGTCGAAGAACACCAGGAGCTTCACCGCATTGCGCCGCTCGGGGCGCATGTGCACGTCGAGATAGCCGTGATTGGCGGTCTCGCGGATGGTGGTGTCGAGGTCGAGTTCGTCGGGCGCGCCGGTGCGGGCGAACTTGCGCAGGCGGCGCAGCGCCACCTTGATGTTGCGGATGCCGAGCTCGACATTGCCGTCGAGATCCTTGAACTCGCGCTTGTCCCACACCTTCACGGCGCGGTTGTTGCGGTTCTTCTCCTGGCCGATGCGCACGCCCTCGGGATTGTAGCCGTGCGCACCGAACGGCGAGGTGCCGGCGGTGCCGATCCATTTCGACCCGCCCTGGTGCCGCCCTTTCTGCTCCTCGAGGCGCTTCTTCAGGGTCTCCATGAGCTTGTCCCAGCCCATGGCCTCGATCTGCTTCTTCTCTTCCTCGGTCAGGTACTTTTCGGCGAGCTTCTTCAGCCACTCCTCGGGGATCTCCGCCTTCTCCATGGCGTCGAGCAGGCTCTCCAGCCCTTTGAACACCGTGCCGAAGACGCGGTCGAACTTGTCGAGGTTGCGCTCGTCCTTCACCAGCGCGGCGCGCGACAGATAATAGAAACTGTCGACCGAATAGTCGGCAAGGTCGGCGTCGAGCGCCTCCACCAGCGTGAGGTATTCGCGCAGCGTCACGGGGACCTGCGCGTCGCGCAGGGAAGTGAAGAATTGCAGGAACATGAGTGACAGATTGCCCGTCGGGGGGCGAACGTCAAGGGGCGGAGACCGTTGCGCGACGCTGGACCGGCAGGCTTTTTGCTCTAGAATTGGCGGCCTCGAGGGGTTGTTTGGGGGGACGTTTGCAATGGGAATTGTCGCAGCGCTGATCATCGGCGCCATCGCCGGCTGGCTCGCCGGCAAGATTGTCCACGGGGCGGGATTTGGGCTGATCGGCAACATCGTCGTCGGCATCATCGGCGCGCTGGTCGCGAGCTGGGTGCTGCCGCAGCTGCACATCCAGCTGGCAACGGGCACGGTCGGCGCGATCGTGGACGCCACCATCGGCGCGGTGATTGTGCTGGTCATCCTTTCGCTGATAAAACGGGTCTGAAAGCCTGACCGAACCAGGAACGGCCGCCGCGAGCGGCCGTTCGCTTGTCGTGACCAAGGCACGGCCTGGGAACGACGACCAACCAAGGACGCGCGATGAAATTTACCGGCACCAAGGACTATGTTGCGACCGACGATCTCAAGGTCGCCGTCAACGCCTCGATCGTGCTCGAGCGCCCGCTGCTGGTGAAGGGCGAGCCCGGCACCGGCAAGACGGTGCTGGCGGAGGAAGTGGCGAAGGCGCTGAACGCCCCGCTTCTGACCTGGCACATCAAGTCCACCACCAAGGCGCAGCAGGGCCTCTACGAATACGACGCGGTGTCGCGCCTGCGCGACAGCCAGCTCGGCGACGCCCGCGTCTCGGACATCAAGAACTACATCAAGCGGGGCAAGCTGTGGGAGGCCTTCACGGCCGAGCAGCGCCCGGTGCTGCTGATCGACGAGATCGACAAGGCCGACATCGAATTCCCCAACGACCTGCTGCTCGAGCTCGACCGCATGGAATTCCATGTCTACGAGACCGGCGAGACGATCAAGGCCAAGCAGCGTCCGATCATGATGATCACCTCCAACAACGAGAAGGAGCTGCCCGACGCGTTCCTGCGCCGCTGCTTCTTCCACTACATCAAGTTCCCCGACGCCGACACGATGGGCCGCATCGTCGACGTCCACTTCCCCGGCATCAAGAAGCGCCTGGTCGAGGAAGCCTTGCGCATCTTCTTCGAGGTGCGCGAAGTCCCAGGGCTGAAGAAGAAGCCGTCAACCTCGGAGCTCTTGGACTGGCTCAAGCTGCTGCTCAACGAGGACATGAGCGTCGAGCAGCTGCGCGAGCGCGACCCGCGAAAACTGATCCCGCCGCTGCACGGCGCACTGCTCAAGAACGAGCAGGACGTGCATCTGTTCGAGCGGCTGGCGTTTTTGAGCCGACGGGAAGTCTGAGGTTCTCGTGTCCCGGACGCGCTGCAGCGTGGAACGCTGCTGCGCAGAGCCGGGACCCGGGAGGCGACACCGCACCATGCGGAGACATGGGCCCCGGCTCTGCAGCGCACCGTCGAAGTGACGCTGCGCTGCGTCCGGGGCACGAGAGCGGAGTTTGGCGCACGTCCGCCTCCAACTCGTCATTGCGAGGAGCTCTTGCGACGAAGCAATCCAGAATCTTTCCGCGGAGAAATTCTGGATTGCTTCGCTTCGCTCGCAATGACGGAGTGTGAGGCGACAGCTCGCCCTCCCAATCGCAGTTTGACTCGCGGACACAGCTTCGCAGCCTCGCGGCGCATCTCGCCCGAGCTTTGCTTCATTCCTCACCCCAGGAGAAAGGGCGCAGGGAAGGCCGGGTGCCGGCGGGCACCCGCGGTCTGCTGCGCAAAAGGCACACGCAGAAAACCGCACAGCAGCATACAGGTGTCGCCGTACACACGGCCTTCCCTGCGCGATGGTCGGACGGCTTATGCCGTGCTCTCCCGGGAGCCGAGTTCCTTCTGGCCTCCCTCGCCGTTCGAATTGACGATGCCGTCCGCCCGGTTGGGCTCGCGCACATCTCCGAACAGGCTTGACCGTAGCAACGACGGCCAGGACCACACGGTTTTGCCGTACGCAGCTCATCCGGCTTCGCCCAGAGGCTTCGCCGGACTTTGGCGCCGTTCGTCTGCACGCGGCCACGGGCTCACAGGGACTACCCGCCCTGCCCGCACCATCTCGTGCCGACGCTGCCGCGTCCACCGCAACCCGACCCGCGTTTCGAACGACTCGCGAACCGCCCCTCTTCGTCGGGCCGGGCTGCTGCGATGTATGCCGCAATTCCGAATTTCGGTAAAGTGGAATATTTTTGCGGAGAGGGGTTGACGAGGTGGCGGGTGTTTTGCCCGACGGGTAAACTTGTAGAAATATCAGGCCACCACGCTTTAGACAGCCAATGCTATGCTCCCCTGGTCCGCTTGATGTCGTTCACGACGTCCGGGTCACTCAAGTCCCTGTGCCACCAATGATTTACGAGATCTGGCGGCTGCTCCTTACGCCGCCTGCTGTCTGCAGCGGCGAGCAACTTGATGAGAAGCCGAAACGCGCGAGGCAATTCAAACTCCGGAAGCGCGGGGAGCTTCGCCAATTGAACCCGGAGATTGGGCATTGCGATCAAGACGCACGGAGTAAGCGTCGGCTTCAGCCGCGACTCCGCGATTGCGGCTGCCACATCTTCAGGCTTAGGCCGTGCCTGCGATATGAAGTTATTCAAGCCGCGAAGGAGCCTGCGCTTGTCATCCTCGCTCTGCGTCCCGAACCAATCCTCCCCTTCTGCATCGCTTGCAATCCCCTGGGCCAGTTGATTCAACAGGATTTCTTCATCGACATTCAGCATCGTGCAACCCATTGCAGTGCGTAGGATGGGTAGAGCGAAGCGAAACCCATCACGTGCCCGATGCGCTGAGGCGCGACGGGTACCGCTACGCTCTACCCATCCTTCGGCTCCTATGCCGTATCATTTCCGTTCTCCAAATTTGGCGCCGTCATTGCGTTGCGACAGATTGCCGGCCCAATCTGCTGGATAGGTACCCAGGGCGACATAGCCATGCCTCATGATAGCACAACCTTTGGAAGCTGTAGTCACCTGCGCTCAATTAGGAGCGCAAGTCTTGTAGGATGGGTAGAGCGGAGCGAAACCCATCTCGCTTCAACAATCGCTGCACGATGATGGGTTTCGCTCCGCTCTACCCAAGCCCTCACGCCACCGCCGCGTCCGGAATCCTTGCCGCTTCCATCGGCTGCTTGCCGCGAATGAGATCCGAGGCGCGGTCGGCGATCATCATGGTGGAGGCGTTGAGGTTGGCCGAGATCATGCGCGGCATCACGGAGGCGTCGATGACGCGCAGGCCCTCCAACCCGTGGACGCGGAGCTGGTCGTCGACCACGGCCCAGGTCGAGTCCGCCGGGCCCATGCGGCAGGTGCAGCCGGGATGGAAGGTGGTGGTGCCGCGCTCCGTGGCGGCGTGGAGGAATTCGTCGTCGGTGTTGACGTTGGGGCCGGGGAAATCCTCGTAGGCGTAATAGGGCGACAGCGGCGCGGACTTCAGGAGCTTGCGCGCGAGCTTCATGCCGCCGACGATGACGCGGCGGTCGAGCTCGGCGTCGAGATAGTTGGTCTGGATGATCGGCGGCGCGAACGGATCGGACGAGCGGATGCGGACGTAGCCGCGGCTCTCGGGGCGCTGCTGCCAGGAGGCCACCGTCATGCCGGGCTCGTCCTCGAGCTGGCCCTGCACGCCTTCTTTGTAAGAAGCGGGCGTAAAGGTGAGCTGGAGGTCGGAGCTCTCGGCGCTCTCGCCGGAATGCCAGAAGCAATAGACCATGGTCGGCGACAGCGAGAGCAGGCCCTTGCGCTGCGTCGCCCATTTCAGCGCCTCGATCCACAGCGACAAGCCGCGGCGGAGCTCGTTGATGGTCTTGATGTCCTTCACGCGCGCCACCGTGCGCGGGGCGTAATGGTCCTGCAGGCCTTCGCCGACCGGCAGTGCATGGCGCACGGCGATGCCGTGCTGCTGCAACAGGTCGGGCGAGCCGATGCCGGAGAGCTGCAGCAGTTGCGGCGAATTGTAGGTGCCGCCGGAGAGGATCACTTCCTTGTTGGCGCGCACCTCCACGGGCGTGCCGCCGCGGCCGCCCTTCATGTAGCGCACGCCCACGGCGCGCTTGCCCTCGAAAATGATCTCGGTCGCGTGCGCATGGGTGTGTACATGCACGTTGGGCCGCTTCATCGCCGGCTTGAGGAACGCGGTGGCGCCGGACACGCGCAAGCCGTTGTTGATGGTGCGCTGGCAGTAGGAGACGCCTTCCTGGGTCTTGCCGTTGTAGTCTGGATTGCGGGGAATGCCGAGCGAGACCGCGCCTTCCATGAAGGCCTCGCAGAGCGGATCGCGCCAGTTCATGGTGGTGACGATGAGGTTGCCGTCGCGGCCGCGATAGGTGTCCTCGCCCTCGCCGATCCGCTTCTCCAGCCGCCGGAAGTACGGCAGCACGTCGGCATAGCCCCAGCCACGATTGCCCATCTGCGCCCAGGTGTCGAAATCCATGCGCTGGCCGCGATTGTAGATGTGGCCGTTGATCGAGGACGAGCCGCCGAGCGTCTTGCCGCGCGGTGCGTAGATGCTGCGCCCGCCGGTCCAGGGCCCCGGCTCCTGCTGGTAGGCCCAATTGATGCTCTTCATGTGGAAGGTCTTGATGAAGCCGGCCGGCAGATGGATGTAGGGATGCCAATCGGACGGGCCCGCCTCGAGCACGCAGACGCTGGTGCCGGGGTCTTCGCTGAGCCGGCTGGTGAGCACGCAGCCGGCCGAGCCCGCGCCGACGATGACGTAATCGAATCTGTCCATGGTGCCCTGCGTCGTTAGAACGAAATTTGTGCTGGTTGAACGGGTGCCGGCCACGAACTCCCTCCACCTCTCCCGCTTGCGGGGGAGGTCGGCGCGAAGCGCCGGGTGGGGGCTGTCTCCACACCGGGGTTCCCACCGCGGAAACACCCCCTCCCCAACCCTCCCCCGCAAGCGGGAGAGGGAGCGCAGCTCGATCGCGGATACATCGAACCTCGTATCATGCTGTCTCAGCGCGGCTTGTCGCTGAGCTGGAATTCCAGATGCGCCTGCACCGTCGGCCATTCGGCGGCGGTGATGCTGTAGACCACGGTGTCGCGCAAGGTGCCGTTCGGCGCGATCTGGTGGCTGCGCAAAATGCCGTCCTGCTTGGCGCCGAGGCGCTCGATGGCGCGGCGGCTCTGGTGGTTGAAGAAATGCGTGCGGAACTCGACCGCGATGCAGTTCAGCGCCTCGAAGGCGTGCCGCAGCAGCAGCAGTTTGCACTGCGTGTTGAGCGGGCCGCGCTGCGCGCTCTTGCCGTACCAGGTCGAGCCGATCTCGACGCGGCGGTTGGCGGCATCGATGTTCATGTAGGTGGTCATGCCGACGATATTGCCGCTGGCGTCGAACACGGTGAACGGCAGCATCGCGCCCGCGGCCTGCACCCCAGGCGGCGGTCGATCTCCTTCGCCATGCCCTCGGGCGTCGGGACCGCAGTGTACCAGAGCTTGAAGAGTTCGCCGTCCTTGACGGCTTCGACCAGCCCGTCGCGATGATCATGCGACAGCGGCTCCAGATGGGCGTGCTGTCCGCGCAGGGTGACGGGATCGGGCCAGGGCATTTTTCTTACTCCATAATGACTGCCGTCATTCCGGGGCGGCTCGAAGAGCTGAACCCGGAATCTCGAGATCCCGGGTTCTATGCTTCGCATAGCCCCGGGATGACAATCGCGATTTACGCGATTGTCACTTGTTCAGGAAATTGAGCGGCAAACCGCCGCGCGGCCAGTCCATGGCGATCAGCTCGCCCTTGCCTGACAACGTGATGTAGGCGGTCTTCAGCTCTGGGCCGCCGAAGGCGATGTTGGTGGTGACGCGGTCGCCGGTCGGGACCTGCTCGACCAGGGTGCCGTCGGGTGCGATCACCGAAATGCAGCCGGAGACGAGCGTGGCGACGCAAACATTGCCGCCGGCCTCCACCGCGAGCGAATCGAACATCTGGTAGCCGCCGAGGCCACAGATCGGCTTGCCGCGCTCGCCGCGATAGATCACGTCGCGCGGCTTGAGCGTGCCCGGCGCGGAGAGCTCGTAGGCCCAGAGCCGCCCGGTCGGCGTCTCCGCGATGTAGACGGTGTTCTCGTCCGGCGACAGGCCGATGCCGTTGGCCGGCAGGATGCCGTGCACGATCTCGACGAGCTCGGTCATGCCGGGCTTGAGGTAATACATGCCGCCGACGTCCATCTCGCGCGCGCGGCGCTTGCCGAGATCGGAGAACCAGAGGCCACCCTGCTTGTCGAAGACCAGGTCGTTCGGCCCGCGCAGTGCGTGCTCGCCGCATTTGGTCACGAGGGTCTCGACCTCTCCCGATTGGAGATCGACGCGCTGGATCGCGCCGCCGAGATAGTCGTCGGGCTGCGGACCCGGCATGATCATGTTGCGGGTCGGGATCCAGGAGAAGCCGCCATTGTTGCAGATGTAGATCTTGCCATCGGGCCCGAGTGCGGCGCCATTCGGTCCACCCGGTATCTTCGCCACGATCTCCTTGCGGCCATCAGGATGGACACGCGTCAGTCGCTGTCCCCGGATCTCCACCAGCACCACCGAACCGTCGGGCATCACGACCGGCCCTTCGGGAAATTCGAGATCGGTGGCGAGAACGCGGATGTTGGACATATGGACCCTCCCGGCTGCTTGTTATGGCTTGCACGGGATGTCCGGCACGGGCCCCGCAGGCAAGATTTGCCTGTGGTTATGACAAAGTCGCCAAGGCTTGCCAAGCAAGCGGGGCGGTATGCCAGCGTTGCGCGCTACTCCCGCACGGGGATCCAGATCTCGAAGCCGCCGTTGCCGGTGGCGGGGTCGAAGGTCTCGCCATAACGCTCGAAGTTCGGCGCGTCCGCGGCCTTCAGACCGGACGAGGGCAGCCACTGATTCCAGATCGTGTTGACGGTGCGGCGGATCGAGGCGACATGGTCCGAATGCGAGAACACCGCATAGCGCTGCTCGGGAATGCGGATGCGCCCGTAGCGGCGGGGCAGGTCGGAGAAATCGGCGACCTCGACCCCGGCGATGTAGTCGAAATTGCCGGCATCGTCGCCGTTGCAGCAGACGCCGTAGGCAGTTCGATCTTGGCCGACCCGCGCGGGGATGTCGGCGACCTCCTGGTGGAAACGGTGCCACAGGCCGGGGATCATGGCGCCGTTGTCGCAGGAGATGCGCTCGGCGGGGCCGGCGACCAGGAAGGCCTTTGCGGTTTCGAAACGCGGCGGGGCAAGGTGGTCGAGCATGGTGGAGTCCATGAGGATCGGCTCCTGGAGTTGGAGATGGCTGACGCATGTCGCGGCCCGGACCGCTTCCGGCGTGGTGCCGAACTGGTCGCGGAAGGCGCGGGTGAAGGCTTCGTGCGAGCCGTAATCCGCCTCCAGCGCCAGTGACAGGATGTCGGGCGCGCCTCTCGCAAGGCTGCGCGCCGCTTCCGTCAGCCGCCGCGCACGCACGTAGCGCATCACCGGAAGACCGACGGCCGCGGCAAACGCCCGCACGATGTGGAACCGCGACACGCCGGCGATCGCCGCGATCTCGTCGAGCGTCATCGGTTCGGCGAGATGGCTCTCGATGTACCAGAGCGCGCGCTGGGCTGGATTCATGCGGTTCGGGCTCTCATTCGAAGCGCGGCGATGTTGCGCCGGTCGGCACCGCTCGGCTTGATCGGCATTGCTGTCGCTCGCATGAGATTAGCCGGCCAAAGGCCGCTGGCAACGCCCCGGTGTTCACGGCTACACTCGCCTGAACCGCTCACCAGAAAGAGGAACCGGGTCATGAACATCACCGATGTGCGGGCGCACCATATCCGCATCCCCTATGATTCCGGTGTCGCGAGCTTCCGCCAGGGCGCTTCGGCCATTTCCGCGCTCGACATGGTGCTCGTCGAGGTCACGACCGATTCCGGATTGACCGGCTGGGGCGATGCCTTCGCCTATGTCTGCCCGCGCACCACGCGCAGCGCGGTCGAGGAGATGATCGCACCCCAGGCCCGCGGGCTGAAGGTGCCGGATGCGGCCGGCATTCCCGCCTTCATGGAGCAGATCCAGCGTAACCTGCATCTGTTCGGCCGCTACGGCATCACCATGTTCGCGATCTCCGGGCTCGACATCGCGCTCTGGGACCTGGCGGCGAAGGTGAAGGGCGTGCCGCTGCATCGCCTGCTCGGCGAGACCAGGCGCACGGCCATTCCGGCCTATGCGAGCCTGCTCCGGATCGGCTCGCCCGACGACATCGCCGCCGAATGCAGGAAGGCGCGCGCGCTCGGCTACGGCGCGATCAAGCTGCACGAGACCACGGCGCCGGCGGTGTTCGCCGCACGCGAGGCGATCGGGCCGAACATTCCGCTGATGGTCGACATGAACTGCCCGCTCACGGCCGAGCAGGCGATCGGCTTCGCGAAAGACTGCCGGGACGCGCAGCCGATGTTCCTGGAGGAGCCGGTCTGGCCGCCGGAGGATTTTGCCGCGCTTGCGCAAGTGCGCAGCAAGTGCGGGCTCGACATCGCCGCCGGCGAGAATGCGTGCACCGAGCATCAATTCCGCCAGATGATCGAGGCGGGTGCGGTGAGCCACGCCCAGCCCTCCGTGATCAAGGTCGGCGGCATCACGGAGTTCGTGAAGGTTGCAGGCCTGGCCGACCGGCTCGGCGTCAAGATCGTTCCGCATTCCCCTTACTTCGGCCCCGGTCTGCTGGCGACGCTGCATCTGCTCGCGACACGCGACGACGGGCTGGTCGAGATGTTCTACCTGAAGCGCGAAGCCTGCCTGTGGGGCGGCCGCATCGATGCCGATGCAAGCGGCCATGTCGCAGTGCCCTCCGGCCCCGGGCTCGGCTACGAGCCGGATCGCGGCGTGATGGAGCGCTACCGCGTGGCGTGAACGGCGCGCTATTTCGCGTCCTTGGCGGGCGGCGCGTCCTGCTTCTTCTTCAGATCTTCGGCGGTCTTCGCCTGCGCGGCCTGGAGATCGGCGAGCGTCTTCTGCAAGCCGGCGAGATTCGTTTTCAGCGCGTCGATCTGGCGATTGGCCGCATCCAGCTTCTGCTGATGATCGAGCGCGAGCTTGGTGATGGTCTTCTGCAGGAAGTCGACATTGCTCTGCAGACAACTGGTGCGGCGCTCCATGGTCTTCTCGACCGTGCAGATCTCGATGCCGGGCACGTCCTGCGCGAGCACGGGCGGGACTGCCTGCGTTGCGAGCAGCAAAATCGCGAAACAAATGCCGGCATTTCGAAACATGAAGGTTCCTCGCCCGATGATCACGGCAATTTGCGCTGATTGTGCGCAGCCGGGTCAAGCTACCACACTCGCACCGCATTCTCGCGTTGTGCTTGCATCGTTCCCTGGGACGGGGAACGATGATCCGCGCGCGGAAGAACTGGGCGCTCTGTCCGCGGCTTTGTTTAGGGGAGAATATTGGAATGGCAACGCGCGATAGACGTTTGGCGGAATTCGACGGCGCCGGAGAACCACCGCCGGGCCTGCCACTCGAAGTGCTGTGTGAGGATCACAGCGGAACGTATCAACTGCCGTTCGCCTGCCGCTACGTCGAAGGACGCTGGCAGAACCACGAGGCCGGCATCGCGGTCGAAGCAACCGTGATCGGCTGGCGCCTGCCGCGCATGAGGCAGCGCGGGGCCGCCTGAAGGCGGCGTCAGTCTCAAAATGCGACGGCGCCGCGTTCCGCCTTAACCTTCGGAACGCGGCCTGAACGAATCACGTCCGAATCAGCCGAAACGCCTCGTACGCACCTGTTCACGGCTAGATCTCGCCACGGTCGGGCCGGCGCGCACAACATATGCGCAGCTCCCCGGACCGGGCGGGCTCGCGACCGGCGTCAAACGTTAATTGTTGCAAAGGCATAGCGGCCCGGCTGTTGCCGCTGGGCCCTCGCCGTCGAAACGGGCAAAGTCGCGCAACAGTTGCCTAATATTCCACCTCGAGCTCTTCGATCTCGGCCGGCTCCTCCTTCGCCGCGGCGATCCATTCGCGCATCTCCGGCATGGCCATGATGGTGTCGGCATAGGCCTTCAGGCCCGGCTCCAGCTTGACGTCGTAGGTCACGAAGCGCGTCACGACGGGCGCGTACATCGCATCCGCCATGGTGCGCTGTGCCCCGAACAGGAAGGGGCCGCCCGATTTCTCCAGGCAGTCGCGCCAGATGAACCAGACGCGGTCGATGTCGGCCTGCGCCCGCGACCAGATCTTGAAGCCGGGGAAGTGTCCCTTCAGGTTGACCGGCAGCGAAGCGCGCAGGGTCGTGAAGCCGGAATGAATCTCGCCCGAGATCGAGCGGCAATGGGCGCGCTGGATGCGGTCTGCAGGCAGCAGGCCGGCGTCCGGCATCACCTCGTTGAGATATTCGGCAATCGCCAGCGTATCCCAGACAACGGCCCCCTCGTGCCGCAGGCACGGCACCAGGATCGACGAAGACAGTAGCAGGATTTCGGCCCGCGCCGACGGGTCGTCCGGCGCGGTGACGATCTCCTCGAAGTCGAGCCCGGAGAATTTGGTCAGCAGCCAGCCGCGCAGCGACCAGGACGAGTAGTTCTTGCTGCTGATGGTCAGTGTCGCCTTCGCCATATGACCCCTTCCCTGGTCCCGATCAGCACGGCGGCCCCCGGGAGGCCTGTGCTTTGCATGGCGAAGCAGCAAGCGACGTGCCAATTCTGCGGCGGTCGATTTGGCGTCCTTATTGCATGGCAGCACCGGACGGGTGGGCATTTCAGTATGATGTCGATGTACTATCAGGCTTTTCAGAACCACATGGACCTGACGGCGCCATGGCGAGCGGGCGCTTCGTCCGCACTCAAATTCCTCAATCTGGTGCCCCAGGGCGTATCGGAGCAGGTCGTCGGCCGGCTGTCGGCCGCGCTGGAGCTGATCTCGCGCTCGACCCTCACCTATGACCGGCCGGCCTACGGCATCGGCAGCGTGATGGTGGGCAACCGCGAGGTCGCGGTCAGCGAGGAGATCGCCTACGCGACGCCGTTCGGCTCGCTGCTGCGCTTCAAGAAAGAGGGCGTCGGCGAGCAGCCGCGCATGCTGCTG
Source organism: Bradyrhizobium sp. (assembly GCA_035575945.1). Classification (GTDB taxonomy): domain Bacteria; phylum Pseudomonadota; class Alphaproteobacteria; order Rhizobiales; family Xanthobacteraceae; genus Bradyrhizobium. Next base: position 142,108 of record DATLXF010000045.1, on the reverse strand, counting down.
GTGGCGCCGATGTCCGGCCACTTCGCGACGCTGCTGCGCGGCACCGTGAAGACGCTGCTGCAGGACCACGACGTCTACATCACCGACTGGCACAATCCGCGCGACATTCCGCGCAGCGAGGGCCGCTTCGGGCTCGACGACTATACCGAGCATCTGATCGACTTCCTGGGGCAACTCGGCCCGCGCCCGCACATGGTCGCGATCTGCCAGCCCTCCGTCTCCGCGCTCGCGGCCGCCGCGATCATGTGCGAGGACAACCATCCTTCGCGCCCGGCGACGCTGACGCTGATGGCGGGCCCCATCGACACCCGGATCCAGCCGACCAGGGTCAACGAATTCGCCAAGAGCAGGCCGATCGAATGGTTCGAGCGCAATCTCATCAACTACGTGCCGGTGCAGTGCCGCGGCGCCTTGCGAAAAGTCTATCCCGGCTTCGTGCAGCTCACCGCTTTCGTCTCGATGAACCTCGAGCGCCACATCAAGCAGCACATGGACCTCGCCAACCACATCGCCAAGGGCGAAAAGGACAAGGCCGCGACCATCAAGACGTTCTACGACGAGTATTTCGCGGTGATGGACCTGCCGGCCGAGTTCTACATCGAGACCGTGCGCGACGTCTTCCAGGAGCACCTCTTGCCGCAAGGCAAGCTGATGCATCGCGGCCGTCCCGTGAACACCCGCGCCGTCAGCCGCATGGGCCTGATGACGGTCGAGGGCGAGAAGGACGACATCTGCTCGATCGGCCAGACGCTGGCCGCGCAAGACCTCTGCACCGGTGTGCGCGCCTATCGCCGCGTCCACCACATGCAGGCCGGAGTCGGCCATTACGGCGTGTTCTCCGGCAAGCGCTGGAACAACGAGATCTACCCGCTGCTGCGGGATTTCGTGCACGTCAATTCGTGAGGCGGGCGGGTTGCCGCCGTTGAAACCTAGTCCCGCCGGACGTCAGCTCAGCCTTCGCCGCAGCGTGGCCGATGGCGTCTCGCCGAATTTTTCGCGGTAGGCACAGGCCATGCGTCCGAGATGAGTGAAGCCGAGATCGAAGGCGATCTCGGTGATGGAAGCACCGGGTGCGGCCCGAGCAAGCCGCGCGTTGAGGCCGGCGAGGCGCAGGTCGAGCAACATCTGCGAGATCGACACGCCGAAGTGGCGGCGGAAGCCGAGCTGAAGCGCGCGAATGCCGATACCGGCCACGCAGGCGAGCTGCGCGAGATCGAGCGGCTCGCCCGCATTGTCCGCCAGGTAGTCGCGCGCGGCGCGGAGCGCGCGCGGCAGGCGCTCGGCCTGCCCCGAGAACGTCCTGATCGCATCCGACAGGCCGTGCCGCTGGCGATTGAGGAGATGATCGAGCAGCAACTCGCGCCAATCCGCCATCGTCGCCGGGGAAAGCCGGCCTGATGGCCCGAGACGCTCGGCGAGCGTCATCAGCCCGGCGAGGTCGGCCTGCAAGGTGCGCCCGGACGGCGCGTCCAGCGCGATCACCGGCTCGAACTCGACCGTGCCGGTCGCCCTGCCCGACAGCGCCGCGGCGCGCTGCTCGACCATGCGGCGATCGAGCAGCAGGATCGTCTGCGCGCAATCTCGCCACATCATCCGGGTCGGGATGGTCGGCGACAGCAGCGACGCCGCCCGGTCCGGCGCGACATCGAACTCGCCGGCGCCTGCACGAATGCGGGCGCTGCCGGCGAGCGGGACCTGGACCAGGAAGAAGCGTTCGAGGCAGCCGGGATCGATGCTGACCGATCCGCCATACGCGACGTAGTTGATGGAGAAGCCGTCGAAATCAGCGCAATTGTGCCGGGCGGAGAAGCCGGACGCCCGCACCTCTCCCGGCTCGAGATCGTGCGGGCAGAAGATGCGGCCGATCTCTTCGGCGGCCTCGTCGATATCATCCGTGGTGACGCGCGCGAAGGCCGCAAGCCGCTCGCCTGCGGGCGCCCTTGCGCTCATTTCCAGCACGGCTGCGGACATCGTCGACCACGCTTCGCGTCGCGGAATTGCTTTAAGCCTATAATAGTTCGGCGGACGCGAAAAGGCCGTCGGCTGTGAATCGCGTGCTGCACGGCAACAACCGTGCCGGATTCGTTTAGCGGATAGACAGCCGGCCCAAGGCTGGCGGAAGCTCCGTCCCCGCCGGTATCCATGAGGAGGCGAGCATGACTGCACTCGAAAAGGGCATTACTGCAAACGGCACGGGCTACGGCGGCAAGAGCTGGAACATCCTGGGCCAGGTCTATTTCCCCAAGGCCGTCACCGACTCCACCTTCGCGTTCGAGACCAACAGCGACCCCGGACAGTTCGTGCCGGTGCACGTCCATCCGACCCAGGACGAGTTCATCCTGGTGCAGGAGGGCACGCTCGACCTCAAGCTCGACGGCGTGTGGGTCAAGGCCCATGCCGGCGACCTCGTGCGCATGCCGCGCGGCATCCCGCACGGCTATTTCAACAAGTCCGACAAGCCGTGCCGCGCACTGTTCTGGGTCTCGCCGATGCAGAAGCTGGAGGCGCTGTTCGAACAGCTGCACGATCTGACCGACCCTGCGGAAGTGGTCCGCATCTCGGCGCTGCACGAGGTCGACTTCCTGCCGCCCGAGGCCAACGACTAGCCGTCGCCGCTTCCTCCGCTTTCATCCGCCTGCAGCCCGGCCGGCCGCGCCTTGCGGCCGAACGCGGCCGCTTGCGCCAAACACATGAGCAATCCCATGGTCAGCCCAAAACATGTCTGCGTGATCGGCGCCGGCGTCTCCGGCCTTGCCGCCGCGAAAGCTTTCTCCGCCCGCGGCCACCGCGTCACCATCGTCGAGCGCAGCGCCGATCTCGGCGGCGTCTGGGAGCCGGCGCGCTCCTATCCCGACGTGCAGACGCAGAGTCCGAAGGAGCTCTATCGCTACACCGACCGCGCCATGCCGCAAGCCTATCCGGAATGGCCGACCGGGCCGCAGGTCCACGCCTATCTCGCCAACTACGCCAAGAGCTTCGGTCTCGACCGCATGCTGCGCCTCGGCACGGAGGTTGCCGGCATGGCGCGCCGCTCCGACGGCCAGACCGGGCTGGACGCTCGCCTTGAAGGACAAGAACGGCACGGGCACGAACGAAGATTTCGATTTCGTCGCGGTCTGCACCGGGCAATTTAACGAGCCGCGCGAGCTGCATTGTCCCGGCGAGAACGCGTTCCTGGCGCAGGGCGGCCAGATCCTGCACTCGTCGAAATACGGCGATCCCGCGCTGGCGGAAGGACGCCGCGTCGTCGTGCTAGGCGGATCGAAGTCCGCGACCGACATCGCGGTGAACGCGGTGAAATCGGGCGCACGCGAGGTCACGATCGTGATGCGCGAGCCGGTCTGGCGCATTCCCTATTTCATCGGCGGCCTCGTGAACTTCAAGCGCATCCTCTACATCCGCGCCCAGGAGGAGATGTTTCCCGGCTGGGGCGCGAGTGCGATGGCGCGGCTCGCCCAGCGCGTGGCCGCGCCTCTCATCTGGGCGAACTGGCGCGGGCTGGAGAGCCTGTTGAAGGCCCAGCTGAAGCTTAAGCAATGCAGGATGGTGCCGAACGAGCGGATCGAGGACGGCATCAACTGCTCGGTGCCGATCGCAACGCCCGGCTTCTATCCCATGGTGGCCGACGGCCGCATCAAGGCGGTGTTCGGCACCTTCGACCATTACGAAGGCGACGGCATCGTGATGAGCGGCGGCGAGCGCGTCGGTGCCGACGTCGCGGTGCTCGCGATCGGCTACAAGCTCGGCGTGCCGTTCCTGCCAGAGGCCTACAGGCAGAAACTGGTCGATGCCGACGGGCAATACCGGCTCTATCGTCTGATCGCGAACCCGGACCTGCCCGACATGGGCTTCGTCGGCTTCAACTCCTCGTTCTGCACGGTGCTCTGCGCCGACCTCGCTGCCAACTGGCTGGTGCGCTATGCCGACGGCCAGCTCGCCCGACAGCCGAGCGCGCAGGCGATGCGCGACAACATCGAGATGATGCTGCACTTCAGGCGCGTCGAGCGGCCGGCGGCCGGCGTTTATGGCGGCCTCTGCGTCGCGCCCTATCACTTCCGCCATTTCGACGAGCTGATGGCCGACATCGGCGCGAAGAACCAGAAGACCGGCGGGCTCAAAGGACGCTTCCAGCCGCCGGACGCGGATGCTTACGGCAAATTCCTGGCGACCGCGCCGGACTATCGGGCGGCGTGAGGGGAGAATTGCGGCGGCTTGCCTCCGGCGTTTACGATCCCGCTGGCCATCGAATCGACAGGAACCAGCCATGGGATCGATACGACTCGCCGCCGCACGTCTTGCCGCTGTCGCCTGCTTGGTCGCGTCGCCCGCCATCGCGCAGAAGGCACCGACGCCGCAGCAATCGGAGGCACTCGCCGCTTACGAGCGCGCGCTCGGCGATTTCAAGTCCATCCTCGCCGAGCGGCGCCGCCAGATCGAGGCGAAGCAGCCGTTGCCGAACCTGCCGGGACAGGCGCTCTATCTCGCACGCGTTGCCGTCATCAGCAGCTACAAGGACCTCACCGACGTCATGCCGTCGCGGATCGGCCGGCCCAACAAGTTCGAGATTCCTCCGGCCTATTTCGACGCCGACATCGAGCCGCTGGTGGAGGAATACGGCAAGCTGTTCGACATCATGGAAGCGCCGCCTGCCGGCGTGCAGAACTCGCCGACGCCGTTCAAGGACGTCGTCGATCTCGCCGTTGCGATCGCGCGCGCCCAGGGGCTCGCGCCTGAATATGCCGCGACTGCGGGCCGCATCAGCCTCGGGCTGTTCTTTGCGGAGACCAACGGCAAGCAGAATGTCCGCAATGCGCGCTCGAACACCTATATGGGCAGCTTCCAGACCGGCCCCTCCGAGGACCGCAACGGCCGCAGGAAATGGGAGAAGATCAAGCGCGACGTCGCTGCGATCGATCCGGACTTGAGCGCGCGAGACGACAAGGAAGAGGCCCGCGCCCGCGGCACCGATCAACGCTTCAATCACTGGAGCAACGTTCGCAACGGCCTGATGAACGCACACGCCGATCTGTTCCGTGAGATCCCGGGGATCGTGAAGACGCTGCCCGATCCGATCGACCAGATGAAGCTGTTCCAGCTGATCCAGATCGTTCCCAGCCCGACGCGGTCCGCGCTCAAGTCGGGCGATCTCCTTAACTACCGGGTGTCAAGTCCCAGAATCATGAGGTACCTGCGCAACAACAGCATCTTCGCCTTCGGACAGGCCGACCGGGCAAGAACCTCGGCGAGCTACCGCGAGATTTTCGCCGCGATGTGGCTGTTCGACCGGAAGTTCGAGAAGGCGATGGCGAAGCATGCGGATCTCAAGGGGCGGTAGTGCCGCGTGCGAGCGGTATAGCTCCTTGCTGACCTGGGTACGAACCGCACGAGACGATCATTTCCGCGCGAAGGGCGACCGGTTGATCGGTCGCCCTTCTCTTCGTTCTTCAGATCGCGGGATCGATGGTGACAATCCGCGGCGATGTCGGCGTTCTCAGTAACGCATCAGGCCCGGCCCGCCGAAGCGGTAGTTGATACGTGCGGTTACAATATCAACGTCCTGACCGATGCTGTTGGTCGTCGCAACGCCGCCGGGCGCGGCTGCAAAGCTCAGAGTCCGACGATCTAGGAAGATGTGATCGTACTCCACGCCGACCGACCAGTTGGGAGCGAAACCGTACTCCATGCCGGCGCCGACGCTGGCTCCCCACCGCGTATCGCTGGTGCTGTTGATCAAAGCACTGGTCGCCGTGAAGGTGTGGGTGTAGCGGCTATCCACCACGGCCGCGCCGCCCTTGACATAGAGCAGCGCGTTGTTCCAGGCCCATCCAACCTGGCCCGTGAACAGACCGAAGGCGCGCACCCGGGAATTGATGGTGAGGTCACCCGGCGCGAACACGAAGGCGGGCGACGACACGCGCGATCCGTTCAAGTCGGCCCAATTGCCCTGCGCCTCCAACCCGAACACCCAGGCCGCCGATTGCCAGCGATACCCGATCTGACCGCCCGCGACCGCGCCGTCCGAGTTGTGGCATCCCTCGCTCGCCGTGAAGGGCGCGCCGGCGAAGCTTACGAAATCCCAGCAGTTGCGGGTGGTGCCCCATCCCGCGTTACCGCCGATGTAGAAACCGCTCCAATCATAGACCGCGGCGATGGGCGGCGGCGCCTTGACGTAGGGCTTGGCTGCCATATCCGCAGCGTGAGCATGCGTACTCAACGCCAGTGCCGCCACGGCAGAACCGGCGAGGATTGTCTTTTTCATGTGGAGTCCCCTTTGGGCTAAATGCCGTAACGACTAGACAACATTCAGCAATGCTTCGCTGTAACCGTGAAAACACGGGCTTGACGGACATTGCGGGGAGTGAGTTCCGCACGGCTTCCAACAATCAGGCCAGAAATCTCAAGCAAATCAATGAGCGGAAGCGCCGGCGTGCTCGAAGATTGCGGAACTCGAGTTCGCCGGCGCGGCGCTACCTGTCTTTCCGGACCGAAAAGCGGTTCTTCCGCTTTTCGAAGGCGAGGTACTTTTCGATGGTGGCGTGGAGTTCGTCCGCCAATTCCAACCGCCGCTCAGGTGTGTTGAGGCCGCGCTGAAGTTCGAGCACCCGGCCGGCCATCTCCTGGCAGATCTTCGCAAGCGTTCGGTTCATGGCACAGCTTCCCTCGGGCAATGGAACGAGAGGAAGGCGGCCTTTGGATCACATCCAGCAGCCGAAGACGGGTCCAACCCGCTGGCTGGACAATGCTGCGCAGTCAGCGAGCATGAGACCAAGATCAAGCGTACTCCGTCCGGATCGAGGCGTCGAGATCAAGCCGCGCTGAAGGGCCGTTGCAACCGCCAGTAGAGGCTGTAGTCTCGCGGACTCATCGGTGACACGGGACTGGTGCATGCGCATTCTCATCCTCGGCGGCAGCCAGTTTCTCGGGCGCACGATCGCAAGCCATGCCTGCGCCGGCGGTCATGACGTGACCTGCGCCGCGCGCGGGCTCGCCGGACCGATCGCCGCGGGTGCGCGCTTCATGCACGTCGACCGCGACGTGGCCGACGGACTTGCCCCGCTCGCCGGCGAAACATTCGATGCCGTGGTCGACGTCTCGCGTCATCCCGGCCAGGTCCGCCGTGCGGTCGCCGCGCTGAAGCGGCCGGGCGTGCATTGGACCTTCGTCTCGACGGTCAGCGTCTACGCCGACAACCGCATTCCGGGGCAACGCGCCGACACGGCGCCGCTGCGCGAGCCCCTTGCGGCGGAGATCGAGCACAGCACCGACGCGATCTACGGTGCCGCCAAGGTCGCGTGCGAACAGGCGGTTGGCGATGATGCCTTCATCTGCCGCGCCGGCCTCATCGCGGGGCCCGAGGACCCGACCGGACGTTTCGCCTACTGGCCGGCGCGGCTTGCGCGCGGCGGCGAGGTGCTGGCGCCGGGTTCGCCTGATGATGCCGTCCAGTTCATCGACGTGCGCGATCTCGCGCAATGGATCGTGCATGCGGCAGAGACCGGTCTCACCGGCATCTACGACGGGATCGGGCCAATTCGCACGCGCGGCGAATTCCTCAGGGAATGCGCTTCCACGCTGAACGCGTCCTGCACGTTCACCTGGATCGATCGCGCCTTTCTGGAAGTGCACGACGTCAGGCGCTGGGCGGGCCCGCGGTCACTCCCGATGTGGCTGCCCCTGCCCGACTTCGCGGGATTCCTGACCCGCGACACCTCGCCGGCCCGTGCGGCCGGACTAACCTCGCGACCGATCGCCGCCACCGCGCGCGATACGCTTCGCTGGCTCCACGACAGCAAAGGCCCGGTCGTCGGTCTCACCGCCGAGGAAGAGAAGAACGTGCTCGCGGCATGGCATGCCCAAGAGCCGGTTGCGAGCGGATTGTAACATTTTCGTCTGCAACGCGGTCCCGGCGATCCGGTGTGGACGGCCGATCGTGCGCTCGACCAAACGCGGCTTGTGACGACAAACCTGTCAAAGGCCACACAGCAGTTTAAGGATCAGTGCCGGGGACTGCCATGGGTATGGTGTTCCACGCACGGTCATTTGTTGCTAGCCTGCCGCACCGACAGACACTCATCGGGGGCTACCGCATGACCTCAGCGAATCCCGCATCTCCCGCACGGCGCGATGGAGCGTGGAGACATGTCGGGCGGGACTTGGCGCGGGCCCTGTCGAGGGGCTTGGCTGCGGCAACCGCCGTGGTCGCGCTCGCGGGCTGCGAGGACAAGAACACGTTCGTGGCCCCGCCGCCGCCCAAGGTGGACGTCGCGACGCCGGTGCAGCGCCCGGTGACGCGCTACATCGAGGCCACCGGCAACACGGCGCCGATCAAGAGCGTCGACCTGGTCGCGCGCGTCCAGGGCTTCCTGCAAACGATCGACTATCAGGACGGCACGTTCGTCAAGCAGGGCACCCAGCTGTTCACGATCGAGCCCGAGACATACAAGCTCAAGCTAGAGCAGGCCCAGGCGGCCGAGGCCGGCGCGCAGGCCTCGCTGCGGCAGGCGGAAGCCGACTACAAGCGGCAGGCCGAGCTTGTGCAGCGCCAGGCGGTCTCGCAGGCCACGCTCGACACCTCGACCGCCAACCGCGATAACGCGCAAGCCAACCTCCAGCAGGCCCAGGCCAATACGAAACTCGCCGAGGTGAACTACGGCTACACCAAGGTGACGGCCCCGTTCGACGGCGTCGTCAGCGCGCACCTCGTCTCGATCGGCGAGCTCGTCGGCGTTTCCTCGCCGACCCAGCTCGCCACCATCGTCGCGATGGACCCGATCTACGTGAACTTCACCGTGAACGAGCAGGACGTGCTGCGCATCCGCGCCGAGGCGACCCGCCGTGGACTGACGCCCGCGGACATGAAGCACTTCCCGATCCAAGTGGGGCTGCAGACCGAGACCGGCTATCCGCACGCGGGCAAGCTCGACTACGTCTCGCCGACCCTCAACCAGTCGACCGGCACGCTGGCGGTGCGCGGCCTCGTTCCCAACGACAAGCGGGTGCTGCTGCCCGGCTACTTCGTCCGGGTCCGCGTGCCCTTCGACCAGGAGAAGAGCGCCCTGCTCGTTCCCGACACCGCGCTCGGCAGCGACCAGGGCGGCCGGTATCTGCTGGTGGTCAACGGCGACAACGTCGTCGAGCAGCGCAAGGTGCAGATCGGCCCCGTCGACAACGGGCTGCGCGTGATCGAGAGCGGCCTGAAGCCGGAGGATCGCGTGGTGACTGCGGGGCTCCTGCGCGTGATCCCGGGCCAGAAGATCGACCCGCAGGTGACGAAGATCGAGCAATCCCAGGCGTCTGCCAAGTGAGAGGGCGCCAGCCATGATCTCAAAGTTCTTCATCGAGCGGCCGGTCCTCTCCAACGTCATCGCGCTGCTGATGATCCTGATCGGCGGCGTGGCTCTGTTCAACCTCGCCATCGCGCAATATCCCGACGTGGTGCCGCCGACGGTGCAGGTCACCACGCGCTATCCCGGCGCCAGCGCGAAGACGGTGATCGACACCGTTGCCTTGCCGATCGAGCAGCAGGTCAACGGCGTCGAAGACATGCTTTACATGCAGTCCTACAGCGGCGCGGATGGCACCTACACGCTGACCGTGACCTTCAAGATCGGCACCGACCTCAACTTCGCGCAGGTGCTGGTGCAGAACCGCGTCTCCAGCGCATTGTCGCAACTGCCGCAGGCCGTGCAAAACCAGGGCGTCACGGTGCAGAAGCGCTCGACCTCGATCCTCCTGTTCGTGACGCTGACCTCGCCGGACTCCAGATACGACAGCCTCTATCTCAGCAATTACGCCACCATCAACATCCGCGACGAGCTCTCGCGCCTGCCCGGCGTCGGCAACGTCACCGTGTTCGGCGCCGGCCAGTATTCGATGCGGGTCTGGCTCGATCCCAACAAGCTGCAGGCGAGGAGCCTCGTGCCGCAGGACGTCATCCAGGCGATCCAGCAGCAGAGCCAGCAGGTCTCGGCCGGCCAGATCGGTGCGCCGCCGACGCCGCCGGGGCAGGCATTCCAGTACACGCTCAACGTCAACGGACGGCTCGAGGACACCAGCCAGTTCGAGAACATCATCGTCAAATCGGGCAGCAACGGCGACGTCACCCGCGTGCGCGACGTCGGCTGGGTCGAGCTCGGCGCACAGACCTACAGCCAGATCTTCTCGCTCAATAAGCAGCCGGCGGTCGGCATCGGCGTATTCCAGTCGCCGGGCGCCAACGCGCTCCAGGTCGAGCAGGCCGTCGAGAAGAAGATGGCCGAACTCGCCAAGCGCTTTCCGGAGGGCATCAAGTACGACACGCCGTTCGACACCACCAAATTCGTGGAGGCCTCGGTGCACGAGGTCTACATGACGCTGATCGAGGCCGGCCTGCTGGTGCTGGTCGTGATCCTGGTTTTCCTGCAGGACTGGCGCGCGATGCTGGTGCCGGCGACGACCGTGCCCGTCACCATCATCGGCGCCTTCGCCGCGATGGCGGCGCTCGGCTTCACCATCAACATGTCGACGCTGTTTGCGATCGTGCTCGCGATCGGCATCGTGGTCGACGACGCCATCGTCGTGGTCGAAGGCGCCGCTCACAACATCGAGCAGGGCATGAACGGCCACGACGCCGCGATCCGCGCGATGGACCAGCTGTTTGCGCCGATCGTCGGCATCACGCTGGTGCTGATCTCGGTGTTCCTGCCGGCCTCGTTCCTCGCCGGACTGACCGGGCGCATCTATTCGCAATTCGCGCTGGTGATCGCCGCGACCGCGCTGCTCTCCGCCATCAACGCGGCCACTTTGAAGCCGACGCAATGCGCGCTGTGGCTGCGGCCGGCGGTACCGCCGGAGCAGCGCAATTTCTTCTATCGCGGCTTCAATGCGGTCTACGACCGCGTCGAGCGAGGCTACACGCGGCTGATCACCTTCCTCGTCAGGCACGCCACGCTCTCGGTCGCGTTCGCGCTGCTGATCATCGCCGCCAGCGGCTACGGCCTGTCGCGGGTGCCGACCGGATTCCTGCCGATCGAGGACCAGGGCTACCTGATCGCTGCCGTGCAGCTGCCCGACGGCGCGGCGCTGGAGCGGACACAGGCCGTGCTCGACAAAGCGAGCGGGCTGATCCAGGACACGCCCGGCGTGGCGCAGGTCATCACCATCGCCGGCATCTCTGCGCTCGACAACAGCGCCAGCCTTTCCAATGCCGGCGTCGCCTACATCATCCTGAAGGACTGGGACGCCCGCAAGGGGCCCGGCGAGGATCTGCGCTCGCTGGTCTTTGGCCTCAACGACAAGCTCGCGACCATCATGGAAGCGCGCACCATCGTGCTGCCGCCGCCGCCGATCCAGGGCATCGGCAACGCCGCCGGCTTCTCGATGCAGGTCGAGCTGCGCGACGGCAACAGCGATTTCGCCAAGCTGCAGGCCATCACCGCCGCGATGGTCTCCAACGCGCAAAGCCAGAGCGCGCTGCAGCGCGTGCAGTCCTCGTTCCGCGCCTCGGTGCCGCAATTCGACGTCGAGATCGACCGGGTCAAGACCCAGACGCTGCACGTGACGACGGATCAGGTGTTCTCGGCGCTGTCGACCTATCTCGGCTCGTCCTACGTCAACCAGTTCAACAAGTTCGGCCGCGTGTTCCAGGTTTACACCCAGGCCGATCCGGCGTTCCGCGTCACCGAGCGCGACATCGCCAACATGCAGGTGCGCAACTCCAACGGCGACATGATCCCGCTCGGCACCGTCGCCAAGATCACGCCGGCCACCGGCCCGTCGCTGATCAGTCTCTACAACCTCTATCCGTCCGCGACGGTGATCGGCCTGCCGGCGCAGGGCTATTCCTCGGGCCAATCGCTGAAGCTGATGGAGGAGGTCGCCGACAAGACGCTGCCGCCCGGCACCGGCTATGAATGGACCGCGATGTCGTATCAGGAGAAGGCGGTCTCCAACCAGATCTACTGGGTGTTCGGCCTCGCCATGCTGCTGGTCTATCTCGTGCTCGCCGGCCAGTACGAGAGCTGGTATGCGCCGATCTCGGTGATCCTCGCGGTGCCGCTGTCGCTGCTCGGGCCGATGCTGGTCCTGTCCGCGCTCAAGATCGACAACAACCTCTATTGCCAGATCGGCCTCATCCTGCTGATCGCGCTCTCGGCCAAGAACGCCATCCTGATCGTCGAGGTCGGGCTCGAGCTGCACGGCCGCGACGGCAAGCCGATCATCGAATCCGCCATCGAAGCCGCGCGCGCCCGCTTCCGTCCGATTCTGATGACCTCGTTCGCCTTCATCCTCGGTGTCGTCCCGCTGGTGCTGGCGACCGGCGCCGGCGCCAGCGCGCGCAAGTCGATCGGCATCACGGTGTTCTCGGGCATGCTGGCCTCGACCTGCCTTGCGGTGCTGTTCGTCCCGGCGTTCTTCGTGGTGGTGCAGCGGTTCGAGAACTGGCGGGCGAGCAGGAAGGCGGTGAAGGCAACCGAGCCGGCGGAAGTGAGCTCTTGAGGCCGGCTCCGATGAAACGCGAAAACAACCCCATGCACAGTAAAGATGGGGTTGAACCTGCACGAGAAAATTCCGGTCTTGCTGAGACAGGTTGCTCCGTCGGGCAAAACACTGGCAGAATGGCATCGTGGGTGGCCTGGCGAGGGTGCCTCCTCATCCTCCGTCCTTGCGAGCGCAGCGAAGCAATCCAGAGTCCCTCCGCGGGAAGATTCTGGATTGCTTCGCTGCGCTCGCAATGACGAACGGAGAGAGTAGCGGCCTTAAGCCCCGCTCGTGCCCCGGACGCAGCGCAGCGCCCCTTCGCGGCGCGCTGCAGAGCCGTGGCTTATGCGACACGGAATTCGGCGCCTCTGGGTCCCGGATCGGCGCGCGCTTGAAGCGCGCTTGTCCGGGACACGGAGACCTCACGCCGCCTGCGGCGTCCGGATCTCGCGCGGCAGGATCAGTGCGGCGGCGATGGCGAGGAGGCAGAGCGCGGCAAAGGCGTGCAGCATGGTGACGAAGCCGCCCTGCTCGTAGAGCCAGGCGACCAGGCCGACCGAGGCGCCGGCAGCGGTGAAGCCGACGAAATAGCGCACGGCATAGGCGCGCGAGCGCCACTCCTCGGTGGTGTATTTGCCGACCATGGCGTCGTTCACCGTGACCTGCCCGAACGCGCCCATGACGATGCCGATCGAAACCAAAATCAGCGGCAGATTGTTCAGGCTGGCGGCCAGATACAGGAACGGCGCCAGCATGAAGGACAGCGGCAGCGCCACCGTCTTCAGCGAATAACGGTCGAGCAGCCGGCCGATCGTGTATTGCGTCATCGCGCCGAACACGTAGACGCCGGCCGCGATGACGCCGAGCAGTGCCGGGCTCCGGGTCAGGTCCGCAAGGCGTTCGGCAAACAGCTTCGGCAGCGCGACGGTGACGGCGTTGAAGGTGGTGGAGATCGCGATCACCACGATCAGCAGCGCAAGGATCACGCGCCACATGTCCTGCCTGGCCACCCGCGCCTGGGCCGCGGCCTGCTTGCTGCCCTTGCGATCCTCGTGCACGACCAGCATCGCAAAAGCGATGCCGATCAGCACCGTGACCACGCCGGGAACGATGAAGGCGAACCGCCAGCCGAGATATTGGCCGATCACGCCTGTCACCAGGGCCGACGAGGCCACGCCGAGATTGCCCCAGACGCCGTTGATTCCCATCTCGCGGCCCAGCCTGTCGGCATAGGACACGATCATGGCGGTGCCGACGGGGTGATAGATCGATGCGAAGATACCGATCGCCAGCAGCGCGGCGCCGAGCTGCGCCGGCGTCTGCACGAAGCCGACCGCGACCATGGACAGGCCGATGCCGACGAAGAAGATCAGCATCATGTGGCGGCGGCTCCAGCGGTCCCCGAGCCAGCCGGTCAGCAGCGAGCCCGCGCCGAACGCCACGAAGCCGGGGGTCGCGTAGGGCAGAAGTTCCGAATAGGCCATGCCGAGCGCCGGACCCATGATGATCACGGCGGCGGCAAAGATCAGCATCGCATAATGGTCGATGAAATGGCCGGCGTTGACGAAACCGATGACCCGGCTGGGGCTGTTCATGCGAATCCTTTCCTGCTCCGAAATGAGTTATATGTCCTCCCGATGACGGGATGCTGCCAATGACTGTCTTGCAAACGCCAATCTTGGAAACGCCAATCCTGCGCGAGGTCCGCAGCAACCACCGCTCGCCCGCCGGCGTGCACCTGGTCGCCCGCGACTATCCCAAGGGGATGCGGATCGATCTGCACATGCACCGCGAGGCGCAGCTGATCTACGCGGCCAAGGGCACGATGCAGGTGACGACGCCCGCCGGGCGCTGGCTGGTGCCGCCGGACCGCGCGGTCTGGGTGCCGGCGGGGCTCGAGCACGCCATCGACCTGCTCGCCGACATCGAGATGCGCACGCTCTATTTCGACCTCGCCTGGCTGAAGCGCGAGAAGCGCTATGAGGGTTTGACCAGGGAATTCGTAGTGCGGGTGTCGCCGCTGCTCAACCAGGCGATCCTGGCGCTGTTCGACCCGCGCAACACCGAGGAGCGCACCGAGCTGCTGGTCCGGCTCGTGATGCTGGAGCTGCACCAGGCCGAGGACTCCGCGACCTTCGTGCCGCTGCCGCGTGAGGTGCGCTGCCGCCGCGCCGCGATGATCGTGCTCGACGACCCGACCGGCCTGCACGACATCGACGCGCTGGCGCGCGAGGTCGGAACCTCCGCGCGCACCCTGTCGCGGCTGTTCGCGAGCGAGACGCAGCTGAGCTTCAAGAGCTGGTGCCAACGTGCGCGGATTGCAGCTGCGATCCAGCTGATATCGACGGATGCGAGCGTGTCGGTGAAACAGCTCGCGACCCAGCTCGGTTATGCCAGCGTGCCGGCGTTCTCGGCCGCGTTCCGTCAGGTGACGGGCCGGACGCCGACGGAGTTCGCGGGGAAGGGATAGCTCCAATCTCGTCATTGCGAGGAGCGAAGCGACGAAGCAATCCAGGATGCCGCCGCGGAGGAATTCTGGATTGCTTCCGCCTTCGCCGAAGGCTTCGGCGGACATGTCGCTGCGCTCGCAATGACGGAGAATCTGGCGACCGCCTCCTTCCCAAATGCCACCGCACTCTCCGTCCCTTCACCGCCCTGCGCCCGGCATGACACCATTCTCCAAACGCAGGGCCCGACTAAACTTGCCGCATTGCTCTGCTTGATTGTGATCGGCTTCCGCCCAAATCCCGTGTAAGCTTCCCGCGCAGCACAAACGACACGAAAGTCCCGATGGCCAACGCCTTCTTCTCCGACCTGCTCGCCACCATCTCCGAGCGCGGCCGCACGTTGCTGCGCCGAGGCGACTCCGCCGACACCAAACGCGATGCCGATGGACTGCTCGAGCTCTGCGATGCGCTGCTGTCCGGACGGGGCGAAGCCTCCGGCACCGCAATGGCGCGCGAGGTGCTCGACATCTACGGGGAGCTGGACGCGACGGCACGCCGCGCCTTCTTCGAAGGGCTGGTGCGCGATTTCGGCCCCGACCGGGAGCGCCTGTCCAAGGCGATCGAGACATGGCGGGCCGCGCCCAGCGACGAGGACGCAAGCTCGCTGCATTTTGCCTCGGAGCCGCGGCGGCAGGAGCTGATCCGGCGGCTCAACCGCGCGCCCGGCGGCACCGGCGACCTCGTCGCCATGCGCGCCGACCTGCTCGGCATGATGAACGGGCACACCGATCTCGCCGCGCTCGACCGCGACGTCTCGCATCTTCTTTCTTCGTGGTTCAACAGGGGGTTTCTCGTGCTGCGCAGGATCGACTGGTCGACCCCGGCCAACATCCTCGAAAAGATCATCCGCTACGAAGCCGTGCACGAGATCTCCGACTGGGACGACCTGCGCCGCCGCATCGATCCGGTCGACCGGCGCTGCTACGCCTTCTTCCATCCCGCGATGGTGGACGAGCCCCTGATCTTCGTCGAGGTGGCGCTGACCGAGACGATCCCCGGCGCGATCGCCCCCCTGCTCGCGGTCGACCGCCAGCATCTGCCGATCGAGCGGGCGCGCACGGCCGTGTTCTATTCGATCTCCAACACCCAGCGGGGCCTGGGGGGCATCTCCTTCGGCAGCTTCCTGATCAAGCAGGTGGTGGAAGAGCTGCGCCGGGAGCTGCCCAAGCTCGACACCTTCGTGACGCTGTCGCCGGTGCCGGGCTTCATGGCCTGGGTGAAGCAGGACAAGGATTTGCCGCTCTCGGACGAAGACCGCGAGACGCTGAAACGCCTCGACGATCCCAAATGGTTCGAGAGTCCCGAGACGACCGCGCTGCTGCGCGCCGTGCTGGAGCCGCTGGCGGCGCACTATTTCCTCAAGGCGCGCACGCCGAAGGGCAAGCTGATCGACTCCGTCGCCCGCTTCCATCTCGGCAACGGCGCGCGGCTGGAGCGCATCAACTGGCTGGGCGACCTCTCGCCGAAGGGCGTGCGCGAATCCGCCGGCGTGATGGTCAATTACCTCTATCGCCTCGACGACATCGAGAAGAACCACGAAGCCTACGCCAATGACGGCGAGGTCGTGGCATCGAGCGCAGTGAAGAAGCTGCTGAAGGGTGAAGGGCGGCGGTTGCTGGACATGCGGTTGTCGTAAGGGCAAACTCAACTGTCGTCCCGGACAAGCGTAGCGTAGCGAAGCGCAGATCCGGGGCCCATACCACAGGATTGGATTGGGCGAAGATCTCGGAGTGACCAACTCGCTCGATAACCTCTCCCTGGGGGTACGGGTCCCGAATCTGCGCGCGCTTGGGGCGCGCTTGTCCGGACGACAGCGAGTGTGAAGCGGCCCGTCTCCCGCCCTACTCCGCGAGCGCCTTCATCTCCTTGTAGAGATCGGACTTGCCTTCGAAGCCGATGCCCGGAAGCTCCGGCATGGTGATGTGGCCGTTCTCGACGCGCACGCCGTCGGGGAAGCCGCCATAGGGCTGGAACAGGTCGGGATAGCTTTCGTTGCCGCCGAGACCTAAACCCGCGGCGATGTTGAGCGACATCTGGTGGCCGCCATGCGGGATGCAGCGGCTCGCCGACCAGCCGTGGGTCTTCAGCACCTGAAGCGTGCGCTGGTATTCGCACAGGCCATAGGACAGCGCGCAATCGAACTGCAGCCAATCGCGGTCGGGGCGCATGCCGCCGTAGCGGATCAGGTTGCGGGCGTCCTGGTGGCTGAAGAGATTCTCGCCTGTCGCCATCGGGCCGGGATAGAACTCGGCGAGCGCGGCCTGCAACGCGTAATCGAGGGGATCGCCGGCCTCCTCGTACCAGAACAAGGGATAGTCGCGCAGCATCTTGGCGTAGGCGATCGCGGTCTCCAGATCGAAGCGGCCGTTGGCGTCGACGGCGAGCTGCGCGTCCTTGCCGATCTCCTTCAGCACCGACTCGATGCGGGCGCGGTCCTCGGCGATCTCGGCGCCGCCGATCTTCATCTTGACGACGTTATAGCCGCGATCGAGGTAGCCGCGCATCTCGGCCCGCAGCATCGAGAGATCCTTGCCGGGATAGTAATAGCCGCCGGCGGCGTAGACGAAGACGCGCGGATTGGCGGTGACGCCATGGCGTTCGGCGAGCAGGCGAAACAGCGGCTTGCCCGCGATCTTCGCCACCGCGTCCCACACCGCCATGTCGATGGTGCCGATCGCGACCGAGCGCTCGCCGTGACCGCCCGGTTTCTCGTTAGTCATCATCGCGGCCCAGACCTTGTCGGGATCGAGATTGTCGCCGGCTTGGTCGAGCAACGATTTCGGATCGGCTTCGAGGATGCGCGCGGCAAACCGCTCGCGGATCAGGCCGCCCTGCCCGTAACGGCCGTTGGAATTGAAGCCGTAGCCGACCACGCGCTTGCCGTCGCGCACCACGTCGGTGACGACGGCAACGAGGCTGGTCGTCATCCTAGTGAAGTCGATATAGGCGTTGCGGATCGGCGAGGAGATGGGCTTCGTGATCTCGCGGACGTCGACGATGCGGACCATGGGTGTGACTTTCTGTTGTCGTCATTCCGGGGCGCGCGTTAGCGCGAACCCGGAATCTCGAGATTCCGGGTTCGATGCTTCGCATCGCCCCGGAATGACGAAGGCTATTTCTTATCCCTGAAATACGGCTCGACTGGCCCGTGCACCTTGATGGTCAGCGGGTTGCCGTGGCGGTCCTTGGCGTTCCCTGCGGTGACGCGGACCCAGCCTTCGCTGATGCAGTATTCCTCGACATTGGTCTTCTCGATGCCCTTGAAGCGGATGCCGACGTCGCGCGACAGGATCTCCGCGTTGTAATAGGGGCTGTTCGGGTCGACCGACAGGCGGTCGGGAAAGTCGTCGCTCATGATTGTCTCGCTCACAACAGGGTTTCGATTTGAATGCGCAGTCCTTCGGGCCGTGCGGTCGGTGCGTAGCGCGCGACCACGCGCCCCCCGCGGTCCACCAGGAATTTGGTGAAATTCCATTTGATGGCGGCGCCGAGCAGCCCGGACTGCTGGCGTTTCAGATACTCGTACAACGGATGCGCCTTCGGCCCGTTGACGTCGATCTTCTCGAACAACGGGAAGGTGACGTCGTAATGGGCCGAGCAGAATTCCTGGATCTCGCTCGCCTGCCCCGGCTCCTGCGCGCCGAACTGGTTGCAGGGAAAGCCGAGCACGGAGAAGCCGCGCGGCGCAAGATCGCGGTGCAGGTCCTCCAGGCCGCGATATTGCGGCGTGAAGCCGCATTTGCTCGCGGTGTTGACGATCAACAGCACCTGCCCCTCGAAACGCCTCAGGGCGACCTCCTCGCCGGCAAGCGAGTTGGCCTTGAAGTCGTAGATATCGGTCATCGCTAGCCCACGGGATCGATCGGCGATGGCGGCACGCCGCCGGCCTCGATCGCTTCGCCCGCGAGCAGACAGAGATCCTCGCGATAGCGCCCCGACACGATATGCACGCCGACCGGCGCCTTGCCGACGAGGCCCGTGGAGACCACGAGGCCCGGCAGGCCCATGAAGGGAATGGCGATCTGCGGCAGCTGCGCTTCCCAGACCCGCTTGAAAGACGCCTCGTCCTTGCGGTCGAGATGGTCCGGGAACGGCAATTCGCCGGAGACCGGCGTCAGCAGCACCGCGTATTTTTCGAAGAACAGCATCCACTCGCGCGTCAGTGTCGCTCGTCTAGTCAGCGCCTTGGCGTAGTTGGCCTGGTCCATCGGCGCGACCCTGGCACGGTTGCCGCGCAGGCACGCGAGCGCGCCGGGATCGCCCTCGCGCTCGGCCGCCTCGAGCTGCGCCTCATAGGCATCGCCGAGCCAGAGCTTGATCTGCCACTCGACCGCCTCGCGCATCGGCGGCGTGTCCTCGATCACATCGACGGTCCAGCCCGCACGCTCCAGCCGCTTGCCGGCATCGCTCACCGCCGCCTTCACCTCCGGCGCGGTGGCAAGGCCGCCCGGATTGAGGCAGAGCGCGGCGCGCTTGTCCCGCGCCGGGCCTTGCAGCGGCACCGGCACGAACCAGGGATCGCGGATGTCGCGCGCCGACATGGCTTCGAGCGAGATGCGCAAGTCGTTGACGGTGCGCGCCAGCGGTCCCGACACCGCCATGATCTGCGGCCCGATCGGGCGTTCCGGCAGCGCCGGATTGAAGGCGGGGATACGGCCGAGCGTCGGACGCAATCCGTGCACACCGCAGGCATAGGCGGGATAGCGGATCGAGCCGGCGATGTCGGTGCCGTGGGCGATGTGGCCGATGCCGGCCGCGACCGCCGAGCCGGCGCCGCCGGAGGAGCCGCCCGGTGTCAGCGAGGGGTCGCGGGGATTCTTGGTGTCGCCGTGGATGAGATTGGTGGTGAACCAGCGGTAGGAGAAGGCCGGGCAATTGGTGCGGCCGAGCAGGACGGCGCCGGCTTTGCGGAAATTGGCGACCACCGGATTGTCCTCGCGCGCGATGAGGTCGCGCTGGAGCTTGAGGCCGTTGGTGGTGGCAAAGCCTTCCTGGTCGACATTGGCCTTGATGGTGACGGGCACGCCGGCGAGCACGCCGGGATCCTCGCCCCTCGCGATGGCGGCATCGACGGCATCGGCCTGCTTGAGCACATCCTCAGGCCGGTGATCGATCACCGCATTGAGCTGGGGATTGACGGCGTCGAGCCGGGCGAGCCCGGCCTTGGCGGCCTCCCTGGCGGATATTTTGCGGGATTTGACGAGGGTGGCGAGGTCGGCGGCCGACAGGCGCCAGAGGTCTTGCATTGCTTGCTCCGTGTAACCGGCGTCTTTTAGCGCCGGAACCCCGGCAAAGCCATGCGGATTTCGCGGGTGTAGGGCGGGGTTTGGCGCCCGGTGGTGCCTCATTCTCTGTCAGGGAGAGAGCGGGGGCTAATGCCTTGTCGCCGACGGATCCGGCATGTCCAGCAGCGCCTCGGTGAAGGGGAACTCCAGCACGATCTCGCCTTCGTCGTCGGTCACCTCGATCACCGCATCCAGCAGCGCCCGCTGGGCGCCTTCCGACTTCACCACCTCCAGGATCATCTGGCGTGCGACCTCCCAAGCGCGATCGGGGTTGCGCAGGTCCTCGCCGTCAGGATCCACGATCAATTCATCGCCGATACGGGTGTTGAAGAAATATCTGGGCATGCCTGATCCAATGGGGTCGCCGGACTCCGAAGTGAAGCCGTTCCAACCTCACAACTCGTTTATCCCGACAGGAGCCACGACCTATCGGCGTTGCCAATCTCACTCGCACATCACTACGGACGCAAGACGCTCTCTTTGCAGTGCAGCATTCTGCCATTACGACCCAAGTCGGGAAAATTTCACTGGCGAACTTTTTCGCCGGCATTAGTTTAACAGGCGGGCGGATACGTCCCGAATTCGCAAAGAGATGGAGAGCCGAAATGGCCTGGAAAGCCCCGAAGATCGTCGAAGTGCCCTGCGGCATGGAAATCAACATGTATGTGAGCGCCACCCGCAAGTAAGCGGTTGGTGAGATCGCGTTCAGCGCAGGTGGATCTTTCGGCCCCACATCCGTTCGGTCACGATGCGTTTTCCGGACGACAGGATTGTGTCGCCTGAGATCCACCTCGCAAATTTGCCGCCAGGAGACGGATCATGCTTCGCGTCGTCGTCCTGGGCGCCGCAGCCGGCGGCGGAGTTCCGCAGTGGAATTGCGGCTGCGAGGGGTGCCGGGCGGCCCGCAATGGCGGGCCTGAGCTGCACCGGACGCAGGCCTCGGTCGCGTTCAGCGGGGACGGCGAGAACTGGTTCCTGATCAACGCCTCCCCCGACCTGCGCCAGCAATTGAATGCTACGCCGCAGCTGCACCCCAAAGCCGGGGCGTTGCGCCATACGCCTGTCGCAGGCGTCATCCTGACCAACAGCGAAGTGGATGCGGTGGCGGGCCTGCTGTCGATGCGCGAGAGCTCGCCGTTCACGATCTACGCGCATGAGAAGGTGTTGGCGATCCTTGCCAGCAACAGCATCTTCAACGTGCTGAGCGAGAAACACGTGCGGCGCCGGCCGATCGCCATCGGCGAGCCATTCGAGCCACGCCTCTCCGACGGCGCACGTTCGGGGCTCGAAGTGCTGCCCTTCGCGGTCGCGGGCAAGTCGGCCTGGTATCTCGAAGGCAAGGCCCATCCCGGCGGCGAGAGCGGCGATGGGGATACGCTGGGCCTGAAGATCACCGACAAGTCGACCGGCCGATATTTCTACTTCATCGCCGCCTGCGCCGAGGTGACCGACGCGCTCAAGGCCGAAATCGACGGCGCTTCTCTCGTGTTCTTCGACGGCACGGTCTGGCAGGACGACGAGATGATCAGGGCCGGGCTCGGGCACAAGACCGGTAAGAGCATGGGGCATGTCGCGATGTCCGGCGAGGACGGCGCCATCGCGCGGCTGGCCGACCTCACACTCGACAGGAAGCTGTTTCTGCATATCAATAACTCGAATCCGGCGCTGCTGCCCGGCTCGCCCGAGCGCAAGGCGGCCGAGCAGGCGGGCTGGCAGATACCCGCGGATGGAACGGAGATCGTGCTGTGAACGCCGGATCACTGACTGGAATGACCGCGCTCTCGATCGGCAAGGACATCCGGCTCACGAGCGCCGGGGAGCTGGAGGCGGCGCTGCGCCACATCGGCGCGACGCGCTACCACAGCCTGCATCCGTTTCATAAGCTCCTGCATGGCGGCAAGCTGAACAAGGGCCAGGTGCAGGCCTGGGCGCTCAACCGCTACTATTACCAGAGCACCATCCCGATCAAGGACGCTGTGGTGATCTCGCGCTTCCGCGACCGCGCCACCCGGCTGGAATGGCGCCATCGTATCGAGGACCATGACGGCGACGTCGGCAGCGAAGGCGGCATCGAGCGCTGGCTCAAGCTGACCGAGGGGCTTGGGCTGGACACCGCTTACGTGGAATCCACCGAAGGCATCCTGCCCGCGACGCGCTTCGCGGTGGAGGCCTATGTCCACTATTGCCGTGAGAAGAGCCCGCTGGAGGCGATCGCCTCCTCGCTGACCGAGCTGTTCGCGCCCAACCTGCATGAAGAGCGCATCGCCGGCATGCTCGAGCATTACGATTTCGTCAACCCCGACATCATGAGCTACTTCAAGCGGCGCCTGACGCAGGCACCGCGCGATGCCAATTTCGCACTGGACTACGTCAAGGCGCACGCGACGACGCCGGAGCAGCGCGCGCAGGTCTGCAACGCGCTGATCTTCAAGACCAACGTGCTGTGGGTGCAGCTCGACGCGCTGCAGCACGCCTATGTCGAGGGCCACATTCCGCCGGGCGCGTTCGTGCCCAAAGCGAGCTGAGGGACAAGAGTAATGGCCGGGCCGCGTCACATCAGCGTCAGCGAGGCAAGCCGCCCCGTGCTGCCGCGGCATGCCAAGCTGAAATACGACGAGACGCGACAGGTCTGGGTGATCCTGGCGCCGGAGCGCGTGCTGGCGCCGGACGAGATCGCGGTCGAGGTGCTGCAGCTCTGCGACGGCAAGCGCAGCGTCGGCGACGTGTCCGATCAGCTGGCCGCGAAATACACGGCTCCCCGCGAGGCGATTCTCGCCGACGTCATCGCCATGCTGCAGGATCTCGCCGACAAGGGCTTTCTCACCGAGATCAGGGAGAAGACGTCATGAGCGACGTGACCATCCCGCCCGGCGACAGCCTCGCGGTGCTGGAGAAGCAGCGCTCGACGGCGGAGACCTTCGGCATTCCGCTGGCCGTGCTGCTCGAGATCACCCATCGCTGCCCGCTGCAATGCCCCTATTGCTCCAACCCGGTCGAACTCGACCGTTCGGCCAAGGAGCTGACCACGGCGGAATGGAAGAAGGTGCTGAGCGAGCTCGCCGAGATCGGCGTGCTGCAGGTGCATTTCTCCGGCGGCGAGCCGACCGCGCGCAAGGATCTCGTCGAGCTGGTCAAGCACGCCAGCGACGCCGGGCTCTACACCAACCTCATCACCTCCTCCGTGCTGCTGACGCGCGACAAGCTCGCGGAGCTCGCGGATGCCGGGCTCTGCCACGTCCAGATCTCCTTCCAGGGCATCGAGGAAGGCCTAGCCGATCGCGTCGGCGGCTACAAAGGCGGCCACCGCAAGAAGCTCGAGGTCGCAAGATGGACGCGCGAACTCGATCTGCCGCTCACCGTGAACGCGGTGATGCATCGGCAGAATCTGCATCAGTTGCCCGACATCATCCAGATGGCGCTCGATCTCGACGCCGACCGGCTCGAGGTCGCCAACGTGCAGTATTACGGCTGGGCGCTGAAGAACCGCGCCGCCTTGATGCCGACGGTGGCGCAGCTCGACGAATGCACCCGTATCGTCGAGGAGGCACGGGAGCGACTGAAGGGCCGGCTGACGATCGACTATGTCGTGCCGGATTATTACGCGCTGCGGCCGAAGAAATGCATGGGCGGCTGGGGCCGGCAGTTCTTCAACATCTCGCCGGCCGGCAAGGTGCTGCCCTGCCACGCCGCCGAGAGCATCACGGGGCTCCACTTCGAATCCGTGCGCTCCAATCATTCGATCGCCTGGATCTGGCAGAACTCGGAAGCCTTCAATCGCTATCGCGGCACCGGCTGGATGAAGGAGCCGTGCAAGTCCTGCGAATTCCGCGAGATCGATTTCGGCGGCTGCCGCTGCCAGGCCTTCGCGCTGACGGGCGACGCCGCCAACACCGATCCGGCCTGCGCGCTGTCGCCGCTGCACGAGACCATCTTCAAGCAGGCGGAAGCCGAGGCCGAGGGCGAGACCAACCGCTTCCTCTACCGCAACTTCGCCGGCGGCACTCTGGAATCCGGGAATGATGCCTGACGCCGACGCGGCCAGCTCGGTCAAACGCGCCGATCCCTTTGCGCCGCTGACCTCCGACATGCTCGATGTCGGCGACGGTCACGAGCTTTATGTCGAGAGCGTCGGCCGCGCCGACGGCATCCCCGCGATCTATCTGCACGGCGGACCCGGCAGCGGCTGCCAGCCGGACCATCGCCGGCTGTTCGACCCTGATCGCTTCCGCGCCGTGCTGTTCGACCAGCGCGGCTGTGGCCGCAGCCGGCCGAAGGGATCGCGCGCGCACAACACCACGGCGCATCTGATCGCGGACATGGAGACGATCCGCGAGAAATTCGGCATCGCGCGCTGGATGGTGGTCGGCGGCTCCTGGGGCGCGACGCTGGCGCTGGCCTATGCCGAGGCCCATCCGGAGCGCGTGTCGGGTATCGCGCTGCGCGCGACGTTTCTCGGCACCCGGGCCGAGGTCGAGACGGCCTTCACGGCACGCCTCCCGCAATTTTATCCCGCGCTCTACGAGGACTTTCTCAGCGTGCTGACGCCCGAGGAGCGCGAACGGCCGGTGGAAGCTTATTATCGCCGCATCCTCGATGCCGATCCGGCCGTGCACGGCCCGGCCTCCCGCGCCTGGCACGACACCGAGCGCGTCTTGTCGGAGCACAAGGCGGCCAGGACGCGGCTCGACCTGGCGTCGTTGAATGTCTGGCGGACATTGCCGGCGACGCCGTTCATGGAAGCGCATTATTTCGTCAACGACAGCTTCATGAGCGAGGACCAGCTGTTGCGCGATGCGGGTCGGCTCGCCGGCATTCCCGGCATCATCGTGCAGGGCCGCTATGATCTGTTGTGTCCTCCCGCGACGGCGCAGGCCCTTGCGAAAGTCTGGCCCGGTTCCGAGCTTCGCATCGTGGAAGAAGCCGGACACTCGCTCTATGATGGCGGCGTGAGGGACGCGGTCATGAAGTCGATCGCCGATCTCGCATCGAGGATCGCGCCATAACAGTCTATCTCCTCATCCTGAGGAGCGCGCTCTTCGCGCGCGTCTTGAAGGATGAAGGCCGAGATGCAGCAGCGGGGCCTTCATGGTTCGAGACGCGCGAAGACGCGCTCCTCACCATGAGGGGTGAGCACGGAAGGACAAGAACAATGCCGCTCGCCGGAAAAGGCATGCTGCTGACATCGATGAATGTCGATGCAGCCGATGAGGCCGATTTCAACCGCTGGTACGATCGCGAGCATCTGGAGGAGCGCGTCGCGATCGAGGGATTTCTCGAAGCGCGGCGCTATGTCGCGCATGCCGCCAATCCCAAATATCTCTCGCTGTACTCGACCGAAACGGTCGGCGTGCTCGACAGCCCCGCTTACCGGGCGCGGCTCGCCGACCAGACCGAATGGTCGCGGCGATCCATGGCGCGCTTCAAGGACATGCTGCGCGTGGTCGCGCGCATCACGATCAGCACGGGCACCGGCCGCGGCGCGGCGCTCGGCCTGGTGCGGCTGCGCCCGACGGCCGAGAACGCCGGCGCGTGGCGTGATGCACTGCAAGAAAAGCTGACGCCGCAAGACCGCGACGGCATCATCTCGATGCATCTGCTCGAAAGCGAGCCGGAATTGTCGGGTGCCACGGCGGGAATTCCGGCCGGGCGCAATGAGGGCGCGCGCGACTGGTTCGTGCTGATCGACGGCACGCATGTCGGCGCGGTCTCGGCTGTCATTGCCGAACGCTTCACCGGCCCTGCTGCGGCGCCCTTTCCGCTGCCCGTCTCCGTCGGGACTTACTGCCTGATGTGGGCTCTCGCCAAGAGCGACATCGCGCAGAGCTGAACGCCGCTGTCATTGCGAGGAGCCCTTGCGACGAAGCAATCCAGACTGTCTCGGCGGAGGGACACTGGATTGCTTCGCTACGCTCGCAATGACAGGGGTCAAGCGCAGTGTGATGCTGCACCGCACGCGCCTTCTCTTCCGGCGTTAATGCTGTCTACGCGTAGCTCCCATGAAAGAGAGGGCGCGCGCAAATTTTGCGTTGTACTTCGGAACGGTTCTAATAAGCTAACTCGATGAGGTCATTCAGCAACCGGATCGAGACGCGTTAAGCGTCCGCCAAGCTCAACCAAAAAAGGCCGCGCGGTCTTTGAGCCTGCGCGGACAGGGTAGGAATGAAACCGACCGATATTGCGGCCCCCGACTACTTTCACAAAGTGGTCGATTGCCAATGGGCCTGTCCTGCGCACACCCCCGTCCCCGAATACATCCGACTGATTGCCCAGGGCCGCTACAGCGACGCCTACATGATCAATTGGAAATCGAACGTGTTTCCCGGAATCCTGGGACGCACCTGCGACCGTCCGTGCGAGCCGGCGTGCCGGCGTGGACGCGTCGAGGAGACGCCCGTGGCGATCTGCCGCCTCAAACGCGTCGCCGCCGATTTCAAGGACGACATCAAACAGCGCCTGCCGAAGCCCGGTCCGAAAAACGGCAAGCGCGTCGCGCTGGTCGGCGGCGGTCCCGCCTCGCTGACGGTGGCGCGCGATCTCGCGCCGCTCGGCTATCACTGCACGGTGTTCGATGCCGATCCGGATGCCGGCGGCATGATGCGCACGCAGATCCCGAAATTCCGCCTGCCCAATTCGGTCATCGACGAGGAAACCGGTTACATCCTGGGTCTCGGCGTCGACTTCAAGGGCGGTCACCGCATCGAGAGCATGAAGGCGCTGCTCGCTGAGAAGTACGATGCGATCTTCGTCGGATCCGGCGCGCCGCGCGGCCGCGAGCTCGACATTCCCGGCCGCAAGGAGGCAGCCAGCAACATCCATATCGGCATCGAGTGGCTGGCCAACGTCTCGTTCGGCCACATCGACAAGATCGGCAAGCGCGTCATCGTGCTAGGCGGCGGCAATACCGCGATGGACTGCTGCCGCACCGCGCGCCGGCTCGGCGGCGAGGACGTCAAGGTGATCGTGCGCTCCGGCTTCGAGGAGATGAAGGCCTCGCCGTGGGAGAAGGAGGACGCGATCCACGAGGACATTCCGATCCTCAACTTCATGGTTCCGGTCGCTTTCGTGCACGAGGGCGGCAAGCTCACCGGCGTCACCTTCCAGAAGGTGAAGGCCGAATACGACGCAAAGGGACGGCGCAATCTCGTTCCATCAGGCGAGCCTGACCAGACCATCGCCTGCGACGACGTGCTGGTCGCGGTGGGACAGGAGAACGCCTTCCCCTGGATCGAGCAGGATTGCGGCATCGAGTTCGACAAATGGCATATGCCCAAGGTCGATCCCAAGACCTTCGCCTCGACCAACCCGAAGGTGTTCTTCGGCGGCGACGCCGCGTTCGGGCCGAAAAACATCATCTGGGCGGTCGCGCACGGCCACGACGCCGCGCTGTCGATCCACAAGATGCTGTCGGGCGAAGCGATCGACGAGCGGCCGCTGCCGGAGGTGCATGTCTCCTCGCAGAAGATGGGCATCCACGAATGGAGCTATGACAACGACATCTCCCTCGACAAGCGCTACAAGGTGCCGCATCGCGACAAGGTCGTTGCGCTGAAGGACATCCGCGCCGAGGTCGAGCTCGGCTACGACGTCAAGCTCGCGCTCGGGGAAGCGCATCGCTGCCTGAACTGCGACGTGCAGACCGTGTTCTCGACCCCGCTCTGCATCGAATGCGACGCCTGCGTCGACATCTGCCCGATGGATTGCATCACGTTCACCGCCAATGGCGAGGAGGACGATCTGCGCCATCGCCTGAAGGCACCCTCGCTTCACCCCGATCAGGACCTCTACGTCTCCTCCGACCTCAAGACCGGACGCGTGATGGTCAAGGACGAGGACGTCTGCCTGCATTGCGGGCTGTGCGCCGAGCGTTGTCCCACCGGCGCCTGGGACATGCAGAAATATTACATCGAGATGACCTACGCAGGTTCGACATGTCCGACAAAAAGCCGATCAGCAGCGTAAACGACTTCGTCGTCCGCTTCGCCAACGTCAACGGCTCGGGCTCGGCCAGCGCCAACGAGATGTTCGCGCGCGCGATCCTGCGCCACGGCGTGCCGGTGTCCCCGCGCAACATTTTCCCCTCCAACATCCAGGGCCTGCCGACCTGGTACGAGGTGCGGGTCACCGAAGAGGGCCATCTCGGCGCTCGCGGCGGCGTCGACATGATGGTTGCGATGAATCCGCAGACCTGGGACAAGGACGTTGCCGGCATCGAGCCGGGCGGCTACCTGTTCTACGATTCCACCAAGCCGATGCCGTCGACCAAGTTCCGCGACGACATCACCGTGATCGGCGTGCCGCTCACCGCGATCACCAACTCGACCTATACCGATCCGCGCCAGCGCCAGCTGTTCAAGAACATCATCTATCTCGGCGCGCTCAGCGCGCTGCTCGACATGGACCCGAAGCTGATCGAGCAGCTGATCGGCGAGCAGTACAAGGGCAAGGAGAAGCTGCTCTCCTCCAACGTCCATGCGCTGCATCTCGGCCGCGACTGGGCGCTTTCGAACCTGAAATGCCCGATCGGGCTCCGCGTGAGGAAGTCCGACAAGGTCGGGGACCGCATCTTCATCGAAGGCAACAGCGCGGCCGCGCTCGGCGCCGTCTATGGCGGTGCCACCGTCTGCGCCTGGTATCCGATCACGCCGTCCTCTTCCGTTGCGGAGGCCTTCACCGCCCATTGCAAGAAGTACCGGCACGATCCTGAAACGGGCAAGGCGAAATATGCGATCGTGCAGGGCGAGGACGAGCTGGCCTCGATCGGCATCGTCATCGGCGCGTCCTGGAACGGCGCCCGCGCCTTCACCGCGACCTCCGGCCCCGGCATCTCGCTGATGACCGAGTTCATCGGCCTCTCCTACTTCGCCGAGATTCCGGCGGTGATCATGAACATCCAGCGCGCCGGCCCCTCCACGGGCATGCCGACCCGCACCCAGCAATGTGACATCATCGCCTGCGCCTATGCTTCGCATGGCGATACCAAGCATGTGCTGCTGTTCCCGGAAGATCCCGCCGAAGCCTTCGAGTTCGCGGCGGCCGCGTTCGACCTGGCCGAAAGGCTCCAGACCACGATCTTCCTGATGCTCGATCTCGACATCGGCATGAACCACCGGCTCTGCCGCCCGCTGAAGTGGGACGATGCCCGGCAGTATGATCGCGGCAAGGTGATGACTGCGGACATGCTGGAAGAGGGCCGCGACTTCGGCCGCTATCTCGACGTCGACGGCGACGGCATCCCCTATCGCACCTATCCCGGCACGCACCCGACCAAGGGCTCCTATTTCACCCGCGGCACCTCGCGGGACCGCTATGCGCGCTATTCCGAGGAAGGCACGGTCTACGCCGACAACATGCAGCGCCTGGTGCGCAAGTTCGAGACCGCACAGGACCTGGTGCCGCGGCCGCTGCAGGCCAATGCGGAACGGCCGACCAAGTATGGCGTGATCTATTTCGGCTCGACCACGCCGGCGATGGACGAAGCCATCGGGTTGCTCGAGGCGCGCGGGCATCAGCTCGACCGCCTGCGCATCCGCGCCTTCCCGTTCCATTCCAGCGTTGCGAGCTTCCTCGCCGAGCACGATTTCGTCTACGTGGTCGAGCAGAACCGCGACAGCCAGCTGCGCCAGCTCATCGTCAACGAGAACGGGATCGATCCCGTCCGCCTCGTGCCGATCGTGCACTACGACGGCACGCCGATCACCGCCCGCTTCATCGCAAAAGCCATCGGCGACCACCAGGACCACCTCAAGGTGACCCCGCTCCGCAAGGCCGTGTCATGACCTACATCGCAAAACCGAAATTCCATCATCCGGGCCTGAAGAAGAACGCGCTCGGCTACACGCATCGCGACTACGAGGGCAAGATCTCGACTTTGTGCGCCGGCTGCGGCCACGATTCGATCACGGCTTCGATCATCGAGGCCTGCTACGAGCTTTCGATCGAGCCGCACCGGGTGGCGAAGATCTCCGGCATCGGCTGCTCGTCGAAGACGCCGGATTATTTCCTCGGCAATTCGCACGGCTTCAATTCCGTGCATGGCCGCATGCCCTCGGTGCTCACGGGCGCCAACCTCGCCAACCGCGACTTGATCTATCTCGGCGTCTCCGGCGACGGCGATTCCGCCTCGATCGGCTTCGGCCAGTTCGCACATTCGATCCGCCGCGGCGTCAACATGACCTACATCGTGGAGAACAACGGCGTCTACGGCCTGACCAAGGGCCAGTTCTCGGCGACCGCCGACCGCGGCTCCAAGAGCAAGAAGGGCGTCACCAATACCGACAACGCCATCGACCTCGTCGCAATGGCGCTGCAACTGGGGGCGACCTTCGTGGCGCGCAGCTTCTCCGGCGACAAGACCCAGCTGGTGCCGCTGATCGCGGCCGCGATCCGCCACAAGGGCGCGTCTTTCATCGACGTCATCAGCCCCTGCATCGCCTTCAACAACCATGCCGGCTCGACCAAGAGCTTCGACTATGTCCGCGAGCACAATGACGCGGTGAACCGGCTCGACGTGCTGGTCGGCCGCGATCCCATTGCGGTGGACTACGCGCCGGGCACGGTGCAGATGGTCGAGCAGCATGACGGCAGCAAGATCGCGCTGCGGAAGATCGACGCCGACTACGACCCGCACGACCGGCTGGGGGCGCAGACGTTCCTCGCCCGGCACGCCGCCAAGGGACAGATCGTCACCGGGCTTCTGTACGTCGACCCCGATGCAGAGGACCTGCACGAGCACCTCGACACGGTCGAGACTCCGCTCAACACGCTGGACGCCGACATGCTCTGCCCGGGCTCGGCGGTGCTGGACAAGATCAACGCCAGCCTGCGGTGACCCCGCCGGACGCTTGAACGTAGGGCGCCGGCGCCGCGACTAACGGCAGACCGGCCCGCCACCCTGCGGGTCATTGCCGCCAGTCGTTCGGTGCGACCATGAAGCTTGCCCTTGTCCTTCCGCTTGCCATTGCCGCATTCGTCGGCGCAGCCCAGGCCGAGGACGGCGAGGACATCCGCGAGGCCAGCAAGGCCGAAACAGCGACCTTCAATACGCGGATCTATGCGGGCGCGCCCGGCAACAAGGCCTATGCCTGCTTCGTCCGCCGCTACGATGCCGATCATCTGGCGCGGCACCCGAAGCAGAAGGTCGCCGCGATGAAGCTGCTGATCTCGGCGGAGGTCGACCCCGAGGACAAGGAGCTTCATACCTCGTTTCGCCTCGGCTTCCGGTACCGTCATCGCAGCGGCGATTTCGACTCCAGCGGCTCCTGCAACCACGTCGTGTTCACAGCGAACGGCGGCGAGGTGCGGCTCGGCTGCGGCGTCGACTGCGACGGCGGCGGCATTGGGGTCGCGCTCTCCAGGGACGACAAATCCGCCATCGTGCGGCTCGAACGTGTCAGGGTCTGGCAGAACAACAAGCCGGACGACGAGGCCGAACATTCGCTGACATCAGGCGCCGACGACAAGATTTTTAGGCTCGACCGCGCGGACAACAGCGAGTGCGCCTCGCTCGTGACCGACCGCAAGGAACTCGCGGCGCTTCGCCAAAAGTGATATGCCTGCGGAAACGCCAGGCAATCCAGGGAGAATGCCATGAACCGCCGCAGCATCTTGTGGAGCGCCGTCTCGGCCTTGGGTGCAGCGCTCGGCGCTTCGAGCGCAAAAGCCGCGACGGAAGCGAGCGCGAGCAACAAGCTGAAAGTCGCCTACCATCTCAGCGACGCCGAGAAGGTCCAGTTTGTGCTCGGCAATATCCAGAACCACATCGACGGGGTCGGCGGCCCCGAGAACGTGACGATCGCGCTGGTGATCCACGGCCCGGCGCTGAAGGCCTTCCACTGGGCGCAGGCCAATCCCGACGTCAGCAAGCGCGTCGGCGATTTCTCCAAGGGCGGCGTGGAGTTCGCCGCCTGCGGCAACACGATGAAGGCGCAGAACGTCACGCTCAACGAGCTGCTGCCCGGCTTCGTCAATGCGGAGAAAGGCGGCGTGGTGCGCTTGGCCGAGTTGCAGTCGCAGGGGTATCTTTATCTGCGGCCGTAAGGCTGCAGGCCTGCGCATTGTTTTGGACCAGCCGGGTGGCCGGGTCCTGGCAGAAGGCTCGACGGGATCGCCGACCTCCTGAAGAGGATGGAACAATGAATGACTTTGCCGAGACGCGCACCGACTTCCCGGCGCTCGTCGCGCGGATTTCGTTGCTTGCGGGCTCGTTCGCCCTGCCTCATCTCGGCCGGCGCGGCAATGCACAGCGCGAGGGGAGGTCATGAAACAAGGACTTGCGAAGAAGAGTGCTGCGAAGGTGACGGACGCAACATCGCCCTCCAAGCTGATCGATGGCAGGATCAAGGAACTGGGCGACTGGCGTGGGGAAACGCTGAGCCGAATTCGCGCACTGATCAAGGAAGCCGATCCCGCGGTCGTCGAAGCCTGGAAATGGCGCGGCGTGCCAGTGTGGGAGCATGACGGCATCATCTGCACGGGCGAGACTTACAAGGAGGTCGTCAAGCTGA
This sequence comes from Bradyrhizobium sp., assembly GCA_035575945.1. GTDB lineage: Bacteria > Pseudomonadota > Alphaproteobacteria > Rhizobiales > Xanthobacteraceae > Bradyrhizobium. The sequence goes on along the minus strand of DATLXF010000045.1, from coordinate 109,354 downwards.
CCTTCGCCAAGGGCGCGGCGCTAGCCGACCCCGCCGGCCTGTTCAACGCCAGCCTCGACGGCAATGTCCGCCGCGCGATCGACATTCGCGAGGGCGAGACGATCAATGTGAGGGCGTTGAAGGCGCTGATCCGCGCGGCGGTGGAGCTGAACGCGTCGAAGAAGAAGCCGAGCAGGAAGCAACCGGCGTAGAGCGCAATAGGTTGACGTTGATCGCTCTTGGCAGCCGCGGGCGGGCCTTAACCTCGCCCGCTTGCGGGAGAGGTCGGCGCGTAGCGCAGGGAGAGGGTTCTCTCCTCTGGGGGAGTCCCACTGCAGAAATACCCTCTCCCCAGCCCTCCCCCGCAAGCGGGGGAGGGAGCGCATCTTCATCGGAGCGCGAGCTGAAGCTCAATCATCAAGTGCCCGCAGAGCCAGCGCCTCACGCCACTGCGGCGGGAATCGGGCGCGGGCTGACGACGTATTCCCGCAGCACCTTGTCGTTGGCGCCGACCTCGATCAGCGCGACGTCGTAGGTCCAGAGATCGGCGAGGTGCTGCAGCACGCGCTTGGCGTCGGTTTCGTTGAGCTGCGCGCCCTTGATGACGTGGTGGTGCAGGATCAGGCGGCGGTCGCCGGAGAGATCGACGTCGACCACTTCGATGTTGGCGTCGATGTAGCCGACATCGTGCTGCCGAGCCAGCTCGCGGCGGACGCGGCGGAAGCCGCGCTCGTCGTGGATGGCATCGACGCGGATGCCCGCGCGCTCCTCGGGATCGTCGTGCAGGTGGAACATGCGGAAATGCCGCATCAGCTTCGGGCTCAGGAACTGACCGATGAAGCTCTCGTCGCGGTAATTGGCCCAGACGTCGCGCAGCACGCCCATGACGTCGTTCTTGCCGGCGATGTCGGGGAACCACTCGCGATCCTCGTCTTCGGGACGGGTGACGATGCGTTCGATGTCCTGCATCACGGCGAAGCCGAGCGCATAGGGGTTGAAACCCGAGAAGCGCGGATCGTCGAATTCCGGCTGGAACACCACGTTGGTGTGTGATCCCAGGAATTCGAGGAAGTTGCCGTCGGTGATGCGGCCCTGCTGATGGAGCTGGGTCATGATGCGATAATGGACGTAGGTCGCCGTCCCCTCGTTCATGACCTTGGTCTGGCTCTGCGGATAGAAATATTGCGCGATGTGGCGGACGATGCGGAGCAGCTCGCGCTGCCAGGGCGCCAGCCGCGGCGCGCTCTTCTCCAGGAAATAGAGCAGATTCTCCTGCGGCAGGCCAAGCAGCTTGCGGCGGCGCTCGACGCTGAGCGTTGCGCGGCTCTTGCTCTTGCCGGCCGGCACCGTGCGCCAGAGATCGTTGAAGACCTCCTCCTCGTGCTGGCGGCGGCGCCCTGCCCGCTTCTCCTCGGCGCGCAGGTCCAGCTTCTTCTTGCCGGGATAGCGGTCGATGCCGTGCGACATCAGCGCATGCGCGGCGTCCAGCGTGCGCTCGACCTCGATGCGGCCGTAGCGGTCCTCGCATTGCATGACGTAGTTCTTGGCGAAGTCGAGATAGTCCAGAATGCCGTCGGCATCGGTCCACTGCTTGAACAGGTAGTTGTTCTTGAAGAAATGGTTGTGGCCGAAGGCGGCGTGCGCGATCACCAGCGTCTGCATCGTCGCCGTGTTCTCCTCCATCAGATAGGAGATGCAGGGCGAGGAATTGATCACGATCTCATAGGCGAGCCCCATCAGGCCCTTGCGGTAGGATGCCTCGTGGAACGCGAAATGCTTGCCGAACGACCAGTGCTTGTAGAACAAGGGCATGCCGACCGACGAATAGGCGTCCAGCATCTGCTCGGCGGTGATGACCTCGATCTGGTTCGGATAGACGTCGAGGCCGAGATCCTTCAGCGCCACTTCCTCGCAGGCATCGGTGATGCGCTGCAAGGTGTGAAAATCCCAATCGGCGCCTTCGAACAAACGTTCCGTCATGGAGCGGTCTTCTCCTGGGCAGTTTCGCGGCGCTGGAACAGATCGTGGAATACCGGGAAGATCTCGCTGCGCTCCGAGACCTTGCGCATCGAGAGCGGTGCGCCGCTGTTGCGCAGGCGCTCATAGAGGCTCCAGAGCGAGGAGTCGGAGAGGTCGAACGCGCTGCCGCCGGCCTCGCCGACCTCGAGATAGGCGAAGAACTGGCAGACCGGCAGGATCTTGTCGGTCAGCAGCATGCCGGTGAGCTCGCCGTCGGAATAGGAATTGTCGCCGTCGGAAGCCTGCGCGGCGTAGATGTTCCAATCCGACGGGTTGAAGCGCTCGCGCACGATCTCGTGCATCGCCTGCAGCGCGCTGGAGACCAGCGTGCCGCCGGAAGCCGGACCGTAGAAGAAAGTCTGCTCGTCCACCTCCTCGGCGCGGTCGGTGTGGCGGATGAAGACGATCTCGACATGCTTGTAGCGCCGCTTCAGGAACACGTAGAGCAGCATGTAGAAGCGCTTGGCCAGATCCTTCATGTGCTCGGACATCGAGCCGGAGACGTCCATCAGGCAGAACATCACGGCCTGCGCGACCGGCCGCGGCACCGTCTCGAAGCGCCGGTAGCGGATGTCGAGCGGATCGATGAAGGGAATGCGCTTGGACTTCGCTTTCAGCGCCTGGAGCTGGGCGACGAGCTTGGCACGCTCGTCCTCGTCCGTGCAGGCGGCGATCGCGGCTTCGAGCTCCTCGATCTCCTCCTTGCGGGGACGCTTGAGCGCGATGCGGCGCGCCAGCGCGAGCTTCACCGTGCGGCTCACCGAGATGTTGGCGGGCGAGCCGGACGTGGTGTAGCCGGCGCGCTGGATGCCCTCGCTTTCCGTCTGCGCGATCTTGCGCTTGGCGAGATCGGGCAGTTCGAGATCGTCGAGGAACAGATCGACGAACTCGTCGCGGGACAGCACGAAGCGGAAGGCATCCTCGCTGTCGCCTTCGCCGGGGCCGGAATCCTTGGCACTGCCCTGCCCCGAGCGTTGGAGATAGTCGCCCTCGACGAACTTCTTGTTGCCGGGCAGGACCATGTCCCGCGTTCCGCCCTCACGGCGGAAACGAGGCTCATGCATGCCGTCGAGCGGGATCGTGACCTCCCCCCCCTCCAGGACGTCCTTGATGTCGCGTTCCTGCGAGGTCTTCTTGACGGCGCCCTGTACCAGGGACTTGGCCCGACGCAAGAACCGCTGGCGGTTCTCAAGACTCTTGCCGCCTGGATTCAGGCGCCTGTCAATGATGTGAATGGGCACTTTACCATTCGCCTCCCAGCGGCCTCAGCCGGCCTGCTTCACGCGCATGTACCATTCGACGAGCCGGCGAACCTGACGCTCGGTGTAGCCGCGCTCCACCATGCGAGCGACGAACTCGCCATGCTTCTTCTCCGTCTCGCCGTCCTTCTTCGACCCGAAGGAGATGACCGGAAGCAGGTCCTCGACCTGGGAGAATATCCGCTTTTCGATCACATCGCGAATCTTCTCGTAGGAGGTCCAGGTCGGATTCTTGCCGCCGTTCTGGGCCCGCGACCGTAACGAGAATTTGACGACCTCGTTGCGGAAGTCCTTGGGGTTGGCGATGCCCGCCGGCTTCTCGATCTTGGTCAGCTCCTGGTTCAAAAGCTCGCGATCGAGCAGCTGGCCGGTGTCGGGATCCTTGAAGTCCTGGTCCTCGATCCAGGCGTCGGCATAGTCGACGTAGCGATCGAACAAGTTCTGGCCGTAGTCCGAGTAGGATTCCAGATACGCCTTCTGGATCTCGTTACCGATGAACTCCGCGTAGCGCGGCGCCAGATCCGCCTTGATGAACTCGAGATAGCGCTTCTCGGTCTCCTCGGGCAGCTGCTCGCGCCTGATCGATTGCTCCAAAGCATACATCAGATGCACGGCGTCGGCAGCGACCTCCTGCGGATCATGGTTGAAGGTCGCAGCCAGGATCTTGAAGGCGAAGCGGGTGGAGACGCCGTCCATGCCCTCATCGACGCCGGCGGCGTCGCGGTATTCCTGGACGCTGCGCGCCTTCGGATCGGATTCCTTCAGGCTCTCACCGTCATAGACCCTCATCTTGGCGAAAATCGTGGAATTCTCGTGCTTGCGCAGGCGCGACATCACCGAGAACCGGGCCAGCGTCTCCAGCGTCGAAGGCGCGCAAGGCGCCGACGCGAGCTCGGAGCCCTGGATCAGCTTCTCGTAGATCTTCTGCTCCTCGGTGACCCGCAGGCAGTACGGCACCTTGATGACGCAGATGCGATCGATGAAGGCTTCGTTGTTCTTGTTGGCCTTGAAGCTCGCCCACTCGGCCTCGTTGGAGTGCGCGAGGATCACGCCGGTGAACGGAATGGCGCCGATGTTCTCGGTGCCGATATAGTTGCCCTCCTGCGTCGCGGTCAGCAACGGGTGCAGCATCTTGATCGGCGCCTTGAACATCTCGACGAACTCGAGCACGCCCTGATTGGCGCGGTTGAGGCCTCCGGAATAGCTGTAGGCGTCGGGATCGTTCTGCGCATAGGTCTCGAGCTTGCGGATGTCGACCTTACCGACCAGCGAGGAGATGTCCTGGTTGTTCTCGTCACCCGGCTCGGTCTTGGCGATCGCGACCTGGCGCAGGCGCGACGGCTGGATCTTCGCGACCCGGAACTGGGAGATGTCGCCGCCGAAGGCTTCAAGCCGCTTGTAGCACCACGGGCTCATCAGGCCGGTGAGACGACGGCGCGGAATACCGTACTTCTCCTCCAGCATCGGACCGAGCTGATCGGGATCGAACAGGCTGAGCGGACTTTCGAACACGGGCGAGAGTTCGTCGCCGGCCTTGAGCACGTAGATCGGATGCACTTCCATCAGCGACTTCAGCCGCTCGGCCAGCGAGGACTTGCCGCCGCCGACCGGACCGAGCAGGTAGAGGATCTGCTTGCGCTCTTCGAGGCCTTGCGCGGCGTGGCGAAAGAAACCGACGATGCGCTCGATGGTTTCTTCCATGCCGTAGAAGCCGGCGAACGCCGGATAGGTGCGGATCGTGCGGTTCAAAAAAATACGGCCAAGGCGTGGGTCCTTGGCCGTGTCAATCGTCTGGGGCTCGCCGATCGCCGCTAGGAGTCGTTCGGCCGCGTTGGCGTATTTCATGGGATCGCTTCGACACGATTCCAGATATTCCGCCATCGACATGTCGTGCTGGCTTCTCGCCTCGAACGACCGAGCGAAAGCGTTGAATAGAGAATCGTTGTACATGATCCCTCTCCGCGTGAGTTCCGCTACAAGCTGAAACGAAAGCAGTTACCGGACCGTTCCTCAGGCCGTTTCGAATCAGCGTGAGCACATGACGATCATTGGACACCCTGGTGCCGGCTCGACGCAACGCACAACGTAGGCACTCAATGAGTTAGGAACAGGCACCTGCCTGTAATTTGTGCGAATCTTTGTCTATTGTGGCTCATTTCCTGAAAATGTCACTCGGTCGCAACATCCGGGCGTTCCCGGGGATGGCTTGATCGGCATTGCAGCATAGCGAGGCGGGAGCGGCGATCTTATGACACTGCCAGGGCGAAGCTTTGGGCCGCGTTCATCTTCCTGCTGCAATGCGGTGCGCTGGCGGCGTGCGCGTCGCCGCGAACGCAGCATTGTGACAAATTGACTGCCAAGGCCCACCGGGCGGATGAAGACGTTGTTGCAGCCCTGAGTACGACCATCACGCGACGGCGATCCTCAGCCGAGATGCGTAATCCAATCCCGGGCAGACTTCATTGCCGATGCGTCGATCCCGGCTGCGTCGGCGTGGAGGACGACAATTGGCCGCTGGGGCAGCGAAGCATCAGAGGGCCGGATGACGAACGACCAAGTTACTCAACAGTGAGCGCGACCGCCGGATCGCCATGATCGCGACGGAGTTACACTGGAGGATACGACGCTCACCCTTGATTGGTTCCCTCCGGAGCGCATGTGAGTTAGAGGATAGCGCGTCAGGACCGGCACGAAAACCCCCTCGTCCGCAGGCTTGGAGACAATAAGCATCATGAATCCCGTCAAAGAACTGGAAAAGCACGGACAAGCGGTCTGGCTCGACTTTCTGGCCCGTGGCTTCATCGCCAAGGGCGATCTGAAGCAGCTGATCGACACCGATGGCGTCAAGGGGGTCACCTCCAATCCCTCGATCTTCGAGAAGGCGATCGGCAGCTCGGACGAATACGACGCGCCGATCGGCAAGGCGTTGAAGCGCGGCGACCGCAACGTGGCCGACCTGTTCGAGGCCGTCGCAATCGAGGACATCCAGGCCGCCGCCGACGTGCTCCGCCCGGTCTATGATCGCCTCAAGGGCGGCGACGGCTATGTCAGCCTGGAAGTCTCCCCGTATCTTGCCCTCGACACGCCAGGCACCGTCACGGAGGGCCGGCGGCTCTGGAAGAGCGTCGGTCGCAAGAACCTGATGGTGAAGGTGCCGGCGACGCCGGAGGGCCTGCCGGCGATCGAGCAGCTGATCAGCGAGGGCATCAGCATCAACATCACGCTGCTGTTCTCCAAAGCGGTCTATCTCGAGGTGGCCGAGGCCTACATCGCCGGTCTGGAAAAATACGTCGCCGGCGGCGGCGATCCCTCGCATGTCGCGAGCGTGGCGAGCTTCTTCGTCAGCCGCATCGACAGCGTGATCGACAAGCAGCTCGACGAGAAGATCGCCCGCGCCAACGATCCGTCCGAGAAGGAGCGGCTCGCCGCGCTGAAGGGCAAGGTCGCGATCGCCAATGCCAAGCTGGCCTACCAGGACTACAAGCGCCTGTTTTCCGGCCCCCGCTGGGACAAGCTCGCCGCCAAGGGCGCCAGGCCGCAGCGCATGCTGTGGGCCTCGACCGGCACCAAGAACAAGGACTACCGCGACGTCCTCTATGTCGAGGAGCTGATCGGCCCCGACACCATCAACACCGTGCCGCCGGCGACGCTCGATGCGTTCCGCGACCACGGCAAGCCGCGCGACAGTTTGGAGGAGAATGTCGACGACGCAAGGCGCGTGCTGGAGGAGCTGGAGCGCTCGGGCATCTCGCTCGACGCCGTCGCCGAGGAGCTGGTCAAGGACGGCGTCAAGCTGTTCGCCGATGCCGCCGACAAGCTCTACGGCGCCGTCGCCCACAAGCGCGCCGTCGTGCTTGGGTCCGCACTCGACCGCCAGCAGCTTTCGCTGGGCGACGGGCTCGGCAAGGCCCTGGCCGAGAGCACCGAGGAATGGCGCGCGTCCGCCAAGATCCGCAGGCTGTGGCAGCGCGACAAGTCGGTCTGGACCGGAGCGGACGAGGACAAATGGCTGGGCTGGCTCGACAGCCCCGCCAAGGCCGACGTCGCCGACTACGAGGACTATGCCGGCCGCGTGAAGGGCCAGAAGTTCTCCGACGCCGTCGTGCTCGGCATGGGCGGATCGAGCCTCGGACCGGAGGTGCTGGCCGAGACCTTCGGCAAGAAGCCCGGCTTCCCGAGGCTTCATGTGCTCGACTCCACCGATCCCGCGCAGGTGCGGGCGATGGAAGCGAAGATCGACATCGCCAACACCGTCTTCATCGTATCCAGCAAGTCCGGCGGCACCACCGAGCCGAATGCGATGAAGGACTATTTCCACGCGCAGGTTGCCAAGGCGGTGGGGGCGAAGGTGAAGACCGGCCATCGCTTCATCGCGGTGACCGATCCCGGCTCGTCGCTGGAGAAGGCGGCCAAGCAGCTGAACTACGCCCGCATCTTCCATGGCGAGCCCTCGATCGGCGGGCGCTATTCGGTGCTGTCGCCGTTCGGCCTGGTGCCGGCGGCCACCGCCGGCATCGACGTCAAGACCTTCGTCAAGCACGCGCTGGCGATGGCCCGCTCCTGCGGACCGGATGTGCCGCCAAGTGAGAACCCGGGCGTGCAGCTCGGGCTCGCCATGGGCCTTGCCGGCCTCGAAGGCCGCGACAAGGTGACGATCCTGGCCTCGAAGAAGATCGCCGATTTCGGCGCCTGGGCCGAGCAGCTCATCGCGGAATCGACCGGCAAGGATGGCAAGGGCCTGATCCCGATCGAGGGCGAGCCGCTGGGCGACCCTTCCGTCTACGGCAATGATCGCTTCTTCATCGACATCCGTGTCGAAGGCGAAGCCGACGCGGCCCACGACTCCCAGCTCGCCGCAATCGAAGCGGCCGGCCATCCCGTGGTGCGCATCGTCATGAAGTCGATCGAACATCTCGGCCAGGAGTTCTTCCGCTTCGAGATGGCGACGGCGGTGGCGGGCAGCGTTCTCGGCATCAACCCGTTCGACCAGCCGGACGTCGAGGCCGCCAAGATCAAGACCCGCGAGCTCACCGCCGCGTTCGAGAAGACCGGCGCACTGCCGGCGGAAGAGCCGGTGGTCAGCACCAAGGAAGCCGATCTGTACACGGACGAGGCCAACGCCACGGCGCTGCGCGCCGCCGGCGCCAACGGCGATCTCAGCTCCTGGCTGAAGGCGCATCTGGCGCGCTCGAACGACGGCGACTATGTCGCGCTGCTCGGCTATATCGCGCGCGACAAGGCGACGATCGATGCGCTCCAGGCCATGCGGCTGGAGGTGCGCGAGAAGCGGCATGTGGCAACCTGCGCCGAGTTCGGGCCGCGCTTCCTGCACTCGACGGGACAGGCCTACAAGGGCGGCCCCGACAGCGGCGTGTTTCTCCAGATTACCGCCGATGACGCCCGGGATCTGCCGGTGCCGGGCCAGAAGGCGAGCTTCGGGGTCATCAAGGCCGCGCAGGCGCGCGGCGATTTCGGCGTACTCACCGAACGCGGCCGGCGCGCACTGCGCGTGCACCTGAAGGGCGGGCTCAAGAAGGGTCTCGCCGCGCTCAATGCGGCGCTCAACGACGCGCTGAACTAAGGGAATAATGCAGATGCAACTCGGCATGATCGGCCTCGGCCGAATGGGCGGCAACATCGTTCGCCGCCTGATGCGCCACGGACATTCGACCGTGGTCTACGACAAGGATGCCAAGGCCGTCGCAGGCCTTGCCGCAGACGGCGCGGTGGGATCAGCGACGCTGGAGGAGTTCATTGCAAAGCTCGAGCGCCCGCGCACGGCCTGGGTGATGCTGCCCGCGGGCCGCATCACTGAAACCACGATCGAGGCGATCGCCGCCGTGATGCAGGACGGCGACGTCATCATCGACGGCGGCAACACCTTCTGGCAGGACGACGTTCGTCGCGGCAAGGCACTGAAGTCGCGCGGCATCCACTATGTCGACGTCGGCACCTCGGGCGGCGTCTGGGGGCTCGACCGCGGCTATTGCATGATGATCGGAGGCGAGAAGGCCGTGGTGGACCGGCTCGACCCGATCTTCGCGGCGCTCGCGCCCGGCGCCGGCGACATTCCGCGCACCGAGGGCCGTGAGGGCCGCGATCCCCGCATCGAGCAGGGCTACATCCATGCCGGCCCGGTCGGCGCCGGTCACTTCGTCAAGATGATCCACAACGGCATCGAATACGGCCTGATGCAGGCCTATGCCGAAGGCTTCGACATCCTCAAGAACGCCAACATCGAGGCGTTGCCGGCGGAACACCGCTACGATTTCGATCTCGCCGACATCGCCGAAGTGTGGCGGCGCGGCTCGGTGATTCCGTCCTGGCTGCTCGACCTCACCGCGACGGCGCTCGCCGACAGCCCTCAGCTCGCGGAATATTCCGGCTTCGTGGAGGATTCCGGCGAAGGCCGTTGGACCGTGAATGCGGCGATCGACGAGGCCGTGCCGGCCGAAGTCCTGACCGCAGCGCTCTACACACGTTTCCGTTCCCGCCGGGAACACACCTTCGCCGAAAAAATTCTCTCCGCGATGCGTGCCGGGTTCGGCGGCCACAGGGAGCCGACGCAGCCGGGCGCGGCGAAGACCAAGTAGAACGCCAAAGTAACGTGTCATAAAGCGAAGGCCGACAATTCGTGACAAAAGACCCGCAGCCCAAGCGCAAGCCGGACAATTGCGCCTTCGTCATCTTCGGAGTAACCGGCGACCTCACGCACCGCCTGGTGATGCCGTCGCTGTACAATCTGGCGGCCGAGAACCTGTTGCCGGAGAAGTTCTGCGTCGTCGGCGTCGCCCGCAAGAGCCAGTCGGATGACGAGTTGCGCAGAAGCCTCACGAAAGGTCTGCGCGAGTTCGCCACGCGTCCCGTGGACGATGACATCGCAAGACAGCTGCTGCAATGCGTCACCTTCGTCGAGGCCGATCCGAAGGATCCCTCATCGTTCGACCGCCTGAGCAGCCATCTCGACACGCTGGAATGCGCGCAGGACACCGGCGGCAACCGGCTGTTCTATCTGGCAACGCCGCCGGCCGCATTCGCGCCGACGGCGCGCCAGCTCGGCCGCACCGGCATGATGAAGGAGAACGGCACCTGGCGGCGGCTCGTGATCGAGAAGCCGTTCGGGACCGACCTCGCCTCGGCCCGCGCGCTGAATGCCGAGCTCCTGAAGATCATGGAGGAGCACCAGATCTACCGGATCGATCATTATCTCGGCAAGGAAACCGTGCAGAACATCCTGGTGCTGCGCTTTGCCAACGGCATGTTCGAGCCGATCTGGAATCGCAACCACATCGACCACGTCCAGATCACCGTGGAGGAGAAGCTCGGCGTCGGCCATCGCGGCGGCTTCTATGATGCGACCGGCGCACTGCGCGACATGGTGCCGAACCATTTGTTCCAGCTGATGTCACTCGTGGCGATGGAGCCGCCGGCACGGTTCGACGCGCATTCGGTGCGCTCCGAGAAGGCCGACGTGCTCACCTCGATCCAGCGGCCGAGCCTCGAAGAGGCGCTAAAGAATTCGGTGCGTGCGCAATATCTGGCGGGGCGCATCGGCGACGACGACATCCCGGATTATCGTAAGTCGGAGGAGGTCAAGCCCGACAGCACCACGGAGACGTTCGTCGCGCTGAAGCTGATGATCGACAATTGGCGCTGGGCCGGCGTGCCCTTTTACCTGCGCACCGGCAAGGCACTCGGTCACAAGCGGACAGAGGTCGCCATCAAGTTCAAGCAGGCACCGCTGTCGATGTTTTCAGGCACGGACATCGACCGGTTGTCGCAGAATTTTCTGACCATCGGCATCGCGCCCACCGAGACCATCGAGCTGCAATTCAATGCCAAGATTCCGGGGCCGAGCATTACCATCGATGGCGTCGAAATGAAGTTCCGTTACGGCGATTTCTTCCGCGTCGATCCCTCGACCGGTTATGAGACGCTGATCTACGACTGCATGATCGGGGACAACATCCTGTTCCAGCGCGCCGACGGCATCGAGGCCGGCTGGCAGGCCGTACAGCCATTTCTGGACGCCTGGAAAAGCGCGGGCACCAACGGCGTCGAGACCTATGAAGCCGGCAGCGACGGCCCTGCCTGTGCCGACGAGTTGCTCCGGCGTGACGGCCGAAGCTGGCGGAAGTACTCGTGATGGCGGCCGGCCAGCCAAAGCTGATCTTCGCAGCGGACGCCGAAGCCCTTGCCCGCGCCGCCGCCGAACGGGTGATGGCGCGGATCGCGGCCAATCCCGGACGGATCGCAATCTGCCTCACCGGCGGCTCGAGCCCGAAGAAGCTCTATGAACTGCTCGGCAGCGAGGCCTGGCGCGACAGGATTCCGTGGGAGCGCGTGCACTGGTTCATCGGCGACGAACGCTTCGTGCCCGAAGCCGATCCCCTCAACAACATGGCGGTCGCGCGTGCGGCGTTTCTCGATCGCAATGCGGCCACCGGCCATATCCATCCGATCCCGACCGCCACCGAAAATCCCGATGCCGCTGCGGAAGCCTATGCACGTGAGCTGGCGGCCTTCTATGGCGCAGACCGGCTCGATCCAGCGCGCCCGCTGTTCGATCTCGTCCTGATGGGCGCAGGGCCGGATGGCCACACCGCCTCGCTGTTTCCCGGTTTCCCCGAGATCGAGGAGACCCGACGCTGGGTCGTCGGCGTGCCCAAGGCCAATGTCTCCCCGTTCGTGCCTCGGGTCTCCCTCACCCTGCCCGCTCTGGCCTCCTGCCGCGAGATGCTGTTCGAGATTGCAGGGCCCGACAAGCGGCCGATCTTGACGCGCCTCTGCAATGGCGAGAATCTGCCGGCCTGGCGCGCGCGCTCGAACGGCGAGACCGTCTGGCTGGTCGACAGGGCCGCGCTTCCGGAGGACATTCGTGCGCCGCGCTGAAGCACCTTGTGCATTGATCGTGATGGGCGTGTCGGGCTCGGGCAAGAGCACGGTCGCCAAGGCACTGGGTGAGCGGCTCGGCTGGCGCTTCGAGGACGGCGACAGCTTTCATCCTGCCGGAAATGTCGAGAAGATGCGGGCGGGCCATCCGCTCACGGATGAGGATCGCTGGCCCTGGCTCAACGCCATCGCCGACGAGATCGCCCGGGTCTGCGAACGCGGGGAACACGTCATCATCGCCTGCTCGGCGCTGAAGCATGTCTATCGCGACGTGCTGCTGCGCGGACGCGACGACGTCCGCTTCGTGTTCCTGAAGGGCACCAGGGAGCTGATCGCCGAGCGGCTGGCGCAGCGCAAAGGACACTTCATGCCGCCCGGACTGCTGGCCAGCCAGTTCGACACGCTGGAGCCGCCGGAGGCGGGCGAACACGTCGTCACCGTCTCCATCGACGAGACCGTCGAAGCCATCGTGGACGGCATCGTGCGCCAGCTCAGCCGCGCAACACCCAAGGTTCTGCCATGACACCCATCTCACTCGTGGTCTCCGACGTCGACGGCACGCTGCTGACCAAGGACAAGACGCTGACCGAGCGCGCGAAGGGCGCGGTGCAGCGGCTGCACCAGGCCGGCATCGGCTTCACCATCACCTCCAGCCGGCCCGCGATCGGCATGCGCTTTTTGATCGAGCCGCTGGCGCTGTGGCTGCCGGTCGGCCCATTCAACGGCTCCTCCATCATCGATCCCGAGATGAGGCCGGTCGAGCAGCACCTGATTCCCGCAAGCGCCGCCGAGCGCGCTTTGCAGATCCTCCGCGAGTTCAGCGCCGACGTCTGGCTGTTCACCACCGACAAATGGCTGATCGACAATCCGAGCGGCCAATACGTCGCGCACGAGCGGCACACGATCCGCTCCGATCCGACCATCGTGACCGACTTCTCGCCGTACCTTGCCGGCGCTTGCAAGATCGTCGGCGCCAGTGCCGACGCCGCCCGGCTCGAGGCCTGCGAGAAGGTAATGCAGGAAGCCCTCGGCAGCGAAGCGACCGCGGTGCGTTCGCAAACCTATTATCTCGACATCACCCCGCCCGGCTTCAACAAGGGCACCTTCGTGCAGGCCATGGCCAGGCGCCTCGGCATCTCGACCGACGCGGTCGCCACGATCGGCGACATGCAGAACGACCTCGCGATGTTCCGCGTCAGCGGCACCTCGATCGCGATGGGCAACGCCGCCGACAACGTCAAGGATGAGGCGACGCACGTCACGGCGACCAACGAGCAGGACGGTTTTGCCGAGGCGATGGAGATGATCCTGAAGCGGAATGGGGTTGGCTGAGCGTTCGCTTCCTCCGCATTGCGTGCGGGAGTGCCACATCTGAGCTTGGCGGGGTCTGAGCGCGCGCCTCGTCCTTCGAGACGACCGCTTCACGGTCTCCTCAGGATGAGGCTAAGCGGCACTGGCGTTCGTAGAGGCTGGTGCCGCGCACCTGGTCCTCATCCTGAGGGCCCGCCAACGGCGGGCGTCTCGAAGGATGGCCGCGGCCAAGCTGCCCGTCGCATCTTGTTTCATTATACGATAGCCCCTTGTGGCGAGAGCAGAAAGAGACTGCGTTGGACATTGAGCAACTGACTTTTGCGGATGACGGAGCGCAGCTGGTCACGCAGGCGCTGACGTCGGATCAATTGCACCATCTCATAGCAATCCTGTCCCATCTGCCGCCCGACCACGCAGGCCTGAGGCTGAGAGGCATTGAAGGTCTCGCGCCCTACCTCGTCGCGCGCGGACATATCGGACGTTGGGCCGCGTCAATCCTCGGAGAAGCCTGTCGCCCGGTCAGAGCCATCCTCTTCGACAAGACGGCTGCGACGAACTGGGCCCTGGGCTGGCATCAGGACCGCACCATCGCGGTGAAGGAGCGCGTTCCGGTCGATGGCTTCGAGACGTGGAGCATCAAGAGCGGCATGCAGCATGTAGAGCCACCGTTTGGATTGCTTTCGGGAATGGCGACCCTGCGGGTTCATATCGATCCGGTCCCGGCCAGTAATGCGCCGCTGTTGATTGCGCCCGGCTCGCATAAGCTTGGGCGGATTCCCGAAGATGAAGTGCGGGACGTCGTTCGACGTTGCGGGACGGTTGCATGTCTGGCTGATGCCGGCGACATCTGGCTGTACGCGACGCCGATTCTCCACGCCTCTGACGCCGCCACCGCCCCGATGCATCGCCGCGTCCTGCAAGTCGACTTTGCCGTCAGCGAGCTTCCGGGCGGCCTGGAGTGGCTCGGCGTCTAGGACCTAGCAAGGCGGCCATCACTGCTTCGACCGCTGCATCGCAGGCTTCTCGCTCTTCTGCCTTGCCGCCGACAGGTTCTGTGCGGTGTTGATCAGCGCAATGTGGGTCAGGGCCTGCGGAAAGTTGCCGGTCTGCCGGCGGGCCACGGAATCGTATTCCTCGGCCAGCAGCCCGACATCGTTGGCGATGCCGACCACGCGGTCGAGCAGGACTTGCGCCTTGTCGAGATCGCCGGCCAGCACATGGGCGTCCGCCAGCCACAGCGTGCAGGCCAGGAACGCGCCTTCGAGCGGCGGCTGGTCAGGAGGCAGCTCGCGCGGATCGTGCCGCAGCACGAAGCCGCCCTGCATCAGCCACGTCTCGACGGCGGCGATGGTGCCGCGGATGCGCGGGTCGTCCGGCGGCAGGAAGCCGACGGCCGGCAACAGCAGAACCGATGCATCGAGCATTTTCGAGTCGTAGGATTCGACGAAGGCATTTTCCTCCGCGTCAAATCCTCTGTTGCAGACATCGCGATGAATCGCATCGCGCAAGACGCGCCAATGCACGAGCGGCGCCTTGAAGCCGAAGGTCTCGGCGCTCTTGATGCCGCGGTCGAACGCGACCCACGTCATCACCTTGGAGAAGACATAGTGCTTCGGCTCGCCGCGGCGCTCCCAGATGCCGTGATCGGGCTGGTCCCAGACTTCGGCCAGATGATTGAGCACGGCGCATTCCAGCGCCCAGGTCTCCTCGTCGAGCTCGAGCCTGGCCATGCGCGACTGGTGGAAGGCGTCGATCAACTCGCCGTAGACGTCGAGCTGGAGCTGCGCATGTGCGGCATTGCCGACGCGTACCGGCTTCGCGCCCTCATAGCCGTCGAGCCAGCCCGCCTCCCATTCCAGAAGGCGCCGCTGGCCCCAGATGCCGTACATGATCTGCATGTTCGCCGGCGCACCGGCGGCGGCGCGCAGCAGCCAATTGTGCCAGGCCAGGGCTTCCTCGGTGTAGCCCGAGTTCATCAGCGCCAGCAGCGTGAAGGTGGCATCGCGCAGCCAGCAGAAGCGGTAGTCCCAGTTCCTGCTGCCCCCGAGCTTCTCCGGCAAGGAGGTGGTCGGCGCCGCGACGATCCCGCCGGTCGGCGCGAAAATCAGGGCCTTCAGCGTGATCAGCGAACGCAGCACGAGCTCCTGATAGTCGCCGTCACGGGTGCAATGGCCGCACCAGTCTTCCCAGAATTTTTCGGTCTCCTGAAGCGCCCGTTCGGGATCGATCGGCGCAGGCGGGTCGAGATGCGAGGGACCGTAAGTCAGGACGAAGGGCACGGTCTCGCCTTGCTTCACCTCGAAGTCGGATACGGTGGTCAGGTCTTCGCCGCGGGTCTCGACCGGCGTGCGCAGCACCGTCATGTCCTGGCCGGCGATGGCCATCAAGGAATGGTCGATCCGCCGCACCCAGGGAATGTCGGCGCCGAAGCCGAAACGGATGACGAGCTCCATGCGCATCTTCACGGTTCCCCGGATGCCGCGGACCACCCGCACGATGTCGGACGCCTTGCCGCGCAGCGGCATGAAGTCGATCAGCGCGACGGCGCCGTCTTTCGTCTCGAACCGGGTCTCGAGGATGAGTGTGTTGCCGAGATAGCGCCGCGAGATGGAGGTTGCACCCTCGCTCGGCGCGATCAGCCAGCGGCCGTTTTTGTGCGTGCCGAGGATGGCGGCAAAGCAGGCGTCGGAATCGAAAGCGGGCCAGCACAGCCAGTCGATCGAGCCATCGCGCCCGACCAGCGCCGCGGTCTCGCAATCGCCGATCAGCGCATAGTCCTCGATCTTCTGAGACAATGTCGTGCGAACCTTGCAAGCCCCGCGGATCAACTCCCGTCGTTCAACGACCGTTCCCGCGTCGCCGCTCGCAAGGCCGTGAGGTCGACCTTCGAGGCGATCTCGTCGAGTGCGACAGGAAGACGCTGGCGCCAGTTCGGATGCTCGTCGATGGTGCCGGGAATGTTGGGCTGGTCGACCACGCCGAGCAGATCCTCGAGCGACACCGCAAGCAGCCGCGACGGCGTCCGCGACAGGAAGGCGAGCACCGAATAGAGATCGTTCGCCCTGATGCCGTTCTTCCGCAGGATCTCGTCGAGCCTGCCGAGCGCATCCCAGCGCGCCTGGTCGTTCTCGCCGGGATCGAGCCCGAGCGAGCGCTTCATCCTGAGATCGCTGAACGAGCGCCAGCCGGCATAGGTCGACAGGTCGTGCGTGTTCAGCGTGACCAGGGCGTTGGGCCGGTAGTGATCGACGTTGCGGAAATAGCCGGCATCGTCGCGCTCGAACATCATGACGAGGTAGGACCAGATGCCGAAATCCTGCATGGTTTCGCGAAAACCTTCCGGCACGGTGCCGAGATCCTCGCCGATCACGATGCATTTGTGGGCCGCGCTCTCGCGCGCCACGGCCGCCAGCAGCGCCTCGAACGGCATCTGCACATAGGCGCCGTTGTCGGGCTTGAAGCCGCGCGGCACGAGATAGAGCCGCTTCAGGCCGAGCACGTGATCGAGCCTGATGGCGCCGGCATGGCGCATCGAGGCCGCCAGCATGTCGGCGAACGGCACGAACGACTTCGCCTCGAGGCCACCGGCGTTGAAGCCGGCGAGACCCCAGTCCTGGCCGATGGTGTTGAGCACGTCGGGCGGCGCGCCGACGGCGAGATGGCGCGAAATCGCCGTCTGCTCGTTCCAGGCGTCGAAGCCGTTGGACTGCACGCCGACGGCAACGTCGAGGTAAAGCCCGACCCGCATGCCGAGCTGGCTGGCGAGCGCCTTGGCGGCATGGAGCTGGCTATCCGCCGTCCATTGCACGAACTCGACAAACTCGATCTCGCGGCTGTCCGGACCCTTGCGCAGCCCGGCGCATTTGGCCTCGTCCGGCTGCTGCCATTCCGCCGGCCATTCCCACCACGGCCCGGCGAAGCGATGGCGCAGCACCTCGAAACAGGCAAAGCGCGACAACAGCGGCGCGCGGGCGGCGCGGAAGTCCTCAAATGCCTTGCGGCGCGCCGCGCTCGCGCTCGTTACGAAACTGTCGAAGGCGGCGCGCAGACCCCGCCATTTCAGCGCCGCCATGTCGGTATAGGGGACGCGATCACCCTCGCGCAGGCGGGAGGCGATCGCTCCGGCGTCGGGCACGAGATCTCCCGAGAATTCAGGGATCGCTTCGACGTCGATATAGAGCGGGTTGAGGAACAGCCGGCTGTTCGGCGAATAGGGGCTGCAATCGGCCGGGTGGTCGTCGAACAGCACATGCAGCGGATTGAGCCCGACGCCATCGGCCCCGAGCTGCTTGGCCAGCCGGACCAGGCCAGCAAGATCGGTGAAATCGCCGATGCCCCAATTGCGGTCGGAACGAACGCTGTAGAGCTGCACGGCGAGCAGCCAGCCGCGGTCGAAATCGCCGCCGAAGCAGCGTTCGGGCGCCACGATCATCGGCACCTCTTCCGTGACACCTTTGGCATCGGTCAGCGTCAGGCGGTAGTACCCCAAGGCCAGGCCGGCGGGCCAGGCGATGACGGGTTCTCGCGTCTCGCCTTGCGCGATCACAGTGCCATTGCCGGTGATCTTCCATTGCAACGGCGGCGCGCCGACGGCGGCCAATTCCGTGCGTGGATGTCCCAGCGCGCGCACCACGACCGGCGCGCTGACGAAACGGTAGACCCGCTTCTCCGGCAGGGCGTCGAGGATGGATTTGAGCGCCTCGGGCGCGGTCACCCGCAGCTTGCCGAGGGCGTCGACGAATTCGGATTGAACGCCCTTGGTCCGGGCTTGAGCTAAAAGATCCATTCGGCACGCAGCTTGCAGGCCATTGTCCGGCCAGGGTTGTTGATTTTAACGAAGTCGCGGAAGAGGTTAGCCAGATTTAACTCGCAGACCGCGCTTGCCGTTCCCCAGGGAACCAATGACATACAAGCGGCTTTCTATCATGGTACCAAGCGTGGATTCCCGACAAGGGAAACGGGCTCCTGCTTTCTTGTCAATGGCATCACCGTGAACAAGACAATTCAAACTGTCGAGAGTGCTGCAGTCGGCGGCGCTTTCCTGATCGAGGACGTCTATCCCTCGATCGACGGCGGCCGCTTCGCCGTGAAGCGGATCGTGGGCGAACCGGTCGAGGTCTGGGCCGACATCTACCGCGACGGCGAGGCCGTGATATCGGCCGCGCTGATCTGGCGGAAGGAGCAGGAGCGCGAATGGCGGAGCGAGCCGATGGCCCATCACGGCAATGACCGCTGGTCCGGCGCATTCACGCCCCCTGAGCCCGGCCGATACGTCTACGCGATCGAAGCCTGGACCGACGAGTTCGCAACCTGGTCGCATGCGGTCGCGCGCAAGCGGCGCATCGGCGTCGATGTCAGCCTCGATGCGCTCGAAGGCGCCGGCCTGTTGACCAAGGCGCATGGCGCGGGGCAGAACGCCGCCGCGATCATCATCAGGCAGTGCGAGGATTACCTGAGGAACGGCGACGTCGCCGCGCTGCTCGCAACCGAGCTCGGCGAGGCCATGGCCGGGAGCCAGTCCCGGCCCGACCTGACGCGCTCGCAGCTCTTCCCGCTCACGGTCGACCGCGACAAGGCGCGCTTCGGCGCCTGGTATCAGATGATGCCGCGCAGCCAGAGTGCCTTGCCGGGCCGGCATGGCACGCTGCGCGACTGTATCGCGCGCGTGCCCGACATCGCCGCCATGGGCTTCGACGTGCTCTACTTCACGCCGATCCACCCGATCGGCCACACGAGCCGCAAGGGCCGCAACAACGCCCTCGTGGCCGGCGACGGCGATCCCGGCTCGCCCTATGCCATCGGCTCGGCGGCGGGCGGCCACGATGCGCTGCATCCCGAACTCGGCACGATCGAGGATTTCCGCGCGCTGGTCGCCACCTGCCTCGAATACGGCCTCGAGCTGGCGCTCGACTTCGCCGTGCAGTGCTCGCCCGACCATCCCTGGCTGACGCAGCATCCGGAATGGTTCAAGTGGCGGCCGGACCGCTCCGTGCGGACGGCCGACGGCCCCTATTCCGACATCGTCATCCCCGATTTCGACTCCGTCGACAGGGCCGGGCTGTGGAACGCATTCCGCGACGCCATGCTGTTCTGGATCGACCATGGCGTGACCATCTTCGCCATCGACAATCACGACACCGCGCCGCTTGCGTTCTGGGAGTGGCTGATCCGCGACATCGGCCGCCGTCATCCGGAGGTGATCCTGTTTTCCAAGACCTATGCACGGCCGAAGCTGATGAAGGGCCTCGCCAAGCTCGGCTTTGCACAATCTTTCACCTATTTCCCCTGGCGCACCTCGCGGTGGGAGCTGGAGCAATATCTCGGCGAGCTGACGCGCTACCCGGAGCGCGACTTCTATCGTCCGCACATGTTCGTGAACACGCCCGACCTGTTGCCCTATCACCTCCAGAGCGGCGAGGCCTGGGCGTTCAAGTCGCGCATCGCGCTGGCGGCGACATTGTCAGGCAACTACGGGATCTTTAGTGGATTCGAGCTGCTGGAGCACGAGGCGATTCCGGGCCGCGAGGAATATCTGGGTTCCGAAAAGTACCAGATCAGGACGCGCGACTGGGACAAGCCCGGCAACATCAAACCCTACATCGCCGCACTCAACCGCATCCGCAACGAGAACGCGGCGTTGCAGCAGACCGCAAACCTGCGCTTCCTCGGCATCGAGGACGGCGAGACGATCGCCTTCGTCAAGGAGGCGACCGATTCGTCCAATACCGTCGTCGTCGTGATCGCCCTGTCGCGCCATTTGCGCGAATGCTGGCTGCCACTCGGCGAGGTCACCGTTGACGCTGGTGGACGGCGTCACCATGTGACGACACTCGAAAATCTCCTCACCGGCGAACAGTCCCGCATCGAATGGGGCGGGATCAGGTTGCATATCGATCCCGACCGCGATCCGGCACTCTTGTTCCGCTGCCTGGCGTAAGGGTTCACGCCATGAATGTTCTGTCTTCCGTCGACACCAAGAAGATCGAGGCTGCCGAGATCGTGGATGAGCTCTGGTACAAGGACGCGATCATCTACCAGCTCCACGTCAAGGCCTTTGCCGACAGCAACAATGACGGCATCGGCGACTTCGCCGGGTTGACCGAGAAGCTGCCTTATCTGCAGGAGCTCGGCGTCACCGCGCTGTGGCTCTTGCCGTTCTACCCCTCTCCGGGCCGCGACGACGGCTACGACATCGCCGACTACGGCGCGGTCAATCCCGATTTCGGGACGATGAAGGATTTCAAGCGCTTCATCCAGGAAGCGCAGAAGCGCGGCTTGCGCGTCATCACCGAGCTCGTCGTCAACCACACCTCGGACCAGCACAGATGGTTCAAGCGTGCACGGCGCAGCCATCCGGGCTCCAGCGCCCGCAACTGGTATGTCTGGAGCGACACCGACCAGAAGTACCAGGGCACGCGCATCATCTTCACCGACACCGAGAAGTCGAACTGGACCTGGGATCCCGAGGCCGGCGCGTTCTACTGGCACCGCTTCTTCTCGCACCAGCCGGATCTCAATTTCGACAATCCACGCGTGGTCAGCGCCATCATCCAGGTGATGAAGCGCTGGCTCGATGCCGGCGTCGACGGCTTCCGGCTGGATGCCATCCCCTATCTGTGCGAGCGCGAAGGCACCTCGAACGAGAACCTGCCGGAGACGCATACGATCATCAAGCGCCTGCGCCAGGAGCTCGACGCGTATTCGAAGGGCAAGCTGCTGCTCGCCGAGGCCAACCAATGGCCGGAGGACGTGCAGGAATATTTCGGCCGTGGCGACGAATGCCACATGGCCTACCATTTCCCGCTGATGCCGCGCATCTACATGGCGATCGCGCAGGAGGACCGCTTCCCGATCACCGACATCCTGCGCCAGACGCCCGACATTCCGGCAAGCTGCCAGTGGGCGCTGTTCCTGCGCAACCACGACGAGCTGACGCTGGAGATGGTCACCGACGTCGAGCGCGACTATCTCTGGACCACCTACGCCAACGATCCGCGCGCCCGCATCAATGTCGGCATCCGCCGGCGCCTCGCGCCGCTGATGGACAACGACCGCCGCAAGATCGAGCTGATGAACTCGCTGCTGCTGTCGTTCCCCGGCACGCCCATCATCTATTACGGCGACGAGATCGGGATGGGCGACAACATCTATCTCGGCGACCGCAACGGCGTGCGCACGCCGATGCAATGGAGCCCTGACCGCAACGGCGGCTTCTCGCGCTGCGACCCGGCCCGGCTCTACGCCCCCCCGATCATGGATCCCGTCTATGGGTACCAATCCGTGAACGTGGAGGCGCAATCGCGCAGCCTGTCATCCCTGCTCAGCGCCACCAAACGGCTGATCTCGGTGCGGAAGTCGACGCTCGCCTTCGGCCGCGGCACCATGACCTTCATCCGCCCCGCCAACCGCGCCGTGCTCGCCTATGTCCGGCAATACCGCGACGAGGTGATCCTCTGCGTCGCCAATCTCTCGCGGGCCGCACAGGCCACCGAGCTCGACCTGTCGCCCTGGAAGGACCGCATCCCCCAGGAGATGCTCGGCCGCACGCGCTTCCCTGCGATCGGCGAGCTGCCTTACATGATCACGCTGGGACCTTACGGCTTCTACTGGTTCCAGCTGCAGGAGCGCGACAAGTCCGAGCCGGTGACACCGCGCGCCGTGCCGGAGTTCGAGACGCTGGTGGTGCCGGTGAACTCCAACTGGGTGTCGCTCGCCCGCGAGCGCGGCGTGTTCGAGCGCGACGTGCTGCCGGGTTTCCTGGCGCGGACGCGCTGGTATCCCGAGAACGATCCCAAGCACATCCGGACCACGCTGACCTCCGCGGTACCGTTCAGCGACATCGGCGACAACAGACCCTGGATCGCGTTCTTCGAGACGACGCGGGACGAGGTGACGACGCGCTACGTGATGCCCATGCAGATCGAATGGGTGCGCTTCGACCGCGAGCGCTTCAACCCGAAGGCGCTCGCCGCCGTCCGTCAGGGCGCACGCGAAGGCACGCTGCTCGACGTCGCGACCGACCAGATCTTCATCGGGCTGTTCCTGCGAGGCCTGTCGCAAAACCTGGTCGTGGACGAGAACAATCTGCGGCTGGAGTTCAAGGCGACCAGCCGTTTCGCCGACTACACCATCAAGGAGCCCGAACGCATCCGCGCGATAGAACAGTCGAACAGCACCGCGCTGGTCGACAGCAAGTACGTTGCCAAGATCTATCGCCGCCTCGAAAGCGGCATCAGCCCCGAGATCGAGATCGGCTACTATCTCACCGAGGTCGCCAACTTCGCCAATACGCCGGCACTGCTCGGCAGCGTCGAGCTGGTCGACGGCAACCAGCGCAGCGCGCTCGGCGTGCTGCATGCCTATGTCGAGAACCAGGGCGATGGCTGGACCGTCACCACCGGATATCTCGACCGCTATATCGACGAGCAACGCGTGGCGCCGGCCGACGAGATGCCGCGCGAGACCCAGGAGCAGGCGCCCTATCTGCACTTCATCGCACAAACCGGCCGGCGGCTCGCCGAGCTGCACGTCGCTCTCGCCGCGGCAAAGCCCGACGATCTCGCCCCGGCGCCGATCGACCCCGCCCAGATCAAGGCCGCGCTGTCCGACCTCAAGGCGCGCGCCGAGCGGGTCCTGGAGCTGCTGGCCGACAGCCGCGACGGGCTGCGGGAGACGGACCGGCCCCTGGTCGACCGGCTCATCGCCGCGCGCGTGGACCTGCTCGACCGCGTGCATGCGCTCTTGCCATCCGGCATCGACGGGTTGAACATCCGTCATCATGGCGACTTCCGGCTCGGGCAAACTCTGATCGTGAAGGACGATATCTTCATCATCGACTTCGACGGCGATCCGCGTGAACCGCTGGCCAACAAGCGCCGCAAGGCGCCGGCCGCCCGCGACGTCGCCGGCCTGATCCGCTCGATCGACCTTTCAGTCCACGCGGCGCTGGGCCGCGCGCGCACGGGCGCTTCCGACGAGCAAGACCGGCTCGTGGCCGCGCTCGAGGAATGGCGCGCGCGCGCCACCGCGACATTCCTGTCCGCCTACCGCGAAGCCATGACCGACCGCAGGCTTTGGCCGAAGGATCGGCCGTGTGCGGACGACCTGTTGAGATTTTTCCTGCTAGATCAAGTGTTCGATGAACTAGAGTACGAGCTGTCCAACCGGCCTGAGGGGGTCCACGCGCCGCTCACCGGACTGCTTCGCATTCTGTCCAGTACCGAGAGCGAAGCCCATGCCTAAATTGCCTGCCGAAGCCTATGCGATCATCGAGGGCCGCCACTCCGACCCCTTCCACTATCTCGGGCTGCATCCCGAAGGCGGCAAGAGCGTCGTCCGTGCGTTTCTGCCCGAAGCCGTCAATGTCGAGGCCGTCGGCGAGCATGGCGAGGTCGCCCCGCTCGACCGCGTCCACGATTCGGGCCTGTTCATCGGCCCCCTGCCGAACGGCTCGAAACGCTACCAGTTGCGCGCAAAATTCGGCAACAGCGTCGTCGAGTTCGAGGACGCCTACCGCTTTCCGCCGATCCTGACGGATTTCGACCTTTACCTGCTCGGCGAAGGCACCCATCAGCGGATCTACGACAAGCTCGGTGCGCATCCGATGCGGCTCGAGGGCGTCGACGGCGTCGGCTTCGTGGTGCTGGCGCCCAATGCCAGGCGCGTCTCCGTGGTCGGCGATTTCAACTTCTGGGACGGACGGCGCCATCCAATGCGGGTGCGCGGCAACGGCTATTGGGAATTATTCATCCCGCACGCGACGTCCGGCGATCACTACAAGTTCGAGATCATCGGACCGCATGGCCATCTGCTGCCGCTGAAATCCGATCCGCTGGCCTTCGCCAGCGAGCTGCGGCCGAAGACGGCCTCCATCGTGTTCGACGAAGCACGTTTGCCGCGGCCGCGCCCGGCCCCCGACGGCATCAATTCGCTGTCGGCCCCGATGTCGATCTACGAGGTCCATCTCGGGTCGTGGCGGCGCAAGGACAATAATGAATGGCTGACCTACCGCGAGCTGGCCGAGCAGTTGCCGGCCTACGCCCGCGACATGGGCTTCACTCATCTCGAATTCCTGCCGGTGAGCGAGCATCCCTTCGACGGCTCGTGGGGCTATCAGCCAACCGGCCTCTATGCTCCAACCAGCCGTTTCGGCACGCCTGATGACTTTGCGGCGCTGGTCGATGCCTGCCACCGCGAAGGCGTCGGCGTGCTGCTCGACTGGGTGCCGGGCCATTTCCCGGACGATCCGCACGGGCTCGGCCACTTCGACGGCACCTCGCTCTACGAGCACGCCAATCCGCTCCAGGGCCGCCATCTCGACTGGGGCACGCTCATCTACAATTACGGCCGCACCGAAGTGACGAACTTCCTGGTGTCGAACGCGCTGTTCTGGCTGGAGCGCTACGCGATCGACGGCCTGCGCGTCGATGCGGTCGCGTCCATGCTCTATCTCGACTACAGCCGGCCGCCCGGCGCGTGGATTCCGAACCAGTATGGCGGGCGGGAGAACATCGAAGCGATCGACTTCCTGCGCCGCTTCAACACCGAGGTGTTCGCCCGCTTCCCGCAGGCGACCACCGCGGCCGAGGAGTCCACCGCCTGGCCCCAGGTCTCGCGTCCGGTCGAATTCGGCGGGCTCGGCTTCGGCTACAAGTGGAACATGGGGTGGATGCACGACACGCTGAACTACATCAGCAAGGATCCCATCCACCGCAAGCACCATCACGGCGACATCCTGTTCGGCCTGCATTACGCGTTCTCGGAGAACTTCATCCTGCCGCTGTCGCACGACGAGGTCGTTCACGGCAAGCGCTCGATCCTCGGCCGCATGCCCGGCGACGAGTGGCAGCGCTTCGCGAACTTGCGCGCCTATTACAGCTTCATGTTCGCCCATCCCGGCAAGAAGCTGCTGTTCATGGGTGCCGAGATCGCGCAGAGCCGCGAGTGGAATCACGACCAGTCGCTCGACTGGCACCTGCTCGAATACAAGTATCATTCCGGGGTCCAGGCGTTGATCCGCGACCTTAACCGGCTCTATCGCGCGGTGCCGGCGCTGCACCAGATGGATTGCGACCAGGCCGGCTTCGAATGGCTGGTCACGGATGACGCCGACCGCAACGTGTTCGCCTGGTTGCGCAAGGGATTCGACGAGCAAGCGCGCTGCCTCGTGATCCTCAACTTTTCGCCGAACGTCTACCAGAACTATCGCGTCCGCGTGCCTTTCGGCGGCAAGTGGAAGGAAGTGCTCAATTCGGACTCCGCCCATTACGGCGGCAGCAATGTCGGCAATGTCGGTGAAGTCCATGCCGAGGGCGGCGAGCTCGGCCTCACCATTCCGCCGCTGGCTGCGATCTTCCTCGTTCCGGAAAGCTGATCGATGCGCCTGACCGCTGGATCGCCGGCACGCCTCGGCGCAAGCTGGGACGGACGCGGCACCAATTTCGCGCTGTTCTCCGCCAATGCACAGAAGGTCGAGCTCTGCCTGTTCGACACGCAGGGCCGCCGGGAGCTCGAGCGCATCGAATTGCCGGAGAAGACCGAGGACGTCTGGCACGGCTACCTCAACGACGTCTCGCCCGGCCAGCTCTACGGCTACCGCGTGCACGGCCCCTATGAGCCCGAGCACGGCCACCGCTTCAACGCCAACAAGCTGCTGCTCGACCCCTACGCCAAGCGGCTTGCCGGCCGCCTGGTCTGGAGCGATGCGCACTTCGCCTACCGCACGGGAAGCGCGCGCGAGGACCTGTCGTTCGACCGGCGTGACAACGCGCGCGGCATGCCGAAGGCGGTCGTGGTCGACGAGACCTTCAACTGGGGCCGGCGCGAGATCCGGCCCAACATCCCCTGGGAAGACACCATCATCTACGAGGCGCACGTCAAGGGCCTGACCCAGAAGCGCGACGACGTGCCGCCGAACTTGCGCGGCACCTATGGCGGCCTGTCCTCGCCCGCCATGATCGAGCACCTGAAGAGGCTCGGCGTCACCACGGTCGAGCTGCTGCCGGTGCACAGCTTCGTCGACGACCGCATTCTGGTGGAGAAGAAGCTCGCCAACTACTGGGGCTACAACACGTTGTCCTTCTTCGCGCCCGAGCCGCGCTACGCCCAGGACAATGCGCTGGATTCCTTCCGCACCACGGTGGCACGGCTGCACGACGCCGGCATCGAGGTGATGTTGGATGTCGTCTACAATCACACCGCCGAAGGCAATCACCTCGGCCCGACGCTGTGCTACCGCGGCATCGACAACGCCTCCTACTACTGGCTGAACCGCGAGAACCCGCGCTATTACGACGACTTCACCGGCTGCGGCTCGTCCGTGAACCTCACCCATCCGCGGGTGCTGCAGATGGTGATGGATTCCCTGCGCTACTGGGTCGAGGTCTGCCATGTCGACGGCTTCCGCTTCGATCTCGCCACCACGCTGGCGCGCGGGCCGAACGGATACGATCGCGGCAGCTCCTTTCTGACGGCGGTGCGGCAGGATCCGGTGCTGGCGACTGTCAAGCTCGTCGCCGAGCCGTGGGATCTTGGCCTCGGCGGCTACCAGGTTGGCGCCTTCCCCTCGCAATGGTCGGAATGGAACGACCGCTATCGCAGCGCCATGCGCCGCTATTGGAGCGGCGAAGGCAGCCTGATCGGC
Organism: Bradyrhizobium sp.; assembly: GCA_035575945.1. GTDB lineage: Bacteria > Pseudomonadota > Alphaproteobacteria > Rhizobiales > Xanthobacteraceae > Bradyrhizobium. The sequence continues at coordinate 82,252 of DATLXF010000045.1, read as the reverse complement.
GACATCTCCAGCCGCATGACGGCGTCGTCTGACCTGTTCAACCACGACGGTCGGAGGCCGCGCGCCAGCATCAACCACATCACGGTTCACGACGGCTTCACGCTCGCCGACCTCTTCAGCTACAACGAGAAGCACAACGAGGCCAACGGAGAGGACAATCGCGACGGCTCCAACGACAATCACAGCAACAATTGCGGTGTGGAGGGACCGACCGACGATCCCAAGATCATCGCCCTACGCCGCCAGCTGCGCAAGAACGTGCTGGCCTGCCTGATGCTGGCGCAGGGCGTTCCGCTGCTTCTCGCCGGTGACGAGGTCGGCAATTCGCAATCCGGAAACAACAACGCTTATTGCCAGGACAACGAGGTCGGCTGGGTCGGCTGGGACAATCTGGGCAAGGACGGCGACGACATGATCGATTTCGTCGCCCATCTCGCCGACATCCGCCGCCGGTTCTCGCAGCTGCGCAGCCATCGCTGGCTCGACGGCCGGCCCAAGGACGGCCTCTCCTACGGTGCGTTGTGGCTGACGCCCGCCGGCGACGAGATGACGGAGAGCGACTGGAAATTCCCCGAAGGCAGGTTCCTCTCCTATGTAATGGGACCGATGGAACCGGGCGGGGCTGCGGTCTTTATCGTACTGAACGCCGCTCCCGAAGAGATCGCATTCAAATTGCCCAAAATGAACGAATACAAGAGCTGGCAGCAGATCCTGAACACGACCGATACCAAGCTGAATACGATCGACTTCCTGCCGGGGAGCGACAGCAAGGCGCCGCCGCGCTCGGTGCTCGCCTTTGCAGGCGCGCTATGAGGCCATCCTTCGGGGCAAGGCCGACGAAGGAGGGCGTGTCCTTCAGGCTGTGGGCGCCGGCGGCGCAACGTGTCGACCTCCTGCTCGACCGCAGGCACGCCATGCAGCGCCGCCAGGATGGCTGGTATGTCGCCGAGATTGGCGGCCTGCCCTCCGGCAGCACATACAAATTCAGGATCGACGACGAGATCGACGTGCCGGATCCAGCCTCGGCTTTCCAGCCGGAGGACGTGTTCGGTCCGAGCGAGGTGATCGATCACGACGCCTTCACCTGGCGCGCGCGCGATTGGCGCGGCCGCCCCTGGGAAGAGACCGTACTGATCGAGACCCATGTCGGCACCTTCACGCCTGAGGGCACCTACCGCGCCATGATCGACAAGCTCGATCATCTCGTTGCGACCGGCATCACCGCGCTGGAATTGATGCCGCTCGCCGATTTCGCCGGACGCCGCGGCTGGGGCTATGACGGCGTGCTATGGTATGCGCCCGACAGCGCCTATGGCCGGCCGGACGACCTGAAGACGCTGATCGACGAGGCGCATCTGCGTGGGCTGATGGTGTTTCTCGACGTGGTCTACAATCATTTCGGGCCGGAAGGAAACTACCTCGGCCGCTACGCCCCGACCTTCTTCACCGACGCGCACACGCCGTGGGGCAGCGCGATCGATTATCGCGTGCCGCAGGCGCGTGCCTTCGCCGTCGAGAACGCGCTGTCCTGGCTCAGCGACTACCGCTTCGACGGCCTGAGACTGGATGCCGCCAACCATATCGTGGCGATCCCGGGCGAGCAGTCCATGCTGCAGGACCTCAGCGTCGCCGCCGGCGAGCTCGCCAAGGCCACGGGGCGCCGGATCCATCTCGTGCTGGAGAACGGCGACAACCGCGCCAGCCTGCTCGATGCGGCGCAGGAGCCGCCGAACGGCAAATATCGCGCACAATGGAACGACGATTATCATCACGCCTGGCACGTGATGCTGACCGGCGAGCATGCCGGCTATTACGGCGACTACCAGACGCCGCGCATGGACCTCGCCCGCGCGCTCGCATCCGGCTTCGTCTACCAGGGCGAGATCTCGGAATTCTGGGGCAAGAAGCCGCGCGGCGAGCCGAGCGGAGAGCTGCCGCCGGCGGCATTCGTCAATTTCCTGCAAAACCACGACCAGATCGGCAACCGCCCGCTCGGCGAACGGCTGGAAAGCCTGGCGTCGCCGAACCAGGTCGAAGCCGCACTCGCTGTGACGCTTCTTGCACCGATGGTGCCGATGCTGTTCCAGGGCGAGGAATGGGGCTCGACCGTCCCTTTCCCGTTCTTCTGCGATTTCCAGGGCGGACTGGCCGAAGCCGTGCGCAAGGGGCGCAAGCAGGAATATGCCTGGGCTTACGACAAATATGGCGACGAGGTGCCCGATCCGCTCGATCCGGGAACGCTGCAAGCGGCTGTGCTCGACTGGACCGGCCGCACACCGGAGCAGAACGCGCGGCTAGCTCTCGTGCGCGACCTGCTGGCGCTGCGTCGCAAGGAAATCATGCCCCGGCTCAAGGGTGCAAGCTTCGGCGGCGCAGAGGCGGCGGACGACGGCCTCCTCACTGCGCATTGGCGCATGGGCGACGGCTCGACGTTGCGCCTCATCGCCAATCTGTCGGATCGCGCTATCGCCTCCACCCTCAGTGCAGGCACGCCGATCTGGGGCAGCGAGGCCGGCGAGCGGCTCCCGCCCTGGTCGGTGGCCTGGCATCTCGGAGATTAACATGGCTCCCGCCATTCCGCTCGCGACCTACCGGCTCCAGCTGACCGCAGATTTCGATTTCGACAAGGCCGCCGCGGTCGTCCCCTACCTCAAGGCGCTGGGGATCACGCATCTCTATGCCTCGCCGGTGATGAAGGCCCGCAAAGGCTCGAGCCATGGCTACGACACCGTCGATCACGGCCAGTTCAATCCCGAACTCGGCGGCGAGGCCGGCTTTGCGCGGCTGAGCGACGCACTTCGGCAGCACGATCTCGGGCTCATCATCGATTTCGTGCCCAACCATGTCGGCGTGCATTTTGCCGACAACCCCTGGTGGCTCGACGTGCTGGAATGGGGCCAGGCCTCGCCGCACGCCGTCTCCTTCGACATCGACTGGGATCAGCTGGCGTTTCGCGCCCGCGGCGGCGTGCTGCTGCCGATCCTCGGCTCGTCCTACGGCAATGCGCTGGAGGGCGGCGATATCGAGCTCCGCTACGACCCGAATGAAGGAAGCTTCTCCGCCTGGTACTTCGAGCATCGCCTGCCCATCGCCCCGGAACGCTACGGCGAGGTGTTGCGCATGATCGTCAAGGAGGCGGACGCGGCGGAAACGGAGCCGGGCAGGCGCCTGCTCGCGCTGGCGTCGCGCTACACCGGATTGCGCCGGCCCAACCGCAAGGAGGCTCCCGCCTTCAAGTCCGAGCTGCGGGAGATCGCGGGCGCCGCCGATCTGATCGCGCAAGGCCTTGCCGCCTATCGCGCCGCCGAGGACCGCCCGGCGCAGACGCTTGCGCTGCATCACCTGCTCGAGCGCCAGCACTACAAGCTCGGGCATTGGCGGCTCGCCTCCAGCGACATCAATTATCGCCGTTTCTTCGACGTCAACGGGCTCGCAGGCCTGCGCGTCGAGGACGCGAGCACGTTCGCCGCCACCCACCGGTTGGTGAAGCAACTCGTTGCGGAGGGCAAGCTGCAAGGCATCCGGCTCGACCACATCGATGGCCTGCGCGACCCCGCGCAATATTGCCAGCGGCTGCGCCGGCTCGTGCGCGACGCCCAAAGCAACACAGCCCAGGGCAATGCAGCGCCGTTCTACACCGTGATCGAGAAGATCCTGTGCGAGCACGAACGCCTGCCGCATTTCGCCGGCGTACAGGGCACCACCGGCTACGAATGGATGAACGTCATCACCCATGTGCTGGTCGATCCCAGGGGTCTGGAGTCGCTCGACGAGACCTGGCGCCAGATCAGCAACCGGCCGCCGCAGCTTGCGCCTTACGTCAAGGACGCAAAGCGCCGGGTGCTGGAGACGTTGCTCACCAGCGAGTTCACCGTGCTGACGCGCCTGCTCGCGCGCATCGCCAACGGACATTACTCCACGCGCGACTTCTCGGCCGACAGCCTGCGACAGGCGCTCGAACTCTATGTGCTGCATTTCCCGGTCTATCGCACCTACCTGACGCATAGCGGCCCGACTGCATCGGACCGCCAGCTGATCGACGACACCATCGCGCGCGCGCGCCGGGAGTGGTTTGCCGCCGACGAAGGCATCTTCGACTTCCTGCGCGATGCCCTGACCATGGACCTGCTCAAGCCCGGCCGTCCCCCGCACAGCGCCCCGCGCGTGCGCCGCTTCGCGCTCAAGGTCCAGCAGTTCACCGGGCCGATGATGGCGAAATCGCTGGAAGACACCGCGTTCTACCAATTCCACCGGCTGCTCGCGCTGAACGAGGTCGGCGGCGATCCCGCGAGCACCGGCCTCACCATTCCCGCCTTCCATCAGGTCATGCAGGCCCGCGCCAGGGAGTGGCCGCACGGGATGACCGCGACGGCGACCCATGATACCAAGCGTGGCGAGGATGCCCGCATGCGGATCGCGGCGCTCAGCGAAATACCCGGCGAATGGACCAGCGCGGTGGCGCGCTGGAAAGTGCTGAACGCGCCGCAGCTGACGCTGCACGGCAACTTCCGCGCGCCTTCGGCGACGTTCGAATACATGCTCTACCAGACCCTGCTCGGCGTCTGGCCGCTTCAGGAGCTGGCCGATGCCGGCTTCGTCGAGCGCATCCAGGCCTATGCGCTCAAGGCGGCGCGCGAGGGCAAGGAGGAGACGAGCTGGCTCAACCCGCATGAAGCCTATGAGAACGGCATCCGGGACTTCGTCGCTAATATCCTCGACCCCGCCAGGTCCGCGGAATTCCTGGAGACCTTGCAGACGCTCGCTCGCCGCGTCGCATTGCTCGGCACGCTGAATTCGCTGAGCCAGCTCACGCTCAAGGCCACGTTGCCGGGCGTGCCGGACTTCTATCAGGGCACCGAGTTCTGGGATCTATCCCTGGTCGACCCGGACAATCGCCGACCGGTCGACTTCGCTGCGCGCCATGCGGCCCTGACGGCGTTGGAGGCGCCGGATTGGAGCGGCCTGACCAAGGCCTGGCCCGACGGCCGGCTCAAGCTGGCGTGGACACGGCATCTCCTCGCGCTGCGCAACCGCCTTCCGGATATTTTCGTCCGGGGAGGCTATCAGCCCCTCGAAGTGCGCGGCGCACATGCCGACCACGTCATTGCGTTCGCTCGCACCCATGGACGAGCGGCGGCCATCGTCGTCGTCGCACGTCAGTTCGCGCCGTTCACGCAAGGAGGCCGGGACTGGCCCGCGCCGCAAGAATTCGATGGGGCCGTCGACATCACTGGCTACACCGGGACGGGCCTTGAAGGCAACGAACTGCCGCTCGCACAGGCCTTGCCCGATCTACCCGTGGCCGTCATCGAGGCCCGCAGCACAAGTGCAGCGAAGCCGATACGCCAGCCCGCGCCCGCCTGAGGCTACTTGCCCCCGTCCTTGGTGAGCAGCAATTGCCCGCGCTTCTTGATGGTAGCCTGCGCCATCTCGGCAAAGCGCTGCAACAACCAGGGCAGCACCACCTCGACCCGGACCTGGTCGTCGCCGACATCGACCTGGCCGCTCGCGGTCTGCCCGAGCGCGCGGATGCGGAAATTCATGCTGTCGCCGCTCCAGCGTTCCTCCTCGACCTGCATCACGGGAATGCTCGCCGCGGCGCGGCCGAGTCCGGTTTTCAACCGGCGCACCGCCTCCTCGCGCCCGAGACGATGCGGAATTGAAACTACGAGCGGTGCTGACATGGCCGGACCCCTTGCGACTGGCTTCACATAGTCATGCCGGGTCGATCAACAATGGTTCCATGCGAGCTCATCCCGCCCGTCGTGTTTCAAAGGCGGAACTTTACAACCTGCGGCAAGTTGCCCTCGTACAACGGGACAGGTTGCAACGACCCTTTGATGAAGGGCTGGAGGAGATTTGCATGTCAATCGGCACGATCATTCTGATTATTCTGGTCATCGCCCTGCTGGGCGGATTCAGCGGCATCGGCGGCGGGCCGTTCTACGGCACCGGCTACTACGGCGGCGGCGGTCTTGGCCTCGTCATCGTCATCCTGCTGATCCTGATCCTGATGGGACGGATCTAGCAAAGCGTCGATCGCGGAGGGTGGGCAAAGCGCAAGCGTGCCCACCACCTCTACGCGACGTGAATGAAGTGGGCACGCTTTGCTTTGCCCACCCCGCGACACCTTAATGGGAATCGCGGACCGACTTACTTCACCTTCTCCGCCAGCTTCTTGATCGCAGCCTTGATCGACGTCGCCGCGTCGTCGTACCCCACCCACGCCTTCGATCGCGCCAGCAGGCCCGGCACGGTGCGCATCGTGTAACGCTTGGGATCGAGATCACTCTTCACTTGCGCCCAGGTGACCGGCATCGACACGGTTGCGCCGGCGCGTGCGCGCGGCGACAGCGGTGCGACCGCGGTCGACATGCGGTCGTTGCGCAGATAGTCCAGGAAAATCTTTCCCTCGCGCAGCTTCTTCGACATGTTGAGCAGATAGCGTTCGGGATCGTCATCCGCCATCCACTGGCAGACGCCTTGGGCAAACGCCTTGGCCTCTTTCCAGCTCACCTTGTCGCGCGCGCCATATAGCAGCGGCACCACGACGTGGAGCCCCTTGCCGCCCGTGGTCTTGCAGAAACTGTCCATGCCGATATCGGCGAGCCGTTGCCGCATTTCCTTGGCGGCCTCGACGACGTCGGCGAACTCGACGTCGGGCGCCGGATCGAGATCGAACACCAGCCGGCCCGGCGTGTCATAGGCGTATGGCGCGCAGTTCCAGGGATGCAGCTCGACGCCGCCGATTTGCGCCACGGCGGCGAGGCCCTCGACGCGATCGATCTGGAGATAGGGCTTGCGGTCGCCGGAGACCCGCGCCAGCTCCAGGAGGTTCGACGTTCCCTGCATCGCGTGGCGCTGGAAGAAGCACTCCCCCTTGATGCCATCGGGGGCGCGGATCAGCGAGCACGGCCGCCCCTTGAGGTGCACGATCATCCATTCGCCGACCGCTTCGAGGTAGCGCGCAAGGTCCAGTTTGGTGACCGGAGCGCCCTCGCCGTCATCCGGCCACAGCGGCTTGTCCGGCTTCGAGATGACGACACCCATCACCTCGGCGCTTTGAGCGGCCTTGTTCGACGACCGGCCCGCCTTCGCGCGCGCCGGCTTCCGGGCTTTGGGCTCGGCCAGCTCGGTATCGACGGGCTTCTCCGCCTCGACCTCCTCGGCCGGCTTGTCCTGCCGCAATCCCTTGAACGCAGCCTGGCGAATGTTGCCGTCGGCGGTGAAGCCGGCGAATTCGATCTCCGCGACGAGCTCGGGCTTCAGCCAATGCACATCGCGGGTTTTCTTCGGCGCGTTCTTGCCGCCGAACGGGCTTTGCTTGGCCTCCACTGCCTTCAGAGCGGGCATCAGGCGCTTGACCTTGTCCGCGCCAAAGCCGGTGCCGACCATGCCGACAAAGGCGAGATGATCGCCGCGCTGCACGCCGGCCATCAACGAGCGGAATTTGCCGTTGGTGGTCTTGTAGCCGCCGATCACCACCTCGTGGCCGGCGCGGCATTTCGACTTGACCCAGCTCTCGGTGCGGCCGGACCGATACGGCGCATTCAGCTTCTTCGACACCACGCCTTCGAGTTCGAGCTTGCACGCCGATTGCAATACGGCATCGCCGCCGCTCTCGAAGTGCTCGACATAGCGGATCTGGGTCGATGTCCGCTTGCGCTTGTCCAGCAGCGTCCTGAGCTGCGCCTTGCGCTCGTCGAGCGGCAACCGGCGAAAATCCTGGCCCTCGGCAAAAAGCAGATCGAAGGCGAAGAAGATCAGCTCGTCGGTCTTGCCGTCGGACAGCGCAGCCTGCAGCGAGGAGAAGTTCGGCGCGCCGTTGTGGTCGAGCGCGACGATCTCGCCGTCGATGATCGCGTCCGGCAGCGTCGCCGCTTCCTTGGCGATTGAGCCGAACTTGGCGGTCCAGTCGAGACCCTTGCGCGTCTTCAGCGTCGCCTCGCCGTCCTCGACCCGGAGCTGCACGCGATAGCCGTCGAACTTGATCTCGTGGCACCAGCCCTGGTCGGCCGGCGGCCGTTCGACCAGCGTGCAGAGCTGCGGCGCCACGAAGTCCGGCATCGCCGAGACTTTCCTCGCGCTGGTCGCGGTCGTGGCGCTATTCTTTGCCGCTTTACGGCGCTTCAAGGCGGCGCGCGGCGCCGGCTTCACCGTGCGCCCTTTCGTCTCCTCGGCACGGTTGGACTGCCAGACGGCATCGGCCTTGCCCTTGGCGCCCTTCGTCAGCATGAACGGCTTCGGCGCGCGGCCCCTCCCCTCCGCGATCTGCTCCATGGCGCGGCCGGAGGCGACGGATTTGTCCTGCTCGAGGATGTCGTTGTCCGCGCCCTCGCGGACATATTCGTCGCGATGCTTGATGAGGAGCCAGTTGGTCCGCTTCTCGCCGCCGCGGTTGCGCATCCGCACCAAGACCCAGCTGCCGTGCAGCTTCTCGCCGTGGAGGGTGAACTTCAGGTCGCCCTTCTTAAAGCCCGCGTCCGGGTCATCCGATTCCCAGGTGCCGCGGTCCCACAGCATCACGGTGCCGCCGCCATATTGTCCTTCGGGAATCGTGCCTTCGAAATCGCCGTAGTCGAGCGGATGATCCTCGACCTCGACCGCCAGACGCTTGTCGTGCGGATCGAGCGAGGGTCCTTTCGTCACCGCCCAGGACTTGAAGACGCCGTCGAACTCGAGCCTGAGATCGTAGTGCAGGCGGGTCGCATCATGCTTCTGGATCACGAAGCGACGCTGCTTCGAGGGCGCTATTGCCGTCTTGCCCGACGGCTCCGGCGTCTTCTCGAAGTCCCGCTTCTGTCGGTAAGTGGAGAGCTTTTGCAGCACGATCGGTCCCGCTTCTCTTTCGGCCCTTCAAGCCTATCATGGCGAAAGTCCCGCCCGGAACCAAAACCCCATGGGACGGTTGGGGTTCCAAATCCGCCTCGGACAGAAACGCCTTGAAAACGCTGGAGAATGGAATGGCCCCGCGCGCCTACTGGAAGGGAACGTTGAAGCTGTCGCTGGTCAGCTGTCCGGTCGTGCTTTACCCGGCGACGACGGCGGCCGAGAAGACGCGGTTTCACCTGATCAACCGCGAGACCGGAAACCGGCTCAAGCAGCAGATGATCGATTCCGAGACCGGCGACGTCGTCGAGAGCGACCAGAAGGGCCGCGGCTACGAAGTGCGCAAGGGCAAATATGTCGAGATCGAGCCGGAAGAGCTGGACGCGGTCCAGATCGAAAGCAATCACACCATCGACATCGAGAGCTTCGTGCCGCGCGAGGAGATCGACCAGCGCTTCCTCAACCACCCCTACTACATCGCCCCCGACGGCAAGGCCGCGGTCGATGCCTTCGCCGTGATCCGGGACGCGATGAAGGACCAGGAGCGCGTGGCGCTGGCCAAGATCGTTCTGACCAACCGCGAGCACGTCATGGCGATCGAGCCGCGCGGCAAGGGCCTGCTCGGCACCACGCTGCGCTTCCCGTACGAGCTGCGCGACGAGGACCAGTTCTTCGACGACATCAAGAGCCCCAAGATCACCAAGGACATGGTCGAGCTCGCCGGCCACATCCTGCAGACCAAGGCAGCGCATTTCGATCCCAGCAAGTTCAAGGACGAATACGAGAACGCGCTGAAGGCCCTGGTGAAGCGCAAGGCCAGCGGCAAGAAGATCGAGCTCCCGGAGCCCGAGGAGCGACCGAGCAACGTCGTCAACCTGATGGACGCGCTGAAGCAGAGCCTGAAGGGACGCGGCGGCAAAAAGGCCGCGGCGAAACCGCACCCGCGTCGTGCGACCGGGCGGCCTCGAGGCGCGAAGAAGGCGCACCGGTCGACGGCAAGGCAGCGGAAGGCGGGTTAACTCGTCATTCCGGGGCGATGCGAAGCATCGAACCCGGAATCCACCGCGCCGAGCGCGATGCGCGGAGACATGGATTCCGGGCTCGCGCGAACGCGCGCCCCGGAATGACAGCGATAATCAATCCCCCGCCTTCAACCGATACCCGATACCCGTTTCCGTCAGCACGTATTGCGGCCGCTCCGGATCGGCTTCGATCTTCTGGCGAAGCTGGCGGACATAGACGCGCAGATACTGCGCGTCGGTCAATTCGTCCCACAGCTCCTTCAGCAAAAATCGATGGGTGAGCACCTTGCCGGCATGCTGCACCAGCACACGGAGCAGGTCGTATTCTTTCGGCGAGAGCTTCACGTCGCGATCCCCGACCTTGACGATGCGGCGGACGAGATCGACCGAGAGATCGCCGGTTCGGAAGACCGGACGCTCGCCCTTGACCTGAAGCTGGTGGCGCAGCGCGGCGCGCAGGCGCGCCAGCAGCTCCTCCATGCCGAACGGCTTGGTCAGGTAATCATCGGCACCGAGATCGAGCGCCTGCACCTTGCCGGCTTCGTCGCCGCGGCTCGACAGCACCACGATCGGCACGCCTTCGTTGCGGGTGCGGATGGTGCGGAGAAGTTCGTGCCCCTGCACATCGGGCAGGCCGAGATCGAGGATGATCAGCGCGGGCTCTTCGGCAAGCTTCTCCAGAGCCATTTTTCCGTTCGACGCCTCCAGGATGTCGTAGCCTTGCGTCGTCAATCCCATCCGCAGCAATTTACGGATCGGCGGCTCGTCGTCGATGACCAGGACCTTGATCGGAGCAGCGCTCATGCGGCGGTATCCAGTGCGTGGCTTTCTGCCGGAACGGGCAGCCGAATGGTCAGGACCGCACCGCTCCGCCCGCTGCGATTGGCGGCGGAGATCGTGCCGCCCATCGCTTCGACGAAGCCGCGGGAGATGGCAAGTCCGAGCCCGGTGCCGGGGCGGACGTGATCGCCCTTCTGCACGCGATAGAACTTGTCGAACACACTTTCGAGCTCGCCGGGCGGAATGCCGGCTCCCTCGTCCGCAATCTCGAGCACGACCTGGGCACCGTCACGCCGGCCCCGGATCAAGATCGTGGTCTCCGGCGGCGAATATTTGGCCGCGTTGTCGAGCAGGTTGAACAGCGCCTGCTCGAACAGCACGGCATCGAGCTGAAGCATCGGCAGCTCGGCGGCCAGCACGAGCTCGACCTTGTGGCGGCTGAGGATCTTGCTCGCGCGCCGCAGCGCGCTGCCGACGATCTCGCCGAGATCGTGCAGCGCCGTGTTGGGCACGACGGCGCCGGATTCGAGCTTGGTCATGTCGAGCAGATTGGCGATGAAGCGGTTGAGCCGCTCGGATTCGTCGATCACGGTCGCGAGCAGATCACGCTTCTCGGTGTTTGAGAGCGCGCCGGCGAGATCGCGCATGGTCGAGGCCGCCCCCAGCACCGAGGCGAGCGGGGTCTTCAGATCGTGCGAGATCGAGGTGAGCAGCGCCGAGCGCAGCCGCTCGGATTCGACGGTGCGCTTGACCCGGTCCATGTCCTCGACGAGCAGCACGCGCTCGATCGCGAGCGCGCCCTGGTCGACCAGGGCGTCGAGCAGCCGGCGCTGGTCCGGCGTCAACAGCGGGCCGGTGCGGTCGTTGTCGATGCCGATCACGCCGATCGGGCCGCGCCCGGTGCGCATCGGCAGGAACAGCCGCTTGGCGCCGGGCAAGGTGTCCGAACCGCGGCCGGCGGGTCGATCGTTGCTCCAAGCCCAATTGGCCGCTGCGAGGTCCGCCTGATCGAGCTCGTCTTCGGGCGGATAGCCTGACTTCACCGTGAGCAGGCCCTCCTCCGGCAGAAGCAGCACCACGCGCACCTTCAGCATCAAGGCGATCTGATAGGCGGTCGCCCAAAGCACGTCGTCGAGCGTGGCGGTACCGGCGAGCTTGCGGCTGAAGGCATGGAGCTGCTCGGTCATCCTGATCCGGCCGATCGCGGTGTCGGCCTGGATGCGCACGCGCGCCGCCACATTGGAGACGATCATCGCGACCACCAGGAAGAGCACGAAGGCCGCGACATTGGTCGGGTCGGTGATCGTGAAGGTGTAGAGCGGCGGCAGGAAGAAGAAATTGTAACACAGGGACGCCGCAACCGTGGCTAGCAGCGACGGCCAGAGACCGTAACGAACCGCAACCGCCACGACCGCCGTCAGCAGCACGAGGTCGACGTTCTCGATACCGAACCGCGGCTGAAGCAGCTCGGCAACGCCTAGACCGACCAGCACGAGGCCGAGCGCCTTCAGATAGGGCAGCGGGTTGAACGGCTCCGACCGGGCGGCGGTCTGCACCGCGGTCTTGGGCGCGGCCTCGCCGGGCAGCTCGTCACCGGCGATGACGTGGACGGTGATGTTGCCGGCGCGGCGCACCAAATCGTGCACGACCGAGCCGCGCGTCATCTCGAACCAGCGCGAGCGCGTCGACTTGCCGATCACGATCTGGGTGACGTTGTTGCCCTGCGCAAAATTGACGACGTCGTCGGCGATACGGCGCCCAACGGCTGGAATGGTCAGCGCTTCGCCGCCGAGCGATTCCGCGAGCCGCAGCGTGTCGGCCAGCCGATCGCGCTCGTCGTCGGACAATTGCAGGGATCGCCGCGTCTCGATCGAGATCGCTGTGAACGGCGCATGCAGCCGGTCCGCCAGCCGCTTGGTGTAGCGGACGAGGCCGGCGGCGCGGGGATCCTCGCTGACGCAGACGAGAATGCGCTCGCCCGCGGCCCAGGGCCCAGAAATGGCATTCGCCTGCATGTGGGTGAGGAGCTGCTCGTCGACCCGCTCGGCTGTGCGCCGCAGTGCGAGCTCACGCAGCGCCGTAAGGTTGCCCGGCGAGAAGTAGTGCTCCAGCGCCCGCTCGGCCTGCTTCGGGACGTAGACCTTGCCCTCCTTCAGCCGCTGGATCAGATCGTCGGGCGTGAGGTCGATCAGCTCGATGGCGTCGGCGCGGTCGAACACGGAGTCGGGCACCGTCTCCCGGACCCGGACATGGGTAATCTGGGCGACGACGTCGTTCAGGCTCTCGATGTGCTGGATGTTGACGGCGGTGTAGACGTCGATGCCATGCGAGAGCAGCTCCTCGACGTCCATGTACCGCTTGGGATGGCGGCTGCCGGCCGCATTGGTGTGGGCGAGTTCGTCGACCAGGACAATCTGCGGCCGCCGCGCGATCACCGCATCGAGATCCATCTCCTCGACGACCTGCCCCCGATAGTCGAGCCTCTTGCGCGGGATCACCTCGAGGCCGCGCACCAGCGCCTCGGTCTCGGCGCGGCCATGGGTTTCGACGAAGCCGACCACGACGTCGATGCCGGCCTTGCGCTTGGCGTGGGCACTCTCGAGCATCTCGTAGGTCTTGCCGACGCCGGGGGCGGCGCCGACGAAGATCTTCAGCTTGCCGCTCGCACTCTCTTCCCGGCGTGCAGCTTCCAGTAGCGCCTCTGGAGACGGACGTTGTTCGGGATCGCGGTGCTCTCGGACCATCAGGCTATTATAGTCATCCGTACACTGCGAGCCTAGATGGCTACTTCGCCGCCAAGCGATCGAGCGCGAGGTTCAGCGCCAGAACGTTGACCCTGGGCTCGCCGAGGAAGCCGAGCAGACGGCCTTCGGTGTTGGCGGCCACGAGCTGCCTGAGCTGATCCTCCGGCATGTTCCGCGCCTTGGCCACGCGCGGCACCTGGAATTGCGCGGCTTCCGGCGAAATATTCGGATCGAGGCCGCTGGACGAGGTCGTCACCAGATCGACCGGCACGGCCGCGTTCGGATTCTCGCCCTTGAGCTTGTCCACATCTTCCTTGAGCCGGTCGGCCAGCGCCTTGCTGGTCGGGCCGAGGTTGGAGCCGCCCGAGTTGGCGGCGTTGTAGGGTGCCGAGACCGTCTTGGTCGAATCATTCGGGTCCGGCCCCAGCGTCGCCGAGAGGCGGCCGTGGAAATATTTGTCGTCCTTGAACTCCTGCCCGATCAGGGCGGAGCCGATCACCTTGCCGTCCTTCTCGATCAGGCTACCTTGCGCCTGCGTCGGGAAGATCGCGCCGGCAATGGCCGTCATCGTCAGCGGATAGGCGAGGCCGGTGATGGCGGTGAGCACCAGCAAGAGGACGATGGCGGGGCGAATTTCTCTGAGCATTGTGGGTCTCCTATATCTTCGTCCTGCGCGCGGCGCCTGGCGCCGCGCGACGACGGTCAAGCCAAATGCAACGCGGTGACGACGAGGTCGATCACCTTGATGCCGATGAAGGGAATGGCGATGCCGCCGAGCCCGTAGACCAAGAGATTGCGCCGGAGCAGCGCACCGGCGCCGACCGCACGATAGGCGACGCCCTTCAGCGCCAGCGGGATCAAGCCGATGATGATCAGCGCGTTGAAGATGATCGCCGACAGGATGGCGCTCTGCGGGCTCGACAGGTTCATGACGTTGAGCACGCTGAGCTGCGGGTAGAATGCCAGGAACATCGCCGGGATGATCGCGAAATATTTCGCGACGTCGTTGGCGATCGAGAACGTGGTCAGCGCACCGCGGGTCATCAGGAGCTGCTTGCCGATCTCGACCACCTCGATCAGCTTGGTCGGGTTGGAGTCGAGGTCGACCATGTTGCCGGCCTCGCGGGCGGCCTGCGTTCCGGTGTTCATGGCAACGCCGACGTCGGCCTGCGCGAGCGCGGGCGCGTCGTTGGTGCCGTCGCCGCACATCGCCACCAGCTTGCCCTTGGCCTGCTCGTCGCGGATCAGCTTGAGCTTGTCCTCGGGAGTTGCCTGCGCCAGGAAATCGTCGACGCCGGCTTCGGCGGCGATGGCGGCGGCCGTCATCGGGTTGTCGCCGGTGATCATGATGGTGCGGATGCCCATGCGGCGCAGTTCGGCGAAGCGCTCGCGAATGCCGCCCTTGACGATGTCCTTGAGCTGGACGATGCCGAGAAGCTTGCCGTCCTTGGCGACCGCGAGCGGCGTACCGCCCGACTTGGAGACCTCGTCGGCAATGGCGCTGATCTCGCGACCCGCCTCCGACAGGGCCACGGGCTGCATGGCCCGCGCCGCATTGCCCGAGGCGATCGCGGTCGGCGCCCCGCCGCCGACATAGTTGAGGATGGCGTCGACCGCGCCCTTGCGCACCGAGGAGCCGCCGGCGTCGACCCCGCTCATGCGGGTCTGGGCCGTGAACGGGACGAAGGTTGCCCCCAGCTCCGCCATGTCGCGGCCGCGGATGCCGTACTTCTCCTTCGCCAGCACGACGATGGAGCGGCCTTCCGGCGTCTCGTCGGCAAGCGAGGCGAGCTGGGCGGCGTCCGCCAGCTCCTGCTCGGTAACGCCGCGCACGGGACGGAACGCGGTCGCCTGCCGGTTGCCGAGGGTGATCGTTCCGGTCTTGTCCAGCAGGAGGGTGTCGACGTCGCCCGCGGCTTCGACCGCGCGGCCCGACATCGCCAGCACGTTGAAGCGCACCAGGCGGTCCATGCCGGCGATGCCGATCGCCGACAGCAGCGCGCCGATCGTGGTCGGGATCAGCGTCACGAACAGGGCCACCAGCACGATCACCGAGATCGAGCCGCCGGCGTAGGCCGCGTAGCTCGGGATGGTGACCGTCGCGAACACGAAGATGATGGTGAGGCCGGCGAGCAGAATGTTGAGCGCGATCTCGTTCGGCGTCTTCTGCCGCTCCGCGCCTTCGACCAGCTTGATCATGCGATCGATGAAGGTCGAACCCTGCGCTGCCGTGATACGGACGCGGATCCAGTCCGACAGCACCTGCGTGCCGCCTGTCACCGCCGAACGGTCGCCGCCGGACTCGCGGATCACGGGCGCCGATTCGCCGGTGATGGCGGCTTCGTTGACGGAGGCAACGCCCTCGATGACTTCGCCGTCCGAGGGGATCGTGTCGCCCGCCTCGACCAGAACGAGATCGCCGACCTTCAGGCTGGTGCCCGAGACGAGCTTGTAGTCGCGGCCCGCACCGCTCAGGAGCTTGGCCTGGCTCTCGGTGCGGGTCTTGCGCAGCGTCTCGGCCTGCGCCTTGCCCCGGCCCTCGGCCACGGCTTCGGCGAGGTTGGCGAACAGCACGGTGAACCACAGCCAGAGGATGATCTGGAAGGTGAAGCCGAGATTTTCGCCGCCGGTGAGAAGATCACGCAGGAAGATCACGGTGGTGAGCGCGGCGACGATCTCGACCACGAACATGACCGGATTCTTGATCATGGCGCGCGGATCGAGCTTGGCGAAGGCCGCGACGATCGCCGGCATCACGATCTTCGGATCCATCATCGCCGAGACCGGCATGCGCTTGTTGGGTTTAGAAACTGCTTCCATGGAGGTTACTCCGAAAAACTCGATCAGAAGACGTTGCCGGCGTTCATCGCGAGGTGCTCGACGATGGGACCGAGGGCAAGTGCCGGGAAGAAGGTAAGGCCGCCCATGATGAGGATGACGCCGACGACGAGACCGACGAACAGGCCGCCCGTGGTCGGGAAGGTGCCCATCGACGGCGGAATCGACTTCTTCGCAGCGAGCGAGCCCGCGATCGCCATCGCCGGAACGATCATGAAGAAGCGGCCGACGAACATCGCGGACGCGCCCGTCAAGTTATAGAACAGGGTGTTGCCGGTCAGACCCGCGAAGGCCGAGCCGTTGTTGCCGGTCTGCGAGGAGTAGGCGTAGAGCACTTCGCTGAACCCGTGCGGACCGGCATTCGCCATCGAGGCAACGCCTGTGGGCAGCACCACCGCCACGGCCGACCAGCCCAGGATCATCAGGGGCAGGATCAGGATCGCGAGCATCGCCATCTTGACCTCGCGCGCCTCGATCTTCTTGCCGACATATTCCGGGGTACGGCCGACCATGAGGCCTGCGACGAAGATCGCGAGAATGACGAACAGCAGCATGCCGTACATGCCCGCACCGACGCCGCCGACGATGATCTCGCCGAGTTGCATGTTGATCAGCGGGATCATGCCCCCGAGCGCGGTGAAGCTGTCATGCATGGCGTTGACGGCGCCGCAGGAAGCGGCCGTGGTGATCACGGCGAACAGCGAGGACGCGACGATGCCGAAGCGGACCTCCTTGCCTTCCATGTTGCCGCCGGTCAGGCCCAGTGCGTGCATTGTCGCGGTGCCGTTGGCTTCCGCCCAGTAGCAGACCGCAACGCCGGCGATGAACAGCACGCCCATCACGGCGAGGATCGCCCAACCCTGGCGCTGGTTGCCGACCATGCGTCCGAACACGTTGGTGAGCGCCGCGCCAAGCACGAAGATCGAGAGCATCTGGACGAAGTTCGACAGCGCGGTCGGATTCTCGAAGGGGTGCGACGCATTGGCGTTGAAGAAGCCGCCGCCATTGGTGCCGAGCATCTTGATCGCGACCTGCGAAGCGACCGGGCCGACCGCGATGGTCTGCTTGGCGCCTTCGAGCGTGGTCGCCTCGACATAGGCCCCTAGCGTCTGCGGCATGCCCTGCGAGACCAGGAACAGCGTGTAGACGATGCAGATCGGCAGCAGGATGTAGAGCGTGCAGCGGGTGACATCGACCCAGAAATTGCCGACGGTGCGCATCGAGGCGCGGGCAAAGCCGCGGATCAGCGCCACCGCGAGCACGATACCGGTCGCCGCCGAGAGGAAATTCTGGTGCGTGAGCCCGACCATCTGGGTCAGATAGGACAGCGTGCTCTCGCCGCCGTAGTTCTGCCAGTTGGTGTTGGTGATGAAGGACATCGCGGTGTTGAACGACAAATCCTCGGCGACCGCGGACTGTCCCGCCGGATTGAACGGCAGCACGGCCTGCAGCCGCATCAGTCCATAGATGATCAGGAAGCCGCCGACATGGAACAGCAGCATGGAGATCGTAAAGGTCAGCCAGTGCTGCTCGCGCCTCTCGTCGACGCCGGAGATCCAATAGATGCCGGTTTCGATCGGACGCAGGACGGGCGACAGGAACGTGCGCTCGCCGTTGAATACGCGCGTCATGTACCAGCCGAGCGGCTTGGCCAGCGCGGCGACGATCGCGCAGTAAAGAATGATCTGGAACCAACCGACGACGGTCATGGCATCAACCCTTCAGGCTTTTGGTCCGGCGCAACACCGGCAGGAGCAGCGCAAGCAGGCCCGCAACGAGCACAGCGTCGGCCAGCAGCAATTGGACGATCAGCAGCACGGCGTCAGAACCGCTCGGGCCGCAGCAGCGCATAGGTGAGATAGATCAGGAGGCCGAACGAGACGGCGCCCGCGAGCGTGTAATCAAGGATCATGGCCCGCTCCGTTACAACCGTTCACAGGCGTAGGTGTAGCCGATTGCGAGGGCGAAGAAGGCGGTGGCCAACACCACCATCAGAAGGTCCATCATGAAAGTGCTCCTCGTTGCGCTCAATCTTCGACGCAACCCTATTTCTGCTTCCGGCAGGCAGCTTGCGATGAATCAACCACGGCACACGTCCCGCGGCGCCTGCCCGTAGCTTTCACTGCGCTGAAGTGGCATCCGGGACATAGGTTTTCGAGATGAGGGCTACGGCAAAGTTATAGGAAACTCATAAAAGCCCGCCCCTCGGGCGGGCGAAGCAAGCTAATCGGTTGCCATCTCGGCCGCCGCCGGGCGGGCGGAGTATGGCGTACAGCCCGCTCCCTTTATGAAATCCCTATATCTCCCGCCCCCCCATCGTCTCGTTTTCAAATGCCGTTCCAGCCATCTTGGAAATGCCGGCCGACTGACCGACGCCCTTGCCAGGAGGCTGATATGACCGCTGCTTTCCGACGCTACGATGCACCATCCCTCGGCGACCGCTTGCGCAATGCGCAGGCCATGACGCGACCGATGATGATGGAGGTCGTCGAAAACACCTGCCGGCGCATCCCCCCGCTCGGCGAGAACGGCCGCACCGCACGCCTCATGCGCCTGATCGACGCCGAGGCATGGGCCGACGCGGCGCTGGCGCTGATGGAGCTGGAGCTGCCGATGTGGCAGGTCCGTCGCATAGCCTATGACGAGGGCGAGTGGCATTGCGCGCTCTCGCGCGAGCGAGAGCTTCCGGACTGGTTGGACGATGCGGTCGAGGCGCGCCACGCCGACCTCGCACTGGCCCTGCTGTCGGCATTCGTCGAGGTACGGACGCTGGCGACGGACGTGTCGCGGCGGAGCGTTCCCTCCGTTCGGACTGTGCGGGATCCGCTCTGCGAGCCGGTGGCCTGCGACAATTTTTGCTAGGCACGCCTCAAGGATCGACGCCATGCCGCAAGCTCCGGACATGCCGCGCATGCTGAGCTCGTCGCGCGTGATCGCGCGCTTCGCTGTTCGCCTCGCTTTGCTCGTTGGCTTCGCCGCATTCACGGGCGTCGGATTCGGCCGCAGCCTCGCCGTCCTACTCTGGATCTCGATCGTCATGTGCGCGCTTGCCAGCCTGGTCAGGCGGGAGCCGCTGTTCGGAGCTGCGCTCAATCATTGGGATGAGGCTGTGGCCTACGCCGCGCTGTTCGCGCTGGTCCACGTCGTCATCGATCCGGCCTGAATTGCACAGCTCCGCCTTTATGATCTTCCTATGAGTTCGCCACTCACCCGCCCTCGAAATCATATTCGCCACTGAGGATATTGAGCAGGCCGGCAAGGATCTCGTCCAAAGCCGGCGCCCTTCAAAAGGAACAGACCCGTGAAACTCGTCGAACCTCCTTCGTGCAGCTCAGCCTCGGCCGTCGTCTTTGTCGGCCGCAATCGCCGCGGACAATGGGTTGCCCAGGAACAGAACGGCCTCTATGGCGGGCTGTTCGTAAGCCGCGCCCAGGCGATCAAATATGCGCTGTTCGAGAACGGACAGCATCCCGAAACCATCGTCGAGCTGCCGCGCGAGATCGAACTCGACATGGGCAAGCGCCCAAACAGCATCGTCGCGCAGCGCGCGGCCTGAGCAAACGGGAAATATCATGCTGGTCCCTCCCGCTGCCTGGTTCACCGGATTCATCCCAGACCTGCCGACCCCGTTCGACGCGGCAGATGCGATCGACCTGAAGGCATTCGCCGCACTTTGCGAGCGACAGGTCGTGGCCGGCGTGCCGGCCATCGTGGTTTGCGAGACGGCCGGGGAAGCGTCAACGCTCTCGCCGGCTGAGCAAGAACTCGTCATCCGCACCGCGGTCGACGTCGCGCGCGGCCGCGTCCGGGTCATCGCAGGCGCGGTCACCAACGCGACCAGCCGCGCCGTCGAGCTGGCACGGCGCGCGGAGGCGGCCGGCGCCGATGCCGTCATGTCGGTGGTGCCTGCCTACAACAAGCCGATGCAGGAGGGCATGCTCGCGCATTTCCGCACCATTGCCGGTGCGATCGGGCTGCCGGTGATCCTGCACGACATTCCCTCCCGCACGGTGCGCCCGCTCGCCGACGAGACGCTGCTGCGTCTCATCGAATCCCGCCAATTCGTCGGCCTGCGCGATGGGAGCGGTGACATCACCCGTCCGATGCGGCTGTCCCGCAACTTGCCGGTAAATTTTCGCCTTCTCTCCGGCGACGACACCACCGCGTTCGGTTTCATCGCGGACGGCGGCGACGGCGCGATCTCGGAGGTCGCCAACATCGCTCCGGATCTCTGCCGGACGATCTTCTCGCATGTCCGGCAGGGCCGGCTGCAATCCGCCCGTTATCTGCACAAGCGCCTGGTCCCGCTCATCGCCTGCCTGTCCAGAGAGAGTCCGGCCGCCCTCAAATACGCACTCAACGTCCTTGGCCTGGTGTCGGCCACGACCAGGCTTCCCATCGTGCCGCTGGACGCAGCCGCGCAGAGAGGCGTGGTACGCGCATTCGCTGCAATCGCCGACGAGGAATTGATCGACAGTGTCGGAGCCTGACGCGCCGGGGCGGTCCGGCTATTGCATGCGGAGCCCGGCCGATGAATCTCGCAGGCTGCTCCAGGCCTGGGAGCTGGCGCTGCTGCGCTTTGCAGTGACGCGGGACGAGTCCGACAGGCTCAACGTCGCCGCACTCGCCTCTGAGCTCGATCGCCGCGGAGGGCGTTCGGCCGGTGAGGAAACGTTCCACTTCTTCAGGCGAACCAGCGCGCAGCTCTGCGCGGCCATCAACGGCGAGCTCGAGAACGCGGCGGACATTCTGGCCGGCTTCTGCAAGCAGATCGAGGCGCCGCGACTGCGCCACGCCTTTGCCGCCGCGGCAGCGATCGCGCATTCGGATCCCCCACCGTCGCGGGCCGCCCGGCCGAGGCGGACGCACGATCTCTTCAGAGGGCTGCCGGCGCGAGGATCGGCATCCCTATGACATTCCTATGCGGACATGCCGGTACTCGTCTCGCAATCCTACGCGACGATCGACATCATGGTGGCACATTGGCGCGGCCGTTCACCGCGCAGGGAAGAGGACATCCACGATGTCGATCCTGACACATGACCTTGACCGGCCTCTGGCTGAACGCCCATTGCGCATCTCCGATGCGCGCAAGGCCCGGCTCGAGCGCATCGCGCTCCAGGCGCTTGGCCTGCTCTCGATGGGCAGCGTGCTCGCCGCGCTGGTCGCGCTGAAAGCCGCAATCCATCTCTGGCATCTCCCCGCCTGACCGGTGCGGCAGAGATCATGACCTTGCAGATCCGTGAGGAGGCCGCCATGGCCGCGATCGCCCTTGAAGCCGCACACCGCATGCCGAAATCGCGAAGGGCGGCGGCTGGAATCGGCGCGACGGCGAGACTCAAGCCGCTCGACCCTGACGTCGTCAGTGTCGCCATTCCCGCGTTCTTCATCGGACGTAACCGGGCCGGGCTCTGGGTCGCCCGCGAGTCGAGGGGTCGCGCCGGTGGACTCTTTCTGTTCAGGAGCTCCGCGATCGGGTTCGCACGTCAGCATAGCGCACCGGCACGATGCGCGCTGGTGTTTCCGACCCGAACCTTCGAGCTCGACGTCGAGAACCAGGGCAATCCGCTGGTCGCGCTGGCGGCACGGTGGCTCGACCGAGTGAGGCGGCGTCCCGCACGCCCTGCGAGGTAACGACATGATCGAACCCAAGATCGTCATCCTGGTCGTATTAATGGCCGCATTGCTGCTCGGCACGCGCGTCAGCGCAAGCCCCGCCTCTGACGCAAGCCCTGCCTCTAACGGCTAGCCTTCCCGCAGCGCCGGTCGCGATGCCCGGTTGAGGCCAGCCATTCCGCGGTCAAGGCCTGCCCGATCTGGCGCAGTTTCGCGGAACCGTGTAGAGCGGTTTCATGAGCACTGGCAATGTCCACGTCGTCGTCCACCCCCTGGTCCAGCACAAGCTCTCCCTGATGCGGGAGAAGGACCGCTCGACCAAGAGCTTTCGCGAGATCCTGAACGAGATCGGGATGCTGCTGGCCTACGAGGTGACGCGCGACCTGCCGCTGGAGCTGGTCGAGATCGAAACCCCGATCGCGCCGATGCAGGCGCCGAAGATCGCCGGCAAGAAGCTCACGCTGGCGCCGATCCTGCGCGCCGGGGTCGGCTTCCTCGATGGCATGCTCGCCCTGATGCCGTCGGCGCGCGTCGCCCATATCGGGCTCTACCGCGACCCCGAGACGTTGCAGGCCGTGGAATATTACTTCAAGGCGCCGCAGGACCTGTCCGACCGCACCGTGATCCTGATGGACCCTATGCTAGCGACCGGCAACTCGGCTTGTGCCGGCGCGTCCCTGCTCAAGGCGCGCGGCGCCCGCGGCATCCGCTTCGTCTGCCTCTTGGCCGCGCCTGAAGGTATCGCCCAATTCCAGAGCGAGCATCCCGACGTGCCGATCTGGACCGCCGCGATCGACGAGCGGCTCAACGACCACGGCTACATCGTGCCGGGCCTCGGCGATGCCGGCGACCGCATGTTCGGCACCAAGTAGACAGGCTTGCGCGATCGGGTTAGTCCCGTGGCCATGAGCGCCAACGATTTCTCGCTGCAATCGCTGATTCGGCTCGAGCCCGCCGCCGATCCTGCCTTCGTGTTCGACGGTAAGGCCGTCTCTCGCGCCGAATTCTCCGCCAAGGTCGAGCAGACCGCCGCCTGGCTAGCGGCCCAGGGCATCGGCAAGGGCGACGTCGTCGCGGTCTGGCTGGTCAACCGGGTCGAGTGGCTCGCGCTGCTGTTCGCCGCCGCACGGCTCGGCGCGGTCGTCGCCGCCGTCAACACGCGCTACCGCAGCGCGGAGGTTGCGCATCTGCTCGAGCTGTCCGGCGCGAAGCTCATGGTCGTCGAGGCGGCGTTCCGATCGATCGACTTTGCCGCCATCCTTGCCGGCATCGCCAAGGACGAGGTGCCCGCGCTGCAACGGCTCGCGGTCGTCGGCGCGGATGCGATCCCGGCACACTGGCCCTGCGTGCGGTTCGACGCCTTCGACAAGTCCTATTCGCCGTCTCCGCCTGTTCAAGGCGACATCGACCTGCCTGTGCTGCTCTACACGACGTCGGGCACTACCAAGGGGCCGAAGCTCGTTGCGCATTCGCAAGCGACGCTGGCGACGCACGCCGCCTCGGTCGCCCATGCGCTCCAGCTCGATCCGCAGCGCCATACGCTGCTGGCCATGCTGCCGTTCTGCGGCACGTTCGGCATGACGAGCCTGCTCGGCTTCGTCGCGGCCGGCGCGACCGTCCATGTGCTCGACGCTTTCGAGGCGGGACCGGCGCTGCACGTCCTCAGCACGCAACGCATCACGCATTCCTTCGGCTCCGACGAGATGTTCCGTCGTATCCTAGCCCTCACCGATGCGCCACGCCCGTTTCCACATCTCGAAATCTGCGGCTTCGCCGCGTTCCAGCCCGGCTGGCGCGAACTGGCCGCCGAGGCCGAAGCGCGTGGCTTGCCGCTTTACGGCCTGTACGGTTCGAGCGAGGTGCAGGCCCTGTTCTCGATCGCCCGCCCCAGTGATTCCTTTGCCGACCGGATCGAAGGCGGCGGCTGGCCGATGTCGCCGGAGGCGAAAGTGCGCGTGCGCGATGTCGAGACCGGCGAACTCGCCGCCAGTGGAGTCTCCGGCGAGATCGAAATCAGCGCGCCATCGCGCTTCCTCGGCTATTTCAACAATCCGGATGCGACGCGCGATGCGATCACGGCCGACGGGTTCTTCCGCACCGGCGACATCGGCCACCTGCGCGGCGACGGCTCCTTCGTCTACGAGACCCGCGCCGGCGACGCGATGCGGCTCGGCGGCTTCCTGGTCGCGCCCGGCGAGATCGAGGACGAGCTCAAATCCTGCGTTGGCGTCGCCGACGCCCAGGTCGTCGCAATCGACCTCAAAGGCCAGGCGCGCTGCGTCGCCTTCGTGATCCCGACAAGCGAACCGCCTATGCAGGAAACGCTCATCGCGCGTCTGCGCGAGCGGCTCGCCGGCTACAAGGTGCCGGCGCGGATCTATGTCGTCGATGCCTTCCCGGTGACCGACAGCGCCAACGGCGTCAAGATCCAGCGCACGAGGCTACGTGCCATGGCCATGGAGCGGATCGCCGCCGAGTAGCCTCGTTCAGTACGACTTCGCCAGCCCCAGCACCTTTTCCGCGATGAAGCTGAGAGCCAGCTGCGGGCTGACCGGCGCGATGCGCGGGATCATCACTTCGCGCAAGTAGCGCTCGACATGGAATTCCTTGGCGTAGCCGAAGCCGCCATGGGTCATCACCGCCTGCTCGCAGGCCGAGAAGCCTGCTTCGCCCGCCAGGTATTTCGCGGCATTGGCCGCGGCGCCGCACGGCATGCCCTTGTCGTACTGCCAGGCCGCCGACATCACCATCAGCCAGGCCGCCTCGAGCTCGACCCAGTTCACCGCGAGCGGGTGCTGGATGCCCTGGTTCTTGCCGATCGGACGGTTGAACACGACGCGCGTCTTGGCGTATTCGGTGGCGCGCGACAGCGCGAGCTTGCCGAGGCCGACCGCTTCGGCCGCGATGAGTATGCGCTCCGGATTCATGCCTTCGAGGATGTACTCGAAGCCTTTGCCTTCCTCGCCGATGCGATCCTCCATCGGGATTTCGAAGTCCTCGAAGAACAGCTCGTTGGAATCGACGATCTTGCGGCCCATCTTCTCGATCTCGTGGACCTTGATCCTGGTGCGGTCGAAATCGGTGTAGAACAGGCTGAGCCCGTGGGTCGGCGAGCGCACCTCTTCCAGCGGCGTAGTGCGCGCCAGCAGCAGGATCTTGTGCGCGACCTGCGCGGTCGAGATCCACACCTTCTGGCCGTTGACGATGTAGCGGTCGTTCTTGGCGACCGCGCGGGTCTTGAGCTGGGTGGTGTTGAGGCCGGTGTTGGGCTCTGTGACGGCGAAGCACGCCTTCTCGCGGCCCTCCACCATCGGCGGCAGCATGCGCCTGCGCTGCTCCTCGGTGCCGAACACGACGACGGGGTTCAATCCGAACACGTTGATGTGCACGGCCGAGGCACCGGACATGCCGGCGCCGGACTCGGCAATGGTGCGCATCATGATCGCGGCTTCCGTGATGCCGAGCCCGGAGCCGCCATATTCCTCGGGCACGCAGATGCCGAGCCAGCCGGCGTCCGCCAGCGCCTTGTGGAAGTCGTGCGGGAAGCCGCCGTCGTGGTCCTTCTTCAGCCAATAGGCGTCGGGAAAGCCTTCGCAGATCTTGGCGATGGCGTCGCGAATGGCTTCCTGCTGATCGGTGAGCGCGAAATCCATGGCCTTGATCTCCCTTCGCCAAGCGTTCTTTAGCTCGAAAAACTGCAGGCAGATACGTGAATTTGCCCGCGAAGTGTGTCTACCATGCATGGGGTCATGCGGCGCGACGTTGCGTGCGCGCCGTTATTTCGTGAGGAGGAAACCGCGATGGCCGGGCTTTATTTCGAGGACTTTTCCGTGGGCCAGGAGTTCAAACATCCGCTGACCCGGACCGTGACGGAGATGGACAACACCATGTTCAGCCTGCTGACGCTCAACCCGCAGCCGCTGCACATCGACGCCCATTTCGCCGAGAAGTCCGAGTTCGGCCAGCGCATTTTCAACAGCCTTTACACCCTCGGCATCATGATCGGCATGACGGTGTATGATACGACATTGGGCACCACCGTCGCCAATCTCGGCATGACCGACGTCACGTTTCCAAAGCCGGTCTTCCACGGCGACACGTTGCGGGCGACGACGAAGGTGCTTTCGGTGCGGGACTCCAGATCGCGGCCCAAGGCCGGCATCGTCGAGTTCGAGCACCACGCGTACAATCAAAGCGACGAGATCGTCGGCAAATGCCGCCGCATGGCGATGATGCACAAGAGGCCGGTCTGATGCGTTCGATGCTGTTCGTGCCGGGCGATTCCCCGCGCAAATTCGAGAAAGCGAGCGAAGGCAAGGCCGACGCGCTGATCATCGACCTCGAGGATTCCGTCGTCGCCGAGAAGAAGCCGGAGGCGCGCACGCTGACGCTTGCGATGCTGAAGAGCCGCACCGGCCCGCATCAGCTCTATGTCCGCGTCAACGCGCTCGACACCGGCCTGACGCTGGCCGATCTCGCCGCGGTGATGCCGGGCAGGCCCGACGGCATCGTGCTGCCGAAATCGCAAGGCGGCGACGACGTGCGGCAGGTCGCGACCTGGCTCGAGGCCCTCGAGGCGGCGTCCGGCATCGCGATCGGCGCGACCCGCATCGTCTGCGTGGCTACGGAGACCGCCGGCTCGATCTTCGGGCTCGGCAGCTACAAGGGCTGCTCCCCTCGCCTCGCCGGCCTGATGTGGGGCGCGGAAGATCTCTCCGCCTCGCTCGGCGCCACCGAGAAAGCGAGCGGCGGCGTATTCCACAGCCCGTATCGCCTCGCGCGCGACCTCTGCCTGATGGCGGCCGCCGCCGCCGAGGTCGCCCCGATCGACACGGTCTACACCGACATCGACAACCTCGCCGGCCTCGAAGCCGAGACGCGCGCGGCGCGGCGCGACGGATTCTCCGCCAAGGCCCTGATCCATCCCAAGCATGTCGACATCGTCAACGCCGCCTTCGCGCCGACCGAGGCGGAGCGAGCCTGGGCGGAGAAGGTGATCGCGGCGTTCGCGAGCAACCCCAATTCCGGCACGCTGCGCCTCGACGGCCAGATGATCGACAAGCCGCACCTGCGCGCCGCGCAGAAGATCCTCGGCGAGCCCTAGATCGGGACGCAAGCTCGCGACTCCGAACATCTTGACACCACTGAGCGCCGGCCTATTTTTCACGCCGAGAAGGAATCTTCTCACCCCTCGAAAATCAAAGGACCACGCGACCGTCTGGAGAGACGATGATGCTCGATGAGAATCTGGCCCGCATTCGTGCGCACCGCAACAACATCCACCGCTACCGGCGTCTGCTGAAAACCAGGCTGTCGCAGCTGGAGCGCCATTTCATCGAGAGGCGTCTTGCGGAAGAGCGATCCGCACTCGAGGCGCTGAGCGCGGCGACCTTCCCTGTCGGCTTCCCCGTCTCCGGGACGCCGGCCGGGGCGATCGGGCTGGCGCGATGAACCGGCAGCGCGAGCTGCTCATTCGCGGCAGCGAGAAGGTGATCGGCCATTACGAGCGGCTGCTTGCCAGCGCCAGGAACGAGCATGAGCGCGAGCTCTATCGCCAGCGTATCGAACGCGAGCGGCGGCTGATCCGGGACCTGCAAGGCGGACTGGATGTCCGCGCGGCCTGAACTGGGAAATCACACGTCCCGACACACCATTACAGGGGACGAACCGCTCCCGCGGTTCTCCCCGCGTTCGACTCAGCGGAGGAGGCGATTGGGGCCTGCGAGCGCGCTGCTCGGCCCGGCTGCGGGCGCCACTCTCACCGTGGCGGTGAACGGCGCGCCGTTGCGCAGCAACGTGAGCTTCACGTCCTCGCCGATCCGCGCAAGGCCGATCGTGTTGCGGAGCTGGGCGGCGGTGCGGATCGGGCGGTCGTCGGCTCCGGTCACGATGTCGCCCTTGCGCAGGCCCGCCTTCGCTGCAGGCGAGTCCGCTGAGATCTCGGCGATGACGGCGCCCTGATTCAATCCCCTGTTGGCCGAAGGATGCAGGTCCTTCAGCGAGACGCCGATGCGGCCGCGCTCGACACGGCCATTGGCGATGATCTGCTCCATCACCTTGCGCGCCATGTTGACCGGAATGGCAAAGCCGATGCCGACATTGCCGCCCGCCGGCGAGATGATCGCCGAGTTGATGCCGACGAGTTCGCCGCGCAGGCTGACCAGCGCGCCGCCGGAATTGCCGGGATTGATCGCGGCATCGGTCTGGATGAAATCCTCATAGCCCTGCTTGCCGAGGCCGGTGCGGCCGAGCGCGCTGACGAGGCCCGAGGTCACGGTCTGGCCGAGGCCGAAGGGATTGCCGATCGCGAGCACGAAGTCGCCGACATCGAGGCCGTCGCTGTCGCCGAAGGGGAGCGCCTTGAGCCCGACCGGGTTCTGGACCTGGAGCACGGCGACGTCCGTGGGCGGATCGCGACCGATGACCTTGGCGGAGAACTGCCGGCCGTCCTTGGTCGTGATCTGAACGGCGGAGGTGCCCTCGACCACGTGATTGTTGGTCAGCACGTAGCCGCGCTGGGCGTCGACGATGACCCCGGAGCCGGTCGCGTTGACCTCCTTCTCGATCTGCCGGGGAACGTCGAAGAACTCACGGAATAGCGGATCGCGATAAAGCGGGTTGTCCTCGCGCACGCGGCCGTGCACGGAGATGTTCACGACGGCCGGCGTCACCTGACGCACCAGAGGCGCCAGCGTCGGCACCGGCCCGCCGGTCTTCGGATCCGGAATTTGGCCGGCGGCAGGCTGGGATGCCGTGAGCGTCAGCACCAGCAAGGCCAGAAACAGCAGACGCACAGCACTCATCATCGTCACCCTGCCGCTTGTTTCGTGTGGATATGCGAGACCGCGTGACTTCAGCCTTGCACGCGTGACGCCGCGGTCCAGCCCTGCAGGGCGAGGAACGGAACGGCAAAGGCTGCCGAAGCCTGGCCGAGCAGCACAAGCCCTAGGACGACCGGTGTGAACATCATGCCGCCTGCCTCTCTGCGGCGGCCCAGAGCCGCCGCAGCCGCATCGGCACGCCGCCGCCGCGCGGCGGATCGTCATTGTCGTTGTCGCCGTCGAGCTTGCGCAGCGCGCCGAGAATGTCGACGAGCCGGACCGTATGGCTCATGCCGGGAATTTCGCGCAAGGCCGGACAGGATTCCACGGCGTACATGTCGGACGCCCAGGACGACAGGATGATCCGCTTCTCCGGCGCGGAGAGATCCTTCGCATTCAGAACGTCGGCCGGCGAGTCGTAGTGGGCGGCAGGGTGAAACAGCGAATTGAGAGTGCCGGGATCGGTATTCACGTTGGTCATCGACGGTGCCTCCCTCAAGCTCCTTTCCAAAGGGACGGGGTGTTGACGGCGGGACGGCGGCGCCGATCGCCGCCGTCCCGCCATTCGATTGATCGGGCGCTCAGGCAGCCTTCTTCTGCTCGATCTGCGTTGCCGCAGGAACGCCGCCCGAAATCGGAATGCGGCGCGGCTTCATGGCTTCCGGAACCTCGCGGACGAGATCGATGATCAGCAGACCATCCTGGAACGAGGCCTGCTTCACCTGGACATAGTCGGCCAGGTTGAACACGCGCCGGAACGGACGCGCGGCGATGCCCTGGTACAGGTATTCACGCGCGGCGGTCTCGGGCTTCCTGCCCTCGATCGTGAGCGCGTTCTGTTCGGCCGTCACGGTGATGTCGCTGGCCCCGAAGCCCGCCACGGCAAGGCTGATCCGGTAGTGGTCCTCGCCGGAGCGTTCGATGTTGTAGGGGGGATAGTTGTCCTCGGTCGCCTGGCGCAGCGTGCTGTCGACGAGGTCGGCCAGGTGGTCGAAGCCGATGGTGGAGCGCCACAGCGGCGCAAAGTCGAAACTGGTCCTCATAACCAAGTCCTCCTGAGAGCAAGATGGATACGAAGGAGCGCAGGGATCCGCCCGGCGCCCGTACCGGACCCGATCAGGCATCCGGCACACCGCTCTCGCGGCGAAAAACGACTTAGAAAACCGGAAGCCCGTTTCAAGGGGCCGGCCCAAAAAAAATTCGGCCCCCGCTGGCGGCCATGACCCTCAGGATCTCAGCCCGTCCCGGGCCGTCTCCGGCGCCAGCAGTGTGGCGATGATCGTGACGATCGATAGCGCGATGATGTAGAGCGACACCGCCCAATAGGAGCCGGCCCAGGCCAGCAGTGCGGCCGCAATCAGCGGCGAAAAGCCGCCGCTGAGCGCGGCCGCGACGTTGGCGCCGAGCGAAGCGCCGCTGTAGCGCACCTTTGTGCGGAACAGTTCCGGCATGAAGGCCGCCTTCGGCCCGAACAGCAGCGCATGGGTCAGCGTCATCGTGACGACGAGCGCCAACGTGATCAGGGCCGGATCCCTGGTGTCGAGGAACCAGAACAGCGGGAAGGCCAGCGCCACCGAGAACACGGCGCCGGTCAGATACAGCGCCTTGCGGCCTAAGATGTCGGACAGCCAGCCGGCCAGCGGCAGCGTCGCGAACTCGACGATGGCGGCATAGACCACGGCATCCAGGATCACCTGCCGGGGCAGGCCGAGCTTCGTCGTGGCGTAGACCACGGTGAAGACGGTCAGGAGATAGGCGAGCCCGACCTCCGACACCGTGATGCCGACGGCCAAGAGAAAGCTGCGCCAGTCGCGGCGCAGCACCTCGAGCACCGGCTGCGCCAGCACCTCCTTGCGCTCGACCACCTCCCTGAAGTGCGGCGTCTCCGCGAGCTTGAGCCGCACGATGAAGCCGACGCCGACGAGCAAGATGCTGATCAGGAAGGGCACGCGCCAGCCCCAGCTGAGGAAGTCCGCCTCGGGCAGCTTCGTCATCAGTGCGAAGATGCCGGTCGACGCGGCAACACCGACGGGAAAGCCGATCTGCACCAGGCTGCCGTACAAGCCGCGGCGTTTTCCGGCGTGCTCGATCACCATCACCACCGCGCCGCTCCATTCGCCGCCGAGCCCGATGCCCTGAACGAAGCGCAGGCAGACGAGCAGGATCGGCGCCCAGATGCCGATCTGATCGTAGGTCGGCAGGCAGCCGATCAGGAAGGTGCCGAGGCCCATTGCGATCATGGTCGCGACCAGCATGGTCTTGCGGCCGAGCCGGTCACCGTAATGCCCGATGATGGCGCCGCCGATCGGCCGGGCCACGAAGCCGACCGCATAGGTCGAGAATGCCGCGAGGGTGCCGACGAAGGGATCGAAGCCCGGAAAGAACAGCTTGTTGAAGACCAGCGCCGCCGCCGTGCCGTAGATCAGGAAATCGTACCATTCGATCGCAGTGCCAAGCGCGCTCGCCCACACCACATGCGCCGTCGCCGATTTCTCCGCGGACGCGGAGACCCCCACTGCTGCTGTCATGCCCTGCCCCAACGATTCCCGTGGGCATCATGAATAATCGGGGTGAGGGTTGCAACCTGCCCGCAGCGCAGCGCCTCTTCGGCGGTGCGCTGCAGGGCCGGGGCCCATCTTTCCTCGAGCCGTCTGTGCGGCATGGATCCCGGCTGCGCAGCAGCGCAAGAGCGCTGCAGCGCGTCCCGGACACGAGAGGCGGGGTGCCGCGATAAAGGAACTTGCAACGCCAGTACCATTCACCATTGACAAACTTATTCGCCATTATCTAATTTACCTCCACAAAAACCTGCCGCAACAAGCGGCCAATAAGAGAGGAAACGACGATGAGAGGGCTTCTGGCCTGCACCATGCTCGCGGCGATGGCTTCGGCTGCCATGACCACTGCGGCCACCGCGCAAATCTCGGGCGACGCAGTGCGGATCGGCGTGCTGACGGATCTGTCGAGCTGGGGCCGCGACAACTCCGGGCCGGGCTCGGTCGAGGCCGCGAAAATGGCGGTCGAGGAATTCGGGCCGACCGTGCTCGGCAAGCCGATCGAGATCATCAGCGCCGACCACCAGATGAAGACCGATGTCGGCGTGCAGATCGTGCGCGGCTGGTTCGACAACGGCAAGCTCGACGCCGTCGTTGACATCCCCAATTCCGGCATCGCGATCGCGGTTCACAACATGGTGCGCGAGCGCGGCAAGATCGCGCTGCTCTCCGGTCCCGGCGCGAGCTCGCTCACCGACGAGCTGTGCAGTCCGAACACCGTGCACTTCACCTACGACACCTATGCGCTGTCGAAGGTGACGGCCTCCGCCGTGATCAAGGAAGGCGGCAAGTCCTGGTACTTCATCACCGCGGATTATGCCTTCGGCCAGCAGCTCGAGAAGGACGCCACCCGCTTCATCAACGAGATGGGCGGCAAGGTGCTCGGCGGCGTCAAGCATCCGACCAACACCGCCGACTTCTCCTCCTTCGCGCTGCAGGCACAGAGCTCGAAGTCCGACGTGGTCGCCTTCGCCAATGCCGGCCAGGACACCGACAATGCCATCAAGCAGTCGGGCGAATTCGGGCTGGTGCAGGGCGGCCAGAAGCTGGTTGGCCTGTTGATGTTCGACACCGACGTGCACGCGATCGGTCTCAAGGCCGCGCAGGGCACCTATATGACCACCGCGTCATACTGGGCCATGGACGAGGCGACGCGCGCCTGGTCGAAGAAGTTCTACGAGCGCACCAAGGTGATGCCGACCATGATCCAGACCGGCGTCTATGGCGCGGTCCTGCATTATCTCAAGGCGATCAAGGCCGCCGGCACCGACGAGTCCGCCAAGGTGATGGCGAAGATGCGCGAGCTGCCGATCGAGGATATCTTCGTCCATGGCGGCAAGCTGCGCGAGGACGGCCGCGTCATCCGCGACATGTACCTTGCCAAGGTGAAGAAGCCCGAGCAGTCCAAGGAGCCGTGGGACTATCTGGAAATCGTCAAGACCGTGAAGGGCGAGGACGCCTTCCGTCCGGTCTCCGAATCCAAATGTCCGCTCCTGAAGAAGTGAGGTGAACGATGACCGGCAACGAGCATAGCGCGAGTGAAACCTACGAGTGCGACGTGCTCGTCGCCGGATCGGGCTGTTCCGGCATGTCGGCCGCGATCACCGCGCGGTCCCGCGGCCTCGACGTGTTGATCGTCGAGAAGGAGCCGCGCTTCGGCGGCACCACCGCCCGCTCCGGCGGCTGGCTGTGGATTCCCGGGACCTCGCTGGCGAAGGCCTACGGCATCGAGGAAACGCCGGAGCAGGCCCGCACCTATCTGCGGCACGAGGCCGGCAACAATTTCGATGCCGCGCGCGTCGATGCGTTTCTCTCAGCAGGCCCCGAGGCGGTCGATTTCTTCACCAGCAAGACGGCGCTCCGCTTCGACATGCCCCTGGTGTTTCCGGACTATCACGCCGAAGCGCCGGGCGGCGCCCAGGGCGGCCGCTCCATGGTGACGCGCCCGTTCGACGGCCGCGAGCTCGGCGACCTCATCAAGACGCTCGGCATGCCGCTGCCCGAGCTCACCGTGTTCGGCATGATGCTGGGAAGCGGCAAGGAGATCATCCATTTCATGCGGGTGACGAAGTCGCTGACCTCGGCGGCCTACGTCGCCAAGCGGCTGTCGCGGCATTTCATGGACGTGCTGCGCTACGGCCGCGGCATGACGCTGACCAATGGCAATGCGCTGGCCGGCCGCCTCGCGAAATCTGCGCTCGACCTGAAGATTCCGATGTGGCTGTCCTCGCCGGTGCGCGAGCTGACCGTCGAGAACGGCACTGTCACCGGCGCCATCGTGTCGCGCGAGGGACGCGAGGTGCGCGTTCGTACGCGCCGGGGCGTCGTGCTCGCCTGCGGCGGTTTCCCGCATGACGTCGAGCGGCGCAAGAAGATGTTCCCGCACGCGCCGACCGGCAACGAGCACCATTCGCCCGGGCCGACCGGCAATACCGGTGATGGGCTTCGTCTGGCGGAGCGCGCCGGCGGGCATGTCGAGGACCGCCTGCCGAACGCAGCAGCCTGGGTGCCGGTGTCGCTGACCACGCGCAAGGACGGCTCCAAGGGCGTGATGCCGCATTTCATCGATCGGGCTAAACCCGGCGTGATCGCGGTGATGCGCGACGGCAGGCGCTTTGCCAACGAAGGCAATTCCTACCACGACTTCGTCCAGGCCATGATCAAGGCCGCCAAGCCCGGCGAGGAGATTGCCGCCTTTCTCGTCTGCGATCACAAGGCGCTGCGCAAATACGGCCTCGGCTGCGTGCCGCCCTTCCCCATGCCGCTGGGTCACCATTTGAAGACCGGCTATCTCATGCGTGGCGACACGCTGGAGTCGCTGGCGGCAAAAGCCGGCATCGATGTCAAGGCGTTCACCGAGACGGTCAGGCAGTTCAATGCGACGGCCCCGCTCGGACACGATGCCGCCTTCGGCAAGGGCTCGAAGGCCTATAATCGCTACCAGGGCGATGCACTGCACGGACCGAATCCTTGCGTCGCACCGATCGAGAACGGTCCGTTCTACGCCATCAAGATGGTGATCGGCGATCTCGGCACCTACGCCGGCATCGTCACCGACGAAAACGCGCGGGCGCTCGACGCCGAGGGCCGGGTCATCCCCGGGCTCTACGCCGCCGGCAACGACATGGCGAGCATCATGGGCGGCAACTATCCCGGCGCCGGCATCACGCTTGGGCCGGCGCTGACCTTCGGCTACATTGCCGGCAGACATCTTGCCGACAGCGCCGAGACGCGCGACGCGGCGTAGAGCATGATCCGGAACAGTGTGCAGCGGTTTTCCGAAGAGATCATGCTCAAACAGAAACTTGGACGCACGCCAGGAGGCGCATGAGCAGGGAAAGCCGCGGCATCCAGTCGATCGAGGTCGGCGGCGAATTGCTGCGCGCGCTCGCCCGCAGCGGCGAGCCGATGATGCTGCGCGATCTCGCGCGCGAGGCCGGCATGTCGCCGGCCAAGGCGCACCCCTATCTCGCCAGCTTCTCGCGGATCGGCCTGATCGAGCAGGACGAGAGCACCGGCCGCTACGAGTTCGGCGCGCTGGCGCTCGAGCTCGGCCTGATCAGCCTGCGCCGCCTCTCCGGCGTGCGGATCGCGCGTCCCAGGATCGCCGCGCTGGCGAGCCAGATCGGCCACGCGGTTTCGCTCGCGGTCTGGGGCACCCACGGCCCGACCGTGGTGCAGCTCGAAGAGCCGGCCCAGCCGGTGCATATCGTGATGCGCGCCGGCTCGGTGATGGCGCTGCTGGAGACCGCCACGGGCCGGGCCTTTGCAGCCTTCCTGCCGGAGCAGACGATCACCACAGCGCTCGAGAGCGGGCTCGACCGCCATGGCGTCGGCTACAACCCCAAGCGCGCCGTGAAGGGCGCCAAGCTCGCGGAGATGTTGACCGAGGTGCGCAAGCACGGCCTCGCCCGCGCCCTCGGCGATCCCCTGCCCGGCGTCAACGCGTTCTCCGCGCCGGTGTTCGACCATTCCGGCCACGTCGCGCTGGTCATCACCGCGATGGGACCGGAAGGCACGTTCGACGCGCGTTGGGACAGCCCGATCGCGCACGCGCTGCGCGACTGCGCGGGGGCCATCTCGAAGCGGCTCGGCCATGGAATCAACGTTGCGGCGGAGTGAAGGGCAGGCTGCCCGCCTCGCAACAGGCGTCCTTCCCCGCGAAGGCGGGGAATCCAGTACGCCGCGGCCCATCGATTCAATCACGACCGCCTCGGCGTACGGGATCGCCCGGTCCCGGCTCCGCCAAGGCTACGCCGAGGCCTACGCGGACGCTTGGCTCGCCGAAGCTTCAGCGAAGGCGGCAAGCCGGGCGATGACACCGAGTGTGCAGCGACAACGCCCCTACGTCTCCTTCACCGGCACCGTGTAGTTCAGGATCAGCCTTCCACCATCCGGATAGATCGTCTGCCCCGTGATGTAGGACGCATCGTCGCTGGCCAGGAACGCCACGACGGACGCCACCTCGCTCGGCTCGCCACCGCGGCCGGCCGGCGTGCGCGACATCACGGTTTTGCGGGCCTCGTCCGACGTGTAGATCGACGACTTCACCATGTCGGTCAGGATCGTGCCCGGCCCGACCGCAACCACGCGGATGTTGTGCGGGGCGAGCGCCACCGCCGCGACCGAGGTCAGCTGCTTCATGCCGCCCTTCGACATCGCATAGGTCGCGAGCGCCGGGATCGCCAGCAGCGCATTCACCGAGGACATGTTGACGATGACCCCGCCGCCGCCTTGCGCGATCATCTGCTTCGCTGCCGCCTGCACGCCGAAGAACGCGCCCTTCAGATTGATGCCGATGATCTCGTCGAATTCCTCTTCGGTGATGTCGAGGATGTCGCGGTTGCGGGCGACACCGGCATTGTTGACCATGATGTCGAGCCGGCCGAACTCCTTCACGGCGGTTGCGACCAGCTGGTCGACGTCCGCTCGCTTGGCGACGTTGCCGACGAGTGTGCGCAAGGCATCCGGCCGGCTGAGCTCGGCGGCCGTGGCAGCCAAGCCCTCGGCATCGACGTCGGAGATCACGACCTTGACGCCGTCGTCCAGGAATCTCCTCGCGCAGGCCTTGCCGATGCCGCGCGCCGCGCCGGTGATGGCGGCGACCTTGCCCGATAGTTTCATGGGTTCACTCCGGAATAGCTGCTCGCAGCAGCCCGACGCTGGATGAGACCTCCGGCCTGGGCCGCCGCGAAGCCGAGATGAGCACGGAACCGCTTCTTGATAAAGACGGCATGGCCGCGCCTCAGAGGAAACGACCGGGTGCAAACGGCGCGAGCGGGATCTCGGGCTGCTTGCCGCTGACGAGCTGGGCGACGAGACGCCCGGTGCGGGCCGAGCCGACCAGGCCGACATGGCCGTGGCCGAAGGCATAGACGATGTCGCGCGAGGCGCGCGCATAGCCGATGCAGGGCCGTCCGTCGGGCATGCTCGGCCGATGGCCGAACCAGGTCTTGATGCGCGCCGGCGGGATGTCCTTCGGTAGATTGGGGAACATGCCGAGCAGGTGTTTGCGCAGGATCTCGGCGCGCCTCCAGTTCGGCGCGGCCTCGAGCCCTGCGATCTCGACGGTGCCGGCGGCGCGCAGGCCCTTGTTGGTCCAGTTCACCACCATCTTGGCGTCGGAGGCCATCATCGAGCTGCGCGGGCCGACGTCCGGATTCTCGATCATGACGTGATAGCCGCGCTCGGTCTCGAGCGGCAGGGGATCGCCGACCGACGCGGTGAGCTGCTTCGAGCGGGCACCCGCCGCGACCACAGCGGCATCGCATGCGATCTCGCCGGTTTCGGTGACGACGGCGACGAGCCTATCCCCGGCAAGCCGCAAGCCGGTCGCCTTGGCGCGCACGTGCTTTGCACCGCAGGCGAGCGCGTGATTGGCGAGCGCCGCGACATAGGCGCCGGGATCGCGGCAGCGCCCGGCCTCCTCCACCACGACGCCGAACGTGTAGCGCGGATGCAGCTCAGGCTCGCGCTGGCGCATCTCGTCGGCGTTGAGCTCCAGCCATTCGACGCCGACCTTCTCGCGCAGGCGCCAGCCGAGATCGTTGTCGAAATTGTCGCGCGAGGTGAAGATGTGCATGACGCCGTTGCGCTCGATCAGCTCGGGGACGCCGGCTTCTTCCGCGAGCTTTTTGTGCAGCAGCGGTGCGTCCTTCAGGAGGTCGCGCAGCGCGAACGCCGTCGTCTCGACCCGCGCCGCGGTCCAGCCCGACAGCAGGTACTTGACCAGCCAGGGCAGCGCCTTCGGCAAGTAGGACCACCGGATCGCGAGCGGCCCGAGCGGATCCATCAGATATCCCGGCACCTTCTTCCAGATGCCCGGCTCGGCCGGCGGGATGACCGAATGCGAGGACAGCCAGCCCGCATTGCCGTAGCTCGCCGCCTGCTCGCCGCCGGGCTCGCCGGGATCGATCAGCGTGACGCGGTGGCCTTCGCGCAGCGCCTCGATGGCGCTGATGACGCCGACCGCACCGGCTCCGATGATGGCGACGTGGCGGCCTTCAGGCATCGCCTTACGCCTTCACCGCGGGCGTGAAATCCTTGCCGACCGAGATCGCGCGGGGATCGATGATGCAATGGAGGATCGATGGCTTGCCCGAGGCCAGCGCGCGCTCGAACGCCGGTGCGAACTCCTCGGTACGCTCGACGCGCTCGCCATGGCCGCCGAATGCCTTCGCATAGATCGCAAAGTCCGGGTTCTTGAGCTGGGTGCCGACGACCCGGCCGGGATAGTCGCGCTCCTGGTGCATGCGGATGGTGCCGTATTGCGAATTGTCGATGATGATGACGACCAGCGGCGCGTCATATTGCACGGCGGTCGCGAATTCCTGGCCGTTCATCAGGAAGCAGCCGTCGCCGGCAAAGGCGACGACGACGCGATCCGGATATTGCCGCTTGGCGAGCACGCCCGCGGGCACGCCATAGCCCATCGAGCCCGAGGTCGGCGCCAGCTGCGCGGCGAAGCTGTGGAAGCGGTGGTGGCGATGGATCCAGCCGGCGTAATTGCCGGCACCGTTGCAGACGATCGCGTCCTTCGGCAGGCGGTCGCGCAGCCACGTCATCACCTCCCCATACTGGAAAGAGCCCGGCAGTTCGCGCGCCTTCCCGGTCCAGGCGAGATAATCGGCATGCGCCTTGGCGGCCTCGCCCTTCCACGCCACCGTGCCCGAAGGCGTCAGCGTCTCGACGGCAGCGGCGAACGCGGCGGGCGTTGCCTGGATTGCAAGCTCAGGCTGATAGACGCGGCCGAGCTCTTCGGAGCCCGGATGCACATGGATCAGTCTCTGCTTGGGATTGGGAATGTCGAGCAGCGTATAGGACGAGGACGGCATCTCCGACATGCGGCCGCCGATCAGCAGGAGCACGTCGGCATTGTCGACGCGCGCCTTCAGGCCCGGGCTCGGCCCGATGCCGAGATCGCCGGCATAATGCGAATGGTCGGCGTCGATCAGCGAGGCCCGGCGAAACGAGGTCGCAACCGGCAGGTCGAAGCGTTCGGCAAAGCGCGCGATGCTCTTGGTGGCGTCGTCGGTCCAGCGCGAGCCGCCGAGAACGACGAGCGGCGCCTTGGCGCCCGCAAGCATCACGCCGAGCTTTTCGATATCGGCCGGCGCGGGCCAGCTCATTGCCGGCTCGATGCGCATGGCATCGGCCACGGCTGCGGTCTCGGTCAGCATGTTCTCGGGCAGCGCGATCACCACGGGACCGGGGCGGCCCTGCATCGCGACGCGGAACGCGCGCGCCACCAGCTCCGGAATGCGGTCGGGGCGATCGATCTCGACCGCCCATTTCGCCATGCTGCCGAACACCGCCTTGTAGTCGAGCTCCTGGAACGCCTCGCGCTCGCGCATGCCGGTATCGACCTGGCCGACGAACAGGATCATGGGTGTCGAATCCTGCATCGCGATGTGGACGCCGTGGCTGGCATTGGTGGCGCCGGGGCCGCGGGTGACGAAGCAGATACCAGGCCGGCCGGTGAGCTTGCCGTAAGCCTCCGCCATCATGGCCGCGCCGCCTTCGGCGCGGCAGATCACGACATCGATCGGGCTGTCATGCAGCGCATCGAGCGCCGCCAGATAGCTCTCGCCCGGCACGCAGGTGACGCGCTCGACGCCTTGCGCGACGAGCTGATCGATCAGGATCTGTCCCCCGGTGCGGGTGTTGCGGATGGTCATGTCGGCTCCCTCGAAACTCTGGCGCTGTATTTCGGGAACTGGGGTAGGACAGGCCGCGAGAGCACGCAAGATCGAAAGGCTTCTCGCAGTCTGCGCAGGCGTCATGCCCGTCCCTGCTGTTTGCACTACAGCCGTGCGGCGGCCCTGATGGCGAGCTGCGTCGTCTTCGTCTACGATCCGGCCAAACCAACTCCCCTGGAGCAGCGGAATGCAAACCATCGGCCTGATCGGCGGCATGAGCTGGGAGAGCACCGCGCTCTATTACAAGCTCATCAACGAGCGCGTCCGCGATCGCATGGGCAAGCTGCATTCGGCGCCGCTGCTGCTGTATTCCTACGATTTCGAAGAGATCAAGCAGATGCAATATGCAGGCCGCTGGGTTGAGGCGGCCGCCAGCCTGGCGGAGGTCGCGCGGCGCCTCGAAGGCGCCGGCGCGCGGGCGATCGTGCTGTGCACCAACACGATGCATAAGCTCGCCCCCGAGATCATGGCGAGCGTGACCGTTCCGTTTATCCATATCGGCAATGCGACCGCGGAGCGGATCCGGGCCAAAGGATACCGCCGGGTCGGGTTACTCGGCACGAAATTCACGATGGAGGAAGACTTCTACATCGATCGATTGCGCGCGCACGATCTCGAAGTCCTGCTTCCCTCCGCGAGCGAACGCGCGGAGGTGAACCGCATCATCTACGACGAGCTCTGTCTCGGGAACGTCGCCGCGCCCTCGCGCCGCCGCTATCAGGAGGTGATGGCGGCCCTCGTGGCCGGTGGCGCCGAGTGCATGATCCTCGGCTGCACCGAAATCACGATGCTGGTCGGCCCTGATGACACCTCGGTGGAGACGTTCGACACCACGGCCATTCACGCCGAGACCGCCGCCGATTTCGCGATCGGATGATGCGTCCAGGCGAGCGGGGCCGGCGGTGGAAACGTTCGTCTCGGCCGGAACTGCCTCCTACATGCTGCGTTGCGGCCAAGATCGACGGAAGTCGCTCTTGATTTTTCCCTGTCCTTGGCCCACCCGAGAGCGATGGGAAAGGACACCAAGGTCATCGCCGCCAACGCGGCCTTCTACGCCGCATTTTCAGCGGGCGACTTCGCCGGCATGGAACGGATGTGGGCGGACGACGACGCCATTTCCTGCATCCATCCCGGCTGGCCGGCCATCATCGGCCGGACCACCGTGATCGGAAGCTGGCGCGACATCCTGCAAGACCCGCAGCGGCCGCAGATCGTCTGCGCCGAACCGCAGGCGATCGTCGACGGCGACAGCGCGCGTGTGCTCTGCATCGAGATCGTGGATGGCACCGCCCTGGCCGCAGCCAATCATTTTCGCCGTGTCGGCAACGACTGGCGCCTGGTGCATCATCAGTCGAGCCCGATCGCGCAGATTGTCGAGCAGGCCGAGGACGATAGAACCGGTCACCGCGTTCACTGAACACAGCGATCACGCCGGCGTGATCTACTGTGCATGGGGTTGTTCTTCAGGTTTTGTTTGGCGCTGCCGGTCGGCGGCATCCCGTGGGCGGCCGGAGCAGATGCTTCCGCCTGCATGGTCGACAGCTCCCCGTGCCAGGCGAACATCGCCCGCGTCGGGAGGCGAGACCAATCGCGATAGCTTTTGCCGGACCAAAGATTCTTATATGAGCGAAAGGCGCGACTGGCGCAAACCGAACTCCGACCTGCACGGGAGACGCATGCGGCTCTTCATCCTCGGCCTCGGCTACAGCGCCCGGCACTTCGTCTACCGGCACGGCAGCAGCTTCTCGCACGTCGCCGGCACCGTGCGCGATCCCGCGCAGCGGAACGATCTCGTCGGCCTCGAGGTGCACGCCTTTTCCGGCGAGCCTCCCGCACGCGAAACGGTGGAACGGGTTCGCGAGGCCGATGTGATTCTGGTGTCGATCCCGCCCGGAAGCGCCGGCGATCCCGCGATCGCGGCCTTCGGCGAGGTGCTGCAGCGGAGCCGCCGCAAGGTGGTCTATCTCTCCACCATCGGCGTGTACGGCGACCACGGCGGTGCATGGGTCGACGAGAGCACGCCGCCGCAAGGCACGCTCGATCGCAACCGCATGCGGATCACAGCGGAGCAGGCCTGGACGGATGCGACAGGCGGCGATGCGGCGATCCTGCGGCTTGCCGGCATCTACGGTCCCGGCCGCAACGCGCTGGCGACGCTGCGCGCGGGAACGGCGAGGCGCATCATCAAGCCGGGACAGATATTCAACCGCATCCATGTCGACGACATCGCAAATGCGATCATGGCCGCCGTTCATCATCGCGGCGGCGGCATCTGGAACGTCTGCGACGACGAGCCCGCGCCACCGCAGGACGTGATCGCCTATGCCGCGCAGCTGATGGGCGTGACACCGCCGCCCGAAGAAGCCTTCGCGACCGCCGACATGTCGGCAATGGCCCGCAGCTTCTATGCCAGCAGCGCCCGCGTCTCCAATGCGAAAATGAAAGGCGAGCTCGGCGTCACGCTTGTCCACCCAACGTATCAACACGGTCTCGACGCATTGTGGCGCGCGGGCGACGGACGATGACTTAACCGTCTAGCTGCATTGCAACGCAACATCCATTAACCGAAAGAAACGGTTCTTTTTCGGGCGGCCGATGGCCCATCCTTGCGGTGAATGCGCGCGTCCTCAACGCTCGACAGGCTCTTCGGCAACAAATGCCAATCCTGGCGTCGCAATGGCGCATCATCTTGCTCGCCCCCGTGGCATCATCGCGCATCCGGCGTGCGAACCGTCGTCATTTGAGTGAAACTTTCAAAACATTTGGCGCGCGCAATTTACTCGGCCTTTCTTTGTGACACCCTAGTTCCACGGGGGAAGTTCCGTCACTGGAAACGGAGAGACGTCTTCCCCCGACGCGCGATGACCGCCCGGCAGCGGACGTAGCGCAAGCGGGTTTCATTCTGGCCCGCTCACGGCGCACTCAAGGCCCCCATTGAATAAGCGTTTATCGACCCGGAATTGAAATGAATTTGGCTCGCGAATCGATTGAACTGCTGGAGCAAGTGGCAAGGATCCTGTGGTTTGAAGGCACCAAGCACGGCCTGCGCGACCGCGAATGGATGGCGCTGCGATTCCTCTCCCGGGCCAACCGCTTCTCGCGAACACCGTCGGCGCTGGCGAGCTACGTCGGCACGACGCGCGGCACCGCCTCGTTCATCATCGGCGAGCTCGAGCGGCTCGGCTATCTCGAACGAAAGCGCTCGGCTACGGACAAGCGGTCGGTGATGTTGAGCGTCACCCAGCAGGGCAAGAAGTTCCTGATGCGCGACCCCGTCAACGTTCTCGTCGAAGCGATTGCCGCTCTCGACGACGACGTCAAGATCCGCTTCCGCGACACGTTCCGGCACATCTTGGACCACTCGGACGCTGCGGAGCAGCGGCACCATACCGACGTCTGCAAGCGGTGCATCTTCCTGCGGGAGGATCGCACCACCGCCGACAGCAAGACGACGGTCGAATTCAGCTGCCGCCTGTTTCGCGCGGCGATCGCCGAGGCGGAGGTCGACCTGCTATGCACCAGCTTCGAGCATCACCGTCACTAGGGACCGCGATCAGGGCGTCGCCTTGCGTGATGAATAGACCACGCCGCCGCCGCTGAGATCCACCGCGAACCGTCCGTTCTCGCTCCTGATCTCTTCGATGCGTCCAAGACCAGGCACCTGTTGTCCCAGCACAGCCTCGATGACGCCATTCGGGCCTTGCAGGATCGCGATCCCCTCATAGGCCTGACGGACCGACCAGCCCTTGACCGCTTTGCGCGGCAGCGACGAACGCTCGGGCGCAGGGACCGATCCCGTGAAGTCGGGCGCGGCCGCCGAGACCATCAGCGGCCCTTGCTGCTGCAGCGGCTGCGATTGCACCGTCGCCGGCGCGGGAGCCTGGGCCTGCATTTGGGCGAGCTTGTCGAGCTTCGCCGTCGAGGACGAGCTCACTCGCTCGATTCGGTCCAGGTTCTCCGCAAACCTGCCAAAGCGGTCGTTCGTCACCTTGCTCGACTGATCGACAGCGGTACGCAAGGCGTCGAGGTTTTCCGACACGCCCGACACTTGCTTGCGCAGTTGTGCGACGGTCTCGCGTAGATTCCTGATCTCCGCAGAAGCGGCGGCGTTGCCCTGCGCGGGCTGCGTGGTGAGATAGGCGATCACCCCGGTG
Source organism: Bradyrhizobium sp. (assembly GCA_035575945.1). GTDB lineage: Bacteria > Pseudomonadota > Alphaproteobacteria > Rhizobiales > Xanthobacteraceae > Bradyrhizobium. The sequence goes on along the minus strand of DATLXF010000045.1, from coordinate 38,695 downwards.
CAAGCGCAGACCACCAAAATGGCAGCGGCTGCCAGCGTTGCAAGCGGTGCGACCCATGTCGGACGCGGTGGCGGCGGCTTTGCCACGATCACGGCCGGCTTGATCACTGAGGGAGCAGGCTTCGGGATCGCCATCTTGTCGAGGCGGGCCTTGGCGCGAATACGCTTCAAGCCCTCGAGTGCCTCCTTTGCGAGAGCTTCGTCGCTCGACGCGGCCGATACGCGTTTTGCGCTTGCGGCAGGCTTGGCCGTCCGCGCCGAGCTGTCCTTCGTATCGCTCGCCTCCGGCCCCGGCTTCGCCGCCGCTGAAGCATCCGCGGTCGCGTTGGGACGAGCCTGTGCATCGGACAACATGTGAAGATGCTCCGTTCGAGTTCAATCTATCGAACGATGACGTTATTTGCCGAAGCTTGCCTGAAACGTGCGCATCGAAACTCTCATCGCACGATGGGTCATCGCGCTGCATGACTCGTTCGCCTCATACACGTGGCGATAGTGCGACTCGAAAGACACACACTCGCCAAGATTTCACCAAGCTGGAGTCGTCTTGCATTGATGAGTCGAATTGTCGCACGAGGAAAGGCGCTCGTAGAAGTCAATCCGGAGTTGAAAACCTTCCAATGTGCATGACTCCGATCACCGACCAAAAGAGCTGTGTTTCTACGGGGATGCGGAACCATACGACCAACATGGTGCTAAAGTAGTTCGATCTCAAAATCAACTGATGCGATCGAATACACCAAGAAACAACCCGAAACGAATCAACAGCATCAAGCACGTGTAGCAATCGCTTTCTTCCGCACGCTTGATCGGGATTCGGCAATTGTTACGGTCCTACTCAAGTGATTCTCGCCGGCTGGCGAGGAGATCGACACGGTTCAGCAGTGTTCGGACGCGATGAGCAATTTGGTACAGCTGTTCTAGGTCGTTTTCTCAATCCGCTCCGCGGGTGACCGGTAGGACACCCGCCGAGCCTCACGCAGTAAGCGTTTCAGTATCGAGTCGAAGTCACAGGCCTGCGAGACGCAGGCACTGAACGCGTAGGGCTGCCCGCGAATATCTAGACCACAACAACGGTTCGCGGGATGGAATGTCGTCAAACAGCATCGTTGCCGAGCCGGGCATCACGAACAACCAGCCGGCCGCAACAAGTGCGAAACAGGGGCGAAAGACTGATGTATATTATCGTTGATGATCGCGAAAGCGTCGCGAACGGCTATGTCGGAGGGCTCATTCGCGAAGGCGTGTCGTCGATCGGCTTCTCTTCCGGAGAATTCTGGGACTGGCTGCAATCTGCAAGTGAATCCGATCTGGCCGCGGTGGACGCCTTTCTCCTCGGGGACTGCGACGGCCGCGGAAGCCTGCCGCGCGCCATGCGCAAGCGGTCGTCGGCTCCCATCATCGCCATGAGCGGCCAGAAGATGCTAAAGAACACGCTCGAACTGTTCGAAGCGGGCGTCGACGACGTCGTCCACGTGCCGGTCCACCTGCGCGAGATCCTCGCCCGAACGGCTGCGATCGCGCGTCGCCGGGTGGGTGAGCTGCCGAGGCCATGCGAGAGCAGGATCCAGGTCTTCTTCAACGGCCGAGACCCCGAGATCGCGGGCCACGCCCTCACCCTGCCCCGCCGCGAATTGCGCATTCTCGAATACATGGTGGCCAACCACGGCAAGTGGATCACCAAGACCCAGATCTTCAATGCGATCTACGGTCTCTTCGAGTCGACCTTCGACGAGAGCGTGATCGAGAGCCACGTCAGCAAGCTGCGCAAGAAGCTCCGCGACCGCCTCGGGTTCGACGCGATCGTGGCCCGCCGTTACGTCGGATACCGCCTCAACATCCCTGCCGGCGATCCTCTCGAGGAGCCGTTGCAGGAGTTGGAGGAGGTCGGCATCCTCATGAACAGGGCACAAGCCGCTCCGGCCGCGTACCCGGCCGGAAACTGACACCGTCTTCAGGGGATGGCCGGACGTGTCCCGGCCATCCACGGTTGGTCACCGACATAACGGGCTTTTGAGACGGTCTGCAGTTTTGCCTTGCCCGCAAGGGCGGCCGATAGGCGATTGCGGCCCGCAAGGCCGGGGAACGGAAAGTGCTTGCCGTCGCCTGAACTCAAGTCGAGGTCGCGTCCGCTCTACGGCTTCTGCTGGAATTCTTCCTTGGACACGTAGTTGAAGTCCTCGACCAGGACGTCCTGGACGATGTCACCCTGCATCCGCTCGTTGACGCGCTGCTTGATCGCCGTGGTCAAGACGGAAAGGTCGTACCGGGCGAGCCTCCTGAAGTCGAGCCGGTCGTCGGCGTAGATCCTACGAAAGGCCTCATCGACCACGAATGGCTCCGGCGGAACGTTCAGCTGATGCACGGTGCGCCCTTCCATGGTGTAGACGAAGCGCGCGACGATGTAGCCCTGCACATTGCCGTTCTCGACCATGGGCACGCTCAGTGCCCGCGTCTTGTGATATTGCAGTCCTTCCAGATATTCGTCCTTCGCCGGCAGCAGGCTGCCCTTTTCCTTCCAATAGGCGACGGCATAGCTCGTGCCCGCGGTGAGGATGCATACCCAGAGCCCGGCCAGCACCAGCCTGATCATCGTCCATCCTGCGCTGCACGACCGGTATAGGTGCCGTCCGACTCGGCCTCCTTGATCGCCTTGACGATGATCCCGGCGACCTCGCGCACCGCATCGTAGTGCATTTCCAGAATCGAACGATTGCGCTCGAGCTTCTCGCGCAGCCGCCGGATTTCCTCGGTGATCTCGACTTCGCCGCCGAGATGCATCCGTGCCCGCATCAGGCGGACGAACTCGAGCATGCCGCGGCTCTTCCGGGCGCTGAAGTCGTCGAAATCGATCTTCTGGCCCGTCGTGAGCGCGGCCGTCTCCTCCTCGACGATACTAGCGAGCCGGCGGATGGCAGCCAGCAAACCGCCCATTTCGTCCAATCTCACCGCATCGACACCTTCGACCACGGCCTCGTTACTTGCGATCGGCAGCACCACCGGCAGCAGTGCTTCGCCTGCTGCTTCCCCGGTCATCACTTCGGTGCCCGCGACCGCCGGCTCGATCGCAATCGCCGCCGCGCCTTCTTGAGCCTGCATAGGAAATTCACCCCTCAACTTCTGTCACCCCGTTCGCAGATCGTCACCCGGCCTTCGCCGCAGCGCCCGGCCCGGCCGGTTGCGCGGCGGCGAGCTGCTTGGCGATGCCAATGCCCTTGCCCTTTGCCAGCTGGCTGCCGAGTTGCTCGGCGAGCATCGACTTCCAGATTCCACCTGCCGTGCCCTTGCCGAAGACCTCCTCGGACTCCTTCGGCAACATCGTCTCGACGAAAGTCTGGAGGACGAAGGCCTCGAACTTCCGGTAGACCTCGCCGGACGCAGGCGCCTTGATCGCCGGCACCGGCGCCCCGTTCACTGCACCCGACTCCGCCTCGGCGGCGACGGCCGCGGTTTGAACCGCAGCCGCGGCCCTGGCCTTGCCGGTTTCTGCGTCGATCGTGGCGGTGAAATCGGCATCCGATGATTTCAGCGCGTTGAGCTTCGCGGTCGCCACGCGCTGGGTCGCGGGGTCAGCGGCCTCGAGAACGTCGAGGACGAGGTCGGTCGTCGCTGTCACGATCATGTCTTGTTCCGGTTGGCTGGCGGTGGCGTCCATGCTCGCACGGCTGGGCTTGTTCCAGTCATCTCCTCGAGCGAGCGCTTCTCGGCGTCGCGTAGCTTATCGGCGAGCGCCGCCTTCGCGACCTCCTCGAGCTGCTTGGCGCGACGGCTCTCGAGGCGGACCTGGTCGAGCTGCCGCGCGGTCTCCGCCTGAACCGCGCGCGCCCCAATGCTCGTCCTGTTGAGGCGACGCGCGATCGATTCGCTCGACGATCCCGCCGGTGGCCTTCCATGGTTCAGGGCTCCGACCAGCCATTCCTGCTCGTCCTCCAGGCTGCGCTCCTGCTGCCGCAGTTGCGCGAGCTGCCACTCCGAGAGCCGGAGTTGGAGTTTCACCAGGGAGACCAGCCGGCCGAGCTTGTCCGCGCGCGACGTCATGACCTGGTCACTCCGACCACGTCGAGACGCCCAGCATGAACTGCGTCAGCAGTTCGTCGCTGGTGAGATAGAGCAGCAGGAAACCGCCGAACAGAACGAACGGCACCGAGATGAAATAGACCGGGATTGCCGGCGTCAGCTTGTTGATCAGGCCGATCGCCAAATTGACGATGACCGAATACACGATGAAGGGGCTCGAGATCCGCAGCGTCAGCACGAACGCTTCTGAAAGGCGGCCAACAAGCAGGTCGAGCGCCACGCTGCCGCCGAGCCTGTTGCCGGGCTGCCAGACGTCGTAGGAATTCATCAGGCCGCGCAGGACCTGCCAATGCTGATCGGTCATGAAGAACAACGTGGTAACGGCCGCCATGATCAGCGGCACCAGCGCCGGCGCCGGATCCGTGTCGCCTATCGGGGTGCCCGGGATGTTGCTGAGCCCGATCGCGCTCGCCATCATGGTCGCCATGGTCTGGAGCGCGAGGAAGAACATGCGCCCGCCGAGCCCGATGACGCTACCGACCAGGAGCTCCGAGCAGATCAGCAGTGCCAGGGTCAGCGGTGCCGCATTGTCGGTGAGCGGCTTCAGGACCGCGATCAGGATCGGCGCCAGCGCAAACGTGGTGACCAGCGCCACGAACAGACGCACCTGCGGCGGGACGTTGACGCTGGAATAGCCGGGCACCAGCATCAGGCAAGCGCCAATGCGGCAAAACACGATGAACGTCGCCAGCACGCTGTCGGCGAGCCCGGAGATCACGATATGGCTCCGAGGGCCCTGATCTCGGCGCTGCGGGCGACCTCGACATGCGACAGGACCGGCAGGGTCGGGAACACCCGCTCCAGGATCATCCGGACATAGGGGCGGGCTTCGGGTGTCACCGCGAGCACGAGGCTGGTGCCGCTTTCGGTGAATTTGCGGATCGCGGCGCTGGCTTCGGTCGCGAATTGCTCGATCAGGCGCGGATCTGCGTCGAACTCGACAACGTCGCCCTTGGCATCGCGCTTGAGACTCTGATGGAACGCGAGATCCCAGCGATTGCCCAGGCGGAGCACGTTGAGCACGCCGTTGTCGGAGAGATCGCCGCAGATCTGCTGGGCAAGCCGCGTGCGCACGTGCTCTGCGACCTGCTCGGAACGCCGCACATGTGGCGCGATCTCGGCGATCGCCTCGAGGATCAGGTGAAGATTGCGAATGGAGACTCGCTCGGCCAGCAAGATCTTCAGGATCGCCAGAAGGCCGGAAAAGGAGATCTGGGACGGGCAGAGATCCTCGACCAGGCGCTTGTATTCGGGATCGAGCCGGTCGAGCAGCGCGCGCATGTCCTTGTAGGACAACAACTGGGCGAGGTTGGCCCTGATCACCTCGCTGAGATGCGTGAGCAGCACCGACAGGTTGTCCACCGGCTTGCAGCCCTGCCGCTTAACTTCATCGGTGAAGGCTTCCGTCACCCACAGCGCCTTCATGCCGAATGCCGGCTCGATCACCTCGTCGCCCGGCACGTCGGGCTTGCCGTCCTTGTCGACCAGCACCAGCACCTCGCCGAGCCTGAGCTCGCCGTGGGCGATGCGGGTGTCGTGGATCCGGATCTGGTAGCCCTTGGGGTCGATTGACAGGTTGTCGGTGAGCTTGATCTCGGGAATGACGAAGCCGTACTGCTTGGCGAACTTCTTGCGGATCTTGGCGACGCGGTGGGCCAGCTCGGTGCGCGATCCCAGCAGATGGACCGAAAGATGGCCGCCAAGCGCCAGCTCGATCTCGGCGGTCTTGAGCTGCTCCTTGACGGATTCCTTGGCCTCGGCCTGGGCGCGCTCGTCAGCCTTGGATGCCGCCTCCTTGCGCTCCCGCGCCGCCTGCCGCCTCGGCAGCGAATAGCCGACGAAGGCCATGAGGCCGCCGAGCAGCACGAAAGGCGCCATCGGCAGCCCCGGCATCAAGGCGAGCACGAACATCATCAGCGCGGCGGCCGACACTGCGCGCGGATAACCGCCGAGCTGCCGCAGCACCGCCTGTTCCGCCGAGCCCCTGGTGCCGCCCTTGGAGACCAGAAGACCCGCCGACAGCGACACGATCAGCGCCGGCATCTGCGACACCAAGCCATCGCCGACGGAGAGCTTGGTATAGACGTCCGCGGCGCGCGACAACGTGAGCCCGTGATGGGTGACGCCGATGACGATGCCGCCGAAGATGTTGATCGCCGTGATGATGAGCCCGGCGATGGCGTCGCCGCGGACGAATTTCGAGGCGCCGTCCATGGCGCCGAAGAACGCGCTTTCTTCCTCGAGCTCGCGCCGCCGGCGCTGGGCTTCCTTGTCGTCGATCAGGCCGGCCGACAAATCGGCATCGATCGCCATCTGCTTGCCGGGAATGGCGTCCAGCGTGAAGCGCGCGCCGACTTCTGCGATACGGGTCGCACCCTTGGTGATCACGACGAAATTCACCGTGACCAGGATGGCGAAGATGATCAGGCCGATGACGAAGTCGCCGCCCATGACGAACTTCGAGAAGCCGGCGACGACGTGGCCGGCCGCATGTTCACCCTCCCCGCCCCGCGACAGGATCAGGCGCGTCGTGGCGATGTTCAGCGCCAGGCGCAGGATCGTGGCGATCAGCAGCACGGTCGGAAAAGCCGAGAAGTCGAGCGGCCGCTGAATCCACAGCGCGACCATCAGGATCAGCGCCGACAGTGCGATCGAGAAGGCGAGGCCGAGATCGATCAGGATCGGCGGAATCGGCAGGAACAGGATCGTGAGCATGGCCACGATGCCGGCCGCGAAGAAAGCGTCCGCTCCAGGGCGGCGCGAATTGGGCAGGCTGGCAGCTAACGTATCGGCCATGGGTCACCGGCAGAGGGGTCGCCCATAATCTGCCGCGCAAAGCTTACGCGAGGGTGGTGGCAGGTCTCCGTCCGGATCAGAAGCCGCGTTCGATCCGCGAATAGACCATCTCGGTGAAGGTGGACAGATGCGCGCCGATGAAAGAGCCGGAGACTGCAACGACCAGCAGGATCACGATGATCTTGGGAACGAAGGTCAACGTCACCTCCTGAATCTGGGTCAGGGCCTGGATCAGCGCGATCACGGTGCCGACCAGCATGGCGGCGCCGACCGCAGGCCCGGAGGCGACGATGATGGTCCAGATCGCCGCCTGGACGATGTCGAGGGCGTCCCGCTCGTTCATGACTGGCTGATCGTGAGCCCCGGTCCGACCGCGACCTTGGTGCCGTCCTGAAGGGTCGCGATGGAGCCGTCGCTGTTGATGGAAACCGAGACGACCTTGCCGGAGAAGCTTGCGCCGGTCGAATCGGTGAAGCTCACCGTCTTGCCGATCAACCCGTTGGCCTGCGACAGGGACTGCGAAGACAGCAGCGCGTCCAGTTTCGAGTTGGTCTGCATCGCCTGCTCGACCGTCGAGAGCTGGGCAAACTGGCTCATATACTCCGCGGTGTCCATGGGATTGGTCGGATCCTGGTTCTTCATCTGGGCGATGAGGAGCTGAAGAAAGGTATTGTAGTCGACGCTGCTGCTCGACGTCGTCGTGGATTCGTTCACATTGGACGACTTGCTCGTGCTCTCGGTCGCGCTGGTGACGTTCATGTGTCTCTCCGCTGTCAGGCAGCCTCGAATGGGGAAACGGTGCCTGCGCCGGCCAGGATGGCCTGCTCCACCGGGAACAGGGCCCGGATCCGCTTGAGTGCCTCGAAATAGCGCGTCGCCTGGACCAGTTCGTCGACCGCGCCGAGCCCCTCCAGCATCTCGCTGTTCTCGCATACGGCGCACAGCGCCGCGTGATGCTGCGCGTAGAGCGCCGCGGCGTCGCGAACATCGGTCGGATTCATCAGCATGAGCTGGACGATGAAATAGAGCTGCCGCAGTGCGGTGGTGGCGTCGGAGGCCTGCATGACCTGCCCTTCGAGCAGGAACATCACGTCGTTGACGAGCTCGACGGAGACCTTGCGGTCCACGCGGAGCACCGCGCCGTTGATGTAGATCCGTTCGCCTGCACGCAAGGAGATCTTCATTAAAGCGCGTCTCGGATCAGCCGGTTGATTTCGATGAGCTGCACCACGTCGTTCGAGCGCTGCTCGCGGAGGCGGTCGGCCTCCTTGACCACCCACAAGCCGATCGAGATGATGTCGGCGCGCAGCTTGTCCGGCAGCCCGTTGTCGGGGTGCGCGAGATCCTCGATGAAGATCGTCCACAGCCGCCGCACATAAAGCAGGCTCTCGACCAAGTCCTCGATACTGAAATGACCCGTCTGGATCCGCTCGAGCCGGTCGATGCCCAGGCTGAGCGCCTGCCGCTCGCGGCTGCGCGCCTCGTAGCCGCTATCATCAACCACCGTTTCGTACGCTTCAAACGTCATCAGGATCACTCTTCACGGAAAACCGAAGGCTGGACAAGGTTTGGGGCCTCGACAGGGGTTCTGGCTCAGAGATAGTTGATGAGGCTGATCTTCTGGAGCTGCGAGGTGAGCGCCAGCGCCGTCTGAATCTGAGTCCGTAGGGTTTCGACCCGAACCGAGGCTTCAGTCGGGTCGACCGCTTCCATCCCGACGATCTGATTGTTCAGAATGTCCTGCTGCGTCTTGAGCTTGGCGGTTGCGGTGGTGACCCGCTGCTGGACCGTGCCGACGCTGCCGCCGAGCACAGCGAGGTCGTTGATGGCGTTGCCGACGAGCCCGATGGCCTTGTCCACGACGACCTGGAACGTTTCCTGGCTCAGGTTCACATTGCCGAGATCGGCCATCATTGTGTAGGCCTCGGCGAGCCTGCGGAAGCCGATCTCGTTCGCACTCACCGACGTTTCCGCGATCTCGGTCGTGGAGATGCGGCTTTGCATGGTCTGGTCGGTGGCGGACGACCAATTGGTGTTCCAAGCCGGGCTCGCGAACTCGGCATCGAAGGTGGTGTCGAGGAATGTCTGCATCTGGGCCGGAGTGATGGTGGCCACGGCGGGCGAGGATTGCGGGAAGCCGAAGGTCGCGAGAAAATCGGCATCGACCCGGTTCTTGCTGGCCGAACCCGCGGCGTAGGGCGTGATCGGCGCGTTCTGAGTGTTGATGCCCGAGAACAGCGACGAGCCGTTGTAGGAGACATTCAACGCGCCGATCAGGTCCTGGAGATTGGAGGCTGCAGGCGGCAGGATGACCCGCCCGCCGCCATCGGTGCTGCGGGCCGCGATCAGATCCTTGAGGAAGTCGGTCGCGGTCTTGTTGAGCTGGGTGATCCGGTTCTGCGTCACGTCAAGGCGTCCCGCGACGAGTCCGTTGGTGTCGACGAGCTGGTCGGCAAAGCTCCAGTCCGCCCGCAGCGTGAGATCGCTTCCCGTCGTGGCACCGAGCTCGAGGCCGACATCGTAGAAGCGTCCGGTGGTCGCCTCCGTCGTTGCCCTGCTCAGTGCCGCCTGGTTGTTCGTGATCGAGAACCTCAACGACGAGGACAGCATCAGGGTCGAGACGTAGTTCGCGCTCATCATGGCTTAGTTCCCCACGGCAGCCAGCAGGCTCTGCAGCATTTCATCGACGGTCGAAATGATCTTTGACGAGGCCGAATAGGTGCGCTCGACCTGGAGCATCAACGCCATCTCGTCGTCCATGTTGACGCCGTTGACGTTCGACAGCGCCGTGATGCTGCGGTTGAGCAACGTGCTCTGGTACTCGGAGCTGTCGTTGGCAGTCTTGCGCTGGTTCTCGATCCAGCTCGTCGACGACGATGCGAAGTCGATCAGGTTTCCGCTCGGCTTGCCTTGCGTCGTTGGATCGAACGGCTGCGAGGCATCCATGCCGCCGATCAGCTGCTGAAGCCGGGTCGAGTAGCCGCCGTTGCCGGCGGTGTTGTACTGGTAGGCGGGATTGCCGCTGATCGCGCCGTCGCGCAGCAAGTTCGGATTGCCGCCCAGGGCCGGATCGACCGATGCGGCGACCGAGATCTGGCCGGCGAGGCCCACCGCGACGGTGGCGCTCGCGGGCATGGCCGGCGCTCCGGGATAGGTGAACAGACCGGGGACGTCGGGCAGCGCCGCGGCGGTTTGATCGCTTTCCCTGAACGTGTTGATCAGGCCGCGCGCGATTTCATCGAGCTGGCTCTGATAGGTGACCGCGTCCTGGTCGCGCAGCTGGGCCAGCCCTGCGAGCTTGCCCGACTTCAGCGGCATCACCGAATTTGCACCGGTTACCGGGACGCCGTCGATGTAGACGGCATTGCCCGTGGTGCCTGCGGTGTAGACATTCGTCGGCGCAAAGCTCACGGTTCGCGCGGTCTTGTCGAACATCACGACGCCGCTGTCGGCGTAGAGCGCCGCGTCGCCGTTGGGACGGATCGACATGGTGACGCCGACCTCCTGCGACAGCTGCGAAACGATGCTGTCGCGTTGGTCGAGGTAATCGGTGATGTCGTCGCCGGAGATCGTGCCCTTCACGATCGCGGTGTTCACGGTCTCGAACCGCGAGAGCAGCTGGTTGATGTTCTGGACCGACGTCTTCATGTCGGCGTCGGCGCTCTCCCGGACCGACTGCACCGTCTCCGTCGCCTCGTTGAGCGCGGTCGCCATGTCCTTGGCCGACGCGACGGCCGCCTGCGCGAGCGTGGTGTTATCGGGGGCGTTGGCAAACTTCTGCAGCGCCTGCTTCAGTGCGTTGAGCTGCGCAGTCGGCGACTGGTCGAGTTCAGGATCGTCCACCGTCGCAGCGGCGATCTTCTGCAGGCCGTCGAAGATCGCGGTTTGCTTGGCGGACGACGAGGTCGCGATCAAGACGTTGTTGTAGAGCCCCGAGCTGGCGGCGCGCTGGATCGCGGCGACATAGACGCCGGCGCCGGGCAGATTGTCCAGCACGGTGAGCTTGCGCGAATAGCCGGCGGCGCCGGCGCCGGCTATGTTGCGCGAGATGGTCGACGACTGGACGCTCGACGCCATGAGCGAAGAGCGGGCCGAGTTGAGAGCGGCGGTAAGCGACATGGCGTGCTCTTGCTCGAAACGAGCGCTGGAGACTTCAGCGCTTCAGGTTGACGACGACGTCCAGCAGGTCGGATCCGGTCTGGAACGATTTCGAGTTCGCCGTGAAGCCGCGCTGGGCCTCGATCATGCCGGTGAGTTCGTCCGCGAGGTCGACGTTGGAGTCCTCCAGCGCGCTGGACTGGACCGTGCCGAGCCCACCCGTGCCGGCATTCCCGACCTGAGCATTGCCGGAGTTCATATTGGTCGAATACACGTTGCCCGGCTCGGGCGTCAGATTGTCCGGGCTCGCGACGTCGGCGAGCATGATGGTGTAGAGCGTCAGCTGCTGCCCGTTCTTGAGGATCGCCGTCACGTGGCCGGCATCGTCGATATCGACCTTGTCGATGGCCGAGGGAACGCTGCCGTTGACGGTGGCCTTGAAGCTGAAATCGGTACCGACCTGGGTCAGGTTCGACAGGTCCAAGGTCATCGGTGCACCTCCGGGAACGGTGAAGGCGAGGCCGGTCGGGCTCGCCGCGGCGAGCGCGCCCCTGCCGGCCGCCGTGGTGTCGAAGGTGAAGGTTGTGGCGGCGCCGAGCGAGGTGCCCGTCGTGGAGTCGTAGACCTGGATCTGCCAGCTATCGGAGCCGGCAGCCGTCGCCGTGTGGGACATGTAGACGTCGAGCGTAACGGCCTGGCCGATATTGTTGTAGGCCACGACCGAGCTCTTCGATGAATACGACGCCGGGCCGGGCGGGCCGGCGATGACGGCCGCTTTCGGATCCAGATTGCCTGTCGTGAGCGTCCCCGCCGTCGACGGCACCGGCACCTGCGAAACCTGGGCAATGTTGACGATCTGCATGCCGGAAAGGCTGTTCTGCGAGAAGTTGGTCACGAGACCGGGCTGGCCCAGAAGATAGAACCCGGCCCCGTTGACCAGATTGCCCTGGCTGTCGGGCACGAACGAGCCGGCGCGAGTCAAATATTGCTGCGTGTTGTTGGCATTCGACACGACAAAGAAGCCGTTGCCCTGGACGCGGAGGTCCGTGGTCGACGTGGTGTACTGCGTATTGCCAGCGTCGCTGATGGCGTAGCGAACCTTGGTCTCGACCGCGCCGGAGTCGTAGTTGCCGGAGCCGCTCTTCAGGATCAGCGAGGAGAATTCGGTGGAAGCCCGCTTGTAGCCCGTCGTGTTGACGTTGGCGATGTTGTCCGAGACCGTCGACAGCTTGTTTGACTGCGCGTTCATCCCGGAAACGCCGGTGCGCATAACACCATACAGGCTCATGAAGGAGGCTCCTTTGTCAGGTTGCAGCTACAATGGGGGATCTTGCTTGCGCGGGGCTGATGATGGGGCGCGCTGCACAACTTGTCGTGGTTCAGCCGGCTCCGCTTCAGCTCGTTTTGGGCTGGCAGAAGGAGCGCGCCTTGTCGGTCCACGCGCCGAAGCCGCTCGATACGAGATGCGCGACAATGTGGCAGACATAGCGCTTCTGTGCCGGCTGATTGTTGGGGCCCGCATTGTAGCGGGCGACCGCCATGGTCCAGCTTCCCTCGCGCTGCTTCAGCTCCTTCAGGAAGCGCGCGGCATATTCGACGTTCCTGGCCGGATCGAACATCGCCCGCACCGAAGTGAACTTGTCGCTGTGGTAATAGTGGTTGATCTGCATGCAGCCGAGGTCGATCAGCTTGATGCCTTTGCTGCGCATCGTCTCGAAATTCACGACTGCGTCGTCGATGTCCCTGGCGAACACGGTCTGGCCCTCGGCCCCGAGTGCGTAAGGATGGAGGGCGCCGCGCCGACCGGTCTCGGTGAGGCCGACGGCATAGAGGATGCCGAGCGGAATCCCATGCTGCCGGGCGGCGCGCGCCATCTCGCGCTCGCAGGGGCGCGCAGTTTCAGCGGCCGCCTTGGCGCCGCTCGCACTACAGATAAACAGGGCCGCGACGGTGATGCGGCGCCACGTCCTGGTCATGACGCGTCTCCTGGTTGAACTCGCGCTCCTGGCGGGCCTGCTTGGCCCCGCCCTCGGATTGCCCCGACGAAGTGCCGGCACCGCCGAAACTGCCTTGCGATTGCGGTGAGGATTGTTGCTGGCCTGCGAGCTGTGGTTGCGACTGATTTGAGCCGCTCTGGAATCCATCCAGCGAGCCGTGCTGGACCGGTGCGACATCTGCGACATAGCCCGCCGACTGCATGAGATCGCGGATCTGGTCGCGCTGCTGGTCGAGCATCTGGCTGGTGTCTTTCCGCTCGGCCGCAAGCTGCACCGACACTTCGGTGCCGACCAGCCGCAGTCGTACCGTGACGTTGCCGAGTGCGGGCGGCTCGAGATTGACGGTCAGGATTCTGAGCGGCTGATCCGGTGCATTGGCCTGGGATGCTGCAAGATCAGGCGGCGGGGACGCCGTCGGTGCCGGCGACTCCTTCAACTCGGCGACGACCGCATTGGCGACCTGCTGTGGGGCGTTGAACTGCGCCGGAGGCAGATGGGTCTCCTGCTGAACCACGGAGACCTTGGTCGTCTCGGGCAGCGCGGCGCGCGCCGAAGCCTTGGCAGCGCGCTCGACATCGGCCGTGACCGCCTCGAACCGGGGTGATGCCGGCAGCGCGCTCGAAGCCTCCGTGTCTTGCGTTGGCGCAAGCTGCGGCGCGGCCACCGTTTGCGAAGCCGCGGCTTGCGAGCGCGCGCCGGGAGGGGCGGTATCGACCGTCGCCGCCTGCGTCGCGGCAGCGGCGGGAGTCTCGCGCTTCGCCGTGGAGGATCGCTCGCCGCGCGCGGGCACGTCCCTGTCTGCGGACTGCAATTGCATCTGCGGCTTCAGGGCAGGTGCGGCAACGATCTCCTGCCCGACCACGACAGCGATGCCGGATTGGTCCTGGACGCCCGTCTCCTCCGCAAGATCGTCCAGATGTTGTTGCTGCGCCAACTTGCCGGCTTTCTTGTCGGAGGACTCCTCCACGGACTTTGGATGTGCGGTGACCGCGACGTGTTCGCGCAACGCCGCCTCCTTCGGCTTCTCCTGCTCGGTCGGATGGGCCCGCGTGCGCAGCGTTCCTGTATTCGCGGCCGTCTCGTTGCCATCATCTCTAAGTGCCTGCTTGGCGAGGTTCGAGACGGTATGGAGCAGATCGTTGAAGGACGAGTTCGCCTGCGGTTTGGTCCCGGCGCTCTTGGCCGAGCGCGTCCCCCCGCGGATGTTGAGGCTCTCGGCGAGACCCGAGAAGAGCTGTCCGGAGGTTCCGTTGAGCTTGGTCATGGACGGCGGTCCTTGGTCAGAAGTTCGAGTTCGCCGAGCTGCTTCTGCGCGCGCGCGAGCGTCGCGGTCGACGACGCCAGATCGAGCCGTGCGGGCGTCGCCGGAGGCTTGTCCGTCGCGGCGGCGGGTCCACCGGAAAACGGCTTGCGCACGTCGAGCGCGAGTTGCACCGTTGCATTCAGAAGGAGGACGTCGCGCTCGGGCAGCTTGGAGCGGTCGAGTGCCTTCAACTCGGCAAGACCGGCGTCATATTCGTCAGCGAGCACCCGCGAAGCGCCGCGGAAGAAATGCGCCCGCTCGCGTTCGGCTGATGCGTCCGCGCTGAGCCTCAACGCCCGCTCGCCGGCGAGCCGGGTCACGGCCGACTGTCCGCGCACCATCGCCGCGCGTGCGATCACCAGATAGAGCTTGAGGCGGCTGGCCCGATCGATCTGTTCCAGCAGGGCCGCGATCCGCGCGAAGCGTCGCGCGTCGAGCGCCAGGCTCGATTGGGTCAGGCCGGCGGAGAAGCGCTGCCAGAAATCGCCGGCATAGACCGAGTTGCGGTAGTGGCGGATATAGGCCAGCGTCAGGAACTCGAACTTATCGAAATCCTCCGCCTGCCCCACCAGCAGGATCTCGCGCCGCAGCGCCGCCTCCTCGACCAGCGTGCCGGGCAACAACAGGCGCGCGTCGTCCAGACGCTCCATCGCGAGCGATGCCTCGGCACGCGCGAACAGCGCGCCCTGAACCAGCGCGACCTGACCGCCCAGACCCGAGGGGATCGTCCGCGGCTTGATGTCCTTGAGCAGCTCCCGCGCTTCATCCTGACGGCCCTCGACATAGGCGAGCGCACCGTTGAGCAGCCGCTCGTCGACGTTCATCTTGTCGCGGGGCAGCTTTCGAACCACTTGCGGCGCACCGCCGCTGAGCAGGTAGATGACGACCGCCTGGGCGTTCTGCGGGTTGCTCCACACCGCGGGATCGGCAGCGAGAAACTTCTCGCCGATCTGCCGGATCAGCGAAATATGACTGCCATGCGCTGCGGTGTCGCCACTGGCGATGCCGTCCTGCACCGCCTGCAATGCGCGGACGAGTTCGTAGGGTTCGCGGCCCTGGGGCGCAGGCTGGGCAAACGCGTTCGCCGCCATGACCGGCAGCAGCAGCAAGGCAGCCCAGTGCAGCAGCCTGATCAAGGACGCTTCTCCCGAATCAGGATCTCGATCCGGCGGTTCTGGGCGGCCGCCGGGTCGTTCGGCAGCTTCGGCCGGCGGTCGGCGTAACCTTCGATATGCTCGATCCGCCGCGCATCCACGCCGGAGCGAACCAGCATGTAGTAGGCCATCTGCGCGCGCGCGGTCGACAGCCGCCAATTGTCGTAGGTTTCGGACCGATATGGCCGATTGTCGGTATGGCCGCGGACGATGATCATGCCCTGGCGCTTGGTCAGCAGCGGCCCGATCTTGTCGATCACGCGGATCAGCTCGGGCCGCGGCTCGGCCGATCCGACCGCGAACATGCCGAAGCCCGCATCGTCGGTCAGGCTGACCAGGAGCCCTTCCTCGACCTGACGCACCTCGGCCGCCGGCCCTGCCCCTGCTTTGATGTCCGACAGCGCGTCCGCGATCGCGGACTGAAGCTGCTTGAGGGTCGGCTGCTGCGTTTGCGCCGGATCGCGCGCTTCGGGCTCCTTGATCGTATCGGGGGTTCGCCCCTGCGGCACGGTGTTGGCCTGGACATCAGCCTGGCCGCTGCCCTCGCGCGAGGATTGCGCCGCTGCAGGTCGCGGCGGCAGCAGGGGCGAGAGGCTCGCGGACGCGTTGTCCGCGAGCGGGGCAACGCTTCCGCCAGCATCATCCAACTTGCCACGGCGCAACTTCGGATCCGCCTGGCCTGCACCGGACACATTGTCGCGCGCCGACGCATTCGGCTTCGGCTCGGCCTCGACGAAGCGATCGGCATCCTTCGACACCTGCGGCGCCAGTTTCCAATAACCGGGATCGAAGGGATCGCGATAGGCGTCGCCGCCCTTGAGGCCGTCCTCTTCGGCAGACGTCAGAGCGCCGGCGCGCCGCTGACCCGTGGACTGGTTCGCGCTATTGGCGATCTCCGAGAGCGTCGCATAGGGATCGCGGAACAGGACCTTCTCCTCGTAGGAGGCCGGCTTCTCGGCCGTCGGAGAGTCGCCGCGGCGTTCTTCGTTCGGCCCGGCGGGCTGACGCTTGCCGTCCTGACCTTCGAACGACGCCTGCTCCTTCTGGGAGAGATCCTTCAGCCCCTTTGGTGCAGGCGCGTTCTCCGCGAGCTTGATCGGGTTGAAATAGCTCGCGACGACCTGCTTCTGGTCCTGGTTGAGCGCGTTGAGCAGCCACATGACCAGGAAGAAGGCCATCATCGCGGTCATGAAGTCCGCATAGGCGATCTTCCAGACGCCGCCGTGATGCGCCTCCTCGGCAAAGGCGCTGCGCCGGCGGACGATCACGATCTCATGCTTGACCTCCTCCATGGCGGCTACCGGCGCGCTTGCTCGAGCCGTTCGCTCCAGGCCGAGAGCTGCGTTTCGATCATGGTCTGGTCTGCGAGGACGCAAACTTCGAGAGTCTCAGACGCCTCGTACAGGATGCCCGTTCGTCTGGATGCCTCGAGCTGCGCCTTCACGAGACCGAGCAGCTCGCTCGGGCCCGTGACCTTGAACGCCGGCACCGACGAGTTGCCGGTCAGCGCAGAGATCTGCTCGACCAGTGATCCGATCGCCTTGTCGCGCACGGCCTCGCCGAGGAACGGCAACAGGATCCGCGCAACGGAGCTGGCGATGTTGGCCTCGATCTCGCGGCAGGCCCCCTCGAAGCCGCTGACGAGAGCGATGGCCTGCTGGTCGGACCATTTGGCCCGCTCCTCACCGAGCCGGATCGCGCTGCGGACGCGCTCCTCGGCCAGCTTGGCCTCGCCTTCCGCGAGGCCGGCGGCGTGGCCGCGCCGATAGGCATCGTCCAGGAGAGCGGCCGGGGGCGCCTCCGTCGCGGTCGCCGGAGTTGGCGGAGCCTGAAGCTGCGGCTGAACCTGGCTCTGAGGCTGTGCTTGGTGTTGCGGCTCGCGCCGGGCATCCTTCGGCCTGGTCAACGCGTCCTGGATTTTCGGGGGTGGGGACGGCGGCGACTTGACCCGTCCATTCGCATCGAACTGCGTCAGGAGTTTTCCGATTGCCGCGTTCATGCCGCCTCCTCGCGTCGCATCCAGTCCTTAAGGATCGCTGCCGCCTGCATCTGATCGAGTCGGACGATCTGCTCCAGCCGCTTCTGCGGCGTTCGCTGCATCTTGCCCTCGAGGTCTTCGACGAGGTTGAGCTCGGTCTCCTCGCCGTCGGGCAACGCAAGGGCTGCCGCAGCCTCGAGTTGGGCGACCTCAGCCGCTTCGGCCTGCTCCTGCTGCGCGCGATGGGTCAGAATTCCATTGACCGCGGGCCGAAGCCCGAACCAGACCAGCATCGAGGCGACGGCCAGGATCGTCACCGCGTTGATGACGCTGCCGAGCTGCTTGTTGATCATCTCGACGAAGCTGATCGGCGGCACCGGCGCCAGCTCACGCGAACCCTCGATGAAGTCGACCGCCGTCACCTGGATCTGGTCGCCGCGCGTTTTGTCCAGTCCGCCCGCGGTCGCCGCGAGCTGACTGATCTCGGCGAGCTTGCTGTCGACGATCGCCTGGTTGCTCTTGTCGCCGAGGTCGGCAATGAGCCGCGCACGGTTGACCAGGACGGCAATGAACAGCTTCTTGACCGTATAGCCGTCGCTCACCGTCGTGGTGGTCTTGGACGAGACCTCGAAATTGGTGACGTCCTCGCGGCGCGTCTTGTCCTCGCTGGAATTCTTGCCGCCCCCGGCGTTTACCTGCTGATCGGGCAGATTCTGCTGCACGGTGGTCGGCGTCGATCGGTCGGCATTCTGCGAGGACTCCTTCTCTCGCACAGCTCGCACCGACCGCTCGGCTCGGTTCTCGGGATCATAGACCGTCTCGTTGGTGTGCCGCTTGTCCGTAGACAGCTGCGGCGCGACGCTCACCTCGAAATTGTCGAGGCCGAGATACGGCGTCAGCGCCTTGCGGATGTTTTCCTGCACCATGCCGCTGACCGTCTTCTGCAGGCTCGCCATCTTGGTCGGCGCGGCGGTGGTCTCGTCCTCTTCGGCGAGCAGCATCGAACCGTCGGCATCGAGCACCGTCACCTTGTCGCGGCTCATGCCGGGGATGGCGGCGGCGACGAGATGCCGGATCGACTGCGCCGTGCGCGCTTCGATCGCGCCGTCGGTGCGCAGAACGACGGAGGCCGAAGGAGGCTGCTGCGTCGCACGGAACGAACCGCGCACCGGCAGCACGATATGCACCCGCGCCGCCTTCACGCCCTTCATCAATTGGACCGTACGGGCGATTTCGCCCTCGAGCGCGCGCAGCTTGGTGACCTCCTGCATGAACGAGGTCAGGCCGAGCGAACCGATCTTGTCGAACAGCTCGTAGCCGGAATTGGCGCTGGCCGGCAGGCCCTTCTCCGCCAGCAGCATCCGCGCCTGCATAGTTTGGCTCGGACGCACCGAAACCGCGTCGCCAGCGGAATTGACGTCGAAGGCGATGTTCTGCTCCCGCAGCGCCGCGCCGATGCGCGTCACATCTTCACGGGTGAGCCCGGTATAGAGCGTTTCGAACTCGGGCCGGCTGAGATAATAGGCGCCGCCGACGACGGTGACGAGAACGGCAAAGCCGATCAGTCCCAAGGCCATCAGGCGTCGCGGACCAAGCTCCAGCAGATTGTTGAGCAGTTGCTGTACCTGCGCACGACTGAGCATATGACCTCGTACCAATGCGAACGGTGACGACACTCAGCTGCCAACCTTGTCCGAAGGTTGCGCGAGGGCACGATCGCGTCATTCGCAGGCACGGAGTTGCAATTTTGCAAGAAGCTCGGGGACGCGGTCGACAGGCCGGCACGCGCAGATGCTAGGCATCATGGTGCGATCGGTCGCTGCGTGCCCTGTGAGACCTGGCGTCGAAATCGATTGCCGGCACGTCATGTGCCGCCACATCCGCCGATCGCGGCGGGGACCGTGCTCCCTGAGGGAGCACGGTCGTTTTCGGTAGCGCCGCTTAGCCGCGGAACAGCGACAGGATGCTCTGGCTGTTCTGGTTGGCGATCGAGAGCGCCTGAACGCCGAGCTGCTGCTGCGTCTGCAGAGCCTGGAGGCGGGTCGATTCCGCGTTCATGTCGGCGTCGACGAGCTGGCCGACGCCGCGATCAACCGAGTCCATCAGGGTCTTGACGAACTCCGAGTTGGTCGAGATGCGGTTCTTGACGGCGCCGAGATCGGCAGCGGCCGAGGCCACCGAGTTGATCGCAGCGGTGACCTTGGAGATGTAGCCATCGAGCGTGGTCTGGTCGGCCGCCGAGTCGGTCAGCGCGGAGATGTTGATCGTGTCGACCGACGCACTGCCGGCAACGGTGTCCAGAATGCCGGTCTGCGTGGTGGAGTAGAGCGTGTAGTTGGCGGTCGTGATGGTGATCGAACCGATTGTCGGGGTGCCGCCGACGCGCGAGTAGGACGAAACGAGGTTGAAGCTCGTCGGGGTGGTACCCGTCGTCGTGCTCAGCCAGTTGATGCCGTTGAAGGTCGCCGAATTGGCCTTCAGCTTCATGTCCTGCTGGATCTGGGTGATGTCCGCCTGGATCTTGGTGCGGTCGATACCCGCGGTCTTGGCTTCGACCAGCAGCGCCTGGAGCTTGGTCAGGCCGGATTCCTTGTCGCCGATCACCGAGGTCAGAGCGGTATATTCGGTGTCGACGGTCGCGGCGGAGAGGCCGAGCGAGTCGGAGACCGCGGAGAGCGCTGCGTTGTCGGAGCGCATCGAGGTTGCGATCGACCAGTAGGCGGCGTTGTCCGACGCGGTGGCGACGCGCTGGCCGGTGGAGATCCGGTTCTGCGTGGTGGCGAGTTGGGCGCTGACAGACCGCAGGGTCTGGAGCGCGGTCATGGCGGAGGAGTTGGTGAGAAGACTAGAACCCATTTTGATGTCCCTTTGGAGATTGTCTTGAGTGAGGGGACATACCGGGCTTGCACCGGTACGGCAGAGCGGCGTCATGCCTTTGGGCGCCCGCAAACGCGGGTTCTAGGCCCAACCTGTCGTAGCGGCGAGGTTAGCTAGTCAGGCTTGTGTGGAGCTTGTGGCTCTGTGCTCTGGCTGCAACAGGCCAGCCGAAATGTCGGCGCCCGGCACATCAAACGACAAGGGCCGCACTTCGCGAGAAGCGCGGCCCCTGCTTCGATGACGTCCGTCTTAGCGGAACAGCGACAGGATGCTCTGGCTGCTGTTGTTGGCAATCGAAAGCGCCTGCACACCGAGCTGCTGCTGCACCTGCAGGGCGGCCAGGCGGGTCGATTCCGCGTTCATGTCGGCGTCGACGAGCTGGCCGACACCGCGGTCAACCGAGTCCATCAGCGACTTCACGAAGTTCGTGTTGGTCGAGATGCGGTTCTTGACGGCACCGAGATCGGCGGCGGCCGAGGCCACGGAGTTGATCGCCGCGGTGACCTTCGAGATGTAGCCATCGAGCGTGGTCTGGTCGGCGGCCGAGTCGGTCAGCGCCGAGATGTTGATAGTGTCGACCGACGCACTGCCGGCCACGGTGTCCAGAATGCCGGTTTGCGTGGTCGAGTAGAGGGTGTAGTTGGCCGTCGTCACCGTGATCGAGCCGATGGTGGGCGTGCCGCCGACGCGCGAGTAGGACGACACCAGGCTGAAGCTCGTCGGAGTGGTACCGGTCGTGGTGCTCAGCCAGTTGATGCCGTTGAAGGTCGCCGAGTTGGCCTTCAGCTTCATGTCCTGCTGGATCTGGGTGATGTCCGCCTGGATCTTGGTGCGGTCGATACCTGCAGTCTTGGACTGGACCAGCAGCGCCTGGAGCTTGGTCAGACCCGAGTCCTTGTCGCCGATCACCGAGGTCAGAGCGGTATATTCGGTGTCCACGGTCGCGGCCGAGAGGCCGAGCGAGTCGGACACCGCCGAGAGCGCGGCGTTGTCGGCGCGCATCGACGTTGCAATCGACCAGTAGGCGGCGTTGTCCGACGCGGTGGCGACGCGCTGGCCGGTCGAGATCCGGTTCTGCGTGGTGGAGAGTTGCGAACTCACAGACCGCAGGGTCTGGAGTGCGGTCATGGCAGTCGAGTTCGTAAGCAGGCTTGACATTGCGAATGTCCCTTTTTTGTACGCGATACATTTTCACGAGGGGACATACCGGGCTTTCACCGGTACGGAGGAGCGGCATCATGCCTTTGGACTGGTGTGGGTGGGGTCCAACCCGCCGTGCCGCATTGCTAGCACGCCGAATCTTGCCTCCAGCTTAAGGACGGCTAGAATTCTGCAACAAAATCATATGGTTAATATTACAGACTGCTAACCATATCGATCGCGTATTGCTTAACCATACCCGTCCGACCCCGGCGATCGTCACTGTCACGAGAACGACCGGACCAGTCCGGAGGCGAGCAGATTCCAGCCGTCGATCAGAACGAAGAACAGCATCTTGAACGGCAATGCGAGGATCGTCGGCGGCATCATCATCATGCCCATCGACATGGTCAGCGTCGCCACGATCATGTCGATCACGAGGAACGGCAGGATGATGAGGAATCCGATCTCGAACGAGCGCCTGAGCTCTGAAATCATGAAGGCCGGAATGATGACGCGCAGGTCGATCCGCTTGTCGTCGAACTTCCTGCGGAAGCTCTCCGCGGCGAGCGATTCGAAGGTCTGGAGATCCTTGTCGCGGACATGGGCCAGCATGAATTCGCGGAACGGGTCCGTGATCTTCAGATAGGCTTCCTCTTCCGAGATCTCATTCTTCATCAGCGGCTGGACGCCGGTTTCCCAGGCCCGGTCGAAGGTCGGCGCCATCACGTAGAAGGTCATGAACAGTGCAAGGCTGATCAGCACCAGATTGGCCGGCGTGGTCTGGAGGCCGAGCCCCGCTCGCAGGAACGACAGCGCCACCGCAAATCGCGTGAAGCTCGTCACCATGATGAGCAGCCCCGGCGCCACCGACAGCACCGTGATCAGGGCCATCAGCTGGATGATTCGGCCGCTGGTCGAACCGTTTCCGGGCGGCAGCAGGGAATTCAGGTCCGGGATCTGGGCCAGCGCCGCTTCGGGCAGCACGACCAGCATGAACGCGAGCAGCAGGATTCTCAGTCTCACTGGATCACCAGCGTCTCGATGATCAATTCGCGGACCTTGCCCGACGAGCGGATGTTGGCGCGCTCGGTCAGATCCTCGCGCAGATGCTGCAGTCCGCGCGCTCCCTCGAACTGCGCAACCGTGGCGGACCGCAGATAGGTCACGATGTCCTCGCTGATATGGGCGGCCAGAATACCGGCATCCTCGTCGCTCATGCTGTCGGTCACCATGGAGGCTTCAATGCGCGCCCAGTTGTTGGCTGGCGCGGCGAGATTGGTCACGATCGGCGAGAGCTTCCTGAGCCTCGCGCTGCCGGCATAGCTCGATGCGATCGGCGCCGCCGCCGCGCTCTTCTTCGCGTCGGCGACGCGCTCGGCGGTCGCGATCAGATGCAGGCCGGCAACCGCGCCCGCACCGATTGCGATCAGGGTCAGCACGACGATGGCCGCGATCAGGCGCATGGCGCCCCCTGCCGTCGCAGCGCGAGCCGGCCGGCTCGGGCCTCAGAATGGTGCGACGGCGTCATAGATCCGGTGTCCCCATCCAGGCTGCTGCACGTCCGACAGATTCCCGCGCCCGCCATAGGATACGCGCGCCTCGGCGATCTTTTCGTAGGAGATCGTGTTGGTCCGCGAGATATCCCGCGGACGGACGATGCCGCCGACCTTGAGCACGCGCATCTCCGTGTTGACTCGAAATTCCTGAGAACCGCTGATCATCATGTTGCCGTTCGGCAGCACGTCGGTGACGACGGCCGCGATCGACAGCCTGATGTCCTCGGTACGGTCGATCTGGCCGTTACCCTTGATCTGGGTGTTGGTGCTGAGATTGGCGTTGGCCTGGCCCGTGTCGTTCCATCCGGCGATGTCCATCAGCCAGTCGAGCCCGAACTTGACCTGCGAGTCGCGCGAGCGGCCGGTCTTGTTGTCGAGCTTTGCCTTGTCCTGCATCGAGATGATCACCGTCACGACGTCGCCGGTGCGGCGGGCGCGCGGATCGCGGTAGAGATCGGTGCCGTCGTCCCAGGTCGAGCGATAGCTGACGGGCGTGCGCATGCGCGGTGTCACCGGGATCGGATCGGCCTGCATCCTCAGGCCGCTGCCGACGGGCGACATCTGCGGACCGATGAGGACTTCGGCGGGATCATGGAAGCAGCCGGCCAGGAACATGGAGGCCGCCAGGAGCGAGAGGATGAGGATCGGCTTGGTCATCTATCTGGTCTTTCCGTCGTCCACGCGACGCATGCCGCCGAGCAGGTCGGCGAGATGCGCCGCGCGTGCCGTGTCCATCTCGTTGAAGATCGCGCTCGAGCTGCGCGGGCTGAGCTTGGCGAGCACGGCGGCGGCGGTCTCGTCGCTCATGCCGGCGATCTGGGTCGCAGCAGCCTCGGGCTTCATGCGCGAATAGATTTCGATCACGCTCGCTTCGGCCTTCTTCAGGAAGTCGTCGCGCAGCGCCATCCACTTCTCGTATTCGGCGCGCTTGGCCTCGACTTCGGCGATGCGCTCGCGGAGGAGGCTCTCGGCCTTCTCCAGCTCCTTGAGCTGCCAGGCCAGCCTTGCATCGACCGCGGCATCGCTGACGTTGCTGCAGAACAGGGCGATTTCGTTGTCCGGAGCCGGCGCGGCCGGCGGCGGCGCTGGCTTCGGCGGCGCCGTGACACTGCCGGGCTTGGCCGGGCGTGCAGGTGCTGGGGCAGGCGTCTCCGGGGCCGGCACCGCGCCGGTGATGGCGGGAGTAGGCTCTTCGGCCGCCCATGCTGTCGCCCGGGCCAAAGTGTTGTCGCCCGGTATCGGTGTGGCCGGCGGCTGCGGCTTCTGCGGTCCAGGCGCGCGGGCGCGGGCGAAGGAGAGCAGGTTCAGCGGCTTCGACGGCTTGGCGTCCTCCAGCGCAAGCCCCGGCGAGGCGGTCGCGAGCACCGCGGCTGCGGCCAGCAGGAGAAATTTGGCTTTGTGTTCCAGCTTCAGCATCGGGCCGCGCGCGATTCTCGCTTCAGACCCGAGCATTGAGCGACCAAGCTTGCACGACGCTTGCGCATCATTGCACGATGACGTCGGCCTGGAGCGCGCCTGCCGTCTTGATCGCCTGGAGGATCGCGATGATCCCCGATGGCTTCAGGCCGATCTGGTTCAGCCCGCGCACCAGCCGCTGGAGATCGACCCCGCTCAGGATCGCGACCTGCGATCCCGCCTCGTTGGCTTCAACCACGGTCTGCGGCACGACCACCGTCTGTCCTCGCGAGAACGGCGCCGGCTGGGATACGACCGGCATCTCCGTGACGCGAACCGTCAGATTGCCGTGGGTCACGGCAACGGTCGATATCCGCACGTCACGTCCAATGACCACCGTGCCGGTGCGCTCGTTGATCACGACCCGTGCCGGCGTGTCCGGCTCGACCACCAATTCGCCGATCTCCGCGAGGAAGCGGACCGGGCCGATATGGCGCGGCTTCGACAACACGATGGTGCGGAAGTCGCGCTCGAAGGCGATCTGCGCGCGATAGCGACCACCGGCATAGCGGTTGATGGCGTCGAGGATGCGCGTGGCGGTGACGAAGTCCGGGTTCTTCAGCTGCAGCACCAGGAACTCCATCTCGTGGAGACTTCCGTGCACCTCGCGCTCGACCAGAGCACCGTTGGGAATGCGGCCGGCGGTCGGCGTGCCCTGGCTGACGTTCTGCGCCTGGCCTCCGACGCTGTAGCCGGCGACCGTGATCGCGCCCTGCGCCACCGCATAGACGGCGCCGTCCGCTGCGCGCAGCGACGTCATGACCAGTGTGCCGCCGAGCAGCGAGGTCGCATCGCCGAGCGAGGACACGGTGACATCCATGCGCTCGCCCGGCCCGATCGAGGGCGGCAGGTCCGCAGTCACCATCACGGCGGCGACGTTGCGCGTGCGCAGCGTCGTTGGGCGCGGAGGGTTGTTTGTGCTCGTGGTCTCGTTCCTGACGTTGATGCCCATGTTCTCGAGCATCGATTGCAGGGATTGTTCGGTGAAGGGAGCGTTGCGAAGCGTATCGCCCGTGCCGTTCAAGCCGATGACGAGGCCGTAACCCACGATCTGGTTTTCTCGCAGGCCCTTGATGTCCGCGATGTCCTTGATGCGGACGGCGGCCTGGGCGCTGGTGGCCAAGACGAGCAGGACGAGCGCGAGCAGGACTCTTGTCATGACCCGTCCACGACCTTGACCGTCCCATCCGGCTGGACGACGCCCTTGATGATCACCCCGGTGTCCGTATTGCGGACCGGAATCAGGGCGCCCGACGCACCCGATTGCATCGCCGAGCCGTAAGTGACGATGGACAGGCCGCTGTCCTCCACGACGACCTTGACCGTGGCGCCGCGCGCGACGGTCCAGGGATCCTCGACCGCGTTGGTCGGAATGGGCTGGCCCGGAAACAAAGCGCGCCGCGCCATGCGGCCGACCAGGACCTGACGCCCCTCGATGAACATGGCGACGCCGAGCAAGCTCGGCGCGAAGGCGCGTTCGGTGATCATCTCCTCCCGGATCAGCTCGCCGGCGCGGATCGAGACGGCCGGCACGGGAAGCCGCTTCTCCTCGGCCGCAGCGACCCGCGCCGCCACGAGCACCAGCAGCGCGGCGGCCACCCCGCGCATGATCAGGCCCACCCTGTTCAACATCGAGACACCGGACTAGCGCATGCCCTTCGAGACGGTCTGGGCCATTTCATCCGAGGCCTGGATGACCTTGGCGTTCATTTCGTAGGCGCGCTGCGCCGAGATCAATTCGGTGATCTCCTTGACCGGGTCGACGTTGGAGGCTTCGAGCCATTTCTGATTGATCTTGCCGTAGCCGGCATCACCGGGCAGTCCAACGACCGGCGTACCGGATGCCGTGGTCTCGCGATAGAGATTTCCACCCAGCGGCTCCAGCCCCGCCTCGTTGGCGAAGTTGGCGAGGTTGAGCTGACCGATCTGGCGCGGGTTCACTTCCGTATCCAGCTTGGCGAACACCTGTCCGGTGGCATTGACCGTGACCTCGACCGTACCCTGCGGCACCGTGATCGCGGGATCCAGGAGATAGCCGTCGATGGTGACGAGCTGGGCGTTGGCATTGGTGTTGAACGAGCCCGCACGGGTGTATTGCACCTCGTTGTTCGGGCCGAGCACCTGAAACCAGCCGCGGCCGTTGATCGCGAGGTCGTACGGGTTGCCGGTCTGCGTCAGCGCGCCCTGGATGTGCAGCTTGCGGATCGCCGCCGACTTGACGCCGAGACCGAGATTGGCCCCTTCCGGAATCGGCGAGGAGCCGTTGACGTTGGCGACGCCCTGCATGCGGTCCATCTGGTAGAACAGGTCGGTGAACTCCGCCCGCGCCCGCTTGTACGAGGTCGAGTTGATGTTGGCGATGTTGTTCGCGATGACTTCGATGTTGGTCTGCTGGGCGTTCATGCCCGTGGCCGCGATGGCGAGCGATTTCACTTACTTCATTCCTTCCGATCAGATCGACATCCGGACGACTTCCTGATAGGCCTGCACGACCTTGTCGCGCACCGCGACCGCCGTCTGCAGGGCCTGTTCGGCCGACATCAGCGCCTCCACGACGCGGCGGGTCGATTCCTTGCCCTGCATCGCGGAGATCGAGGCGGCCTCGCCTGCCTTCAACGTCCCGATCGCGTCACTCGTCACCTGCTTCATCACCGCCTCGAAGCCGACCTCGTCGCTCGACTGGATCGCGGTGACCGCGGGCGAAACGGCCTGCGCCTCGGTCGCGCGAGTAGCCGCCTGGCCTGCGGAAATCGCGGTGGATGAAATCGCCTCAATCATAGTCAGCTCCTCAGAAGGTCGATGGTCATGCCGAGCATGGACCTCACCTGTTTCACGACCTGGAGATTGGCTTCATAGGATCGGTTCACTTCCCGCATGTCGGCCATCTCGATCATCATGTTGACGTTCGGCAGTTTGACGTAGCCGGCCTTGTCGGCAGCGGGATGTCCCGGATCGTACTCGACGCGGTAGGGCGTGGTGTCGACTCCGATCTCCTTGACCTTCGCGAGTTGCGTGCCCGAGGCGCGATCCATCGCGGCATCGAAGGTAATGGTCTTGCGCTGATACGGATCGGCGCCGGCGGTACGGCCCGAGGACGTGGCATTCGCGAGATTCTCCGAGACGATGCGCATGCGTGTCGACTGGGCTTCGAGCCCGGAGCTCGCAACGGTCAGGGAAGCGCTCAATGAGTCCAGCATGTCAGTTCACCTCAGCCCTTTGCGCTCGACAGGACCATGCGGTGAAACGACCGCACGATCGCCGCGTTCATCGAATAATCGCGATTGACATCGCTGCCCTTGATCATCTCCTGTTCGAGGCTGACGGAGTTGCCGGAGTGAACCACTTCCCAGCTGTCCTTCTTCGCGGTCGCCCGCGTGTCGGTCTCGGCCGCGGACAACTGCATGTGCGACGGCGACGTCGTCGCGAGCCTGATCGGCACGCCATCGAGCACCTTGTCGAAGGGCTCGACGTCGCGCGCCCGGAAGCCCGGCGTGTTGGCGTTCGCCACGTTCGTGGCGATGGTCGATTGGCGCAGCTCGAGATACCGTGCCTGCGACGATGCGAGTTCGAAGAGGTAAAGCGGTCCCACGACAGCCCCATTCCGATCAGTTCGGGAGGAGCCTAGGTCGTTAAGCTTTCGTCAAGCTGTTGAGCCGGACGTCATACTCGGAAATCTATTGGGCCTTCTCGGTCCGCCGTGCTTGCTTCGACTGCAGGAAGTAGATGATCTCGGCGACGGGACGGAAGAATTCCGCCGGAATCACCTGATCGACCTGGACCGCCTCGTAGAGGGCGCGCGCCAGCGCCTTGTTCTCGATCACCGGAATCCGGTTCTTCTCGGCGACCTCCCGGATTTTGAGCGCGATCACGTCCATGCCCTTGGCCACCACGAGCGGCGCGGGATTCTCCTCGCGGTCGTAGCGCAGCGCGATCGCGAAGTGCGTGGGGTTCGCGATCACCAGCGTCGCGCGAGAGGCCGAGGCGATCATCCGCTGCCGCGAGCGGTCGCGCGCCAGCGAGCGCAGCCGAGCCTTGATCAGCGGATCGCCCTCGGCCTGCTTGTGCTCGTCCTTGATCTCCTGCTTCGTCATGCGCAGCTCGCGTCGCCAGTGGAAACGCGCCCAAGCGAGATCGATCGCGACCAGGACGATGGTCGCGATGCAGATCGCCGAGACGATCCGCATCGCGATGCTGAGGATCATCTCCGGCAGCGCGACCGGATCGGTGTACATTGCCTCGAACGCCCTCGCTTCGGACGCGCGCAACACGACAGCGACGACGGCGGTCACCGCGGTGAGCTTGAACAGCGACTTGGCGAACTCGATCAGCCCTTGCGTTCCGAACAACCGCTTCCAGCCGCTGACCACGGAGATTCGCGACAATTCCGGCTTGATGCGTTCGAGCACGAGGCGCGGCGCGTTCTGCAACAACGATGCGGCGAGGCCGAACGCCACCAGGATGACGAGCAGCGGCACCAGGAACCGCAAGGCCTGGAGGCCGATCACGGCGAGCAGGTTCTGCACATCCGCGCCGTTTGCGAGCGGGAAGCCCCCGGGATCGTCGAGAAGGCTCTTCAGCGTCGGCGTCAATTGCTGCACGCCCTGGCCGATCAGGAACGACAGGATCACCATCAGCGCGGCCATCGAGGCGAAAATCGAAGCCTCCCGAGAGACCGGAATTTTGCCCTGTTCGAGGGCGTCACGGACTTTCTTCTCGGTCGGCTCTTCTGTCTTGCTCTCCTGATCGGATGTTTCTGCCATGCCGGTTCAGCGGTCAGCGGAAGACCAGCTCATCCTCTTGCTCGGGGTTGAGCTCGATTTCGCCCTTCTCCGCCAGTTCGAGCGCAAGGTCGGTGATCACGCGCCGCGCCTCCAGCACGTCGCGCTGGTTGGAGGGCTCGCCGATCGCGAGCTCGTGCTCGACGACACGACGGACGCGCGAGGCCACCGACGACAGGATTAGCTCGCGGAAATGCTTGTCGGTGCCCTTCAGCGCGACGACGATGCGATCGGTCGGAACCTGATCGAAGATCATGGTTCGCGCCTTCGGCGTCAAATTGACGACGTCGTCGAAGGTGAACAACAGCTCCTTGAGCACCTCGGCCGATTTCGGCCGCTTCTCGGACAGGCTCTTCAGCATGTCCTCGATATGGCCGCGTTCCATCTTGTTGATGATGTCGGCGACGCGGGCGTAAGTGTCGGCCCCGAGGTTGCGGGCGAAGTTCAGCGTCAGGTCCTCGTGCAGCGTCTTCTCGATGATGCGCATGGCATCGTCGACGATCGGCTTGAGACTCAGAACGCGCCGCATCAATTCGTTGCGCAGGCTCGAGGGCAGCTGGCTCATCACCTTGGCAGCGCAGGCCGGCTTGACCTTGGACAGGATCAGCGCCGCGGTCTGCGGATGCTCCTTGGAGAGGTAGCTCGCCAGGGAATTCTCGGACACCGACGAGACGCGGTCCCACACCGATCGGCTCGAATTGCCGAGAAGATCCGACATGATCTGCGAGACCTGATCCGCGGGCAACACGTCGCCGAGCACGGCTTCGAGCCCACCGAGCGTGCCGAGGATGTTGGCTCCCATCGAGAACTGCTGCGCGAACTCCTCGACGATCCCCTCGAGCTCCTGCGCGGTGATCGGCCGCAGCTCCGCCGCCGCCTTGGTGACGATGCGAATCTCCTGCGGCTCGAACTGCTGAAGCACGCTCGCCGCCGCCTGCCGGCCCATCGCCAGCAGGAGCGCGGCCACCTTTTCAGTGCCCCCCAGCGTGGTAACGCCTCGCTGCTTTACGGGAGCGATGCCGACCGGTGCTGCCATGGTCAGCTATCACCCTGCCCAAGTGGCCCGACGATCTCGGTGAGCGAGACGCCGAAGCGTGAATTGTCCTCCTCGACGACAACCACCTCGCCGCGAGCGACGATGCGGCCGTTGACCACGACGTCGACCGGCTCGCCGACCCTATGATCGAGCGGAACCACAGCGCCGCGTCCGAGCTTCATCAGGTTCGCCACCGGAATGGTCGCCGAGCCGAGCACGACCTGCATTGTCACGGGAATGCGCAGGATGGCATCGACATTGGCGAACTTGCCGGTCTCCTCGGCCGTGCGCTGGGCGATCTCCGCCAGCCGCTCCAGCGGGGACGTCTCGGCCTCGGCCGATGCGGGTGCAGACTCATAGTCGAAGGATTGCGCCATTTCGTATCGCCTCTTGGTAGTTCCGCTTCCGGAACGCCGCGGCGTTCCGATCGTATTGGGTGCGCCGGCTTCGGCTTCAATGCTTGTTCAGCTCGGTACCGCCCGCGTTCGCCGCTGGCGCGAGACCGCTCCGCGCATCGAGCGCCGCGATCGCCTCGTGAGCCTGATCGATCTTCGTACTCAGCAAATTGGCGAGCCGCCCGAGGTTTGCGGTGGAATCGTGCGCGGCGCTGATGACCGTGTCGAAGGCGCCTGCCGTCTCGTGCACGATGGTGGAAAATTCGCCCTGATAGCTGCGCAACCGCGCCAGCTCGCGGTGCATCCGGGTCACCCGCATGCTGGTAAAGGCGAGCGCAACCAGCAGCACGGCATCAACGAGATAAGATATCATCGACGAACTCCCGCTTCTGATCGACAGGATCCGCCACCTGCATGGCGTAGTAGCCATCAAGCTGGCCGATCTGGCACCAGAACAGCACTTGATTGTTGCTTTCAAGGCGGGCCAGCGTGCGCGGCGTGGCCTCGAGCTCGAGCACCTGCCCGACCTGGAACTTCACGACGTCGCCCAGCGTCACCATCTTCTCGTCGAGCACTGCGCTGAGCGTCACCTCGGTGCGGTGGACCTCGCTCTCCATTTGCTCGCGCCAGCGCGGGTCCGCCGCGCGACCGTCGCTGACCACGACGTGAGCGAGCTTTTGCCGGAGCGGGTTGAGCGCGGAATGCGGAATGATGAGGAACATCTGGCCGCCGCGGTAGAGCGCCTGCAGCATGATGTTCGCGCAGATCGACATGTTGCCGCTGCGCCCGATCGCCAGCGAGGCCATTGCCGTCTCGACCCGCTCCACGCGAAAGGTGACGTTCGACGTGCCGGCGAAGGCGGATTGCAGCGCCTTGGCGAAGCGTTCGAACAGCGCCTGCACCAGGCGGAGCTCGATGTTCGAGAAGGAGCGCTCAACGTCGAGCGGCGGCTCGGCGCCGTCGGAGCCGAACATCGCCTCGACCATCGTGAACACGAAGTCGCGATCGAGCATGATGATGATTCGGGAGTCCCACTGCTCGGCATAGAGCACCGCCGCGACCGCGTTCGCCTCGTAGTCCTTGATGATATCGCCGACGCGGTCGTTGGTGATGCCGTTGACCGAGAAATAGCAGGGCGTTCCAGCCATCGGCTGCAGACTGTCGGTGCAAGATGCAGCCATGCGATCGAAGATCACATTGAGCATCGGCATACGCTCGATCGATATGCCGGCGGCGTCCAGCAAGTAGTTCGGCAGCTGCTTGCGCTGATCGATTTCGGTCTCTTCCATCATCATGCGCGAGCCGCCTTGGGTTCGGGTTCAGCAGCGACGGCCTTGGGACCCGCGATCGTCTCGTTCTCGACGACGTCGATCGACGGACGCTCGCTGCTGGAGATCATCTTGCGGCCGTGCTCGACCGCGATCTGCGGCATCGCGCCGTTCATGAACGCCAGCAGCGTCTGCTTGACGATGATGTAGGGCCGGCACTTCTTCTCGCGCATCATCTTGATCTTGATCGCGAAGGGCGAAATGATGCCGTAGGACAGGAAGATGCCGGCGAAGGTGCCGACCAGGGCGGCACCGATGTAGCCGCCGAGCAGCTTCGGCGACTGGTCCAGCGCTCCCATCGCCTTGATGACGCCGAGCACGGCTGCGACGATGCCGAGCGCCGGCATCGCCTCCGAAACCGTCACCAGCGCATGGTAAGGCGCCAGCTTGCCCTTGACGATGGTGTGGATCTCCTCGTCCATCAGCGCTTCGATCTCGTGGGTGCGCGCATTGCCCATGATGATGAGACGGACATAGTCGCAGATAAACTGCAGCACCGAGGGGTCGCCCAGTACACTGGGGAACGCCTTGAAGATCTCGGATGACGAGGGATCGTCGATATGCGCCTCGACCTCGTTGCGGCCCTTGCCCCGCAGCTCGCGCATCAGAGCATGCAGCGCCCCCAGCAGGTCGAGATAGTAGCGCTGGCCGGGCACCGCGCCGGTGATGGCCTGCATGCAGGCGACGCCGGTGTCCACCACTGTCTTCCATGGATTGGCCACGATGAAGGTGCCGACCGCGGTTCCTATGATGATCACGAATTCCCACGGCTGCATGAGCACGCCGAGGTGACCGCCCATGGCAGCAAATCCGCCGAGCAGCGCCGCTACCGTGATGAAAATCCCCACGAAACTGCCCAACGCGCCGCTCCATCGCCGACCCACCGGGAATATCTAGTCGGCGACGCTTGCGCGAAGCTGGCTTCTGGCTCGCCAGCCCCGCGCAAGCATCTGTCGGCAGCTTGCAGCGGCGTCGCAACGGCGGCCAGAGGGGCGCGTGAATGCTATCCACCATCGCGGACTACACCAGGCTGACCAAGGACATGGGCAGGTCGCTGACGCAGGTCGCGAAGCAGCCGGATGTCAGCCGCGAGACCGATTATTTCCTCAGCCATATCGGCAAGGTGAAGACCATTGACGATTTCCTGAAGGACTATCGTCTCTATTCCTACGCGATGAAGGCCTATGGCCTCAGCGACATGAGCTATGCCAAGGCGTTCATGCGCAAGGTGTTGACGGAGGGAGTCGCGAGCAAGGACGCCTTCGCCAACAAGCTGACCGACACCCGCTACCGGCAATTCGCCGCCGCCTTCAATTTCGCCGCGCTCGGCGACAAGGCGACCCAGACCGCAGCGGCCACGACCGGCACCGCGACCCAATACGTCACGCAGACGATGGAGGAGAAGGCGGGCAATCAGAACGAGGGCCTGCGATTGGCGCTGTACTTCACCCGCAAGGCTTCCACGATCACCACCGCCTACCAGATCCTCGCCGACAAGGCGCTGACGCAAGTGGTGCAGACCGCGCTCGGCTTGCCGGCGACGATCAGCTCGGCCAACATCGACGCCCAGGCCAAGCTGATCGCCAGCCAGATCAAGCTCACCGACTTCCAGGATCCGGCCAAGGTCACAAAATTCGTGCAGCGCTTCGCGGCGATGTGGGATGCGACAAAGGCCCAGAGCGACCCCTCGACCAACCCCGCCCTGGTCCTGATCGCCGGCGCCGCGACGTCGAGCAGCATGGATACCACTATGCTCACGACACTTCAGAACATCAAGTTCAACAGGTAAGTCATGCAATCGGCTCTGTACGTCGGCTTGTCGGCTCAGGTCGCGCTCGAGAAGCGCCTCCAGACGATCGCCAACAACGTCGCCAACGTCAACACGGCGGCGTTCCGCACCGATGTGGTGAAGTTCGAGACCGTGCTGTCCAAGGCGGGGCCGACCCCGGTCGCGTTCTCCTCGCCCGGCGACAACATCATCTCGCGCGAGATGGGCAACATCACCGAGACCGGCAACCCGCTGGACGTCGCGGTGGTCGGACAAGGCTGGATCGCCTTCGCCGGTCCGAACGGCACGGTCTACACGCGCGACGGCCGCCTCCAGATCGCCCCGAACGGAGATCTCCAGACCGTGAGCGGCTTTCCCGTGGTCGATTCCGGCGGCGCGCAGATCACGCTTGACCCGAACGGCGGGCCGATCTCGGTCGCGCGCAGCGGCGCGATCATCCAGGACAACAACGAGATCGGCACCATCGGCCTGTTCAGCATTCCACCCGACGCCAATCTGGAACGCTACGGCAATTCAGGCGTGCTCCCCGACCGGCCCGCGACCGCCATCGCCGACTTCTCGCGGGACGGCTTCAAGCAGGGGTATGTCGAGGGCTCCGGCGCCAATCCGATGCTCGAATTGACGCGACTGATCTCGGCCTCGCGCGCGTTCGACGGCACCAATTCGATGATCGAGGGCACCGAGAGCTCGCTTCAGAACGCCATTCGGACGCTTGGCGAACCCGGCAAGTAGTCCGCGTCCCGCGCGCCCCAGGATAAAGGTTGGACGGTTTCCTTGAACGCTCTTCGGCAACTGGAATGGGCGCTGCTGGAGCTTCAGCAGAGCACTCCCCTGGTCAGCGTCAGCGGCGCGATCTCCGAGATCGCGCCGACGCATTTCCGTGTTTCCGGACTGTCACGCTTCGTCAGGCTCGGCGAGCTCATCGGCGTCGATTCGGCCGGCAAGCGCCAGATCGGCGAGGTGGTGCGGATCGACAGCGACGGCATCATTGCCAAGCCGTTCGACCGGCAGTTTGCCGGCGGGCTCGGCTCGGCTGCCTACCGGATGCCGCCTCTGTCCTTCGCACCCGATCCGAGCTGGAAGGGCCGTGTCATCAACGCGCTCGGCGCGCCGCTGGACGGACAGGGGGCGCTCATCCAGGGAGCCCAAGCAGTTTCGGCGGAGGCAGAGGCGCCCTCCGCCATGAAGCGCGCACGCGTGCACAAGCCGCTGCGCACCGGCGTGCGCGTCATCGACCTGTTCGCGCCGATCTGCGCCGGCCAGCGCGTCGGCATCTTCGCCGGATCCGGCGTCGGCAAATCGACGCTGCTGGCGATGCTCGCTCGCAGCCAGGGATTCGACACCGTCGTGCTGGCTCTGGTCGGGGAACGCGGCCGCGAGGTGCGCGAGTTCATCGAGGACGTGCTGGGCAACGACCGTCACCGCGCCGTCACAATCGTGTCCACCGGCGACGAAAGCCCGATGATGCGGCGGCTGGCGCCGAAGACGGCGATGGCTGTCGCCGAGTATTTCCGCGACCGCGGCGAATCGGTCCTGCTGATGGTCGATTCGATCACCCGTTTCGCTCACGCCGCGCGCGAGGTCGCGCTCGCCGCCGGTGAGCCCGCAGTCGCACGCGGCTACGCGCCGACCGTCTTCACCGACCTGCCGCGCCTGCTGGAGCGCGCCGGCCCCGGCGAGGAAGGATCCGGCACGATCACCGGGATCTTCTCCGTCCTGGTCGACGGCGACGATCACAACGAGCCGATCGCGGACACCATCCGCAGCACGCTGGACGGGCATATCGTGCTCTCCAGGCAGATCGCCGACCAAGCGCGCTATCCGGCGGTCGACGTTCTGGCCTCGGTCTCCCGCCTCGCCCATAACGTCTGGGACCCCGAGGAGCGCGAGCTGGTGAGCAAGCTGCGCGCCATGATCGCGAAATACGAGGACACGCGCGATCTTCGCCTGATGGGCGGATATCAGTCAGGACGTGACACGAGCCTCGATCAGGCGGTCGACATGGTTCCACGAATCTACAGCGCGATGCGGCAAGGCGCTTCGGCTCCGCCGAGCGCCGACCCGTTCCGCCAACTGCGGGACGTGCTCAAGGGTGACTGACGGGTGAGAGGTGGGGCGGCACGCAGGAAAGCCGCCCGCCGCCGGTTTGTGGTTTTCGACAGGAGATTGCGCATGTCGCCGCGCTTCCAGCGCATGCGCCCACTCCGCTCCACCGATGCCCATCGTGAGCGCAGCCGCCGTACCAGGGAGCACGACGTGCCTGGCGCATCACAATGGGGCGATCCGGTGATCGCGCGAAGACGGAAGAAACAACCAACGCGTGCAATTCTGACGAGTTCCCTTCGATGAGACCGCTTCCAGGCGTGCAAGTTGTGGATGACGCGCCGGGAGACATCATCGTCGTGCACAAGCTTCGATCACTTTGCGCCAACGACAGACAAAAACGCGCCGCGCAATCAAACCCTCACAATACCGAGTGCATATTGATCGTCGTGCAGCGTATTCGTTCACCATCATGTGTCCCGAAGAGTGAGGCTCGTCTTGAACGTTGGACTCGCCTGCAACGACATCCAGTCTGCGAGAGCGTCTCTACTTGATTTTGTTGAGAAGCTCATTCATCGTTTAGTTGAGTATA
Source organism: Bradyrhizobium sp. (assembly GCA_035575945.1). Classification (GTDB taxonomy): domain Bacteria; phylum Pseudomonadota; class Alphaproteobacteria; order Rhizobiales; family Xanthobacteraceae; genus Bradyrhizobium. Next base: position 2,301 of record DATLXF010000045.1, on the reverse strand, counting down.
AGAAACGTCTGCTCGTGACTTGAACTTTGGGGGCTTCGGTTGAACCACTCCGATCCACCGTCTGCCGGAGACGGCGACCCGGGCTCCTGCGCGACGACGATGCTGCTGGCATGCCATCAGCGATACGGCCTTTCGCTCCGGACGATGCGAGGCCCACCATGCGAGATCGGGCGCGTTGCGGTCCGTGCCGTTGCACGAGAGTTCGACACGACTTGCTCGTCTGACACTCAGGGCGCAAAGCGGCCTCGGGACGCCGCAAACGAAGTTGCGGGGACGAGGTAGGTTCATGCCATTGGCGCGAGAGGCCGTCGAGCTGCTGATTCAGGCGGCGAGGGCTTGGTATTTCGAAGGCAATCAGCATGGGTTGCGTGATCGAGAGTGGATGGCACTGCGCTTTCTCGGCCGCGCCAACAGGTTTTCCCGAACGCCCTCCGCACTGGCCGGCTTCATCGGCGCCACCCGAGCGACTGCATCGCAGATCGTGAAGACTTTGGAGAGCAAATCCTTTCTGGTACGAAAGCCGTCGCATGAGGACAAGCGTTCGGTCGTCCTGCACGTCACCGCACAGGGCGAGAAATGCCTGAGCCAACATGATCCGATCAATCACGTGGTGAATGCGGTCACGGCGCTCGGGACCGACGAATGCATCAGGCTGCGCGACTCTCTCCGCGAGGTCCTCAATCATCTCGACGCGGCCCATCAGCGGCTCGATGCCAGCATCTGCCGGGACTGCATGTTTCTGGCTGAGCGTGGCCCCGGCACCGGCAAGGGACGAGGAACCGCCGAATTCATGTGCCGGCTCTATCGTGCTCCGATCTCTCTCGAGGAGACCGAACTGCTCTGCACCAGCTTCGAGCGCACGCGCGATCGCCCCAGAATCGAGCAGCATCCGGATCGCACGCGCTTGGCCGGCCAGGGATGAGGCGCTGATCCCCGGGGATGACGGAGGATGAGGTCCCGATGCCGCGCTTTCAACACGCATCTTGAATCGCGGACATGCTGTCCCGTTCTCGCGGCTGGTTTTTGCCCGAGCTTTGGCTGGTCACTCCGCCCTCATGTCCAAGAGGGCGCAGGGAAGGCCGGGTGCCGACAGGCACCCGCGGTCTGCTGCGCAAGATGTGCACGCAGGAAACCGCACAGCAGCATACAGGTGGTGCCGATCACTCGGCCTTCCCTGCGCGATGGTCGGACGGCTTATGCCGCGCTCTCCCGGGAGCCGAGTTCTTCTGGCCTCCCTCACGCCTGCGGAATTCACCGGCCCCCCGCGCCGGTTGACGCGATTGCCGCCTCCGCAAGAGCTTGACCGTAGCAACGACGGCCAGGACCACACGGTTTTGCCGTACGCGCGGTTCGCTTGACCCCACCGGCTCCGACGACGTTGTGCACGTTGCCATCGAGACCTGATGGGACGAACCTGTCAGCGCCGTTCGTCCGCGCGCGGCCACGGGCTCACCGGGGACTACCCTCCCTGCCCGCACCTTTCGCGCCCGACGCTGCCGCGTCCACCGCAAGCCCGGCTCGCGAACATGACGACCTCACGATCGCCCCTCGAGAATGAGCCGGGATGCGCGCCACATACGTCAATTCCGAATTTCGGTAAAGCGGAATATTTTCGCGCGATACGATTGACAGAGGGCGACACAGGCGCGATCGCGTAGCCCGGATGAGCGAAGCGACATCCGGGATCCTCGCGACCGAGCCCCCGATCGTGCGCGACGTCCTCCAACAATCTCGGACCAGCCGGCATAGCCGGTACCGCACACGCAAAAAAAACACCCGGCGGTCTCCCGCCGGGTGCTCGTCGAAATGCTTCGACAGATCTTACCAGTTGCGCTGGGCGCGAAGCAGCAGGGTGATGCTGTCCTGGTCCTTCAGCTCGTACACAGCGGTCGGCTTGGCCGTGTTGGCAGCCGGGCTGAGCACGGCAGTGCCCGAGTACTTCTGGTCCAGGCGGGTCCAGTTCAGGTCGCCCGAGAACGTCAGGTTCTTGACCGGGGTCCAGCGGGTGATGATACCGATCTGGCCGATGGCGAAGTCGGGGTTACAACCGGTGACACCGGCGAGACTGCCGAACACGCCGCCAGCACCGCCGGCGCCGCAAAGCGCAGTCTTGGCGAGCGTGCCGAACTGGGCCTGAGCGTAAGCACCGTAGAGCGCGGAGTTCCAGTAGGGATTCCAGTTGTGGGTGTAAGCACCACGGAAGCCCCAGGTCTTGACCGTCTCCTGCTGGCTGCCGCCACCGAGCGAGGTGAAGACAGTATCCGGAGCATTGGCGAAGCCGACGCTCTGGTAGGCAATGCC
>DATLXF010000044.1:0-2017 GCA_035575945.1 Bradyrhizobium sp. | reverse complement strand
TTCCCCGGTCGCCTTCGCGGTCTGCTCGGCGAGCGCCTTCACCTCGGAGGCGACGACGGCGAAGCCGCGGCCGGCCTCGCCGGCGCGTGCCGCCTCGATGGTGGCGTTCAGCGCCAGAAGGTTGGTCTGGCCGGCGATGGTATTGATCAGCTCGACGACGTCGCCGATGCGCGCGGCGGCCTTGGACAGCTCGCTGACACGCTCGGTGGTGGCACGGGCCTGGCCGACCGCATCGCCCGCCATCCGCGCCGATTCCTGCACCTGGCGGCTGATCTCGCCGACCGACGAGGCCATCTCCTCGGTGGCCGAGGCCACCGACTGCACGTTGGTCGAGGCTTCCTCCGACGCGGCGGCAACCGTGGTGGCCAAGTTCTGTGAGCGTTCAGCCGTACCGGTCAGGGTTGTGGCCGACGCCTCGAGCTGCGTCGAGGCGGACGAGACCGTTCCGATGATCTGGCCGACAGCGCCTTCGAACTCGTCTGCGAGTCTGATCATGTCCTGCTTGCGCTGCTCCGCACTGCGTCGCTCGGCTTCGACCTGTTCCGCCTTGAGACGCTCGACCTCGATCGCATTGGTCTTGAACACCTGGACCGCCTGGGCCATCTCGCCGATCTCGTCCTTGCGCTCGGTGCCCGATACGATCACCGAGGTGTCGCCCTTCGCAAGAACTCCCATCTCCGTGGTGATGCGCTGGATCGGGCGGGTAACCGCGATCGCGACGCCGAAGGCACCCACAAGCGACAGCAGCAGGGTAACGAGGCCGCCGATCAGCATGGCCATGGTGGCGCTCGACGACGCCGCGTCGGAGGCAGCAGCCCGCACCGACAACAACGACCGCTCTTCCTTGTCCATCTCCTGGACGATGGCACGCAGGCCATCCATCGCCTTCTTGCCTGCACCGGATGCCTCGAGCTCGCGCGCCTTGGCCTGAGTTGCCGGATCCTTCATCAGTGCAATTTCGCGCTGCGCGACGTTGGTGCCCCAGTCATTGGCGAGCGCCTTGACCTGCTCGAGCCGCTTCTGCTGCGTCGCGTTATCCGAGGTCAGGTTGCCGACCTTGGCCGCCGCAGCCTGAAACTGCTTCTGTCCGGCTTCGTAGGGGGCGAGAAAGGCGGTATCTCCCGACACGAGATAGCCGCGCACGCCGGTTTCCTGATTGACCATCCCGCTGACAAGCTCGGAAAGCTGCTCGAGCACCTCGTAGGTATGAACGGTCCACTTTGTCGTGGATTTCATCACGCTCACGGAGTTGTAGATCGCAGCAGTGCTGCCGGCGACAACCAGACAGATCGCGACGAACACCGCCGAGACCTTGACGGAAATGCGCAGATTATTGATCAAAGCCATGGGTTTTCCTTCGAGCCTGCCGAAGCACCAATTGCTCATCGAGCGCACAGCTCCCCCGAGTTGCGCACAAGTACGGCCCTACCTTTGTAGGGTCGACGTGTGAGGAAAGAATTAGCCATGCTCCGCATTCCTACTGAGGTGAAGCGGGGCAATACTCCGGCCCTTTACGGGCAGCTATCGAAAACCGGCAAGCTATCGTTCAATGCAGGCTCGGCGCCAAGCAGACGCCGAGCAGACTTGGCGCCGATCCGCGCCCAGGATGATCCGTTAGCGGGCTCGCTGCAGCGTTCGAGCAGCTCAGGCGGCGCGGACGCTGGTCAGGAACTTACTGACCTCGTTCTTGAGCCGGCCCGAGTCATTGGACAGCATCTGCGCCGCCGACAGCACCTGCGAGGAAGCCGTGCCTGTTTCGGTCGCGCCGCGCTGCACGTCGGTGATGTTGGACGACACCTGCTGGGTGCCCTGCGCCGCCTGCTGCACGTTGCGGGCGATCTCTTGCGTCGCGGCGCCCTGCTCTTCCACCGCGGCCGCAATCGCCGACGAGATCTCCGACAGACGCTCGATGGTCGAGGAGATCTCCTTGATGGCGCCGACGGAATCGTTGGTCGCCGCCTGGATGCCGGAGATCTGCTGGCCGATTTCCCCGGTCGCCTTCGCGGTCTGCTCGGCG
>DATLXF010000043.1:0-5252 GCA_035575945.1 Bradyrhizobium sp. | reverse complement strand
AGCACCCGCCTGCGCGCCGAACTCGACCGCTTCATGGCCAATATCCGCGCGGCGTAAGGCGTCTCTGGTCCGCGCTGTCGCCGCAGCCTCGCTGTCGAACCCCGGCCAACCGCGCCGCCAGGGCGCGCGTGTCCGGGACGATCTCGCAAGCGCTGGCGAGCCTTCCCTCATGGCGTGCCGTCTTTCCGACGCTGGCCATGCTCCACTGGAAGCGAGCGGTCCCGATGGGCGCCCCTCGGAACCCGGGCACACCGCACGCGTTGTCGCAGGTGGCAGGCACAATGCCGCACCCCGGATGATCGGATCGACCTCGTCCACGCATGTGAGCCGGGGCCGCTTCCATTGACGCAACAACGCGATGGAATTGCAACAGAGCCGAGCCCTGAACAAGGCACCCGTCCCGGCGGAGACCGCGACCGATCGCGTCGTCGAGACCAGCATTCCCTCGCGGCTGGACGCACTGCCGTGGAGCGGATTTCACACGCGTGTCGTGCTCGCGCTGGGCATCACCTGGATTCTCGACGGGCTCGAGGTGACTCTGGCCGGCGCGCTCTCCGGTGCACTGAAGCAAAGCCCATACATGCATTTTTCCAATCTCGATCTCGGCATCGCCAATTCGGCCTATCTCGCGGGCGCCGTGCTCGGCGCGCTCGGCTTCGGCTGGCTGACCGATCGCATCGGCCGCAAGAAACTGTTCTTCATCACGCTTGCGCTCTATCTCTCGGCAACGGCCGCGACCGCGCTGTCATGGGACGTCGCGAGCTATGCCCTGTTCCGCTTTCTCACCGGCGCCGGCATCGGCGGCGAGTATACCGCGATCAATTCGACCATTCAGGAACTGGTGCCGGCGCGCTATCGCGGCTGGACCGATCTCGTCATCAATGGCAGCTTCTGGATCGGCGCCGCGATGGGCGCCGTGGCGGCCATCGTGCTGCTCGATCCGGCCGTGATCGATCCGGATTTCGGCTGGCGCCTCGCCTTTCTGATCGGAGCGATTCTCGGCCTCGTCGTGCTCTTGATGCGGATGTGGATCCCGGAAAGTCCGCGCTGGCTGATAATCCATGGCCGTCCCGACGAGGCTCATGCCATCGTCAACGCTATCGAGCGCTCGGTGATCGGGCATGAGCAGGACACGCGCGACAACCGCTTCACCAGGATTCGCCTGAAGATGCGCGATTACACGCCGATCAGGGAGGTCGTCCACACGCTGTTCACGGCTTATCGCCAGCGCGCGCTGGTCGGCCTCGCGCTGATGAGCGCCCAGGCGTTCTTCTACAACGCCATCTTCTTCACCTTCGCGCTGGTGCTGACTGATTTCTACGGCATCGGCGCCAATCACGTCGGCTGGTACCTGTTGCCGTTCGCGGCCGGCAATTTCCTCGGTCCCCTGCTGCTCGGCCGCCTGTTCGATACGCTGGGACGCCGCACCATGATCATGTTTACCTACGGCATGTCGGGTCTGTTGCTGGCGGTGTCGGGCTATCTGTTCTCGATCGGCGTGCTGAGCGCGCAAGGGCAGACGGCCGCCTGGATGGTGATCTTCTTCTTTGCCTCTCCGGCCGCGAGCGCGGCCTATCTCACCGTCAGCGAGACGTTTCCCCTCGAAGTCCGCGCGCTGGCGATCGCGGTGTTCTATGCGGTGGGCACCGGCATCGGCGGCGTGATCGGACCGGCGCTGTTCGGTGCACTGATCGACACGGGCTCGCGGAACAGCGTGTTCGCCGGCTACCTGCTGGGGGCCGTCCTGATGATCGCGGCAGCGATCGTGGCATGGCGCTATGCCGTTTCGGCCGAGCGCAAATCGCTCGAAGATGTCGCGCGGCCGCTTGCCTTCATGGAGTAGACTGATGAAATCGGAACTTGCGGAGATGGCTTTGGATCAGAAGCGTACCATGCCCGATGACGATGCGCCCGATGCGGGGTCGGTGCCGCATGCGCTGGTGCCGCATCTCGATGAGACCGCTATCCTGCTCGACATCGACGGCACGCTGCTCGACCTGATGCCGACGCCGCGCGAGGTGTGGGTGCCGCCGGGCCTGTCGGAAACGCTGAAGCATTTGACGGAGCGCACCTCCGGCGCGCTGGCGCTGGTCAGCGGCCGTTCGCTCAACGACATCGACCTGATCTTCGCGCCCGACGTGTTCCGCGCCGTCGCCGGCCATGGTGCGGAGATGCGGCTGTCGGTGGACAATGAAGCCGAGGCCGTGCACGCGCCGCCGCTCGACAAGGAGCTGAAGCGGCGCCTGGCCGCCGTCGCCAAGCTCAGCCCGGGCATCCTGCTCGAGGACAAGGGTTATTCGCTGGCGCTGCATTACCGCCTCGCGCCGCAAGCGGAGAAGGCGATCTACGAATCCGTTTCGCTGATCCGCGCCGATCTGCCCAATGCGCCGATCGAAGTGCTGCCCGGCAAGTTCGTCTGCGAGATCAAGCATTCCGGTTTTACCAAGGCGACCGGGGTGCGCGAACTGATGACGCACGAGCCTTTCAAGGGGCGTCGGCCGATCTTCATCGGCGACGACGTTACAGACGAGACCGTGTTCGCGATCATGCCCGACATGAACGGGCTCGCCTTCTCTGTCGGCCGCCGCGCCATGGGCGTGAACGGTCACTTCGATGCGCCGGCGGACGTGCGTGCGTTCCTTGCGCGCCTGCTGGATCCTCGGTGAGACCAGGGCTGAGCCACTTTGCGAACATAGATGCCGTCATCGCTGCGCCCCCCGGAGCCCGTCGCAGGGCGTGCTGGGACGCAGGACGGGAAGCTGTTTTCCAAGGAAAAGCTACGGGTTCCGCAAGGGAAACCAGTTCCAACGCCTGCGCCTGATTTTGGTTTCAATTGGTTGAAAGGATGTTCAGGAACCATATTGATGAACGGCAGTTAAACGGGGTGGAATGTACAGGAGGGGACGACCTGTGAACTTAGTCGTCGTTTCAAATCGCGTTGCTCGCGGCAAACCTAACGAGCCCATGACGGGCGGCCTCGCGGCGGCGCTGCTCCCAGTGGTGGAACGTTCGGGAGCGATTTGGGTGGGTTCCTCAGGCCGCGTGCGTGACGGCCATCAGAAGGAACCGTTTGCCGAGATCGAAGCGCTCGGAACAGGCGCGATCGCGACGCTGGACCTGCCGGCGGCGCATTATGGCGGCTATTATGAAGGTTTTGCCAATTCGGCGCTGTGGCCGGCGCTGCATTCCCGCAGTGATCTGATCCGCGTCTCCCGCGACGATTATGTCAGTTATCGCGAGGTCAACGCCTTCATGGCGCGGGCCTTGATGCGGTTCCGGAAAGAGAATACCGCTTTCTGGGTGCAGGACTATCATTTCCTCGCCCTTGGCGCCGAATTGCGCGATCTCGGCGTGGACGATCCAATCGGGTTCTTCCTGCACACGCCGTGGCCCGTCACTGCTGTAATGCAGGGCGTACCAAACCACCGCGAACTGATCACGGCGATGCTCGCTTACGATTTGCTCGGCTTCCAGACCCATGAGGACTGCCAGAACTTTCTCGGCTATGCCGGCGGGGAGCTTGGCCTTACCGTCGAGGATGGCGTCGTGCTGTCGCACCACGGCCGCACCCGTTGCGAGGTGTTCCCGATCGGTATCGACGCCGACAAATTTGCAGCCTACGCCGCGAAATCAGCTTCGCATCCGGACGTGTCGCGGCTGCGGCGCAGCCTCAACGGCGAGCGTCTCGCGATCGGCGTCGATCGCCTCGACTATTCGAAGGGCCTCGTCAACCGCATCAGCGCCTTCGACCGTCTCTGGACCGAGCAGCCGCAATTCGCCCGCAGCATTTCGCTGCTCCAGATCGCCAATCCCTCGCGGGGCGGCATCGAGGCCTATGGTAATCTCCAGAACGAGGTCGCGCGCCTCGTCACCGACGTCAACGGCCGTCATGGTGAGGTGGACTGGACGCCGATACGCTATCTGAACAAGGGTTTCAGCCAGGCCGTGCTCGCGGGCCTCTATCGCACCGCGCAGATCGGCGTGGTGACGCCGCTTCATGACGGCATGAACCTCGTCGCCAAGGAGTACATCGCGGCACAAAACCCGGCTGATCCCGGCGTGCTGGTGCTGTCGAAATTCGCAGGCGCAGCCAACGAGCTCGACACGGCGCTGCTGGTCAACCCGCACGACATCGACGGCATGGCGCGAGCGATCGCGGTCGCCGCCTCGATGCCGCTGACCGAGCGCAAGATGCGGTGGGACGCGATGATGAAGAAGCTGCGCGGCTATACCATTCAGCAATGGTCCGCCAGTTTCGTCGCCCAGTTGGAGAAGTGCCGCAGCGAGAAGGCGGCAGTCGTCCCGCTCGCCACCCAGCCGCCGCAGGCGCTGCGCTGGTTGAAATCGGCGATTTCGGGCGTGCGGCTGATTTAGACTATGGTTCGGGAAAGTGCGCCGCGGGCCTCCCGAAATGGGCTTCTGCGTCTGCCGAACTGACCCGGGCATGACCGCTCAGCAGCGGCTTCAATAGCAATACGACACGCCCTCCAGCATCGCGCATTGCCGCTTGTTCGGTGCGTTGGGGTCATCCAGCGGCACCACGCCCTTGCCCTGGCCGACGAACACGCCGGGTCCGACATGCACCGAACTCTTGTTGCCGATGATCACGCTCTGATGCGGCGCCGAGCTCGACCGCGTGCCGTCCGGCCACAGGATGGCGTTGCCCGAAAGCACCCCGCGCCGTCCATCGTCGCAGCTGACGTCGACGCCCTGCCGGGTGCAGAGCTGGGCCCGGGCAGGCCCTGCGAGTGCGAGACAAAGGGCCGAAATCAGGCCCAGCGTGGTGACGGTCTGACGGATGGTCATGCTGTCCTCTCGGCTTTCCCGGCCTGTGTGGCGGTCTCACGTGAATCGTCGCCCGAACTTGCCGCAGGTTCAGTCGGCCGGCTGCCGTGGGGCGCGCCCGCCGCAAGATATTCTGTTGCATATACAACAGGTTGCGGAAAATTCACCCGATTTCCCCGCGGTCTCTTGCAAAATCATCGGCGCACCTTCAAGAGAGGGCGCTCCGGAGAGATGGCCGAGTGGCTTAAGGCGCACGCTTGGAAAGCGTGTGTGCGGGAAACCGTACCGTGGGTTCGAATCCCACTCTCTCCGCCATCCCGTTAGTGTGTCCAGCCCGGACACATAGGTAACGGATCGTACCTAAGACATGGGTGACAACCTCGTGCCGAACGGGTTGTCGAGGGGTTGCAGGGTTTTCTGCTCCAGGTCGAAATATCCGAGATCATAGTGCATGAAGCTGACGAGCC
>DATLXF010000042.1:0-45552 GCA_035575945.1 Bradyrhizobium sp. | reverse complement strand
CGCCGCCGGCTCGCCGACTGGTCACGCTGCGGCGCTCTGAAGAGCAGGATCGGGGGCGTGGCGCGACACGAGATCGCGAAGCCTCGCCAGGTCGTCTCCGGATGCGGCCCGGCACCGCGACCCGCCGTCGAACTTGGCCTGGTAGAGCGCGGCGTCGGCGGCCCGCAGCAGGTCGGCCGCGCGGCTCCCGTGCTCGGGTGCCATGGCGATCCCGACGCTCACGCCGACGCGCGCCGATGTCCCAGAGCCGACGTCGTACGGCGCTCCGATAGCGTCGATCAGGCGCTGCCCGAACTCCGTCGCCCGGTCCGCCGTGCAGCCTGCGGCGAGCACGACGAACTCGTCGCCGCCTAGGCGCGCCGGCAGGTCGCCTTCGCGCAGAAGGCCGCGCATGCGCTCGGCCACGCTCTCCAGCAACCGATCGCCAGCGGCATGACCGTGCGTGTCGTTGACCGCCTTGAAGTCGTCCAGGTCGAGATAAAGCAGGGCCAGAGCCTCGCCGTCACAGCCAGAGCGCGACAGCCGCTCATCGAGAGCGCGGACAAGCCCGGCCCTATTGGCGAGCCCGGTGAGTTCGTCATGCCGGGCGCGACGGTCGTTCTCGCGCTCGGCGCGCATGGTCGCGATCAGCATTCGGCTTAGTTTGAAGCAGGCCATGGTCATGGCTCCCAGATACACTGGGATCTGGGCGAAGAGGACGAGCAGGAGCGGCTGCGCGGCGATCAGGGCGCCCGGAATCGTCGGGCCGAGGCTCAGCACGATCATCACGCCGCAGAGCCGCGGCGCGCTGAAATTGCGGAAGCAGATCCCGCCGACCATCGCTCCGGCCGACACGCAGGCGAGCGTCGCGGCCACCCAGTCGCCCGTCGCCAGGCTGATCAGCGCACCGTACCCGACGCTGCCGCTCCACGCGATCGAAAGGAGCAGGTTGACGTCGGTCGGCGTGGGCTGATGCTTCAGCGCGCGCCGGCGCGCGATGATCAGCACGGCGAGCCGGGTCAGGCAGATCGCGATCTCGACCGCGAGCCAGGCGACGAACAATGGCGTCGGTGAGCGCGCCGTGATAGCTGCGGCCACCAGGAGGCTGTTCAGGATGCCGCCGATGAAGACGGGCAGTGTGCCGTAGAGGTTGCCGATCAGCGCTAACCGAATGTCCTCGGGCACGTCCGCGCCGCAGTCGGCGAGCCATCGCGTCACGCGCCAGCGCGGAAGGCTGTAGATGCTCGCATCCGACTGCATCGAGTGCTTCTCGGGCTTCCTGTCGACAGGGTCTTTGCGGCAATGACCGCCAATGAAATTGCGAAGAATCGTTCGTTGTGACGATCGTCACTTTGCGCTTCGATTTCGCTAAACGAAGCGCGGCGACTTTAGGCAAATTTGCTTGTTTGCTTAAGGAGCGATTGAGGGGGCGTGGTAAGGATCGCGCAACATTCCTCAAGATTGCGGGCTCACCGCTCGCTCTCGCTGCGCCTATCCGTAGATTCACGGAATCCAAAACGAGGCGAAGAAGGCTTATCTGTACCGCAGCACCGGGATTGGCGTATTTCATAGTTTCGCCGATGGGCCGCAGGCCGTTGGTCTGCGGCCATTTTGCATCTGCTCACTAAGGTTCAGTCGCTGGGGCCGCTCCCGCTGGATCGGCCATCTCGCGCCGCAGTCGGACTCGTCGGCGCAGCCACGCTCGCACCCGCGAAACGCGGCCCTGTGGTCCGGAGGTTGCCCCTTCGGCAGTTCGAGCAGCTCGGTACCTTCATTCCACGACGTTTCACAGCGCGCCGAGATTGTCCGGCGCGTCGCCGAACTTCCGGATCAGCTTGGCGTCGCCGAATTCTCCGACCGCCGGATCCCCGCTGCGGCTAAACGCGACGGCCCCGACGTGCCCCGGCTTGCGCGAAAGCGCCTCCGCCCGCATCACGGCGGCGTTGGCGCTGAAGCATTCTGTGGCCTCGCCTGGTGCGATGCCGTGGTCCGAAGGGACGAACGGCAAAGCGACGTAGTAGGTCAATTCAGACATCGGTCTCGTCCTTGCGCTTGCGCGCCGGCGATAGCCGTCCGCGCGCGTAGCCTGTCGACACTTTCGTCCGGAGCTCTTCGATCTCCGCCTCGAGAAAGCCGTTCGCGACGATCAGCGCTTTCACCGCCTCCCGGGCGTCCCCGCCGCAGACTTCGATCGCCTGGTCGGCGGCGAGTTCGAGGTCGCCCTCGACGGGCGCAGTGCGGTCAGGTGCAGCGGGCATGCCGAATGTTCTCTGTTTGTTCATTCCGAGTCAAGTGCCAGCGTTTCCACAAGCCGCGGCACCTTCGATCGAATTCCGCCCGAGGCTCCCGAGCGCGCTGCGCGCCCTTGAGCCAAGTCAAGGAAAACAGACCTAAGGAACGGATTGAGAAAATGGCGGCCGCAGACATCCGCCTGTGGAACCGGGCTGCCTCGTTCGTCTTGAATCCGGACCGCCCGGAACCGGAGTTTCTGCGTACCCCCGCGCGCCAACTGGAAAAGCTTCCTTCTTGGCGCTCTACCCGGCCACGTCCGAGTCCGAGAAGATCTCGTTCAACCAGCTCAATAGGGCGACCGGTCACCGCATCCGATTCCAAGGAGGAACTGGAGAACGTCGCGCTCGAGTCCACGCGCACCATCGAGATCGACGAGTTCGTCGACAGGTCCGAGATCGATCCGCGCTACCTGATCCGCCCCTACTATCTCAGGCCCGACGGGAAGGTCGGCATGACGCTTTTGCCATGATCCGAGAGACCGTCCGGGAGATGGACAAGGTCGCGATCGGACGCGTCGTGCTCACCAATCGCGAGCACATCATTGCCCTCGAAGCCAATGGACAAGGCTTGGTCGGTACGCTGCTGCGGGACCCTTACGAAGTGCGGGATCCGAAGAATACTTTGAAGAGATCCAAGAGGTCAAAGTCACCAAGGATATGCTCGATCTCGCCAAAGCACATCGTCAACCAGAAGTCCGGACGGCTCGAGCCCGACAAGTTCGAGGACCAGTGCGAAACCGCGCTGATCGACCCATCAACCAGAAGTGTGCCGGCAAGCCGATCACGCCGAAGGAGAAGCCCGCGGCTGTCAACATCGTCGACCTGATGGAGGCGCTGCGGCGGAGTGTGGGTGGCGCGGCGCAGGCGAAGGCCGCCAAGGGCGCCAAGAAGCCGAAGAAGGCAGTGGCGGGTCAGAAGGAAATGTTGGTGTCCATCGAGGGCAAGAAGACGGCAAGGGAGGCTGCAAAGAAAAAGCCGTCAGCCAGGGCCGCACCGCGAGTCTGCCTAGCGATGACGACCGCTTGTCGCTGCGGGGTCCCGGCCTTTGCGCGCCCTTATAACCAAGTATGCGGGAACAGAGGCTGCTGCCGTTCATTCACCATCCATGGAGGAACGGATTTTCCTCGCGGTGATCGTCTCAGCCATGGCGGTTCTTGTCGGGTTGGCGACCATGCTCGTCTTCGGCACGGCGAATTCGGTAGCTTTGGTGCGTCAGCCGCAGCAGCAAACGCCTGTCACGCCGCCGCTGCCAGCAACTTTGCCGCTCGGTACTGCGGCGGCTGGACGTCCCTAGAAATCCAGTTCGCTCCTCGGCGGGCGATTTGACTGGAACGGCTGCGCAAAGCCCTATCATTCGCGGCGAAGGTCCCGCAGGGACAGCGGGACGGAGCGAATCCTAGCCGACAGATTAGGACGGGCAATATGGGCGACCCAGAACAGGGCTCCGCGTCAGCTTCGCAGCAGGTCAATGATCTATTCGACGCGTTGGATATCACACACGCCATCGACTCCCATGAATTTAGACTGTTTCTCGACCATGTACCGATAGCAATAGTCATTTCCAAAATCGTCGGTGGAGATCAGCGCATAGTCTTTGCAAACAAATCCTATGAGGCGCTGACGGGGCAGACCGCCTCGGAAATCAAGGGAAGAGGATGGTCCGTCCTGGAGTCGTTCACGCTCGAAGGGCAGCCCGATGTCACCTTCACCAAGGCGCTCATCGACTGCGATGATTTTATCGGGACATTTCAGCGCGAGCAGCCGAAGCATTTGTTGGTAGACGCATTTGCCGGTGTGATCCAAAACGAGGACGAAACGGAAGACTATCGCATTGTTGCACTGATCGACATTACCGAGCGCGCCAAATCGCAGCGTGAGGAATTCGAGCGACAATTGCGCGATAAGGATCTGTTGCTCAAGGAATTGCAGCATAGAGTAAAGAACAACCTGCAACTGATCGCCGCCCTCATTCGCCTGGATGTCCGCAATCAAAGCAGCGCCGACCGGGCCGCGCTGGATCGGCTGGCTGGACGCATCGATTCCTTGGCGATTCTTTACAGAGAACTTTCCGGCGACGGTCTTGGTCAAACCATAGACCTTGGTCAGTACCTGACACAAATCGCGTCCGCGGTAACGCGTACCCACGGTCTCGACGGCGTCCGGCTGGACCTCAAAGCCGACCAAGCTCCGATTTCGATCAATGTGGCGATGCCGGTTGGGCTTCTCGTCAACGAGTTGCTGACGAACGCATTCAAATACGCCTTTGAAGGGCGGGACTCCGGCACATTGACGGTCAGGTGCCTGCAGGAACGGAACGACTACTAGGGGGTCGTCGTGGCCGACGACGGAAGCGGACTTCCTGAAGGCGCACCCTGGCCGGTGCCCGGGAAGCTCTCAGCACTCATGCTCGCCACGTTGAGGGAGAACGCCAAGGCGGATTTCGTCGTCGACAGCGCGCCCGGGAAGGGAATGCGCGTGAGCATCGGACTCTTCAGAGATATCGCGCGTTGAGCTGAGTAGCCTGGCGGGGCAGCCGACTACGCGGGGCGCCTCGCTGCGCCTTGCAGCCTGGTTCACCTTCGCACGGTTTCGCCTGGCCTCCGGCGCGAGATCCATGACCGCCCGATGAAGCTCGGCAGGAATGGTGAGAGGGCTTTCCGGCGGTTTTTCCGCCCACTGCCGGAAGCGGTCGAAGGCGTCCATCACAGATCCTCCCGAAGTCCCTTGAAGAAGGGATGCCGGACCTTGCCCTCCGCCGACTTCGCGCGGTACTCGATCTCGGCGAGCAGCTTGGGCTCGACCCAGATGCCCTTGTTCGCGATCCGCTTGGAGTACGGCTGAGTTTTCCGGATCAAAGGCTTGAGGCGCTTCTGCAGGTCGGCGGCAGAAGCCTTGTCGAATCTATGGTCCACCTTGCCGGCATATTGGCTCTTGCGGCGGCGCCCGAGGTACATGCCGTCCCATTTGCCTTCATCGAGTGCGAAGCCGGTGATGGTCAGAGTCTCCCTCTGCTCGCAGGTCTTCTTGACCAGTTGTTGCCGCGGCCGCTGGCATACGCGCTGTCCCGCACCTTCGACACCGCGTCGCGATTTGTGGGTCGCTTGAGTCCTTGAAATCGAATCCTTGAAGCTCTGAACTCGGTGATCGTTCTCCGTCTCGGTAAAGGACACAGAGGCGAGGTCGCCGACATTGTCGCTGGCGAGGATTAGCTCGGGATCGATGTCCGTGCGTCGACAAAACCGTGCGGGTAGCGGAGATTGATGTCCTTGATTTCTGTCTTCGGATTCCACCGGCGCGACCCGACGTAGCCGGTGGTCTGATTGGCCACATCGCTTCGAATTCGCGCCGAGGGGTGACCCAGTCCCGGATCGCGGACAGCAAGGTCAGTATCGTGTCGTCAAATGATCCTGCGGTTCCTGCGGTCGTGTCCCCGGTGGTGGTGTAGCTCGGTAGAGCAAAGCCGCCCGGACGCGCGCCCCCAATAGCGCCGTAGCGGGCGGGCGGCTTTGCGGTGGTCACCGGCAGTTCTCCGGTAGGATCGGGTTGCGACACACCAACGCAACCGAGGAACCACCGATGACCGACGACATGATGAACCTGCGCACGCTGGCAGAGAAGACCCCAGACGCCGATCTGCTGCGCGAGATGATCGGCTTTGCGGCCCATCGCCTGATGGAGCTGGAGGTCGAAAGCCAGACCGGGGCTGCCTATGGCGAGAAGAGCCCCGAACGTCTGGCCCAGCAATGGCTACCGCGACCGGATCTGGGAGACCCGCGCCGGTGCGGTGGAGCTGCGCATCCCCAAGCTGCGCAAGGGCTGCTATTTCCCCGGCTTCCTGGAGCCGCGCCGCATGGCCGAGAAGGCGCTTACCGCCGTGGTTCAGGAGGCTTACGTTCAGGGCGTCTCGACCCGTTCGGTGGACGATCTGGTGCAGGCCATGGGCATGACCGGTATTTCGAAGAGCCAAGTGAGCCGGCTCTGCGCGGAGATTGACGACAAGGTGAAGGCCTTCCTCGGCCGCCCAATCGAGGGTGACTGGCCGTATCTGTGGATCGACGCCACCTACGTGAAGGTGCGCCAGAATGGCCGCATCGTATCTGTCGCGGTGATCGTCGCGGTCGGCGTCAACAGCGACGGCCGGCGCGAGGTTCTGGGCATGGACATCGGGCCGTCCGAGGCCGAGACGTTCTGAACCGCCTTCTTGCGCAAGCTGGCTCGCCGCGGCTTGCGCGGCGTCAAGCTGGTGGTGTCCGATGCCCATGAGGGGATCAAGGCCACCGTGACCAAGGTGCTCAACGCCAGCTGGCAACGCTGCCGCGTTCACTTCATGCGTAACGTGCTGGCCCATGCCGGCAAGAGCGGCCGGCGTGTCGTCTCCGCCTTCATCGCCACAGCCTTTGCCCAGGACGATGCCGAGGCCGCTCGCACCCAATGGCGCAAGGTTGCCGATCAGCTCCGCCCCAAGCTGCCCAAGCTTGCCGGCTTACTCGACGAGGCCGAGACCGACGTGCTCGCCTACGTGGCGGCGGGCGGAGTGAAGCCGTTCAAGTCGCCTGAGCGGCCGAAGCGTCTTGACGGCCTTGAGGGTTGGCTGCGCGAGAGGCTCATTCGGCATCGCGGCAATGCCGACGTGGTGCGCCAGGACCTGTTGGCCGAGAAAGGCGTACTCCGGGAGCGCGTCTCGATGGTATGCGTATTTTGATAGTCAGCTATCCACGCCTGGCTGTTTGCGGAGATCGATGGATGAAGCGGCCCAAGGTTGACGTATCGGAGGCCCGTGAGGGGGAAGACGGCAGGCGGCAGATTTTGCTTTATCTGCCTAGGGACGTCATCAAATCCCTCAAGATGGCGGCAATCGAGGACGGTCAGCCCGCCTACATTCTCGCCGAGAAGGCGCTCCGGGCTTACCTCAAAGCTCGCAAGGTGAAGGCCCGCGCGGCGAAGTGAAGGCGCCTCTCTCGTCGGAGGAAAGGGACCTTCTAGCGGCGTCCCGCGGTTCATCCGGGCCTTTGCGCGTCCATCGGGGGCATTGCATCCCGCACCGCCGTTATCCTTTGATCTAGATCAAGGCCCGCGATGTAAGCCCCCATATTCGGAAGACGAAGTCCAATCCGTCATTGGGAGAGCAGGTTTGGCGGACGAAATTCACCCCCAGGCTCCTCATAAGCTTCCGTTCTTCCTGCCGGGGGCCGATGGCTCCGACGTGCTACTGGTGGTGATGGGGTTCTTCTTGGTGGCGGTGATCTTTTCCGTGGGAGTGCTTTACTGGAAGCTGCACAGCCTGCCCGAGCGGATGGCACACAAGTCGCTGAAGCTGCAGTTCGAGTTCGTCGCCGTGCTCGGCCTGATCTCGCTGTTCACGGGGATGCACGCGTTCTGGATCGCGGGCCTGCTTTTGGCCTTGATCGATATTCCCGATTTTGGCACGCCGCTGCGAGGCATCGCCGGATCGGTGGAGCGGATAGCCGACGCGAAGTCCGAGGCAGCCGAGACTGTCAGCCTATCGGAACCTTCGGAAAAGACCCGCAGCGTCGGGTAGTGCAGGAGCTTGGCCCTGCAACGCGGAACTGGGAAGCCGAAGCGACGGAAACAACTTCTTATGACGATGCGGCAACATTGTCGCACCCCGCGTTTTTGCTGAGGACAACCGACCGAGCGACGTGTAGGAGTGCCGAGTATGCCGAGTCGCCCATAGCGACAGCGCCACTTCTGCCTCTGCGGATTTGCCTCGCGTTATGCCGATCGCCGCCACCAGCAATGCTCTCCTTCGCCGGCTGCGCGATCTGCTGGTTCTGTTGCTTGCGTTCGGACATTTGAGCGTCGCCGTCCTCCACAGTGCCCATATCGACCATCTGGCAATCTCCGGCTCGACCGAGACAGTCTTTTCGACTGCAGGTCTGGGAAGCACGACCGGTGGCGACAGCGTTCTGACCGAACGGCATTGCCACGGGTGCTTCTCCGTCTCGCCCGTTCGGGCCACGGCAGCCTGGTCGCTCGCTGCGGCCGTGACGAAGCCGGTCGCTATGCCGACGAAGCGGCTGACCGGCACCTCCTCCGCATTGGATACTCCCCCTCCAAAGGCCTGATCTGAACGAACCCGCTCGGCGCATCCGTGCGTCTTCTTGCCGTCGTTTGCAGGTCTATTTCCATGTCATCTGAGATCGCTGCCGCGCGAGAAGCGCGAGCGCATGTATTCGTCGCTTTGCCCATGGTTTTCGAGACGTGGGAGCGGCGTTTGTCGTCGGCCGGTCGATGCGGCTTGGGAACCTTCGTTTGCCTGGCGCTGCGCGACCGCGCCTCCCGTGCAGCGAGACGCGCGCCATGAAGCGGCTTTTCGCGAACTCGGTCCTGGCCACGATCGCGCTGGCTGCAATCGGCTTCTTCCTGCTGAACTTGCCTCAGCAAAGCTCCGGCAAGCAATCGGAGACGGGGCATGGTCACGAAGAAGGAGGTCACGCCGACGGCGTCGAAATGAGCGACGACAAGCTCAGATCTTCCGATATAGAGCTCCTCGTCGCGGCGCCTGGCGTTCTTCGCGATAGTCTGCTCCTCAACGGCATTTTGCAGCCAAATCAGGAGGCTCTCGTTCAGGTGACGCCTCGATTTCCAGGGCTCGTCCGCGAGATCAAGGCGAGCGTCGGTCATCGCGTCGAAAAGAACGACCTCTTGGCCAAGATCGAGAGCAACCAGAGTCTCACGACGTATGAGATCCGGGCGCCGTTGGCCGGCACGGTCATCGACCGCCAAATATCTCTCGGCGAATACGCGTCGGAGCAGAAGACGGCCTTCACGATCGCCGATATTTCCACCGTATGGGTCGACCTCTCCGTCTATCGACGGGACCTGAAGCGGGTGCGGGAAGGCGACAAGGTCGTCATCGACGTCGGCGACGGCGGGAAGCCGATCGAGGCCAGGCTGACCTACATTTCGCCTGTCGGCAGCGCGGATACGCAGAGCGCTCTTGCGCGCACCAGCGTGCCGAACGAGGGGACAAGACTGAGGCCAGGCATGTTCGTCACGGCGCGCCTGATGCTCTCGGACAAGTCCGCGCCGATCGTCGTCAAATCGACCGCCGTCCAAAGCTTCGAAAACCGCAACGTCGTCTTCGTCCGCAATGGCCTGAAATTCGAGGTGCGCGAGGTCGAGCTGGGTGCTCGCGATCGCGAGCACGTCGAGGTGCAGTTCGGCCTGGAGGAGGGCGACCTGTACGTGGGACGGAACAGCTTCATCGTCAAGGCGGAAATAGCCAAGGGAACGGCCGCCCATGAGCACTGAGCAGGGCCAGGTCGGCGACCGGAAGCACGGCGTCATCACCGCGATAATCGCATTCTCGATCCGCCAGCGATGGCTGGTCCTCTTTGCTGTGCTCGCAGTCGGGGCAATCGGCGCCTGGAACTTCACGCGCCTTCCGATTGACGCGGTACCGGACATCACCAACGTGCAGGTGCAGATCAACGTGAGCGCGGCGGGCTATTCGCCTCTGGAAGTCGAACAGCGCATCACGTTTCCAGTCGAAACCGGCATGGGTGGGCTACCGAACCTCCAATACACACGGTCGCTGTCCAGATACGGGCTAAGCCAGGTCACCGTCGTCTTCGCCGACGGCACGAACATCTATTTCGCGCGCCAGTTGGTCAACGAGCGTTTGCAGCAGGTGAAAGACCTCCTGCCGAACGGCATCGAAATGGCGATGGGACCGATTTCGACGGGCCTCGGCGAGATATTCATGTTCGCCGTCGAGGCGAAGAAGGCAGCCAAGAACCCCGACGGGAGCGAGATCAGCCCGATAGACCTCCGCACGATCCAGGATTGGATCATCAAGCCGCAGTTGCGGACGGTACCCGGCGTAGTCGAGGTCAACACCATCGGTGGGTTCGAGCGGCAGTTCCACGTCCTGCCCGATCCTACCAAGCTGATGGCGTATCGGCTGAATTTTCGCGATGTGATGACCGCGCTTGCGTCGAACAATGCCAACGTCGGCGCGGGCTACATCGAACGAAACGGCGAGCAATACCTGGTTCGCACGCCGGGGCAGGTGGGCGACGCGAGCGACATTCGAAACATCGTGATCGGGGCGCGCGAAGGGATCCCGGTCCGGATCGGCGACATCGCAGAAGTGATCGAAGGGCGAGAGCTCCGTACCGGTTCGGCAACTCTGAATGGGCGCGAGACCGTTGTCGGGACGGCCATGCTGCTCATCGGCGAAAACAGCCGCACGGTGGCCCAGCGTGTATCGGCAAAGCTGGACGAGATCGCGAAATCCCTGCCCGAAGGTGTGGTGGCGAGGGCGCTTTACGACCGTACGCGCCTCGTCGAGGCCACGATCGCGACCGTAGAGAAGAATCTGCTCGAGGGCGCGATCCTCGTCATCGTGATCCTGCTGCTGATCCTCGGCAACTTCAGAGCGGCCGTCGCCACCGCGCTCGTCATTCCCTTGTCGATGCTCATTACCGTGACGGGAATGGTCGAGAATAAGGTCAGTGCGAACCTCATGTCGCTCGGCGCCATCGACTTCGGCATCATCATCGACGGTGCGGTCATCATCGTCGAGAACTGCCTGCGGCTGCTTGCGGAGGAGCAGCACCGCAGAGGGCGCATACTGAGCCGCGAGGAGCGTTTCGATACGATTTTGGCGGGAGCAGGGGAGGTCGTGCAGCCCAGCCTATTCGGCACCCTCATCATCGCGGTCGTCTACCTCCCGGTTCTCACGTTGACGGGCGTCGAAGGGAAGATGTTCACGCCCATGGCCCTGACAGTTCTCATGGCGTTGGGCGGCGCCGCGATCCTGTCGATGACCTTTGTTCCGGCCGCTGTTGCCATTCTGGTGACCGGCAAAGTGACCGAGAAAGAGAACTGGTTCATGCGCGGGGCTCGCTTCGCCTATGTGCCGCTTCTCGATGCCTCGATACGCAATCGGCACATGGTCGCACTGGCGACCGGCGCGTTGGTGATCGTCAGCGGAATTGCCGCGTCCCGTATGGGCGGCGAGTTCATACCCTCGCTCGATGAAGGCGATGTCGCCACGCACGCGATGCGCATTCCGGGGACGAGCCTGACGCAGGCCGTGGATATGCAGATCAAGCTGGAGGAGGCCATCCGGAAGGTGCCCGAGGTCCGTGAGGTCTTTTCCAAGATCGGCACGGCGGAGGTGGCCACCGATCCGATGCCGCCGAACGTCGCCGACACCTACATCATGCTCAAACCCCATGCGCAGTGGCCCGATCCTTCGATGACCAAGGCGCAACTCGTCTCCAAGATCGAAAAGGTCGTCGCGGAGGTGCCGGGCAACAACTATGAGTTCACCCAGCCTATTCAGATGCGTTTCAACGAGTTGATATCGGGCGTTCGCAGCGACGTCGGGGTCAAGATCTTCGGCGACGACCTGAACACGCTGCTGCAGGTGGCGGGCCAGGTCCAAAACGTGCTCCAAGGCGTGCAGGGGGCTGCAGACGTGAAGACCGAGCAGGTCTCCGGATTGCCCGTGCTCACGGTCAAATTGAACCGGCAGGCCTTGGCACGACAAGGCCTGAGCATCTCCGATGTGCAGGGTATCGTCGAGATCGCGGTCGGGGGCAAGAGCGCCGGCCTGGTGTTCGAAGGCGATCGTCGTTTCGAAATCATCGTTCGGCTGCCCGAACACCTTCGTTCGGATATGGAAGCGATCCGCAATCTTCCGATCCCGCTTCCCGTGCGAGAAGGCCAGGCTGGGGCCATCAAGGCGGCGTGGGGCAGTTCACCCTTGGGGCAGGTCCGTTATGTCCCGCTCTCCTCGGTCGCCGAGATCGACGCGGCTCCGGGCCCCAATCAGATAAGCCGCGAAAACGGCAAGCGACGCATCGTGGTCACCGCGAACGTGCGCGGCCGCGACCTCGGCTCTTTCGTTGCCGATGCCCAGCGGCGGATCGCCGACGGCGTCAAGGTGCCGGCGGGCTATTGGATCACCTACGGAGGACAGTTCGAGCAGTTGGTTTCCGCAACCAAGCGGCTGACCATCGTCGTTCCGATCGCGCTACTCCTCATCTTCGTATTGCTCTTCATGAGCCTCGGGACCTTCGCCGATGCCGCATTGGTCTTCAGCGGGGTGCCGCTCGCGCTCACGGGTGGCATTGCCGCCCTGCTGCTGCGCGACATCCCGCTTTCGATCAGCGCCGGTATCGGGTTTATCGCGCTATCGGGCGTCGCCGTCCTGAATGGCCTGGTCATCATCGCGTTCATCCAGAAGCTGCGATCGGAGGGCCGCCCTGTCGTCGAAGCCGTTCGCGAGGGGGCGCTGACCAGGTTGAGGCCGGTTCTAATGACCGCCCTGGTGGCAAGCCTGGGATTCGTGCCCATGGCGATCGCGACCGGCGCCGGCGCCGAGGTGCAGCGGCCACTCGCCACCGTGGTCATCGGCGGGATCGTATCATCGACCATTTTGACGCTGCTGGTCTTGCCGGCGCTCTACACGCTCTTCCGTCGTGAAGCGGTCACGACGAAGTCGACTTCCGCAACCGCACAAGGAGAAACTGCATGAAACCCGCCGCGTTCATACTGGCCGTATTGCTCTCGGTCGTCCCGGCTCACGCTCAACACTCACACGGTTCGAAGGGACCCAATGGCGGCGTTCTTGCGGATGCGGCCGGCGTGCATATCGAGTTCCTGCCGTCGGGAAATGCCGTGACGTTCAACGTCCTTAACGAGGACAACAAGCCCGTGTCGACGAAGGGCTATACGGCCTCTGCTCTAATCGTGAACGGCGACGATCGAGAGACGATTGTCCTTTCTCCGTCGGGAGAGAACGTCCTGAAGGGTGAAACGAAGAAGCCGGTGACGGCATCAACCGCGATCACACTCATGATCAAGACGGACACGGGCAAGTCGGGCCAAGCCAAGTACAAGGGCTGAAGGCTCCATCCGACGACATTGTCGACGGCAAGACAAAGCCGCGCGCAGTTATGTCGGCTCCAAGCCGAGAACCGAGTGCGCGGCGGCTCACATGCCTTGTGGATCCCGCCCGCTGCGATCCTCAAACCAAGCAAGCGCAGCGCAACGGCGACCACCGGCCTCATTCGGCAGTTTGAAAGGCAGTCTTCCAATGTCCGACAAGACCGTCATCGGGCTATCGCGATTGATCACACTGCAACAGCAATTGGACAAGGTTGCTCGAAACGTTGCTAATCAGACCACGACCGGGTTTAAACGCGAGGGGCTTCAGTTCCGCGAATATCTCACGAAGGCGAAGGAAGCCGACGACATTCCTTCCTCTCCGATGCGATCGCTGGTGGCGGTCACCGGCTATACCGACTTTTCTGGCGGCCCCCTCAAGGCCACCGGGAATGGAACGGATGTCGCGGTCGTCGGTGACGGCTTCTTTGTGATCCGGACGGCTGCCGGAGATCGCTACACGCGGAACGGAGCGTTCACGCTCGACAAGGAAGGCCGCGTGGTCACGTTGTCGGGCGATATCGTGTTGACTGCGACCGGCCCCTTACAGGTTCCGCCACGCGATGGGCCGGTGAGCATCGGAGCCGACGGGACCATCTCGACGGCGAGGGGACCGATAGGACGTCTGCGCCTCGTGAAGTTCGAAGATAATGCCAAGTTGCGCGCCGAGGGAAGGACGCTGTTTTCATCGGAGTTGCCGGCGATCGAAGTACCGCCGGCGCAGATCCGGCTGGCTACGGGAGCCTTGGAGGGAGCGAACGTGAACGCGGTCCATGAGATGAGCAGTCTCGTCGCTGCGACCCGAGCCTACGATCAAGTTGCCAACACGATCCTGCGTGAAGACGACAAGAACGAACTTAGAAAGTTGGCTGGTGAGGATTTGTAGGCCACGAAGCGCTCAGCGGGCGGCAGCCCGAAGTTGGAACCGTTCGACCGGCGACGCGCTCGCGATATTTCGCGGATCGACGGAAGGTAGCCATCATGTTAGGTAGCCTCGTTGTCTTCACCAAGTGGGTGATCATTGTCGGTTAGTCAGGTCATATCGGGAACTCGGCGCATTACTGCGTTGCGCGGGATCGTGTCCGCTCTCCTGACCCTGGCGTACGTCCTGTCTGGCGTTCTGCATGGACTCGTTGATGTCGGCGTCGCCATTCGCTCCGGATCAGCCTCGGCGATCGTGGCTACGGACGGCAAGAGCTCCCAATCGCCCGAACGGGGTTTGGTGGCCGATCACCACTGTCACGGTTGCTTTTCGGTGTCGGTCCCCGGGCCGGCGCAACAGGCGGAACTCACCTTGGATGTGAGGCCCGCTGAGTTGCCGAAATCGGCGGCTCCCCTATACGGGAATGTTCGCGGTCTTGATCCACCCCCGCCGAAATCTCTGACCTAAAGCGAACGACGCGGGACGCATCGCGCGTCCTGTTTCCGTTTTCCGTCGAACCTCCCTCGCGCCGCAGCGCGATGCTGTCGTCCCTGCCTTTGGGATGGCGACGGCGTCGCTCTCAAAGCCTTTGCGAGCTCAGCCAAGTTGCTGGGGCAGCAAGCGTGTGTAGGCGATCTCGATCGAGAACGCATTTTTCAGAAACCGCTCTTTCGGGGCCATTCCGTTTTGCAGGCGCCGTCGGCGTCCACATTGGAATTGAAGGATCACGTTATGGAAACCAAGCAAGTTGAAGACCCGCAGACTTCGGCGCCGGACGACCTCTTGCAGCGACTATCCTGGGAAGTGAAGCAAATTCACGGCTGTTTGAGCGAAGTGCAGAAGTGTTGGGCGACCGGCCTGGGTGTCACTGTGGCTCAATGGAACATTCTGATGGCGATATCGCATCTTGCGGACGACGAGGGGGTGCGGGTCAGCGTGGTGTCGGAGAGACTCGCCGTGGACGCGTCCTTCGTTACGGCGCAGTCGCAATTGCTCGAGTCCAAAGGACTGATCCGCCGCAAGCCGAGCGCTACCGATCGCCGTGTTGTTCTCCTCGCGCTCTCGAGCAACGCTCGGTGGCAGATAGAAAACCTGTCTGGCTCCATGAACGCAGCGAACGCGTATGTTGCCAATAACGCGAGCGGCAAGGCGCATCGACTTCTCGCAGAACTCGAGGAGCTGAAGAGCGTCCTCAAGCGCGCGAAGCTTCTGACGGCTTCGGACGCTCTGCGCCATTGGCCTCGCGGTCGCGACACCGCATGAAGTTTCTATCAAATTTGGTCGTGGCGGCGCTCAAACCGCTTTACTACTGCTTCGCCGCTGCAATGCTGCGCGACACGTCATGGCAGGAGCCCTTGTTCGATCTGGTTCCTCCGAAGAGCGGAGAGCGCCTCTTGGCGTTCGGACCGGGAAGCGCGGCGACCGCGATCTCGCTTGCAGAACGGTTCACCGAGCTCAGTATCGTTGTAGCGGATCCCGATCCATCGATCGTCCGAAAGTCAAAGCGAGCTATCGAAAAGCAGCAAACTTCGAATATTACGTTCATCGACGCACCTTCCATTGCGGTCCACACCGGCAGCTTCGACCGCGCGATATGCGTACTGTCTTTCCACCTGCGGGCTCCCGATGAAAAAATCGCCTTGGCGAAGGAGGCTTTCCGAGTCCTGCGGCGTGGGGGCGCACTGTACGCTGCGGACTATGACCGGCCGACCAACCGGGAGGAACGCATCGTCCTCAACCTTGCAGCGCAGATTTCAAGTAGGATTGCGGTTCAGTCCCACGTCGATGGGACCTGGGGCAAACTCTTCAAAAAGGGCGGGCTTTGCCGGGGCCAAACTGCAGTCCTCGCATTCGGTGCGGATCGGACGAGTTGCAATGCTATCGTTTAGGAAGCCGTGAAAGAACGTCGCATAAGACGGGTACGTTGCCTCCGAAGAAAAACCTGCAGCCACGTCCCAGAACTGGCAGCGTTACCCGCATGCTCGATTCCTGGAAATTGCGAGTGGCACGCAACAAATGTTTGGGATTGTTATAATATTGCGGGTCGACGTGAGCCTTGTGCCCATGCTACCTACCAACTCGCGAACGTAGAGTGTGGTCATTGACGATTGGTCGGATCAGATCTGGATTTCGGCATATTCCTGCTTTGCGCGGGATCGTGTCCGTATTTCTGATCGTGACCTATCTGATGTCGGGTGCGCTGCATCGGTGTCTCGACCTCGACGTGACCAATCCTGCCGGTTCCCCGGTGGCTTGGATGGTCGATACCAAGCCCGATAGCGGCCCTGAGACTGGTGCCATCGTCGACCATCACTGCCATGGCTGCTTCGCGGTCTCCGTCGCAGCGCCTCCGCAGCAGGTCATGACCGTGATGGAACCCAAGGTGGCGGTCCTCATCCGGGCGACGGCCCCTCTGACCGACACCGTGCGCGGTCTCGATCCGCCCCCACCGAAGTCCCTGACCTGAAAATGACCGCTGGGCGCATCGCGCTCTGATTCCGTCTTTCGTCAGGTTTTCATCATGTTTTCAAAGTGCGTCACGCGTTTCGCGTGCGCGACGGCGTTGCTGGTCAGTCCTTGGCTGACGGCGGCGTCACATTCGCAGACCCTCAATCTCGGGGCGGCGCTGCAGCGCGCGCTCGCGACCAGCCCCCGCTTGACCGCCGCCGAACGCGACATCGGAATCGCGACGGGCCAGCGCATTCAGGCGGGGGCGCTCCTCAATCCGGAACTGAGCTACGAACAGGATAACTCCTTCGGCTCGGGCATCTATCGCGGGACGAAGTCGGCCGAGACGACGCTGCAGATCAGCCAGCTTTTCGAGCTGTTCGGCAAGCGCGAGGCCCGCATCGCGGCCGGCCAGGCCGGCGTCAACGGGGCGACGATCGAGCGGCAGACGGTGCGTCTGCAGATTCTGTCGGAAACGGCCATTGCGTTTCTGAACGTGCTCGGGCTGCAGCGGCGGATCCAGATCCTCGACGAGCAGGTCGCCGCTCTTGAGCGGCTGACGCCGTTGCTTCAGCGCCGGGTCGATGCCGGTGCGTCGTCGCCTGCCGAGACCGGCCGCGCCGAGGTCGCGGCGGCCCTCGTTAAGGCCGATCGCGAGCGCACCAAGGCGAACCTAGCCAGTGCGCGCCGCGAACTCGCTGTGCTCATGGGCGACACTTCCCCAAAGTTCGGCAACGTCTCCGGACGGCTCGACGCCACCACGCGCGCGCCGTCGTTTCAGACGGTGATCGCCGCCATCGACGCCAACCCGCAACTGGTCCGGTGGAATGCGGTCTATGCGCAACGCAACGCCGAACTGCTGCTGGCGCGGCTCAGGCCTTATCCTGACGTTCGCCTTTCGGCCGGATGGCGACACTACAACGAGACCAACGACGACGCGGTGCGGCTCAGCCTAACGGTTCCGATACCTATCTTCGATCAGAACCAGGGCAACATCCTCTCGGCACAGCAGAACCTCGCCAAGACGCGGGCGGAACGCGAGGCGAACCGCAACACGCTGATCGTCGTCGCCGGCCGGGCCTACGACAACGTGCAGGGCTCGCTGCGGGAACTCGCGATCCTTCGCGACTCCGGCATCCCAAAGGCCCAAGCCGCTTCCAACGAGATCGAACAGGGTTACGGCGCCGGGCGCTTCTCGCTGCTCGAAGTGTTGGACGCACAGGCCAACGTCACCCAGGCTCGTCTGCGGGAGCAGGAGGCGCTGCAGAACTACCACGTCGCCGTTGCCACGATCGAAGGACTCGTCGGCAATCCCTTCGCTCTGGCGCGGGAGAGCGCACGATGAAGACTTCGAGCGCAATCGTCCTCGCACTGGTCGCGGCCGCCGCCGGCGCCCTCGGCTATCGCATGCTGACACCCAAGGACGCACCCGCCGCGACGCAGCAGGCCGCGAAGCAGGACGCGAAGGAGGAGAAGGCCGGCAACGAGCACGCCGAGAAGGACGAACATGGCGCCGACCGCATCGTGATCAGCGATGTCAAGTTGGCGGCAGCCGGCGCCACCTTCGCCGAAGCGGGCCCGGCGACCCTGACCGAAACCTTGTCGTTCAATGGCGTCCTGCGCGCCAATCAGGAGACGGTGGTCCAGGTCACGCCGCGCTTTCCCGGCATCGCGCGTGCGATCAAGCGCCGGATCGGCGACGTGATCGGCAAGGACGATCTGCTGGCATCCATCGAGAGCAACCAGAGCTTGACGGTCTATGATCTCAAGGCGCCGATCGCCGGCACAGTGATCGACCGTCAGATCTCACTCGGCGAATACGTCTCCGAGCAGAAGCCGTCGTTCGTCGTGGCGGACCTGTCGACGATCTGGGTCGACTTGTCGATCTACCGTCAGGATCTCAGGCGCGTACGGATCGGAGACGAGGTCCTGATCGATCCGGACGACAACGCCGGCGATATCAAAGGCAAGATCTCCTACCTGGCGCCAGTCGGTGCGAGTGAGACCCAGACAGCTATCGCGCGAGTGGTATTGCCGAACCCGGACGGACGGCTACGGCCCGGACTGTTCGTGACGGCCCGCCTGATTCTTGCCGAGCGGAAGGTGCCGGTCGCCGTCCAAGCCGGCGCGATCCAAACCTTCGAAAACAAGACCGTCGTATTCGTTCGCGAAGGCGACGACAAGCTCGAAGCGCGGCCGGTGGAACTCGGGGACGCCGATCAGAAGTTCGTGGAGGTTCGGGCGGGAGTAAAGGCGGGCGAGAAATACGTGGCGCAAAACTCATTCGTCGTGAAGGCGGAGATGGGCAAGGGAGAGGCCGAGCATGATTGAGCGCCTCATCGAGTTCTCCATCCGCCAGCGTTGGCTGGTGATCCTGTTCGTGCTTGGGCTTTTGGCCTTCGGCGGCTGGAATTTCACCCGGCTGCCGATCGATGCAGTGCCCGACATCACCAACGTGCAGGTGCAGATCAACACGCAGGCACCGGGCTATTCGCCGCTGGAGACCGAGCAGCGCATCACGTTCCCCGTCGAGACGGCAATGGGCGGGCTGCCCAAGCTCGAATACACCCGCTCCTTGTCGCGATATGGCCTCAGCCAGGTGACGGTCGTCTTCCAGGACGGCACCGACATCTACTTCGCGCGCCAGCTCGTCAACGAGCGGATCCAGCAGGTTAAGGATCAGCTTCCCGCCGGAGTCGAAGTCGCCATGGGCCCCGTCGCGACGGGCCTCGGGGAAATCTTCCACTATTCGGTCGAAGCCAAGCCGGGTGCGAAGGCGCCGGGCGGCAAGGAGTTCACGCCGAGCGATCTGCGGACGATCCAGGACTGGATCATCAAGCCGCAGCTCCGCAACGTGCCGGGCGTCATCGAAGTCAACACGATCGGCGGGTTCGAGCGTCAATTCCACGTGCTGCCTGATCCGGGCAAGCTCATGGCCTACAAGCTCGGCTTTCGCGACGTGATGACGGCGCTCGCCGCCAACAACGCCAACGTCGGCGCCGGCTACATCGAGAGGAACGGCGAGCAGTACCTGGTCCGGACCCCGGGCCAGGTCGCCAACATTGCCGAGATCGAGGACATCGTCATCGGCTCGCGAGGCGGCGTACCGGTCCGGGTGAGGGACGTGGCCCAGGTCGCCGAAGGCAAGGATCTCCGCACCGGCGCAGCGACCCTCAACGGGAAGGAGACGGTTCTTGGTACCGCCATGCTGCTGATCGGCGAGAACAGCCGCGCAGTGGCGCAGCGGGTTGCGGCCAAGCTGAACGACATAGCCAAATCGCTTCCGGACGGCGTCGTCGCCCGGGCGGTCTATGACCGGACCCACCTCGTCGACGCGACGGTCAAGACGGTCGAGAAGAATCTCGTCGAGGGCGCGATCCTCGTCATCGTCGTGCTGTTCCTCATCCTCGGCAACTTCCGGGCAGCCCTGGTCACGGCCTGCGTCATCCCGTTGTCGATGGCGATGACTGTCACCGGCATGGTCGAAACGAAGGTCAGCGCCAACCTGATGAGCCTCGGGGCCATCGACTTCGGCATCATCGTCGACGGTGCAGTCATCATCGTCGAGAACTGTCTCCGATTGCTCGCGGAGGCGCAGCATGAGAAGGGCCGGCTGCTGAGCCTGGAAGAGCGGCTGGAGACGATCCGCAACGGCTCGGCAGAGGTCATCAAACCGAGCCTATTCGGAACGCTGATCATCGCGGTCGTCTACCTGCCGGTGCTGACCCTGACAGGGGTCGAAGGCAAGATGTTCACGCCGATGGCGCTGACCGTGCTGATGGCGCTTGCCGCAGCGGCGCTGTTCTCGGTCACCTTCGTGCCCGCAGCCGTCGCGATCGTGGTCACCGGCAAGGTGTCCGAGAAGGAGAACTTCTTCATGCGCGGCGCCAAGCGCGTCTATCTGCCGCTTCTAGACCGTGCGATCGCCTTCCGGGGCGTCGTGGCGGTCTTGGCGGTTGTGATCGTCGGCGCGAGCTTGTTCGCCGCGAGCCGCATGGGTGGCGAGTTCATCCCGAGCCTCGATGAGGGCGACGTCGCTTTGGCCGCGATCCGGATTCCCGGAACGAGCCTGACGCAGTCGCTCGATCTGCAGATGGCGCTGGAAAACAGGATACAACAACTGCCCGAGGTGAAGGAGTTTTTCACCCGGACGGGCACGGCTGAGGTCGCGACCGATCCCATGGCGCCGTCGATGTCGGACGGATACGTCATGCTCAAGCCGCGCAGCGAGTGGCCGGATCCGGAAAAGCCGAAGGCTGAACTGGTCGAGGAGATCGAGAAGGCCGCCAACGACATTCCCGGCAGCAATTATGAGGTCTCGCAGCCGATCCAGTTGCGCGTCAACGAACTGATCTCGGGCGTCCGCAGCGACGTCGGCATCAAGATATTCGGGGACGATCTCGACGTGCTGCAAGGCGCGGCCAGCCAGGTGCAGTCGGTGATACAGGGCATCCGTGGAGCTACCGACGTCAAGACTGAGCAGGTCGCGGGCCTGCCAATCCTCACCGTAAAGCTCGACCGACGGGCCCTCTCGCGCTACGGCCTCAGCGTCGGCGATGTGCAGAACATCGTCGAGATCGCCGTCGGCGGAAAGAGCGTCGGGAAGCTGTTCGAAGGGGATCGTCGTTTCGACATCGTCGTCCGCCTTCCGGAGCGGCTGCGCGGCAACATCGAGGCGATCCGCGCGATCCCGATTCCCTTGCCGGCCGAGGAGCCCGGTTCGGCCACCATCACCAAGACCGCCTTGGCAGGGACCGCCGGAGCTCAGCCCCGCTACGTTCCGCTGTCGTCGGTGGCGACTGTCGATTCCGCGCCTGGTCCGAACCAGATCAGCCGCGAGAACGGTAAGCGGCGCATCGTCGTGACGGCCAACGTCCGCGAGCGTGACCTCGGTTCGTTTGTGTCGGAGGCGCAGGACGCGGTGGCGCAAAAGGTCAAGCTGCCGGCCGGTTACTGGATCGGCTGGGGAGGGCAGTTCGAGCAACTGGTCTCGGCGACCAAGAGGCTGACCATCGTCGTTCCGGTGGCCCTGCTGCTGGTGCTGCTGCTGCTCTTCATGAGCTTCGGATCGATCGCCGATGCGCTTCTGGTGTTCAGCGGCGTCCCGCTGGCGCTGACCGGCGGCGTGCTGGCGCTGCTGCTGCGAGGTATCCCGCTGTCGATCAGTGCGGGCGTCGGCTTCATCGCACTCTCCGGCGTCGCGGTGCTCAATGGCCTGGTCATCATCGCGTTCATCGAAAAGCTGAGACACGAAGGAAGGTCCGTGCTCGAGGCCGTCCATGAAGGCGCGGTGACCCGCTTGCGCCCCGTGCTGATGACGGCGCTGGTCGCCTCGCTGGGCTTCGTTCCCATGGCGATCGCGACGGGCGCCGGCGCGGAGGTGCAGCGGCCGCTGGCCACCGTCGTCATCGGCGGCATCATCTCCTCGACGATCCTGACGCTGCTGGTGCTGCCGGCCCTTTACGTGCTGTTCCGGAAGGACTCCGCGCCGGCACCTCGACCGGAAAACGACTTGGATGACGCTGCGCAGGGAAGCCACGCGTGACCGAGGCCGCTCAGAAGGTGAGACTTCGGATCGGCGGGATGGACTGCGCGGCCTGCGCCACGAAGATCGAGAATGCCGTTTCGCGGATGCCCGGGGTGCGGGGCGTCGAAGTCTCGGTGACCGGCGGAAGCGTATCGATTGATCATGAGGGGGCCGTTCAGCGGGAGGCAGTCAGCCGGCAGATCGCAGCCCTAGGGTACGTCGTCGAAGAGGATCGGCCCCAAGGCAAAGAGGGGCCGGCGCACCAGCACGGTCATTCCGATGACCACGACGGTCACGGTCACCGTCATGCCGCCGACGGCCAGGAACCGTGGTGGCGATCGAGCAAGGGCGATGCGACGATTGCATGCGGAACCGCGCTGGCAGTCGCGTTCACCCTGGGAAAGGCGATTCCGAGCATCGAGAGCTGGGCGTTCCTGCTCGCGATGCTGGTCGGTCTGATTCCTATCGCGAAGCGAGCGTTTTCGGCGGCCTTCGCTGGAACACCGTTCTCGATCGAGATGCTGATGACCATCGCGGCCGTTGGCGCGGTCTTCATCGGCGCGACGGAAGAAGCGGCGACTGTCGTTTTCCTGTTTCTGATCGGCGAACTTCTTGAGGGGTTCGCTGCGGGGCGGGCCCGGGCGAGCATCCGGGATTTGACCAAGCTCGTCCCGAAGATCGCCCGTCTCGAAGAATCCGATGGCGAAGTCAGCGAGGTGGAAGC
Organism: Bradyrhizobium sp.; assembly: GCA_035575945.1. Lineage (GTDB taxonomy): Bacteria > Pseudomonadota > Alphaproteobacteria > Rhizobiales > Xanthobacteraceae > Bradyrhizobium. Next base: position 22,738 of record DATLXF010000042.1, on the reverse strand, counting down.
CGAGACGCTATCCGTCGACGCTCTGATCCACGTCCGTCCCGGCGATCGCATTCCTGCCGACGGTGTCATCGTCTCCGGACGCAGCTCCATCGACGAGGCGCCCGTAACCGGTGAGAGCACGCCGGTCTCCAAGAAGGTCGGGGAGGCCGTATTCGCCGGAACGGTGAATGGGGAGTCCCTGCTCCGGATCAAGGTCACGGCCTCCGCCCGGGACAACACCATCGCCCGTGTCGTCAAGCTCGTTGAGGAAGCGCAGGAGTCCAAGGCGCCCACGGAGCGCTTTATCGATCGCTTCTCGCGCTACTATACGCCCGGCGTGGTTGTGGTCGCTACGATCGTGGCGGTCCTGCCGCCACTCGTCTGGACAGGCGCAACTTGGCGCGAGTGGATCTACAAGGGATTGGCCATTCTTCTGATCGGTTGCCCGTGCGCGCTGGTGATATCGACGCCGGCGGCGATAGCCGCGAGCCTCGCCTCCGGAGCCCGTCGGGGTCTGCTCCTGAAGGGAGGAGCCGTCCTCGAGCGCTTGCGCGACGTCACCGTCGCCTGCTTCGACAAGACGGGCACCCTTACGGCGGGCAAGCCAAAGGTCACGGACGTCGTCGGATTCGGTCACGGGGAGGTCGAGATATTGTCGGTTGCCGCGTCACTCGAGCGCGGCTCCAGCCATCCACTCGCGCTCGCTATCCTTAAGGCGGGCTTGGACAAGGGCGCTCGGCCCGAGCCGGTCGAGGACTTCGAAAATCTGGCGGGAGAAGGCGTCATGGCGAATCTCGGGGGACGTACGGTCTTCCTCGGTTCGCCCGCCGCGGCTGAACGGATCGTCCCGCTGGCCGAAGACCAGCGAAAGCTCGTCGAGGCGCTCAACGAACGGGGCAAGACGGTATCGGTACTCGTCGTCAATGGCGAGATCGCCGGCTGCATCGCCATGCGGGACGAGTTACGAAGCGATGCCGTCGCCGCGCTGCGTCGTTTGGCCGACTCCGGGGTCCGTTCGGTCATGCTCACGGGCGACAATCCCCGTACCGCCGCGGCGCTTGCGCGCGACCTTGGCATCGACCATCGCGCGCAAATGATGCCGGAGGACAAGCAGCGCACCGTCGAGGCCTACAAGAACCAGGGCGAAGTTGTCCTGAAAGTCGGCGACGGCATCAACGACGCTCCGGCTCTCGCCGCAGCCGACGTCGGGGTCGCGATGGGTGGCGGCACCGACGTGGCGCTTGAGACCGCGGACGCCGCAGTCCTTCACGGACGCGTCTCCGACGTGCCGGCCATGATTGAGTTGTCCAAGCGGACCATGGGAGTCATCCGGCAGAACATCTCGATCGCACTCGGACTGAAGGCGGTCTTTCTGGTCACCACGATCGCGGGGATCACCGGACTTTGGCCCGCGATCCTCGCCGACACCGGCGCGACCGTATTGGTCACCATGAACGCGCTGCGACTGCTTTCGGTACAGGCCAGCGGTGGGGCGGACGAGGGAGCGCCCACATGAACGCCATCGGGGTCCAAGCCGGCGACCGCGATCTGCGCCTCGACCTGTTTCGCGGACTGGCCAACTGGGCGATCTTCGTCGACCACGTTCCGAACAATGCGGTCGCCTGGATCACGGCCCGAAACTACGGTTTCAGCGATGCTGCCGAACTGTTCGTGTTCGTGTCTGGATATACAGTAGCATTCGTCTACGCGCGTATGGCGCGGGCAAGGGGCTTCCTCGCCGCCGCCCTCGGTGTTCTCGGCAGGGCATGGCAGCTCTATGTCGCCTACATCCTGCTGTTCGTCTTCTACGTCGTCACCATCGGATACGTCGCGCAACGGTACGGCCACGCCCACCTGCTCGACGAGTTCAACATCCGGCTTCTCATTCGAGATCCGGTCGAGTTCCTCAAGCACGGGCTCTTGCTCGAATACAAGCCGCTGAACCTCGACGTCCTGCCGCTCTACATCGCCTTGATGATCGCGTTTCCACCGCTGCTGTGGGTCCTCATGAGGTGGCCCAACGTCGCGCTGGCGATCTCCGCGGGCATCTACGTCGCAGCACAGGTGTGGGGATGGAATCTAGGGGCGTATCCCGCCGGCCATTGGTACTTTAACCCGTTCGCATGGCAATTCCTGTTCGTCATCGGCGCATGGGTTGCGGTCGGGGGCGCGACTGCGGCGAGGGGGCTCATCTATGCGAGGACAACACTTGCCGCCGCCTGTCTCTTTCTCCTGTTCGCCGCGATCATCACACTCGCAGCGCGGACTGGCCACGCGGAAATGATCGTCGAGCCCGTCCGGTCGCTGTTCGTTCCGAACAACAAGACGCATCTGGCACCGTACCGCGTCGTCCATTTCCTGGCGCTCGCGATCGTCGTCTCGCGCCTGATTCCGAAGGAGGCGCCGTTCTTGTCGGCTCCTTGGCTTCGGCCGCTGCGGCTGTGCGGAGAGCGATCGCTCGAAGTCTTCTGCGTGGGCGTATTCCTCGCCTTCGTCGCCTACTTCGCCATCGACCTCGTCTCCGATTCGCTTGCCTTCCAGATCGTCGTCAGTGTCGCCGGCATCGGCATCATGATCGCCTTCGCCTATTTCAAGACATGGACCAGGGAGTTTCGCGCCACAACCGGCCGAAGGGCCGTCGAGCCCGAAGGGATTCGACAGCCACGACTAGCGCAAAGGGAGCGATGAGATGGGTTTCGACCAATACCACGAACCGCCGCAGGAGCTTTCGCAGGAGGTCCGCACCTTCGCGCGGATGATGGCTTCGCTGATCGAGGAAGCCGAAGCGATCAATTGGTGCGAACAGCGGATGTCGGTCGAGAAGGACAAGAAGGCTAAAGCCATCATGGCGAACGCCCAGAAGGAGGAGTTCAAGCATTTCGGGATGAACCTCGAATTCCTGCTGCGTCGGAAGAAGGAGTGGCGCGAGGAGCTCAAGGGAATCCTCTTCACGCAAGGCGACATCGTCAAACTCGGCGAGAAGGCCGAGAAAGCGGTCGACTGATCGCATGACTGCCGGAGCAGCCGGAATGGAACGACGCGGAGACCAGCGCCGGAGGGTTTTCAAGAAGGGATCGATCGAGTTCGGAAGCTCCGCGATCGATTGCTCTATCCGGAATCTCAGCGATCGCGGCGCGATGTTGGAGGTTGAAAGTCCGCTCGGCATCCCTCGCGAATTCACGCTTGTGGTGCCGGCGGACGGAACACGGCGCACCTGTCGTGTCGCGTGGGTGAAGGAGAAGCGGTTGGGTGTGGAGTTCGAAGAGTGAGTTCGGCTCAGCAGCGGAGGCGTATATGAGGAAGTATGGACTCTTTTTGGCGCTGGGAAGCATCTTGAGTCTGGTCGCGGCGGTAGGCGCCGCCGAGGGCCGCGGCAGTATCGCAAGCGAACGCCCGTATGCCGCAGAACACATCGACCTGCTTCCGTCGGACATCCGCCAAGGTCTCGGACGGCTGGAGCGTCAATGTGGAGGGAAGGCGGCCGCGACGCACTATTTCTCGACCACGATCGAGGCAGGCGGCCTGCAATTCAGGTCGTTGCATTTCGAAAACTTCGCGTGCGAACGGCGAGAAGCGATCTGCCGGGCGGAACGATGCCTTCATGAAGTCTACCTGGAGCGGGGTGGCCGTTCGCGTCGTGTCTTCAGCGCCTATGTCGACGACATGAAGCTGATCAACGCCGGCGGGACCGTCGGATTGGAGCTCGAGGGAGGCCGGCCGGCTATATTACGTTGGAACGGACGCACATTCGCGCCCGTCCATTCATTCGGAAAGGGCCAAGAGCGGTGACGTCATCGATCATCTCGCATCTTCATTTCGGTGGCGCCGACATCTCCCTCTGGAAGAAGTTCCGGCTGTTCTTCACCGTGGGCGTCGTCGTGCTGCTTCTGAGCGCGGCGAAGGTCGCGGTCCACTACTTCGGATTCGAGTTCCTCGATCTCAACGGCCTGCTGACCAGCGGCATCGGCGGCGCCGTGTTCATCGTCGGCTTTCTATTGTCGAGCATCCTCCAGGACTACAAAGAGGCGGAGAAGATCCCCGCCGATCTCAGGAATTCCATCGAGGCGATCGAAGGCGACCTCGCTTGCTTCGCGCAGACTAACGATGCCTTCGACCTGCGGAAGGCACGGCTGTTGTTGCTGGCCTTGATCGACAGGCTCCGCGAGGGTCTCGGGCACAAGAACGTTCCCCCCGCCCTCGATGAGCTGGCCAAGCTGACGCCGATCCTGGGCCGGCTCGAGGGCATGGGTATGGCCGCGAATTTCGTCGTCCGTCTCCGGACGAACCAGGACGTGATCCGGAGGGCCTTGCTCCGGATCTACACCATTCAGCGCGTCGAGTTCGTGCCGTCCGTGCACGTGCTGGTGCAGACGCTGGTGTTCTCGATCGTACTGCTGCTCCTGCTGCTGAAGACGGAAGGCGACCCGGCATCTGCACTGCTGTTCGGCTTCATCACCTTTATGTTCGTCTACGTCCTCTACCTCGTCCGCCTCCTAGAGCAGCCGTTCGCCAAGGGGCACGGCTCGGTGGACGACGTGAGCTTCTTCCTGCTCGACGAGCTCGAGCGAAACCTCCGCCGGGCGCTCGAAGATCCAGACGGCGGCGCCCAAAATACGACCACGACGGGAGATTGACACATGCACGGAGGAGGATCCGTCGGAACGGCCGGCGCGAAGCACGCGAAGAGGCTCGCCTGGGCCCTCGCGATGACCGCGACCTACATGATCGCGGAGGTCATCGGAGGACTTGTGACCGGCAGCCTGGCGCTGCTCGCGGACGCCGCCCACATGCTGACCGACGTCGGCGGACTCGCGCTGGCGCTGCTCGCGGTCCGCTTCGCCGCCCGCGAAGCGACCCCGCAGCGGACCTTCGGCTACCTTAGGATGGAGGTCCTGTCGGCGCTGGCTAATGCGGTCGTGCTGCTGCTGCTGACGGTCTACATCCTGTACGAAGCCTATCAGCGCTTCCTGTCGCCCCCCGAGGTCTTGAGCGGGCCAATGCTCATTGTCGCCGCCATCGGCCTGGCCGTCAATCTGGTCAGCATGTGGCTGCTCTCGAGCGGGTCGTCCGAAAGCCTGAACGTCAAGGGCGCATACTTCGAAGTGCTGAGCGACATGCTCGGATCGATCGGCGTGATCGTGGCCGCGCTGCTCATGATGTGGAAGGGCTGGGTTCTCGCAGACCCGATCATCGGCGCAGGCATCGGATTGTTCATCGTGCCCCGGACGTGGTCGCTCCTCAGCCAGGTCACGCACATCCTGATGGAGGGGACCCCGCCCAACGTCGATACCGGCGTGATCGAGAAGAGGCTGCTCGCCATTCCGGGAACCGTCGCCGTCCACGATCTGCACGTCTGGACAGTCACGTCCGGCTTCGACGCCATGAGCTGCCACCTCGTCGTGGCCGACATGTCGGCCGGGCGGGAGGCGCTGCGGGAGGCCCGGAACCTGATGAAGGCGGAATACGGCATCGAGCACACGACGATCCAGATCGAGGACGAGGCCATGAGAGGCGAGGAAACCGTACTCCATGTCTGAAACGGGTCACCGTAGCGCTGGTCCCGTCGGCAGCACCGACCATGATCACCGGCATCATGACCGTCACGATCATGGCGCCGACCGGCACGGCCATGACCATGATCATGGCGGGCTCGGTCACGTCCACGCTCCGGCGAGCTTCGGCAAGGCCTTCGCCATCGGCATCGGGCTGAACACCGCCCTGGTCGTGGCCGAAGCCGTCTATGGCTACCTCGGAAACTCGACGGCACTGATGGCGGACGCCGGGCACAATCTGAGTGACGTACTCGGCCTGGTCGTGGCCTGGGCCGCGTCAGTCGCCTCGAAGCGGGCGCCCAGTGGCCGTTTCACCTACGGTCTGAAGGGGGCGTCGATCCTGGCTGCGCTTGCGAACGCCGTGTTTCTTCTCGTCGCGACCGGGGCCATCGGATGGAATCCATATTGCGGCTGTACGAACCGGAGCCCGTCGCCGGCCTGACCGTGATGGTGGTCGCCGCCATCGGCATCGTCGTCAACGGCGCCACGGCCATGCTGTTCGCGAGCGGCCGCAAGGGCGACATCAACATTCAGGGGGCATTTCTGCACATGGCAGGCGACGCCGCCGTTTCGGCCGGCGTCGTGGCGTCAGCAGCGCTCATCCTCTGGACCGGTTGGCTTTGGCTGGATCCTGGAATGAGCCTGGTCATCTGCGCCGTCATCCTGTGGAGCACATGGAGTCTTCTGCGCGGCTCGGTCGCGATGTCATTGAGCGCAGCGCCAGTCGGGACCGACATGGATGCCGTTCGCTCGCTTCTGCTGCAACGGCCGGGCGTATCGAAGATCCATGATCTGCACATCTGGCCGATCTCCACGACGGAAACGGCGATCACCTGCCACCTGGTCATGCCCGCGGGCCATCCCGGCGACGGGTTTCTGATGGAGTCTGCGCGCCTGCTCCGGACGGAGCACAAGATCGGACACGCAACCCTGCAGATCGAAACCGACGAGAACAACGAGTGCGCTCTGGCGCCCGACGACGTGGTCTAGCGTGGATGAGGGGGAGGACGACAAGGTCGAGCGCCTTCACCGTCTCAAGTCGGCGTTCGATATCGAGATCGACGGGGGAAACGAAAAAGGGAGGATAGGATGCCCAAACTGTCCACACGACGGCGACTGGCGAACGGAGGTCGGTGGCTGGGTGTTTTCGTGCGAGCAATGCGGCGTGCGCGTAGCCGGCAGGTTTCCTGCCAGACGCGTCGCGAATTGAGGGCGGTCGTGACGAAAGAAGCTTGGAAGGGCAGTCGGTGGACGGAAGGATTCGACAGCCAAATATTCGGGAGGGCTCCGAGCCTGGTTTTTGCGGCGTGCAGCCTGCTGATGCTGTGCTTGCTGGCTTCGCCGTCGGTCGCCCAAACCGCGCGCGAGTTCGCGCGGGAAGGGTTCGCGGCAAAGGACAGGAAGCAGTTTCCGCTGGCCATCCAATTGTTCAGCGAAGCCATCAAACAAGGACAGTCCACTCCCGAGCAACGCGGGCTCATTCTGTACGGTCGAGGGGTATCGTACGATGCGCTCGGACTGCGCGATCTCGCCTTGGGCGATTTCGACGCGGCGATAGCGCTGTTGCCCGACTTTCCGAACTCCTACGTCTACCGCGCGCTGGCGTGGAGCGATCGACGGGAATTCGACAAGGCACGCGACGATCTACTACAAGCTCTCCGGCTGAACCCGACCAGCGCGCTCATTCACAACAATCTCGGATCGGTCTACGAACGCAAAGGAGAGGTAGACCGGGCCATCGAAAGCTATGGGGAAGCCATCCGGCTCGATCCCAAGGCGGCGCAAGCCTTCTACAACCGCGCCCATGCCTTCATCGCGAAGCAGGATTATCGAGCTGCGATATCGGACTACGACCAAGCGATCGACCTGCAGCGAGACTTCGCGGACGCCTACAGCAACCGCGGCGGCATGTATCTCCTGCTGGGCGACACGGACAAGGCGATCGGGGATTTCGACGAGGCGATCCGTCTCAAGGGCACCGATCCGATCTTCTGGTCGAACAGGGCGAGCGCCTACATGACGATGGGACGCTACAAGGACGCGTTGGCCGATTTCGACCGCGCCCAAACGATCGATCCCGGCAACGCCGCGACCTATCTCGGACGGGGACGAGCGCGGCTCTATTCGGACGAGATCGCGGGGGCGATCGAAGACTTGCGTGTCGCTGCGAGACTGAGGCCAACGAACGCCTTTCCCGCCATCTGGATGCACATCGCCCGCATCCACCAGGGCAATCCGGACCGCGAGGAACTTGAGCGCAACGCGGCGAGAGTGGATCGCTCGCAGTGGCCGGCTCAGGTCCTGGACTTCTACTTGGGCAAACTGGACATGGACCGGGTGCGCGAAGACGCCGGCGGCGGCGTGGGCGCCGAAGGCGAAAGGCGGCTTTGCGAGGCGGATTTCTTCGTCGGCGAGTTTCTGAGCCACGGTCAACAGAAGGCCGACGGCCGCCGGTTGCTTCGGACGGTCGTGGATCGGTGCCGTCCCGTGGACATCATCTTCGCTGCGGCTCAAGCCGAGCTACGCGACAACAAAGAGGCGAAGTAGCAAAGGCCCACGGCGTCGACCGCTGGTTCCTTTAACCTTCGATGCGAAAGGACGGATGTGGTTCGCCGCGATAGCGAGAATGAGGGTGCGGAATCCTGCCGCATGTCAAAGGTTCAGCGCGCCTTTTTCGTCGTTGGACTGTTGGTGCTCATAGCGTTGTCGGCCAGCTCGGCCGGCATCCTGCTGCATCGCGCGTTTCCAGACAGCTACGCAGTTACTCTTGTCGGCCCGCGGGGTGCAGCGGCCACCGTGATCGTTCTACGGAAACTATTCGTCGGCTGAGTTCGGCGCAAACTCTCGGAGAGAGCCGACGCGGCTGTCGTCGCGTCGGCGGCCCAATAGGCGTGGGGCTCCCGGTCGAGAAGCCGTGATTACTTGCGACCTTCGTGCGGGCGAGCTCTGTTTGGTGAGCCTTATCTTATCGCTACCCTCCAGATGGTCGACCTTGCCTACGGTCTTCTTGTCCGACGAAATCACGTCCATGTGCTCTTTGATCTGCGATGTGTCCGGCATGGGGTATCCTCCAGTGAGTGGAAAGGATGCAACGCTCCCGTACTGGGAAGGTTGCTCTCGCGCGGCTGAAGGATGGCCCATAGGAAATATGATTACCGGCGTGACTGCTGCTCGTTGCGACGAGGAATTCACGCCGCCGGGGAATCCACTGGTATGGAGAACCGAACGACAGGTTGAAGATGCCCCCTGCGCCCGCGGACAAGCGACCGGGTCGAATATCGACAGCGCTATGCAAGGCAGTGACGGGGTTCTCAAGTCGCTCATTGAGCTCTAATGAGCACGTCCATCATTTCCTAAATGACCGACATGATTCGGGCATTCGCCGCATAGGCATTCTGAAGCTGGATCAGGTTCGACATCTCCGAGTCCAGGTTGACGCTGGAGGTCGAATTGAACTTGGCCTGGAGCGTCGAGACGACGATGTTCTGACCCTGCTGAAGCTGGGCCGCCTGCGTCGCGGCGTTGCCCTGGACGCTCAGGAACTGCTGGAGGTAGCACGAGATGCTGCCGGTAAATGGCTGGCTCGACGAGCCGAGTCCAGTCTGCGGTGAGTAGGAGTAAACCGCCGTCGTGAGCTGCGAGTAGAGGTAGTCTGAGCGAGTGGTGTCGCCTGCGGGTGTCACCGGCGAGGTGTTGTAGACCGAAAGCTTGCTCGGATCGGGGGCGAGCTGCGTATTGACGGCGATGCGACCGGCAAGGCCGGTCATCTGAGAGCCCGATGCCGAGATCGCGCCGGTATAGAGGGCCTGCCCGCCATCGGTGAACAACGGAAGCTGCGGAACTGTGCCAACGAGTAAAACTGCAGAATCGCGGTTAAACCTGTATTTTCACCGTCTCCTGACGTCGGGCGCGCGGAGCGCGGGTAACAACTGCCTGAGAGTCTCATGCAAAAATTGCTTGAGTGAATCTCATTTCGGCCCTCGCTCGTTGGATTTTGTCTTCCATCGAGCCGTTCCTGCATGCTTCGCGCGGACCATTTGCTCCCGGGAATGGCACGCCGGGAACGAAGCAACGTTGCTCGGCGCCCCGCGCCCGTTAGTCGTGTGTAAATTGGTCGCAACCGGACTCTTCCGCAGAAGGGAACGTCACGATGACGTGTGACGTAGGTAACCTCTGATGAGAGAGGAACCTGGAACATGAAGAAGCTTGGTCTTTTGGTATTCGGCTTGGCCATCTCGTTCGCTCTGCCGGCTTCGGCGGAGACGGTGATCGTCAAGAAGGGCGGACATCATGGTGGATACGGCGCGCGGGCAGAGATGCGCGGTCCCCATGGGGCTGGCATGCGTGATGGGGGCGACATGCATCGGGGCATGAGAATGCACGGCAACAGGACAGTGGTAATCAAGCGAGGCCACCACCGCTATTGAGAACTTCTCGGAACGACAGCTGAGATGTCCTCCCCCAAACAACTCGGCCTACTGACCGCTCGACGAGAGAGACGAAAAGAGAAGGCCGCCTTCCCAGGGCGGCCTTCTGGTTTTCTCTCGGAGAGGGATGTTCGCGTCGGAATCCGCATCAGGAATCCCAAAGCCCGCCTCGTCGGAGAGAACGGCCGTCAGGGTGCTTCCGAGGTCGTTTCCAGCGCCAAAGAATGTGTTGACTGAAAACACGCTCGCCAGTCCCGTATACGCCGACGCGATCCAGTCGTTGGCGATGCGCGCTCCGCGTGGCCGGTAAGGGCCGTCAGAATTGGGAGCGGACGCGCATGCCGAAGATTGAGGCCGGACCGCGGTCGCGGTTATAGGCCGGGTTGACGACGAGCTGGTAGTCCAGCGTCGCGCGCCACGACCACAGTGGTAAGCTGTAGTAGGTTTCGATGATCTTCTCGGGGCCGGCGTTCGGCAGGCGTCCGTCTCCGACGAGAATGCCGAGACCGCCCGCATCGAGGTAGGTCCGGCGCGCTTGCGAGATGCCGTTCATCACGCCGGCGAATCCGAACGTGTGGTTAGGTCTGTTCCAGGAAGATCCCGCGAGCGACAGGCCAGCGGCAACCGTCGTATCGATGTCGGTGAATTCATAGGACTCCTTGGATCCGTCGGCGACGCCGGCTCTGGCGAAGACGCCGAGGTCCTTCGTGATCTCCTGCTCCAAGTTGACGCTGATGCCGGCCCGGCTCTGGTAGCGCCGGACCAGGGCGGTATCCGCGGCTGTGCCCGTCGCTTGCGCGAGCGCCAAGGCCTCGTCGAAGCGGCCCATGCGCCCGCGCGTCAGGAATCCCGTAACCGCGACCTTGCCCGGCTTGCCCCAGATCTCATGGCGATGTTCGATCTCGCCGATCCACTGAAACTGGGAGAACGTCGGATCCAGCTCGGTGCTGTTGGGAACGGTCGACAGATCGAACAAGCCGCCGCGGAATGTCCAGTCGCCCTTGTACCACTCGACGGCGGCGCCGTAGGTGAAGCCCCAGGCGTCGGCGGCGTAGTCGAACGTGCCGGTGTCCACGATCGACCAGTTCATGAAATCCTTGCGCGGGTCGTGGGCATACTTGTTGGTGTCGAAGACGTCGGTGACGGCGAATTTTCCCACCGTCAGGACCAAGCGGTCGGCGCTCTGCGTGCCGGCGAACTGGTTGATGTCGGCGTCGACCTTCTTGGTCTCACCGCCGAGGTCGAACGTCTGACGGAAGAAGGCGCGGGGAATGCGGGCGTAGGGCGCAGCGGATCCGACCTTGTAGGCTTCGCCGCTCGGAAATCCGGCCACACCCAAGGTCGAGCTCAAGCCGAACCCCTGATCGATCTCCGGGTTGACCCAGAACTCTCCGCCTTGCCACGGCCTGAACCCGGCGTAGAGCGTCAGGTCCCAGGTCTGACGGTTCTGGTTCGGAATGAGGCTGTTCGTCCCCGTGTAGGGTGAGCGGAATGGCGCCGCGTATTGCTGCAGATAGGTGGTCTGCCCATGGATGCTGAACTGGTCCGTTTCGAAGGGCGTCAAGCCGTCCTCAAGAACCTTCTGCCCATTCTGGCCGAAGCGGTAGTTGAGGCCGAGGCGGGCGGTTTGCACGGAAAGGTCGGAGGAAAGTCGCTGCGTTCCGCCGAACGTTTTCTCCTTCGCGCCGAAGTCCGTATAGAGGTATTCGAACTGCGCCGACCAGTTCGCCGACAAGGCGAGCTCGGCGCCGGCGCCCCAAGCGGAGCCAAGCCGAGTGAAACCGATCTTGTCTCCCGCAGTGCCGTCGAGCGGATCGAGCGTCGCCTGATCGTAGCTCCATGCGAAGCCGCCCGTGGCGTAGAACAACCAGGACCCCGACGCGTACCCTAGGCGAGCCCTCAACGTTCCCGATGTCAGGACGGTCTCTTTCAGGCCTGCCGGCCCCTGCGCGGTGCCGACAGCAGTGGTCCCTGAGATCATGTTGGGAAAGGTGAGGTCGCCTTCGATACCGAGAAGCACGTGGGAAGGCAGCACGTAGTTGTAGCCGGCGCTCAGGCCGAGAGCGTAGGAGCCGGTTCCCTTGAACGCATTGAGGGAGTTCGTCATGTCGATCGATCCGGACGACGGAGCTAGTCCCGGGGCGCCGAAAGCGTAATGCGAGGTGCCGACGCCATAGGCGAAATGACCGCCGACGAAGGGGCCGCTCCAATCGACGGCAGGGACGGGGGCGACCTTGCCGAGGTCGGCCGAAAGTCCCTCGGCGGCCGAACCGGCCGCCAGGATCATGCCAATGATGACCGTCTTCATCGCGTCGACCGTCCGCCTCTTCATATCGTTTTCGATACGGCGGCGGCCGCTTGGCAACATTTTGACTCTAGCTTGCACGCCGCCAATCCCGTCGCTCAATTGACCGCGGCGTGCGTTCGCCGCGAAGTATTTCAGAGCAACCTCGCAGCACCCGCGGTTGTGCATACCCGTTTAGGACCTCGTCCGGTTGCAAGGGACTTCGAACGCTCGACGCCGCGAGGGCAGGTCGGAAGCCAGACTTGCGCCGGGGGAGAGCAGGCCGAGGGCGGATGCCCGCGAATTCTCGCAGTGGGCAAGTCATCGTCACCTCCCTTACAAAAATTCTACATCTTCAACGGGTAATCAATTTGCAGATGCTCCGATGCCTTGCTATTGCGAATAGTTCTTAATTGCAACAAGTCCCGCCTACAGGCGATCACTTCGCAACCGCGTCGTGGTGAAATTGCAACAGTTGCCAGATGTCGGAAAGGGGGGCGCTTCGCGCTGCGATCGACGGGAACGCCACGGCTCACGGCCACCTCCTGTGGAGCTCATCGATCACGAACGAATGGGCGTGGGTGCGCTCATGCCCCTCCAAATGTGGGTGGTCGGCGGCTAGGTCGGCATGTTGGTGTGGGAGCGCGTCCGGATCCGCAGCGGGCCGATGTTGTTGCAGAAGTCGGTGGGCTCGGCGGTCTCAGCCGGAGCTGAGCTCTGAAAACCAGGGCTCGCGATCTCTCACCGCCTGCCCGGCATGGGCGGCGGCGCCTGGGCACTGACGCCTGACGCCACCAACGCGACGGACACCACTTACGCAACGCATGGTGCGGCCGTGTCGGGCGGGTGCAGCGCCAGCTTGGCAAGGCGACGAAGGTTTTGAGCGTTTGCTGCAAACGTAAATTCGAACTGCGCACCGGCCGGTCCACGCAATCTCAGGCGGCCGAGCCGCAGAATTCGCTTGAGGTGCGCGAACAGCATCTCAACCTTCTTGCGATCTCGCCGGGTCTGCTCGTAGGCAGGCGTCTTGGCGATCGCGCGGGCGACATCGCGTGCTGCCTCGTGCACGTGGCGTGTGATCTTCCGGCTCGGAGAGTTTGGACAGCATTTCGATTTGAGCGGGCAGTCGCGGCAATCGTCGACGCGCGAGAAATACGAGATAGCGTCATCCCCGCGTGGTCCGCGTGCCCCGCTTGAGCGCGGCAGGATCTTGCCGCTGAGGCAGACATAGTGATCGCGCGCCTCGTCATAGATGAAATCGTCGCGGCTGAACGTACCGTCGTTGCGCTGTGATTTGTCGATCCCCGGGATGTGGGGCACGATTCCCTTCTCATCGACCAGGAAGTGGAGATTGGGGGCCGAGCCGTAGGCCGTATCGGCGACAAGCCAGTCGGGCTTGATGCCGAACGTCTTCTCAGTCCGTTCGATCATCGTCTGGGATGCGCCAACCTCGGATTGGCGGATCGCCCGGGACGCCTCGACATCCATTATGATGCCGAATTTGATGTCGATAAGATAATTGTCGGCGTAGGCGAAGAACGCAGCGTTGCGCAGAGCGCCAGCCCACTGCGCGGCGGGGTCGGAGGGCGCGATAAACTTCGGCACGACGTCGGTCGCACGACCCCATGCTGGATCGTCGAGATTGGCGAGATAGTCCTGTACGGCGCCCCTGGCCCTCGTCGGGTCGATGTGGTGGCTCCATTTATCGCCCGGCGTCGAGCGGCACTTGTTGGCGTCCGCGGCGATCAAACTGGCATCCACGGCGAAACCATTGCCGCCGACAAGGCCAGCTTTGATGCACGAAGCGACAACACGCTCGAAGACGTGACGAAAGACATCATGATCGCGAAAGCGCTCGTTGCGCGCGCGCGTGAATGCCGAGTGATCCGGGACCTTGTCCTCTATGCCGAGGCCGCAAAACCATCGGTTGGCCAGGTTGAGCTGAACCTCGCAGCATAGTGCGCGCTCCGAGCGGATCGCGAATACGTAGCCAAGGATAAGCATCCGGATCATCAGCTCCGGATCGACCGATGGTCGGCCAGTGTTGGAATAATGCGGCGCAAGCTCAACGCGCACCCATGAGAGATCGAGAACTGCCGCAATCCGCCGAACCTGATGGTCGTCCGGCACTACGGCCTCGAGGTCGAACGCATAGAACAGATGACCCTGCTCACTCTTGCACCGCTCCATCATCGAACTCTCCGTCGATGGCCGCTCCACCTCGACGGAATCACGGTTCGCCCTGCTCCTCAAGACAGTTCTGCAACAAAATCGGCCAGAGACTGACGGCCAACGCGGCGGCGATCAGAGCCACCGCAGCGAGCGCAAATACGGTGGAACCAAGTCCCGCTGCGGATCCCAGCCATCCGGCCAGAGGATAAGTCAGCAACCAGCAAACATGGGACAGCGCGAACTGAGCGGCGAACACCGCCGGCCTGTCCGCAGCGTCGGCCGATGGACGCAGCAGGCGTCCCGATGGGGTCATGACGGCCGAGTATCCGATCCCCAGTAGTGCCCACGTCGGCAAAAGCGCGTACCAGATGCTCTGGTGGACTCCGGAGGCCACCATGAGCGATCCGAAGGCGATCAACACCGCAACCAGCGTTCCCGCCGACGAGAGCATGATCCGGCGGTCTGACAGCCGATCAAGGAGCCGAGGGAGTAGGAGGGCGGCCGCCATCGAGCCGCCGCCGAAGCAGGCGAGAGCGAGCGCGACGTTGCCGTCGGTCCCGCGCAGCGCTCCCTTCACCAAGACGACGGTGTTGACGAACACCATCGATCCGGCCGCGGCGACGGCGAGATTGAGGGCCAGCAGGCCGCGAAGCCGAGGCGTGGCGAGATAGATGCGCATGCCGCGCGTCGTGTCGTCGAAGAAACCACGGCGGGGACGGGCCGCCGACGGTTGCGGGATCGTGACCGAGACCACCAGCGCCGCCGAGCAGAGGAAGCCGATCACCGTGCCGATGAAGAGCCAGTTGAACGTGATCAGGGTCAGCAACGCGGCGGCCAGCGTCGGGCTCAGGAGGCTTTCCAGGTCGTACGCCAGGCGGGATAGCGAGAGGGCGCGCGTGTAATCGTGCTCCTCCGGAAGCACATCCGGGATCGTCGCCTGGAACGTCGGCGTGAATGCAGCGGATGCGGACTGCAGCACGAAGATCAGGAGGTAGACCTCCCAGACCCGGTCGATGAAGGGCAGCGCGATGGCGACAGCCGCACGTGTCAGATCCATCGACACCAGGAAAGCGCGACGCGGTAGGTGGCCGGCAAGCCCCCCACGATCGGCGCGACGAGGACGTAGGCGACCATTTTGATGGCGAGCGCCGTTCCGAGCACAGCGCCGGCGTTCTCCCCGGCGATGCGGAAGGCCAGCAGGCCGAGGGCGACGGTCATCAGGCCCGTCCCGATCAGTGCGATCACCTGAGCGGCGAACAGATGGCGGTAGGTGCGATCGGCGAGGACATGACGTCGGGAACGGCGTCGATGGGAAGCCTGGCGAGGGACCAGAATCCGGACACCGCCGCAATGAGCGTCGCCAAAAGGACAAGCCAGCGCCGTCGGACGGAGAATTCGACGATCCGTTCGATCATCTCTCAGTCCTCGTCGGCGGGTTTGGAGAGTTCGCCTTAAGCGAGAACGTGTTCGAGGCGGCGACGGCATCTCCCGCTGCGAGCCCAGAGACGATCTCGACGATGGGTCCATCACGTCGTCCCAGCGCGACCTCGCGCTTTTCGAAGCCTTGCTTGGTCCGGACGAACACCACTTTCCGACCATCGACGGTCTGCACGGCGGCGAAGGGGACCGTAACGGCCACGTCGCGACGCTCGATTACGATGGCTGCGGTCACGAACGATCCG
This sequence comes from Bradyrhizobium sp., assembly GCA_035575945.1. Lineage (GTDB taxonomy): Bacteria > Pseudomonadota > Alphaproteobacteria > Rhizobiales > Xanthobacteraceae > Bradyrhizobium. Next base: position 6,642 of record DATLXF010000042.1, on the reverse strand, counting down.
GGCCGCCAACGGCCATCCGGATTGGGCAGGGAGGCCACCACCCGCGCGGCCCGGGTCTCCTTGTCGAGCAATGGACTGACGAACACGATGCTGCCCGCACCCGTCTCCGGGTCGCCGCGCAGTGCGACATCGACCGACTGACCCTCCCTCACCAGAGGCAGGTCGATCGACGAGACCGCCAGTTCGACCCAGACGCGACTGAGGTCGACGATGACGAAGAGTTCGGTCTCGAGACTGTCTCGCCCGACGGCGGTGCCAAGCTCCACCTTCCGCTCGACGATGCGTCCAGAGATGGGGGCCCGGACGTTCTGGCTCCGAAGCGTTCCGTCCGGTGCCTGGGGCAGGGCCGCGATTTCCGCGTCGCTGACGCCAAGCGCCATCAGCTTCTGCCGTGCGATTCCGAAACGCATCTCCGTCTGCACCGCCGCGTTTCGCGATTTGATGTATTGCTGTTCCGGAACCGCGCGGCCCTCCCACAGGGACTTGTCGCGCGCCGTGAGATCCTGCTGTAGCTCGTTCGAGAGTTTGGCGGACAGATACTCGCTTTTCGCGTCGGCGACCTCGCGGCTCTCCAGCACGCCCAAGATATCGTCTTTCGCTACATCGTCGCCGATGTTCTTTCGCAGATCCGCGACGGTGCCGGAAACCTTGATGGAGACGTGGGCGATGCGCCCCCCGTCAGGCACGATCGTATCCGGCACCGTCAGTCGCCTGGCGACAGCGGCCGGTCCGGCCTGTCGGAGCTCGATGCTGGCAAGCTTGATGCGGTCATCGTCCATGACGATGATGCCCGGCTTCGCGGAGTTCGACTGCGCGGTGGCCGTCACGACGGTGCCGGCCACCGCCGCAATCGACGCGGCGAAGATCATTATGGAAGCCGTGCTGATGCGCGAAGCCATCGTCCGCTCCGCTAAAGATAGCGCGAGATCGCCTTGAATTCGGCGAGGACGTTCTTGGTCGACTTGCCTGAGCCACAGTTGGCGGCAGCGTCCAGGCAGTTGTCCACTTGGTCGTGGATCAGAGACTTCTTCGCCTCCGAGATCGCCTTCTCGACGGCGTGCAGTTGCTGCGCCAGATCGAGGCAGGGGCGGCCTTCCGCGAACATCGCGATGACCTTCTGGAGATGCCCGTCGGCCCGTTTCAGCCGTTTCACGATCTCCGGATGGCTTTCGTGGATGTGGTCCTGGCTTATGTTGAGAAATCCTAGGAGATACCTCGGGTGTCAATCGGCATTGGACTGGGACCCCCGATCGGCATCCAGGGGGGCTCTGACGCAATCTTGGGGGGGCTCTGACGCAGTATCTTGGTGCAGCTCCTTTCATTCTGCGCCGACTAACCGGGCTTGGAGCAGATCGATCTTCCCGCGGCCATACATTTGGCGCTGACGAGCTTGAGGCGCGTAATCTGTCCTTCGGTTTGTCCGTTCGACCAGGGCGACGTGATTGCGGCTCGGACTGCCGCTTGGTCTCTCCCGACGCCGCTCGCGAACGAGGCGACGAGACTGGCGCGGGCACGCTCGATCCAAGGAGCGAGGCCCGCCTCGGTCTTACGCCGGATCATCAGGTGGAATTCGGCGATGATCTCGCGTGCCTCGACCAGAGTTGGCACGCCAGCTTCGATCGCCGCGACCGTGACGGTCTCCGCTTTGGTGAGCAGGTCCCGTCCGATTGTCATGAGGCGAGCGATCGTTCTGGCCGACGGAATCCTCTGAAGGTTTTGTGTGTCGGTCCTTTCCGCTCGTCGTCTGCGGGTTGCCCACTCGCTGATGACACGGAGCGAGCCTCGGAAGCCACGCCCTTTCAAACGGCGCCAAAGTTCAGCACCGTTGCGGCAGCCAGACGCCCACTGCTCGTCCAGCCATGGCAAGTGCACATCCAACGAACTTTGCCGGGTTCGGAACACGTCGTGACGTTCGCCGCGGACCACCTGTCGCACCAGCTTCCTGCTGTGGCCGGTCTGACGCACGATCTGCTTGATAGGTATGCCATTCTTCGACAGAGCCAGGATGACCGCGTTGGTCTCCCCACGGCGCAGATAGCCCTCATACTGGAGGCGCTCAGCGGCGGTGAGTAGCTTGGGATCGATCGTGGTCGCACCGATGACGGTGCGTATCTGGCGCATCGATTTGCGGACGGCATCGAGGAAGGCCCGACTGGCGTTCTCCATCAGATGCCAACGGTCGGCGACCTGTACTGCGTGCGGCAGGGCCTTGGCCGCGGCTTCGCCATATCCGCCGCCGCGGTCACGGGCGACGATTGCGATCGTGGGATGAGCAGCGAGCCAGGCTTGGGCCGTCGCCGGCTCACGATCCGGCAACAAAGTGACGACCCTGCGCCTTTCCAGGTTGCAGACGATGCTGGCGTATCGGTGATTGCGCCGCCAGGCCCAGTCATCAATGCCGATGACCCTGAGCGGGTCAGCTGGGGGACGGCTACGGTGCCGAACCACCCGAAGAAGGGTATCTTTGCTCACCGGCAGCATCAGCCGCTTTGCGAAGACTGCTGCCGGTCTACCCCCAAGCGCCAAGCCAAGGTGGTGAACGATGGACTCCAGCCTCGCGGTGCGGCGCGCCGAAGGCGCCAGTACGCCTTCGCCGAAGCGCTCAGTGAAGATCTGACGCCCGCACAGAACCGCGTCGCAGCGAAAACGGCGGGCGATTACCAGGAGCTGGACGATCCGACCCGAGAGCGGCAGATCGGTCACGCGGCGCCGGTAGCGGCTATGAACACGCCGCGAAACCGTTCCGCACGATGGACACAGGCCGACGCTGCCGGACGCCCGAACCACAACGATCGCCTTATTACCCTCGTAGTAAGCACTCTCTACAACAAACCCACGCGGCACCAAACTGGAGCGGTGCAGTGCCTGCTGCATGGCGCTGATTCTCCTCCAATCAAAGCGCCAGACATCCTCCAAACTGCATCAAAAGTGAGTCAGAGCCCTTATTCCATGCCGAAACACACGCTCTACATCGTCTCCTTCAACGGCCTCGAAGCCGATGTGAACGATACCGGGGCGACCCGCAGGAAGTTGGTCGCTGGCTTCCGATAGCTTCATCGTGATGTCGCTGGCCTTGGCTGCGCATACCGGAGAAGGCGACCACGCTGTCCGGCGCATGGCGACCACGTGATCCGGTCGATGACGACCAAGGCGGCGCACGAGCTTGATGGCGCCGTTGGATTTATTTTCTGATCTCAGTATTTGAGGTTCGGGTCAAGCAATAGGTGGAGCCCGTGCGCGGCGCGAAGTGACCGCCACGAGTCAAACGCAGCGCCGCGCATGGGCGAGCCGGAGGGCGCGTTGTTCATTTTTTCGCTCCTGTCGCCGGTTTCGTGACCGTCGTACCCGCCGCGCTCGGCCCCGGCGGCGTGGTATCCGACTTGGCCGTCTTGAGATCGCGCATCGATGGCCCATCGAGCGCAAGACGATGGGCATTATGCACGAGGCGGTCGAGGATCGCGCCGATGACCTCGTGCCAGGCATCGACCGGCAACTGGCTGGTGATCAGCGTCGAGCCGGCGCCATAGCGGTCCTGACGATCTCCATGAGGTCGCGCCGCTGGTTGGCCGAGAGCCGGTCTGGGCCCCAGTCATCAAGGATCAGCAGATCGGCCTTGGTGAGCGTGCGGAACAGACACGCGAAGCGGCCGTCTCCGTGGGCTAGTTCGAGATCGGCAAAGAGGCGCGGCACACGTGCGTAATGCACCGTATAGCCATCACGGCAGGCTCTCTGCGCCAGCGCGCAGCTGAGCCAAGACTTGCCGACACCGCACGGTCCGGTGATCAGCAGATTGCGATGTTCGGCAATCCAGCGGCCGGCGGCCAGTTGCTGGAACAGCGCCTTGTCGAGCCGTCGGGCGGCACGATAGTCGACGTCCTCGATCGACGCCTGGCCGTGGCGCAGCTTCGCATTGCGCAGCCGGCTTTTGAACCGCTGCGTGCCGCGATGCGCCGCCTCGCGATCGAGCAGCAGCGCCAGCCATTCGGCAGGCGCGAGATCCCGGGCAGCGTCCTGCGACTGCAGTTCAACAAAGGCCTCGGCCATGCCGTCGAGCCTCAGGGCTCGCAGCTGGTCGATGGTTGGATGGGTCAGCATTGCTTGTTTTCTCCTCAGTGGAAGTAGCGGGGGCCACGGATGTTCGCGTGCACGATCGCCGGCCCGTCCGTGGCGGAGGCAGGCCGTCGGCGGTCAAGGTTGGTCTTCAGGATGGAGGTAACCGAGGTGTAGGAGCGCGCGCCAATCTCGAGCGCGCGGCCGCAGGCGGCTTCCAGTCGCTCATGCCCGAAGCTGTTGGCGTGCCTGAGGATGCCGATCGTGACGCGGAAGCCCTGCTCCGGATGCGTCTTCTCGCGCAGGATGATCTCGATCAACGCCGATGTCTTCGGCCCGATCTCGTTCGCTCGGCCCTGGATGCGTTCCGGCGTCCAGTCGGCATAGCGGCGGTGGCTCGACGACATGTGCTCGCGCACGGTCGTGTGCTTGCGGTTTGATGACGAACGTACGTGGACAGCGACGCGATTGCCACGATGGAACAGCTCCACCGTGCGTGCCGTGATCCGCGCCCATAGCTCCTCGCGCAGCAACGCGTGCGGCACCGAGTAGTAATGCTGCGCGACCTCGACGTGATAATCGAGGCCGGCCTTGCACTGCTTCCACTCGGCGTAGACGTAGGGCTCAGTCGGTAATGGCTTCAACGCTGGCTGGTCCAGTGCCTCAAACAGCGCGCGGCGGCTCGCGCCGAGATGCCGGGAGACGCGGTCGTTCAGCGCTATGACACAATCACGGATCGCTGCGTTCAACTCGACGAGCGAGAAGAACCTGATGTTGCGCAGCTTGGCGATAATCCAGCGCGTCGTGACCTGCACGGCGACCTCGACCTTCGCCTTGTCGCGCGGTTTTCTCGGCCGTGCCGGCACGATGGCCGTGTCGTAGTGCACCGCCATTTCGGCATAGGCACGATTGACGCCCGGCTCGTAGAAGCAGGCCTTGGTGACGCCGGACTTCAGATTGTCGGAAACGACCATCGCCGGCACACCGCCGTAAAAGCCAAAGGCGCGTGTGTGCGAGCCGATCCAGTCGGGCAGCGTCTGCGTGAAGGTTGCTTTGGCGTACGTAAAGCTCGATGCGCCGAGTGCGGCGACAAACTGCTGGCAGGCATGCACCTCTCCGGTCGTGGCATCGACGATGTCGATCGTCGTGCCGTCGTAATCGACGAACAGCTTCTCGCCGGCCACATGCGCCTGCCGCATCGTCGGCGACAACCGGCCTTCCCAAGCCCGCTAGAGTTCGCAGAACCAGCTGCGGCCGTAACCGTCAGGATGCGCGGCGCGATATTCCTCCCAGACCAGTTGCAGCGTCACGCCCTTGCGACGCAACTCCCGGTGGATCGCCGGCCAGTCCGGCAGCGACCGCCAATCCTTGGCCTTGGCCGTGGTCGTCGGGACCGGATAGAGGCGGCTCTCCAGTGCGACGTCGTCAAGATCGTCCGGCAGCGGCCAACCGACGCCGGCTTCGCGCGCCCGGCGCAGGCACGCTCCGGCGGCGGTCGGGCCAATCCCGAGACTGGCGGCAATCTGGCGCTTGGACAGGCCGGCGGCCGACAGCCGTAGCACGTCGCGGATCTTGCGCATGGGTAATCTCTGTTGGGCCATCCCCACTCCTCTCGAAAAAGGAGCGAAGTCCGGCTGATTCGCGGATCACCCAACGGCGTTCATCACGCCCGTCCACAGCCCTGTTGCACTGGTCGCCATCGACCGGAACAGGTGGTCGTCATCCACCGGAAACGGTGGTCGCCTTCAACCGGAAACCCTGGTCGCCATGGACCGGCGCGCGCACCCAGTGACAAATTCAAACGCGAACGACAAAAGCCGCTGAGCAACAGCGCGTTCTCATCGGCGAGATGCGACACCGGATGCAGAACCTGTTGACAGTGGTTTCGGCCCTGGTGAGGAACGGTCTGACGGCAGACCGGCCAATCGCCGAAGCGCGGGACCTCCTGCAGAGCCGCCTGCAGTCGCTGGCACGTGCTCATTCGATGCTCGCCGATGCGGCCTGGACAGGCGCGCCACTGGATCAGATCGTCAGGGGTGAACTGCAGCCCTTTACCGACCGCGCCGAGGTGCGGGGCTGCGATATCGCAGTTGATGCTTCCGCAGCCCAGCACTTCGCGCTGATCGTCCACGAGTTGGCGACCAATGCGACCAAGTACGGCGCGCTGAGTGTTCCAGGCGGGCGCGTCACCGTTGAAGGAACGGTCGAGCAGTCCCCACTCGAAGAGGACGTGTTCTCGTTTCGCTGGCGCGAGATCGGCGGACCACCGGCAGCAATGCCGATGCGCAAGGGTTTCGGCAGCACCGTGCTGCTGGAGATCGGCAAGTGGCTCGGCAGGCCAGCCCTCGAATACAAGCCCGAAGGCTTGAGTTATGAGTTGCGAATTCGGTTAAGCGCGATACAGGCGAGCATTCCAGTCCCAGCAGACCCCCAGTGCAACGGGAGCGCGAACGCCGCCGGCTCGCCGACTGGTCACGCTGCGGCGCTCTGAAGAGCAGGATCGGGGGCGTGGCGCGACACGAGATCGCGAAGCCTCGCCAGGTCGTCTCCGGATGCGGCCCGGCACCGCGACCCGCCGTCGAACTTGGCCTG
>DATLXF010000041.1:0-105000 GCA_035575945.1 Bradyrhizobium sp. | reverse complement strand
CGAGGAGAACTGAGCGGCCCCGTCATCGCCTAACAAAAAGCCCCGGAGACATCTCCGGGGCTTTCGTCGTTTCGTCGGTTGCAGCGCGATGCGGCTAGGTCCTCGTCCGCATCCGCATCATGAAGGTGTCGAAGCTGAGCTCGGCCACCTGCATCCAGGCGAGTGACTCGCTGCGGAAGGCCGTGAGGCTCGCATACATCTTGCCGAAATGCGGGTTGCTCTTGGCGAGTTCGGCGTAGATCTCGTTGGCTGCGCCGTAGCAGGCTTCGAGCACCTCCTGCGGGAACGGCTTCAGGTTCGCGCCCGATCCCAGCAACCGCTTCAGCGCGGGCGGGTTCACCGCATCGTACTTGCCGGTCACCCAGGTGAAGGTGTCCAGCGATGCCGCGCTGATGGCGGCCTGATAGTACTTCGGCAGCGCGTTCCACTTCTCGAGATTCATGATGTTGTGGCCCTGGCCGGTGCCTTCCCACCAACCGGGATAATAATAGTACTTCGCGACCTTGACGAAGCCGAGCTTCTCGTCGTCATACGGTCCGACCCACTCGGCGGCGTCGATCGTGCCCTTCTCCAGCGCAGGATAGATGTCGCCCGCCGCGATCTGTTGCGGCACGCCGCCGACCTTTGCGATGATGGTGCCGGCGAAACCGCCGACGCGGAATTTCAGGCCCTTGAGATCATCGACGGTCTTGATCTCCTTGCGGAACCAGCCGCCCATCTGGGCTCCGGTCGAGCCCGTGGGGACGCCGATCGCCTTGTGCTCCCTCAGGAGATCGTTCAGCATCTCCTGACCCCCACCCCATAGCAGCCAGGAAATATGCTGACGCGTATTGAGGCCGAACGGCAGCGATGTCCCGAAGGTGAAGGCCGGATTCTTGCCCCAGTAATAGTAGAGCGCGGTATTGCCCATCTCGACCGTGCCGTTCGATACGGCGTCGAGCACTTGAAGGCCCGGGACGATTTCGCCGGCTGCGAAGGGCTGGATCTGGAATTTGTTGTCGGTGATCTCCGCGACCCGCTTACAGAAATACTCGCAGCCACCGTAGAGCGTATCCAGTGATTTCGGCCAGCTCGCCGCCAGCCGCCATTTCACCTCTGGCATCGACTGTGCGACAGCCGGCGAAGCAACCGCTGCGCTCGCAGCGAGGCCTGCGCCCGTTACCTTGAGAAATTCACGACGTTTCATGCGTACCCTCCATTGTGCCGATGCTTCGACCCGGGGAACGATCTTGCTGTCGTCTTGTCTTCGCCGAGGCTCGATGTTGTTTGCTTGAGGCTTGCTGGCGTTTCCGAAAGGCCCTGACGGGCTCTTTTATTGGAATTCCGATCATTGCGGTTCCGCCGGCAAGGATGACCGGTCGCCCTGCGATAATCAAGCCTCATGGCCTGCTCGCAAGTGCGAACACCGGCCAGACGCAAGCCGGCCCCGTTCGCGACCTGCTACCGGTTTCGGCAACGAGAACGGGAGACCGCACATGGGTGGCAAGAAGGTCGTGGTCGCCGGCGCAACCGGCCTGGTCGGCAACGCTGCGTTGCGGCACTTCTGCGCGTCCGACCGCTGCGAGGTTGTGGCGCTGTCACGGCGCAAGCCGCGCGATCTTCATGGCGCGCGCCACGTGCCCGTCGATCTCACCAGCGACGCCGATTGCCGCCGTGCGGCGGCGGAGCTGAGAGGCGCCACCCATTTGATCTATGCCGCGCTCTACGAAACGCCGCAGCTCGTCGACGGCTGGCGCGACGCGCAGCAGATCAGGACCAACGATCAGATGCTGCGCAATCTGATGGGCGCGCTCGAGCCGGTTGCGCCGGGGCTCAGGCACGTCGCGCTGCTCCAGGGCACCAAGGCCTATGGGGTCCACGTGCGCCCGCTCACGGTACCGGCACGCGAAGGCCGCTCCGAAATGTACGAGCAGCCCAATTTCTATTGGGCGCAGGAAGATTTCCTGCGCAAGCTTCAAACCGGCAAGGCGTGGCACTGGACCATTCTGCGCCCGGTGCTGATCGTCGGGCTCGCCATGGGCGGCGCCATGGACCTGATCCCGCCGCTGGGCGTCTATGCTGCGATGCTGCGCGAGCAGGGGCGACCGCTCGACTATCCCGGCGGCGCTCCGCGGGTGTCGCAGGCCGTCGATGTCGACCTCCTCGCCCGCGCAATCGCCTGGTCAGGCGAGGCGAGGGTGGCCCGAAACGAAGCCTTCAACGTCACCAATGGCGACGTCTTCACCTGGGAGAACATCTGGCCCGCGGTCGCAGACGCGCTCGAGATGAAGCCAGGCAAGGCCGTGCCGCTGTCGCTGGCGAAAGCCTCGGCCGATTGGGCCGAGCCTTGGGACGCAATCCGGCGCAAGGGCAATCTCCTCTCGCCAGGCCTCGCCGACTTCGTCGGCCTCTCCTTCCAATACGCCGACTACAGCCTGCGCTACGGCCACGCCGAGTCCGGCCCACCCTCGATCGTGTCGACCGTGAAGATCAACCGCGCCGGCTTCACCGAGATGATGGACACCGAAGACATGTTCCGGAAGTGGTTCCGCCAGGCAAAGGCGGAGCGATTGCTGCCGTAACTGCTTCCACGAAGACACTGCGTCCCGCTCGTGGGGATGGCAATCGCATATGGTTTTCGAAAGACCTGAGCACGCGCCTCGCCCTTCGAGACGACCGCGGAGCCTGTCATCGGGCCGCGCATTGCGCGGGCCCGGTGGCGGTCCCTCAGGGTGAGTCTAAGCAGCATCGGTGCTCGTTGAAACTGGCACGACACACTCGATCCTCATCCTGAGGGCCCGCCGGAGGCGGGCGTCTCGAAGGATGGCCACAGACGAAATCCCTCCCATATGCGATTGCCCTGCGCCTGTAGAGGATGGCCGGGGCGACCCTGCACGAAGCAGGGCCACGACGTCATATCATCGCACTCTGGCGGTTATGATTTCGGCGCGGCGCCGGCACATTTGGTCCGTTCCCTCTTCAACAACGCGCGCATCTTTGGAAAATACGTGTCGTCGAGCGCGGCCGGCATGTCGCTGCAGATATACGGCAGGTGGAACCTGACGTCTTCCTCGAAGCTGCGGCGCCACTCCGGTTCGTCATAGACGCCGAGAATCTCGTCATAGGCAAACAGCATGTGCGCGACGAAATTCTTGTAGCGCACCCATTCCTCGGGATCGGCCCGTAGCTTCGGCAGATCCGGCTCGACCAGGCTGGGGTAGCGCAACAGGGATTCGCTGTAGGACATGTAGACCTGCCGGGCCGTCGCGATCCGCGCGTTGGCGCGGATGCTCCAGACCTGATAGGCGACGAAAATCAGGGCAATCGCCGCCACCACGGCAGAGGCAATCTGCGCCGTGTTGCCGTGCCTGGCGGCAAATCTGGGGATGGGCGGCTCAGGTCTCTCGCTCGTGGCGGCGATGTCGCTGCCGGTCGAAAGGGTCTGCCGCTCGCTCATGGATTGCTCTGTTCGGAACCGGGCTGAATCATCTGCTGGTCCGGATATTAAACCAGGATCAACCGAAGGGGCGACTCCTTGCCGGTAACGTAATCAATCAGTGAATGGAGGGCCTTCCCATGAATGGGAAGGCGTTGATCATGACGACGTTCCAGGCGTTGCAAACGCCGCCTCCATCGCCTTCCGCGTCCTGATCGTGTCGTCGTCGGCGTCGAAGGCGACGTCGCTCCAGCGCACGATCTCCCCATGGGCGACGTCGTGCTTCAGCTGGAGCCGGTGCGCCAGCCCGATCGGCAGCGCACTGGCCTTCAGGCTCGCACCGGCCGGCAGCAACTTGCCCCACACCGTGTGGCCGCCTTCGCCGTCGAGCATTTCGCCTGCGCGCAGATTGCGCTTTGCCACGGCCGCGACATCGCCGCGGAAGCCGTGTGGCTGTCCGGTCGGCTCGCCCCGCAGCGCGGCCGACAGGATCGAGATGTTCAGCTCGAGCCCGATCAGATGATACGGCTTGTACATCGCGGCATAGCGTCCGCTCCCGTCGGTCTTGAGGCCATATTGCCTGAAGCAGTCCGCGGCATAGTCGTTCGGCGCCTCCAGCACCACATAGACGCCCCAGCGCAGGTCGCGAAACACCGGCCGGCCATCGCGTTCGAGCGAGGAGACGACCTCCACCAGGCCCGACCGCTCCAGCACGCCGCCGCGCGAGCGCGGCCGCAGGATATGCGGGAGGTCGTCGACGCCGCAGGGTGGAAACAGCAGGCCGTCCGCGGGCACGTCGAGCTCGCAGGCATTGGCGATCGCGGCCATCTCGATTGCGGATTTGGTGCCGTCGAGGAAGGAGTTGAACATCTGCGGATTCATGCCCGCCGACTGGGCCTCGCCCGCGGTGAGGCCGTAATGCTGCCAGACGCCGTCAGGCGTCACGTCATGATAGGCCGGCAGATATTTCGTACCCTTGCCGGCGGCGACCACATGAAAGCCGGTGGCGCGGGCCCAGTCGACCATCTCGGAAGTCAGCGCCGGCTGGTCGCCATAGGCAAGCGAATAGACCACGCCCGCCTTGCGCGCTTCCTCGGCGAGCAGCGGCCCCGCCAGCACGTCGGCCTCGACGTTCACCATCACGATATGCTTGCCGGCCGCGATCGCAGCGCGCGCATGCTTGATGCCGACGGCAGGATTGCCGGTCGCCTCCACCACAACGTCGATCGCGCCGCCGGCAATGGCGCGCGCACCGTCCTCGGTGAAGACAGTCGCGGCAATGCGCTCGGGGTCCCACCCCACGGTGCGGCACGCCTCGCGCGCACGGTCGCGGTCGATGTCGACGATGACGGGCACCTCCAGCCCCGGCGTGTGCGGCACCTGTGCCAGGAACATCGAGCCGAACTTGCCCGCGCCGATCAAGGCGACCCGGACCGGTTTGCCGGCGGAGGCACGGGCCTGGAGGAGGCGGAAGAGGTTCATATTTGAAATCCATAGGTGCAACGATCAAAGCTCGTCATTCCGGGGCGCGCGCAGCGCGAGCCCGGAATCCATTCATCCACGATTTCTGCGGCTTAATGGATTCCGGGCTCGACGCTGCGCGTCGTCCCGGAATGACAGGCTACTCCGCCGCCTGCCGCGGTGCGCGGGCAAGCCGCAGCAGCGCATCGTCCTCCACCGGCTTGATGGGCGTGAAGTCGCGATGGGCGATATAGTCCGGCCGCGTCGGCTTGCGGATGTAGTTCGAAACCGCGTTCAGTGTCAGGTACACGATCTTGCGCGGATAGGGCGTGATGTTGCCGCTCGATCCGTGCACGAGATTGCCGTGGAACATCAGCATGCCGCCGGGCTTGCCCGTGGGTGCGACGATGCCGCCCTGCTCGACGAGGCGCGTCACGGTGTCCTCGTCCAGCGTCCATAGCGGATAGGAGGTGGTGGCGAGGTCGTGCGAGGCTTCGAGATCTCCGGCGTTCTGGCTGCGCGGCACCAGCATCAGGGGGCCGTTGATCGGCATCACCTCGTCGAGGAAGATCGCGATGTTCATCGCCCGCGGCTCCGGCATGCCGTCGTCGCGCTTCCAGGTGCCGTAATCCTGGTGCCACTGCCAGACGTCGCCGGTGAAGGCCGATTTCGCGTTGATCTTGAACTGGTGCATGTAAACAGGCTCGCCGAATACCTGTTCGACCGGCTCGATCATGCGCGGATGCGCGCCCAATATGCCGAACGCCTCGTTGTAGAGATGCGCGGCAAAGGCGGTGCGCGGCGCGCCGCTCTTCTCGCGCCAGACCTCGGGGCGGTTGGCATCGTAGATGCCGACCGCCTCGCGCGCGAGCAGGTCGACCTCCTCTTGGGTGAACAGCTCGGGCAGGAACAGCCAGCCCTCGCGGTGGAAGAACTCCAATTGCTCCTGAGACAGTCTCATGGGTCGTCCTCCTGTTTGCTTTGTTCTTGTCGTCATTCCGGGGCACGCGAAGCGCGAACCCGGACTCTCGAGATTCCGGATCGCGCGTTGCGCGTCCGGAATGACGGCATCTGTCGCTAAGCCGCCGCCTCCTTTGTCGCGCGCAATCTCTCCTCGGTCATCCGTCCCGCCGTCTGCGCATGTGCGAGCGCTGCGCGTTCGGCCGCCTTCGCGTTGCCGCCGAGAATGTGCCCGGCGATATCGGCGTGCTCCGCCCAGGCGCTGCCGCGATAATCGAGCTCCGACAGCACCGTCGCCATCGAGCGGCGCATATGCGGCCATTGCGGCGCTATGGTCTCCTCGATCGCGGGGTTGCCGGCGAGCCGATAGATCGCGCGGTGAAAATCGACATCGAGGGTGATGAGCTCGGCCAGCGTCGTCGCATGGTCGATGCTGCGGCCGGCGGCGAGCGCCGCTTCCAGCCGTGCGCGGCCGGCTGCATCAGCTCCTGCCCGTTCGGCGGCGAGCCGTGCCGCCAGCGCATCGATGGCGCCACGCACCTCGTAGAGCTGCCGGATGCGCGAGGGATCGAGCTGGGTGACCTCGAAGCCGCGTTTGCCGCTCTCGGCGACGAGGCCCTGCCGGTGCAACAGATGCAGCGCGTGCGACACCGGTTGGCGCGACACCCCCAGCTTGTCGGCAAGCTCGTTCTGCCGGATGCGACGACCGGGCTCGAGCGTGCGATCGGAGATCGCCTCCAGGATTCGAGAATAGACCTGGTCGATCAGGTTGGGGAGCGGGTCGAGAGGGATCACGCCGGCTGCTCCTCAAAACATCAAGGAATACGGAATTCCGTATTCGAAGATAGCGGCAACCGCCGTGCGCGTCAAACGGTATTATGAAACCGTAGTCGACTCCGCCATTGCCTTCGCCAAGGCGTTGATTTTGCTGGTGTCCACCACTGTGCATGGGGTTGTTTTTCGAGAAATGAAGAACGTCGTGAGAGCCTAATCGCTTAGGAACCTGCTCACGGCCTCACCGAACTCGAGCGGGGCCTGCTCGAACATCCAGTGACCGGCATTCGGAATCACGGCCGTCCTCGCCCCCGCAATGTGCGCGGCCAGCACGCGCCATATCACCGCTAGGCTGCCGGTGGTGGCGCCCCCGCCGATCAGCAGCGTCGGCGTGCTGATCGCCCGTGCGTCGCTGAGCGTGTAGGCTCGGCGCTGCTCGTTGATCTGGCCGAGCAAGGTGCGCGCGTTGTCGCGCAGCTGCTGCTTGGCGGCGGCCGGCACGCGCCGCCAGGAGCCGTCGCCCTCGATGCCCTCGTAGAAGTTCTGCACCGCGCCCTCGATGTCGCCGGCGCGGATCATCTCGACCGAGCGCACGGTGCGGGCAGCGAGTGACGGGTGCGCGGGCGTCCCCTCGGGGAGCGGCAGGCTGGCGTCGAGATCGCCGCCCGGCTCCGCCAGCACCAGCTTGCGCAGCAGATCGGGCCGCGCCTGCGCCACGCGGAACGCGACGTGGCCGCCGCGCGAATGGCCCATGAGATCGACCGGTCCGGGCCGGACCCGTTCGAGAAAGGCGATCACGTCCGAGACGTGCTGCGCCATCTTGTAGTCGTCGCCCAGCGCATGCCAATGCTCGGGGAAGAAATGCCGCAGACTCACCGAGATCACGCGATGATTCTTCGACAGCGGGCCGAGCACCGGATACCAGGTGCGGAAATCTCCCAGCGTGCCGTGCACGCAGACCAGCGGGTGGCCATCCCCGACTTCGAGATAGGCCATGTCGTAATCGTTGACGCGAATGCTCTGCATGGTCAGCTCGCCAGAAAATCCAGCACCACTTCGGAATATTTCTGTGGCGCCTGCTCGAACATCGGATGTGTCGCGTTCGGGATGACCGCCGTCTTCGCGTAAGGCACATGCGCGGCCAGCGCATGCAGCACCTTCGGCAGCAGCCCCTTGGTCCGCGCCCCCAGGATGAACAGCGTCGGCATTCTGATCGCCTCCGCGTCCGCCTTCGAGAACGGCGGCCGGCTGTCGCGAACCTGGCCGATCAGCGTCATCGCGTTGTCGCGCAGATTCTGCTTCACCATCGCAGGGAGCCGCGGCCAGGTACCGGGACCTTCCAGCGCATCGACGAAGACGGCGAGGCCGCCGTCGACATCGCCGGCGGCGATCTTCTCGGCCGAGGCCGTGAAGCGCGCCAGCAGTGGCGAGGGTCCGCCGACATGGTCAGGATCGAGGCTCGCATCGAGTTCGCCGCCGGGCTCGGCCAGGATCAATCGCCGCAGCAGGTCGGGGCGCGCTTGCGCAACGCGAAAGCAGATGTGGCCGCCGCGGGAATGGCCCATCAGGTCGATCGGGCCGAGGTCGAGCGTCTCGATGAAGGCGATGACGTCGTCGACGTGCTGCGCGATCGAATAGGTGTCACCGAGCCCGTCCCATCGCTCGGGGAAGAAATGCCGCAGGCTGACGGCGATCACCCGGTGTCGCTGCGTCAGCGGCCCGAGCACGCAGCCCCAGACGCGGAAGTCGTTGAGCGATCCGTGCACGCACAGCAGCGGCGGGCGGCCTCTGTCCTCGCCCACGTCGAGGTAGGACATGTCGTAACCGTTGACGTGGAGGCTCTGCATTCCGGGGGCTCGCGAAGGGTTGGAAGTCCTGTGCACGATTCACGGAAACCGGGTGGATCGCAACTATTTCCAAGCCTAGATTTGCCGCGAGATGAAAGTTGAGGGCCTGCACGAGACGCAAGCCAGGAACCAAGTCATGACCGACCAGCATTTTGCCCTGTTCGACACCAGCATCGGCCTCTGTGCCATCGCCTGGGGCCCGCGCGGCATCAACGGCACGCAATTGCCGATGGGCGGAGAGCAGAAGATCCGCACCCGCATCAGCCAGCGCAATCCCGAAGCCACCGAAGCCGAGCCGGAGGCGGAGGTGCGGCAGGCAATCGACCGCATGGCGGGACTGCTCGCAGGCGAGCCCGATGATCTCACCGACATCGCGCTCGATCTCGACGGCGTTCCCGAATTCAACCGCGGCGTCTACGAGATCGCCCGCGCGATCCCGCCCGGAAAGACGATCACCTACGGCGACATCGCCAAGCAGCTCGGTGGCGTCCAGCTGTCGCGCGACGTCGGCCAGGCGCTCGGCCGCAACCCGTGCCCGATCGTGGTGCCTTGTCACCGCGTGCTTGCTGCCGGCAACAAGCCCGGCGGCTTCTCCGCGAACGGTGGCGTGGTGACGAAGCTGAAGATACTGGAGATCGAAGGCGCGCTGGTGAACCACACGCCGAGCCTGTTTGATTGATGATGCGACCCTCCCCCTCCAGGGGAGGGTCAGAGCGCCTCAAATCTTCGCCGCCGTCTTCGGCCAGTACCGATCGCGCAAATGCCGCTTCACCAGCTTGCCGGTCGGCGTGCGCGGCAGCTCGGTTTCGAAGTCGATCGAGCGCGGGCACTTGAGGCCGGAGAGGCGGGTCTTGCAGTAGGCGATCAGGTCGGCCTCCAGCGCCTTGCCGGCGCGGCCCATGTCGTGCGGCTGCACCACCGCCTTGACCTCTTCGCCCATCTCCTCGTTCGGCACGCCGAACACCGCAACGTCGGCGACTTCGGGGTGCGTGATCAGCACGTCCTCGGTCTCCTGCGGGTAGATGTTCACGCCGCCGGAGATGATCATGTAGGACTTGCGGTCGGTGAGATAGAGAAAGCCGTCCTTGTCGAGATAGCCGACGTCGCCGAGCGTCGACCAGCCCTTGGCGTTGTAGGCCTTCTTCGTCTTCTCGGGGTCGTTGTGATAGGTAAAGGCGGGCGCGTCGGCGAAATAGACCGTGCCGATCTCGCCCGTCGGCTGCTCCTCGTCGTTCTCGTCGAGAATCTTGATCTTGCCCACCACGGCGCGGCCGACGCTGCCGCGGTGCTCCAGCCATTGCTGCGAGTTGCAGACCGTGACGCCGTTGCCTTCCGAACCGGCGTAATACTCGATCAGGATCGGGCCCCACCATTCGATCATCCTGGCCTTGACGTCGATGGGGCAGGGCGCTGCGGCGTGGATCGCGCCCTTCAGCGTGGACACGTCGTATTTGGTGCGCACCTCGTCCGGCAGCTTCAGCATGCGCACGAACATGGTCGGAACCAGCTGCGATTGCGTCACCTTGTGCTTCTCGACCAGCTTCAGGAATTCTTCGGCGTCGAAGTGCTCCATGATGATGGAAGTGCCGCCGAGCACGACTGCCATCATGTTGAAGCGCAGGGGGGCCGCGTGATAGAGCGGCGCGGGCGAGAGGTAAGTGCTTTCCGCGTTCATGCCGCACATGTCGGCGCAGAGAACGCGCAGGAACGCGTTCGGCGCGTCGATCCGGTTGCCTTCGAACGCCTTCTTGATTCCCTTCGGTCGGCCGGTGGTGCCCGACGAATACAGCATGTCGTAGCCGGCGACCTCGTCGGCGATCGGCGTGGTCGGCTGCGCGGCGGCCTCCCTGTCGTAGGAGCGGAATCCCGGCAGCGGCTCGTCCATCATGTAGAAGATCGGCTCGCCGGCGGCGCCCTTGATCAGGCCCCTGATCTGGTCGGCGCATTTCGGCGTGGTGATGACGACCTTGGCGCCGCAGTCCTTCACGATGTAGTCGATCTCGTCTTGCTTCAGATAGCGGCTGATGGCGGTGTAATAGAGCCCGCTGCGCTGCGCGGCCCAGCAGATCTCCATGAAGGCGAGGCGGTTTTCCATCAGGAGCGCGATGTGATCGCCGGCCTTGAGGCCGAGCGAGCGGAACAGATGCGCGCCCTGGTTCGAGAGCTCGTCGAGCTCGCGATAGGTGATCGCCTTGCCGGTCCCGGCCATCTGGTAGGCGGTCTTGTCGGGCGTCGTCTTGGCGTGGATGGAGGGGTGGGTCATGGCGTTTCCTCAGAACGCGAATGGCGAGTAGCGAGTGGCGAATAGGGAAGAAGGGCAAACCGCTCTTCGCCTACTCACCATTCGCTACTCGCCACTCGCTACTCGCTTTTGTTTTTTCTTACAGCCGCTCGACGATCGTCACATTGGCCATGCCGCCGCCTTCGCACATGGTCTGCAGGCCGTAGCGCTTGCCGCGCTGGTGCAGGGCGTGGACCAGCGTCGTCATCAGCTTGGTGCCGGAGCCGCCGAGCGGGTGGCCGAGCGCGATGGCGCCGCCGTTGACGTTGAGACGCTCCGGGTCGGCGCCGGTGGTCTTCAGCCAGGCGGTCGGCACCGAGGCAAAGGCCTCGTTGACTTCGAACAGGTCGATGTCGCCGATCTTCATGCCGGCCTTCTCCAGCGCCTTCTTGGTGGCGTGCAGCGGTGCGTCCAGCATGATGACGGGATCGCCGCCCGTCATGGTCATGTGGTGGATGCGCGCCAGCGGCTTGACGCCGAGCTGCTTCAGGCCCTTTTCGTTCACCACCATCACGCCGGAGGCGCCGTCGCAGATCTGGCTGGCGCTGGCAGCGGTGAGCTTGCCGTTCTCGGCGATCAGCTTGACGCCCTTGATACCGTCGAGCGTGACGTCGAAGCGGATGCCTTCGTCGATTGTATGGGTGTCCTTGCTGCCGTCGGCGCGGGTGATCTCGAGCGGCACGATCTCCTGCTTGAAGTGGCCGGCTTGCGTCGCCGCGATGGCGCGCTGATGGCTGTCGTAGGAGTATTGGTCGAGTTCATCCTTGGAGAGGCCGTACTTCTCGGCCATCATCTCCGCGCCGGTGAACTGGCTGAACACGATGTTCGGATATTTCTTCTCGATGCCCGGGCTCTTGTAATTGCCGAAGCCGTTCTTCGCAGGCAGCTGCGACGACAGGCCCATCGGCACCCGCGTCATCGATTCCACGCCGGCGGCGATCACGACGTCCATAGCCCCGGACATCACGGCTTGCGCAGCGAAGTGCAGCGCCTGCTGCGACGAACCGCACTGGCGGTCGATCGAGGTGCCCGGCACGCTCTCCGGCAGCTTCGAAGCCATCACCGCATTGCGCGCGACGTTGTTCGATTGCTCGCCGACCTGCATGACGCAGCCCATGATCACGTCCTCGACCAGGGCGGGATCGACCTTGGTGCGGTCGACCAACTCGTCCAGCACCTTCGCCGCGAGATCGGCCGGATGCCAGCCGGCGAGGCGGCCCCCCTTGCGCCCGCCGGCGGTGCGCGCAGCGGCGACGATATAAGCCTCGGCCATGTCGGTCTCTCCCATGATTGTTCTGGATAGGATTGTCGGTGCGGATTTAAGGGGCGCACCACCGTTTAGTCAATCGATCAATTAACTCTTGTGATGAGGCGCTGCTTGCGCTTATCTGCGCGCGCTCCAGCGCCAAACAGGGATCTCCGTGGCTATCAGCGTACCGAACAGGCTCCCCGGCGGGAAAAATTCCACGGCAGAGAAATTGCTGGTGGCCGCGAGCGAACTGATGATCGAGCGCTCCTCGATCGAGATCTCGCTTTCCGACATTGCGCAGAAGTCGGGCGCCAACGCCGCGCTTGTCAAATATCACTTCGGCAACAAGGACGGCCTGTTGCTGGCGCTGCTCGCGCGCGACGCCGCGACCGAGATGTCCAATCTCGAATATCTGCTGGCGCAGCCGATCAATTCGACGGCCAAGCTGAAGCTGCACATCGCCGGCATCATCCGCGCCTATCACCGGTTCCCCTACATGAACCGGCTGATCCACTACCTCTTGCACGAGACCAGCGCGAGCTCCGCCGATGAAGTCTCGAAATTCTTCGTCGCGCCGCTGCTAAATTTCCATCGTCGCTTGCTGGCCGAGGGCGTCAGCCGCGGCGAATTCCGCCCGACTGATCCGGTGCTGTTCTACACCAGCCTGATCGGCGCCTGCGATCACCTGTTCTTCGGCCGCCACGCGATGTCGCGCGCGACCGGCGTCGGCCCGGTCACCGACGACGTCTGCCGGCAATACATCAAGCACATGGAAACGCTGATCTGCGGCGGCATCCTCACGCAAGCCGGGGAAGCTGCCGCGGCCGGATAATCCGGCCATCACTCAGAGAGTCTAGAGAAGAAACGCCCAAGGAAAGGTACCAGCGATGGAACTCAAAGACGTAGCCGTTCTCATCACCGGCGGTGGTTCGGGTCTCGGCGAAGCGACTGCTCGCGCCATGGCGGCCAAGGGCGCCAAGATCGGCGTGATCGACCAGAACAAGGAGAACGCCGAGAAGGTCGCCGCCGAAGTGAAAGGCGTCGCTCTGCATGCCGACGTCACCAGCGAGGAGCAGATCAAGGCGGCAATCGCCAAGGCCGAAGCCGCGCATGGCGTCGCCCGCGTGCTGATGAACTGCGCCGGCATCGGCGGCTCGCAGCGCATCGTCGGCCGCGACGGAGTCTATCCGCTCGAAAAATTCGCGCGCATCATCAACGTCAATTTGATCGGCACCTTCAACTGCCTGCGTCTGTTCGCCGAGCGCCTCGTCACCATCGAGCCGGTTGGCGAAGAGCGCGGCGTCATCATCAACACGGCGTCCGTCGCGGCATACGAAGGCCAGATCGGCCAGATCGCCTATTCTGCCTCGAAGGGCGGCGTCGTCGGCCTGACCCTGCCGGCCGCGCGCGATCTCGCCAGCCAGAAGATCCGCGTCAACACCATCGCGCCCGGTCTGTTCTTCACGCCGCTGCTGATGGGTCTGAACGAGGAGGCGCGCAAGAGCCTGGGCGCCCAGGTGCCGCACCCCTCGCGCCTCGGCGATGCCAAGGAGTACGGCGCGCTCGCCGTGCACATCGTCGAGAACGCGATGCTGAACGGCGAGACCATCCGTCTCGACGGCGCCATCCGCATGGCGCCAAGGTAGGGCGGTTTATTCCTTCTCCCCTTGTGGGAGAAGGTGGCGCGAAGCGCCGGATGAGGGGTATCTCTCCGCGATCTCATCTTTGGAGACAGACCCCTCACCCAAGCGAGTTCGTGGCCAGCGACGTACATGCCCTCTCCCACAAGGGGAGAGGGCGCAATAACCGCCGCCATAGAGCGGATGCCGGAGCGCCCCATGTCCCAACCGCTGCTGATCGAGCATGACGACGGCGTCGACCGGGTGACGCTCAATCGTCCTGACAGCCTCAACGCGCTCGATCCTGCGCTGATCGACGCGCTCAACGATTATTTCCAGGGCCTGCAGCGCAACCGCGACACACGCGTCGTCATATTGAAAGGCGCGGGCAAGAATTTCTGCGCTGGCCTCGATCTCAAAGCCGCGATGACGCGCCGGGCCGGGCAGCAGGAGCCGCCCGGTGTCACGGAGTCGCTGGATTCGCAGCGCCGCATCGCCGACATCGTGATGCTGATGCGGCGCTGTCCGCAGCCGATCCTGGCCCTGGTGCAGGGCGCGGCCGCCGGTGGCGGATTTGCGCTGGCCCTGGCGTCCGACATCCGCATTGCGACGAGATCGGCGCGGATGAACTGCGCCTTCATCAAGCTCGGCCTCGGCGGCTGCGACATCGGCACCAGCTATTTTCTTCCTCGCCTCGTCGGCGTCTCGGTCGCTTCCGAGCTGATCCTCACGGGGCGTTTCATCGGCGCGGAGCGCGCGCTCGCGGTCGGCCTCGTCTCGGAGGTCGTGGACGAGGACAAGCTCGACGACGCGGCCGAACCCTACATCGAGGCGATGATGACGGCCTCGCCGGTGGGCCTGCGCGTCTCCAAGGAATGTCTCAACATGAGCGTCGACGCCGGATCGCTGGAAGCGGCGATTGCCATGGAGGATCGCAACCAGGTCCTGTGCAGCCGCTCCGAGGAATTTTCGGAAGGCATCAGGGCCTTCCTTGAGAAGCGAAAGCCTGTCTATATCAAGCGCTGAACGACGAAGATCCGCCAAGGACAAGAAATTCCGGGAGACGCAAAATGAGTGGAAGCGCGGCCGCGGTGATGACGAAGCCCGCTTTTCGCAAGGTCGAGTGGCTCAAGCGCGACATCGATGTCCAGCGCCGTGCCGACGGCACGGTGGTGCTGAAGTCGCGCATTCCACTGCAGGCTTACGAGACGCACATTCCGGCGTCGCTGGGGAAATGGGCGAAGGAAGCGCCGGCGCGCACCTGGCTGGCGCAGCGCGGTGGTCCGAACCGCGAATGGCGCAAGGTGTCCTATGGCGAAGCCAAGCGCATCGTGGACGCGCTGACGCAAGGCCTGCTCAATCTCCGGCTGGAGGGTCGTCCCGTTGCGATCCTGTCGGGCAATTCGATCGAGCATGCGTTGATGACGCAGGCCGCGATGCAAGCGCGTTCACCTGCGGCGCCGGTGTCGCCGGCCTACTCGCTGATGAGTCACGATCACGTCAAGCTGAAATACCTGTTCGACCTGATCAAACCGGCCGTGGTGATGGTGCAGGACGGGCCGACCTTCGAGAAGGCGCTGAAGGCGCTCGATCTCACCGGCGTCACCGTGGTTCACGTCGCGCGGCCCTGTGACGGCATCGCAAGCGTCAGCTTCGCCGAGCTCGCGGCGACGCCCGTCACCTCCGATGTCGAGGCCTCGATCGCGAAGATCACGCCGCAAACCGTCGGCAAGCTGCTGTTCACGTCGGGCTCGACCGGCATGCCTAAGGCCGTCATCAACACCCAGGAGATGATGTGCGCCAATGCGGCGATGATGATGCAGGTTCGTCCGCGCGATCCGAACGGGCCGATCCCGACCATGCTGGACTGGATGCCTTGGAACCACACCATGGGCGGCAATGCCGCGTTTCATCCGATCCTGGTCGATGGCGGCACGCTCTACATCGACGACGGAAGGCCCATGCCGGGCCAGTTCGAGGAGACCCTGCGCAATTTGCGCGAGATCTCGCCGACTTATTATGCCAACGTGCCGGCGGGCTACGCCGCGCTCGCAGCCGCCATGGAGAAGGACGACGCGCTATGCCGCTCCTTCTTCAAAAATCTCTCGATCATGGCCTATGGCGGCGCGCGGCTGCCCGACGATCTCTACGAGCGCATGCAGGCCCTCGCCGTGAAGACCACGGGCGAACGCATCGTGTTCTACACCGGCTGGGGGTCGACCGAGACCGCGCCGACCTCGACCGGCACCTATTGGGATACCGAGCGCGTCGGCCTGATCGGCCTTCCGTTCCCCGGCGTCGAGTTGAAGATGGTGCCGTGCGGCTCGAAATACGAGCTGCGCCTGCGCGGCGTCAACGTCACCCCAGGCTATTTCGGCCAGCCGGAGCTGACCCAGAAGATGTTCGACGAGGAGGGCTTCTACTGTATCGGCGATGCCGGCGTGTTCGTCGACGATTCCGATCCGGTGAAGGGCATCATCTTCGCGGGCCGCGTTGTCGAAGACTTCAAGCTCACCACCGGCACCTTCGTCCATGTCGGCTCGCTGCGCACCGATGCGATCGCAGCCGCTACGCCCGTCGTGCACGACGCGCTGGTCGCGGGGCAGGACCGCCCGTTCATCGGCCTCCTGGCCTGGCCGAACCTGCACGCCTGCCGGCAGCTCGTCGGCAACCCTGATCTGAGCTTTGCCGAGGCGGTGAGGCACCCCGAGGTGATCGCCTGCTTCAGGCGCGGGCTCGAGGCCCACAACAAGGAATGCGAAGGCGCCAGCAGCCGCATCATCGCCCGCGCGATGTTGATGGTCGAGCCGCCCTCGATCGACGGCAACGAGCTTACCGACAAGGGCTACATCAACCAGCGCGCCGGCCTCGAGCGCCGGGCCGCGCTGGTGGAGCGGCTCTATGCGGAGAAGCCGGACGAAGATGTGATCGTGCTGAAATGATGCCCGTCTCTCTCCCTTCGTCATTCCGGGGCGCGCGCAGCGCGAACCCGGAATCCATCGGGCCGCAATACGCGTGGCGAAATGGATTCCGGGTTCGCCGCTGCGCTGCGTCCCAGAATGACGGCAAATGAATGACAGCGAATAAAAGGTAGCCCGCCATGAACTTCGACTTCTCCGACGACCAGAAGCAGCTCCGCGACCAGGCGCGCAAGTTCCTCGCCGAGAAATGCTCGCCCAAGGCGGTGCGTGTCGTGCTCGACGGCAAGGCGCCCTATGACAAGGAGCTGTGGCAAGGCCTCGCCGAGATGGGCTTTCTCGGTGTCGCGATTCCCGAGGAGTTCGGCGGCGCGGGTGCCGGTCATCTGGAGCTCTGCGTGATCGCGGAAGAAATGGGCCGCGCCAATGCGCCGGTGCCGTTCTCCTCGACCGTATACCTCGCCGCAGAAGCGCTGCTGATCGCGGGCAGCGACACGCAGAAGAAGAAATGGCTGCCGGCGATCGCCTCGGGCGAGGCGATCGGCACGCTGGCGCTGTTCGAGGGCAAGGGCAATCCGGCGCCGAAGAACGTCAAGCTGACGGCTGCGAACGGCGTGCTCAACGGCGTCAAGAAGCCGGTCGCCGATGGCGCGATTGCCGACTTCGCGGTTGTTGCCGCGCGCACGGGATCGAGCGGGCGCGACAGCGACGTCTCGCTGTTCCTGGTCGATCTCAAGTCCGGCGGCATCGAGGTCAAGAGCCTCACCAATCTCGATCCGACCCGCGGGCAGGCCGAGATCACCTTCAAGGACGCCAAAGCCGAGCCGCTCGGGGCTGCAGGCGAAGGCTGGAGCATCCTCACCCAGGTGCTCGATCGCGCCGCGGTGCTGTGCGCCTTCGAGCAGGTCGGCGGTGCCGATCGCGCGCTGGAGATGGGCCGCGACTACGCGCTCGACCGCATCGCCTTCGGCCGGCAGATCGGCTCGTTCCAGGCGGTCAAGCACATGCTCGCGGACATGTACGTGTCGGCGACGCTGGCGCGCTCCAACAGCTATTACGGCGCCTGGGCGCTTTCGACCAACTCCGCCGAACTGCCGGAAGCGGCTGCCGCCGCGCGCATCAGCGCGACGCAAGCGTTTCAGCACTGCGCCAAGAACAACATCCAGGTTCACGGCGGCATGGGCTTCACCTGGGAGTTCGACTGCCACATGTACTACCGCCGCGCCAATGCGACGGCGCTGGGGCTCGGCAGCCTGTCCTATTGGGAGGACCAGTTGATCGAGCGGATGCGGAAGAAGAACGCGGCTTGATGTTGTCGTCATTCCGGGGCGGCGCGATAGCGCCGAACCCGGAATCTCGAGATGAATGAATAGCATCTAGATTCCGGGTTCGCGCTGCGCGCGCCCCGGAATGACGGAAGAGAAGGCAAGACCATGAACTTCGACGACACCCCGCAGGAAGCCGAGTTCCGCGCCACCGCGCGCGCCTGGATCAGCGCGAATGCGCCAAAGCAATACGAGGAGGAGCTGCGCAAATCCTCGCTTGGCCGCACCGTGCTCAAGAACGCCGACATCCTGCAGGTCGCAAAAGCCTGGCAGAAGAAGAAGGCGGATGCCGGCTGGGCCTGCCTCCATTGGCCCAAGGAATATGGCGGCCGCGGCGCCTCGCCGATCGAGCGCGTGATCTGGCAGCAGGAGGAAGGGCCGTTCGGCCAACTTTCACGCATGTTCATCATCGGCCACGGCATGTGCGGGCCGACCATGATGGCGTTTGCGCGCGAGGAGCATAAGCGCAAATATCTGCCGCCGCTCGCCTCCGGCGAGAAGGTCTGGTGCCAGCTGTTCTCCGAGCCCGCCGGCGGCTCTGATGTCGCCGGCCTGCGCACCCGCGCCGAGAAAGATGGCGACGAATGGGTGGTCAACGGCCAGAAGATCTGGACCTCGGGCGCGCATTATTCCGACTACGGCATCCTCCTCACCCGCACCGACCCGACCGTGCCCAAGCACAAGGGCCTCACCATGTTCTTCCTGGACATGAAGAGTCCCGGCGTCGAGGTGCGGCCGATCAAGCAGGCGAGCGGCGCCTCCGACTTCAACGAGGTCTATTTCACCAATGTCCGTATCCCCGACCACCAGCGCCTCGGCGAGGTCGGTGACGGCTGGAACGTGTCGCTGACCACGCTGATGAACGAGCGCAGCGCCATCGGCGCGGCCGTCTCGACCGGCTTCCCGGAATTGTTCGAGTACTGCTCCAGCCTGATGCTCGACGACGGCCCGGCGATCGAGGATCGCGCGGTGCGCTCCAAGCTCGCGAACTGGGCGGTGAAGGCGAGCGGGCTGACATACACCAGCATGCGCGCGATCTCGGCGCTGTCGAAGGGCGAGCGGCCGGGGCCGGAGAACTCCATCGGCAAGCTGGTCGCGGGCTCCATGATCCAGGACGTCGCGACCTATGCGCTGGATCTGCAGGGCGCCTCTGGGGTCGTCAGCGGCGAGGATGCCGAGCTGGCCGGCCGCTTCCAGGCCATGCTGCTGCGTGCCCCGGGCACCCGCGTCGAGGGCGGCACCGACGAGATCATGCGCAACATCATCGCCGAGCGGGTGCTGGGCCTGCCCGGCGACATCAGGGTCGACAAGGACGTGCCGTTCAACAAGATCCCGACCAAGGGAAGAAATTAGCCGTCATTCCGGGGCGATGCGGAGCATCGAACCCGGAATCTCGAGTTGAGTCACCAACCTCTAGATTCCGGGTTCGCCCTTCAGGCGCCCCGGAATGACAGAAAGAAAGAGGCCGCCATGAATTTCGACGATACCCCGCAGGAAGCCGCATTCCGCGAGACCGCGCGTAAATGGATCGAGGCCAACGCACCGAAGGAGCTCCATGCCGAGCTGTCCAAGTCCTCGCTCGGCCGCATCCGTCTTGCCAACCACGACATCGTCGATGTCGGCAAGGCCTGGCAGAAGAAGAAGGCCGAAGGCGGCTGGGCCTGCCTGCACTGGCCCAAGGAATATGGCGGGCGCGGCGCCTCGCCGATCGAGAAGGTGATCTGGCAGCAGGAGGAGGGCGTCTACGGCAAGCTGACGCAGCCCTTCCAGATCGGCGAAGGCATGTGCGGCCCAACCGTGATGGCGTTCGGCAGCGAGGAGGCCAAGCGCCGTTACCTGCCGAAGCTGGCATCGGGCGAGGAGATCTGGTGCCAGCTGTTCTCCGAGCCGTCCGCCGGCTCCGATGTCGCAGGGCTTCGCACCCGCGCGGAGAAGAAGGGTGACGATTGGGTCGTCAACGGCCAGAAGATCTGGACCTCGGGCGCGCATTATTCCGACTACGGCCTTTTGATCGCGCGCACCGATCCGAACGTGCCCAAGCACAAGGGCCTCACCATGTTCTTCCTGGACATGAAGAGCCCCGGCGTCGAGGTGCGGCCGATCAAGCAGGCCAACGGCATGCAGGAGTTCAACGAGGTCTATTTCACCGATGTCGTGATTCCCGACAGCCAGCGGCTGGGAGCCGTCGGCGACGGCTGGAACGTCTCGCTGACCACGCTGATGAACGAGCGCATGTCGATCGGCGCGCGGCTCGCGACCGGCGTGCCCGAGATGTTCGAGCTCTGCGCCAACCTGATGCTGGAGGATGGCCTCGCCATCGACGATCCCGCCGTGCGCTCCAAGCTCGCGAGCTGGGCGGCGAAGTCGAACGGACTGAAATTCACCAGTTACCGCACCATCTCCGCACTGTCGAAGGGCGAGCGGCCGGGCCCGGAGAATTCGATCGGCAAGCTGGTCTCGGGCATCATGCTCCAGGACATCGCGACCTACGCCATGGACCTCCAGGGCGCGGCGGGCGTGCTCACCGGCAATGACGAGGAAACGGCGCAGGGTCAATTCCAGCAGATGCTGCTGTCCTCGCCCTCGATGCGCATTGCCGGCGGCACCGACGAGATCCTGCGCAACATCATCGCCGAGCGGGTGCTGGGCCTGCCCGGCGACATTCGCGTCGACAAGGACGTGCCGTATAACAAGATCCCGACCAAGGGGCGGTGAGGGTATCATGTCCCGGACGCGCGAAGCGCGAGCCGGAACCCAGACCTACAATGGACCCCGGCTCTGCGCCGCATCACTTCGCGCTGCGTCGCGTCCGGGGCACGAAAGCGAGACTAACGATGGACGCTACCGTAAAACAAGACCGCATCGGCGTGCTCGAAGAGCTCCTCAATGAGCGCTACTCGGTACGCGCCTTTCTCCCGGGGGACGTCGACCGTGCCACCATCGCGCATGTGCTGGCCACGGCCCAGCGCACCGCGTCCTGGTGCAACAGCCAGCCCTGGCAGGTCGTCATCGCCAGCGGCGAGGCCAAGGAGCGCTTTCGCAAGGCGATCTACGCGGAAGCCTCGAAGGGTCTCGGCGACGATTACGACTTCACACCGCCGCGCGAATATGTCGGCGTCTACCTCGATCGCCGCCGCGAGAGCGGCTTTCAGCTCTACAACACGCTGGGCATCGAGCGCGGCGACAAGATCGCCTACGCCAGGCAGGCGCTGGAAAACTACAATTTCTTCGGCGCGCCCCACGTCGCCATCATCCACACCAACGAGCCGCTCGGCATTTACGGCGCCATCGATTGCGGCGCCTATGTCTCGAACTTCATGCTGGCCGCACAGGCGCTCGGACTAGGGACGATCCCGCAGGCGGCGCTGGCGCGGCACTCCGGGCTGATCCGCAGCCACTTCAACCTGGCCGAGGACCGCCGCGTCGTCTGCGGTATCTCGTTCGGCTATGCCGACCATGCGCACAAGGTCAACAGCTACCGCACCTCACGGGCGAGCGTGGCGGAAACCGTGACCTTCGTGGACGAGTGATCGGCCTCGCCGGTTGGTGCTCGAACGCATGAAAAGGCGGCCGTGGAAGCGGCCGCCTTCGTCTGTCGGGATACGATGGACGCGGCCGTCAGCCGCCGCTGCCGCCGATCACGGCCCGCACCGTCTCGTCCGGCCCGAAATCCTCGGCGCCGTCGACATAGAGCAGCGCGGCGAGTTTCGAGCGGGCGCGGTTCACGCGGCTCTTGATCGTGCCGACTGCGCAGCCGCAGATCGAAGCCGCGTCCTCATAGGAGAAACCGGAGGCGCCGACCAGGATCAGCGCTTCCCGCTGATCCTGCGGAAGCTTGTCGAGCGCGGTGCGAAACTCCTCGAACTCGAGATGCGCGTTCTGCGACGGCTGAGTTTTCAGCGTCTTGGCGTAATTGCCTTCGGCATCCTCGACCTCGCGCCGTCGCTTGCGATAGTCGGAGCGAAACAGGTTGCGCAGAATCGTGAATAGCCACGCCGGCAGGTTAGATCCGGGCTGGAACGAGTCGATGTTGGCGAGCGCGCGTAGCAGCGTCTCCTGCACCAGATCGTCGGCGCGGTCCGCATTGCCGCTGAGCGAGATCGCGAACGCGCGCAGGCTCGGCACGGACGCCAGGATGTCGTCACGCAGGGAGTCGGTGAGAGGCATTAATCCCTCCCGTTGTTGTCGTTGGATCCCCCGCCATTTTCCACTTGGGGCGTCGCTCCGGGCGCATCAAGCTTCTTGATCAACTCGGCGAACCGATCCGGAACCCCCTGTCGCACGACATCGTCGTACATGGCGCGCAACTGATGCCCGATCCGAGATTGAATCTCCGGCGTGAGGCCTCCCTTACCGGGGGTCGTGCTTCTGCTGGCTTGAGACTTGAGATCTTTCATGACCTGTTCCACGTTTCCCCGAGTTAAGTGACTGTAAAATCGAGAAGTTTTCTCAACCGGGAGCCGTTCCCTGGATAGGCTCAATTCCAGCTGAGCTAAAAAGTTCCCAGTTTGCCGGAACTTTTCTAGGCTCGGGGCGTAGTCAGTCCAGCAGGGGAACCCCGGGCCCCCCGCATGACCTCAGCCAAGGTTGGCCCGAAGACGAATGGAGTGGGGATGTCCCGTTCACAGCTTGTTGCTGAACACTTGCCGTTGTTGCGCCGGTACGCGCGCGCCCTGACGGGCAGCCAAGCCTCCGGTGACGCCTATGTCGCCGCCATGCTGGAGGCCATGCTTGGAGATCCGTCCGTGCTCGACGAGAGCCATGGACCCCGGGCTGGCCTGTTCCGGCTGTTTACCCAGATCTGGAACTCGGTCTCGATCAACGATGATGCCGAGGTGGCGACCCTGCCGATGCCACCCGAGCGGAGACTGTCGAATATCACCCCGCTGCCGCGCCAGGCCTTTCTGCTGCTTTCGCTCGAAGGCTTTTCGGAAGAGGAAGTCGCCTTCGTGCTCGGTACTGACGTCGCGGAGACGCGCCGCCTTGCGGACGCTGCCGGCCGCGAGATGGCGGCCGAGATCGCGACCGACGTGTTGATCATCGAGGACGAGACCTTCATTGCCATGGACCTCGAGAGTCTGGTGAAGAACCTCGGCCACAATGTCGTGGGCGTGGCCCGCACCCATGCCGATGCGGTGGCGCTGGCCAAGAACAAGCGGCCGGGCCTGATCCTCGCCGACATCCAGCTTGCCGACGGCTCGTCGGGCCTTGATGCCGTCAACGAACTGCTGCGCACCTTCGAGGTGCCGGTGGTGTTCATCACCGCCTACCCCGAGCGCTTCCTTACCGGCGAGCGCCCTGAGCCGGCGTTCCTGATCTCGAAGCCGTTCCAGCCCGCGATGGTGTCGGCGGTGGCGAGCCAGGCCCTGTTCTTCCAGCGCAACTCGCGCAACCGCGCGCCGAAGGCGCCCGCGGCGTAAGAGGCTAAAATCGAATACGAGGACGGCGCGCCGCAAGGTGCGCCGTTTTCACATGGGGCAGGAGCATCGTCCTTAGCATCCGCGGCAGATGCTGCGAAGCATGGAGTTCAGCTTCGTATCATCAGGTCCGGGGTGTCTTGCACTCAGCTTGGCCTGGTCCTCGCTCCAGGCCCGGAGAAATTTTTCTTGCTCCGGCGATGGCGCCAGGTTCGGCTGCGTCCCGTCGAAAGCGATGAGGACGGTCACTCTCTGCAGGTCGTCCTTCGCGTCGGCGGGCGGTTTCGGGAACGGCACGGATCGCTCGACCATCGCCAGCGTCGCTGCGTCCAATGGCGCGAAGCCCGTGCTCTCTACCAGCGCGCTCGAGATCAGCTTGCCCGAGCGATCGATGACGAATGTGACGCCACCATCAGCCCTCCGGCCGATCGCCTGCGGAGGAAATACCCGGTGGCGCCAGACGTGCTCCGTGACCGCCTTGCGCCAGGCAGCCACAGCCTCCGACTCTGCCAGGCCGGAAGCCGGCGTGCTCAATGCCACCCCGCTGGTCGGTACCCGGAAGCGACGGCCGTCAAAGACAATTGGGACCGTCAAAGAGAACGTCTCCTCCTTCAGCTCCGAGGGCGGCGGTGGAAGGGGCTGGGCCCGTGCGACGATTTCCAGCGCGGCATTGTCGAGCAGTGGCGAGCCGGTGCTCGCAGCCAATGCCCGCGAGACCAAGTTGCCGGACCGGTCGACGACGAAGCCTACCTTGGCCTCGCCGGTTTGCCCCCATGCTCCAGCTGGAAAGAATTTGCTCTTGGCGATGTGTGCCGACAGCTTCGCCTTCCAGGCGTGGGCACTTTCGCCCTGCGCATCACTCTGTGCATGGACTGGACAAGCCGCCAGCACTACGAGAAGCAAGGCAAGCAAGGTGAATTTCACCTGCATAGGTCCGGATATTAATCGCCTAAAGGTTGATTGCAAGGTTCGGTGCGCGTATCGCTCGCGATCGGCAAGGCGGCGACGAAGCGCGCTTGACGGGGACTGCAATGCCTCGTTCATATCTCGGGCCGATGACACTCGCTCTTAGCCGCCAGGAGATGTTCTCATCATGGACCAGCAACTGCTCGATCGCCTCGCCATCCGCGACCTCGTCGAGAACTGGGCGGTGTGGCGCGATGCCGGTGACTGGGAGCGCTTCGCCACGGTGTGGCACGAGGAGGGTTGGATGTCCGCGACCTGGTTTCAGGGACCGGCGCGAGACTTCATGCGCGTCAGCCAGGAAGGGTTTGCCAAGGGCGTACGTATCCTGCATTTCCTCGGCGGCACCAGCATCGACCTCTCCGGCGCACGCGCGATCGCGCAGACCAAGATGACGATCTCGCAGCGGGCTCTCGTGCACGACGTGCTCTGCGACGTCGTCTGCACCGGACGCTTCTACGATTTCCTGGAAAAGCGGCAAGACCAATCAGGAATTGGAAAATGGGGCATCGTCCGCCGCCAGCCGATCTATGAGAAGGACCGGATCGATCCGGTCGATCCCGCCGCGACGCTGCGCCTCGACCAGACCGCGCTTGCAGCGCTCCCGGAAGGCTACCGCCACCTCGCCTATATGCAGGAGCTGATCGGCTACAAGGTCAAGCGCGACATGCCGGGCCTCATCGGCGCCGAGGTCGAAAAGCTCTATGGCGAGGGGCGGGACTGGCTCGCCGGGGCGGCGAATTAGATCCGGGAAGTAGATCCCAGACAAAAGTAAGGCGCGACTGGCATCACCACAGTCGCGCCCTACGTCGCCGGCTTATGGGGCAGGGGGGAATAGCCGGCTGTTGAGACGACTCCCGGCTGCCAAAGTCGTTCCCGCGCTTCGCAAAATATTTCGCCGATAACGGTCCCTCTCCCACACGGTTAAGTGATCGTCACGGTCAAGAACTCCCTATCCTCCGCCCGCGTTGTTCCCGTGATCGCCATGGGGCGAGGGATCGATGGCCATGTCACAGATGCAAAAGGTAGTTTTGGGCGCCATTGCGATCGCCGCGAGTTTGGGCGCCGCGCAATTGGCCTCTGGTCACGACTTGGCCGACCGCTGGCAGGCGGTCGCCGACATCCCGCGTTCGGACGTCGCTCCCGGCCAGAAGGTCAAT
Source organism: Bradyrhizobium sp. (assembly GCA_035575945.1). Classification (GTDB taxonomy): domain Bacteria; phylum Pseudomonadota; class Alphaproteobacteria; order Rhizobiales; family Xanthobacteraceae; genus Bradyrhizobium. The sequence goes on along the minus strand of DATLXF010000041.1, from coordinate 79,611 downwards.
CGGGTCGGAAAAGCTGATCGCCTTGCCGAAATCAAGCCCGCGGCAATCCCCACCCGTACGGTGTCGATGCGGCTGAATGACCTCGCCGATACATCCGTGTTGTTGCGCGTCCCCGCCACGATCGACACCGGCAATGCCAAGCCCCCGGTGCTGCTCCAGAACCAGAAGAGGGTTCGCAGCAGGCCGACGATCGCCTGTGAGCCGGTCGTCAGCTCCCTGACCGAGGTTGCTCGACTGCTCCAGCCTGGCCGCTGCGTGACTTGATCGTCACCTCTGGCAAGCCGGCCCTGAAGCGGACGTTCACATCCTCTTGATCCGCCGTGGCCTCGCGCTATATCCGGGTTCCCCCCTTGTTTGACCGGGTAAGCGCATGACGACGTCAGATACGGCTGTGCACACGCAGCCTTTCCAGGCCGAAGTTTCCGAACTCCTGCACCTCATGGTGCACTCCGTCTATTCGGAAACCGACATCTTCCTCCGCGAACTCATCTCGAATGCCTCCGATGCCTGCGACAAGCTGCGCTACGAGGCCATTGCAAATCCAGCCCTGCTGGGTGAGGGCGACGCCCTCAAGATCCGTATCATCCCGAACAAGACGGCCGGGACGCTCACGATCGCCGACAACGGCATCGGCATGGAGCGGCAGGAGCTGATAGACCATCTCGGCACCATCGCCCGCTCCGGCACCAAGGCGTTCGTGTCGAAGCTGAAGGAGGCCAAGGACGGGCTCGGCCTGATTGGCCAGTTCGGCGTCGGCTTCTATTCCGCCTTCATGGTCGCCGAGAAGATCGTCGTGATCAGCCGCCGCGCCGGCGAGAGCGACGTCTGGACCTGGACGTCCTCCGGCGGCTCCGGATTCGAGATCGCCCGCGCCAGCGAGGAGGAAGCGGCGCGCGTCACGCGCGGTACCGAGATCGTTTTGCACCTGAAAGACGACGCCAGGAAGTACTTGGAGACCTACGAGATCGAGCGCATCGTCACGGCCTATTCCGACAACATCCTGTTTCCGATCGAACTGGTGCCCGAAGAAGGCGAGCCGCGCCAGATCAACTCGGCCAGCGCGCTGTGGCAACGTTCGAAATCCGAGCTCACCGCAGACGACTACAAAAAGGCCTATCAGCAGATCGCGTCCGCCTTCGACGATCCCGCGATGACGCTGCATTACCGCGCCGAAGGCCGCTACTCCTACGCCGTGCTGCTGTTCGCGCCGTCGACCAAGCCGTTCGACCTGTTCGAGCCGAACCGCAAGGGCCGGGTGAAGCTCTATGTCCGCCGCGTCTTCATCACCGACGATGCCGACCTGTTACCGGGCTATCTCCGCTTCGTCCGAGGCGTCGTCGACAGCGAGGATCTTCCGCTCAACCTTTCTCGCGAGATGCTCCAGAACAATCCGCAGCTCGCGCAGATCCGCAAGGCCGTGGCGACCCGCGTCGTGTCCGAGCTCGAAAGCCTCGCCGACAAGGATCCGGACAATTTCGCCAAGATCTGGGAGGCGTTCGGCCCGGTGCTCAAGGAAGGCATCTACGAAGACTTCGAGCGGCGCGAAAAGCTGCTTTCGTTGTCGCGTTTCACCACGACGGCGGGCGAGAAGCGGTCGCTGAAGCAGATCATCGCCGATTTCAAGCCGAACCAGACCGAGATTTATTATCTCGTCGGCGACAGCATCGAGCGGCTGAAGTCCAACCCAAGGCTGGAAGCTGCGACCGCGCGCGGCATCGAGGTGCTGCTTCTGTCCGATCCCGTCGACGCTTTCTGGACCTCGATGCCGTCCGAGTTCGACGGCAAGCCGCTGAAATCGCTGAGCCAGGGCGATCTCAATCTCGATCTGATCCCGCGCATCGACGACCAGGACGAGTCGAAGAAGGACGAGCCGGCCGCGGATGAGGCGGCCACCATCGCCGTGATCAAGGCCGCGCTCGGCGAGCGCGTCAGCGACGTCAAGGCCTCGACGCGCCTCACCAGCTCGGCCTCCTGCCTCGTCGCCGACAGCCAGGGGCCCAGCCGCGAACTCGAGCGCATCCTGTCGCAGCAGAACCGCGGCATGAAGACCAAGCCGATCCTCGAGGTCAATTTGCGCCATCCGCTGGTCACCGCGGTCACCAAGGCGCAGGCCGGCTCGAAGGTCGTTGACGATCTCAGCCTGCTCCTGCTCGAACAGGCGCAGATCCTGGACGGCGAACTGCCGGAAGACCCGGCGGCGTTCGCGGCCAGGCTGAACCGGCTCGTGTTGCAGGGCCTCGGCGCGTGATGGCCGGAGCAGGTCCGGCGTGACGAGGGTGCGCCGCCGGCGCGCTCCACTCACCTTGCCGTCAACTGTTCCGAGGAACAGTCGCCTCGAGCGTGGTGTTATGCCATATGAGGCGACCGGCATCCGTGCCGGCGCCGCGATCGATTCGAGGATTTTTCATGCGCTTGCCGATATTGACCCTCACCGCGATTGCGACCCTGTTCGTCGCGGCGGATGCCAGCGCCCAGACCTATGATCCGCGCTATCCGGTGTGCATGCACGTGTATACGCCTGGCGGTTTCGGCGGAGGCGGCGGTGATTATTTCGACTGCTCCTTCACGTCGCTGCCGCAGTGCCGTGCGACCGCGTCGGGCCGCTCGGCGAGCTGCGACCTCAATCCCTATTACGCCTTCGACCAGCCCCCGCAGCGCCCGCGCAAGCGGCAGAAGCAGCAATACTAGCGGTCCACCATGCGTCGTTCTCGGATCTTAGCGCCGCGAACCTCGCTCGCCCTGATCGTGGCGAGCGGCGCTCTGGCTGCCGCCGCGCCGGCGCACGCGCAGACTTTCGATCCCCGCTATCCCGTCTGCATGCACGTCTATTCCGGCGCCAATGGCGGCGGCGGGGAGTGGTATGACTGCTCCTTCACCTCGCTGCCGCAATGCCGCGCGACCGCCTCGGGACGCGCTGCGACCTGTGACCTCAATCCGTACTTCCCGGTGAACCCGCCGCCGCGACGGTTGCGCCACGGGCGACCGGGCTAGGGTCCGACCAGGACGAGCACCAAGCCGGATCCGCGCGCCCGCTTCGCAGGGGCGCTGCGCCTTCCAGGTCCCCGACAACTTGACCATCTTGCGCCAACGGTTTGGCGCTGGTCCCGCTTGGCTAGGTAAGGATGACTGAAGTTAATCCCGCGCTAACCGGGTTTTACCTTGTCTCTTAACACCTGGGCAGGGTGCGCGGGCTAAGTTGCCGCAAAACCGGCAGACGGTCCGCACGAGTGAACAACATGACCACCGGCGTCATCGAGCAGCTGAAAGCGACGCGCGCGTCCTCGGCTTCGAAGATCTGGCTGAAGGCAATCGAGCTGACGGCCCGGATCGAGATGTTGCCGGGGCGCTTGTTCGCCGATGTCGTCGACGATTGGGCGCGACGCCAGCCCGATCGGGCGGCGCTGGTGACCGACGCTGCCACGCTCGACTATGAAGGCCTGTCGAAGCGGATCAATCGCTATGCCCGCTGGGCGCGGTCGGTGGGCGTCGCCAAGGGTGACACCGTCGCGCTCATGATGCCGAACGGCATCGACTATGTGGCGGCCTGGCTCGGCATCAGCCGGGTCGGCGGGGTGGTCGCGCTGCTGAACACCAAGCTGGTGGGGCAATCGCTCGCGCATTGCATCGACGTCGCCAAACCCTCGCATGTCATCGCTGCATGTGAGCTGATGCAGACGTTCGAGAGCGCGGCGCCTTACCTGAACACGGACGCGAAAGTCTGGACCCATGGCGATGCCCGCCGCGAGCGCGCGATCGACGTCGCGCTTGCCGCCCTCGACGACGGACCTCTCTCCACGGAGGAGCATGGCGACGTCACGATCAACGACCGTGCGCTTCTTATCTACACCTCTGGCACCACCGGCCTGCCGAAGGCCGCCAGCATCAGCCACCGCCGCATCCTCAATTGGGGCCTTTGGTTCGCCGGCCTCACCGGCGCGACACCGCAGGATCGGCTCTATGATTGCTTGCCGCTATTCCATTCGGTCGGCGGCATCGTCGCACCATGCAGCATGCTGGCCGCGGGCGGCTCGGTGGTGATTGCGGAGAAATTTTCCGCCTCGAACTTCTGGTCCGACATCGTGCGGCACGACTGCACGCTGTTTCAGTATATCGGCGAGCTCTGCCGCTATCTGCTCAAGGCGGCGCCTTCCGAATACGAGAGCCGGCACCGCCTGCGGCTCGTTTGCGGCAACGGTCTGCGCGGCGACATCTGGGAGGATTTCCGGGGCCGCTTTTCCATTCCGCGGATCCTCGAATTCTACGCGGCGACGGAAGGCAATTTCTCGCTGTTCAACGTCGAGGGACAGCCGGGCGCGATCGGCCGCATCCCGCCGCTACTCGCGCATCGCTTCCCAGCCAATCTCCTCAAGCTCGACCCCGACAGCGGCGCGCCGCTGCGCAATGACGAGGGCTTCTGCATCGCCTGCGCCCGCGGCGAGACCGGCGAAGCCATTGGCCGCATCGGTACCGCCGATGAGGGCGGCGGCCGCTTCGAGGGCTATACCGACGCCGGCGAGACCGAGAAGAAGATTCTTAGGGACGTGTTCGCCAGGGGCGATGCCTGGTTCCGTACCGGCGATATGATGCGGATCGACGACAAGGGCTTCTTCCATTTCGTCGACCGCATCGGCGACACCTTCCGCTGGAAGGGCGAGAACGTCGCGACCTCGGAGGTCAACGACGCCGTGCGCGAATTCCGCGGCGTCGTCGATGCCACCACCTACGGCGTCGCCATTCCCGGCACTGACGGCCGCGCTGGCATGAGCGCGATCGTCGTGAACGAAGGGTTCGACATCGCCGCGCTGCCCGCTCATCTCGCACAGCGTCTGCCGGCCTATGCCCACCCCGTCTTCATCCGCATCTCAAGCGAGCTCGATGCGACCGAGACCTTCAAGCAGAAGAAAGGCGATCTTGCGCGCGACGGCTTCGATCCGGACGCGATAGCGGAGCCGCTGTTCGTGCTGAATCCGAAGTCGGGAGCCTATGTCGCGATCGATGCCGAGGTCTATGCGCGCGTCAATGACGGTACGATCAGGCTGTAGCGAGAGAATCAGCAGATAGGTCCAATTTTATCTGAATTGTCCAAGCAGCCATTTACTTCTGTCGGGTAAACAGACCGCCATGGGGAGGCGGTCATCAAGAGCCGCCGCAACACGAAACGACAATGAAAGGCGAGCCAGCCATGTCGGTAAGGTCAAAGGTCATCGAAGCGATCCAGCAGATCGCCAAGGAACAGCACGTCACGCTTCCAGCGCTCTCGGACGATCTCTCCCTGCACGAGACGGGTTTTGACTCGCTCGCCTTCGCGATCCTGGTCGCGCGCCTCGAGGACGAGACCGGCGTCGACCCATTCACCATTTCCGAGGACGCTGCATTCCCTGCCACGGTGGGCGATTTCGTGCGGGCCTACGAAAATGTCCCCGCGTGAGATCTTTGCGCTTCGCGACCATCTCGGCGCGGAGCTGAAAGGCCGCACGATATCGGACGCGCACGATGCCGTGTCGCTGACCGAGATCCTGTCGAACTCGGTTCTCGGCGGCCGCCTGCACCAATTGTCCGGCCGCGCCGTGCTCCTGAAGCTGTCCGATCAGCTGCGGTCGGGCCTTGCCATGATCGAGCTCGACGGCATCGCGCGTCGCATGCTGCTCTGCCCGCCCGATCTCGACCCGGCGCATCTCGATGCGCTAATCGCGGATGCCGGGATCGATGCGGTCGTGACCGACGAACCCGATCGCTGGGCGGCATCCAACGTGCCGCTGGTCGTCACTGCGCGCTTGCCGCTCCAAGCCACTGAGCCGGCCAAATCCGAGCGCGCCACCGAATGGCTGATGCTGACGTCAGGCACCTCCGGGGTGCCGAAGATCGTCGGTCATACGCTGGAAGCGCTGACCGGCGCCATCGTTGCCGAGGGGCCTGCGCGCGGACCGGCGCCGGTATGGGCGACGTTCTACGACATCCGCCGCTATGGCGGCCTGCAGATCTTCCTTCGCGCCATTCTCTCGGGCGGCTCGATGGTGCTGTCCGATCCGCATGAAGCGCTCGGCGATCACGTTGCGCGGCTGAACGCGCGCGGCGTCTCGCACATTTCCGGCACGCCCTCGCATTGGCGCAAGCTCCTCATGAGCGGGTCCGTCGCGCAATTCTCCCCGGCCTATGTGCGTCTCTCCGGCGAGATCGCCGACCAGGCCGTGCTCGACGGCTTGAAGGCGGCATTCCCCGATGCCTCCGTCGGCCACGCCTATGCCTCCACCGAGGCCGGCGTCGGTTTCGCCGTCAATGACGGGCTGGAGGGTTTCCCGGCCGATTATCTCGGTAACCGCAACGGCGTCGAGATGAAGGTCGTGGATGGCTCGTTGCGGATTCGCTCGGCACGCACGGCGCATGCCTATGTCGGCCGCAACGCGGCGCCGATCACCGATGCCGACGGCTTCGTCGACAGCGGCGACATCGTCGAGCGGCGCGGTGATCGCTATTATTTCATCGGCCGTCGCGGCGGCATCATCAATATCGGCGGGCTGAAGGTGCACCCCGAGGAAATCGAGGCCGTGATCAACCGCCATGCCGATGTGCGGATGTCACGGGCGAAATCGCGCCGCAGTCCGATCACCGGCGGCATCGTCGTCGCCGACGTGATCCTGGCCGACGGCACCGATCCGGCCCGCGCCGAGGAGATCCGCGACCAGATCCTGGAGCAGTGCCGCGCCCAGCTCGCCCCTCACAAGGTGCCGGCCGTGATCCGCTTCGTCGAGGCGCTCGACGTCACACCGGCCGGAAAACTGGCGCGCAGCGATGCATAACGTTCTCGTCACTGGCGGCAGCCGCGGCATTGGGCTGGCGATCGGCAAGCGCCTCGTTGCGGCCGGCTTCAACGTGATCGCGGCAGCGCGGCGCGAGAGCGAAGAGCTCAAGGCGGCGATCGTCGCCTCCGAAGGGCGTTTGCATTTCCGCGCCTGCGACCTTGCCGTGATCGATGCGATCCCGGCCTTCGCAAAGCTCGTGCGCGACGAGTTCGGCCCGATCTATGGCCTCGTCAACAATGCCGGCCTCGGCACCGAGGGCCTGCTTGCCACGATGCACAATTCCGAGATCGAGGCACTGGTGCAACTCAACGTGCTGTCCCCGATCATCCTCACCAAATACGTCGCGCGGCAGATGATGGCAGACGGTGCCGGGCGCATCATCAACATGTCCTCGATCATCGCGACCACCGGCTACAATGGCCTGTCGGTCTACGGTGCGACCAAGGCCGCCGCCACCGGCTTCACGCGCTCGCTCGCGCGCGAGGTCGGCAAGCTCGGCATCACGGTGAACGCGATCGCTCCGGGCTTCATCGACACCGAGCTGACGCACAATCTCTCCGACGAAGGTCGCAAACGCATCGCGGCCCGCAGCGCGCTGCGCCGCCTGCCGGAGACGGACGACGTCGCGCGGATGGTGGAATACCTGCTGGGCGAAGGCGGGCGTAACGTCACAGGAACGGTGTTCACGATCGACGCGGGCAATACGGCCTAGGCGGAACCCGGTCGGTCCCGGTTGCGTTGATCCGGCGCAATGACAGACAGCCGGATTTGGTCGTAAGATGTCTCGCAATCGATTGGGTTACGTCAATCGGTCTGCCCTAATGGAAGGGGAGCAGTCGATGGCCACATCAAACATGACCGCTTCAAGCCAAGGCCGGACGGAGCAGTCCGCTCCGAGGTTGGACGATATGCGCTGCGCGCCGATGGCGCACCAGAATTCGGGCAGTCACTCCCATGAAATGTACCCGCAGCAATTCGTTCGCCTGATCGGCTGCCATGACGCATCTCTCGATACCTTGCGCAAGCGCCAGAGCGAAAAGCTGCATTAGACATGATCCGGAAACGTGCGATGCGGTTTTCCGGAAAGATCATGCGCAAACAACAACATTTAGACGCTTCATGTCCGATGCTGCTTTGGCAGGTCAAGACGTTCGTGTGAGAATTCCGGCGGTCCCTCGGTGAGGCGACGGATGCGGCGCTCGCGTTCGTCCGCAGGCAACGCAGGATCGAGCAGCGACTCGATCTCGTGCACTGCGATCTCTTCGATCTTGGTAGCGTCCGATGCGGTCGGGTGCGCCGGTGGTGGGGCAGGAGGCGCGGCCTTCAGGCCCAACTCAATCAGCTTGCGGATCGCATCCGAGCGGGTCAGGCGATGAGCTTCAGCCCATTGATCGACGGCGGCGGTCAGCCTTTCGGGCATCTTTACCGCGCTGATCGGATCGATGCCTGTGCGCCGGCGGACCGGTGAGGGGGCGTCCTTCTGGCCGAAATCGGGCACCTCGATAATCCCCTGCGAGCCCTTGAGCCGACCGACGATAGCCGCTCTGCGCGGGCGGCCGTTTGATGCCGATCAATGACCCGCAGCGGAATTGCCGGGCAGCCGCATCTTGTTGTCCGGGCCCGTTTCGGCCAATGATTGAAAGGTCTGCCGGCCAGCGAACCCGGATCGATCCAGCCTCGTATTTGTGTTGCACATCCAACCATCCGGCATTCCGATGACCTCAGGCGAATCCTTCTATGGCGGCATTCCCGTCTTCCGAGGCTTCACCAGCCTGATGGATCCTGCGCTGTATGCCCCGCTGCCGGACGACTGGAGCATCGGCGTTGCCGACATCGTCGATTCGACCAAGGCCATCGCGGCGGAGCGCTACAAGGCGGTGAACATGGCGGGCGCGGCGGTGATCGCGGCGGTGACGAACGCGTTGGAGGGGCGCGAATTCCCTTTCGTGTTCGGCGGCGATGGCGCGAGCTTTGCGGTTGCGGCGGAGGATGTCGAACTTGCCCGCGAGGCGCTGGCCGCGACCGCGACCTGGGTGCGGGAAGATCTCGACCTGACCATGCGCGTCGCACTGGTGCCTGTCAGCGCCATCCGTGCACAGGGACTCGACGTGCGCGTCGCCCGGTTCGGGCCGTCGGCCAATTTGTCCTATGCGATGTTCTCGGGAGGCGGGCTCGCCTGGGCCGACGCCGCAATGAAGCGCGGCGAGTTTGCGGTCGAGGAGGCGCCGGCCGGCACGCAGCCCGATCTGTCGGGCCTGTCCTGCCGCTTCGAGGTGATTCCGGCCTTACGCGGGTTGATCCTGTCGGTGCTGGTGATGCCGGCGCGTGGCGCCGATCCGCACGCCTACCGCAACGTGATCGAGGATATCATCCATCTCGTTGAGCGCAGCCCGGACGGTGGCCGCCCGGTGCCGCCGCAGGGGCCGCCGCTGAGATGGCCGCCGCAGGGCGTGGAATTCGAGGCCCGCACCAGGCGCGGTCGTCCGCTGCTCCTTCGCAGGGCCAGCGTGCTGGCCTTTACGCTGTTCATCTATCTGGTCATGCGCTTCGACCTCAAGGTCGGCGGCTTCGTGCCCGCCATCTACAAGCGTCAGGTGGTCGAGAACTCGGACTTCCGCAAATATGACGACGGTCTGCGCATGATTCTCGACTGCACGCCGCAGCTCGAGCGGGCCTTGAGTGATCGTCTCGCGACGGCCGCCCGCGACGGCATCGTGCGCTACGGTCTCCACCGGCAGGATGCGGCGATGATGACCTGCTTCACGCCGTCGGTGCTGCGCAGCGACCACGTCCACTTCATCGACGGCGCGCGGGGCGGCTACGCTTCGGCGGCGACGGCGCTGAAGGCGATGATGGCGTGAGAAGATCCCGTCCGGGACGCGAGACTACCGTCCCGCGCGCGTCCAGGTCTCGCCGCCGCAGAGCGCCCCGACGCAGCCTTCGACCCGCAGCGAGTCCGCACCGGTCAGGCTGATATTGCTCGCATAGGTGCTGCCATCGTCGGCGTTGTAGATCTGCCCCGACCATTTGTTCGGTCCCGTCGGCTGCATGCCGCTGAACAAGGGCAGGCCGATCATCGGACGCCTGGCGAGCGCGGGATTGGGATTCTTGCTGTCGGTGGCGGGTTGGCCGGTCGAGGTGTCGTAGGGCTCGCGCAGCCAGACGATGTGGCCGCAGATGCCGCCGCCGCATTTATTGATCTTCACGCGCGCATCGCCCGCCTGCGTGAGCCAGGTCCCGTCGGCGCTCTGCGCACGAGCGGCAGATGTGCCAAGCAGCGCGGCGAGGAGGACGATGAGAGCTGCGAATCTGGACGTCATGGAAGGCCTCGAAAATGGAGCGCCTCCATAGCAGCCCGGAGGGATAGTGCAACGCCGGCTGGAATCACATTCCTGCGTTCAACTGCCCGAATGTTCTACCTGCGCTCATTTGCCCCAGCGCACGAACGCGACCGAGGCCGCGGTCGAGAGTCCGAACACGACCATGGCGCCGCCGACCAGTGCGAACAGGGTCCAGGCCGGAGCTTGTGCGGTCATGAGTCCGACGCCGCCGATCGCGACGATCAGGAGGCGTGCGGTCGAAGCTAGCACGGGACCGCCGACCCGTGCGGCGCCTTGCGAGGAGAAGTAAAGCGACACGCCCATGCCGAAGAATGCGAAGGCCGGGCCGGCCCAGTGGAAATAGCTGTATGCCGCGGCGGTGACGCCGGGATCGCGCGTGAACAGCCCGACCCACAGCGATGGCGCGAGCGCGACGAGGAGGCCGATCAGGCCGACCGTGAGTCCGGACGCCGCAGCCGCAGTCCACGCCACGCGCCGCGCGCGTTTGACATGTCCGGCGCCGATCGCGACGCCGACCATCGGCACCGAGGCGATGCCGAAGGCGAAGGTGATCGGGATCAGCAGGAATTCGAGCCGCGAGCCGATGCCATAGCCGGCCAGCATCTCGGTGCCGAAGGTCGCGAGGATCTTCGTGAAGATCAGGATGGTGAGCACGGTCTGGAGCGGCGACAGGCATGCAACCGCGCCGACCTTCAGGATGTCCAGGAACATCGCGCGCTCGAATTGAAAGGCGCGGACATTCAGCGGCAGCCGGCTGCGCCCGGACAGCAGATACCAGACGAAGAAGATCGCCGCGCCACTGAACGCGATCAGCTGGCCGGCTGCCACACCCGGCATGCCGAATTGCGGTACTCCGAACAGGCCGAGCCCGAGCGTGCCGCCGAGCGCGATCTGGACCACGCTCGCGCCGATCAGAACCGCCGAGGGCAGGCGCATGTCGCCGGTGCCGCGGATCACCGAGGCCAGCGTGTTGACGAGCCAGATCGCCACCGCGCCGGAGAACAGCACCTGTGAGTAGCTGCAGGCTTCTTCCAGCACGCGCTCGCGGCCGCCGAGCAGGGCGAAGAAGGAGCGGCCGAACACGAGCATCATCACCGTGAAGAACAGCCCGCCGCAAAGGCCGATGATGGCGGCGTGCAGGGCCAGCGTCGCGGCGCGGTCGCGATCCCCTGCGCCGAGGGCGCGGCTGATCGCGGAGGAGACGCCGCCGCCCATCGCGCCCGCACTCATCATCTGCGTCAGCATCGCGAACGGAAACACCAGCGCGATCGCCGCGAGCGGAATGGTGCCGAGCCGGCCGATATAGGAGGTCTCGGCCACCGCAACCAGCGTGCTGCCGACCATCGCGATCATGTTGGGGATGGCGAGCCGCAGCAGCGTCGGCAGGATCGGTGCCGTCAGCAGGCTGGCGATGGAGGAGGCGACCGATGCGCGCGGCGGGATGGCGTCCAGGGGGGCCTCGATCGTCATGTTCACCGGGCGGAATATTGGATGATGGTCGACATATTATAAGCAGCCGGGACCGCCGGCGCAGCCCTGCCTCACGCAGGGCTCACCACGGCAGGCCGCATAGGTCGATGGTACCCAGGGTCGGCGCGCGAACGATGTTGAAGACGTACGGCGCCATGTGAGTGAAGCGGATCCGCCCCTCCGGCTGTTCGCAATAGACATCTCCCTTGAACGCCAGCCAGCTCCTGGTCTCGTAGAACGTAAAATTGTGGGGTTCGCAGAACAGCAGCGCGAAACGAGTGGCCTCGTTGGCCCGGATCGTGTGCACGGCTGCGTCGAGCGCCACGGTCGCGTAGCCGCGGCCGCGCCGGTCCTCGCGCGTGCAGACCCCGCCGATGCCGCCGATATGGACCTTCTGTCCGTTCCAGGTGACGGTGCGGAAGTAGATGCCGACATGGCAGACAAGGCCGTCCTCGGGCGTCTCGATCAGCACGCGCAGGTCGGCATTGGCCCATTTGACATGCGCCCAGGGCTTGTCCGCGACCCGATCCGGTGCCCAGACGGCCTGATGCAGCGGCTCGGCCATCGGCCACGAGGCGTCGCCGTTCAGAATGTCGATTTCGATGCTCATGGGGGCGTCCTTCGCAGCTCCGCTGGTGGCGCGATTGGTCAGTCCTAAACGCTTCAAGCGCAATGATATTTTACGGCGCAACGCGGGCTCGGTCGACGCTGCCGGCTGCGTTCAATCTGTGCATCAGGACGAGTTCGCCGCATCACGCCTTTTCCAATTCTGAGGTATTTAATGGCGGCGGAACCTTCTATAAGGGGTGACCGTTAGAACTCGTTCCCCACCAGTTGCGGACAACAAGCCATGACCTTTACGCTGCCCCCACTTCCTTACGCCTATGACGCCCTCGGCCAGTACATGTCGAAGGAGACGCTGGAATATCACCACGACAAGCATCATCAGGCCTACGTCACCAACGGCAACAACGCGCTCAAGGGGACCGAATGGGAAGGCAAGCCCCTTGAGGAGATCGTCAAGGGCTCGTTCGGCAAGAACCCCGCGGTGTTCAACAATGCCGGCCAGCATTACAACCATATCCACTTCTGGAGCTGGATGAAGCCAAATGGCGGCGGAACCAAGCTGCCGGGCAAGCTCGAGAAGAAGATCAACGAGGATCTCGGCGGCTTCGAGAAGTTCAAGACCGACTTCCAGGCGGCCGGTGTCGGCCAGTTCGGTTCCGGCTGGTGCTGGCTCCAAGTCAAGAACGGCAAGCTCGAGATCTCCAAGACCCCCAACGGCGAGAACCCGCTCGTGCACGGCGCCACCCCGATCCTCGGCTGCGACGTCTGGGAGCACTCCTACTACATCGACTACCGCAACCGGCGTCCGGACTATCTGAAGGCGTTTGTCGAGAACCTCGTGAACTGGGAATACGTCGAGTCCCTGTTCGAGAAGGCGTAAGGCCTCGCTGTCATTCCGGGGCGCCCGCAGGGGCGTCCCCGGAATCCAGCAGTTGTGGCGCGAAATTCCAAGTTCGCGTGCGCCGTGCGCCCGGAATGACGCCTTGAAGCCGTGGACAGGCGTGATGTTATAATATAACATCTTGGGATGCTTCTCACCACCTCTCACGCCCGTCGTCATGACCATGCCCGCGCCCATTCCGATGGCCACGGGCACGACCACACCCACGCGCCTGCTCATGCCCATGTCCATGCTGCGGACTCTCCGCATCCGGCCCAGGCGGCGCCCTGGTCGATCCTGCGTATGACCGTGGCGGGCCGTCTCGCGGCCGCGCTCGCCGTGTGCGCCGTGCTCTGGGGCGTCGTCCTGCTGGCGATGAGGTGAGGATGGCAGCGCTCCACTTTCACAACGTCACGCTCGGCTATGACCGGCATCCGGCCGTGCACCATCTCAATGGCGAAGTCGCTGCCGGCGCGCTGGTGGCCGTGATCGGTCCGAACGGCGCCGGCAAGTCGACGCTGCTGCGCGGCATCGTCGGCATCCTCCCGCCGCTCGACGGCAGCATCCATCTCGGCGGGCTCGACAGCAGGGACATCGCTTATCTGCCGCAGAGCGCGGAGATCGACCGCAGCTTCCCGATCTCGGTGTTTGATTTCGTCGGCACCGGCCTCTGGCGCAGGGCCGGCCTGTTTGGCGGCATCGGCAAGGCTGCCCGCGGCCAGATTCTGAGCGCGATCGCCGCCGTCGGCCTCAATGGCTTCGAAAATCGCCCGATCGGCACGCTCTCCGGCGGCCAGATGCAGCGCGTGCTGTTCGCGAGGGTGCTGCTTCAGGACGCCAGCCTGATCGTGCTCGACGAGCCCTTCAACGCCATCGACAGCAAGACCACGGTCGATCTGCTCGCGCTGGTCAAGGATTGGCACGCCGAGGGCCGCACCGTGCTCGCCGCACTGCACGACATGGAGATGGTGCGCAACCACTTCAGCGAGACGCTGGTGCTGGCGCGCGGTCCCGTGGCCTGGGGGCCGACGGCGGAGGTGCTGACGCCGGAAAACCTGCTGGTCGCGATGCGGATGTGCGAGGCGTTCGACGACAGCGCGGCGGCCTGCGCGGCCGACGGCATCGGCTCGCGGGCGGCCTGATCTCCGATGCTCCACGACGCGCTGATCGGCCCGTTCACCGAATTCGAGTTCATGCGGCGGGCGCTTGCCGCGGTGATCGCGCTCGCGCTGGCAGGTGCGCCGATCGGCGTGTTCCTGATGCTGCGGCGGATGAGCCTCGTCGGCGATGCCATGGCGCATGCCATCCTGCCGGGCGCGGCGGTCGGCTTCCTGCTTTCGGGGCTCAATTTGTTCGCGATGACGGCTGGCGGCCTGATCGCCGGCTTTGCCGTCGCGATCCTCGCCGGCGTGGTCGCGCGCTCGACGGGACTGAAGGAGGACGCGTCGCTGGCGACCTTCTATCTGGCCTCGCTCGCGCTGGGTGTCACCATCGTCTCGATCAAGGGCACCAACATCGACCTCCTGCACGTGCTGTTCGGCAACATTCTCGCCATGGACGACCAGACGCTGCTGGTGGTCGCCTTCAACGCCACGGTGACGCTGCTGGTGCTCGCCGTGATCTACCGTCCGCTGGTGATCGAGAGCGTCGATCCGCTGTTCCTGCGTACGGTCAGCCGCGCTGGGGGACCTGCGCATCTCGCCTTCCTGGCCCTGGTCGTGATCAACCTCGTCAATGGATTTCAGGCGCTCGGCACGCTTCTCGCGGTCGGCCTCATGATCCTGCCCGCCGGCATCGCGCGGTTCTGGTCGCGCGATCTCACCGCGATGATCTGCATCGCCGTCGTCGCCGCGGCGGTCTCCGGCTATGCGGGCCTCGTGCTGTCGTTCCAGACCCGCGTGCCGTCGGGCCCTGCGATCATCCTGGTGGCGACGGTGATCTACGTGGTCTCGGTTCTGTTCGGCCGCGTCGGCGGCATCGTCCGGCAGCTGTTTCCCGGCCGGCATCTGGAAGCATGACGATGCGGTTCTTCCTGTTTTGTGCGCTGTTGTTGATGGCTTCGCCGCTGCAGGCCGCGGAGCGGCTCAATGTGGTCGCGAGCTTCTCGATCCTCGGCGACTTCGTCCGCAACGTCGGCGGTGACCGCGTCAACCTGACGACGCTTGTCGGCGCCGACGGCGACGTCCATGTCTACGCGCCGGCCCCTGGGGACGCGAAACGGATCGCGGCGGCAAAGCTCGTCTTCGTCAACGGGCTCGGCCTGGAGGGTTGGCTGCCGCGCCTCGTGCAGTCCGCGGGCAGCAAGGCGAAGATCGTGACCGCGAGCGCCGGCATCACCCCGCTGAAATTGGGGGCGGCTGCCGACCCTCACGCCTGGCAATCCGTCCCCAACGCCAGGATCTACGTCACCGACATCGCCAATGCGCTGGCCGCGGCCGCTCCGGATGAGGCCGAGTTCTTCCGCGCCCGGGCCAAGGCCTATTTGGAAAAGCTCGAAGCGCTCGACCGCGAGGTCCGCGAGGCCATGGCGAAAATCCCGCCCGAGCGGCGCAAGGTGATCTCCACCCACGACGCCTTCGGCTATTTTTCCGCCGAGTACGGTATCCAGTTCGTCGCCCCCTTGGGCGTCTCCACCGAAACCGAGCCGAGCGCACGGGACATTGCGGCCATCATCGGCCAGATCAAGGCCGCGAGGATCCCGGCGGTGTTCCTGGAGAATATCAGCGACGACCGGTTGATCCGGAGGATCGCGGCCGAGACCGGCGCCAAGGTCGGCGGGACCCTGATTTCCGACGGTTTGACCGGCGAAAAGGGGCCTGCACCCACTTACATTGACATGGTCAGGCACAATATAAAGGCCCTGACCAACGCGCTTGACCATTAGGGCAGGGCCACCCGCCTCGCGTCGCGCGACGAGCCGAAGTCCGGAGTTGTTATGTCTGAAGCGACCTCCCAAAAGATTCCCGTGACCGTGCTGACCGGCTATCTCGGGGCCGGCAAGACCACGCTCCTGAACCGCATCCTGTCCGAAAATCACGGCAAGAAATACGCCGTCATCGTCAACGAATTCGGCGAGATCGGCATCGACAATGACCTCATCATCGGCGCCGATGAGGAAGTCTTCGAGATGAACAATGGCTGCATCTGCTGCACCGTGCGCGGCGACCTCGTCCGCATCCTGGACGGCCTGATGAAGCGCAAGGGGAAGTTCGACGCCATCATCGTCGAGACCACCGGTCTTGCCGATCCGGCGCCGGTCGCGCAGACCTTCTTCGTCGACGAGGACGTGCAGAAAAACGCGCGTCTCGACGCGGTCGTCACGGTCGCCGACGCAAAGTGGCTGTCCGACCGGCTCAAGGACGCGCCCGAGGCCAAGAACCAGATCGCCTTCGCCGACGTCATCGTTCTGAACAAGACCGATCTCGTCAACAAGGGCGAGCTTGCCGAGGTCGAGGCCCGCATCCGCGGCATCAATCCCTACGCGAAACTCCACCGCACCGAGCGCTGCTCGGTGGCGCTGGCCGACGTGCTCGACCGCGGCGCGTTCGATCTCGACCGCATCCTCGACATCGAGCCGGATTTCCTGGAGGCCGACGATCATGACCACGATCATGATCATCACCACGGCCACGACCATCACCACCATGATCACGGTCATGGCCTCAAGCATTATCACGACGAGGACATGCAGTCGCTCTCGCTTCGGACCGACAAGCCGCTCGATCCCAACGTGTTCATGCCGTGGCTCCAAAACCTGGTGCAAGTCGAGGGCGGCAAGATCCTGCGCTCAAAGGGCATCCTCGCCTTCCACGACGACGACGATCGCTACGTCTTCCAGGGCGTTCACATGATGCTGGAGGGCGACCACCAGCGGAAGTGGAAGGAGGGGGAGAAGCGCGAGAGCCGCCTTGTCTTCATTGGCCGCGAATTGCCGGAAGAGGCGATCCGCAAAGGTTTCGAGAGCTGCATCGTCTCGTGATGAAAGAGTTCACGCCGCCGCCGGATTCCGACTCGATCGTCTCCGTCACCGACCGCGTCAAGCCGATCGCGCTCGGTATGGCTGTAACCTCGGTGCATTTCCTCGGCCCTCGTGCCGCCTTCGTCGGCGGCGAGGAGAACGTCGCGTTCGTGGACGGCCAGGGTGAGGTCAAAAAGGTTGCCGTGCACGGCGGCGGCATTCTCTCGACCGCTTCCGACGGTAAACGCCTCGTGATGGGCGGGGACGACGGCAAGGTCGTCTCGCTCGATGCCAAAGGCGAGGCGACGCTGCTCGCCACTGACCCGAAGCGGCGCTGGATCGACGCGGTGGCGCTGCATGCCGACGGCGCGTTCGCCTGGTCGGCCGGCAAGACGGCCACCGTGAAGAGCGACAAGTCCGAGGACAAATCGCTCGACGTGCCCTCGACCGTCGGCGGTCTCGCCTTCGCGCCGAAGGGCCTGCGGCTCGCGGTTGCCCATTATAACGGTGTCACGTTGTGGTTCCCCAACATGGAAGGGTCGGCCGAATTCCTGCCCTGGGCCGGCTCGCATCACGCGGTCAGCTTCAGTCCGGACAACAAGTTTCTGGTTACCGCGATGCACGAGCCGGCGCTGCACGGCTGGCGGCTCGCCGACAACAGGCACATGCGCATGACCGGCTATCCCGGCCGGGTCCGTTCGATGTCCTGGAGCGCCGGCGGCAAGGGGCTCGCCACCTCGGGCGCCGACACCGTCATCATCTGGCCGTTCGGAAGCAAGGACGGCCCGATGGGAAAGGAGCCCGCGATGCTGGCGCCGCTCCAGGCTCGCGTCGCGGTCGTCGCCTGCCATCCGAAGAATGACATCCTCGCCGCCGGCTATAGCGACGGCACCGTGCTGCTGGCGCGGATGGAGGATGGCGCCGAGATCCTGGTCCGCCGCAACGGCACGCCCCCCGTGGCTGCAATCGGCTGGAATGCGAAAGGCACGCTACTGGCTTTCGCCGACGAAAATGGGGATGGCGGAATTCTGGAACTGTAGGACGCGCTGTCCACAGCACCCCCTTTTTATGTTATCTTTGTTAACTCGTAACATAATCGACAAGCAGCCTCTGTAGTGTCGTGCGTGCAGAGCAACGGGCGTGCAATGTGGAATTGCCTACGCGCGCTGTCTCGTGCCCGACGTCGGCGTGCCCGGCCTCGGTTCGCAGTTTGAATCGTCGCCTCGCCGCACGCCATTTCAGGAAATTCCCATGCCCAGCATCCCCGTCCTTCCGACCCTCGTCAGCATCACGGGGACCGACCCGTCGTCGACAGACGCGGCCGTTGTGCACTTCACGGTTACCTTTTCGAAGCCGGTTTCCGGCGTCACGGGCGACCAGTTCACCCTCGCCACGACCGGCAACATCAACGGCGCGGGCATCACGGACGTCTCGCCGGTGCCGGGCAGCAACGGCGCGAGCTACACCGTGACGGTGAGCACCGGCTCGGGCAGCGGCTCGCTCGGACTGCAGCTCACCGGCTCCAACGTGCACGATTCCAGCGGCTATTACGTCGGACCGTTCCAGTCAGAAACGCAGATGAGCGGCCCGCGCTTCAGCCTCATCAACATGGCCGCGGTCGGCGACGTCAATGGCGACGGCAAGCAGGACCTGGTCTACCTCCGCAGCAACAGCACGTTCTCCTATTTTCTCGATGTTCGGACCAACAATGGCAGCGGTCAGTTCACGTCGACCACGCTCAGTGGAGCCTCGGGATTGGAGGGATCGATCCAGCTCGCCGACGTCAACGGCGATGGCAAGCTCGACGTCTTGATGGGCAATCTCTTCACCGGCAGCCTTGACGTGAGATTGGGCAACGGCAATGGGACTTTCGCGGCAGTCAGCAATTATGCAACGGGCGCCACGAATGCATCGATCAGGGTGGTCGCCGACATCAACGGCGACGGCAAGATCGATGCCCTCGTCTGGAATTCCGGCGGCATGTCGCTGTTGCCCGGCAACGGCGATGGAACGTTCGGCTCGCCGGTCGCGACGGACCTCGCGACGGTCCTCATCAGCGGCGATTTCAACGGCGACGGCAAGCTCGATGTCGTAACCAACGTTTCCGGTGTCGATTCCGTACGTCTCGGCAATGGCGACGGCACTTTCCAAGCTGCGACCGCGACCGCCACTGGGTCGCTGGTCGCCAGAGGCGATTTCAACGGCGACGGCAGGCTCGACCTCGCCTTGGCGAATTCGAGCGAAAGCTCGATATCCATCCTGCTTGGCAACGGCGACGGCACGTTCGGATCACCGCAGTCGGTGGTCACTCCGTCACCGATCTGGAATTTGGCCGCGGGCGATACCGACGGCGACGGCAAGACCGACCTCTTGGTCGTCGGGACCAACAGCTCTCTCTCGACGTTTTCCAGCCGAGGCGACGGCACCTTCGGCCCGGTCCTGATCCTGCCGCTCGATAACAAGGCAAGCGGGATCACGGTCGCGGACATCAATGGTGACGGCAAGTCCGATGTCATCGTCGAGACGTCGACTAGCAACGGCTCGACGGGAGAAAATATCCTGCTCACCGCACCCCAGCCGATCACGACTGTGTATGCGATCGATCGTGCCTCGCCGCCGGGCGTCATCATCGATCCCGACGTGACGCCGGGTTCGGACGGCAACAACTATATCAACGCGGCGCATTTCCACGGCGGGACGACGACCCTGACCGGAAACGGCAATGAGGGTGACACGATCACGGTCACCAATGCGGGCGACAATTCGATTGTCGGTGTCGCCACCGTGGGCAGCGACGGCAAGTGGAGTCTCGGCGTGTCCGGCCTCCAGGACGGTCAGACCTACAGTTACATCGCGACAGCGACGGACGGAGGAGGTCACAGCGTTCCCGGGCCTGCCTTCACCTTCAAGGTCGACGTCAGCGCGCCCGTCCTGGCGATTACCGGCATCGTGAACCACACGCCCACGAGCAGCCTCATCGACATTCACGGGACTGTCGGCCTCGCCGACACCCCAGCGACGATCACAGTGTCGTTCGGGGCAACGGATTATACCGTCACCAGTACGGACGGCACATGGCACCTGGACAGCAAGTTTCCAACATCTGGACTCTCCTATGTCACAGCCAGCTTGCGTGATGCCGCCGGCAACACCGGCGTGTCGCAGGCAATTCCGATGCTTTACGGATACACGATGAGCAGTGGCATGACGCTCACCAATGCGATCGTCGTTGCCGCGACATATGGTGGGTATCCCCCGAGCGT
Organism: Bradyrhizobium sp.; assembly: GCA_035575945.1. Lineage (GTDB taxonomy): Bacteria > Pseudomonadota > Alphaproteobacteria > Rhizobiales > Xanthobacteraceae > Bradyrhizobium. The sequence continues at coordinate 59,332 of DATLXF010000041.1, read as the reverse complement.
TGCAGTCGGAAAGGGCGCGAGCTTGATCGCGGCAACCGTGCTTCGCAACGGCATCGAAGAGGATTACGGCATTTCGACCGGTTCGGTCGTCAAAAGCGGCGGTTCGCAGCACGTCTTCGGCGTCGACACAACTGCAGCAATCATCGAAGCCGAAGGATATCAGGATATCCGCAACAGAGGTGTCGCCACCGACACCGCGCTGTTCGGCTCCGCATATGTCTACTCTGGCGGGACTGCGGTTCACACCATGGTCAAGGCGGGAGCCTTGTTCTCTGTCGCCAGCGGTGGTCACGCAACCAATACGGTGGTCGAGTTCTCGGGCATTTCTCAGATCGCGGCGGGTGGCGACGAGCGCGACGCCACCATCTTCGGCACGCAGTACCTCAGCGGCAGCAGCTTCAACTCGATCATTGGCAGCGCCGGTGTCCAGTACGACTTCGGCATGTCGAGCGGCGCGCTCGTCCAGATCGGCGGGGCCCAGCACGTCTATCAGGGCGGCACCGCCATCGGCACGACCGTTGCTGCCGGTGGTTATCAGGACGTCTACCAGGCCAGCGTCACCGACACGGTGCTCGACGGCGACCAGCAGGTGCTCTCCGACGGCCATGCCGAAGGCACCATCATCCGGGCCGGCGGACGACAATATGTTGGCGCGGGCGGCGCGACCACAGGCACGACGATTGCAGGCGGCTTCCAGTATGTGGACGCAGGAGCGGCAGATGCAGCCGCGATCATCAACGGCGGCTGGCAGTACGTTGCCGGTTCGGTGACGGGAGCAACCATCACTGGTCGCGGCCAGCAGGATATCGTCTCCGGCGCCACGTCCACCAACACCCATCTGGATGGTGGCACCGAGCACGTCTACGCCGGTGGGCTCGCTCAGAACGTGGATTTCGACGGCTCGGCGGGCTCTACGCTGGTGCTCGATAACCCGGCCGGTCTCACCGGCACGATCGCCAATTTCGGCAGCGACGACTACATCGACTTCCGCAACACCGTGATCTCCAGCGTCGATGTCGACAGCTCGAACAATCTGACGGTCACCACCGACGGCGGCCAGAGCTACTCCTGGGCGCTGCTGGGGCAGTATGCGGCTTCGTCCTTCGTGCTGGCCTCCGACGGTGTCGGCGGCACGGCGCTGAGCTACGTGCCGCAGCAGCAGACGCTGCTGGCCGCCGCGCACTGACCCACGCGACCGGGCAGGCATCGGCTTCCACAGCCGGTGCCTGTTCAAATTGACCTCGGCGAAACTCTCGCATAGATCGTCTCTCGAACCCGTGCGAGGGACCATGCGGTTTCTGACGACCTTCCAGCTTGCCGATTTCGCGGACACGCTGGCCAGCCTGACCACCGCCTTCGTGATGGGCACCCTGATCGGCGCCGAGCGGCAGTACCGCCAACGCACGGCGGGCCTGCGGACCAATGTGCTGGTCGCGGTGGGCGCCGCTGCCTTCGTCGATCTCGCCATGAATCTGGCAGGTGCGGATGGTGCGGTGCGGGTGATCGCTTATGTGGTGTCCGGCATCGGTTTCCTCGGGGCCGGCGTCATCATGAAGCAGGGCATGGACGTGCGCGGTCTCAACACCGCGGCGACGCTGTGGGCGTCCGCGGCGGTTGGCTCCTGCGCCGGGGCCGACATGATCGCGCAGGCTGCCGCGCTGACCGTCTTCGTCATTGCCGGCAACACGCTGCTGCGTCCGCTGGTGAACGCCATCAACCGCATTCCCATGAACGAGCAGGCTCTGGAGGCGACGTACTATTTCAAGCTGGCGGTTGCCGCTGACGCTCTTCCTGATATGCGCGACCGACTGGTCGAGAAGCTCGAGAGTGCGAAATATTCGGTGGCCGATATCGAGGTGGCCGAGATCGGCGAGGACATTCTGGAGATCGCCGCAAAGCTGGTCGCGACTGCGGTCGATCCCAACGAGCTGAATGCGGTCGCCACCGATCTCCAGCATCTGCCGGGCGTCCGACACGCCACGTGGGAAGTCAGTACGACGGACTAGTCTAAGCGCGGCGTTTTGGCACGCACATGGGCAGTTCCCAACAATCCGCGGACGGAACCCTGGTCGGGCGATTTCGTTGATTCGCTGACAAAGGCGGTGATCGACATGCCCGGCCAAGACGACAAACGCAAATTGAAGCTCGACCTGACGGTTGCCGCGTCGCTGTTCGCAGCAGGAGTCATGGTGGCGGTGATGTCGCTCGCCCAGATCCGCGCCGAAAGCCGGGTGGAGCTGGCGCAGGCGACGCCGCCGCTCCAGGGCACCCCGTCCGAGGACCAGAACAAGCCCGCGGCAGCCAAGCCCGGTGGCGATCGCCCGACCACGCCGGCCCCGGAGCCGGCAAGGCCGGATCCGCAGACCCAAGGCGCGGCCACCGCCGTGCAACCGGCACTGCCTCCGGCCCCAGCGGAGAAGATCGCTCCGCCGATCGAGAAGAAGTAGATTTCGCCGTCATTCCGGTGCGCGCGCAGAGCGCGCCCGGAATCCATTTACCGGAGAGTCTGGCGCCTGATGGATTCCGGGCTCGCGCCCAAGTAGCGCGCCCCAGATGACGGGCTGAGAGAGCCCTCCCTCACCGCACCAGAATGTTCCTGAACTGCCAGGGATCGCTGGTGTCGATATCCTCCGGGAATAGTCCCGGACGGTCGGTCAGCGGCGTCCAGTCGGTATAGTAACCCTTCACCGGGCCGAGATACGGCAGCTGGATTTCCAGGAGGCGCTCGAAATCCATCTCGTCGGCTTCGACGATGCCCTCGTTGGGATGCTCCAGCGCCCAGACCATGCCGCCGAGCACGGCGGAGGTCACCTGCAGGCCGGTGGCGTTCTGGTAAGGTGCGAGCGTGCGGGTCTCCTCGATCGAGAGCTGCGAGCCGTACCAATAGGCATTTTTGTCGTGGCCGAACAGCAGCACGCCGAGCTCGTCTATGCCGTCGACGATCTCGTTCTCGTCGAGGATGTGGTGCTTCTCCTGCATCTTCGCGGCACGGCCGAACATCTCGTGCAACGACAGCACGGCATCGTCGGCGGGATGATAGGCGTAGTGGCAGGTCGGCCGGTAGATCGCCGTGCCCGAGGCGTCGCGCACGGTGAAGTAATCGGAGATCGAGATCGACTCGTTGTGGGTGACGAGGAAGCCATATTGCGCGCCGCGGGTCGGGCACCAGGTCCGCACACGCGTGTTGGCGCCGGGCTGCATCAGATAGATGGCGGCGCCGCAGCCGGTTTGGTGGGTGCGCGCATTCTCCGGCATCCATTTCTCATGGGTGCCCCAGCCGAGTTCGGACGGCTGCACGCCTTCCGACAGGAAGCCTTCCACCGACCAGGTGTTGACGAAGACGTCGGGCTCCTTGGGTTTCTTCGAGCGCTGGGTGTCGCGCTCGGCGATGTGGATGCCCTTGATGCCGGCCTGCCGCATCAGATCCGCCCATTCGCCGCGGGTCTTCGGCTTGGGGGCGTTGAGCTTCAGATCGGCGGCGACGTTGAGCAGCGCCTGCTTGACGAAGAAGGAGACCATGCCGGGATTGGCCCCGCAGCAGGAGACGGCCGTGGTCGAGCCCGCCGGGCGCGCGCGCTTGGCGGCCAGCGTCACTTCGCGCAGCGCGTAGTTGGAGCGCGCTTCCGGACCCTTGGAGGCGTCGAAATAGAAGCCGAGCCAGGGCTCGTTGACGGTGTCGATATAGAGCGCGCCGAGCTCGTTGCAGAGCTCCATGATGTCGGTGGAGCCGGTGTCGACCGACAGATTGACGCAAAAGCCCTGGCCGCCGCCTTCGGTGAGTAGCGGCGACAGCAACTCGCGATAGTTGTCCTTGGTCACGGCCTTCTGGACGAAGCGCACATTGTGCTTCTCGCAATGCGCCTTGCGGCCCTCGTCCTTGGGATCGATCACGGTGACGCGCGACTTGTCGTAGTCGAGATGCCGCTCGATCAGCGGCAAGGTGCCTTTGCCGATGGAGCCGAAGCCGACCATGACGATGGGACCGGTGATCTTCGCGTAGATCTGCGAGGGAGGGCTCATGGGATGGGTTCTCCGGAAGGTGCGGGCAGGCAAGGGTGAGTGGACCAGGCGCCGCGGCGCTTGTCAGATGCTGCGGCGCTTTCTAGACGCTGCGGCGCTTGGCGGTGACTTCGATCTCGACCTTCATCTCGGGCTTGGCGAGGGCGCTGACGACCAGCAACGTCGCGGCCGGCCTGATGTCGCCGAGGACCTCGCCGCAGACGGCGAAATGGGCGTCGACGTTGCTGGCGTCGGTGACGTAGTAGGTCGCACGCACGATGTCGGCCATCTCGAATCCGCCTTCCTTCAGGGCGGCTTCGATGGTCTTGAAGCAGTTGCGTGACTGGCTCGTGACGTCGGCCGGCATCGTCATCGTGGTGTAGTCATAGCCGGTGGTGCCCGCGACGAAAGCGAACTCGCCATCGATCACGGCGCGGCTGTAGCCGGCGGTTTTCTCGAACGGGGAGCCGGTGGAGATCAGGCGACGGGACATGCTTTCGGACCTCGGCTGAAGGGGATGTTCCGCGGGTTAAAGGGCGTTTCGGGCGCCTGCGCAACCCCAAAGGAACTGGCGTTGCGCAGGCGCGGCAGGGCTGTGCCGCTCAACGCGGCTTGGGTGGTTGCGATGAAAGCGATCCCTTAGGCCGCGCGCGCTTCAGGGGCGCGAACCGACCTCCGCTTGGGTAGGGCCGCGCCGGTCGGGACGATCATCCCCCCGGCGCCGTCCAGCGCGCCGTCTTTGAACTCGATCGCCAGCAGGCGGTCGCGCTCGAACGGGCCGGGCAGCGCGAGCTCGGCCGTCTTCTCCGCCGAGAAGCCGAAGCGGGCGTAATAGGGGGCATCGCCGAGCAGGATCACGGCGCCATGCCCGCGCGCCCGGGCGGCGGCCAGCGCCTGATGCATCAGCGCGGCGCCGATCCCGAGCTCGCGGCAGGCAGGGTCGACCGCCAGTGGTCCGAGGACCAAGGCGGGCCTGCCTCCGGCGCTGACATGCCACAGCCGCACGGTTCCCACGAGCTTGCCCTCGCGCACCGCGGTCAGGGCGAGGCCTGTCGCGGGTGCGCGTCCGTCGCGCAGGCGCTGGCAGGTGCGGCCGTGGCGGTTCTCGCCAAAGCAGGCGTCCAGCAGCGCTTCGCGCATCGCGACGTCGGTAGCACGCTCCGCGCGGATCACGAACGGAGCGGCTTTCGAGGTGAGGGCGATCTGTGGCTTCCGAGGAGCGGTCATGGCGCGTCAGTCCCCGCTTGAACCGACGTGCGAACAGCACGCCGGTCCAAGACGTCGTCAAATCGAGATGTCAGGGAGGGAGCCGGCAAGCCGGCTCCCGGGTTCGTCAGGCCTCTGGAACAGAGAGGCGGATCAGATGTGATAGGTCTTCAGCGGCGGGATGCCGTTGAAGGCCACCGACGAGTAGGTCGACGTATAGGCCCCGGTGCCTTCGATCAGAACCTTGTCGCCGATCTCCAGCGTGACCGGGAGCGGATACGGGTTCTTCTCGTACAGCACGTCGGCGCTGTCGCAGGTGGGCCCGGCGAGCACGCACGGGGTCATGTCCGCGCCGTCGTGACGGGTACGGATGGCGTAGCGGATCGACTCGTCCATCGTCTCGGCGAGACCGCCGAACTTGCCGATGTCGAGGTAAACCCAGCGCACCTCGTCCTCGTCGCTCTTCTTCGAGATGAGCACGACCTCGGATTCGATGACGCCGGCGTTGCCCACCATGCCGCGGCCCGGCTCGATGATGGTCTCCGGGATCTGGTTGCCGAAGTGCTTGCGCAGCGCGCGGAAGATCGAGCGGCCGTAGGTCACCACCGGCGGCACGTCCTTCAGGTACTTGGTCGGGAAACCGCCGCCCATGTTGACCATGGACAGGTTGATGCCGCGCTCGGCGCAGTCGCGGAACACCTGCGAGGCCATCGCCAGCGCGCGGTCCCACGCCTTCACCTTGCGCTGCTGCGAGCCGACATGGAACGAGATGCCGCACGGCTCGAGGCCGAGACGCTTGGCGAGGTCGAGCACCTCGACCGCCATTTCCGGGTCGCAGCCGAACTTGCGCGACAGCGGCCACTCTGCGCCGGCACAATCATAGAGGATACGGCAGAACACCTTCGCGCCGGGTGCGGCACGGGCGACCTTCTCGACCTCGGCGGCGCAGTCGACCGCGAACAGCCGGATGCCGAGCGCGAAGGCGCGCGCAATGTCGCGCTCCTTCTTGATCGTGTTGCCGAAGGAAATGCGGTCAGGCGTCGCGCCAGCGGCCAGCGCCATCTCGACCTCCGCGACGGTCGCGGTGTCGAAGCAGGAGCCCATGGAGGCGAGCAGGGACAGCACTTCCGGCGCGGGGTTTGCCTTGACGGCATAGAACACGCGGCTGTCGGGCAGCGCCTTGGCGAAGCTCTGGTAATTGTCGCGCACGACATCGAGGTCGACGACGAGGCACGGCTCGGTGTCGAGGCCTTCGTTGCGACGGTTGCGCAGGAATTCCTGGATACGTTCGGTCATGGCACTCTCCAGCGGCCCCAGCGACGGGAGCCGTATCAACGTGACGTCCGATAAGAGTGCCCGGCCACATCGCGCGATGGAGGCGCGCTGAAGCCAAAAACTCAGACCAGACTGTGCTGCCGTGGATTGGTTGGGAGAGTTCCCGCCCGCACACCTGGCAATGAAGGACAAGCCTTTTCAGTAGCCCGCGCCGGCGTTGGACTGCCGGTAGAGACCAAAAAAGCCCGATCCGTCGTTGCTTTAAGTCGCGTCCCCCGTTGAGAGCGGGGTGCGCCGGTTCGCCTCCGGCTGCCAGTCACGGTTGCAAAGAGCGAAGTCACCTTCGACATGGCATCTCTTTGAGAGAGATGCTGGGCGCTTCGGGTTTGCTTCGGTCGCTCGACTTTTCAGTCTCGACTTCAGCACGTCCGAAGAGCCCCTCGGCTTCTTCGCCCCTTGGCGGCTGTCCGGCCTCTTGTCCGGATACCTACCGACTGACACACGACCACAGGCACGTGCGAAATTGGGCAAGTCCGCACATAAGTGTTTTGACTCGGCTTCGCAAGATTTTTTTTAGGCTGAGAACGGAATTGCCTAACATCTGCTTGCGCAGTGTGGCGTGAGCGACGCGGAAGATGAACGCGCGTTAAGTTTTCGCGGCCCTCGCGCGTGTTGCTGGCGCCAGGAAGCGTCAGCCGCGCTTCGTGAAAGGCTCGATGCGTTGAGCGCCACGGATGAACGCGGTCATGACGAGCACGCCGAGCGCGAACAGCACGGCCTGCAGGATGTGCGCGCCCTGGTCGCCAAGCCCGAACAGAATCGCGAGCGCCCAGCCACCTGCAAAGGCCGCGCCGAACACCTCGGCGCCGATCAGGATGGCCGCGCTGATGACGGTGACGACGCTGGACCAGGCGATCTGGCGGGATGAGGAAGAAGGCGCGTTCATGGCTTCAGGGGTCCTGGCTTCGAGGGCCGCAATCTCCCCGAAAAGGCGGCCGGGAGCAAGGGCAAACGGCCCAAAAAAGCCCCATCGCGTGCTATAGCTGGCCACAACAATCGCGCCACGAAACTGGACCTGTGATGTCAGAATCCCGTCAAACCACGGACGCCGAGACCAACCCGCTGCTGAAGGCCTGGGTGACGCCATTCGCGGCCCCGCCCTTCGACGAGATCAAGCCGGAGCACTTCCTCCCCGCGTTCGAGCAAGCCTTCGCCGACCACGCGGCCGAGATCGCGGCGATCATCAACGATCCCGCGGTGCCCGACTTCGCCAACACCATCACGGCGCTGGAGCGCTCGGGTAAGCTTCTGAGCAAGGTCGCGGCGGTGTTCTACGACCTGGTCTCGGCGCATTCCAACCCGGCCATCCTGGAGATCGACAAGGAGGTCTCCTTGCGGATGGCGCGGCACTGGAATCCGATCATGATGAACGCCGTGCTGTTCGGTCGCATCGCCCAGCTGCATGAGAACCGCGCCAATCTTGGGCTCACGCCCGAGCAGCTGCGCCTGTTGGAGCGCACCTACACCCGCTTCCACCGCGCCGGCGCCGGTCTCTCCGAGGAGGCGAAGACGCGGATGTCCGGGATCAACGAGAGGCTCGCCCAGCTCGGCACCAGCTTCAGCCACCATCTGCTCGGTGACGAGCAGGACTGGTTCCTGGAGCTCGGGGAGGGCGACCGCCAGGGCCTGCCGGAGAGTTTCATCGCGGCCGCCAAGGCTGCGGCGGAAGAGCGCGGCATGGCCGGCAAGGCCATCGTCACGCTGTCGCGTTCCTCGGTCGAGCAATTCCTGAAGAGCTCGGCGCGGCGCGACCTGCGCGAGAAGGTCTACAAGGCCTTCATCGCGCGCGGCGACAACGGCAACGCCAACGACAACAACGCGGCCATCGGAGAGATCCTGAAGCTGCGCGAGGAGAGCGCGAACCTCCTGGGCTATCCGTCCTATGCCGCCTACCGGCTCGAGGACTCCATGGCCAAGACGCCGGACGCGGTGCGCAGCCTGCTCGAGCGGGTCTGGAAGCCGGCCCGGGCGCGAGCGCTCGCCGACCGCGACGAGATGCAGGCGCTGATCACGGACGAGGGCGGCAATTTCAAGCTTGCCCCCTGGGACTGGCGCTTCTACGCCGAGAAGCTCCGCCTCCAGCGCGCCAATTTCGACGATGCCGCGATCAAGCCCTATCTCGGCCTCGACAACATGATCGCCGCTGCCTTCGATTGCGCCACGCGCCTGTTCGGCGTCACCTTCGAGGAGCGCAAGGACGTTCCGGTCTGGCACCCGGACGTGCGGGTCTGGGAGATGAAGGGGCGGGACGGCAAGCACAAGGCGCTGTTCTATGGCGACTACTTCGCCCGGCCGTCGAAGCGTTCCGGCGCCTGGATGACATCGCTGCGCGACCAGCAGAAGCTCGACGGCGAGGTCGCGCCGCTGGTTCTCAACATCTGCAATTTTGCCAAGGGGGCCGGTGGCGAGCCCGCGCTGCTGTCGCCCGACGATGCCCGCACCCTGTTCCACGAGTTCGGCCACGGCCTGCACGGCATGCTCTCCGACGTGACCTATCCCTCGCTGTCGGGCACCTCCGTGTTCACCGATTTCGTCGAGCTGCCCTCGCAGCTCTACGAGCACTGGCAGGAGCGGCCCGAGGTGCTGCAGAAGTTCGCCCGCCACTACCAGACCGGCGAGCCTCTGCCGGACGACCTGCTCCAGCGCTTCCTGGCCGCGCGAAAGTTCAACCAGGGCTTTGCCACGGTCGAGTTCGTCTCCTCGGCATTGATCGATCTCGAGTTCCACACCCAACCGGCTGCGACCGCGCAGGATGTCCGCGCCTTCGAGCAGCGCGAGCTGGAGAAGATCGGCATGCCCGAGGAGATCGCGCTGCGGCACCGTCCCACGCAGTTCGGCCACATCTTCACCGGCGATCACTACGCCGCCGGCTATTACAGCTACATGTGGTCGGAGGTGATGGACGCCGATGCCTTCGGCGCATTCGAGGAAGCCGGCGACATCTTCGATCCCGCCGTGGCCAAGCGCCTGCATGACGACATCTACGCGTCCGGCGGATCGCTCGATCCGGAAGCCGCCTACGAGGCCTTCCGCGGCCGCCCGCCGGAGCCCGACGCGCTGCTGCGCCGGCGCGGCCTGCTCGACGACGCCAAGGCGGCGTGATGGGCACGATGCGCCGTCTGTCTGGATCGCTTCTGGCCGTCGGCCTGACGCTCGCAGCGGGTGCCGCGAGCGCACATCCGCATGTCTGGATCACCGCGACAAGCGAGCTTCTTTACGCGGCTGATGGCACCATCACCGGCGTGCGCCACGCCTGGACGTTTGACGACATGTTCTCGACCTATGCGGTGCAGGGGCTCGAGAGCAAGACCAAGGGCGCCTATACCCGCGAGGAGCTGACGCCGCTGGCGCAGACCAATGTCGAGTCGCTGAAGGAATACGCCTACTTCACCTTCGCGCGAGCCGACGGCAAGAAGGAGCGATTCCAGGAGCCGGTCGACTATTACCTCGACTACAAGGACACGGTGCTGACCCTGCACTTCACGCTGCCGCTGAAGAACCCGGTCAAGCCCAGGCAGCTGGTGCTCGAAGTGTTCGACCGCTCCTTCTTCATCGACTTCCAGATGGCCAAGGACAATCCGGTCAAGCTGGTCGGTGCGCCCGCGGGCTGCCAGATGAAGCTGGAGCGGCCGAACGACGGCACCGCGAGCGCCCAGAAGCTGAACGAGCAGACTTTCCTGAACGGCGAGAACTCCAATTTCGGCATGATGTTCGCCAACAAGATCACGGTGGATTGCCCTTGAAGCCGCATGTCTCCCCGCTCGCGCGCGCCCTGCTTGCTGGCGCCGCAATACTGGTGGTCGCGGCAACGGCCGATGCGGTGCTTCACGATCTCCTCGCGCAAAATCCGTTCGGCGCGCCGCGTCCGGCGCAGGCGGCCGCGCCCGAGGCGGGCGGAATCTTCGGCTGGCTCCTGGCAAAACAGTCGGAATTCTATCGCCAGATGTCGGCAACCATCCGCGCCGCCAAGTCCGACGGCTCGGCGGTGTGGACGCTGCTGTTCATCTCGTTTGCCTACGGCATCTTCCATGCCGCCGGCCCCGGCCACGGCAAGGCGGTGATCGCCTCCTACCTGGTGGCCAACCGCGAGACCGCGCGGCGCGGCATCGCGCTGTCGTTCGCGTCCGCTCTGATGCAGTCGCTGGTGGCGATCCTGGTCGTCGGCATCTCGGCCTGGGTGCTGAATGCGACCGCCAGGACGATGTGCAAAGCGGAAGGGGTCATCGAGATCGCGAGCTACGCCCTGATCGCGCTGTTCGGCCTGCGCCTCGTCTGGGTCAAGGGCGGCGCCTTCATCCGCGCGCTGCAGGCAGCCCAGCCGGTGCCGGCGATCGCGGGCGTGCCGCACCATCACGATCACCACCATCATCATGATGCTTACGATCATCACGATCATGATCATCAACACCATGACCATGGTCATGCCCACGCCCATCATCACCATGGCCAGGATTACGTTGGCGTTCACGCTCACGCTCACGTCCATGATGAACATTGCGGCCACTCCCACGGGCCCACCCCGAGCGAGCTCGCCGGCCCCGGTGGCTGGCGGCGCGGGTTTGCCGCGATCCTCACCGTCGGCATCCGCCCCTGCTCGGGCGCGATCCTGGTCCTGGTGTTCGCGCTCGCGCAGGGCCTGTTCTGGGCCGGCATCGCCGCGACCTTCCTGATGGGATTGGGCACCGCGATCACGGTGGCCGCCATCGCCGTCGTCGCCGTCTCCGCCAAGGACGTCGCAGCCCGACTCAGCGCCGGCCGCGACGGCGGCGGCGCGCTTTTCATGCGCGGCATCGAGTTCGCGGCCGCCGGCGTCGTGCTGCTGCTCGGCACAGGTCTCCTGTTCGGCTACATCGCGGCCGAGCGGACGACGTGCTTTTGAGGCGAACTCTTCCTGACCCTCCCTCTCCAGGGGATGGTCAAGGCGCGCAGGCGCAGCGTCTGTAGCTCCGCCTATGCGAAATCCCTCCGATCCGCTATTCAGTCCGTCAAAATCAACCAGAACATCCTGGGCTTTCAATGTCGCGTGACCAATTCTGGTTCTTCCATCCGTTTCGTGTGCGCTATTCCGAGATCGACGGCCAGGGCGTCGTCTTCAACGCCCATTACCTGACTTATTTCGACACGGCCATCACCGAGTATTTCCGCGCGCTCGGCTTTGACCAATATGCCGATGCTCAGGCGAGCGGCATCGATTTCCACGTCGTCAAATCCGTCATCGAATACAAGGCGCCGGTCCGCTTCGACTGGGAGCTCGACGTCGGCGTGCGTGTGGCGCGGATCGGCAATTCCAGTCTCGTCTTCGAACTCGCCATCTTCCTGAAGGGCGGCACGGACGCGCTGGTGACCGGCGAGATCGTCTGGGTCTACACCAATCAGGAGACCCGTCGGCCAGTGCCGATCGCGGCATCGATCCGCGACCTCATCGCCACGCGGGAGCGTCATCTTTCGGCGCGTGAGGCCGCCTCACACCGGCAGGAACCGCTTTAACGCGGGCATGAAGAATATCCCGAGGTTGATCGCAAAGCCGATGCTCCAGAGGATCGAGCGCAGCGTCGGGCGGTTGCCGAGATAGGTCAACACGTAGGCGATCCGCACGATCAGGAACAGCGCCGCGAGCTCGTCGATCAGGCGCTGCGGCGCTTCCCTGTATTCGGCAAGCAGCACAGCGAAGGCGAAGAACGGGAAGGTCTCGATGCCGTTCTGGTGCGCGCCGAGGGCGCGCTGCGAGAGCGCATCCTCGTAGAAAGCGGGGTCGCGCGGCCGGGAATTGTCGAAGCGGCGGAGCCTGATCCATTTGATCGCGGCGATCGTAGACAGATAGAGCAACAGCGCTCCAAAGACGCACCATTCCGCGAGTGTCATCGTCCTTCCCCGGCCTGGCTGCGACCCTAACGAAACCCGCCTCATCTTGACAAGTTCGGACCAACGCGCGACCCAACAGCCATGACCAGCGTCATCCCCCTCGAGACAGCGAAACCGGCCGCCCAATCCGCCCTGCCGCGCGTCGGCGTGCTCCTGATCAATCTTGGAACGCCTGATACGGCCGATGCCCGGGGGGTGCGGGTCTATCTGAAGGAGTTCCTCTCAGATGCTCGGGTGATCGAGGATCAGGGCCTGATCTGGAAGCTGGTGCTCAACGGTATCATCCTGAACACCCGCCCCCGGGCCAAGGCACGCGACTATCAGAAGATCTGGAATACCGAAAGGAACGAGTCCCCGCTCAAGACCATCACACGCTCGCAGAGCGACAAGCTCGCCGCGGCGCTGTCGAACCACGCACATGTCGTGGTCGATTGGGCGATGCGCTACGGCAATCCCTCGATCAAGGCGGGGATCGATGGGCTGATCGCCAGGGGCTGCGAGCGTATCCTCACCGTGCCGCTCTATCCGCAATACTCCGCCTCGACCTCCGCAACGGTCTGCGACGAGGTGTTCCGCGTCCTCTCGCAGATGCGGTCCCAGCCCACGCTGCGGGTGACGCCACCCTACTACGAGGACGAGGCCTATATCGACGCGCTCGCGACCTCGATCGAGGCGCATCTTTCGACGCTCTCCTTCGAGCCGGAGCTTATCGTCGCCTCCTTTCACGGCATGCCCAAATCCTATGTCGACAAGGGCGACCCCTATCAAAGCCATTGCGTGGCGACGACGGAGGCGCTGCGCCGGCGGATGAAGCTGGACGATACCAAGCTGCTGCTGACCTTCCAGTCGCGCTTCGGTTTCGACGAGTGGCTCCAGCCCTACACCGACAAGACCATGGAGCGGCTCGCCAAGGAAGGCTTGCGCCGCATCGCGGTGGTGACTCCGGGCTTTTCCGCCGATTGCCTGGAGACGCTGGAGGAGATCGCGCAGGAGAACGCCGAGATTTTCAAGCACAATGGCGGCGAGGAGTTTTCCGCGATCCCCTGCCTCAACGACAGCCAGCCCGGCATGGACGTGATTCGCACCCTGGTGCTGCGCGAGCTTCAGGGTTGGATCTGACGTTGCGCCTGGGCGGGCGATGCCGACGTTACGCGCGGCCGCTGAACCGGCAGGCTATCGATCCCGACCAATGACAGCGCCGGACAGGGGCTTTTTCCCGGCTTGGAGGAAATATGAGCGGCTTCGACATTTTCGCGATTGTTCTGGTGTTGCTCGTCATCGTCACTCTGGTCGCCGGCGTGAAGACGGTGCCGCAGGGCTATGACTGGACCATCGAGCGGTTCGGCAAATACACCCAGACGCTGAGCCCCGGGCTCAACTTGATCGTGCCCTATTTCGATCGCGTCGGGCGCAAGATCAATATGATGGAGCAGGTGATCGACATCCCCGAGCAGGAGGTCATCACCAAGGACAACGCCACCGTGACGGTGGACGGCGTCGCTTTTTATCAGGTGTTCGACGCTGCGAAAGCGAGCTACGAGGTCGCAAACCTCAACCAGGGCATCACGGTCCTGACCATGACCAACATCCGCTCGGTCATGGGCTCGATGGACCTCGACCAGGTGCTGTCGCACCGCGACGAGATCAACGAGCGCCTCCTGCGCGTGGTCGATGCCGCGGTCTCGCCCTGGGGCGTCAAGGTCAACCGCATCGAGATCAAGGACATCGTGCCGCCCGCCGACCTCGTCGAAGCCATGGGCCGGCAGATGAAGGCCGAGCGCGTCAAGCGCGCCGACATCCTCGCCGCCGAAGGCCAGCGCCAGTCGGAAATCCTGCGCGCCGAGGGCGCCAAGCAGGGCCAGATTCTCCAGGCGGAGGGCCGCCGCGAGGCCGCCTTCCGCGACGCCGAGGCGCGGGAGCGGTCGGCGGAAGCCGAGGCCAAGGCCACGCAGATGGTCAGCGAGGCCATCGCCAAGGGCGACGTTGCCGCGTTGAACTATTTCATCGCAGACAAATATATCAAGGCGTTCGGGCAGCTGGCCGACTCGCCCAACCAGAAGGTCATCATGCTTCCGGTCGAAGCGATGAGCATGCTCGGCTCGCTCGCCGGCATCGGCGAGATCGCCAAGGCGACGTTCGGCGAGGGCGCGGCAGCCGCGGCCGCCCGCCGCCCTGGCTCAGTGCCGCCGACCGGCAGCACGCCTCCGACGGTGCCGCCGCGGCGGGGATAGTCACGGGCCCAAGACCCCTTGGCGAGGGCGCGGGCGCATGAGAAGGTCGTGTCATGACCGACATGTTCGTATCGCTCGGCAACTGGAACTGGCTGATCCTCGGCTTCATCCTGATGGCGCTGGAGGTGCTGGCGCCGGGGATATTCCTGTTCTGGCTTGGGCTGGCCGCGCTGCTGGTCGGGCTGATCTCCTTCACTGTTGCCGTGTCCTGGCAGATCCAGCTCGTGATGTTCGCGGTCTTTGCTGCCGCTGCCGTGCCGGTCTGGCGCCGCCTCGCCAGGCCGAAGCCCGATACCAGCGCAAGCCCGTTCCTCAACAAGCGCACCGAGGCCCTGTTGGGCCGCGAGTTCACGCTGGAGAAGCCGATCATCGACGGCTCCGGCACCGTGCGCATCGGCGACACCGTCTGGCGCGTGGCTGGGCCGGACATTCCGGCCGGCACGCGGGTGAAGGTGGTGCAGGTGGACGGCGCGAATCTGACCGTGGCGGCGGCGTAGCTCCGCTTACCCTCCCCTGGAGGGGGAGGGTCGGTCGCGCGAAGCGCGAGCGGGGTGGGGTGATCTCTCCACACGGGCACTGTTGGATGTGGAGAGACCGTCACCCCACCCCGTCTCACATTTCGCTGCGCTCAATGCGAGCCGACCCACGGGCGAGCTGCGCTCGTCCGCCAGGGGAGGGTAAGGGGCATCTCACCTTTCCCACCGCTCCGCAAACCGGTGCAGCGGGATGAACGTCTCGCACAAGTCTCGCCCGAGCGGCGTCAGCCCGTAACCTCCACCGTCGCCCAGCTCCACGAAGCCGGCTTCGCGCAGCTCGGTCAGCCGCGCCTGCAGCACCGTCGGCGAGGCCTCGTCGCAGGCGCTGCGCAGGGCGCGCGAGGTCAGGGGTCCATCGCGCAACTCCCACAAGATTCGCAAGGCCCAGCGCCGGCCGAGCAGGTCGAGCAATGCCATGATCGGCCGCCCGGTGCGGGAGCCGCGGACGCTGCGTGGTCTCGAATCAGCCTGTTTCGCCATCGTCGCCTCTTGCGTCTTGCTACAAATACTGTAGCGTATTGCTACGATAAATGTAGCAAAGGAGCCGGCCCATGTCTGCTGCGCCGTCCCAGACCTCACCGCGCCTTGTCCCGCTCTTGCCGCCTTATCCCCCGGAGATCCAGGCTCAATTCGACCGCATCATGCGAGGTGCGCCGCCGCTGATGCTGTTCCGGGTGATGGCGCGCCATGGCCGCGCCTGGGACAAGTTTCGCGCCGGCGGGCTGCTTGATCCGGGGCCGCTCTCGCTGCGGAAGCGCGAGATCGTCATCGACCGCACCTGCGCGCTGAACGGATGCGAATACGAATGGGGCGTGCATGTCGCGGTCTTTGCCGGGCCGGCGAAGCTCTCCGAGGACGAGGTGCGCGCAACGGTGCTGGGTGACCCGACGTCGGCCTGCTGGTCACCGGCCGAGCAGGCATTGATCGCGGCCGTCGACGCGCTGCATCATCGCGCGACGCTCAATGACGAAGAATTTGCCGCGCTCTCGGCGCATTACGATGAGGCGCAGATCCTCGAGATCATGCTGCTGTGTGGCTTCTATCGCACCGTGTCGTATCTGGCGAACGGGCTGAAGCTGCCGCTGGAAGAGGACGCGGCGCGGTTTTCGGCGCCTCTCTAGCGCACTGACGAGGTGAGAGGGCGCGCCCCCTACGCCACGCCCGCGCGTAGCAAATCGTGCAGGTGCACGATCCCGACCACCTTGTTCGCTTCCGTCACCAGCAGCGTCGTGATCTTGCGCGTGTTCAGCACCTCGATCATCTCGGTCGCCAGCATCGAGGGCGGCACGGTCTTGGGCTGCTTCGTCATGATCTCGTCGACGGTCACCGTCAGAAGGTCGGGCCGCATGTGGCGGCGCAGGTCGCCGTCGGTGATGATGCCGACCGCCTCGCCGGCATCGTTGACGATGCAGACGCACCCCAAACCCTTGGCCGACATCTCGACCACGGCGTCCGACATCTCGGTGCCGAGCGGCTTCATCGGGATTTCCGCGCCGGTGCGCATGTAGTCGCGGACGAATTTCAGCATCGCGCCGAGCTTGCCGCCGGGATGGAAATGCGCGAACTCCAGCGCCGTGAAGCCGCGGCCTTCGAGCAGCGCGATCGCGAGCGCATCGCCGATCGCGGCCTGCATCAGCGTCGACGTCGTCGGCGCCAGATTGTGCGGGCAGGCCTCGCGCGCCTTCGGCAGTTCGATCACGAGGTCGGCGGCCAGTCCCAGCGAGGACGAAGCGTTCGACGTCACCGCGATCATCGGGATCGCGAACCGCGCCGAATAGTTCACGAGGTTCTTCATCTCCGGCTGTTCGCCGGACCAGGACAGCGCCAGAATGACGTCGTCGGGCGTGATCATACCGAGATCGCCATGGCCGGCTTCGGCGGCGTGCACGAAGAAGGCGGGCGTGCCGGTCGAGGCCAGCGTGGCCGCGATCTTGCGCCCCATATGGCCCGACTTGCCGAGCCCGGTGACGATGACGCGGCCCTTGGCGTTGCGGATCAGGTCCACCGCCTTGGCGAATGTCGCGCCGAGCGGGCCGCGCAGGGCGGCGGCGAGCGCGTCGATGCCGCCGCTCTCCGTCTCCAGCGTGCGGAGCGCGGATTCGACGCTGTCGGGGATGGAGCCGGATGATTGGGTCATCAGCGGTTTCGAACTCGGCATGGTCTGGTCCAGGGAGGAGGGGCGCTTCGCCCATTGGGGCCTGCTTAGCACGGCCTGACTCGCGAAGCGACGCGCGCCCCGGCGCCCTCAACCGGTCATTAACCATAATTGTTTTAACTCCATTAACGATGGTTCCCGCCAGCCGGCGGGGCAATCGTGAAAGTATTTGATTTCGTTGGGGTAATTCCATCGTGGTGCCGTCTCCAGGCAAGGGCCGGAGCAAACGCGCGCATTTCCTGCGCGCGGCTTTGCCGTGCCTCGCGCTGATGGCCCTCGCAAGCGCTCCGGCGGCCGCCCAGAGCCTCACGCCTGAACTGTTCAACCCCAGCCGCGGCGGCTTTGCCTCACCCGACATGCTGCCGACGCGTCGAACAGCCGGCGTGCCGCAGTCTCCGTCCGACGCGCTGCCCAGACTGCCCGATCCCAACGCTGGCCCGCGCCAGCAGACGCCGGCGAGCTCGCGCGTCGGACAGGTCCCGACCTATGGCCTGCCCGCTGCCAACGGCGCCAGCGGATCGGGTTACGACTCCCTCAATCGCAAGCGGCAGCAGCCTAAGCTCTATCCAGGGCAGCCGAAGCCGAAGCGTCCGGCCGGCCCCGGTTCGCCGACGCCACCCGCAGCGCCGGTCGCGACGCTGACCCCGCCGCGCATCGCGCCGCCACCGTCGGAGACGGCGCACAAGGTGCCGGTGCCGCCGGCGATGGCGGGCAACGTGCCCGGCCAGCCGCTGCGCCGCCGCCTGAAGCTGGACGAGGATCCGTTCGGCGCGGTCGGCGACTATGCCGGCAGCTTCCTGATCAAGGGGGGGCTCGAGCTCTCCGCCGGTTACGACACCAATCCGACGCGCCTCAACAAGCCGGTGGGATCGCCGGCCTATGTCATCGCGCCGGATCTGCTCGTGGTGTCCGACTGGGAGCGCCATGCGTTGGTCGCCGATCTGCGCGGCTCGTTCTCGGGCTATACCAACGACATGCCGGCGACGCTCAACGGCCTCGCCTCGCCGTCGCCGGTCGAGGCCAACCGGCCCGATTTCAACGGCCATGTCGATGGCCGGCTCGACGTCACCCGCGATTTCAAGCTGCTCTCGCAGCTCCGCCTGCGGCTCGCCACCGACAATCCCGGCAGCCCGAACGTGCAGGCCGGCCTGCAGAAATATCCGGTCTATGCCACGTACGGCACCACCATCGGCTTCGACCAGACCTTCAACCGCTTCCAGGTCTCCGCCGGCGCCACCGTCGATCGCACCGCCTACACCGATTCGAAGCTCATCGACGGCACGACCTTCCCCAACAGGGATCGCGACTTCAATCAATATGGCGGCGTCGGACGCTTCTCCTACGACCTGAAGCCGGGCCTGAAGCCCTTCGTCGAGATCCAGGGCGACACCCGCGTCCACGACCAGGCGGCCGACCGCAACGGCTACTTCCGCGATTCCAACGGCGGCTATGCCAAGGTCGGCTCGTCCTTCGAGTTCTCGCGCATCCTCACCGGCGAGATCTCGGTCGGCTATTCCGCGCGCAACTACACTGATCCGCGCCTCAGCCAGCTCGCGGGCTTCCTCACCACGGGCTCGCTGATCTGGAACGCGAGCGGCCTCACCACGGTGAAGCTCTTCACCGACACGCAGATCAACGAAACCACGATCCCCGGCTCCTCAGGCGTGCTGGTGCGCACCTACGCCGCCGAAGTCGACCACGACTTCCGCCGCTGGCTTACCGCCGTCGGCAAGTTCACCTACGGCACGTACGACTACCAGAACCAGGGGCGCAACGACAAAACCTACTCGCTCGAAGGCAATCTGATCTACAAGCTCAACCGCAACATCTGGGTCAAGGGCACGCTGCGCCACGACATCCTGGATTCGAACATCGCCGCGGCGAGTTCGCAGGGCACGGTGATGCTGCTGGGGGTGAGATTGCAGAATTAGGGCGCCTGCTTGCGCATCCCACGAGACGAAGCCGAAGGGCGCGGCTCTCTCTATCGTCATTCCGGGGCGCGCGAAGCGCGAACTTTGGTGCGCAATTGCGCACCTGAGAATCCATTTATCCACCAACCCTGAGGCCCGATGGATTCCGGGTTCGCGCCAAGTGGCGCGCCCCGGAATGACCGGCTTGCTACCGCGGCAGATCCGTCTTCCCCATCAGGAACGTGTCGATCGACCGCGCGCACAGCCGGCCCTCGCGGATGGCCCAAACCACCAGCGATTGCCCACGCCGCATGTCGCCCGCGGTGAACACGTTCGGGCGCGAGGTCTGGTAGTCCAGGGTGTTGGCCTTGACGTTGCCGCGGGGGTCGAGCTCGACCGCGAGCAGCTTCAACAGACCTTCGTGGACGGGATGGACGAAGCCCATCGCGAGCAGGACGAGGTCGGCATCGAGCTCGAACTCGGTGCCCGCAATCGGCTTGAACTTGTCGTCGACGCGCACGCAGTGCAGCTTCTTGACTTGGCCGTTCTCGCCCGAGAACTGCTGCGTCAGCACGGCGAATTCACGCACCGCGCCTTCGGCCTGGCTCGACGAGGTCCGCATCTTCAGCGGCCAGTTCGGCCAGGTCAGGCCCTTGTTCTCGCGCTCGGGGGGCGCGGGCATGATCTCGAGCTGGGTCACCGAGAGCGCGCCCTGGCGCAGCGAGGTGCCGATGCAGTCAGACCCGGTATCGCCGCCGCCGATGACGACGACATGCTTGCCGGCGGCCAGGATTTCCTTAACGCCGCCGAGCGGCTCCTCGGAGACGCGGCGGTTCTGCTGCGGCAGGAAGTCCATGGCGTAGTGGATGCCGGAGAGCTCGCGGCCCGGGATCGGCAGATCGCGCGGAGCTTCCGCGCCGCCGGTCAGGGCGATCGCATCGTATTCGTTGAGCATCTCGCGCGGGTCGACATTGCCGTCCGCGCCGACATGGCTGTTGTAGTGGAAGGTGACGCCTTCGCCTTCCATCTGCGTGACGCGGCGGTCGATGACGCCCTTCTCCATCTTGAAGTCGGGGATGCCGTAGCGGAGCAGGCCGCCGGCCTTGGCGTACTTCTCGTAGACGTGGACGTCGTGGCCGGCGCGGGCGAGTTGCTGGGCGCAGGCCATGCCGGCCGGGCCGGAGCCGATCACCGCGACCTTCTTGCCGGTTTTCACGGCCGCGACTTCAGGCTTCAGCCAGCCATTGTCCCAGGCGCGGTCGACGATCGCGCATTCGATGGTCTTGATGGTGACGGGGTTGTCGTCGATGTTGAGCGTGCAAGACGCCTCGCACGGCGCCGGACAGATGCGCCCGGTGAACTCCGGGAAGTTGTTGGTGGAGTGCAGGTTGCGCGAGGCTTCTTCCCAGTTGCCCTGGTAGACGAGGTCGTTCCAGTCGGGAATCTGGTTGTTGACCGGGCAGCCGGGCGTGCCGGGCGCGACCGAGCCGGTGCCGTGGCAATAGGGAATGCCGCAGTTCATGCAACGCGCCGCCTGGTCCCGCACCTCTTTCTCGGAGAGGGGAACGACGAACTCCTTGTAATGCTGCACGCGTTCGGCGACCGGGGTGTACTTGCGGTCGTGCCGTTCGATTTCCAGAAAACCCGTGATCTTGCCCATTAAACCCGAAGTCCCTGCCGCTTAAGTTCTTTGTTCTCTATCGCCTCATTCCGAGGAGCGGCGCGCATTCCGCGCCGCGTCTCCAAGGATGGAGGCCCGGATGGTGACCTCATGGTGCGAGACGCAGCTATCGCGCTCCTCACCATGAGGGCTTTCTCTTACGCCCCGATGGCGATTTTCGGCTCGGCGTCCGCATTGGCCGACAGTTCGCGCAGCGCGCGCCGGTACTCGACCGGCATCACCTTGCGGAATTTGGGCAGCCAGTCCTTCCAATTCGCCAGGATGTCGGCGGCGCGCTTGGAGCCGGTGGCCTTGGCGTGGCGCGAGATCAGGACGTGCAGCCGCTCGATGTCGGAGGCGAGCAGGTTCTTGAACACGTCGACCCGGCCGTGCGCCTCGAGATCGCCCGAGGCGTGATAGGTGTCGGCGTTGATCATCTCCTCGGACAGCACCGGCTCGAGCTCGACCATCGCCATGTTGCACAGCCTGTCGAAATCGCCGGTCTCGTCCAGCACATAGGCGATGCCGCCGGACATGCCGGCCGCGAAGTTGCGCCCGGTCTTGCCGAGCACCACCACGATGCCGCCGGTCATGTATTCGCAGCAATGATCGCCCGCGCCCTCGACCACCGCGACCGCGCCGGAGTTGCGCACGGCAAAGCGTTCGCCGGCGATGCCGCGGAAGTAGCACTCGCCCTCGATCGCACCGTACATCACGGTGTTGCCGACGATGATGCTCTCTTCCGGCACGATGGCGGAGTTCTTCGGAGGCTTGACGATGATCTTGCCGCCCGAGAGGCCCTTGCCGACATAGTCGTTGCCTTCGCCTTCGAGCTCGAAGGTGACGCCGTGGGCGAGCCAGGCGCCGAAGGCCTGGCCGGCGGTGCCCTTGAGGCTGACATGGATGGTGTCGTGCGGCAGGCCGGCATGGCCGTAGATCTTGGCGACCGCGCCCGACAGCATCGCACCCGCAGAGCGGTTGGTGCTGTTGATGTTGGCCTCGATCTTCACCGGCGCGCCGCGGTCGAGCGCTGCCTGCGCCTTCTCGATCAGCGTGCGGTCGAGCACCGCCTCCAGATGATGGTTCTGGCGTTCGGAATGATAGATCTTCTGGCCCTTCTCCTCCTTCTGCCTGACGAAGAGCTTGGAGAAGTCGAGGCCCTTGGCCTTCCAGTGCGCGACCAGCTTGGTCTGGTCGAGCAGCTGCACCTGGCCGACCATCTCGTTGAAGGTGCGGAAGCCGAGGCTTGCCATGATCTCGCGGACTTCCTCGGCGACGAAGAAGAAGTAGTTGATGACGTGCTCGGGCTGGCCGGTGAAGCGCTTGCGCAGGACGGGGTCCTGGGTCGCGACCCCGACCGGGCAGGTGTTGAGATGGCACTTGCGCATCATGATGCAGCCGGCCGCAATGAGCGGCGCGGTGGCGAAGCCGAACTCGTCGGCCCCCAGCAGCGCGCCGATCACGACGTCCCGGCCGGTGCGGAAGCCGCCGTCGACCTGGACCACGATGCGGCTGCGCAGCCGCTCGCGCACCAGCGTCTGGTGGGTTTCGGCAAGGCCGATCTCCCACGGCGAGCCGGCGTGCTTGATCGAGGTCAGCGGCGATGCACCGGTGCCGCCCTCGAAGCCGGCGATGGTGACATGGTCGGCGCGCGCCTTGGCGACGCCGGCGGCCACCGTGCCGACGCCGATCTCGGAGACCAGCTTGACCGAGACGTCACCCGTCGGGTTGACGTTCTTGAGGTCGTAGATCAGCTGCGCCAGGTCCTCGATCGAGTAGATGTCGTGGTGCGGCGGCGGCGAGATCAGGCCGACGCCCGGGGTCGAGTGCCGCACCCTGGCGATGGTCGCGTCGACCTTGTGGCCGGGCAACTGGCCGCCTTCTCCGGGCTTGGCGCCCTGCGCCATCTTGATCTGCATCATGTCGGAGTTGACGAGATACTCCGTGGTGACGCCGAAGCGACCCGAGGCGACCTGCTTGATCGCCGAGCGCATGGAATCGCCGTTCGGCATCGGCTTGAAGCGGTCGGCTTCCTCGCCGCCTTCACCGGTGTTCGACTTGCCGCCGATCCGGTTCATGGCGATCGCGAGCGTGGTGTGCGCCTCGCGCGAGATCGAGCCGAAGCTCATCGCGCCGGTGGCGAAGCGCTTGACGATATCCTTGGCCGGCTCGACCTGGTCGAGCGGCACGGGCTTGCGCTTCTCTTCCTCCGCGTTCTTGATCCGGAACAGGCCGCGCAGCGTCAGGAGCCGCTCCGACTGCTCGTTGAGGATCTTGGCGAAGGCGCGATAGCGCTCCTGCGAATTGCCGCGCGCGGCGTGCTGCAGCAGCGACACCGATTCGGCGGTCCAGGCGTGGTCCTCGCCGCGGCTGCGATAGGCGTATTCGCCGCCGACGTCGAGCGCGCTCTTGTAGACCAGTGCCTCGCCGAACGCGTCGGCGTGGCGGCGCACGGCTTCTTCCGCGATCTCGGCCAGGCCGACGCCTTCGACGCGGGTATGCGTGCCCGCAAAGAACTTCGACACGAAGTCGGCCTTGAGGCCGACGGCATCGAAGATCTGCGCGCCGCAATAGGACTGGTAGGTCGAGATGCCCATCTTGGACATCACCTTCAGCAGGCCCTTGCCGATCGACTTGATGTAGCGCTTGACGATCTCGTAGTCGTCGAGCGAGCCGGGCAGGCGGTCCTTCATCGCGATGATGGTTTCGAACGCGAGGTAAGGATTGATCGCCTCGGCACCATAGCCGGCGAGGCAGGCGAAGTGATGCACTTCGCGCGGCTCGCCGGATTCGACGACCAGGCCGACCGAGGTGCGGAGGCCCGTTCGGATCAGGTGGTGATGCACGGCGGCGCATGCCAGCAGCGAGGGGATCGGCACGCGGTCGGTGCCGACCATGCGGTCGGACAGGATGATGATGTTGACGCCCTCGCGCACCGCGCTTTCCGCACGCGCACACAGCTCATCCAGCACCTGGTCCATGCCGGCCGCGCCGAGGCCGGAGTGGAACGTGGTGTCCAGCGTGCGCGACTTGAAGTGCGATTCGGCCACTTCCGAGATCGAGCGGATCTTTTCGAGATCCGCATCGGTCAGGATCGGCTGGCGAACTTCGAGGCGCTTGGTCGTGGCCATGCCCTGGAGGTCGAACAGGTTCGGCCGGGGTCCGATGATGGAGACGAGGCTCATCACCAGTTCCTCGCGGATCGGGTCGATCGGCGGGTTGGTGACCTGCGCGAAGTTCTGCTTGAAATAGGTGAACAGCGGCTTGGCCTTGTCCGACAGCGCCGAGATCGGCGTGTCGTTGCCCATCGAGCCCGCGGCTTCCTCGCCGGTGGCGGCCATCGGCGTCATCAGGATGGTGATGTCTTCCTGGCTGTAGCCGAACGCCTGCTGGCGGTCGAGCAGCGACAGGTTGGAGCGCACGCCCGTGGTCGGCACCTTCGGCAGGTCTTCGAGCACGATCTGGGTCCGCTCCAGCCACTCCTTGTAGGGATGGCTGGCGGCGAGCGAAGCCTTGATCTCGTCGTCAGGGATCAGGCGGCCCTGCTCCAGGTCGACCAGCAGCATCTTGCCGGGCTGCAGGCGCCACTTGGTGATGATCTGGTCCTCGGGGATCGTCAGCACGCCCATCTCGGACGCCATCACGATGCGGTCGTCCTTGGTGACGAGATAGCGCGCAGGCCGGAGCCCGTTGCGGTCGAGCGTCGCGCCGATCTGGCGGCCGTCGGTGAAGGCGATCGCGGCGGGGCCGTCCCACGGCTCCATCAGCGCGGCATGATATTCGTAGAAGGCGCGGCGCTTCTCATCCATCAGGGGATTGCCGGCCCATGCCTCCGGAATCATCATCATGACCGCGTGCGGCAGCGAGTAGCCGCCCTGCACCAGGAATTCGAGCGCGTTGTCGAAGCAGGCGGTGTCCGACTGCCCCTCATAGGAGATCGGCCAGAGCCGGTTGATGTCCTTGCCGTAGAGCTCGGAGCTGACCGAGGCCTGGCGAGCCGCCATCCAGTTGACGTTGCCGCGCAGCGTGTTGATCTCGCCGTTATGCGCGATCATGCGATAGGGATGCGCCAGCGACCACGCCGGGAAGGTATTGGTCGAGAAGCGCTGGTGCACCAGGGCGAGTGCGCTCTCGAAATCCTTCTCGTGCAGGTCCGGATAGTACTTGCCGAGCTGGTCGGCGAGGAACATGCCCTTGTAGATCACGGTGCGGCAGGACATCGAGCAGGGGTAGTAGCCCGCTCCGCCGCGGTCGCGGCGCTGGTAGATCGCCTGCGAGATCGACTTGCGCAGGATGTAGAGCCGGCGCTCGAACTCGTCCTCGGTCTTCGCGGTGCCGTTGCGGCCGATGAACACCTGCATGCAGGCGGGCTCGGTCGGCTTCACGGTGACGCCGAGCGAGGAATTGTCGGTCGGCACGTCGCGCCAGCCGAGCAGGGTCAGGCCCTCTTCCTTGATCTGGTCGGCGATGATGCTCTTGATCACGTTGCGCCAGGCGGTGTCGCGCGGCATGAACAGCGCGCCGATGGCGTATTCGCCGGGCTGAGGCAGCGTAAAGCCCAGCTCCGCGGCCTTGCGGCTGAAGAAGGCGTGCGGGATCTGCACCAGGATGCCGGCGCCGTCACCGGCGCGGGGATCGGCGCCGACCGCGCCGCGATGTTCGAGATTGCAGAGGATGCTCAGCGCGTCCGAGACGATCTCGTGCGACTTCTTGCCCTTGATGTTGGCGATAAAGCCGACGCCGCAGGAGTCCTTTTCCAGGCTCGGATCGTAGAGGCCTTCGGCTTCCGGGCGGCAATGATGCTCTTGAATCGGTGAGGTGATCGGATCGGTCGTTTTCGAGGCGACCGTCGCCGACAGCTGTTCTGCCACGATGTTTGCGCGCTCGAATTGCGACCCGTTCATTGTTCTGTCCTCTCCGTGCGGCAAGCTGCCTCACCGCTGTCTTCGGCGCACCTTTGGCGTTCCGCGGCACCCGCTCCTGGGTCACCGCTCGTCCACTCGCGAGCCGCATTTTCTTAAATTCAGGCAAGGCGTTCTTCGTCCCCGAGAACGGCTTTGCCCGTTGCCTTATGGTGCTCGAGAGCACCGATTCTCGCTGCAATCCCTATGCCGGAACCGCGAGCAAAATTGAGACAGTCTTCCTGTCCTAAACGCCACCTTGCCAAATTTTTGTCTAACACACAAGCGCGCGAAAGTCCCGATTCACCGGATGTCAATCGATCGCTTTCCGAAAGTTGCGCAGCCGCGGTTTTGAAGCAAACGCGCCCTTATCCGGCCCCGGCAGCGCCGAAATCCCCCATGAAGCTTCGGATCACCCCTTCGGTCGGCGCGCAGCGCCGCAAGAAGCGAAAGAGGGCTGCGGCCCGGGGGCATGACAGGAGCGTCTCGACCATGAAGTTTTTCACAGGATGTGCGGCGGCTGCCACCCTTATGCTGGCTGCAAGTGCGGGGCTTGCCCAGGTTCCCGCGAGAGGTGTCGCCGGAGGAGCCGTCATCGCGGTGTCGGATTTCGACGGCCCTTACGCGCCGCCGGAGGCTTTCCCGCCGCCGCGCTATGGCTCCGACAATCGCGGCTCGGCACAGCCACTGTTGCCCTCGACGGAGGTCTACGCGGTGCTGCGCGAAAGCGGCTTCCTGCCGCTCGGCATCCCGCGCCTGCGCGGCAGCGTCTACACCATCGCGGTGATGGACCGGCGCGGCGATGACGGCCGGCTGGTGATCGACGCCTTCGATGGCCGGATCATCCGCTTCATGCCGTTCGCCGATGCCTACGGCATGGCGCCGGCCGACGACGAACGGACGGTCGCGCCCTACAGCCCGCAAAGCGCGCTGCCGCCGCCGACTGTGATCCGCAGCGGCCCACCGCGCCCGCCGGCTCCGATCCCGCATGTGGCAAGCCGCGCCGTGCCGCTGCCCAAGGCCGCGCCGCGCCGCGCCGAGACGCCGGCCGCCGCGGTGAAGCCGGCCCATCCGGTGGCGCAGCCGGCCCAGGCCGCGCAACCGGCGCAGCAAGCCGCTGCCGCGCCGACCAAGCCGGTTGATGCAGCCGCGCCGACGGTCGGACAGGCCAAGCCCGCCCCGGCGATCCTGCCCACACAGGAGATGCCGGCTGCGCAGGGGCTGGAT
The DNA here is from genome assembly GCA_035575945.1 of Bradyrhizobium sp. GTDB lineage: Bacteria > Pseudomonadota > Alphaproteobacteria > Rhizobiales > Xanthobacteraceae > Bradyrhizobium. The sequence continues at coordinate 32,310 of DATLXF010000041.1, read as the reverse complement.
TAGGCGTGAGCCAAGCAAAGAGCGCCCGAGAATGCTCGGGCGCTCCTGCGTGAGATGGCCAGGTGTCAGCTCCGCGGATAGCCCGCCGCCGCCAGGATCAAATTCGCGACGTCCTTCGGATGCGACACCAGCGAGAGGTGGCCGGCATCGAGCTCGATCGTGGTGGCGGTCATCCGCTTGGCGAGGAAGCGCTCGAGATCGGGGTTGATGGTATAGTCGTTCTTCGACACCGCGTACCAGCTCGGCTTGCTGCGCCATGCTGCTTCCGTGGTGCGACCGGCGAAGATCGAGGCCGCGGTCGGCCATTGCACGGCATAGAGCTCCCTGGCCTGCTCCGGCTTCACGCCGTTGGCGAAGTATTTCAGGAAAGCGTCTTCCGAGAGCTTGGTGTACCCGTCGCGCTCGACGATGCCGGCGCGCACGGGCCCTGTCGGAAACTGCTTCGACAGCGCCACGAAATCCTCGTTCGCATCGGGCGCGCGGGCGGCGACGTAGACGAGCCCGGTGACCTTCGGGTCGGTGCCGACCTGGCTGATCACCGTGCCGCCCCAGGAATGCGCGACCAGCACGGTCGGCCCGTCCTGCTCGGCCAGGGCTCGCTTGGTGGCCTCGACCGAGTCGGCGAGTGACGACAGCGGATTTTGCACGGCGGTGACATGCAGCCCTGCAGCCTGCAGGATCGGGATCACCTCGGACCAGCTCGAGCCGTCGGCCCAGGCGCCGTGCACCAGCACGACGTTCTTGGCTTTGACCGTCTGCGGCGTCTGCGCATGAGCAAGGGTGAGGGGAGCCGCCAGAAGGCTCGCGGCGACGAAAAGGTTGCGCCAGAGTGACATAATCTATCTCCATCTTGTTTGGGTTCGATGCCCAAAGGACGGAGGGGAGCCGACGGTGTTACGCTACTCACCGCTCTGTGATGCACCGCGAAAAACAAAAAACGCCCCGGGACACCGGGGCGTTTCGCAACCTGGACGTTACTGGATCGGTCGCCTGGCTCAGGCGGCTTGCGCGGAGTTCTCGATCACTTGGGCTTTGGCGCCGGTGTTGATCGCGATCTGGCGCGGCTTCTTGGCCTCGGGAATCTCGCGGACGAGGTCGACGTGAAGCAGCCCGTTCTCGAGCGAGGCGTCCTTCACCTGCACGAAGTCGGCAAGCTGGAAGGCGCGCTCGAAGGTACGCGCGGCGATGCCGCGGTAGAGCACTTCGGATTTGGAGTTCTCGTTCGCGACCTTCTCGCCCTTGATCGTCAGCGTGTTTTCCTTCGCGACGATGGAGAGCTCATCCTTGGCAAAGCCGGAGACCGCTACCGTGATGCGGTAGGCGTTCTCGCCGGTGCGCTCGATGTTGTAGGGGGGATAGCCGGGGCTGCCGTCCGAGTTGGCCTGGTCGAGCAGGTTGAAGAGACGGTCGAAGCCGACTGTGGAACGATAGAAGGGGGTGAGATCGTAGCTGCGCATGGTCAAGTCCTCCATTGAGCGACTGTTGGGTAACCCGCCCGCCGATCGGGCCGGGCTTTAGTCTGTGTGCAGCCTGATGTTCCGGTTCCGAAACACTGGTAGCGGCCTGCACGAAAATGATATGGGTGGAACGAGACGGCGTTCAAGAGGGCGGGAAAGACGCCTTTTCGGCGCTTTGGCCCCTTGATTTGCAGGACTTGATTTGAAGGACTTGCCGCCCAAGCACGCCCGATGACGCTGGTCTCGATCCCGTCCAACCCCGTCCCCGAAAACGTCGTCAGTGGCACCATCAAGACCCCCGATGGCGCCGAACTGCGCTTTGCGCGCTGGGCGCCGCCGGCGGGCCGCAAGGGTACGGTCTGCGTCTTCACCGGCCGCAGCGAGCAGATCGAGAAATATTTCGAGACCGTGCGCGACTTGCGCGACCGTGGCTTTGCTGTGGCGATGATCGACTGGCGTGGGCAGGGCCATTCCTCGCGCCGCCTGCGCGATCCGCGCAAGGGCTATGTGCGCGACTTCGCCGATTTCGAGATCGACGTCGAGACCTTCGTGCAGCAGGTGGTCCTGCCGGATTGCCCGCCGCCCTTCTTCGCGCTCGCCCACTCCATGGGCGGCACGGTGCTGCTGCGGGTCGCCCATGCCGGCAAGCGCTGGTTCGACCGCATGGTGCTGTCGGCGCCGATGATCGACCTGCCGGGGCGTACCACCTCGTTGCCGGTGCGTGCGCTGCTCAAGACGATGCGCCTGCTCGGGCAGGGCGGCCGCTACGTTCCCGGCGGCAGCGACCGCCTCACCGGGCTCGAGCCCTTCATCAACAATCCCCTCACCAGCGATCCCGTGCGCTATGCGCGCAACGCCGCGATCCTTGAGGAAGACCCGACGCTCGGGCTCGCCTCGCCGACGGTCGCCTGGGCCGATACCGCTTTCAGTGCGATGCACACCTTCAAGCGCGTGAACTACCCCTCGCAGATCCGCCAGCCGATCCTGATGCTGGCGGCCTCCAACGACACCGTGGTCTCGACCGCGGCGATCGAGGAGTTCGCCTATCATTTGCGCGCCGGCTCGCACCTCGTCATCGCCGGCGCCAAGCACGAGATCCTGCAGGAGCAGGACCGCTACCGCTCCCAGTTCTGGGCTGCCTTCGACGCCTTCGTGCCGGGCACGCCGCTGTTCAAGTGAGGGGCGATGGGCTCCTTGACTTGAGAGACCCTCATGGTGAGGAGCGCGCAACGCGCGCGTCTCGAACCATGAAGGCCCGGATCTCGCCCGTCGCCATCCTGCGAGACGCCCGCTTGGCGGGCTCCTCAGGATGGGAAGAGGAGCGCGCATAAACACCGACTACAGCGTCTTCAGATACTCGATCAGATCGTAGCGCTCGGCATCGTCCTTGAACATGCGGCCGATCACCCCCGGGCGTTTCGGCTCGCCGTCCTTGCGCTCGAAGGAGTGGCCGAGCACGCTGTTGCCCTTGATCGGCGTGCCGTCAGGGCCCGTTGCCGAGAACTCCGTTTCGCCGGTCTTGCAGCGCTCGTTGGCGGCGACCGCGAAGCCGACGGTCTCGGGGTCATAGTCGCGGCGGCCCATGCAGAATTTTTGCGGGCGTTCGTTCTGCGGCTTCAGCAGCCAGTAGAGCGATGGCACCGAGCCGTTGTGCAGGTAAGGCGCGGTGGCCCAGATGCCGTTCAAGGGCCGCGCGCGATAGCGCGGATCGGGCGCAGGATTGAGACAGTTCTTGCGCGCGAGATTCCACATCCTGCCCTGTTCGGCCTCCGGAATCTTCTCGTCGTCCATCCATTTGCGGGCGACAAGATCGACCACGGTCATGAGGCCGAGCGCATAGACCATCTCGTTCGGCGATTTGCTCGCGGTCGGGATCTCGCATTGCCACCATGTCTGCAGGTCGGCCGTGTTCACCTTCAGGAAGCCGGGCACGTCGACGGTCCGCTTGCTGAGAACGAGTGACTGCTCGGGATCCGTCTTGATCTCGTCGAGCGGGATCGTCACCGCGTTCAGCACCTTGCTGTCGCCGCTCGGCTCCCAGTGCTTCGACGACCAGAAGGCCGGCGTGTTGGTATCAGGCAAATGGCATCCGGAGCACATCTCGGCGTAGACGGCGCGGCCGCGCTCGACGCGGTCGGGCTTCAGCTTCCAGGCGTCGCCGAGGATGTGCGAGGGCCATTTCGGTGCAAGCAGGCCGCCGAACTTCGGACCGGTGGCGGTATCGGCCGTCTTGAACGGATCGGGGCCTCTCAACATGTCCTCGATCCAGCCGAGCGTCCTGATGTTGACCGAGGAGCGCCACAGCCTGTCCTCCGGATAGGCGTCGGACAAATTGAGCAGCGCCGTGACCCCGAGGGCTTCGCCGGCGTTGCGAATCAGCGGCTGCTCGATCGAGGCGTCGTATTGGGCGAACTTGAACCACGGCACGGTCCAGATCGCGGGGTAGCTCACCGGCGCGTCCTGGGCATGCAGGTTCTTCTCGAATCCCTTGACGCCGCTCATCGCGAGATCCTGCGAGAACACCTGGTTGCCGATCCGGTTGAGGGCGTCGAGGCGGCCGAACCCTTCCTCGGTGTCCTGCTGCTGCTTGCCGTCCCAGGTCTTCTTGCCCTCGATCGTCTTGTCGTAAGTCTTCGCCCAGTCGATCAGGAAGCTGCCGATTGCGCCGAGCTTCTGCTTGAGCGCGGCGCGGTCCGTCGCGCTGGCCTCGGGGCCGAGCACGCGATCGGCAAAGCGCTGGAAGCGGAACGGGACGTAGAGCGTGTAGGCGATCGACAGGCCGGTCGCGAGCTCGAGCTTCTTCAGGTCGGTCATCGCGGCGCCGCCATCGAAGCGGACATCGACGCCCTGGTAGTGGATCTGTCCGGTATGGCAGGCCGCGCAGGTCAGCCCGATCATGTCGTCTTCGCGGCGGCCCGTCGCGGGATCGACCACGCCGCTCATGCGCGCAAAGCCGACCGGCAGGCCGTCGACGTTCTCTGCCGGCGTCCACCGCGTCGACCAGTCCGGCACCGGCGTCGTCTCGTAAACATTGGCATAGCCGAAGCGGCGCAGCGTCGCCGTATCGGCCTGGATCGTCTGCGGGCTCGGGATGAAGCCGAAACGCTCGAGATAGGCGCTGTCCTTGATCAGGCCGGGCTTCGAGAACAGATGAAGCCGCGGCTGCTCCAGCGCCACGAACCACTCATAGGGCACGGGGAAGGTCGCGGTGCCCTGGCTGGCGTGGTGGAACCAGTGCCGGTCCTTCAGCGACCAGTTCTGCTCGAGCCAGTAGGCTGCCTTGGTCTCGGGGACAACCGGAAGGGGCGGCGGCAGCAGATTCACCAGCACGCCCTTCTGCGGCAGCATGGCCCGAACCTGGTTGGGGAATTCGGCGACGGCCACCAGGAGGGCGAGACCGAGGCCGATGACCAACGCCGAGAGCGCGGCCGCCCAGCGAAAGCGGAGCTGACACGACGACAGCAGCGGCTGCGAGAGAATCCGCTGGTTGATGCGCTCGGGGAACTGGCGCTGCTCGAACAGCGTGCGCACGTCGGCCACGCTGAGATAGCGCTCGTCGCCCTGCTTGCCCTTGCCGATGATCTTCAAAAGGATTGGCCATTCGAACTTCATCAGCAGCGGGTAGTACCAGCGCGCGGCGCTGCCGGCCCGTTTGAGGTTGTCGCGCATGAAGGTCTTGATTTCCGCGGCGTCGAGGCCGGGCTCGCTGCTGCCGGTGTTCGGATCGATGTAGGTCCGGCCGAAGCTCGCGAGCCGTGCGATCTCGTCCTCGTCGACCTTGCCGTCGACGCCGAGGATACGCGAGCCGGCGCCGCGCTTGTCCAGCGGCCCGCCGCGCAGCGCGTCGAGCTGCGCCCCCGACCAGATGCTCTTCAGGACGTGCGTGATGCCGTTGGCGATCATGGCAACGCCGCGGACCTGGATGCGGGCCGAAACTTTCTTCAGCCCGGTTTCGCCGGTCGCGTTCGCGATGGTCTGCGACAGCGTGTTGAGCGGGACCGTCCCGCCCGCGACGAAACCTTCGCCGACGAGGCCGCGCAGGAACGGGCATGGATTGTTCGGCGAGACCGGGATCGAGGGATCCAGGGGCGGCTTCGAAACGGTGTCATGCATGGCCCAAATCCTGAAATCAGCGAATCATGAAAAAGCAGGCGCGCGGCGTTAAAGCATGATCCGGAAAAGTGCGAAGCGGTTTCATGCGCAACAACACGCGCGGAAAGCTCTGACAAACCGACTGCACCAACTATACTACTTCGGCGTGTGACGAAGTGTGGTGGATTTCACTATCGCTTCAACAACAGCAGGTGTGATGTCGCGATAGAACCAATGGGGCTCGCGGAGTGCGTTTCAGGACTCGGCCGCGCGTTTGGCCTCGCCCTGCACCAGGGCCAGCCTGCCGATCGGCACGCCGGCCATCAGCAATCCCTCGCGGTAATGGGCAATGTCCTCCGCCCGCTTCCAGTGGAAGTTGCGCAGGTGACGGTCGACGCTGAGGGTCGGGTAGTTGCTCATCAGCACGTGGGCGGCTTCGCTCGCCTCGTCGCGACGCCCCAGCTGCGCCAATGCGGCGGCACGGATCGCGAGCGCCTGCATGTGGTTCGGGTTGATGTAGAGCTGCTCGCGGGCCCAGGACAGGGTCGCGTCATATTGGCGCAACAGGTAATGACTGAAGGCGTTCAGCGCGGCCCATTGGTAGCGTGGATCGCTGTTGTCGCGCTGCGAGGCCATCGAGAACAGCTCAATCGCCTCGCGATGCTCGCCGATCATGAAATGGCAGATCCCGAGCACGCCCCGCGCGCCGTTGTCATAGGGGTTGAGCGCGACCGCGCGCCTGGCGGCGTCCATCGCGGCATCGTGATGTCCCTCCAGCGAATGGGCCCAGGACAGGATCGAGAACGCGAAGGAGGAGCGCGGGTCGAGCCGCACGCTGGTTTCGGCGAGGTTCATCGCCTCGGCCCACATCTCGCGCGTGCCCTTGACCCAGCCGAACTGGATGCTCTGGATCTGGATCGTGGCAAGATAGGCGTGCGCGATCGACAGTTTGGGATCGAGCCGGATGGCCTCGCGGAACAGCTCGACGGCGGCGGCAAGATCCTCCTTGGTCTGCCGGTAGTAGTGCGACAGCCCCTTGAGGAAGCGGTCCCAGGCGCTGACGTCAGTGGAGAGCCGCGCCGGCGCCGAGGCCTCGGCCCGCACGATCTCGGTGGCGATGGCGGCAGACAGGTTCGTCGTGATCTCGTCCTGCATCGCGAACAGGTCGCCGATATCGCGGTCGTAGCGGCCGGTCCAGAGCTGCTCGCCGGTTTCCGGTGCGATCAGTTCGGCGGTGACGCGGATCTTGGCGCCGGCGCGCCGCACCGAACCCTGGATCAGATAGGTGGCGTCGATCTCGCGCGCGATCAGCCGGGTGCCCACGTTCTTGCCCTTGAAGGCGAAGGTCGAGTTGCGGCTCAGCACCCGATAGAAGGATTGCAGCGACAGCGCATGGATCAGGTCCTCAGTCAGGCCGTCGGAGAAATATTCGTCCTGGGCGTCACTGAGATTGGCGAAGGGCAGTACGCCGACGATGGCCGTGCGGTACTGCTGCGACAGCGCCGAGGCCTCTCGGAGCTCGGGGGCAAGCGCCGGCGCGCCCTCGGGCGTCCAGGTAAAGACCCCGATCGCATCCTTGATGTTCTTGAAGCGATGGTTGCCGGCATCGGTCAGCGGAACGGTGAGATGCTTGCTCGCCTCGCGATGGGCCTTGGCCGAGATGGCGAAGCCGCCCGGGCTCGCCACGGATTCCAGGCGGACGGCGATGTTGACGTCGTCGCCGAACACCTCGTCCTCGTCGGCGATGACGTCGCCCATGTGGATGCCGAGCCGGAACTGCATGGCGCGGTCGGCCGGCAGATGGCGGTTGCGCTCGGCCATCACCGTCTGCATCGCGATCGCGGCCTCGGTGGCGCCGACGATGGAAGGGAATTCGAGCAGGAAGCCGTCGCCGGTATTCTTTACGACGCGGCCGCCGTGGTTGAGGATGATGGGATGGATCGCGGCGCGATGGGCCTTGAAGGCGGCATGGGTGCCGGCCTCGTCGCTGCCCATCATGCGCGAGTAGCCGGCGACATCGGCGCAGACGATGGCGGCCAGACGTCTTTCCATATCCGCGAAACTCCAAGGGAGAGGGGACGCCACGGCGTGGCAGTCGCCTCAAATCCCGCATTTCAAAACCCTGCCTTTATAGAGCAGATGCCGCCGAGCGGAAGCATGATCCGCGATGCAAATTCGAGGTAAATCCCGCGCAATTCCGCCCGTAGACGGGGATGGGCCAACCGACTAGGTGGAACCGGGACGGGGTAGCGAGGGCACCTTCATGCTGGGGATCCACGAAATCTGGCTTTTCATTCTGTCGGGCGTGCTGCTCAACGTTACGCCGGGGCCGGATTCGGTCTACGTGCTCGGCCGCAGCATGCAAATGGGCTGGCGGGGTGGCGCCGCGGCCGCCCTCGGCATCGGCTGCGGCTGCCTTGTCCATGTCGCGGGCGCGGCGATCGGGCTTTCGGCCCTGCTGATGGCCTCCTCGACCGCCTTCTCGATCCTGAAGCTGGTCGGCGCAGCCTATCTCGTCGTCACCGGGCTTCAGATGCTGTGGTCGCGCCCGGCACTGGCCTCAGGCATCGACGAACCGGTGCGGAGCTCGCTGCGCCGGGTCTTCCTCCAGGGCGTCTTCACCAACGCGCTCAATCCCAAGGTCGCGCTGTTCTTCCTCGCCTTCCTGCCGCAATTCGTCGCAGCCGATGCCCCGCACAAGCCGCTCGCCTTCCTGACGCTCGGGCTGATCTTCATCTTCACGGGGACGCTGTGGTGCCTGGTGCTCGCCGCGTTCGCCGCCAGGGCCGCCCACCGGCTGCGGCGGTCCGAGGGCGCCATCGCCTGGATCAGCCGCGCGCTCGGCGGCCTCTTCGTCTATCTCGGCATCCGCGTCGCCATGCTGGAGACACGGTAGCGACCTTCAGGCAAACTCTTTCGCCAGCGCGCTGCCGGCGAGATAGAGGCCGAGCAGGATCATCGCGACCAGGAACCAGCGTCGGAAGGCTTCGGCCGGCATCCGCGCCCGCACCGACTGGCCGATGAACATGCCGGCAAAGGCCATGGCGAGCCCGACGGCGCCCGGCACGGCATTGGCCGGCGTCAGCAATCCGGCCGTGGTGAGGTTGAAGGCGAGCGCCAGTGTTGCGGTGGTGAAGAACACGCCGAGCGCCTGCACCAGCTCGTCCTTTTCCATGCCGATCGCCTGCATGAACGGCATCGAGGGGATCACCTGCACGCCGGTCGAGGCCGAGATGACGCCGGTGACGACGCCGACCACGCCGCCAATCCATTTTTCGTTCCGGGGCGCGACATGGAACTGGAATTTGTTGAGGCCGATCACGGCGTAGATGACGAGCAGGGCGCCGAGCACGATCGTGCCGTAGCGCGCATGAGGGCCGGTCAATGCGCCGGCATTGAGCCAGCAGCCGACCACGGTGCCGATCATCAGCGGCCACAGCCGCCGCAGGATGTCGCGCAAGTAAGGGCCGACGAAGGTCTGCCAGATATTGGTGACGATGGCCGGCACGATCACGATGGCGATCGCGCGGCTGGGGGACATGCTCACCGCCAAAAGGCCCATCGACACCGTCGGCAGGCCGAGCCCGACCACGCCCTTGACGAATCCGGCCAGCAGGAAGACGGCAGCAATCAAGATGAGCAGCGGGTCGAACATGTCGGCACATTGACCGAAGCCGCGCGCCGGCACAATCTGGAGCTTACGGAGAGAGCCTTCGCCGTGAACGAAGGCTGGAGCATGATCATTCGCCAGCTGTGAGGGAGTCAACCATGCGCTTCGACCTGGTCGATCTCCAGCTCTTCATCGCGGTCGCCGACCAGCGCAGCATCACCCGCGGCGCGGAGCGGTCGCACCTGGCGCTGGCCTCGGCCAGCGCGCGGATCAAGGGCCTGGAGGACGCGTTCGGCGTCGCGCTGCTCAAGCGCGGGCGTCGCGGGGTGGAATTGACCGCCGCCGGCGAGAGCCTGCTCGATCATGCCAGGCTCGTGATCCACCAGATCGACGCGATGCGCGGCGATCTCGCCGGCTTTGCCAGCGGCGTCCGCGCCAGCGTGCACCTTCTGGCCAATACTTCGGGCCTGTCGGAGCACCTGCCGAAGGCGCTGGCCGGCTTCCTGCGCGCGCATCGCGACATCGCCGTCGACATCGAGGAGCGCGAGAGCTCCGATATCGCGGCGGCGATCACCGCGGGCGCCGCCGATCTCGGCTTCGCCGCCGAGCACGCGCTGCCCGATCACATCGAGCGCTTCGCGTTCAGCGAGGATCGCCTGACGCTGGTGACCTCGCGCCGGGGCCCGTTCGCCGGCCGCCGCCAGATCGACTTTCAGGAGGCCGCCGCTTGCGACTTCGTCGGCCTGACCGGCGCCATCGCGCTGCAGATGCACATCGCAAAGCACGCCGCCCGGCTCGGCATGCGCCTGCACGTCCGCGCGCGGCTGCGCGATTTCGACGCGATCTGCCAGATGGTCGCAGCCGGTGTCGGGGTCGCCCTCGTGCCCGAGGCGGCCGCCCGCCGCTGCGCCAGGACCATGCCGCTCACCAGGGTCCGCCTGCGCGATGCCTTCGCCAATCGTCGCCTCGTGATCTGCGCGCGGAGCTTCAAGACGCTGCCGAAGCCGGCCAGGACGCTGGTGGAGCATCTCAGGGCAGAGGCGGTGTGAGGGCCCCAACCCTGGGCTACGGGTTCAAGAGCTTCAGCGCTTCGGCGTGAACCCGCGCGTCGCCGGCGGCGATGATGCGGCCGCCGCCCTGGGCCGGCTTGCCCTCCCAGGTGGTGACGACGCCGCCGGCGCCGGTGACGATCGGGATCAGCGCGGCAATGTCGTAGGGCTTGAGTTCGGTCTCGACCACGAGATCGACGTGACCCGCAGCGAGCATGCAATAGGAGTAGCAGTCGCCGCCATAGCGCGACAGCCGCGCGCCTTGTTCGATGCGGCCGAAGATGGCGCGGTCGCCCTCGTTCATCAGCAGGGGACTCGTGGTGTAGGTCGTGGCTTCCGACAGCGAGGCGCAACGGCGGACCTGGAGCCGGCGCTCGCCCGAAGGCCCTCGGTAGCTGGCTGAACCGTTGTCGCCGGAAAAGCGCTCGCCGATGAAGGGCTGGTGCATCATGCCGAACACCGGGGTGCCCTTGTGCAGCAGCGCAATCAGCGTGCCCCAGATCGGAAAGCCGCCGATGAAGGACTTGGTGCCGTCGATGGGATCGAGCACCCAGACATAGTCTGCGTCCTCGTTCTCGTTGCCGAATTCCTCTCCGACGATGCCGTGCTGGGGGAAGTTGGCCTTGATCAGCCGCCGCATCACCGCCTCCGCGGCACGGTCGGCCTCCGTCACCGGGTCGAAATCCCTGGTCTTGCTCTTGTTGTCGATCGACAGCGAGGTGCGGAAGAACGGCAGGATGGTTTCGCCGGAAGCGGTGGCGAGCCGTCCGATGAAGGCGGAGAAGTCGATCACCGTCACAGGCGAATCCTAGGAAGCGAAAGTTGGATAACCGCATCCTTTGCCTAGCTCAATTCGCGGCCTGCGTGCAGCGCTGTCTTGGCTTGCACCCTGGTATTTTGCATCCGGAGAAAACCCTCCCGTCCCGGTCATCGACCGGACAAATATCGATCACGGAGTTGAAAGCTTAGTTCCGAACTTGCCTCGTTCGTATGCGAATGATTATCAACCCATTGAATTCCCTCGATAAACCAACTGAATCTGGGTTTCCATGAAAGCATTTGAGCCATGTGCATTTTGCATGGGAAATAGCGCAAAAGCACTTGCGCTTTGTGCGTCGCGGTCGCATATTGTTGCGGTGCGGTAGCGCTTGGCGTTACCGCTGCCCTCCTTGGGCGTTTCCTCCCTAGACTTGGGCCGCTTGCGTCATTCGCGAGCGGCCCTTTTTTCTTGCCCGCCTACTTTCGTTTCAGGCGCGCAAGGTTGCGAAGCGAAAACGCGCGCGCACCCAAGCCATCACCAAGCCATCGAGGTCAGCGAGAGGCGCTACTCCGCCGCAGCCTGGAACGGGCCGAGATCGGCAAACGGGATCGTCGTCGCCAGCACGTCGGCGAGAACGCCGAAGTCGGAGGCCACCTGCGCGAAGCGCGCACTCCGCTCGCGGCGCCGCTCGTCCATGTAGATTGCGCGATTGAGCTCGAGCTGCACCGCGTGCAGGCCGCTTGCCGGATTGCCGTAATGCTCGGTGATGAAGCCGCCGGCGTAAGGCTTGTTGCGGCCGATCGAATAGCCGAGCCCGCTCATGGTCTCCTCGACGCGATCGGGCAGCAGTGGCGTGCAGCTGGTGCCGTAGCGGTCGCCGATCACGACGTCGGGTCGGCGCGGCTCGTCCCTGCTGACGCCGACAGACGGCATCGAGTGGCAATCGACCAGCACCACGGTGCCGAACATCTGATGCACCTTGTTGATCAGCCGCCGCAGCGCGCGATGATAGGGCTTGTAGAGCGTCTCGATCCGGCTGAGCGCGTCGTCGACCAGGATGCGGTCGCGATAGATTTCCTGGCCGTCGCCGACCACGCGCGGAATGGTGCCGAGGCCGCCGGCAACCCGCATCGAACGGGTGTTCGCGAAGCTCGGCAGCCGTCCGCTGAACATGCGGGGGTCGAGCTCATAGGGTTCGCGGTTGACGTCGACATAGGAGCGCGGAAAGTTGACCCGCACGGTCGGAAAGCCGCGCTCGCTCAAATGGCCGATCAGCTCGTCCATGAACGAGTCTTCCGAGCGCCGCAGCGTGGCCAGGTCGATCCGTGACGCCGCCAGAAATTCGTCCGGATAGTTCGAGCCGGAATGGGGCGAGTTGAAGATGATTGGCGCGCGCCATTCGGCAGGCTCGAAGATCTCGAAGGCGGGCGACATCTCGCCGTCAAACCGGGTCATCTTCTCAGGCTTCGTCCCTTCGCGCCGGAATCCGGCAGGGGCCGGATCGCATCGATTCGGCCGATCGAGCGGCTCTTATGTGTCGTCATTGTCCGGAATCGCAACGGTTCTGCCAAGTGAAAAGATGCAGGGGCAATTGGAACAGGTCTTAACCTTGCGGGCAGCGAGGCGGGGACGTGCCCGCGCAGCTCGATTGATTCGCGCCGCTTTCGGGTCCACAAGAGTGCGGTCGCGCCGCCGGGCCAAGGTAAAGATTTTCACCCCAAATTTACCGTCTGTCAGGCTTAGTGACCTCTGCTGATATCCTCTGGGGATGCGACGATTCCTGCCATGCCAAAGATCCTGCTCGCCGAAGACGACAACGACATGCGCCGCTTCCTGGTCAAGGCGCTGGAAAACGCCGGTTTTCAGGTCTCGTCCCACGACAACGGTATGGCGGCCTATCAGCGGCTGCGGGAAGAGCCGTTCGAGATGCTGCTGACCGATATCGTGATGCCCGAGATGGACGGCATCGAGCTCGCCCGCCGGGCTTCGGAACTCGACCCCGACATCAAGATCATGTTCATCACCGGTTTTGCCGCCGTGGCGCTGAACTCGGATTCGGACGCCCCCAAGAACGCCAAGGTGCTGTCCAAGCCGGTGCATCTGCGCGAATTGGTCAGCGAAGTGAACAAGATGCTGGCGGCCTGAACCGGCCCCCTTCCGTCCTTGCGCCGGCTCCCCTGAGCCGTTATAGGGACCCCACCCGACACAAGCGGACTTCTAGGGCACGTAGCTCAGCGGGAGAGCACTACCTTGACATGGTAGGGGTCACAGGTTCGATCCCTGTCGTGCCCACCATCTCCTTCAGCGATTTGGCGCCCCGCGCCTGAGGCTTGAAGGAGTGGATTTCACGAGATTTTCATGTCCGCGCGGGCCAGCCCCATCCAGATGGGGTTGATGCCCAATTCCGGCGCACCTCCGAAGGTGACGCACAAGGCCGCGGGCCGTTCTCGATCGCCTGCGGCCGTAGCCACACTTCTCCATCTCGCATCCGTGGAACTCGCAGGCGCGGCGGTCGTTGCTTGGCCGCGGCAGCAGGAGCGAGGAGAACGCGTGAACCGACGCCAGCTTGTTCAAGGGTCGGCAGCGCTGCCGGCGCTGCTATTCGCCTCGCGAAGCGGCTTCGCGGCCGCTCGCGCGGCGGAAGACGCATTCGGGTCGTCCACGGTGAGGGATCTTGCCCGCATGCTGGCCGGCAAGCCGTACGAGGCGCCGGACGAGAGGCTGCCGGGTGGATTGCAGGATCTCGACTACGATCAGTATCGTTCGATCCGCTATTTGCCCGAGCGCGCGCTCTGGCGCGGCAAGAAGCTCCCCTTCGAAGCGCAGTTTTTCCATCGCGGCTTCCTCTACAAGAACAGAGTGAACATTTTCGAAGTCGCGGACGGAAAGGCAACCGAGCTCAGATATCGCAAGGCGGACTTTTCGTTCGGCGAGAAGGTGCCGGCGTTCGAGGACGTTGATCTCGGGTTCGCCGGCTTCCGCATTCACGCGCCGATGAACCGCGCAGACTATTACGACGAAGTCTGCGTCTTCCTGGGCGCGAGCTACTTCCGCGCCGTGGCAAAGGGACAGACGTACGGGCTTTCCGCCCGGGCTCTTTCGATCGATACGGGCGAAGCCAAGGGCGAGGAATTTCCGCTCTTCAAGGCGTTCTGGCTCGAGCGGCCGGCGCCGGGTGCGACCTCGTTGGTGATCCATGCTCTGCTCGACAGCAAGAGCTGCGCAGCGAGCTATCGATTCACGGTGCGGCCAGGCGACACGACGGTCTTCGACGTCGAAATGTCGGTGTATCCGCGTGTCGAATTGCAGCGGGCCGGACTCGCGCCCATGACCAGCATGTTCTTCTACGGTCCGAACGACCGCGACGGCGTCGACGATTTCCGTCCCTCGGTCCACGATTCCGACGGTCTTGCGATCTTCAACGGGCAGGGCGAGAGCCTGTGGCGGCCGCTCAGCAATCCCCGCGACCTTCAGATCAGCACCTTTCAGGATCTCAATCCGCGCGGGTTCGGCTTGATGCAGCGGGAGAGAGACTTCTCCGCCTACCAGGACATCGAATCCAGCTTCGAAAAACGCCCAAGCCTCTGGATGGAGCCGATCGGCGATTGGGGCGAGGGCGGGGTCATGCTGTTCGAGATCCCGACCAAGGAGGAAGTCCACGACAATATCGCGGCATTCTGGCGGCCGAAGACCCCGCTGCAGGCCAAGGGCGAACACAACTACACCTATCGGCTGCATTGGGGGCCCGATAGCCCGAAGCCGCATTCGCTCGCCAGGTTCACGCGAAGCGCGATAGGGGCAAAGGGCGAGGATGCGCGCCTCTTCGTGCTCGATCTGCTCGGCGACAACCTGAAGGGCATTGATCCGGCCGGCGTCAAAGGCGTGGTGGCGGCGGAGAAGTCCGAGATCAAAAACATCGTCACGCAGCCCAATCCCTACACCGGCGGTTGGCGGCTCAGCTTCCAGTGCCAGGTGAAGGGTGAGCCGATCGAGTTGCGGGCGTTTCTGGCCGAAGGCGACAAGCCCTTGTCGGAAGTCTGGGTCTACCGATGGGCCCCCTGAGCACGGCACCGCGACCGGCTGTCGGCGAAATCGCGAGCCAACGCCTGCTGCCGCACGAGTCCCCCCTCTCGATGGCGCCTGGCGACCTCGGAAAGAACCGGGTTTCGGACCGTATTCCTGCGCCGGTCGCCCACACGATGGTTTGGCGGCGCGGCCTCATCCTGCTGTCGACGGCGGCGCTCACGGGGGCGGGCGGTTATGAGATGCATCGCGTGCTGCAGGTCGGTGGCGTCACCGTCCTCGAAGGCATGGTGCTGGCGCTCTTTCTGGTCCTGCTCGCCTGGGTCGCGTTTTCGTTCGCCTCCGCCTTGGCCGGGTTCTTTGTGTTGCTGGCCCATCGTCCGGACGAGGGTGCCTTGGCGCCCGTCGCGGAACTGCCGGCCATCGCGAGCCGCACCGCCATGCTGCTTCCCACCTACAACGAAGACCCGCATCGATTGACGGCGCGGCTCCGCGCGATGATCGAAGCCCTGGAAACGACACCGCACGGTGAGCTGTTCGACTGGTTCGTTCTGAGCGACAGCACCGATCCCGACATCTGGGTCGCCGAAGAAAAAGCGCTGCTCGCGTTGCGACAGGTCGTCGGGACACGGCTGTACTATCGCCACCGCGCCGAGAACAGGGAGCGGAAGGCCGGCAACATCTCCGAGTGGATCACGCGGTTCGGCGGCGTCTACGACTTCATGATCGTGCTCGACGCGGACAGTCTCATGAGCGGTCAGACCGTCGTCCGATTGGTCCATGCCATCGAGACCAATCCGAGCGCCGGGCTCGTCCAGACGCTCCCCATGATCGTCAACGCGCGGAGTCTGTTCAGCCGTGTCCAGCAATTCGCGGGCCGCCTGTACGGACCGATGATCGCCGCCGGCGTTGCCTGGTGGCACGGCTCCGAAGGCAACTACTGGGGCCACAATGCGATCATCCGCGTGAGGGCTTTTGCCGAAGCGGCGGCGCTGCCGCACCTGCGCGGGCGCAAGCCCTTCGGCGGACACATCCTCAGCCACGATTTCGTCGAAGCCGCGCTGATGCGGCGAGCCGGTTGGGGCATCTACATGCTGCCGATGCTCGGCGGAAGTTACGAGGAGGTGCCGCCCTCGCTGCTCGACTTCGCTGCGCGCGACCGACGCTGGTGTCAGGGCAATCTTCAGCATCTCGCCGTAGTGCCCGCGCGGGGCCTGCATTGGTTGTCGCGCCTGCATTTCATGGTGGGAATCGGAGCGTACCTGACGGCGCCGCTGTGGCTGCTGTTCCTGCTGCTGGGAATTCTGATCTCGCTGCAGGCCCGTTTCGCGCGTCCCGAATATTTTCCCAAGGGTTTCTCCCTGTTTCCGACGTGGCCGGCCCAGGATTCCGTGCTCGCCATCTGGGTGTTCGTCGCCACCATGGCGCTGCTGCTGCTGCCCAAGCTGCTCAGCCTGGTCCTGCTCTGGATGCGGCACCCCGTGCGACGCCAATTCGGCGGCGCGTGGGTCGCCTCGGCCGGGGTTTTCGCGGAGATCGTCGTATCCGCATTGATGGCGCCGGTGATGATGATCTTCCAGTCGATCGCGGTGGTCGAGATCCTGGCCGGCCGCGATGCTGGCTGGCAGACGCAGAGGCGGGACGACGGCACGGTGGAGCGCCGCGAGCTCTATCGAAAATACGGCATCCCAACCTTGTGCGGTGTTGCGATGGCCGCGAGCGCGTACGCCGTCTCGCTGCCCCTCCTGCTCTGGATGTCGCCCGTCGTCGTTGGGCTGCTGTTCGCGGTCCCCATCGGCGCGCTGACCGCCAGGTCCGCGTCCGGCAAATTGTTCCTCACGCCCGAAGAGCTAGCGCCGCCTTCGGAGCTGCGTCGCGCGAACCAGTTGGGTGAATCGGCGCATGTTGGGATCAGACCCGCGCTGCTGGAGCTGCGCGAAGACGCCGGGCTCTTGGCCTTCCACCTCGCGCAGCTGCCGCTTCCACGCGCCGTCCGGCCCGACACGGTCGACGCGAACCTGGCGGTCGGCCGAGCCAAGGTCGATGCGAGCGATACTTTCGAGGAGGCCGTTGCCCATCTGTCGTCCCGGGAGGTCTTTGCGATCTTGCACGACGGTTCTGTGTTGCCGGTGGTGTTGCAGAAGAAGTGAACACGCGCCGGGCGCAGGCGGCCAGGCCTTGGCCCGAACCAGGGCGTCATGCGCGGAGTGCGCCCGTCCTACTCTGTCGCCTCGGCCAAGGGTCATGGCCCCGGGGTCACGAACGCGGAGATGATCGTGCCGTCGTTGCCCAGCACGATCTGCCAGTGCGACGCGCCCTCTCGGTGCCAGACGGAATAGAGGTCCTGGCCTTGCGGTCCCACGCCGAGGAACTCGATCGATTTGATCGGGCCGAGCTCGGCCAGACCAGGTTGCAGGAGCGGCAACTGCTTGCGGGTGGCGTCGGCTAGATCCGCACTCATCTGTGCATAGTCGGGTTGGCCGGCAGCGACGCTCTCGATCAGACGGCGAAGCGCGGCCTCGGTGCCCGGAGTGGCAGAGCGGCTCGTCATGCGATCTTCGATCGCACGCTGCAGCTCCCGCGCCGCGCCGGGATCGATCCGTTGCATGGTGTGATCGTTGCCATGCTGGTTCAGCACCACGCTCGTGGGTACGCCGTCCGTGCCGAGGATGAAGCGAAGCCTCGCCCCGATGTCCCTCGCCACGAACTCCGTTTCGCCGACGGCATGACATCGGGTCGCCGCCTGTCCGCTCAGTCGTGCCGAAAGCTGATCGTCGTCGCGGCTGACGGTGAACACGGCGTTGTGGAATTGATACGTGCCGGCGTAACGGTCCAGCACCTCGGGTGAAAGCTGGATCACCTGGTCTCCGCTTTCGATGCCGGACGCGCCTCTGTCTCGGCCGCGGCCCGCGGCTCGGATCTTGGCTGCCAGCACGTTCCAGTCGGCCAAACCCAGGATTTTCGCGATGAGCTCCAGGCTCTCACTGGCCTTGAGCGAGACGGATCGGGCGGCGAGGGCATCGCGGAGTGTTTGCGCCATGGCTTTGGCGTCGCGAAAATCGCGCATGTGCAGTTTTCCCTTGCAATGCGAACGGAGATTGTCAGGGCTTGCGTTGCTGACCCGTTCGCTCGAGCAAAGGGAGCGTGCGGCAATCTGATACACTTAACCATGCCCTAAAGGGTGCAAGCGGCAGGCGGTATCGACCTGCCAAAATTGTGCGTGAGCGCCGTGCGATTGTCAACTCCATGCACCGTCCGGACGGCGACGGCAATGCAATCGCCTTACACTGCCATCGCGGGCAATGACGAACACGTCGAGAGCCTTCGCCCCAGGGCCTAACCGGCCAGATACTTCCTCACCGCCGCCTCGTCCCATTCGATCCCGTTGCCGGGCTCCTCGCTCGGCAGCGCAAAGCCGTCCTTGATCTGCAGCCGCGTGGCCAGCACCGCATCGGCCCAGTCGACATATTCCAGCCAATGCGCGGTCGGCGTCACGCAGAGCAGATGCGCGCTGACTTCCGAGAACAGATGCGAGGACATCTCGATGCCGGCGGCGTGCGCCAGCGCGGCGGCGCGGAGCCAGCCGGTGACACCGCCGATGCGCTGGACATCAGGCATCACGTAATCACAGGCTTCGGCGGACAATGCCGACTGCATCGAGAAGGCGCTGTCGAAGTTCTCGCCGATCTGGACCGGCGTGCGCAGCGCATCGGCAATGCGGGCGCAGCCGGCATGATCGTCGTGGCGGATCGGCTCCTCGATCCAGGTGAGGCCCTCGTCGTCGAGCATCTCACCGCGGCGGATGGCTTCCGTCACCGTCAGCGCCTGGTTGTAGTCGCACATCAGCGTGACCTGATCGCCGACCGCCTTGCGCACCGCGCGCACGACGGCGAGATCCTCCCGCGCATCGCTCCGGCCGACGCGGATCTTGGCCGCCCGAAACCCCTCGGCCAGCAGCTTGTGGGCTTCCTCCACCGCGGCGCCTGCCGGCATGATGCCGAGACCCTTCGAATTGTAGGCGCGCACCGGCTTCGGCGCGCCGCCGAGCAGCCGCGCGAGCGGCAGGCCGCGTGCGCGCGCCAGCGCGTCCCATGCGGCCATGTCGATGCCGGATTGCGCCAGGCGCTGCAGGCCGGCGAGGCCCAGCAGCGTGAAGCGCTGGCTCAGCTTGCGTTCGATCTCGAACGGCAGCAGCTCGTCGCCGGCGACGAGGTCCGACATTTCCGTGACCATCGCAGCCAGCGGCTTCAAGGCCGACGGCGTGAGCGAGAACAGATAGGAATGGCCCACCGCGCCCTGGTCGGTCTCGCAGTCGATCAGCACCAGCGGCGCCTTGGCGACCGCCCCGGTCGCGGTCTGGAGCGGCAGGTTCATCGGCACGACCACGGGCCGCGCCTGGAAGCGCTTGATGCGGATGGTCTCGGTCATGGGTTTCTCCCGGCAGGTTGCAGGTCGGTGCCGATCTTAAGCATCCGTGATCAAACGAAAAGGCGCCAGGCCCGACCCACCATAAAATGGGGTTGCGCCGGCCAACAAATCTTGGCTCTGTGCCGCCGCAGTGTTTGCCGCGGATTCCAGAGGATTTGCGACAAAATCGCACAACGGAGCCACAGTTTGAAACAAGCGATCTCCGAAGAACAGCGCAAGAGCGGCCTCTTCACAGGCGTTGTGATCGTCTTCCTCCTGCTTGCCCTGCCGCTCGCGGTGTGGCTGGACCTGACCGAGCTGAGCAAGACGGCGCTGCGCCGGCAGGCGATCGATCTCAACTCCGTGATCACGAGCGTGCGCAGCTATTACGCCTCCAACGTGGTCGGGCGCGTGCTTGCCAACCCCGACGGCAGCACCAAGGTCGTGCACAATTACGAATCCATCCCCGGCGCGATTCCGATCCCGGCGACATTGTCGCTGGAGCTCGGCCGGGTGATCGGTGCGCAGCAGGAGAACATCACCTACCGCTTCGTCTCGGACTTCCCGTTCCAGAACCGCGCCCCGCACCAGCTCGACAAGTTCGAGAAGGACGCGCTGGAGGCGCTGCGGAAAGATCCCGAGCAGAAGATCGTCGAGACCGTGACCTCGCTATTCAACGACAAGGTCCGCCTCGTCGCTCCTGTTACGATGGGCCCGGCCTGCGTCAGCTGCCACAACACCCACCCTGAAAGCCCGAAGAAGGACTGGAAGGTTGGTGACGTCAGGGGCATCCAGGAGGTGATCATCGCCCAGCCGATCGCCGCCAACATCTTTTCGTTCAAGTTCCTGCTGGCCTACTTCCTGATCGCCGCAGGGAGCGGCTTGGCGTTCCTGTCGCTGCAGCGCCGCCAGGCGCTTCGCATCAAGGGCATGAACAAGGAGCTCGAATCCGCCAACGACTTCCTGGCGTCGCTGTCGATGAAGATCTCGCGCTACATCCCGCCGCAGGTCTACAAGGGCATCTTCTCGGGCCAGAAGGACGTCACCATCCACACCGAGCGCAAGAAGCTCACCATCTTCTTCTCCGACATCCAGAACTTCACGGCGACCGCGGAGCGGCTCCAGCCCGAGCAGCTGACGCAGCTGCTCAACGAATATTTCACGGAGATGTCGGCGATCGCCCATGAATATGGCGGCACCGTCGACAAGTTCATCGGCGACGCCATGCTGATCTTCTTCGGCGACCCCGAGACCAGGGGCGACCGCGCCGATGCGCAGGCGTGTCTCCAGATGGCCTGGCGCATGCAGCAGCGGCTTTCCGAGCTCAATGCGAAATGGCGGGCGTCCGGCATCGAGCAGCCGTTCCGCTCGCGCATGGGCATCAATTCCGGCTATTGCAATGTCGGCAATTTCGGCAGCACCGACCGCATGGACTACACCATCATCGGCGCCGAGGCGAACCTCGCCGCGCGCCTGCAATCGATCGCCGAGCCCGGCGGCATCGTCTTGAGCTACGAGACCTTCGCCCTGGTCAGCGACATCGTCCGCGCCCACGCGCTGCCGGCGATCACCATGAAGGGCATCAGCCGCGAGGTGATTCCCTATTCGGTCGATGCGCTGTCCGACGGAGCAGCCGAGACAAGCGGCATCATCACCGAGCGCGCGCCGGGCCTCGAGCTCTATCTCGATCCCGCCGTGGTGAAATCAGGCGACGCCGCCCGCGTCCGCTCGCTGCTGGAGAACGCGCTGGCCTCGCTGAAGCCGGCGTGAAAGGGCTTTGATCGGGCGGCCCTCTTTATGGCAGTCCCCGCGCCTCCAGCTGCCGCACCAGCAGCAATGTCGGCTCGGCGAGGCTGTCGCCCGAACCGTCCAGCCCGAAGGCGCTCGCGATGCCGTCGCGGCCGCGAAGCAATGCGCTGCGCGGGCAATGGCCGGCGCCGCAGAGCGTCTTCTTCAGGGTTTCGCCCTGGGTGACGACGCCGGCGGAATCATCCGCGGCCCAGGCCAGCACGATCGGTACGTCGACATTGAGGATGCCGGGGAAAGCCGAGCGCTTGTCGTATTGGCTGGCGTCGGTGCCGAGATAAGCCTTTTCGCTGTCGCTGGCGTCCTTGCCGGCCCGGTAGATCCCCGACACCAGCACGACCCCGGCAACGTCGGCGCCGGCGGTCTGCAGCTCGGGATGCGACAGCATCGTCGCGAGATGGAAGGCGCCGGCGCCGTAGCCGACGGCGACGATCTCGCGACGATCGCCGTTGAACAGGTCGATATTGCCGTGGACCCAGGACAGTGCCGCCGCCACGTCGGATGCGCCGGCCGGCCAGGTCGCCGCGGGCGCCAGGCGGTAACTGACGCGGACGCCGATCATGCCGTTCCGCGCGGCAAAGCACATGGCCTGGTCCTGGATCTGGCGCGACAGCTCCGGCGCGGCGCGGTCGCCGGTGAAGGTGTCGCCGGTCACGAACAGCAGCACCGGCCGCGGCGTATCCGCCCTGGTCGCGCTGGTCGCGACGTCGAGCACATTGGCCTCGCTCTCGCCATAGCGCAGGCCGCGCGAGAAGGCGACCTGCTCGCACAGCCGCGCGGTGCCGCCGGCTGTGGTGTCGGAATCGGTGAGGCCCACCTGCACGAGATCGGAGCGCGGCGAGAGCCGGCCCGGCACCGGCGCGTGGGCGGAGGCCGCGGTCATGGTCAGAAACAGGAAAACTGTCAGATAATGCTTCATGGTGCTGTCGGCGCTGCCGGGCTCATATGCGCTCGCTGATCTGGCCTGTCTTTTCAATTCGCCTCATTAGTCAGCCGCCTTGAGGCGAATTCGCGGCGCCTTGGCCGGAACGCGGCCGGCGCCCAACAGGCAACCTCCTCGCATGTCGTCGCCTCCGGACGCAAGCTCGGTCGAATTGCGGGGAGCGGCCATTTTGTCTCGAATCGTCAAGCCGTTGTCCTGCACCGCCCGGTCGCGAGCCGGAAACGGCTCTCTACTGTGCATGGGGTTGTTTTCGCAGTTTGGTTTTGAGCGACAGGTCAGGCCCGCTTCATCGTCCGGAAGGTGATGGAATAGCGCCGCGCCTCGACCGGCGGGATGCTGTGTTCCCACTCCGACCGTGCCGCGCCGTCCATCATGTAAAGCGAGCGCGGCCGGGCCTTCAGCGTGTGGCGCTCCCACGTCTCGCCGTTGCGGCGGCGGAAGCGGAAGTTGCAGGGCGAGCCCAGCGACAGGCCGAGCACCTTGTCGAAATGCGGCTTGTCGCGGTGCCAGCCGATGCCGACGCCGACCTCATATTCGGTGCACAGCACCTGCCGGACGCTGCCCTCCGGCAGCCCCGCCCAATCCTCGACCTGGCGCACGACGGGGCCCGCCCAGTCCGGGATCGGTTCGGCCTCGGCCAACCGCTGCAGGGTGTAGTCGTAGCGATAGCCGAACCAGGCGACCCGGCGATTGCCCTCGAAGGCGCCGAACTGGAAGCGCTGGAGCGGCAATGCTGCGATGCGACCGATCAGCTCCTGCTCGGCGGCGGTCGATGAAATCGTCCGCATAGCGAAGGCCGTCGGGGCCTGCTTGCGGGTCGGCGAAAAATCCGAGCTGCGTCATTCCTCGCCTTTCCGTGATGGAACCTGTTGGCGGCTGCTGCGACCTATCTACGACGCGGAATGAAAAGAAACGTGCGAGGCTGTCATGGCAGAGAAGCATACCGCCGACCCGGTCGAGATCATGCGCGCGACCGGTCATCCGGAACTGGAATACGCGGCCGGCTGGACCATCGCCGGTCTCGTCACCATCGGCACCATCGTCGCCGCCTGGGTGTTCGCGATCTAGGCAAGCGGGAACTGAAGTTCGAAGGCCGCGCCGTCACCGGTCGGCTTGAGCCTGATCGATCCGCCATGGCTCGCCATCACCGCGCGCGCGATCGCGAGCCCCATCCCGGTGCCGCCCTGGTCGCGGCGGGTGGTGAAGAATGCGTCAAAGATCCTGTCGCGGTTCGGCGCCGAGATCGCCTCGCCGTCGTTGCTCACGGTCAACCGCAGGGTCGTGCGCTCGTCCACCGCCTCCAGCCGGATCGTCCGCGCCTTGTGGCGCACCGCATTGTCGGTGATGTGTGACAGCACGATCAGCGTCTTCTCGCCGGACATGCCGATCGCAAGGTCGAGACTGCCGCTGGCTTCGATCGCGCTTGCCGGAAACCTGGTCCTGAGATCGGCGATCACCGGCGCCAGCTCGGTGCGCTCGTTCTGCGGCAGGCTCTCGGCGCGGGCAAGCTCCCGCAGCCGCTGTGCCATCGCCTCCAGCCGCTTCGTGTCCGACAGGATGTTGGCGATGAACATGTTCTGTTCGGCCGGCGTCAGGCTGCCGGCCTTGCCCTGAACCGACTCCTGCAACAGTTCGGCCGCGCCCTTGATCGAGGTCAGCGGCGATTTCAGCTCGTGGGTGAGATGGGCCGAGAAGGTCGCGATGTAGTCGGAGCGGCGCGCCAGCTGCTCGGCCATGCCGAGGAAGCTGTGCGAGAGCTGGGCGAACTCGCGTGTGCCGTAGTGCCTCAGCGGCTGGAATGCCTCGCGGTCGCCGCGGCCGATTCTCGCAGCACGCTCGACCAGCTCGCGCATCGGCCGTGTGATGGTGCGTGAGAACACGAGGCCGATCGCGATGGTGCCGAGGATCACGGCGAGCCCGGCCAGGACGAATTTGCCCCGCTCCTGATAGAGATGATCGAAGATGTTGCTCGGCGTCCGCGTGGTGTAGATCACCCCGGCGACGCGGTTGTTGACGATCACGGGCATCGCGGAGAACACGTGCACGCCGAGGCCGCGGCTGAAGGAATAGATCGGCGGCGGCGGCTTGTCAGGCACACGGTTGCGCAAGGTTGCGCGATACTGCCCGCGAAGCGCGTCCGCGACCTCCTCGACATGGGCGAGCGACTGCCCGACCTCCTGCCGCCCGGCGATCACCACGCCCTGCCAATCGAGGATGCGGAAACCCGCCAGCGTCACCTTCTGGGTCTCGCGGATGATCGGCGTCAGCCTGGCGCCGATCTCGACATAGGGTGCCTGCGCTGCTTGCGGCGCGGGGAGGGCATCGGGCCGCCGGCGGAGCAGATCGTTGGCGGTGAGGTCGAGCGCGGGACGGATCGGCGTGACGGGGTCGCCGGGATCCGGCAGCACGCCCGCTGGCACCTCGGCGCCGAGCGTCAGGCCGCTGTCGAGCCGCGCCGCCACCTCCTGCGCATAGATCGTCGCCAGCACCCGGCTCTGCGCGATCAGTTCGGCCTGGGTCTGGCGGATCAGCTGGTTGTCGTAGAGGCGGAAGAAGAACAGGCCGACCAGCGGCAGGATGGCGACGGTGGCCAGCACCGTGAAGATGACGAGCCCAAGCGAGGGCCGCCATTTCTCCGGCGCCGCGCTCATGCCTCCTGCTCGCAGCGGCCGAGCTTGAAGCCGACGCCATGGATGGTCTCGATCACGCTCTCGCAATTGAGCGCCGCCAGCTTGGCGCGGATGTTGCGGATATGGCTGTCGATGGTGCGGTCGGAGACCTGGATGTTGAGCTGGTAGGCGGCCCGCATCAGTTGCTCACGGTTGAACACGGACGTCGGCCGGGTCAGGAACGCGCGCAGGATGCCGAACTCGATTGCGGTCAGCTTCAGCGGCGTGCCGGCGAACGAGGCCAGATGCTGCTCGGGATCGATCAGCAGGCCGCCTTGCGCCAGTGCGGTGGGCCCGGCCTTGGCCTCGCCGTTGCGCGGGCTGAGGCGGCGCAGGATGACGTTGACCCGCGCCACCAGCTCGCGCGGGCTGAACGGTTTTGTCACGTAGTCGTCGCCGCCGATCTCGAGGCCGAGGATGCGGTCGATCTCGTCGTCGCGCGCCGACAGGAACAGGATCGGCACCTCGGAGCCTTTGCGAATCTCGCGGCAGACCTCGAGACCGTCGAACTCGGGCATGCCGATGTCGAGCACGATCAGGTCGGGCCTGTCGGCGGCAAAGCGGCTCAGCGCCTCCTTGCCCTCGCGTGCCTCGATCACGTCCATGCCGGCCTTCTTCAGCGCGACGCGGACGACCTCGCGGATGTGGCTCTCGTCGTCGACGATCAGAATGCGATGCGCCAAAGGTCTCTCCGCTCACCCTGCCGGCCGAACGTCACGCGGGCGCCTGGCAAGCGCATCGAGCCTGCGCTGCAGCCGCCAGCTTCGGACGCCCCAGGCTCGCCATTCCATGTCCAGCCGTTGGGTTTCTACAAGCCGATCGCGCCGCCGCGCAAGACAGTCATCGCCCGGACGATGGGCAATGAGCTTGTCGAGCGCCGGCAGCGCCTGCGGCCCGAGTGTAACGAGGTAGTTGGCATCGATCGACACGCCCCTCCCCGACATCTCCCTGCTGTGGGTCAGATTATAGTCGGCAATGAACGCATCGAAGTTCACTAGCGAAGCACCGTACAGCACGACCGTCAGCGCGATCAGGTTGGCGCCGATGAGCCAACGGTTGGAGCGGTTGAGCGCGATGCGGGCCACGATCAGGATCAGCCCCAGCGCCACCAGCCCCATCCAGATGAAGGCCGCGACGCGCCAGTAGGTCAGCATGTAGATGTCGACGTAGAGATCGAGCCGGAGGATGGAGGACGCGACCAGCAGGACGTTCTGGCCGACCCAGAGATAGACCAGCGGCCGGATCACCTTCGATTGCTCCGCTGGTCCTCCCGGGCGCAGCGCGACCAGCACGAAGGCGGCGGCGAGCAGGGCGGTTGCGATCAGTGGATAGGCGCCGCGATGGGCGTAGGCCGCGTAGGTCATGTTGGCCGGCAAGGCGACATGTCCCCAGAGATAGAGGCCGTCGAGAACGGACTGTGCCGCAAACAGCAGGTTGAACAGGATCAGCGAGCGCAGGACGGTGGCGGGGCCGAGGAATTCGGCCGAGACGAAGGGCGGCGGCGGCACGGCTTCATCGGCAACGGCCGGCATGACGACCTTCCGGCGCCGCCAGCGCACATGGATGAACGGCCAGACCAGCGCCAGCATCAAGACCCAGAACAGGACACGCCACACCCGGACATATTCGAAGGCAAGCTTCGGATTGAGCAGGGAGATCCACTGCTCGATCACTGGATTGGCCGCCGCGAACAATGCGACGAACACGGTGCCGAGCGCCGCCGGCAAAAGCCAGAGCGCGACGCCGCGGGTGAAGGCCGAGACGTTGAAAATCTGGAGCGCCTCGGGGAACAATCGGAATGGGCCGAACAGGACGAAGTTGCGCAGCGCCCGGGCCCGGTCGGCGAGGTCGGTCGTTCCCGCATTGGTCACGAACAGCAGCGCAATCGTCAGCGAGGCAATGAGGATCAGGAAAGACAGCGTGTTCAGCTCCTCGACGGCTGGCACGAGGCCGGCAACGAGAATGACCGAACCGATCACGGCGCGGCGCAGGTCCAGCGCTGCGTGATTGAAGACCAACGAGGCGCCGGCGATCGCGATCGCAAACAGCGTCAGCGACAGCCCGATCCGTTCGCCATAGAACAGCCAGTCGGCGAGCGCGGCCAGTGCCAGCGCACAGCCCAGCTTGGCCGGAATTGCGGAATGCTTGTCCGGCTGAATGTCCGCTGCGATCGTCGAAGCCAGGCTTGTCATATTCGAGAAGACCTTTCGTGGTGGGTGATATGACCAAGTCTGAACGGCGCTTGTGCAGAAGGCGGGCCCATCGTCTGCACGGCTTCAGGAGTCTTTTGCAGAATTCGTGCAGGCGCGAATTTGGCTCTCGCGCAGTTTGGCTCGCCTTGTTAGGTGCGATGCATTCGCCACTCCCATCACGTGTGACGCATCATGCAGTTTCTCCGCCGAACCGGCCTCATCCTGCTTTGGCTGGCCGCACCCATCGTTGCATTCGCGGCCCTCAACAAGAACGACCCCTATCTGCTCGTGCTGCGCGGCGCCGGAAACGTTGCGCTTGTCGTCGCAAGCGTGGCGATCGTCCTGGTCCTGCTGCGGGGAGGGCGCTGGCGCACCTTTGCCGGCAAGGCGCTCATCATGCTCTGGTGCTCGCCGCCGATCCTGATGATCGCAGCGCACATGACGTTCGAGCTGCGCAAGCAAGGCGTTCTCAGCGCCGGCGCCGCCGAGTTACGGCAGCTCGGGCCGCATTTCATGGTCGGCTATTCCTCGTTTCCCGAGGTTGCGCGCCTCGCCGAGCTGGGCCTGATCGGCGGCGTCTATGTCACCCGGCACAATATCCGCGGACGGACAGTCGAGGCCCTGCGCGCCGAGATCGCGGCGCTCCAGGACATCAGGCGCGCAGCCGGCCTGCCGCCGCTGCTCGTCGCCGCGGACCAGGAAGGGGGCATCGTCGGGCATCTCGCCCCGCCGCTGACGAAGCTGCCGGCGCTGGCAACGCTTGCAGGGCTTGCTCCGGACGACCAGCAGGCCAAGGCCGAAGAGTTCGGCCGCATTCACGGACGCGAACTCGCAGGGCTCGGCGTCAACCTCAACCTCGCGCCGGTGCTCGACCTCAAGCCGCAGGCGCAGCGCAATCGTCTCGATTTTCATACGCTGATAGGGCAGCGTGCGATCGCGTCAGATCCCGCCGTGGTCAGCACCATCGCGGCTTCCTATGTGCGAGGATTGGAGGAATCCGGCGTCGGTGCCACGCTGAAGCATTTCCCGGGCATCGGCCGCGTGCGCAGCGACACCCACCACTTCAGTGCCAATCTCGATACGCCGGTGACGGAGCTGGAGGCAACGGACTGGCTCCCGTTCCGGCAGGTGCTGTCGCATTCGCGCAGCGCGCTGATGGTCGGCCATGTCACGTTGACCGCCGTCGACCCGGATCGCGCCGCCTCGCATTCGAAGCGCGTCGTCGATGGCATCATTCGCCAAACGTGGGGTTACCAGGGCGTGGTCATGACCGACGACCTCGTCATGGGCGCGATCTACCAGAACGACGTCTGCAAGGCCGTGGTCGAGGCGATCAATGCCGGCGTCGATCTGCTGCTGGTGGCCTATGACGGCGCGCAGTTCTACCGGGTCTTTGCCTGTGCTCTTGAGGGATCGCGGCAGGGCGCGCTCGACGCCGCGATGCTGCGCGAGAGCGCGGCACGACTGGAAGAGGGCTTTCCGGCCCCGCAGGCGCAGACCGTGTCTCGCGCGATCAGCGCCAGTCGGAATT
This sequence comes from Bradyrhizobium sp., assembly GCA_035575945.1. Lineage (GTDB taxonomy): Bacteria > Pseudomonadota > Alphaproteobacteria > Rhizobiales > Xanthobacteraceae > Bradyrhizobium. The sequence continues at coordinate 3,771 of DATLXF010000041.1, read as the reverse complement.
AGTCACATATGAGGTTGAGCGTGCAAGCCGCCCCGCGCGATGGCGCGAGGCGGTATGGTTCGGTTCATCCATGCATCGCTTCGACCGCTATTCAGCCTGCTCCAGCGCGGCCGGCATCTTTGCGACCGACATCAACGATCGCGCGATCTGGTTGAGCAGGAGATCGGAATTTTCCTCCTCCGCCAGCGATTTGGACAGCAGGGCGACAACCGCGCTGTGCCGGAGCTGCTGTGCCAGATTGCGCGCCGTGGTGTAGCCGGACATCTCGTAATGTTCGACGCGTTGGGCCGCAGAGATCAGCGCGAGGTCGGCAGCCGCGTCCTCTTTCTCTTCGGCTTCCTTCATGACCTCCTGGCCTTCCTCGATCAGGCCCATCATGCCTTTGCACGGCTTGGCGCGGGCGGTCTCGCCGAGCAGCTCGAAGCATTCGTTGATGCGCTCGACCTGGTTCTCGGTCTCGACCAGGTGTTGCTCGAACAGTTCGCGCAACTGGTCGAAGCGCGCGGCCTGCGCCATCTTGGGGAGGGCCTTCGTCAGCTGCTTCTCGGCATGGAGAATGTCGCGCAGCTCGTGGAGCAGGAGATCGGTCAGGCCGGACTCGTCGACGGGCGACGAGCTCTCGGTGACGATCGGTGTCGCACCGTTGGGATCGGTGGATTGCAGGGCCGGCGATTCCGTGAAGACCCAGTCTTCACCTTCATTCCAGGGGCCGCGGGTGTCGATTTCGCCGTGCTCGCCGCTGCCGGTGGAATCGTTGAAGTACTGGTTCACGAGGCCCGGCGTCGGAGCGATCCTGCCGATGCTGAAGGCCGGCTTGGACAGGCTTTCGAGCGCGCGCGCGAACGCCTTCATATGCGTGATCTCTCGCGTCATCAGGAACTGCAGCGCGTCCTTGCTGCCGGCATCGTCGCAAAAATTGATCAATCGCTCGTAGACGATCTTGGCGCGCGCCTCGGCGGCGATGTTGCTGCGGAGATCGACGTCAAGCTCGCCGGTGATCTTGAGATAGTCGGCGGTCCAGGGATTTCCCTGCGAGTTGAACAGATTGACGCCGCCGCCGCCGGCGATCGCAATCAGCGGGTCGGCTTCGGCTGCCTGGCGGTCGTTCTTCGAGGGTGCTAGATGCATGCGGGCGAGGCAGCCGACGACCTCAAGATGGCTGAGCTCTTCGGTGCCGATATCCATCAACAAGTCCTTGCGATCGGGGTCCTCGCAGTTCAGCCCTTGAATCGAGTATTGCATCGCCGCGGCAAGTTCGCCGTTGGCGCCGCCGAACTGCTCGAGGAGCATATTGCCGAAGCGCGGATCGGGCTCGTCGACGCGCACGGTGAACATCAGCTTCTTGACGTGGTGATACATGAAAGGGCTCGCGTTGTGAGGGGATCTACGCGCGACAACCAGCCCTCGGAATGTTCGTTCCTAGCAATTCTCGAAGATTCAGGCGTGAGGAACGCGCCGGACGTGATGTCCTGCATGCGCCCCGTTCGGCGGGCTTGTGTCAGCCCGCGTGCCTCTCCGCTGCCTGCGTGATCAGCCCGTCGATCATCGCACGCACGAGAGTGGCGATTTCCTTGCGCAGGGCCGGCAGAGGTACGGCAACCAGCTTCTGCTCCAGTCCCAGCGCCACCATGCCATGCACGGCCGAGAACAGGCTGCGGGCAGTGATGCCGAGTTCCTCCGGGCTCCGCTCTGGTAACAGCGCGGCCAGCGGCTGGTAGATGTGGCGGAATAGCTGCATCTGGTCGTGGGCGGACCAATCGGGCACGAGCTTGTCGGCCGCCATGCGGTGTTCAAACAGCGCACGCCAGAGCTGGAGGTTTGCGGCTGCGAAATCACAATAGGCGATCGCGATGCGGACCAGCGAGTCCCTTGGCGACGGCCCGCCCGCCCCGACCGCGACAGTGAGCGCCTCATCGAGCCGGCGCAACGTGCGCGAGCCCACGCGCAGGATCAATTCGTCGACATCCGCCACGAGATTGTAGACCGCGCCATTGGCGCAGCCGATTTCGCGGGCCAGGTCGCGGGTTTTCAAGCCCGCCAACCCCCGCTCCGCGATCATCTGCTCGGCCGCTTCAATCAGCTCGGCCCGCAATTTCTCTCGTCGCAACAATGGTTTAGTCATTCTTAACCAAAATCTTGAGCAATGCTCAAATAATTCTTGAACGATGTTCAAGGCTCCTGCTACAAAGCATTTGTGAGCAACGCTCATAACAGGGAGCAGACAATGTTCAAGACCGTCGTGACACTTTTCCGCGGCAGCGTGGCCGCAGCGGGCGAGGAACTGGAGGACCGTACGGCCCTGCTGATCCTCGATCAGCAGATGCGCGATGCCGGCGCCGCCCTCGAACGCAGCAAGCGAACGCTGGCGCTGGCGATCGCGCAGGACCAGCAGGAGGGCCGCAAGCTCGAGGCGACCTGCGCCCGCATCACCGACCTCGAGAGCCGCGCGGTCGCCGCGCTGGACGGCGGCCATGAGGATCTCGCCAAAGAGGCCGCCGACGCCATCGCCGGCCTGGAAGCCGATCGCGATGCCGCGATGACGGCGCGCGCGCTGTTCGCAACCGAGATCGCCCGGCTGAAGCGGCACGTGGCCAACGCGCAGGTCCGCATCACCGAACTCGATCGCGGCCGGCGCCTCGCCCGTGCCTCGGAGGCGGTGCGCTCGCTTCGTCGCAGCGGCATCGAGGCGGCGCGTCCCTACGAGTCCACATTGCCGGAGGCGGAGGGCACCCTGAAGCGCTTGCGCGAGCGGCAGATGGAAGCCCAGGCGGCCGACGATGCGCTGGTCGAGCTGGATGCAGCCACGGGCCCCCTCGCAACCGCCGAGAGATTGGCCGAGCAGGGCTTTGGCCCCCGGCTCAAGACGACGGCAGACGATGTGCTTGCCAGGTTGAAGTCCAAGCGCGCGCCGGCTGCCTGACTCCAGCTCCCATCATCATTCAAACCAACAGGAGACCATCATGAATCAGAACGGCCAGCCCCACAGCAGTGCTTGGGTGACCTTCACCTACGCATCCTTCGCAGCCTCTGCTTTCCTCGTCGCCATCGGCGTCTTTTTCCTGCCGATCGACGTCTGGATGAAGGGTTATCTCACCATGGGCATCGTCATGCTGGTCCAGACCTGCATCACGCTGACCAAGACCGTGCGCGACAATCACGAGAGCAGCCGGCTCGTCAATCGCATCGAGGACGCCAAGGCCGAGCGCTTGCTGATGGAGGTGTCCAAGGCTGCCTGAGCGAAAGGGCCGCTTTAACAAGCGCCATCGAACGATGGGGCGATAACGAGAGGGCCGCGAGCACCGTCCCGCGGCTCTCGCCGCGTGGCCGTGATGTCTTGGGCGCGCTTTGGATCCGCATCCATCATTGTGCTTCGGCCGCAGGTGCGATATGGCTCGCGCGCTTTCCAGAGGCGGAGACGAGCTTTGTCGAAACAATCGCTGCGTGAGGAGGCCGAGCGCCTGATCCGCGAGTCCATGGAAAAGAAGACCATCGTCGTCAAGCAGGGCACGACCCGCATCGAGGCGGTCTGCGGCAAATGCGGTGCCCCGAACCGGGTGCAGGCGGAGAAGGGCCAGAGCCGCGTCAAGTTCGCGTGCAAGAATTGCGGCCACAAGCAGGAAACGCTGTAGGCTAGAGCGGTTCATTGATTAATTGAATCGGGAGGGGATTCCGTCGGGCGACGGTTTGTGATTCAAGATGTTGGCTGGATCGGAGGCCAGCATCGGATGGTCCGACCTCTTTCGAATGATCTTCGGGAACGAGCCGTGAAGG
>DATLXF010000040.1:0-244140 GCA_035575945.1 Bradyrhizobium sp. | reverse complement strand
TTCCCCGGTCGCCTTCGCGGTCTGCTCGGCGAGCGCCTTCACCTCGGAGGCGACGACGGCGAAGCCGCGGCCGGCCTCGCCGGCGCGTGCCGCCTCGATGGTGGCGTTCAGCGCCAGAAGGTTGGTCTGGCCGGCGATGGTGTTGATCAGCTCGACGACGTCGCCGATGCGCGCGGCGGCCTTGGACAGCTCGCTGACGCGCTCGGTGGTGGCACGGGCCTGGCCGACCGCATCGCCCGCCATCCGCGCCGATTCCTGCACCTGACGGCTGATCTCGCCGACCGACGAGGCCATCTCCTCGGTGGCGGAGGCCACCGACTGCACGTTGGTCGAGGCTTCCTCCGAAGCGCTGGCAACGGTGGTCGCCAGTCGCTGGGAGCGGTCGGCTGTCGATGTCAGCGTCGAGGCCGAGGCCTCCAGCTGGGTCGAAGCCGACGACACTGTCTGGACGATCTCCCCGATCATGCTTTCGAATTCGCGCGTGATCTGGTCGACGCGGCGGCCGCGTTCGATCTTGGCCTCGGCGTCGGCAGCAGCGGCTTCGTCGGCGGCTTTCTTGGCGATCAGCGCATCCTTGAAGATCTGGAGCACGTCGGCCATGGCGCCGATCTCGGTTTTCTCGCCGCGATGCGGGACTTCGGCGGAGAGGTCACCCTTGCCCAGCGCCTGCATCGGATCGATGATCGAATTGATGCCGCTGGAGACGTCCCGGACGAGATAGAAGCTGAGGCCGCTACCGACCACGATGGCAATGCCGAAGATGACCAGAACCAACATGAGCGCGAAAGCGTAGCTGTCGGCGGCATCGTGAGCCGCCTGTTCGCCGCCCTTGGTGTTGAGCTCGATGTCCTTGTTGAGGACCTCGTCCGCCTGCAGGCCGATCTTGTTGACCGTCTTGGAGTTGAGCTCCTGCGCCTCGCGCGGGAACTTGCCGGCCTCCTTGCGCGACAAGGCCATCACCTCCTCGGTCCCCTTCTTGTAGTCCTCCCAGAGCTTGGACCACTGGCTGTAGAGCGCCCGCTCTTCCGGGGAGCTGATCATGGGCTCGTACCTGTTGCGCGTCTTGGCGAGCGCCTCGGTCACGGTGGCGGCGGTCTTCTCCACCGCGAGCTTGTCGTCGAGGGCCTCGGCCAGCATGTGCTGGCGCACCACGTTCCGATAGGTGATGACCGCGGCACGCAGGTCTCCGATCGCCTTGATGCTGGGCATCCAGTTCGTGGCGATGTCGACGGTATTGGCGTTCATCGTCCGCATCTTCATGACGGCGAGCAGGCCCATGCCGGTCATCGCCACCAGCAAGAACGCCACGACACTGATGATCTTGGCGCGAATGGATATGTTGGCAAACATGTCGGGTCCCGTTGTGCTGGCGCCGGCGCGCGTCGAAGGCTTTAAAGAATCAACCAAAAGTGGAGCTACGCCGACATCACAGCAAATCGCCTGCCAAGGTGTTAACGACGACTCCGTGCAAGTACGGAACCCGAAAGAAATGAATAGGGGCCTAAGGATGCTCTGCGCTCAGCGCATGAGCCCAAGCGCATCAGCGAAAAACTCGGGCCCGCCGAAGTTTCCAGACTTCAATGCGAGCAGCATGCCGCCTACTTGAGCACCGACAGCGTGCAGCACGGGCACACCTGCGGCGATCTCCGCGCCGACGAGGAAGCCGGGAATCTCGAGGCGGTCGACGACCGCACCGGAGGTCTCGCCGCCGGCCACGATCAGCCGGCGGACACCTGATCCTACCAGATCTTCGGCGATGTCGGCCATTGCCTGCTGGATGGCGTGGCCAGCGGCGTCACGGCCGTGGCGGGCCTGCACGGCGGCGACTTGCTCCGGCGTCGAGCTGGACGCGATCAGCACCGGGCCTTCGGCCAGCCGTGGCCGTGCCCAGATCAGGGCGCGCTGCACTTCATCCGTTCCCGTGAGAATGCGGTCCGGATCGAGATGGAGCACCGGCATGACCTCTTGGGCGCTGGCAATCTGCCGGAGGGTCGCCTGTGAGCAGCTTCCTGCGAGACACGCTGCCGCTCCACCAACGGCGGCGCCGGCTCCGCTGCTCGCTGCAACGGCTTTGACCCTGCCTGTCGAGACCAGCGCGCGGGCAAGTCCAAGGCCGATGCCGGAGGCACCGACCGAGAGGCGATGCTCGCCGGCGACGAGGCCGATGGCCTCAAGGTCGCGGTCGAACACGGCGTCGACGATGGCCGCGCCAATGCCCTTGCCGGCGAGCTCCTCCAGCCGCGCCCGGATCGCATCCGCGCCGCGGGTAACGGTGGCCAGGTCGACGAGACCGATCTGCGTCCTGCTCTGACGCGCCAGCACACGCACCAGGTTGGAGTCGTGCATTGGATTGAGCGGATGGTCCTTCAGCGGGCTCTCGTTGAGCGGCACGGCACCGACGAATAGATTGCCCTGGTACACGGTACGACCGGTCTCCGGGAAAGCCGGCGTCACCAGAACGGCGCCGTCGCCGCTGTCGGCGCGCAGCGCATCCATCACCGGACCGATATTGCCGGTATCGGTGGAATCGAAGGTGGAGCAGATCTTGAACAACACATGGCTTGCACCGCGGCGGCGCAGCCATTTGTCCGCTGCGCGCGAGCGTGAGACGGCAAGGGCGGCCTCGATCGAGCGGCTCTTCAGCGACACCACGACGGCATCGACCTCGGGCAGCGCCAGATCGTCGGCCGGTATGCCGATGGTCTGGACGGTGCGCAGGCCCGCGCGCGTCAGCGTGTTGGCGAGATCGGAGGCGCCGGTGTAGTCGTCGGCGATGCAGCCCAGCGCAAGTGTCACGGCTTCACTCCCGCATAGGGCCTGAACCAGCCGAGCCCATCGGTGGTCTTGCCGCGCGGATTGTATTCGCAGCCGACGAAGCCGGTGTAACCGAGCCGGTCGAGCTCATCGAACAGGAACGGATAGTTCAGCTCCTCGCCGTCGGGCTCGTTACGCGAGGGAATGCTTGCGATCTGGACGTGACCGATGATCGGCATCATCTCGCGCAGCCGCATGGTGACGTCGCCATGGATGATCTGGCAGTGATAGATGTCGAACTGGAGCTTGAGGTTCGAAAGCCTCAACTCCTGGATCAGATCCCGAGCGAAGCCGAAATCGTTGAGGAAATAGCCCGGCACGTTGCGGGCATTGATCGGCTCGATCACGACATCGATGCCGTGCGGCGCGAAGAATTCCGCCGCCCATGCCACCGATTTGTAGAACGCCTCGATCGCGACGCGCTCGCTGCGGTTGGCGATGCCGGCCATCAGGTGAAGGCGCTTGACGCCGGTCGCCTTGGCATAAGGCAGTGCCGTCTCCAGGCTCGCCTTGAGATCGGAGAAACGCGATGGCAGGGCCGCAAAGCCCTTCTCGCCGGCGTTCCAGTCACCCGGCGGCAGGTTGAACAGCGCCTGGGTCAGTCCGTTGCGCTTGAGCCGTTCGCCGACCGCCTCGGCTGGATGCTCGTAAGGAAACAGGCACTCGACCGCGCTGAAGCCCGCTTGCGCGGCGGCGTCGAAGCGGTCGAGGAACGGCACCTCGGTGAACATCATCGAGAGGTTGGCGGCGAAGCGGGGCATTGGAGATCCTCTGTTACTTGTCGCCGGGCAGCTTGACGCCGGTGACCTGCGCATACATGCGCGCGACCGATGCGTCATCGTCGCGGCCCATGCCGGCGGCCGATGTCATCAGGAACATCTGGAGCGCGGCGGCGGAGACCGGCACCGGGAATCGGGCCGTGCGCGCCATGTCCTGGATGATGCCGAGGTCCTTGACGAAAATCTCCACCGCGCTGCGCGGCGTGTAATCGCCGTCGAGCACATGCGGCATGCGGTTCTCGAACATCCAGGAATTGCCAGCCGAAGCCGTGATCACCTCATAGACCTTGCGGATGTCGAGGCCTTGCTTGGCCGCGAACGCCATTGCTTCCGATGCGGCGGCGATGTGCACGCCGGCGAGCAGCTGGTTGATCATCTTGAACGCCGCGCCCTGGCCCGCGGCATCGCCGAGCTCGTAGAGCTTTGCGGCCATGGCATCGAGCGCCGGCCGCGCCTTTGCAAAGGCGGCCTGACTGCCGGAGGCGAGGATCGTCAGCTCGCCTTGCGCCGCCCGCTGTGCCCCGCCGGAGATCGGCGCATCCAGATAGTGCCGGCCGGTTGCCTCGAACTGCTTGGCCAGGCGCCGCGCCACGTCGGGATCCATGGTGGCCGAGGAGACGAAGACGCTGTCCTTCGGCATGGTCTCCGCGGCGCCGTCCTTGCCGAACAGAATGGCCTCGGTCTGAGCGGCGTTGACCACGACGCTGACGACGATGTCGGCCTCCCTGGCCGCTTCGGCCGGTGTCTTGGCCCCAGCGCCGCCATCCTTCATGAAGCGCGCGACGGCATCGGCCGAGACGTCGCAGCCGGTCACCGCGTGGCCGGCGCGCTTCAGCGAGGTCGCCATGCCAAACCCCATCGAGCCGAGCCCGACGACGGCGATACGCTGACTTTGCGACGAGGAGGCCGACATGCAACTGACCCTTGCGATCGTTTCCGGATGGCCCGCCCTTCGCGGCGGCTTCTCGAACCGATATCACGGCTTGGCCGCGCTGCCAAAGCGTGAGACAAGCGGGCATGACGGCCATGAGAACAGAAGCGAGCGACGAAACGCGGCTGCGCGAGGACATCTGCCGCTTCGGGCGATCCCTATTCGAGCGCGGGCTGACGCCGGGCTCATCAGGCAATATCAGCGTCCGGCTGGACGGCGGCGGCTGGCTGGTGACGCCGACCAATGCCTCGCTGGGTTTCCTCGATCCGGCAAGACTGTCGCGGCTCGACGATCAGGGCCGGCTGGTGTCGGGCGACGCCCCGACCAAGGAAGTGCCGCTGCATACGGCTCTGTACGACACCCGCGGCAGCGCGCGTGCGATCGTGCATCTGCATTCCACCCATTCGGTCGCGCTCTCGATGCTCCCCGAGATCGACCCACGCGCCGCGCTCCCGCCAATGACGGCCTATTACCTGATGAAATGCGGCGCCACCGCGCTCGTGCCCTATTACCGCCCCGGCGATCCCGCGGTGGCGGACGCGATCAAGGGCCTCGCGGGGAAATATTCATCGGTGCTGCTCGCCAATCACGGTCCGGTCGTCGCCGGCGACACGCTGGAAGCCGCGGTGTTCGCCACGGAAGAGCTGGAGGAGACGGCGAAGCTGTACCTGCTGCTGCGCGGGCTGAACCCGCGCTACCTATCGCCCGAGCAGGTGAAAGATCTGGTGAAGGTGTTTGGGGTGACGTTGCCGGAGCATGGACACGGGCATTGAGCCCGGCTCCCTCCTCGTCATTGCGAGCGAAAGCGAAGCAATGACGGAGATTGTGGAGATCATCGTCGCCCGCATGAGCATAGCGACATGCGGGACGGCCTGTCCCGGATATCGCTTCGCTCATCTGGGCGACGGCAGCGTCCTCGGAGCTACAGCCCCAGATACGCCTTGCGCACGTCCGGATTGCCCTTGATCTCGCTGGCTGCGCCCTGCATCAGCACGCGGCCGGTTTGCAGAATGTAGGCGCGGTCGGCGATCTCGAGGCACTCGGCCATGCGCTGCTCGACGATGAGGACGGTCATGCCGGAGTCGCGGATGAGCTTCACGGCCTGGAATATCTCGTCGACCAGCTTTGGCATGATGCCCTGCGAGGGTTCGTCGAGCATCAACAGCCGCGGGCGCGTCATCAGCGCGCGACCGATGGCCAGCATCTGCTGCTCGCCGCCGGAGAGCGTTTCGGCGCGCTGCTCCAGACGTTCCTGCAGACGCGGGAACAGCTTGAAGACGAGGCCGAGCGGCGCCTCGCGATCCGCCTCGCCGCGATAGAGATAGCTGCCGAGACGAAGATTGTCGCGCACGGACAGGCGCGGGAACAGGCGCCGGTTCTCCGGCACATAGGCGATGCCGGTCGCCGTGATGTGGTGCTGCGCCATGCCGTCAAGGCGCTTGCCGTCGAACGTCACCGTGCCCGAGCGCGGACGCTCGGCGCCGGCGATCGACTTCAGCAGCGTCGACTTGCCCGCGCCGTTGGCGCCGGCAACGCAGACGATCTCGCCCTTCTCGACCTCGATCGAGACCGCGGAGATCGCGACCAGGCCCTGATAGGCGGTCGTGACTTCACGCACCGACAGCATGACGGTCTCCCAGATATGCCTTGATCACCTTGGGATCGCGGACGACGTCGGCGGGCTTGCCCTCGACCAGCACCTTGCCGAGGTCGAGCACGATGGCGCGATCGACCAGCGGCATGACGATCTCCATGACATGCTCGACCATCAGGACGGTGATGCCGGTGTCGCGCACCTTGCGAACCAGCGCCACGCCGGTCTGCGCCTCGGTCGGCGTCAGGCCGGTGAGGACTTCGTCGAGCAGCAGCAGCTTCGGTTCGGTCGCAAGCGCCCGCGCGACTTCGAGGCGGCGCTTCTCGGCCGGCACAAGGTCGCTCGCGAGCACGTCGGCACGCGCGGCAAGGCCGGTGAATTCCAGCACCTCATGCGCCTTGCGGCGCGCCTCGCGCATCACCGTGTTACGGACGAGCGCTCCGACGATGACGTTGTCGATGACGGTCATGGTCTCGAAGCTCTTGACCACCTGGAAGGTGCGCCCGATGCCGCGCTGGCAGCGTGCGGCCGCCGGCAGCCTGGTGACGTCCTCGCCGTCGAACAGAATCGAGCCTTGCGTCGGCGGCAGGACACCGGCGATGAGATTGAACAGCGTCGACTTGCCGGCGCCGTTGGGGCCGATCAGGCCGACAATCTCGCCGCGGCCGACCGAGATCGAGACGTCGCTGTTGGCAACGAGGCCGCCGAAGCGCTGCCAGACGCCGCGGGTTTCCAGGAGCGCGGTCATCGCGTGGCTCCCTTCGGTCTTGCGCGAGAAAACAGGCTGAGCAGCCCCCGTGGCAGGGCCAGCGAGATCAGGACGATCAGCGTGCCGTAGACGATGAGGTCGACACCGCGCCCCGAGCCGCCGAACTTGAAGCGCGTCAGCTCGGTCAGCGGGATCAGGATGGCGGCCCCCAACACCGGACCCCACAGGGTGCCGATGCCGCCGAGCACGGCGGGCAGTGCCATCAGCAGTGAAAACTGAAAGCCCATGACGCTCTCAGGATCGATGTAGGAGACGAACTGGGCGTAGAAGCTGCCGCCGATGGCGACCAGGAAGGCCGAGACCGCGGCCGCACCCATCTTGGAATTGAACACGTCGACACCGAGGCTCTCTGCCGCCTCCGGATTGTCCTTGACCGCGCGCCACCAGAAGCCCCACTTGGAGTTTTCCAGCCACCAGGTCACGAACCAGGCAAGGCAGCACAGCGCCAGCGCGAAATAGAAGTACGGCAGCTTGGTGCGCAGGAACTGGAATTTCAGCCAGCTGTCGCCGCGGATCGGAATGGTGATCCCCATCGCAGCGCCTGCCCATTCCCAATTGTGGAACAGAAGCAAGCCGATCTCGGCGATGACGATGGTGGCGATCACGAAGTAATGGCCACGCAGGCGAAAGAAGGGATAGCCCAGCCCCATTGCGATCAGCGCCGACACGACCCCGCCGGCCAGCATGCCGAACCAGGGCAGCACGCCGAACTTGGTGAACAGCAGCTCGGTGGTGTAGGCACCCAGGCCGAAATACAGCGCGTGCCCGAGCGAAATCTGCCCGCAATAGCCGGACAGGATGTTCCAGCTCTGCGACAGTCCCGCATACATCAGCGTCAGGATCAGGATGTTCTGGACGACGACGTCCTTCACGAACAATGGCGTCAGCGCGGCGATGGCAGCCAGCGCTGCGGCGAGGATGAGGTCGCGGCGGCGCCGCGCTGCGAAATCCTTGTCCATCAGATCGATCCGAACAGGCCGCGCGGCCGGATGAAAACGACGAGCAGATAGACCGAGTAGATGCCGACCGATTTCAGCGATGGCGGCAGCACCAGCGCGGTGGTCGCCTCGACGAGGCCGACGATGATGCCGCCGGCGAAGGCGCCGAACACGCTGCCGAAGCCGCCGAGCGCCACCGTGACATAGGCGATCAGCGCAAAGGAGGCGCCGACATCGGGATAGATGTAGAAGAACACCGCCATGATCGCCCCGGCAAGGCCGACCAGCGCGGCGCCAAGGCCCCAGCCGAACGCGAACACGCGATTCTTGTCGATGCCGACGAGGGCCACCGCGCCGGGATCTTCGCGGGTCGCTTCGATCGCGCGGCCGAAATCGGTGCGGTGGATGAAGAAGTAGAGACCGGCGAACGCCGCAATCGAGACCAGCGCGCCGACCAGCTGCGGTTCCGGCAGGAAGATGCCGCCGATCGAGATGGTCTTGCCGCCGAGCCAGGACTGCGGAATGCTGCGATAGTCCGGCGTGAAGAAGTACTGCGCGAGGCCGCGCATGACGATGGCAAGGCCGAAGGTGGTGAAGATCTGCACCATGCCGGCATTGGCCTTGGCCCGCATGGCAAAGCGTACAAGCAGCAGATAGACGATTGCCCCGAAGATGAACAACGCCGCCGCGACCAGCGGCGCCGACAGCAAGGGATCGATCGCGAAGAACGCGAACAGGAAGAATGACAGGTACATCGCGATCATCAGGAACTCGCCATGGGCGAAGTTCGTGACGTCCATCAGGCCGAAGATCAGCGCGAGGCCGACCGCGATCAGTCCGTAGAGCAGGCCCATCAGCAGGCCGCTCGCGAGACTCTGGATAATGGCTTGAGCTGTCAAAAGTCTGTCCCCCGAAATAGATCTCACCCCGAGGAGCGCGCGCCTGCGCGCTTCTCGAAGGATGGCCCGGCCCTCGTCCTTCGAGACGCGGGCTACGCCCGCTCCTCAGGATGAGGGCGGGAGCAAGTTTGGGCTCCCGCTTCCAGCCTTACTTCATCGGCCAGACCGCCTCGGCGATCGCGGCCTGCGGCGGGAAGATGGTGACGAACTTGCCGCCGACATATTGCAGCAGCACCGGGTCGGCGTCGTTGTTCTGGCCCATCTCGTCGAACTTGACGCGCTTCCAGGGCATGATGGTCTTCTCGCCCGGGATATCGGTCGCCGCCAACGCATCGCGGATCTTCTCGCCATCGGTCGACTTGGCGCGGCTGATGGCGTCGGCGAGGATGATCAGGCCCATGAACTGGCGCGAGGTGAGGTCGTTGAAGTCCTTGCCGGACTTTGCCTTGAACATGTCGTTGATCTTGCCGACCATCGGGCGCTTCTGCGCGAGGTCGAGCGAGAAGGTGCCACGCGAGATCACGCCTTCGAGCTTGTCGCCGACCGCGTCGTAAAGCGCCTTCTCGGAGAAGCCGGCGTCCTGCGCCACGATTGCATTCGGCTTGTAGCCGAGCTCGGCCATGGTCTTGACCAGCAAGATGCCGTCGGTGGTGTAGCTCGACGGCATCAGCACGTCGGCGTTTGCGGTCTTGAGCTGCTGCACCTCGGCCGAGAGCGAGGGCGAGTTGGCGCGATACTTGATGTCGGTGACGATCTTGTAGCCGCGCTCTCCGGCGATCTTGGTCTGGGCATTGCCGGAATCGGTGCCGAAGATGGTGTCCTCGTGGAACAGCGACAGCGTCTCGATTTTGGTGCCCTTCTTCTTCATGGCATCGAAGAAATCGAACATCGCGGCCGAGTACATCTCGTCGTGCGGGGCAGCGCGGAAGTAATATTTCAGGCCGCGGCGATGCAGGCTGGGCGATGAATTGTCGGCGGAAACGAACGGGACCTGATAGCGCTCGCAGATCTGGCTGACGGTGACTGCGACGGCGCTCTGATAGGTGCCGATGATCGCGCAGACCTTCTCCTGCGTGATCAGGCGCTCGGCCTCGGCGCGCCCCTTCTGCGGATCGGCCTGATGGTCAGCGAACACGAGACGGATCTTCGCGCCGCCGAGACCCGGCAGGCCTTCGCCCTTGGCCAGCGGCAGGTCGAAATCGGCGTCCTTGTTGATGACCTCGAGCGCGGTCTCATAGGCCTTCTGGGCATCGACACCCTGCTGCGCGCTGCCGCCAGAGAACGGATAGATCACTCCGATCACGACTTCCGAAGTCTGTGCGCGCGCTGTCAGCGGCACGAGAGCGGCAGTGGCGGTGGCTCCCAACAACACGTCGCGGCGAGTGATTGTCATGGCAAAGTCCCCTGTTACTGATTTCGGCTGATCGAATGAAGCGATTGATGGAAGCGGTAAAGCACGAAGAAGCAGCAGACGCTGCCTACTATATCACGGCCATGTCCCTGTTCTTCAGATCCGTCACCAGCATCAAGCCGGGCGAATGGGTGATGGCGAACGGCAGCCTGGCGGCGTTGATCACCGATTGGGGCGTCACCCCGCAGGCCCAGAACACCGGGATCTCGTCGTCGGCCACGGGCACCGGATCGCCGTAGTCCGGCTTGGCAATGTCCTTGATGCCGATCAGGTGAGGATGGCCGAGGTGCACTGGCGCGCCGTGCACGGCGGGATAGCGCGAGGTGATCTGGACCGCACGGATCGCATCGGCCGGCTTGAAAGGGCGCATCGACACGACCATGGGACCGGCAAACGGTCCTGCCTCGCCGCAGGCGATGTTGGTGCGATACATCGGCACCCGCACGTTGTTCTCGATGTGGCGGATCGGCATGCCCTCCTGGAGCAGCGCCTCTTCGAACGAGAACGAGCACCCGAGCACGAAGGTGACGAGGTCGTCGCGCCAGTAGCTCTTCAGATCGGTCGGCTCGTCCACAACCTCGCCGTCGCGCCAGACGCGGTAGCGGGGAACGTCGGTGCGAATGTCGAGATCGGCGCCGAGCGAGGGGATGAAAGGACTGCCGACGTCGGACATGCCGATGATCGGGCACGGCTTCGGGTTGAGCTGGCAGAAGCGGTGAAAGGCACCGGCATAGTCCGCCGGGAGGATCGCCAGATTGCCTTGAACATAGCCCGGGGCGACGCCTGCGGTGGAGGCGACCATCCCCTCGCGGTAGGCGAGCCGGGCCTTGCGGCTCGGAAGGGCGTCGGGCGTTTCCATTTGCTGCGCTGCCACTAAAACAGTCATGTGATCGACCTGCCTAGAAACTCGACAAGGACAGCCAACACCAAGCGTGCTATAAAGTCTAATCGTCGTTTCTAATCAATCTCGATAAATATGGTTTATCGGTCAGGTAATTCTTCCAATGCTGGACTTCAGGTCGATCGAAACGTTCCTCTGGGTCGTGAAGCTCGGCAGCTTCCGCGGCGCCGCGCAACGGCTCAACACCACCCAACCGGCGATCTCCCAGCGCATCGCCCAGCTCGAGCGTGAAATGGGCGTGAAGCTCCTGAACCGCGATCATCGCGTTGCCTCGCCGACGCCGAGCGGACGGCAGATGATGGTCTATGCGGAGAAGCTGATCGGACTGCGCGCCGCGATGATGGCAGAGATCGGCGACCGGTCGGCGATGCGGGGCGTGATGCGGCTCGGCGTCGCCGAGACCATCGTGCACACCTGGCTGCCGCGCCTCGTGAAGAGCGTGAACGAGGTCTATCCGAACCTGTCGCTGGAGATCGAGGTCGACATCACCCCCAACCTCACCGCGCGCCTGCTCGCTCAGGAGATCGAGCTCGCCTTCGTCGTCGGACCGCTGTCGGCCTCCGGCGTGCACAACCGCGTGCTTGCCGACTATCCGATCGGCTTCCTCGCGAGCCCTTCACTGGGGCTCGGCAACGGCCCGGTGACGCCGGCCGATCTCGCGCGGTTTCCGATCATCACCTTCCCGCGCAAGACCAAGCCCTACGAAATCGTACGCGAGGTGTTCGACCGGCCCGAGCTGCCGCCGATCCGCCTGCATGCCTCCGCCTCGCTGGCCACCGTCATCCACATGGCGGTCGAAGGGCTCGGCGTCGCCGTGATCCCCGACGCCATCGTCGAGAACGAGCTCGCCGACGGACGACTGCAACTGCTCGACACCGATCTTTCCATCGCGCCGCTGACGTTCACGGCGAGCTGGCTCGCCTCGCCCGACGTCGTCGCCGTGGAGCGCGTGGCCGAGCTTGCAAAGCAGATTGCGCAGAGCAGCCTCGCGGTTGACGCGCCCGCGCAGGCGCGTCATTGAAATAGGCGCCGGACAACCTTCAACGTCATTCCGGGATGGTGCGCAGCACCAGACCCTGATTTCGGGTCCGCCCTTTGGGCGCCCCGGAATGACAACTGAGAGACTGACCGCATGAGCCGAGCCGCCACCAACCTGCAAATCGATTCCGCCCGCTTGTGGGGCTCCATCCACGAGACAGCGCAATTCGGCGCGACGGCCAAGGGCGGCGTGCGGCGGCTGACGCTCAGCAATGAGGACAAGCAGGTGCGAGACTGGTTCCGCAAGGCCTGCGAGGACGCCGGCCTGGAAGTCCACGTCGACGCGCTCGGATCGCAGTTCGGCCTGCGCAAGGGACGCGACATGTCGAAGCTGCCGGTCGGCATCGGCTCGCATCTCGACACCCAGCCGACCGGCGGCAAATATGACGGCATCCTGGGGACGCTCGGCGCGCTGGAGGTGATCCGCACCCTGAACGATGCCGGGATCGAGACCGACGCGCCGATCTGCATCGTGAACTGGACCAACGAGGAAGGATCGCGCTTCGCACCTGCGATGATGGCCTCCGCCGCCTATGTCGGCGACTTCACCACCGACGACATTTTGTCGCGCAAGGACGCCGAGGGCACCACCGTCGGCCAGGCCCTCGACGGCATCGGCTATCGCGGCGACAAGCCGGTCGGTTTCCAGAAGCTCGGCTGCTTCGTCGAGCTGCACATCGAGCAGGGTCCGATCCTGGAAGCGGAAGGCAAAACCATCGGCGTCGTCGATTCCGGCCAGGGCGTCCTGTGGTACGACGGCAAGATTTCCGGCTTCGAGAGCCATGCCGGCTCGACGCCGATGCCGCTGCGCCGAGATGCGCTGGCGACGCTGTCGGAGATCGTGCTGGCGATGGAATCCATCGCGAAGAAGCACGGGCCGAACGCGGTGGGCACGATCGGCGAGGCCGTGATCGCCAATCCCTCGCGCAACGTCATTCCCGGCGAGATCGCCTTCACCATGGATTGCCGCAGCGCCGACGGCGCCATCATGGATGCGCTCGATCGCGATTTGCGCGCCGCCATTGCCGAGATCGCCGCGCGCCGCAAGGTCGACGTCAAGATCGATCTGGTCTGGCGGAAGCCGCCGACGCATTTCGATCCCAAGCTGATCGCGGCGGTCGAGAACGCCGCGAAGACGCTCGGCTATTCCTCCCGCCGCATCACATCCGGCGCCGGCCACGACGCCTGCAACCTCAACACCATCATGCCGGCCGCGATGGTGTTCGTGCCCTGCAAGGACGGCATCAGCCACAATGAGCTGGAGGATGCCACGCAGGGCGACTGCGCCGCCGGCACCAATGTTCTCATGCATACCGTGCTGGCGATCGCCGGCGTCGCGGCCTGACCGGAGAGAACCATGCGCGGAGTTTTCGTCGACGCCAATGAAGCCCTGGCCGTGATCATGGAGCGGCTGACCCAGACTGGCGACCCCGAGATTCGGATCCACCGGGATCCCGACATCAAGCCCGAGCAATATCCTGAGATTCTCGGCGACGCAGAGATCGCCATCGTCGACCACACCGCGCTTCCCACCGACGTGGCGAGGAAGTGCTCCGGCCTGAAGCACGTCGTATTCCTCGGCACCGGCGCGCGCAGCTACATGAACCCGGAAGAGCTCGCCGAGCTCGGCATCTCCGTACACCTGATCAAGGGCTATGGCGACACCGCGGTCGCCGAATCCGCGATCGCGCTGATGTGGGCTTCGGCCCGTGTCATCGCGATGATGGACCGCGAGATGCGGGCCGGCAACTGGCTGCGCGAGGACGGCATGCAGCTCACCGGCAAGACGCTCGGCCTGATCGGGTTCGGGGGCATCGCCGCGGAGGTCGCACGCATCGCGTCCGGCAGCGGCATGAAGGTGATCGCCTGGAACCGCACGCCGAAGAGCCATCCCGGTGTGGAGTTCACCGATCTCGACACGGTGCTGGCGACAAGCGACGTCGTCTCGCTGCACCTGCTGCTCAACGACGAGACGCGCGGCATGATCACGCGCGCGAAGATCGCGAAAATGAAACCGGGCGTTATTTTCGTCAACACCGCGCGCGCCGCAATCGTCGACGAAGCCGCCATGATCGAGGCGCTGAAATCCGGCCACATCCGTCATGCCGGCCTCGACGTCTTCAACACCGAGCCGCTGCCGGCGGATCATCCGCTGACGAAGATTCCCAACGTGACGCTGTCGGCGCATTCGGCATTCCGTACGCCCGAGGCCAGCGAGAACCTGATTGAAGCGGCATTGGCCCACTGCCGCCGGATTGTGAAGGGATAAGAAAGAACAACAATGGCCGACTATCGCATCATCAAGGCTGAGCCGCTCACCAAGGCCATCCACGCCATCGTCAAGGCCGGCGGCTCCTCGGACCGCGAGGCCGAGCTCGTGGCCACCAATCTTGTCGAGGCCAATCTCAAAGGCCACGACTCGCACGGCGTCGGCATGATCCCGCGCTATGTCCAGAGCGTCACCAACGGCGGCCTCGCCGTGAACCAGCACGTCAAGATCGTGCTCGACACCGGCCCGCTTCTCACCCTCGACGGCCTCACCGGCTACGGCCAGGTGATCGGCCATGAAGCGATGGAGCTGGCGGCCGCGCGCGCCAAGCAGAACGGCGTCTGCCTCGTCGGCCTCTCCAATGCACATCACATCGGTCGGATCGGCCACTGGGCCGAGCAGTGCATCGACCACGGCCTCGTGTCGATCCACTTCGTCAACGTGATCTCGCGTCCGATCGTGGCGCCCTGGGGCGGCAGCGACGCCCGCCACGGCACCAACCCGTTCTGCGTCGGCATCCCGCGCAGCGGCAAGGACCCGATCGTGCTCGACTTCGCCACCAGCAGGATCGCGCAAGGCAAGACCCGCGTCGCCCACAATAAGGGTGTTGAGCTCGAGCCCGGCACCATCATCGATCATCAAGGCAAGGCGACGATCAATCCGCGCTACACCGTGATCCCGCCGTACGGCGCCATCCTCCCCTTCGGCGAGCACAAGGGCTCGGGCCTCGCGCTCGTTTGCGAGATCCTCGGCGGCGCGCTCTCCGGCGGTCAGGTGGTGAAAGGTTCGTCCGACGGCAAGCACAACGTCCTCAACGGCATGCTCTCGATCGTCATCGATCCCGGCAAGCTCGGCACCGGCGAGAACCTCGCACGCGAGGTCGAGAGCTTCGTCGCCTGGCACACCGGCTCGCCGCCCGCGCCCGGGGTCGACAAGGTCAAGATCGCCGGCGAGCCCGAGCGCGAAACCAAGAAGAAGCGTCTCGCCGAGGGCATCCCGGTCGACCCGACCACTTGGCAGGAGATTGTGGAGGCCGGGAAGAAGTTCGGGCTGGATCAGGCAGCGATCGAGACGATCGCGGGGGGCTGAGCGGCTCAACGCGGAATGCGCTCCTTCCTTCTCCCCCTGTGGGAGAAGGTGGCGCGAAGCGCCGGACGAGGGGTCCTCACCGCCAGCAAGCGTGCAAGCGATGGAGGTCTGTATCGGCGGAGGCAGACCCCTCACCCGTCTCGCCGCTCCTCGGCGAGCCACCCTCTCCCACAAGGGAAGAGGGAGAGTCGGCCGTCATTCCACCATTTCCGCGACGGCCTTGCCGCACGCGGTGGTATCGGCGTTGCCGCCGAGATCCTTGGTGCGGAGCGTACGTTCGGCCAGCGTGCGCTCGATCGCATCGACGATCGACTTGCCGGCTTCCTTTTCGCCGAGATGCTCGAACATCATCGCGCCGGACCAGATCATGCCGATCGGGTTGGCGATGCCCTGGCCTGCGATGTCGGGCGCCGAGCCGTGCACCGGTTCGAACACGGATGGGAAGTCACCCTCGGGGTTGATGTTGCCGGACGGAGCGATGCCGATCGTGCCGGTGCAGGCCGGGCCGAGATCGGAGAGGATGTCGCCGAACAGGTTGGAGCCGACCACGACGTCGAACCAGTCCGGATGCAGCACGAAGTTCGCGGTGAGAATGTCGATGTGGTACTTGTCCCACTTCACGCCCGGAAACTTCTTGGCCATCGCCTCCACGCGCTCGTCCCAATAGGGCATGGTGATCGAGATGCCGTTGGACTTGGTCGCCGAGGTCAGGTGCTTCTTGGGCCGCGACTGCGCGAGCTCGAAAGCGAATTTCAGGATGCGATCGACGCCGGTGCGGGTCATCACCGTCTGCTGCGTCACGAACTCGCGGTCCGTGTCCGGGAACATGCGGCCGCCGACCGACGAATATTCGCCTTCGGTGTTCTCGCGCACCACCCAGAAATCGATATCGCCGGGTTTCCGACCTGTCAGCGGCGATGGCACGCCGGGCATCAGCCGCACCGGGCGCAGGTTGACGTACTGGTCGAACTCGCGGCGAAACTTGATCAGCGAGCCCCACAGCGAGACGTGATCCGGAATCTTGGCCGGCCAGCCGACCGCGCCGAAATAGATCGCGTCGTGCTTGCCGATCTTCTCCTTCCAGTCGTCCGGCATCATCTGGCCGTGCTTCTCGTAATAGTCCCAGGACGAGAAGTCGAAATGGTCGAACTGCACGGAGACGCCGTGCTTCTTCGCCGCCGCCTCCAGGACGCGCAGGCCCTCCGGCATGACTTCCTTGCCGATGCCGTCCCCGGGAATGACCGCGATCCGATATTGTTTCCTGCTCATCGAGAACGTCCTTGGTTGGTCGGGCAGCCGCCGCGTTTTGACCGCACTGCAATGGACCAAAGTCACGGGCGGCGCAACGCTGCACTGCAATGTTGACCGTGGCGCGAGAGAGCGCCTACTGATCTGATCCTGTTCCCGTCCTGCGAGTACCTTCCATGGACCTGCATCTGCGTGGCAAGCGCGTCCTGATCACGGGCGCATCCAAAGGCATTGGCGCAGCCGCCGCCGAGGCATTTGCCGAGGAAGGCGCGCATCTCCTTCTAGCCGCCCGCAGCGGCGATCAGCTCAAGGCGTTGGCCGATCGCTTGCGCTCCACACACCAGATCGACGCCGCAACCAGCATCGTCGATCTGCGCAAGGAAGAGGATGTGGCGCGGTTGGCGAAAGAAGCTGCCGACATCGACGTACTCGTCAACAATGCCGGCGACATCCCCGGCGGCTCGATCGACAAGATCGACGAGGCGACGTGGCGGCACGCCTGGGAATTGAAGGTGTTCGGCTATATCAACCTGACACGGTATGTCTATGCCCAGATGAAGCAGCGCGGCGGCGGCGTCATCGTCAACGGCATCGGCGCGGCCGGCGAGAAATTCGACGCCAACTACATCTGCGGCAGCGCCGGCAATGCCGCGCTGATGGCCTTCACCCGCGCGCTCGGCGGCAAGAGCCTCGCCGACAACATCCGCGTCGTCGGCATCAATCCCGGGCCTGTCGGCACCGACCGGCACGTCACCCTGCTCAAGACTCGGGCCAAGCACCAGTTCGGCGACGAGAGCCGCTACAGGGAGTTCCAGAAGACCCTGCCGCTCGGTCGCCCTGCGCACGCGCGCGAGATCGGCGACCTCATGGCGTTCCTGGCCTCGGACCGCGCCGGTTATACGTCGGGGGTGATCTACACGGTGGACGGCGGCATCAGCGCGGGCTGGGGTTGAAGCTGTCCAATTGCGAGCGCAGCGAAGCACTCCAGGAATGTATCCCAAGGGACAGTCCGGCTTGCTTCGCTCGCAATGACGAAACGAAGAATGGGCATAGGAGTAAGATAGTTGTCTCAAGACCTGATCCGCGAAACCGCTTGCACCGTCGTCGACAAGCTGCGCTCGGGCGACGTCTCGCCGATCGAATTGCTGGATGTGCTTGAGAAGCGCATTGCGGAGGTGGACGGCAAGGTCAACGCGCTGCCGATCCTGTGCTTCGATCGCGCAAGGGAAAGCGCCAAGGCACTGATGCGAAAGCCGGCCGGCGCACGTGGGCTGCTCGCAGGCCTGCCGGTTCCGATCAAGGATCTGACCGACGTCGCAGGCGTATTGAACACTCAGGGCTCGCCGATCTTCAAGGACAACATTTCCGCGAAATCCGACCTCATGGTCGAGAACCTCGAGGCCAACGGCGCGGTGGTCTACGCCAAGTCGAACACGCCGGAATTCGGCGCCGGCGCCAACACTTTCAACGAGGTGTTCGGGGCCACGCTCAATCCCTGGGATACGACGAAATCGGCCGCGGGTTCCTCCGGAGGGGCGGCGGTGGCGCTTGCGACGGGCATGGCCTGGCTCGCCCAGGGCTCCGACATGGGCGGGTCCTTGCGCAGCCCCGCGGCATTCTGCGGCGTCGTCGGCATGCGGCCGAGCATCGGCCGCGTCGCGCATACCCCCAAGTCAGGCGTCGATCGCAATCTCGGCGTGGTCGGCCCGATGGCGCGCAACGTCGAGGATCTCGCTTTGCTGCTGGACGCCATGAGCGGCGACTATGCCGATGATCCGCTGTCGCTGCCTACCCCTGCGACCTCGTTCCTGTCGGCGGCGCAAGCGGGCAAGAGACCGAAGCGCGTCGCCTATTCGCCCGATCTCGGAATCACGCCGGTCGATCCCGAGGTGAAGGCGATCACGCGCTTGGCCGCAGAACGCTTCGCGGAAGCCGGAGCGATCGTGGAGGAGGCGCATCCGGACTGGCGCGAGGCACATGAATGCTTCCACGTGCTGCGTGCATTCGATTTCGCGATGACCAAGGCCAGCCTGCTGCGCACCAAGCGCGACCTGCTCAAGCCAGAGGTGATCTGGAACATCGAGGAAGGCCTCAAGCTCACCGTCGAGCAGATCGCGCGCGCCGAGGCGCAGCGCGTCGAGATGACGGCGCGAGCGGTCGAGTTCTTCAAGAGCTACGATCTGCTGCTGACTCCAACCACGATCGTGCCGCCGTTCCCGATCGAACACCGCTATGTCGCAGAATGCGCCGGCAAGCGGTTCGACAATTACGTCGAATGGCTCGGCATCGTCTACGCCATCACGCTCGCCTGCTGCCCGTCGTTGTCATTGCCGTGCGGCTTCACAGCGTCCGGCCTACCGGTCGGCGTACAGGTGGTCGGCGCGCCGCGAGCCGACGCCCAGGTGATTGCCGGCGCGAAGGTGCTGGAGGATATTCTGGGCCTGCGCGGCACGACGCCGATCGATCCGAAGGTGAAGAATTGACTCTTGCCGATGATGACACCTGATGCGCATTACCCTCATCCACGCGCTCAAGCACTCCATCGCTCCGATCGAGACCGCATTCGCGAAGGCGTGGCCCGAGGCGGGGCTGATGAACCTGCTCGACGACAGCCTGTCGGCGGATCTCGCGCAAGAGGGCCAACTCAACGACGCCATGACCGAGCGCTTCCTCGCGCTCGGCCGTTACGCGGCAGCGACGGGAGCGGACGCAATCCTGTTCACTTGCTCGGCTTTCGGACCCTGCATCGAGGCGGTCGCGCGCGCGCATGCGCCGATGCCGGTGCTCAAGCCGAACGAGGCGATGATCGAGCGTGCCGTGACGATGGGCCGGCGCATCGGCCTGCTCTCGACCTTCCCGCCGACCCTGGCGTCGATGCCGCCCGAATTTCCCGCTTCGGTCGAGGTGGTGCCGAAACTTGCAGAGGGCGCGCTGGCCGCGCTCGATCGCGGCGACCGCGCCACGCATGACCGGCTGATCGTCGAAGCGTCGGAGGACCTGCGCGATTGCGACGTCGTCGCGCTCGCGCAATTCAGCATTGCCGCGACGGCGCCGCTGGTCGCGGATGCCACCGGCCGTCCCGTCGTGACCACGCCGGACAGCGCAGTCGAGAAGCTGATGAGGCTGTTGCAGGCAAAGGTCTAAGCGTCCGCCTTGGTCCGACGCCGCGCATCCTCGATCGCGACCGCGAGCGCGGCCCTGGTCTCATCGACGAAATCCTCCACCAGCTCCTCGCGCGTTGCGTGCGCGGCCTCGCCGGTGAGCAGGCCCTGCTCGGCCAGCATCACCACGCCGTGCAGCGCCGCCCAGATCTTGAGCGCCTGCCGCTCGCGCAGATAGCCGACAGCGGGCGCTTCCAGAGCTTCGATCACCAGCGCAAAGGTCTCCCGCGTCGCCTCGTGCAGCTCGCTGCCCTTGGCCGCGCAGGACACGGTGCGGGAAGCGAACATCAGGCGGTAGATGCCGTTGCGGCGCAGACCGAAATCGAGCGTCGCCAGCGCCAGCCGCAAAAGCTTCGACTGCTTCGACGGCTTTGCCACCGCCTCGCGCAGAAGCGCCGAGAATTGCCTGAATGCCTCCGCCGTGACCGCCGCGAGCAGCGCCTCGCGGTCGGCAAAATGCCGGTACGGCGCCGGCTGCGAGACGCCGAGCTGCTTGGCAAGCGCCTTGATGCTGATCGCCTCGGCGCCGCCCCGCTCCGCCTGGTGCAGCGCGGCCTTGATCAAGGCGTCGCGAAGATCGCCGTGATGATAGGTCTTGTCCGGTTTGCGGGCGAGTTTCAAACGCATGTGAAGGGCAAGCCTATAAGTTTGCGCTTGACAGGGGAAGTCAGCCGCGAATGTAATAGCATATAACTTATAAGAATTCGGATGAGGAAATGCGCCGCCCCGTCGGGCCTCGCGCGCACGACCAGGGAAGCTGCGATGGCAGAGCGATTGAAGGTCCACGTCGATCCCGAGAAATGCCAGGGCCATGCCCGCTGCAAAGCGCTCGCGCCGGAGCTTTTCGACCTCGACGAATTCGGCAACGCGCACGAAGCCGGCGACGGGATCGTCCCGCCAGGGCTCGAGGACAAGGCCTGGCTTGCGAAGTCCAACTGCCCGGAGATCGCAATCGACGTGATCGAGGAGTAGCGCTGCTCCGCCCCGTGCCTTCAGCGAGTTCGAGCCAAGGAATTGTGCCAAGCGATTGAGCCAAGGATCCCCGCCATGTCCGATGTCAGCCAGCCCGCCGCCCATCCGCCCGTGACCGACTGGGTCCATGATTTCGACCATACCGATCCGCAATGGACGGAAAACCCCTACCCGATCTGGGACGAGCTGCGCACCGTAAGCCCCGTGGTGCACACGGAACGCTTCCTCGGCTGCTACCTGCCGACGACCTATGAGGCGGTGCGCGCAATCGCCAACGACCCCGAGCACTTCTCCTCACGCCGCATCATCGTCCGCGATGTGCGCCCCGAGGTCGCCAGGAACGCGGCCCCGCCGATCACCTCCGATCCGCCCGAGCACAAGCCGGCCAAGCAATTGCTGCTGCCGCCGTTCACGCCGGACGCGATGAAGAAGCTCGAACCGCGCGTCCGCGCCATCTGCAACGAGCTGATCGACGACTTCATCGCGGACGGCAAGGTCGACGCTGCCGCGCGCTACAGCAAATACATCCCGGTTCGGGCGATTGCGCACATGCTCGGCATCCCCGAGAGCGACAGCGACCTCTTCATCAATTGGATTCACATGATCCTGGAGCTCGGCATCAAGGACGAGACCAAGCTGCTCCAGGCCGTCCAGGAGATGACGGCCTATTTCAGCGGCCACATCGAAGCGCGCAAGAACGAGCCCACCGACGATCTGATCTCGTACCTGATGAACGCCAGGGGCAAGGACGGCAATCCGCTCGAGGATTCCCATGTGCTGGGCACGCTGCGCCTGCTCTTGATCGCCGGCATCGACACCACCTGGAGCGCGATCGGCTCCTCGCTCTGGCATCTCGCAAAGACGCCGGCGGACCGCGAACGGCTGATCGCCGAGCCCGGACTGATCCCGACCGCGGTGGAGGAGTTGCTGCGCGCCTATTCCCCGGTGACGATGGCGCGCGAGGTGGTCAAGGAGACCACGGTCTCGGGCTGTCCTGTCAAGCCGGGCAACATGGTGCTATTGTCCTTTCCGGCCGCCAACCGCGATCCCAGGATGTTTCCGGACGCTGACAAAGTCGTGATCGACCGGCGCGAGAACCGCCACGCCGCCTTCGGCCTCGGCATCCACCGCTGCGTCGGTTCCAACCTCGCGCGCATGGAAATGCAGGTGGCGCTGGAGGAATGGCTGAAGCGGATACCCGACTTCCGCCTCGACCCGGCAGGCACCGTGACCTGGTCACAGGGCACGGTGCGCGGCCCCCGCCAGTTGCCATTGCTGCTGGGAAAGGCGATGTAGACCTCTCCAACACGAGTATGGAGAGGCTGGACGGCCATGGCTGACGACGACGTGCCACCCGACAGCAAGCTGACGCGCACCAAGGAGAAATGGGCACGCGAGGGCCGCTTCCTTACCGGCAAGGTGATCCGGCCGGAAGGTCAGCGCCTGCCGCCGGGCCAGCACCTCACCAAGGATTGGCCGGTGCTCGATCTCGGCGTCACGCCGCCGGTGTCTCGCGAACGCTGGCGTCTCGACGTCTACGGTGCGGTCGAGAACCCGGTGTTCTGGACTTTCGACGAGTTCATCGCACGGAAGCAGGTACACCTCACCTCCGACATCCATTGCGTGACGACCTGGTCGCGCTATGACAACGAGTGGGACGGGCTCGCCACGCGTGAGCTGCTGGGGGCCTGCCAGCCGCGCGAGGATGCGCGCTTCGTCGTGCTGCATTCCTACGACGGCTACACCACCAACCTCGCGCTCGAGGACTTCGCAGCCGAAGACGCGCTGCTGGCCCACAGCTGGTCGTGCCAGCCGCTGACGGAGGAGCACGGCGGCCCGGTCCGGCTGGTCGTGCCGCACCTCTATTTCTGGAAGAGCGCGAAATGGCTCCAGGCCATCGAATTCCTGACCGAGGATAAGCCGGGCTTCTGGGAAGTCCGCGGCTATCATAACCGCGGCGATCCCTGGGCCGAGCAGCGCTATTCGGGCGATTAGTCTTCAAGCAGGAACGAAGAGGGGAATCCCATGCCGACGGAGCGCTTTCAGTTCACGGGCGAAGGCGGTGATCAGCTTGCGGCCGCGCTGGAGTTGCCGGACGGCGAGCCCGCGGCCTACGCGCTGTTCGCGCACTGCTTCACCTGCGGCAAGGATACGCTGGCGGCCAAGCGCATTTCGGTTGCGCTCGCCGCCAACGGCATCGCGGTGCTGCGTTTCGACTTCACCGGGCTCGGCTCAAGCGAAGGCGATTTCGCCAATTCGACGTTCTCCTCCAACGTCGCTGACCTCGTGCGCGCGGCAGACCATCTGCGCGAGGTCCGCACGGCGCCCTCCATCCTGATCGGCCACAGCCTCGGCGGCGCAGCGGTCCTTGCTGCAGCAGGACACATCCCCGAAGCCAGGGCGGTCGTGACCATTGCGGCGCCGTCCGACCCCGCCCACGTCACGGGTCTGTTCAAAGAGCATATCGACAGCATCCGCACGCAGGGCGAGGTGGAAGTTTCGCTCGCGGGCCGCCCGTTCCGGATCAGACGCGAGTTCCTCGACGACATCGCGGAGCACGAGTTGATGAAGGGCGTCACCGGCCTGCACAAGGCGCTGCTGGTGATGCACTCGCCGGTCGACGACACCGTCGGGATCGACAATGCGACCAAGATCTTCGTCGCGGCGAAGCACCCCAAGAGCTTCGTCTCGCTCGATCATGCCGATCATCTGCTGAGCAAGCCCGCCGACGCGCTCTACGCGGCCGACGTGATCGCGGCCTGGGCGAGCCGTTACATCAACACCGCCAAGCCTGCAAAAGCAGCAGATCTCCCTGACGCGCCGCGGCAGGTCGTGGTGCAGGAGACCCGCAAGAGCAAGTTCAACCAGACCATCACCGTCGGCCCGCATCATCTGGTGGCGGACGAGCCGGTCGCGGCAGGCGGCATGGATGCCGGTCCCGGTCCCTATGATTTCCTGCTTGCAGGGCTTGGTGCGTGCACCTCCATGACCATGCGCCTCTATGCCGACCGCAAGTCGCTGCCGCTCGATCGCGTCACCGTCAGGCTCAAGCATTCAAAGATCCACGCCAAGGACTGCGCGGAGTGCGAAACGCGCGAGGGCATGCTCGACCAGATCGAGCGCGACATCGCGATGGAGGGCACGCTCGATGCCGAGCAGCGCAGGAAGCTGATGGAGATCGCCGACAAGTGCCCGGTGCACCGGACCCTGACATCGGAGATCCGCATCGTGACGAAGGCGGTGGAGTAGCTCAAGCGCCCGGTGAGCCGGCCTCGGCGGCCCGGAGCGGCCGAACCCGCAAGCTTCCGCGCAGACCCGCTGTCGTGCCGAGCAGGATGCCGGCGAGTGCCACGAACGAACCCAGCGCAAGCGTCGAGACGCCGGTGAGCCCCTGGCCGATCGAGCAGCCGTACGCCATCACGCCGCCGATGCCCATCAGCGCCGCGCCGCTGCCCGAGCGCAGCATGTGGCGCGGTGAGGAATAGCCTTCGAGCCTGAACCGGCGAGTTGAGAGCGCCGTCACCAGACTTCCGGCGAAGACGCCGGCCACCGTCGCGATACCGAAATTCAGCGTCAGACCGGTCGAGAGCATGGCGTATTGCAGGGCATCCGCGATCGGCGCGATGAAGGTGAGCGAAGTCACCGGGACGGGATTGAAGTCGTCAGCGCCGAGATAGCCGGTGACGTACCAACCTCCGGCCACCAGAAGGCCGACAAGGACACCTGCCGTGATCTGTCCCGGCGAACGACGAAACGCCGGGTGCGCGAACGCAAACAGAATCAGCGCGACAACGATCGCGGCGGCGGCAAGCGCGCGCGAAAGCGGTTCCGCGAGGCCGAGCATCACCAGCACGGACGGCAGCGAATTTGCGCTGACGGTCGCTTGCGAGGCCTGGACCAGCACGATCCGTGCCGGTGCGATCAGGCCCTTCAGCGTCATCTGCGCGGCAATGGCGAGCACGATGACGACGACGAAAGAGCGGAGGTTGCCGCGGCCGAGCAGCACCAGCGCCCGCGAGCCGCAACCGTTGGAGAGCACCATCCCATAGCCGAACAGCAGGCCGCCGAGGAACAACATTGCCGGCGAGAACGAAGTCTGCAGGTAGATGGACCTGTGAAGATCGACCATGCCGCTGCCAGCGAGGAATTGGCTCGCGGCGACTGCAACAGCGATCGCCAGCGCATAGGTCCGCACCAGCCGCCCGTCTCCCCCGGCCAGCCAGCCGCGCATGCTGCTCATCAGGCAGAAGCCGCTGAGCAGACCGACGGCGCCGTAGACGAGGCCGATGCCGAGACCGGCGAGGACAACGAGCTGGGCGGATTCCATCAATTGTACTCAGATCTCTCGACACTCTCCGTCATTGCGAGCGCAGCAAGCCATCCGGAAATGCATCCGCGGAGACAGGCTGGATCGCTGCGGCGCTCGCAATGACGGTGGGTTAGGGCTTCAGGATCACCCGGTCGCGCGATGAGCCGGCGACGGCGACGTACGCCTCCCTAGCGCGCTCCAGCGGATAGATCGCACTCGCCTTGATCGGGAATGGTTTCAGGTGACCGCTCGCAAAGCCCGGGCCGAGGTCGCGCAGCACCGCGCCGGTCGCGGCGGAGGACAGGCCGAGCGTGTCGATGCCGACATAGGTGTGCTGGCCGCGATAGAACTCGAGGATGTTGAACTGCACGATGCGGTCGATCGCGGCGATCAGGATCTGGCGGCCGCGAAGCGCTAGCGATTTGTGCGCGGCCTGGAAGTAGGGATCACCGACCGTGTTGAAGACGATGTCGGCGCCCTTGCCGCCGGTCAATTCGCGCACGCGGCCGGCAACGTCGGTAACGGAGGCATCGATCACCTCGATCGGCGCGTTGGCGTGGCCCTCATAGGCTTCAGCTTTGCGCACCACGCCGATGACGCGAGCACCCTGCCAGGTCGCGATCTGCACAGCGGCCTGGCCGACCTTGCCGTTGACGCCAAACACCAGCACGGTATCACCGGCCTTCGGCAAGCCCGCGCGGCGAAAGCCTTCCATCGCGGTGACGAAGGGCACGCCGATGCCGGCGGCCTCTTCCCAGGACACGGTCTTGGGTTTCTCAACCACAGCATCGGTCTCGACCACGAGATGGCTCGCATGGGTGCCGTCACGACGGATGCCGAGATCGCCGGACGAGCCGAACACTTCGCGGCCGATCGCCCCGGCCGGCCCATCAATCACCACGCCGGCGTAATCGCGGCCGGGGGTCCGCGGAAACACCGCATAGGGCATCAGGCCGGTGGCAGCCTTGACGTCGGACGGATTGACGGCAGCAGCCTTCACCTCGATCAGGAGATCGTTGGGGCCGCACGTCAGCGTGTGGCGCTCGACCACCGGCGCAAGCGCAGCAGCATTCTCAGCTTTGGCGTTGAGGCGGACACAGCGCGCTTCGACGGTTGTGGCATCGGCTGACATGAAAAGACCCGCGATTACTCGCGGGCCTTGTCGCCTTTGAGACGGATTGAGTCAATCCTTCGGCCGCTTGTCGTAGAGCCGCTTGGCCTTGCCGAGCGATCGTTCCAGCGTGGCCGGCGCAACCACCTGGACCCTGGAGCTGACCCCGACCGTGTTCTTGATGTGGGTCGAGATCCGGTCGGCATGGTCGACAAGTCCCCGGCCGTCCCAGCTCTCGGGCCGCGCCTCGGCGATGATGGTGAGTTCGTCCATGCGGCCCTCGCGGGTCAGTTCCAGGATGAAGTGCCCGCCGCACCAGTCGGTCGCGAGCAACACCTCCTCGATCTGGGTCGGGAACAGGTTGACGCCGCGCAGGATGATCATGTCGTCCGAGCGTCCGGTCACCTTCTCCATGCGCCGCATGCCGGGTCGTGCCGTGCCCGGCAACAGCCGCGTCAAGTCGCGGGTGCGATAGCGGATCACCGGAAAGGCTTCCTTGGTGAGCGAGGTGAAGACCAGTTCGCCCTTCTCGCCGTCGGGCAGCACCGCGCCGGTCTCGGGGTCGATCACTTCAGGGTAGAAGTGGTCCTCCCAGATGTGCAGCCCGTCCTTGGTCTCGATGCACTCCTGCGCGACGCCGGGGCCGATCACTTCGGACAGACCGTAGATGTCGGTCGCGTCCATGTCGAAGGCGTCCTCGATCTCGGCGCGCATGGCGTTGGTCCAGGGCTCGGCGCCGAAGATGCCGATCTTGAGCGAGCACTGGCGTGGATCGAGCTTCTGGCGCTTGAACTCGTCGAGGATCGCCAGCATGTAGCTCGGCGTCACCGTGATGATGTCGGGCCGAAAATCGTTGATCAGCTGCACCTGCCGCTCGGTCATGCCGCCGGAGATCGGCACCACGGTGCAGCCGAGCGTCTCGGCGCCATAGTGTACACCGAGCCCGCCGGTGAACAGGCCATAGCCGTAGGCATTGTGGATGATCATGCCGGTGCGACCGCCAGCGGCCCGGATCGAACGCGCCATCACCTCGGACCAGGTGTCGATGTCGCGCCGGGTATAGCCGACCACGATCGGTTTTCCGGTCGTGCCGGATGAGGCATGCACGCGCACCAGCTTCTCGCGCGGCACGGCGAACATGTCGAAGGGATAATTGTCGCGCAGATCCGTCTTCACCGTGAACGGAAACTTGGCGAGATCGGAGAGCTCACGAAAATCGGACGGATGCACGCCGGCCGCGTCGAAGGCCTTGCGGTAATGGGGGACGTTGTCGTAGGCGTGCTTCAGCGACCAGGCCAGCCGCTGCTTCTGCAGCGCCATGATCTCGTCGCGCGAGGCGCGCTCATGCGCGTCCATCTCGGCGCTATAGGCACCTTCCTTGAGCCTCGTCAGAGCCATCCTCGTTTCCCCACATTGTCTGTTCTTCTTGTTTGGTCTTATTGATCTTGCGCCGGCAGCCACGTGCCGTGAATGACGCGAGAATGTCCTCGGAACTCCGCGATGACCACGTCGTCCACCGTGACACGCACGTCGTAGATGCCGGAGCGGCCGCCGCGCGTGATCTCCCGCGCCTTGGCAATGAGACGATCCCCAAGCTTGCCTGGCTTGATGAAAGTGATCTGCCCCTGCGCGGCGACGACGCGCTCGTTGTGCGAGTTGCAGGCGAACGCAAAGGCGGAATCGGCGAGCGTGAAGATGAAGCCGCCATGGGCGATGCGCTGGCCATTGACCATGTCCGGCCGCACCGTCATGGCGAGCGTCGCGAAACCGGGGCCGATCTCGACGATCTCCATGCCGAGGCCCTTTGAGGCATCGTCCTCGGCCCACATCGCGTCGGCGCAGCCGCGGGCGATATCCTCAGGCGACACGGCGGCTTTGACGTTCACGCGCTTCTCCCGGCCAGACGTTTGCTCATGATGTTCTGCTGCTTGGCCAAAACTGTCAAATAATGCGACGCATTTGCATTCATGGGGTCTGATCGGCCCGATCAAACATGATCATAATCGACCACGACCCGCTCCGTGGACGGCTTGGCCTGGCAGGTCAGAACGAAGCCGGCCTCGAGCTCCCACGGCTCCAGCGAATAGTTGATGTCCATCGGCGCCTCGCCCTCGACCAGCTTGGCGCGGCAGGTCGAGCACATGCCGCCCTTGCAAGCGAAGGGCAGATCGACGCCGGCACGCAGCGCGGCGTCGAGGATCGCCTCGTCTGCGGCAACGGGCACCTCACGGCGCTTACCGTCGATGATCAGCGAGGCGATCGCCTTCGGCGGCGCGTCGGGCGCGACGACCTTCTTCGGCCGCGGCTTGCCGCCGAATTCGGAGACGAAGCGCTCGACATGGATGCGGTCCTGCTCGATGCCGAGCTCGCGGCAGGTGGCCTCGATGTCCTCGCTCATGCCGAGAGGACCGCAAATATAGGCATGATCGATGCTGCCCGCCGGCACCAGCGAGCGCAGCAGCACCCGCACCTTGTCGCCGTCGAGCCGGCCATGCAGGATCGGGATGTCCTGCTCCTCGCCGGAGAGCACGTAGAAGATCGAGAGACGATCGATGAAGCGGTCCTTGAGCTCCTCCAATGCTTCGAGGAACATGATGCTGTCGGTGGTGCGGTTGCCGTAAAAAAGAAAGAAGCGGCTGCCGGGCTCGCGTGCGAGCACACCCTTGACGATCGACAGAATGGGGGTGATGCCGGAGCCGGCGGCGAAGCCGACATGGACGCGGCCGCCATCGGCTGGCGGGATCACGCCGAAACGCCCGGTCGGCGTCATCACGTCGAGTTCGTCACCGCATTTGAGATCTTCGGCCGCCCAGCTCGAAAACGCACCGCCGTCGATCTTCTTGACGGCGATACGGATCTCGCCGTCGTCGGGGCCGGAGCAAATGGAATAGGAACGGCGGACCTCTTCTCCGTCGAGCATGGTGCGGAGCGTCAGATACTGGCCGGGCGTGAATGCGTAGTCGCCGGCGAGTTCGTTGGGGACGGCAAAGGTCATCGAGACGGCGTCCGTCGCCTCGCGGCGAAGGTCGTTGACGGCCAGGCGATGGAAGCGCGGTGCGGCTGCGGACATCACGGGCACCCTGGTTCGGTCTCTCCGCCGTCATTGCGAGCGAAGCGAAGCAATCCAGGATCTTTCCTCGGAAGCAGTCTGGATTGCTTCGTCGCAAGAGCTCCGCGCAATGACGATGGAGTTGGCATCCTGATCCTCAATGACACTTGAAGTAGTCGAAGGGTTCGCGGCAAGACCTGCAGCGCCAGAGCGCCTTGCAGGAGGTCGAGCCGAATTCGGACAATAGCTCGGTCTCGTCGGAGCCGCATTGCGGGCATGCCACCGTCTGCGTGCCGAACAGCGCGCGGCGCGAGTTCGAGGCCTGCGGCGGCGCGATGCCGTAGGCGCGCAGCTTCTGGCGCCCCTCCTCGCTCATCCAGTCCGTGGTCCAGGCTGGCGACAGCACGGTTCGTATCTTCGGATGATGGAAACCCGCGCGCTCCAGCGCGACCTCGATTTCGAGCGCGATCATGTTCATCGCCGGGCAGCCCGAATAGGTCGGTGTGATCGCGACCTCGACGTGATCGCCGTCGAGAACGACGTCGCGCAGCACGCCGAGATCGGCGATGGTCAGCACCGGGATTTCCGGGTCGACCACGCTGGCCGCAGCGTTCCACGCGCGCTGACGCAACTCGCTATCGCGCTCCAGCACCGTCACCATGTCAGCCCCGGAAACGTCCGCTGCATCGATTGCAGCTCCGACAGGAGGTGGCCGAGATGCTCGCTGTGCCGGCCCGTGCGCCCCCCCTGCTGCATCCACTCGTTCTGCGGCAGCGCGAGCGTTGCTTCGCGCGTGACATCGGTGATCGTCGTCAGCCAGCGCCCGCGCAAGCTTCCGGGATCGACTGCAATGCCGGCATGGATCAGCGCGCGTTCGCCGTCGTCGACGGCGAACATCTCGCCGGTGAAAGCCCAGAGATGTTCGATCGCAGCCTGCGCGCGTCGGTGGCTCTCCTCGGTGCCGTCGCCGAGCCGGATGATCCATTCCGAGGCATGGCGCAGGTGGTAGGCGCTCTCCTTCTCCGATTTCGCGGCAATCGCCGCCAGCGTCGCATCGCGCGAGTTCATCATGGCGCGCCAATAGAGATCGGCGAAGGCGGAATAGAAGAATTGCCGCACTAGGGTCTGGGCAAAGTCGCCGTTGGGCTGCTCGACCAGCAGCAGGTTGCGGTACTGCCGCACGTCGCGCAAGTAAGCGAGCTTGTCCTCGTCATTGTCCCCGCCTTCGACCCGGGCGGCAAAGCTGTAGAGCTCCCGCGCCTGGCCGATCAGGTCGAGCGCGATGTTGGAGAGCGCCATGTCCTCTTCCAGCATCGGCGCATGCCCGCACCATTCCGACAGCCTGTGACCGAGGATCAGCGCGTCGTCGGCGCGGCGCAGCACGTAGAGCACCAGCGGCGTTTCGGAGACCTGGATGTTGGCGACCGGCATCACATCAACCCCATCACATGTGCCCCACTTCTTCCGGAACCTCGTAGAACGTCGGATGCCGGTAGATCTTGGATTCCGCTGGCTCGAACATCATGCCCTTCTCGGCGGGATCGCTCGCGGTGATCGCGCTGGAGGGCACGACCCAGATCGACAGGCCCTCGCCGCGGCGGGTGTAGACGTCGCGGGCGGCCTGTAGCGCCATGGTTGCGTCGCTGGCATGCAGCGAGCCCACATGCTTGTGCGCGAGCCCGTTGCGGCTGCGAATGAAGACTTCCCACAGCGGCGTGTTCGGCGTGGCCATAACGATCTCCCTATTCGGCAGCTTGCGCTGTCTGACGCTGCGCGCGCTTCGTGGCATAGGCGGCCGCTGCCTCGCGCACCCAGGCGCCCTCCTCGTGCGCCTCGCGGCGCGCAGCCATGCGGTCGCGGTTGCAGGGGCCGTTGCCCGCGAGCACCTGCTTGAACTCGGTCCAATCGATCTCGCTGTAGCGCCAGTGCCCCTCGGCATCCTGTGTCATCCCGGGATCGGGAATGCTGAGGCCGAGATATTGCGCCTGCGGCACGGTGGCATCGACGAACTTCTGGCGAAGCTCGTCATTGGAGAAACGTTTGATCTTCCACTTCGTCGAAGTGTCGCTGTGCTGGCTTGTGGCATCGGGCGGGCCGAACATCATCAGCACCGGCCACCACCAGCGGTTCAGCGCGTCCTGCGCCATCGCCTTCTGCTCGTCGGAGCCGCGGCACAGCGTCAGCATGATCTCGTAGCCCTGGCGCTGGTGGAACGACTCCTCCTTGCAGACGCGGATCATCGCGCGCGCATAGGGACCATAGGAGCAGCGGCACAGCGGAATCTGGTTCATGATCGCGGCGCCGTCGACCAGCCAGCCGATCGTGCCGATGTCGGCCCAGGTCAGCGTGGGATAGTTGAAGATCGAAGAGTATTTGGCCTTGCCTGCGAGCATGGCGTCGACCAGCTCCTCGCGCGAGGCGCCGAGCGTCTCGGCGGCGGCGTAGAGATAGAGGCCATGGCCACACTCATCCTGCACCTTCGCGAGCAGCGCCGCCTTGCGGCGCAGCGTCGGCGCGCGTGTGATCCAGTTGCCTTCGGGCAGCATGCCGACGATTTCGGAATGGGCATGCTGGGAGATCTGGCGGGTGAGCGTCTTGCGATAGGCCGCCGGCATCCAGTCGTTCGGCTCGATGCGCTCTTCGGCATCGATGCGGGCCTGGAACTGCGCAGCTTTGCCTGCGTCCTCGAGATCGCGATCAGCGGTCTCGGCCGTGTTCAGCGCCTGGGTGTACATGCGCATCCTCCCGTTTATTGGGACGGAATATATATCAAGATTTACGCCATGCAAGATATTTCTGTAACATGACGATCAGGCGCCGAACCTGCGCTCCAGCAGCTTTCGTGCGGGCGGCAACGGCCCCTTTTCGTTGGTTCCATGGCCGTCGAGCCATTGCTCGGACGGAGCAAGCAGCGTGCGATAGATCTCCCCGCAAAGTTCGCGGGCGGCCCTGCCCGGCCAGTCCGGCGGCAGCAGGCTCTCGGGCAGCAGCGGGTCCCGCAGCACGACCCGGCGGTAGTGGTGGATCAAGAGGATCCGCGCGGTGAAGGCGTCGGCGTCGGATAGATCTGCGCCGCGCGCCATCGCGGCGCGCAACGGCTCGAAGGTCTTCATGAATCTCAGATAGGCATCCGCGGTGCGATCGAGCGGCCAGCTCGCGCTGAGCAGGCGGCGGCCGCTGTCGTCTTCGGCAGAAACTTCGAGACGGATGGCGACTGCCGCCTCGTCCGGCACCGGCACGCCTGATGGAGCGACCCAGACGCCCGGCAACGGACTGCCGAAGCCGGCATTGCTCAGCGCTTCGCGCGCGGCGTCCCGATCCTCGCCATTGCCGATCAGAAGCAGTTCGAAGCGTCCGGTCCAGTCGGACGGCGGCGGATCATAGATGTGGCGCGTCGCGGCCTCGAACGTCTGCCGGCCCTTCTCCGCCAAACGATAGAAGCTGTTGCGCCCGACCTTCTCGCGCGTCAGCCAGCCATCGGCGGCAAGGCGCGACATCGCGGTGCGGACGACGCCGCTATCGATGTCGAGACTCTCGAAGAATTCCAGCAGCGTGCCGAGCCACACCGAGCCGCCGCGCGGCACGATGGCGTCGCCAAATACGGTGATGATGATGGAGCCGGTGCGCGATGGCTCGCGCTTGAGCTGGTCGATGATGCGGGAGAGCGGATGCGCCATGCGGCAGGCTTAGCGCGTTTGGCGTGGCT
This sequence comes from Bradyrhizobium sp., assembly GCA_035575945.1. Taxonomy (GTDB): domain Bacteria; phylum Pseudomonadota; class Alphaproteobacteria; order Rhizobiales; family Xanthobacteraceae; genus Bradyrhizobium. The sequence goes on along the minus strand of DATLXF010000040.1, from coordinate 211,152 downwards.
GCGACAATGGACGGGAGCGACGGCCGTCTCTTCTCCCCGCTTGCGGGGAGAAGGTCGGGATGAGGGGGAGCCTCGCGCATTCGGTAAGAGTTGGACTCGCGGAGAGCCTCCTCACGCGCCACGCTTCGCGTGTCGGCCTCTCCCCGCACGCGGGGAGAGGCGAAGGAAGAATTTACCGGTGTGGATCGGGATAGGCGAGGCTGCGCCAGCCGCTGCGGTCGAATGGGCTCCACTGGCCTTCCTTTTGCGCGAGCCGGTCGGCCACGGCATAGACGACGGCCGGATGATGGCCCATGCCGCAATGGCTGCTCTCGACTTCGATGCTCTCGGTCTGTGCGCCCGACTTCTCCATGCAGCCCTGCCAGGCGCAAACGCCGTCGGTGCGGCTGAAGATGGCGGTGGTCGGCACCGGCGGCGGCACGGCGAGATCGCCGCCGAACTCCGGATCGACCTCGTCGGCCTTCCGTCCGCTCGCCCATTCATAGACGCGCCAGGCGTTGGTCGAATGGGGAGTGCCCGCGAAAGGACTTCCGAGCGTGATGACCTGACGCACGCGCTCCGGCTTCATCTTGGCGAGCTGGCGCGCATAGAGGCCACCGAGGCTCCAGCCGACCAGGCTGATCTTGCGACCATGCCTGTCGCTGAGCTCGTCGACCAGATCGACCATCGCATCCTGCACGCCTTCGCGCAGGCCATAATTGCGGCCTTGTCGCCAGCCGCTCACCGCATAGCCCTTGCTGGTCAGGAACGCGCGCAGCGCGCGCGTGGATGTATCGGAAGCCACGAGGCCGGGTAGCACCAGCACCGGATGTCCATCGCCGCGTGGCGCAAGGCTCAGCAGCGGCAGCGCGCCGAGAAACGCGCCGAACTCGTGGATCGCGCGTCCTTCCAGGAACATCAAGGTGCGGGACGGCGGACGCAGCGGCTGGGCGGAAGCGGTCATCAATGGTCCCCTGAAATCGCTGAAAGGCTCACCGGCGCATGCCGGCAAAATGTGGATGAATTCCAACTCCCCGGCTTCTTGATCGTTCCGCACTGCAACATGAATCACCGAGGGGCCGGTTCCCGACATTCAAGCCGGACAGCAACGAGGCGACAATAGGCCCGCCCGTTAATGCTGACGGCCGTGATGCAAAAGTCACAACAGACGGAGCAGGAATTCTGCGGAATAGAGCGCAAGTCCGGCGAGACCTCCGATCAGCGAACCGTTGAAGCGGATGTACTGCAGGTCGCGCCCGATATTGATCTCGATCAGCGAAATCAGCTGCGTCATGTTCCACGCCTTGACCTGGTCCGAGATGAAGGTCGAAACGCCGCTCTTCTGGTCGGCGACGAAGCTGCGCAGTACCGTCACCAGGCCCTTGTTGATCTCGCCACGCAGCTCGGCATCGCCGGCGAGCGCCTCGCCTGCGGCGACGAACATTCCGGCCAGATGATGCTGCAGCACCTGCGTCTCGCCGCTCGCGCTGCGCTCGATGAAGGCGCGCGTGTTGGCCCAGACCGTGCGGGCGAGATCGGCAAGCTCCGGCCGCGCCAGGAGGTCGCGCTTCAGGCCGTCGATGCGATCGATATAGGCCTGGTCGGTGCCGAGCCGATCGACGAAGCTCAGCACCATGCGGTCGAACTCGCCGCGAAACGGATGCTGGGGATCGCTGCGCACTTCGTTGAAGAAGGCGGTGGCGGAGGCCACGATCTTGTTCACCAGAAACTTGTCGGCGCGATAGAGCTTGAGCAGGGTCGGCAACTCCGCGCGCACCTTTTCGCGGATCATCGCCATCGTCTCTTGCTGGTTCAGCGTCTCGTGCATTACGCGCAGGAGGTCGTCGAACAGGATCTGGTGCCGACCCTCCGCCACGAAGCCGCGCAGCGTTCCGGCCGCGAGCGGCGCAAGGTCGATCGCTTGCAGCTGCGATGACATGCGGCGGATGATGAAGCTCATCAGGCCGGAGGTCTCGGTTGCGGACACGGCCTCCGGCAGCAGACGCAGCGTGAAGCGCGCAAGGTCATCGCTGCGCTTGCGGTCGCGCAGCCAGTCGGCGACGAAGGATCCGAAATCGGTCTCCTTCAACTTGGCTTCGACGGGACCGGCCTCGAGGAAATGCACCTCGATGAATTCGCCGAGCTTGTCGGCGATGCGGGCCTGGTTGCTCTGAATGATCGCGGTGTGCGGGATCGGCAGGCCGAGCGGCCGCTTGAACAATGCGACCACGGCGTACCAGTCGGCAAGGCCACCGATGGTCGCAGCCTCGGCAAAGGCTGCGATGAAGCCGAACACGGGATGCACCGGCAACAGCCATTTTGCGGCGACGAACAGCGCCAGCGTCGAGACCAGCACCAGCGTCGCGAGCGCTTTCACGCGGCGCAGTTCGGCCGCGCGCTGGGCATCGCCGGGAGTGTCGAAGGAGAAGGTGGCGGGTGTGTTCATGACGATTTGAGGATACGTCATTCCGGGGCGGTCCGCAGGACCGGACCCGGAATCTCGAGCTTCTCAGGTGCGCAAGGGCGCACCATAGTTCGATGCTTCGCATCGCCCCGGAATGACGGCTGAGGCGACGTGACAGAAACAAAAGGCCCGCCGAAGCGGGCCTCGAATTCAGTTTGTGCTCGGGGCGCCGGATCAGGCGGTCTTGTTGTAGACCTTGGCGAAATTGTCCTGAGCGGACTTGGCACCGTTGGCGGCGAGATTGCCGAGATAGTCGGCGGTCGCCTTGGCGCGCGAGACGAACACTTCGCCGCGGGCGCGGAGCAGGCTCGACTGGATCTCGACGGCTTCGCTGACCGACTTGGCCGATGCGAGCTTGTCGATGCCCGAGAAGAAGGCCTCGGCATCCTCATAGATCGCCTGCTGGATGTTGCGGCTGATCTTGCCGGCCTCGGCGATGGAGCCGGTCACCGCGTTCTCGACGGCGGCGGTCACGCGCTCGGAGCCAGCGAACACCTCGGCAGCACGGTCCTTAGCGGTGTTGGCAGTCTTCTTGACGAATTCGCGGGCGGCTTCCGGAACTTCCAGGTTCTGGATGTTCTTGAAAGCGTCCTTGAAGCCCTCGAAAGCGGTGTTGGTTTCAGTGGTCATGGGGTTCTCTCCATCCTCAATGGTTTGAGCTATGGGCTCACCCCGTCCGCATTGGCCCGGGGCAAACTCGATATAGAACAGTTAATTGTGCAATGCAATACTTATGTTGCAGTGCGATATCACAAATCCGTGACACGGATTAGGAAGCGGCAGCATGATGCCTTTGTCGCCAAGAGGGTTCCGGAGCACCTAGTGCTGGACCGCATCCGGCAGTCCATAGGCCTCCATTTGAGCCTGGACCTGCATGACGTTGTGGCCGAGCACGACGATGTCATGAGTCCTGCCTTCGACGTCCCGAACATGGTCCCGCAGCAGCGCTTCGGCCTTGAAGCCGAGGCCTTCGAACAGGGCGATCGCCGCCCGCTGGTCGACCGTCATCTGCACCGAGAGCTTTTCCAGGCCGGCGCCGAGCGCAAGCGCAAAGGTCTCCTGTGACAGCGCCCGCCCCACCCCTTTGCCTCGGACGTCGAGCGACACGACCATTCGGATCTCGCCGACATGAGGCGACCAGGAATGGGGGTCTCGCACCAGCGTGCCGCATCCGACGACCTTGCCGTCCCGGACCGCGAGCAAGCTCGTGATTGCGCCGCGCTCGATTTCCTTGATCCAAGCCGACAGCACCTTCGGCTCGCTGATGTTGCGGGGGAGGAACAACAAATCGTGGGTCGGCAGGCCCTTGCCGAACGCCAGCACCGCAGCCTCGTCCGCGGGCGACATCAGCCGGATCTCGATATCGCCGGCATCGGTTGGGACGTGCCGCGGATAGGAACGCTGCTCGCTCATGTCGATCTCTTCCCCAGCCAGGAATCCAGTTTCGGCCAGAGCCGCTTCACGGCATTGGCACCCGCGACCACCGAGACGTGACCGCCCTTCAGCATCACCTCTTCCTTGTCAGTCGAGCCGATCTTCGCGATCAGGTGTTTTGCGGCCTCATAAGGCACGATGTGGTCGTGTTCGGCGACCGCGTGCAGCATCGGCACCTCGATGTCCGCGAGCCTTGCAGGCCGGCCGCCGACGGACATGGTGTCGTTGAACAGCTTGTTGTCCCACATCAGGTCCTTGGTGATGGTACGGAAATATTCACCGGCGAGCGGCAGCGTGTCGGTCGCCCAGCGATCGAACATGCGATAGGACTTCACGAACTCGTCGTTCCAGATGTTGTCCCAGAGCTGGATCTGGCTCACCGTGCGCGAGGCCGGGCGCAGCATCTCGAACGAGGACAGGATCATCTCCGGCGGCACGTTGCCGACGCTGTCGACGAGACGGTCGACGTCGAAATAGCGGCGGTCCGAGAAGTTCGAGAACAGCTTCATCTCGCGGAAGTCGATCGGCGTGGTGAAGCAGATCAGGTTCTTCATCGGCCCGTCCTGGTGGATCGCACCGTAGAGCAGCGACAGCACGCCGCCGAAGCAATAGCCGATGATCGAGACGTCCTGCTCGCCGGAATCGGCCTGCACGCGGCGGACGCAATCCGGGATGAAGTCGAGGACATAGTCCTCCATGCGCAGGCCCTTTTCCTCCGGCCGCGGCGCGCTCCAGTCCAGCATGTAGACGTCGTAGCCTCGCCTCAGCAGAAACTCGATGAAGCTCTGGCCGGGCACGAGATCGAGGATATAGCCGCGGTTGGTCGTCGCCATCACGATCAGCACCGGCACCCGGTAGATCTCGTCCGACATCGGCCGGTAGTGATAGAGGCTCATGGTTCCGCGCGAGTGCAGCACGTCCTTGGGCGTCGAGCCGAGCGAGGGGCCCGAGGTCGAAAAATACTCCACGCCCTTGATGCTGCGCTGGATCGCGCGCTGCACCTCGGACCGGATGCGCTCCGGGATCGACGCGAGATCAAGTCCCGCCGGCGCGTTCATTTCTGCTCTCCGCCTTCGGACGGCGGACGTTTCGTGCGCGGCGGACGTGGCGCAGCGCCGGGTTGCTGCGCACCGGAACTTGCCGACATCTGGCTCAGCATCGACTTGATCTCGCCGAGCTGGCCTTCGATCGACTGGAGCCGCTCCGCAATCCCGTTCATCTGCTCGCGGCTGGGCAGGTTCATGGAGAGCAAGTATTTCTCCATGAGGTCGCCGAACTGCTTCTGAGCACCTGCAGCAACGCCGCCGGCGCGGTTGACGGCCTGCGAGAATTCGGGCGTCTCCATCGCCTTGGTCGCGAAGGAGTTGAAACCCTTCTCCATCTCGCCAACCATTTTCTGCCACAAGGCGACCGCATCGGTGATCTTGTCGGTCATCAGCATCCTCCCAATGCGGAGGGCTTTGCACCCTTCTTGTCGCGCCATACCACACCGTTGCGCCGTGCCGGTCAACGGGCAAGCAGGGGGCGCGGCGTCGCCGCGCCACTTCTTTGCGGAACAAAACCATGCGATACAGCATGGATCAGCAGGAGGGATCCGTGACCGCCCATCAGCCGCCCCAGACCGTCCGCGCCAACGGCATCGACATCTGCTACGAGATCTTCGGCAACGACAATGCCGAGCCGCTGCTGCTGATCATGGGCCTCGGCGCGCAGATGATCCATTGGGACGATGCATTCTGCGAGCAGCTCGCCGCACGCGGCTTCCGCGTGATCCGCTTCGATAACCGCGACATCGGCAAGTCGAGCCATCTCACCGGCGGCAAGCGGCTGACGCCATTGGAGCTGCTGAAGCTGCGCTTCTTGCGAATTCCCGTGGCCGCCACCTACAAGCTGATCGACATGGCCAAGGACACGGTCGGGCTGATGGATGCGCTCGGCATCAAGTCGGCGCATCTGGTCGGGGCGTCCATGGGCGGCATGATCGCGCAGGAGGTGACGCTCTCGTTTCCGCATCGCGTGCGCTCGCTGACCTCGATCATGTCGACGACGGGCAATCCGCGCGTGCCGCCCCCTACGCGTGAGGCAGCCGCCATGCTGATGGCGCCGCCGCCGCGCAGCAAGGAGGAGTTCATCGTCCGCTACGGCCAGACCTGGAAGGTGTTGCGCGCCGGACATTTCCCGGAAGAGGAAGCGCTCGATCCAGGCCGCGCCGAGCGCGTGTTCGCGCGCGGGCTCAACCCGGCGGGCGTCGGCCGCCAGCTCCGCGCCGTGCTGGCGTCCGGCAGCCGCAAGGAGCGCCTGCACGCCGTGAAGGTTCCGACGCTCGTGATTCACGGCACCGTCGATCCCCTGGTCCGTCCCGAAGGCGGCAAGGACACGGCGGCCTCGATCCCGAACGCAAGACTGCTGTTGATCGAAGGCATGGGCCACGCGCTGCCGATGCGATTCTGGCCGGAGATCATCGACGCCATCGACAAGCACGCGCATGGCGCGGCCGTGCAGGCGGCTTAAGCCTTCTTCGCGATCCAGATCACGTGGCGTGCACCACCGCCCCTGCCGGTCGCGCGAACATTGACTTCGTTGACGTCGAAGCCCGCACGCTTGAGACGCCCGGTGAAGGCGGGATTGGGTCCCGACGACCAGACGGCGAGCACGCCGCCCGGGCGCAGCGCCGTCTTGGCCGCCGCCAATCCGCTTGCACTATAGAGAGCGTCATTACCCTTGCGGGTCAGTCCTTCCGGCCCGTTATCGACGTCGAGCAGAATGGCATCGAAGGCCGACCGCTGCCCGCGGATGATTTCGCCGACATCGACTTCCCTGATGTTCACCCTGGCGTCATCGAGGCTGTCGCCGAAGACCTCGGCCATCGGTCCCCGCGCCCAAGCCACCACCGCGGGCACGAGCTCGGACACCACGATCTTCGCCTTGGGCCCAAGCGCCGTGAGTGCTGCACGCAACGTAAAACCCATGCCGAGGCCACCGATGAGAACGACGGGTTTCGCGACTTTCTCGATTTGCTTCGCGGCAAGCGTCGCCAGCGCGGCTTCCGAGCCCGACAAGCGGTTGTTCATCAGCTCGTTGCTGCCGAGCTTGATCGAAAACTCCTTGCCCCGCCGCATCAGGCGGAGCTCCTCGTCGGAGCCGGGGATTTTGGCGGTGTCGATCTTTTCCCAGGGAATCATGGGCGACGTTTAGCACGATTACCCGATAGCCCGGATGGAGGCTCGTACCCCGGGTGAGCGAAGCGACACCCGGGACCGCTCGTGCAGTGGAATCCCGGATGTCGCTTCCCTCATCCGGGCTACGGCAGTAAGCCTCGCCTTACCCGCCCGCCCAGACGTCCAGCACATACCTGTTGTTCGTCCCCATCTCCTCGATCCACCGGGCGCCGGCGGCCGCGTCGCTGCCGCTCTTCTCGCGGTGGATCGCGACCAGCGCCGCCTTCACATCGGGCTCCATCTTGCCGCCGTCGCCGCAGACATAGATGATCGCGCCCTGCTCGATCAGCGGCCACACCCTGTCCTTCTGCGCGGCGAGCAGGTGCTGCACATAGGTCTTCGGTCCGTCCGCGCGCGAGAATGCTGTAAACAGCTCGGTGATGCCGGCCGCCGCAAGCGCCTTCAGCTCCTCCGCGTAGAGAAAATCCTGATCGGGATGGCGGCAGCCGAAAAACAGCATCGCCGGGCCGAGCGTGGCGCCCTTGGCGTTGCGCACGGCGCGCTCCTGGAGGAAGCCGCGGAACGGCGCGAGGCCCGTGCCCGGACCGATCATGATGACGGGCACGGACGGATCATCCGGCAGGCGGAAACCGGCCTTGGTCTCCCGCACGGTCGCGTAGACCGTATCGCCCGTGCGGCGATTGGCGAGATAATTCGAACAGATCCCCTTGTAGACGCCGCGTCCCGAAGCGGCCGGCCCTTCGACCACGCCGACCGTGATGCTGCAGCGCGTCGGGTCCACCGACGGCGAGGATGAGATCGAGTAATAACGCGGCGCCAGCAGCGAGAGCATCTCCAGATAGACATGGAACGGCAATTCGCAGGCCGGATATTCGAGCAGCAGATCGAACACCGATTTGCGCCGCGCCAGGATCTCGGCGCGATAACGCTCGAGGGTGTCCGCCTCCTCCCCGACGAAGGCGAGCAGCTTCGGCTTGGTGACGGGACAGCGGGTGTGCTCGGCCATGATCTGGATCTGCTTGCGGGTGGCGACCTGCTGCAACTCGACGAACTCGCTGAGCAGGCGGCCGACCGACACCGCCTCGCCCACAGGCAGTTGCGCACGGCGTCCCTCGGCCACTTGTAGCCTGATCTGGTCGGCCGGCAGGAAGCCGAAACGGCGAGCCACCGAATCCACCAGCGTCGGATCGTTGCGCGGGACGACGCTGAGGTGATCGCCGACGCAATAGCTGACACTAGCCGGCAGTTGCACCTCGATGTGGCGCGTCGAACGCTCCGACGGATTGGGGCCGTTCTTGTTCTGAAGCTCGTCGTTGACCAGGACCTTCATCGCAACAGCGCCGCCCTGTGCGACGATGGTGTTGACCGCAGTCACCGCGACCGGCTCGATCGCATAGAGCGGGTCGTCCTCCGCGGTGCGGGTGAAATTCCAGTCGATGCCGAACTCCTTGGTCGCGACCTGGGCCGCCGCGGGAAACCATTTCTGGAACTGGCCGTCGAGATCGCTGCGCGCATCGCCTTCGCCGCGCGGATAGACCGCGCGCGCGCCATGCGCCGACAATTGCTCGTCGATCAGGCGGGGCACCGATTGATAGGTCGCCGCCCAGTCGCTGTTGCCGCAGCCGAACACGGCATAGCGCACCCCCGCGAAAGCGTCCTTCGGCAGGTCGCCGCCGAGCCATTTGACGAACTGCGTCGCATTGTCGGGCGGCGCACCGTTGTAGGAGGCGCAGATGATCAGCACGCCGCCCTCCTGCGGCAGCTTGCCGACGTAATCGTCGAGTGGGCCGAGATGCACCGCAAAGCCGTTGATCTCGGCAAGATCGGCCATGCGCGTCGCGAGTTCCTCGGCGGTGCCGAGATTGGAGCCGTAAAGCACCAGCATCGGCGTGTTATGGCCGGGCCGCGTCGTGGGTTTGCGTTGCGCCTTCGATGCCGAGAGCGCAGCCGCAACCGGCCCACCATAGGCACCGCGCTCGCGGTCGGAACGCGGACGCACCTTGATCTTGAAGCCTTCCGGCTTGATCGTCAGCGTCTCCTTCAGGTGCATCTGGTAGCGCTGGTGGTCGATCAGCTTAAAGCGCTGCAGGATCATGCCGAGCGCGAGCGCGGCCTCGTGCATGGCAAAGCCGCGGCCGATGCAAGCGCGCTGGCCGTTACCGAACGGCTTCCAGGCATTGATCGGCCGCTTCGCCTCCGCCTCGCGGCTGAAATTCTCGGGATCGAAGGCGTCGGGGGTGGGACCCCACACGTTGGGATCACGGTGCAGCGCCGTCACCAGGATGGTGACGAACGTGCCCTTCCGGAGCTTGTACTGGCCGCCGCCAATGGCCTCGTCGTTCAGCGGCGAGATGCCGTAGGCCGGCGCCGGTGGCCACAGCCGCAGAGCCTCCTTCAGGATCTGCGTGATGTAGGTGAGCTGCGTCACCTGCTGATAGGTCGGCTTGGCATTGACGTCGGGGCCGAAGACGCGGTCGACCTCATCATAGGCCTTCTTGAGAATCTCAGGATGCTTGAGCAGCGCATAGAGCGTGTAGGACAACAGGCCGCTGGTGGTCTCGTGCCCGGCAATGAGAAAAGTGTTGATCTGGTAGCGGATGTTGACGTCGTCGAGCTGCTCGCCGGTCACGCGATCGACACCGGTCATCATCGCGGCAAGCATGTCCTTCTTGTCGTCGATCCCTTCCGAGTTCTTGCGCCGCTCGGCGATGATCTCGTCGACCATCTTGTTCATGAAGGCGACGTCCCCGGCGAGCGTCTTGCGGCGCTTCTGCATCCAGATCTGCTCGAACGGCAGGCCGCGCGTCATCATGATGGTTTCGAGCGAGCGAACCAGCGACTCCACGTAGGGGTGATAGTCGCTCCGGTAAAAGGAATTGAAGCGGTAGTCGAAGCCGCACAGGCCGATCGTGTCCAGCGTCAACGCGGTCATGTCGTGGACGACGTCGATCTCGTCGTCGGCGTTGAGCCGCTCCCATTTCTGGACGAGTTGCTCGGCGATATCGACCATGCTGGGATGATAGGATTGCATGGCGCGGTTGCCGAAAGGCTGCAGCAGGATGTTGTGCGCCTTGCTCCAGTTCGGCTCACGGGTATCGGCCGTGAACAGACCGTCGCCGCCGACCGCCCGCACCCGCCGCAGCGCGCCGCGCACCGTCTTGTCGAAGCGCTTTTCGTCCGAGAGTTCGTCGACGAGATCATGCCCCGAAACCACGACGATCGGCGAGCCCATCATGTCGAGCCAGAAGATCGGCCCCAATTCCTTCGCGAGCCGCGTCAGGTGCTGCACGGGAGCGGCCGCGTCCAGCGACAGCATGTTGCCGACCACCGGCTTGCTCGGCGGCTGCGGGATCGGGTTCAATCGGTTCCTGGATGACATCTAGCTTCGCTTCCCCTGCCTTACGTCATTCCGGGATGGTCCGAAGGACCAGACCCGGAAGCTCGAGATCCCGGGTTCGATGCTACGCATCGCCCCGGGATGACGACAGCGTCGTCAGCCAAACCGCCTTCTACGCCATTCGATCAGCTTGGCGCTGACCTCTTCCGGCTTCTCCTGCTGGGTCCAGTGGCCGCTGTCCTTCACCAGATATTTTTCGAGATCGCCGATCAGCTTCTCCATGCCGTCGGCCGCCGAGGGCGGCAGCACCGCATCGTTCTCGGCCATGATCATCAACGATGGCACATGGATGTGGTGGTCGAGACCCTTCGCGCGCTCCCAGTTGCGGGTGAAGTTGCGGTACCAGTTGATGCCGCCGGTGAAGCCGGTCTTCGTGAAGGCATCGACGAACACCTTCTTCTCCTCCGCCGACAGGATCGGTGTACGCGGGTCGACCTTGGCGTCGTAGGCCGCGATCATCTGCGGGAACGCCAGATTGGTCTTCGACGAGGCGCCGACGCCTGCGATGGCCGGCTCCTCCGGCTTGGCGGCCGGCCGCGGCAGCGGCTTGCGCATGAAGGCGTCGAAGGTCTGCTCGACGCGGCTGCCGAATATCCTGTCCGGCTCGCGCGCGGGGTCCTGGAACTGGACGATGTACATCTGATCGCCGAAGCGCTGGCGGAACAGCGCAATGGGATCAATCGGTGCGCGGTCCCAGTGCGGGGTATTGACGCCGACGACGCCGGCGACGCGCGAAGGATGCCGCAGCGGCATCTGCCATACCACGAAGCCGCCCCAGTCGTGGCCGACGAAGATCGCCTTGTCGATCCCGAGATGATCAAGCAGACCGACGAGATCGCCGGTCAGGTGCTCCATGTCATAATCCTCGACCGGCTCTGGCCGGTCGGTCGCGCCATAGCCGCGCTGGTCCGGCGCGATCACGCGCAGGCCTGCCTCGCTCAGCGCCTTGATCTGGTGGCGCCAGGAGAAGGCGAGCTCGGGCCAGCCGTGGCACAGCACGATCGGCGGCTTGTCGTCAACCGGGCCCGCCTCGTAATAGCCCATGCGGATTCCGTTCGTCGTCGCGAATTTGAGCGGCGGCATTTCAATCATTGCAACTTTCCTATTCAGCGGCGCCTTTGATGTCCGCCGCCGGCGGCGCGTAGGCCGCCTCCAGCGCGGCAAACTCCTCCGGCAGCATGTCGCACATCACCTGGACGTGCGGAATGATGTTGGCGCCGACGATGAAGCCGAAGTCGAGCTGGTCGCGATAGCTCTGCACGGTGATGTTGAGCGCCTGCCCGTGCGTCGAGATCGACACCGGGAAGATGTGCAGCAGCTCGGCGCCGGCGGCATAGAGGGTCTGCCGCGGTCCCGGCACGTTGGACACCGTGATGTTCGCGGCCGGCGGCAGCACGTCCGACAGGTTGGAGCGGCTGTAGAGCAGCGCCAGGATCTGCACCATGATCGGCGCGCCCAGCATCGAGATGTTGGAGACTTGCGGCATCAAGGCGCGCAAGGGATGCGACATCTCCTTGGACTTGGTCGATTGCGCGATGATCGCTTCCAGCCGCGCCTTGGGATCGTCCACGTTGGTCGCGATCGAGCAGATCATGCCGAACACCTGGTTGTTGGCCTCGGTGTTGCCCTCCTCCCGCAGCGAGATCGGCACCGCCGCCGTCAGGGATTTCGGCGGCAGCGTGCCATATCGCAGGAGATAGCGGCGAACCACGCCGGAGGCCAGCGCCAGCACGACGTCGTTGAGCTTGCCGCCGGCCTGCTTCGCCAGCGCCTTTGCCCGCGACAGCGGGATCGACACACCGGCAAAGCTGCGCTCCGACGAGATGGTCTTGTTGAGCATGGTCGGGGGCGACACCATGCTGGCGAGGCTTTCGCGCGACTTGGGATCGGCGACCTTGCCGAGCACGTCGGACACGCTCTTCAGCACGGTCGGGATGTTGCCGGCAAAGCGCACCGCACTCTCGATCTGGTACATCGCGTTATCGAACAGGATCGAGCCGATGTCGCTCTTGCCGGTGCGCGGCAGTTGCAGGTTCTTCGCAGCCTGCGAAGCGTCGAGCGGCTGAGAGAACAGCTGCTGATAGGAATCGAGCAGGTTCGCGGCGATATCGCGCGGCTCCTGCCCTGACTTGCTGCCCGCCGCCGGCGGCTCGACCTTTCGCGGTATCGGCGAGATGTCGTAGATCATGTTGGTCAGCGCCGCCCCGGCGCCGCCGTCGATCGCGGCATGGTGCATCTTGGAATAGAGTCCGACCTCGTTATCCTTCATGCCCTCGAACACGTAGAATTCCCAGAGCGGGCGGGCGCGGTTGAGCAGCTTGGCATGCATCCAGCCGACAATGCGCTCGAGCGTGGCACGATCACGCGGCTGCGGCAGGCTGGCGCGAAAAATGTGACGGTCGATGTCGAACTGATCGTCCTCCACCCAGGACGGATGATCGATGTCGAGCGGGGCCTTCTCCAACCGTGCCTTCAGGATCGGCGCGATGTGCAGGCGCGAAACGATCATCGCCTTGAAGTCTTCGAAGAAGTCGCCCTTATAGTCGTCGGGCAGGCGAAAGATCGCCATGCTCCCGACATGCATGGGCATTTCAGGCGTTTCCAGATAGAGAAACGACGCGTCCAGCGACGACAGCTTCTTCCCGTCAGCCATGGTTCCCTCCCGGCAAAGTTCGACGGGCGCCTTGGCGGCGCTTCTCGTCAGGCCGATACTGCCTGTTCCGGCGGGGCATATGCAATGGCAAAGGGCCCTGCCCGGTCGAACGGCCGGAACTGCCCCTCCGGCTGCGCCAGACGGTCCGCCACGGCCCACAGCGCCGCGGGGTTCACGCCGAGCCCGAGATGGCTTGCCAGATGCACCTCGATGTTCTCGGCTCGCTCGGACGGACGCAGCCGACAAGTCCGCCAGTTCACGACGCCGTCGGCACGCGAATAGATCGACGTCGTCGGCACCGGCAGATCGCCCGCGATCGCCTCGCGCTCCTCCGCAAAATCCTCCACACGCTCGCCGGACAAGGCTTCGTAGAGCCGCGTGGCATTGGTTGCCCGGACGTCATTGGCAAAAGGACTGCCGAGGGTGATGACGTAACGGACCTTGTCGGGCGCCCAAAGCGCGAGATCGCGGGCATAGACGCCGCCGAGGCTCCATCCGACCAAGCTCACCTTGCGCCCAGTGGCGGCATGAATTTCAGCCAGGCGGGCGCGCAGCGAATCCCGCATCCGTCCGAGCCCACCGAGATTGCGGCCCATCCGCCAGGCATGTGCCTCATAACCGAGCTCGCTGAGATAGCGCCGCATCGGTACCATCGAGAGGTCGCTGGCGAGAAACCCCGGCAGCGCCAGCACCGGATGGCCGTCGCCCCTTGGCGCGCGCATCAGCAGCGGCGACAGCAACAGGCTCGCATTCAATTCGAAGAGCCCCCTGGCCTCGGCCAGCAACATGCCGAGACCCGGCGGACGAAGCCGGCCTGCTTCCAGCGCCCCATCCGGTCCGGGCGGCACTACTTCTTCTTGTCGCTGCCACGCGTGCCGCCGAGGCCGGCCATGGTCACGAACATGTCCTGAAACCGCTCGGCGATCTTGGGATCGAAGGTGAACCAGCTCTGGATCAGGGATTCCGGCGAGACCTTTTCGATGTTGCTGAGAACCTGCTGTTGCAACTTGTCCATCACCGCCGTCTGCATCGGCGCCACGTCCGGCAGACCGAAGAACTGGCGCGCTTCGAGGGGGGTGCAGTCGATTTCAATGTTAACTTTCATGTCCCCTCCGGATGGGATTCGAGCGGCCCGCCCGCAGTATCGCCGCGAGTTGTGGTGCAACGCAAGCGACCTGATGCAGGAGCGGCTGCCCGGTCACGCAATCAGCCACTATGGTCAACCAAAGTCGAAAGGCGCGGTCCTCTCCATGCCGGGCCATATCGTCAGCATTGCTGCAGAGCGGTGCAACTTGGCGCGTTCCTTGCTGGAATGGCGCTTGCACGGGTCGAGAACTCTGGGCAACATGGATCGGTCAGACGCGCCGAACAATCAAGAATCACCGGCGCGGCAGTGCGGAGAGGGTCAAGAATGTCAGTCGGTCGAAGTCTGTTTGCGGCGACGCTCGCCGGTGCGCTTGCGTTGGCGGTATCGCCGGCGTCGAGCCAGACGCTGCGTTATGCCAACCAGGGGGACCTGAAGTCGCTCGATCCCTACACCCTGAACGAGAGCACCACGCACGCCCATCTGGGTCACGTCTACCAAGGGCTCACCGCGCGCGACAAGGACCTCAAGATCATTCCGGCGCTGGCGGAAAGCTGGGAAACGCCGGAGCCGACCCGCTGGCGCTTCCACTTGCGCAAGGGCGTGAAATTCCACAACGGCAACCCCTTCACGGCCGACGACGTGCTGTTCTCCGCCGATCGCGTCCGCAAGAAGGGGTCCAACATGCAGACCCGCCTCGCGCCCGATGTGAAGGTGGTGAAGGTCGACGACTACACTGTCGACTTCGTTCTGCCCTCGCCCAATCCCATCCTGCATAACGCGTGGGATGTCTGGTACATCATGAACAAGAAGTGGGCCGAGGAGAACAACGTCGTCGACCCGACCCCGGTGGCGGCGACCACGCCGAGCTACGCCTCGCTCAATGAGAACGGCACCGGGCCCTTCATCATCGAAAGCCACCAGCCCGGCGTGAAGACGGTGTTCAAGGCCAATCCCAATTACTGGGGCAAGGTCGACGGAAATCTGAAGGAGATCATCTTCACTCCGATCGCGTCCGACGCCACCCGCGTCGCCGCGCTGCTGTCGGGCGAAGTCGACGTGATCGAGCCGGTGCCGATCCAGGACATTTCCCGGGTCGATTCCAGCTCGAACGCCCAGGTGCTGAAGGGGCCGGAGCTTCGCACCATCTTCATCGGCTTCGACCAAACGCGCGATGAGCTGCTCTATTCCAACATCAAGGGCAAGAACCCGTTCAAGGACGCCCGCGTCCGCGAGGCCTTCTACAAGGCGATCGATATCGAGCTGATCAAGACGCGCGTCATGCGTGGACTGTCGACACCGTCGGCGCTGATGATTGCGCCGGAGCTGTTCGCGCTCTCCAAGGAGTTCACACGGCCGAAATTCGATCCTGACGGCGCCAAGAAGCTGCTCGCCGAGGCCGGCTACCCCGACGGCTTCGAGGTCACCATGGACTGCCCGAACGATCGCTACGTCAACGACGCCGCGATCTGCCAGGCCGTGGTCGGCATGCTCGCCCGCATCGGCGTCAAGATCAATCTCCTGGCCCAGCCGAAGGCGCAATACTTCGCCAAGGTCTTGAAGCAAGGCAACTACCAGACATCGTTCTACCTGCTCGGATGGACGCCGAGCACGATGGACTCGCACAACGTGCTCTACGACATCATGGGCTGCCGCGACGACGCGAAGTCGTCGCGCGGCGAGGCCAATCTCGGCGGCTATTGCAACAAGGAGTTCGACGCCATCACCGACAAGGTGCTGGTCGAAACCGACACCGCCAAGCGCAACCAGTTGATCAAGCAGGCCTACGAAATCGGCATGAAGGACTGGGCCTACATCCCGTTGCATCAGCAGGCGCTGGCCTGGGGCGTCTCGAAGAAGGTCAACCTGCCGCAGCGCGCCGACAATCTGGTCATGTTCCACGGGGCGACCAAGAAGGAATAGCTTCGATCACGAGGTCCCGGCAGCGCGAGGCTTCCGGGACCTTTCCTGTTCCGGCTGACGAAGTCGTCGGCCGCACGCTTACCCAAGGACAGTGGAAGGCATGCTCGCTTTCACGCTTCGCCGCGCCATTCAGGCCATCGGCGTCATGTTCGCCGTCGGCATCATCGCGTTCTCGATGTTCCGTTTCGCCGGTGATCCCGTCAACCAGATCGTCTCGATCGACACCTCGGCGGCCGAACGCGAGATCGTACGCAAATCGCTCGGCCTAGATGATCCCGTGCCGGTGCAGTTCATGCGCTATTTCGCCGACGCAGCTCAGTTCAAGTTCGGCGTCTCCTACCAATTCCGCCAGCCGGTCTCGACGCTGCTGAGCGAGCGGATGCCTGCCACGCTGGAACTGGCGATCTGCGCCACCCTGTTTGCAATGGTGTTCGGCATCCTGATGGGGGTCTATTCGGCGCTCAAGCGCGACACGCTGCTCGCCAAGCTTTTGCAGGCCGTTTCGCTGATCGGCATCTCGCTGCCGACGTTCCTGATCGGCATTCTCCTGATCTATCTGTTCGCGGTAACTTTGGGCTGGCTGCCCTCGTTCGGCCGCGGTGAGGTGGTCAAGCTCGGCTGGTGGACCACGGGCCTGCTCACGGTGTCGGGGATGAAAGCGCTGATCATGCCCTCGATCACGCTCGGCCTGTTCCAGATGACCCTGATCATGCGGCTGGTGCGCGCGGAGATGTTGGAGGTCTTGCGGACCGACTATATCCGCTTCGCACGGGCGAGAGGGCTGACCACGCGGGCGGTTCATTTCGGCCACGCGCTGAAGAACACGCTGATTCCCGTGATCACCGTGGCCGGACTGCAGTTTGGCTCGGTCATAGCCTTTTCGATCATCACCGAAACCGTATTCCAATGGCCGGGCATGGGACTGCTGTTCGTGCAGGCCGTCCAGAACGTCGATATCCCGATCATGGCCGCGTACCTCATGATGGTTTCGCTGATCTTCGTCACCATCAACCTGATAGTCGACATCCTCTACACCGTCGTCGATCCGCGTCTGCGCTCGACCGTCGGCCGCGCCGCATAGGACGACCCGGATGTCCGACGCAGTCGTTTCCGATTCCGACGAGCAGGCTCCGAAGCCGGCTTATGCCGCCCACGGCTGGTTCGGCCGCGCGCGCGACAGCGACCTCTTCTATTCGTTCCGGCGCTCCAAGCTGACCATGCTGGCGGCAGCCATCACCGTTCTGTTCGTGCTGCTTGCGATCTTCGCATCCGTGCTCGCGGTACAGAACCCGTTCGATCCGGCACAACTGCAGTTGATGAACTCGCGGATATCACCGCTGTGGACCGCCGACGGCCAGAGCCCGTTCCTGCTCGGCACCGACGAGCAGGGTCGCGACGTGTTCTCCGCCATTCTCTACGGCATGCGCATCTCGCTCGCGGTCGGTCTCGCCGGCGTGATCTTGGCCGGCGCGCTCGGCATCGCGCTCGGCCTGATCGCCGGCTATTTCGGAGGCGCAATCGACGGCGTCATCATGCGGATCGCCGACGTGCAGCTCACCTTTCCCGCGATCCTGATCGCGCTCTTGGTCAACGGCATCGCGAAATCGATCCTCGGCAACCGGCTGGACGCCACCAGCATGCTGGTGGTGCTGGTGATCTCGATCGGCCTGAGCTTCTGGGTGGGATATGCCCGGACGGTGCGCAGTTCCGTGATGGTGGAGAAGAACAAGGACTACGTCGCCGCGGCGCAGCTGATCGGCCTGCCGGCGCCCAAGATCATGCTGCGGCACGTGCTGCCGAACACGATGGGACCGATCCTGGTCATCGCCACCATCAACCTCGCGCTCGCCATCATCACCGAGGCGACGCTGTCCTTCCTCGGCGTCGGCCTGCCCGACACCATGCCCTCGCTCGGCACGCTGATCCGCATCGGCAACAACTATCTGTTCGCCGGCGAATGGTGGATCGTTGCCTTCCCGGGCCTGGCGCTCGCCGCGCTGATCCTGTCGATCAATCTGCTCGGCGACTGGCTGCGCGACGCGCTCAATCCGAAACTTCGGTGAGCAAGACTTCGATGAGAGCGCCTTGCTCATGACCGAACCCGTCCTTTCCGTACGCGACCTTCACGTGGAGTTCGCCTCCCGCCGCGGCACGCTGCGCGCCATCGACGGCGTCTCCTTCGACATCGCCAAGGGCGAAGTGCTGGGCGTGGTCGGCGAATCCGGCGCCGGCAAGTCCGTCACCGGCCTCTCCGTGATCGGCCTGATCGATCCGCCCGGCCGCATCGCCGGCGGCGAGATCCGTCTCGCCGGCCTGCGCATCGACAATCTGCCGCCGGAAGAGATGCGCCGCATCAGGGGCAAGCGGATCGGCATGATCTTCCAGGATCCGCTGACCTCGCTCAATCCGCTCTACCGCGTCGGCGACCAGATCGTTGAGACCATTCGAACCCATCTCGATCTGTCCGAGGCCGCTGCCCGCCGGCGCGCCATCGATCTCCTGGCCGAGGTCGGCATTCCCGCGCCGGAGAAGCGCATCGACGGCTATCCGCACGAATTCTCCGGCGGCATGCGCCAGCGCGTCGTGATCGCGCTCGCAATCTGCGCCGAGCCCGAGCTGATCATCGCGGACGAGCCGACCACCGCGCTCGACGTATCCGTGCAGGCTCAGATCATCTCGCTGATCAAGCGGCTCGGACGCGACCACGGCACAGCTGTGATGCTGGTGACGCACGACATGGGCGTGATTGCCGAGACCTCGGACCGCGTCGCCGTGATGTATGCCGGCCGCATCGCGGAGATCGGCCCGGTGCAGGACCTCGTGAAGAACCCGCTGCACCCTTACGCCAAGGGCCTGATGGGCGCGATCCCGACACTTGCCGGCGAGGACAAGCGCCTGGTGCAGATCCCGGGCTCGATGCCGCGTCTGTCGGCGATCCCGCCGGGCTGTTCGTTCAACCCGCGTTGCGCCTTCGCCTTCGATCGATGCCGGGTCGAGCGGCCGGAGCCGCAACCGCGCGGCGCGCAATCCGTCGCCTGCCATCTCTACGACGATGTGCCGGCGGAGAGCGCGGCATGAGCGCTCCCTTCGTCCAGGCCAGCAACCTGCGCCGCGTCTTCGACGTCTCGAAACCCTGGCTCAACCGCGTGCTCGAAGGCGGACATCTCGAATATCTCAAGGCGGTCGATCACGTCACCTTCGACATCAGAAAGGGCGAGACCTTCGCGCTGGTTGGCGAGTCCGGCTCGGGCAAGACCACCGTCGCGCGGATGGTCGTCGGCCTGCTGCCGCCGAGCGCCGGCGACGTCCTCATCGACGGCGTCTCGATGACCGACCCGCGGCAGGCGCCGGCGCGGCGGAAGCTGCGTCGCCGCATCCAGATGATCTTCCAGGATCCCTATGCCAGCCTGAACCCGCGCTTCCGCGTCGATGCCATCATTTCCGAGCCGATCCGCGCCTTCGGCCTGATCCAGGGTGAGCGCGACATCCAGGCCCGGGTCGGCGAACTGCTCGGCCTCGTCGGCCTGCATCCGGACGACCGGTTGAAATACCCGCATGAATTCTCCGGCGGCCAACGCCAGCGCATCGCGATCGCGCGGGCGCTCGCCTCCAATGCCGAGTTCATCGTCTGCGACGAGCCGACCTCGGCCCTCGACGTCTCCGTGCAGGCGCAGATCCTGAACCTGATGCGGGACCTCCAGGATAAATTTGGCCTGACCTACATTTTCATCAGCCACAACCTCGCCGTCGTCCGCCACATGGCGAGCCGCGTCGGCGTGATGTATCTCGGCCGCATCGTCGAGATCGCGGAAGGGCGCGAGCTGTTCGCCAATCCGCGCATGCCCTACACCAGGATGCTGCTCGGCGCCGTACCCGATCTCGCCATGAGCGGCCGCCAGCGCATTCCGGTCAAGGGGGAGATCCCGAACCCGATCAACCCGCCTCCAGGCTGCGCCTTCAATCCGCGCTGCCCGCTCGCATTCGATCTCTGCCGCAAGGAGGCCCCGGAATTGATCGACGGCGTCGCCTGCCACGCGGTCAACACCGCGCCGGCCCCGGCGTGACGCGCGCGTGCCATGCGGCCTGCGCATTGGCGGCGCGGCATCGGCTGTGATCAATTTCGCGCGCCGGAAATGAGGTGGTGAAGTTCATGGGCAGCAATATCAATCCCGATCCGTTCACGACGAGGCCCGAGATCGAAGGCACGTTCGGGGTGGTGGCCACGACGCACTGGATTGCGACCGCCGTCGGCATGGCCATCCTGGAAAAGGGCGGCAACGCTTTCGACGCCGGCGTCGCCACCGCCTTCACACTCCAGGTGGTCGAGCCGCATCTGAACGGCCCCGGCGGGGACGTGCCCATCATCCTGTATGATGTCAGACGCGGCCGAACCGAGGTGATCTGCGGCCAGGGCCCCGCCCCCGCGCGCGCCACCATCGCGCATTACAGAAGCGAAGGCCTCGACATGGTGCCCGGCACCGGCCTGCTCGCCGCCTGCGTTCCCGGCACCTTCGAATCCTGGATGATGCTGCTGCGCGACTACGGCACGATGCGCGTGCGCGACGTGCTGGAGCCCGCGATCTCCTACGCCCGCGACGGCTATCCGCTGGTCGAGCGAGCCTGCGCCACGATCCAGACCGTCGAGCAATTATTCCGCAAGCACTGGCCGACCTCCGCGGCCGTGTACTTGCCGAACGGCGAGGTGCCGACGCCGGGCACGCTGTTCACCAACAAGACACTCGCCGCGACCTACGCCCGCATTCTCAGCGAAGCCGAGAGCGGTGGCGGAGGTCGCGACGCCGAGATCGAGCGGGCGCGCAGAGCCTGGTCCCAAGGCTTCGTCGCCGAAGCCATCGACAAGTTCTGCCGCACCCAGGAAGTCATGGACGTCAGCGGCTCTCCGCATCGCGGCGTGCTCTCGGCCGACGACATGGCGCGCTGGCAGCCGACGATCGAGGCGCCGCTCACCTATGATTATGGCCGCTACACCGTTTGCAAGGCCGGCGTCTGGAGCCAAGGTCCGGTGACGCTGCAGCAGCTCGCGCTGCTGAAGGGCTTCGCGCTCGACGAGCTGGACCCGACCGGGCCGGAGTTCATCCATCTCCAGATCGAATGCGCCAAGCTCGCCTTCGCCGATCGCGAGAAATTCTATGGCGACCCCGCCTTCACCGAGATCCCGATCGCGACGCTGCTGTCGGATGCCTATAACGACGAGCGGCGCAAGCTCGTCACCGACAAGGCGTCCCTAGACTTCCTTCCCGGCTCCGTCGAAGGTTTTGGCGGCGAGGTCAAGCTGCGCCGCGCCGAGGGCCAGCGCGAGGCCGTCGGCGCGCTTGGTGCCGGAGAGCCGACGGTGGGACGCTTCGGCGAGGTGCGCGGCGACACCGTGCATTTCGACATCATCGACAAGGCCGGCAACATGGTGTCCTCGACGCCGTCGGGAGGTTGGCTGCAATCTTCGCCGATCATTCCCGAGCTCGGCTTTTGTCTCGGCAGCCGCGCCCAGATGTTCTGGCTGGAGGAAGGTCATCCCGCCGCGCTCGCGCCGGGCAAGCGGCCGCGCACCACGCTCTCGCCGACCATGGCGCTGCGCGATGGCGAGCCGTATCTTGCCTGGGGCTCGCCCGGCGGCGACCAGCAGGACCAGTGGATCACGCAGTTCTTCCTGCGGCACGTTCATTGCAATCTGAATCTTCAGGAGGCAATCGACGCACCGGCCTGGCACTCCGAGCATTTCCCGATCTCGTTCTGGCCGCGCACCGCACGGCCCGGCGTGCTCGTGGTCGAGAACCGCGTGCCGAAGGCGACGATCGAGAGCCTGCGCGAGCGCGGACATATCGTCGAGGTCGGGCCGGATTGGTCCGAAGGCCGCCTCACTGCGGCCTCGCGGGTCGGTCCGCGCCGCCGCGCCGCCGCCAACCCGCGCGGCATGCAGGGCTACGCCGTGGGACGCTGACGTCCCATCAGATCACCACCTCGCGCATCACACGGCGGCAATCCATCTCGTATTCAAGATCGACCACCGGCGGCCGGGCGAAATGCCAGGTCAGACCGGACCGCAACGCGCCGCGGCGGACCAGTTCGTCGACCAGCGCGTGGTGGAAGTCGTGCACCGAATAGGCCTGCACACCCGTGGTGTCCTTCCAGCCGAAGCCGAAGGCCGCCATCCGGCCTTCCATCTGCGACGTGGTGGTAAAGCGTACCTTCTCCCGCAGCCCCTCCGGACTGAGATCGCGGTAGCGCACCGTGCGCTCGACATAGGTACCGCTGCCCTCGCGAGCCTCCGCACCGCCGGCGATGACGAAGCTGGGTGCGTTAGACCGAGTCGGGCGCGTGAACGAGAACGCATAAAACGACGGTTCGGACGGCGGATCGATCTCCGGACAGACATTGCTGCGCGCAACCGGATTGGTGGTGCCATCGAAGATGCCCCATTCCGACAGCGTCTTCACATAGTGCAGGTTGAAGGCGCGAAAGCCTTCCTCGCTGAAAGCCGCCGGTGAACGCAACTCGCAGGCGCAAAATGCCGTCAGCGGGCGGCCCGCCTCCTTGATGAACTTTGCGGCCAGTGCAAACCCTTCCGCGAGCGGCACCGGGCGGTCGAAGCGGACGCGCTCGATCTCGTAGCCCTCATCCGCGGCCGCGCCTGCCGAATATTGGAACACAGACGGAATGAAACGATAATTTCCGGCAGCGAAGTCACGCGTCATGTTGAACCCCTGTTCGAGTGGCATGCGAATGCCCTGGGCGACGGACCCGGCGCCTCAGGTGAAGCCAGTCAGGGCATCGACGGAGCGCATCCCGACCGGCGCGGCAAAACCTAGCAAGAAGACCGGACCTTGTCTCTCGCCAGCGCGGGAAAGGCCTCCCCCGCGGACAACGAAAAGGGCGGCAGCGGATGACCGCTGCCGCCCCTGGACTGGCTCTCGCTTCGGCCTCAGGTCGGCCGCAGCACCTTGGAGTCGAGATCGAGGTCGTTGATCTGCTTGTTCCGCTCGGAGTCCGCCGCCGCGCGATGGTCGGTCGCCAGCACGACATAGACCGCCGGCAGCACGAAGAGCGTGAACAGAGTGCCGATCGACATGCCGGCGACGACAACGAGGCCGATCGAGAAGCGGCTGGCCGCGCCCGCACCGGTCGCGGTCAGCAGCGGGATCAGGCCGGTCACCATCGCGGCCGTCGTCATCAGGATCGGCCGCAGGCGGATGCGGGCCGACATCTCGATGGCCGAGCGGCGGTCGAGCCGCTCGTTGACCTGAAGCTCGTTCGCGAACTCCACCATCAGGATGCCGTGCTTGGTGATCAGGCCGACCAGGGTAAGAAGCCCAACCTGGGTGTAGATGTTCATGGTCGCCAGGCCGAAGAACAGCGGGATCAGCGCACCGACGATCGCCATCGGCACCGAGATCATGATGACCAGCGGGTCGCGCAGGCTCTCGAACTGCGCGGCCAGCACCAGGAAGATGATGATCAGCGCGAAGCCGAAGGTGATGGCAAGCTGGTTGCCTTCCTGCACGTATTGACGGCTGTCCGCCAGATAGTCGTGGCTGAAGCCTTGCGGCAGCTTCTTGGCCTCGCCTTCGAGGAAGTCCACCGCAGCGCCGACGGTCACGCCCGGCATCGGCACGGCCGAGAACGTCGCCGAATTCAGCTGGTTGAAGTGGGTCAGCGAATTCGGGTCGGTCTTGGTCCTGATCGAGACGACCGTGGATAGCGGAAGCTGCTGGCCGGTGTTGGTGGTCACATAGAAGCCGGCGAGCGATTCCGGCGAGAGCCGCTTGGCGCGAGGCACTTGTGGGATCACCTGGTAAGACCGGCCTTCGAGGTTGAACCGGTTGATGTAGTTGCCGCCGAGCAGAACCGCGAGCGTACCGCCGAGATTCTGCATGTTGACGCCGAGATCCTGGGCCTTGACCCGATCGATCGTCACCTCGACGTTGGGCTGGTTGTAGGCGAGGTCGCTGTCGGAGACGATGAACATGCCGCTCTTTCGCGCGGCGTCCTTCAGCTTCTCCATCTGCTCATAGACGGTCTGGAATCCAGCCGTGGAGTTGATCACCATCTGGATCGGCAGACCGCCCGGGCCGCCCGGCAGCGGCGGCAGGTTGAATGCGAAGGCCTGCACGCCCTCGATCTTGGAGAGCTCGGCCTGCACCAGCGGCTTCAACTGGATCGCCGAGCGCTCGCGCTCATCCCACGGCTTGAGCAGCATGCCGGCGATGCCGCCCTGCGGGCCGTTGATGCCGTTCAGCACGAAACGCAGATCGGTCTCGGGGAATTTGGCGAACTCCTTGTCGAGCTTCTCGCCGTAAAAATCGAGATAGTCGATGTTGGCGTACTTCGGCGCCTTGGTCACCGCGAACACGATGCCTTGGTCTTCCTCTGGAGCCAGCTCCTTCGAGGTGTGCATATAGAGGAAGCCGACGAGACCGAGGATCGTGATCGCGAACAGGCCGGTGATCGCCTTGTAATCCAGCGAGCGATCCAGCTTGCGGCCGTACCAGCGCGTCATCGCGCCGAACACCCGGTTCACGAGCTTGGCGAAGCGGCCCTCTTCGGTGTTCTTCAGCAACACCGAGCACATCATCGGCGACAGCGTCAGCGCGATCACGCCCGACACGATCACCGATCCGGCAAGCGTGAAGGCGAATTCGCGAAACAGCGAACCGGTGAGACCGCCGAGGAATCCGATCGGCGCGTACACCGCAGCGAGCGTGATGGTCATCGAGATGACCGGTCCTACGATTTCGCGCGCACCTTGCAGCGACGCCTGGACCGGCGTCTTGCCCTCCTCCAGATGGCGATGGATGTTCTCCACCACCACGATGGCGTCGTCGACCACGAGGCCGATCGCCAGCACCATCGCGAGCAGCGTCAGGAGGTTGAAGCTGAAGCCCAGCGCCAGCATCATGGTGCAAACCCCGATCATCGACAGCGGAATGGTGACGACGGGAATGATGACTGACCGCAGTGAGGCCAGGAACAGGAAGATGACCACGATCACGATGATCACGGCTTCGCCCAATGTGTTCCGCACTTCGTCGATCGAAGACTGGATGAACTTGGTCGAGTCGTAGGCCACCTTCATCTTCATCGACGGCGGAAGGCTGCGCTCGAGTTCGGGGAATAGCGCGCGCACGCCCTTGACCAGCGTCAACGGGTTGCCTTGCGGCGTGGCGTTCACACCGATGAAGATCGCGCGCTCGCCGTTGAAGGCGACGCTGGCATCCGTGCTTTGGGCCGCAAGCTCGACGGTGGCGATGTCTTCCATCCGCACGAAGCCGCCGTCCTTGGCCCTGACGATCATCTTCTTGAACTGGTCGACGTTGGTCAGGCCCGTATTGGTCGAGACGTTCGAGACGACCAGATAGCCTTTGGTCTGGCCCGCCGCGGACTGGAAGTTGTTGGCGGTGATCGCCGCAGCAACGTCCGCCGGCGAGACATTGCGGCCCGCCATCTTCACGGGATCGAGCCACAGCCGCATCGCAAAGGTCTGGCCGCCCAGGATGTCGGCCGAGGCGACGCCGTCGACGGTCGACAGCACCGGCTGCACGACGCGCGTCAGATAATCCGAGATCGCCGAACCGGACAGCTCCTCGGACGAGAAGCCGAGATACATCACGGCCGTGGTCTGGCCGGTGGTCTTGGTGACGATCGGGTCGTTGGATTCCCTCGGGATCAGGTATTTCACCGAATTGGTCTTCGCCAGCACCTCGGTGAGAGCCTGGTTCGGATCGAAATTCAGTTTGATGTAAACCTGGATCGTCGACGTGCCGAGCACCGAGGACGAGGTGATGTAGTCGACGCCCTCGGCAGAGGCGACGGCCTGCTCGATCGGCGTGGTGATGAAGCCCTGGATCAGGTCGGCGGACGCGCCGGGATAGACGGTCGTGATGTTGATGACCGTGTTCGACAGCTTCGGATATTGCCGGATCGGCAGCACCATCGCCGCGCGCAGGCCGATCAGCAGGATCAGCAGGCTGACGACGACCGCCAGGACCGGTCGTTTGATGAAAATGTCGGTAAAGGCCATCGCGGCGATCTCGATTCTATATCTCAAGAGACGTGATCCGGCCAGGCCGGATCACGCGAGTGCATGTGTCAGTAGCGCGGCGGCTGCGCCGGGATCGGCGGGGTCGGATCGGTCGAAATCGACACGGGCGCGCCCGATTGCAGCTTGAGCTGGCCGAGCGCGACGACCTTGTCGCCCGCTTTCAGGCCCTTGACGATTTCGACGCGACCCTCGACCCGGCTGCCGGTCTGCACGAAGGTGCGCACCGCCGACAGGCTGGTCTTGCCGTCCTCATCCTTCTTCTCGGCGATCACGAACACGGAGTCGCCGTACAGCGTGTAGTCGACCGCCGTTTCCGGAACGGTAATCACGGCGGGCTTCTCCGGCAGCACCACGGTGGTGGTGACGAACATGCCGGGCTTCAGGATCTTCTCCGGATTGGCGATCGTCGCCTGCACGCGGATGTTGCGGGTATCGGTCGAGATCTGCGGCTCGATCGTGGTGATCTTGCCTTCGAAGGTGCGGCCCGGATAGGCGTCGACCCTCAGCCGGACGGTCTGGCCGACCTTGAGGCTGCCGGAATCCTTTTCCGTCACGGTGAAATTGGCCCATAGCTCCGACAGGTCGGTCAGCGACACGATCGCCGTGCCGGCCGTCAGATACTGGCCGACCTCGACCTTGCGCATGCCGAGATCGCCGGTGAACGGCGCCCGCACCAGCTTCTGCGAGATCAGCGCCTCCGTCTTGGCGATGCCAGCCAACGCCTGATCGTAAGCGGCCTGGGCTTGGTCGACGGTGGCCTGCGGGCCGAACTGGCGCGCGGCCAGTTGCTTGGCGCGGTCGAGCGATAGCTGGGCGACGGTCGCCTGCGCCTTGTAATTGGCGAGGTCGCCCTGCTCCGGCGCGTCGAACAGCTGCACCAGCGGAGTGCCGGCCTCGACGCGCGTACCCGGCTCGAACTTGATCTCCGTGACGCGGCCGTTGACGTCGGCGGACACGTCGACCTGATGCACGGCGACGAGGCTGCCGACCGCGGTGAGCAGGTTCGGCACCACCTCGGATTTCGCATCTGCCGCGTTGACGGCGGTCGGCGGCGGCTTGTTGTTGGCAAAGAACTGCTTGATCATCTGGCCGCGGAAGTAATTGAACCAGACCAGGCCGCCGACGAGCACCGCCAAGAGCGTGCCGACGATGATGAACCAGCGGACCGGCTTGACCGGGCGCTTGGGAGCCGTGTCAATCGGTTCGCCCGATATCTTGTGTTCAGCTACGACGTTCATGTCATGCACTTTCTGCAATCGCCGCCTGGTTTGCATCCGCGGCGAGATCGCGGCCCAGATGCGAAGCAATTGCGGCGTCGTTAAGTCCGATACCCCTCAGGAGAAACTCAAAGAGCTGCCGCTCCAGATCGCTCGCCTCGGCGTAAGCCAGGCAGGGCGTGGCCGGCAGCCTGGTCAGCGCCACCGTCATTACGGCGTGATGGGCGAACCAGAACAGGTTGAGCGGATCGCCGGCGCAAGGACGCGCATCTCCGGCGGCAATCGCACGCTCGAGGGAGGCGACGAAGACGGCCCCGATCAGCGTCTCGATCTTGGCATAAAGCACACGGGCGAACTCGCCATCGTCCAAATGGCTCGTCGCCATCAGTCGGAGGCGCTGCGCCTCTTCCTGGTCGGGACCGTCGGCGACCTGGAGAAAGTGTTCGACCATCCCGCGGATCAATTCGACGAGCGTGGCGGTCGACGGCTCCCGCTCAAGCAGCTCCATGAACGCCGGGTCCGCCTCGCATTCGTCGCTGAGTATCTCGGCGTAGAGCGCCGCCTTGGATGGGAAATGCTTGAACAGCAGCGCCTCGGAAATCGCGGCAGCGGCCGCCACGCTCTTGGTCGTGGTGCCGGTATAGCCGTGTCGGGCAAAGCAACGCTTTGCGGCGCCGAGGATCAATTGACGCCTCAGGTCGCTCGTCATCCGTAATGAGTTCATTTTGGTGAGTAAGCACTCACCCACGCTGAAGTCAAGCACTATGTTGCATCGCAACTTGAGTGCGTTGCAAACTCACGCGAAATTCAACTCACTCGGGTGCCGGGCGATCTGTTCACGCGCCTGCTAGATCGGCTGGAAGCCGAGGTCGCCGCGGATCCGGTTGACGATAAAGGTTCCATCCCGGGTCGGCAGGATGCGCTCGACGCTGGCGCTGTCGATCTTCACATTGGCAAAGCGCGGGCCGGTGGAGACGTCGTGGACGGCTTGGGCGAAGGCCTCGACTTCAGCCATGGTCGTCACGGCCCGGCTGTCCGCAATGCCGCACGCCTTGGCGATGCCGACCAAGTCCGCGGCGGCCGAGGTGTGGCTGGTCTGGCCGCCGGTCTCGCCATAGGCCTCGTTGTCGAGCACCGCGATCGAGAGGTTGGCCGGCTTTTGCAGGCCGATGGTGGCAAGGCTGCCGACGCCCATCAGCATCTCGCCGTCGCCGGTGATGACCAGCACGGGCAACTTCGGCTGCGCCAGCGCGAGGCCGAGCCCGATCATTGCCGCGCCGCCCATGCCGCCCCAGAGGTAGAAGTTGCGGGCGTGGTCGCCGGCCGCGCAGATGTCGTTGGTGGACGCACCGAGGCCGCCGATCGCGACGGCGTCCTTGCGGTGCGCAAGCAGCGTGGACACCACCTGGCGGCGGTCGAGGAGATTGGCTTTGCTCATTTGGTGAAAACCTTGGCGCCGATCAGGCGCTGCGACAGCAAGACGGCGGTGGGGGTGAGCGCGTTGTAGGCCTGAGCCGCCGCCGCTTCGAGCACGGCGGGCACCTCGGCTGCGTTCGTGGCGCGCAGCACCTGGACACCCGACAATTCGAACACGCCCTGCGTGGTCGAGCCCATCGGCACCTGCCACGGATTGAACTCGCCCCACTCGCCGCGCATGGTCACCAGCGTCAGGAACGGAAAGCGCAGGATCGGGATCAGCGACAGCATGTTGATGCAATTGCCGACGCCGCTCGACTGCATCAGCAGCACGCCGCGCTGTCCGCCAGCCCAGGCGCCGGCGAGCAGCGCCACGCCCTCCTCCTCCGTCGTCAGCGTTATGCCGCGCATGGTGGAGGAATCCAGCACGCGCTGGATCAGCCTGGAATGACCGGCGTCGGGGACATACGGCACCTGCCGGACGTCGAAGCGCTGCAGTGTCGCGAAGATATCGTCGGGCCAACTCGGCGTCGTGTCGGCAGCGTCAGTTCGTGCGTGCATTTTCGTGTCCGGTCGGCTAGCAAGGTGCCAAGACTAAAGCTTCAAAGACTGTAGACGCTTGCATGCGCCGACCAGAACAACAAAAACGGCATATCGGCTTTAACTGGCGAGTATAACGGGATGAACGCAGATGCGAAGGCGCTGGCCGCCAGCTTCGATCTCGAGAAGCTGACGCCGGAATTCTACGACGACCCCTATCCGACCTATCGTGCACTGCGGGAGAACGAGCCGGTCAAGCGGCTGCCGAGCGGCACCGTGTTTCTGACCCGCTACGACGATCTGGTCGCGACCTACAAGAACACGAAATCGTTCAGTTCGGACAAGAAGCGCGAGTTCGCGCCGAAGTATGGCGAGACGCCGCTCTACGAGCATCACACCACCAGCCTCGTCTTCAACGATCCGCCGTCGCACACCCGCGTGCGCCGCCTGATCATGGGCGCGCTGTCGCCGCGCGCGATCGCGAGCATGGAGGGCGACCTGATCAAGTTGGTCGACGGCCTGCTCGACGCCATCGCCGCAAAGGGAACTTGCGAGCTCATCGAGGATTTCGCGGCCTCCATCCCGATCGAGGTGATCGGCAATCTGCTCGACGTCCCCCATGTCGAGCGCGGGCCGCTGCGCGACTGGTCGCTGGCGATCCTCGGCGCGCTCGAACCGGTGGTGTCGGCGGAGGCGGCTGCGCGCGGCAACAAGGCGGTGACGGACTTCCTCGCCTATCTGGAGACCCTGGTGGCGCGCCGGCGCGCCAAGCCCGGCAACCCCGAGCGCGACGTGCTGACGCGCCTGATCCAGGGTGAAGAGGGCGGCGAGCGGCTGACCGAGAAGGAGCTGCTGCACAATTGCATCTTCCTGCTCAATGCCGGCCACGAGACCACCACCAACCTGATCGGCAACGGCCTCGTCGCGCTCGACCGGCATCCGGACCAGAAGCAGCGCCTGATCGACAATCCCGACCTGACCAAGACCGCGGTCGAGGAAATGCTCCGCTACGAGAGCTCCAACCAGCTCGGCAACCGTATGACGACGGAGAAAGCCGAACTCGGCGGCGTCATGCTCGAGCCCGGCACGTCGGTGACGCTGTGCATTGGCGCGGCCAACCGCGACCCCGCGCAGTTTCCCGACCCTGAAAGTTTCGACATCGCCCGCACGCCGAACCGGCACCTCGCCTTCGCCACCGGCGCGCATCAATGCGCCGGCATGGCCCTGGCGAGGCTGGAAGGGGCCATCGCGATCTCGCGCTTCCTGGCGCGCTTCCCGAACTATGCCGTGAGCGGCCGGCCGGTGCGCGGTGGACGGGTCCGTTTCCGCGGGTTCTTGAGCGTGCCCTGTACGGTGACGTGACGAGCCAGAACCAAAAATTGCGAAAAACAACCCCATGCACAGTAGCCAACTCCTTGATTCATCTCGGAATCAATGGAGCGGCGATACGGTATTATAATACCTAAACTACCGTCTTGTGACGCGCAATGCAGGTGCCGAGCACCTCGTCCATCGACCTGCCCCACCAATGCTCGGAAAAGATCTCGATCTCGGAATAACCGGCAAAGCCCTCTGCTTCGACCGCCTGACGCACCGATCGGATGTCGATGACGCCGTCGCCCATCATGCCGCGATCGTTGAGGATGTCCTTGGTCGGCACCAGCCAGTCGCAAACGTGGAAGGCGAGCAGGCGGTCCCGGCCGGCGCGCGCGATCTGGTCCATCAGCTCCGGATCCCACCAGATGTGATAGACGTCGAGCGCGACGCCGAGCATGCCGCTGCGGCCGGGATCGAGCCGGTCGCAGATGTCGAGCGCCTGCTTCGTCGTGTTCACGCAGGCGCGGTCGGCGGCATAGGCCGGGTGCAACGGCTCGATTGCCAGCGGCAGCCTTGCTTGTCTCGCGTAGTCGAGCATCTCGGCGAGCGCGTCCTCGACCTGCCCGCGCGCTGCCGCGATGTCCTTGGACGCTTCGCTCCCCGGCCGCGAATATTGCGGCAGGCCGCCGACGACGAGGACAATGCAGGGCGCGCCCAGCGCCTTGGCTTCATCGACGCAGCGGCGGTTGTCGTCGCGTACTTCGCCCCGGCGGGCGGCATCCGAGGTGAACATGCCGCCGCGGCAATAGCCTGACAGTTCGAGGCCGGCATCGCGCACTGCGCGCGCGGCGCGGTCGAGACCGACGGCGGCGACCTGGTCGCGCCAGGGATCGATGGCACGGATGCCGTGCTTCGCACAGGCATCGACGATTGCGACGAGATCACCCTGCTTGCGGACCGTCGCCGTGTTCAGCGACAGCCAGCGGTGGTCTGACGAGAAGTCGCGCATCAGGATTCGATACCGTGGGTGGCGAGCACGGTCTTCATCCGCCGCGTCGCGAGTTCAGGGTTGGCGAGCAGGCCGGCCTTGTCGGCCAGACGGAACAGCTCGGCCAGGTGCAGCGTGGAGCGCGCGCTCTCCTGTCCGCCCACCATGGTGAAATGATCCTGGTGACCGTTGAGATAGGCCATGAACACGACGCCGGTCTTGTAGAAGCGCGTCGGCGCCTTGAAGATGTGGCGCGACAGCGGAACGGTCGGCCCCAGCACGTCGTGGAAGCCGGCCTCGTCGCCGGCGGCGAGCCGCGACAATGCGTAGGACGCCGCCGGCGCAATGGCATCGAAGATGCCGAGCAGCGCATGCGAAAAGCCCTGTTCGTCGCCAGCGATCAGCTCGGCGTAGTTGAAGTCGTCACCGGTATACATCCTGATGCGCTTGTCGAGGCGGCGGCGCATGTCGATCTCGCGCTGTTTGTCCAGCAGCGAGACCTTGACGCCGTCGACCTTGGCGGCGTTGCCGTTGATGACGGCGACCGCAATGTCCATCGCCTTGTCGAGATCTTTCGTGCCCCAATAGCCCGCGAGCGCGGGATCGAACATGTCGCCGAGCCAGTGGATGATCACGGGCTCGCGGACCTGCGACAGCACGCGGTCGTAGACCTTGGCGTAATCGTCCGCATTGCGGCCGAGTTTCGCCAGCGCGCGCGACGCCATCAGGATGATGCGGCCGCCAACCTTCTCGACCGCCGAGATCTGCTCCTCATAGGCGCGGATCACGTCGTCGAGGCTCCTGGCATCTTCGACCGCGAGATGGTCGGTGCCGGCGCCGGAGAACACCAGCGCATTGCGGTGTTTCGCGGCACCGACCGAGCGCGTGATCAGTTCCAGCGACGTCGGCCAGTCCAGCCCCATGCCGCGCTGCGCGGTGTCCATGGCTTCGGCGACGCCGAGGCCGAGGTCCCAGACATGCTCGCGGAACGCGATGGTCTTGTCCCAGTCGACGGCCGCCGAGAGCCAGGGGTCGTTGTCGGCGAAGGGATCGGCGACCGTGTGCACGGCCGAGAAGGCGATGCGGTTCAGCGGTCCCTCGAGCCTGGCGGGGAACGAGCGTGAGGCAGCCAGCCGGTAGGTCTCGATCGAGCGATCGGCCTTCGGCAGCTTGAGCGACAGGGATGACATCGGCAGGACGGGCTTGTTCATGTGTCCCTCCTCAGACCTTGATCGGGGCGACGTCGATCCAGCGCCGCTCCTTCCAGCTCTTCAGCGCGCATTCCGCAAGCTGCACGCCCTTGGCGCCTTCGAGCAGGGTGAACTTGTACGGCGCATCCTCGTAGACGTGACGGATGAACATCTCCCATTGCTCCTTGAAGCCGTTGTCGTAGGCGACGTTGTCGGGCACCTTCTGCCAATCGCCGTAGAAATCGTGCAGCCGCTTCTCGTCGGGATTCCAGACAGGGCGCGGGGTCGCCTGCCGGGCCTGGATCATGCAATCGGTGAGCCCCGCGACCGCCGAGCCGAGCGTGCCGTCGACCTGGAAGGTGACGAGGTCGTCGCGATAGACGCGCGTCACCCAGGACATGTTGATGTGGGCGATGACGCCGCCTTCGAGCTGGAACGTCGCATAGGCGGAATCGTCCGCGGTCGCCTTGTACCTCTTGCCCTGCTCGTCATAGCGCTCGGGAATGTCGGTGTTGCCGATGCAGCTGACGCTCTGGACGTTGCCGAAGAGGTTGTCGAGCACGTAGCGCCAGTGGCAGACCATGTCCAGGATGATGCCGCCGCCGTCCTCGTCCCGGTAATTCCACGATGGCCGCTGCGCTTCCTGCCAGCCGCCTTCGAACACCCAATAGCCGAACTCGCCGCGCACCGAGAGGATGCGGCCGAAGAAGCCGGAATCGCGCAGGAACGCGATCTTCTTCAAGCCCGGCAGGAACAACTTGTCCTGCACCGTGCCGTGCTTGACGCCTTTGGAGTTGGCGAGCTTCACCACATCGAGTGCTTCCTCGAAATTGGTCGCGATCGGTTTCTCGCAATAGACGTGCTTGCCGGCGTTGATGGCCTGGGTGAGCAAACCGGGGCGCGCCTGCGTGGTGGCGGCGTCGAAGAACATGGTGTCGTTCTTGTCGGCGAGCGCGGCATCGAGATCGGTGGTCCAGCGCGTGATGTTGAAGCGCTTGGCGAGCGCCTCGACCTTCTCCGCACTGCGGCCGACCAGGATCGGATCGGGCATGACGCGATCGCCGTTCTTCAGACGGACGCCGCCCCGCTCACGGATCGCGACGATCGAGCGGATCAGATGCTGGTTGAGCCCCATGCGTCCGGTGACGCCGTTCATGATGAGGCCGAGGCGTTGCGTGGTCATGCCAACTACTCCTGAAGTGATTTTGGCTGTTCGAGCGGACGAAGCGCCGACCAGTCCGGATGGACCGACGTCGCAAAGCCTGCGGTGTTGAGCGATCCCGTCAGGAGATCGCCGTCGTGAATGGAGAGGCGGATGCCTTGCCCGGCATCGGCGTAGAGATCGGGATGTGCAGCGGCGAAGGCCGCAGCTTCGGCGGCCGGCGTCTTGCCGAAGCCGTCGACATAGTGATGGCCGTTGCGCTCGGCATGGGTGACGCCGATGAAGGCCCCGAGGGCGAGGTCGTGCTGCACGGCGAGACCTGCCTGGCAGGTGAGGTCCTCGCCGGTGATGAAGAACTGCTCGTCGCCCGCGCTCCACTTCGCCGCGCGCGTCGCGTTGACGATGGATTTGTACAGGCCCTTGCAGGATTTGGAGGAGATGCCGCGATAGCCGAGCGCCCGGGCGGCCGGAAAGGCATCGTAGGAATCGTCGGCCTCGTCGATGATGAAGCCGCGCGTGCCCAGCGTGCCGAGCGGCGTCTGCCGCGTGATATCGCGCGGCATCGGTTGCTCGACATAGAGCAGGCGCACCGCGATCGCGCGCAGCGCGGTGTCATGATCGAGCCGATCCATCAGGGCGTGCAATGCGGCGAGATCGGCGTATTGCTCATTGGCATCGAGCGTCACGCTGACGTTGCGGCCGAGCGCGTCGAGCTCCTTGCCGATCCGGGCGAGCCGCGCCGCATCGGCGGCGGGATCGCCCGACAGCTTGAGCTTGAAGTAACGCGCACCCGCATTCTCGCTGGGATCGGCAACGCCCCCTTCGCCTTCGACGATATCATCGAGGCCAACGGTATGCCTGATGGCAACACGCTCCAGCGGCACCCTGTCGGATAGAAACGTCCTGATCTCCTGCTCGCTCAGGTCGGGAGAAAGCCGAGCATCGATGCCAGCGATG
Organism: Bradyrhizobium sp.; assembly: GCA_035575945.1. Taxonomy (GTDB): domain Bacteria; phylum Pseudomonadota; class Alphaproteobacteria; order Rhizobiales; family Xanthobacteraceae; genus Bradyrhizobium. The sequence goes on along the minus strand of DATLXF010000040.1, from coordinate 176,198 downwards.
TTGCCGGCCATCCCGTCGAAGAAGTTGGCTCCCGCGGCGCGTAGCAGCGCATCGAGAATGGCTTTGTCGATCTCGGCCGGACCGTAAGCCGCAGCGAGCGGCGGAATGTCCTTCCTCGCGCAGGTCGCGATCTGGGCACCGACGCAGGAGGCATGCAGATCGAATGCGGTCTGGAATCCGGTGCGCGCCAGATAAAGCCCGCGCGCGATCTCCAGCGACCATCGCAAGCCGTCGACCGTCTGCGCCGGCGACAGCTCGGGGCGCTTGTCGAACCACTTCGGCACCAGCAGCTCGGCACTGGCGCCGACCGCAGTCCCCTTGCCCTCGACATCGATCTCGGCCCGCACGAACAGCTGCGGCGTCGCGTTGATCGTGATCGCACCGAAGCGGAACGGCCGCGCGAACTGCACGGGACGTTCGAAGAAGGCGATATCTCGCAGCTTCAGGCGGGGTGACATGGGCTAACAACGTAACAAGCTGAACCTGGCGCGACAGGTAGGGCCACCGGCGAGGCGCCTCTCCCGCTTGCGGGAGAGGTCGGCACGGTGAGGGTTCTGTCCTCTAGGGGAGTGTCCCGGTGCGGAGACACCCTCTCCCCAGCCCTCCCCCGCAAGCGGGGGAGGGAGCGCACCGTTCGCGCAGCTGACACCGAGGATTTCATGAAACTAATCCAACGCGCCTTGCGAGAAAAAGTGCTTGCGGATGCGCTGCACCAGCTCGGTGAAGACCGGGTCCGCCATCGCGTCGAGCGAGCGTGGGCGCGGCAGCGGCACGTCGTAGATCGCGGCGATTGCGCCGGGGCGCTCGGTCATGACCAGCACGCGATCGGCGAGGAACACGGCCTCGGGAATCGAATGCGTAATCAGGAGCACCGTCTTCCTGGTCTCGCGCTGGATCCGCATCAACTCGACATTCATGCGCTCGCGCGTGAGCGCATCGAGTGCGCCGAACGGCTCGTCCATCAGCATGATCCTGGGGTCGTGCACCAGCGCGCGACAGATCGAGGCGCGTTGTTGCATGCCGCCTGAGAGCTGCCAGGGCAGTTTCTTCTCGAAGCCTTCGAGCCCGACCAGCTTCAGCAGCTCCTTGGCGCGCGGAAGATACTTATCCCGCGGCAACCGCTTCATGTCGATCGGCAGCATCACGTTTTTCAGGATGTTGCGCCAGGGCAGCAGCAGCGCGTTCTGGAACACGATGCCGACATTGCCGTGCGGCGTCGTCACCTTCTCGCCCTCGACCAGGATCTCACCCGTGGTCGGCGCCAGCAGGCCCGAGATGAGCTTCAGCAGCGTGGACTTGCCACAGCCGGAAGGGCCGACCACGACGAAGAACTCGCCGTCATTGATGTGGAAGTCGAGCGGCCGCAGCGACGGCACGTCGCCGTCGCGCGTGCGGTAGGTCTTGGACACGCCGGACAATTTGATGCCCGACGCATCGCCGGCGCGGTCGTTCACCAGGCGCAGATGCGCGGTCGGCTGGTCTGTTGGACTGGCCTTTTTCGGTATCATTCAGTCATATCCCATCGAACGCCGCTGGTCAGCTCCGTCATTGCGAGGAGCGAAGCGACGAAGCAATCCAGAGTCCTTGCGCAGAGACAGTCTGGATTGCTTCGCTTCGCTCGCAATGACGAAGGCAGTCACGAGCCGCTCTTCGGCAGATAATCGTTGGTGTAGAACGCCTTCGGATTCTCCTTGGCCTTGGCGTCGAGACCGCCATATTCGACCATCAGATTGACGGAGTCCGTCATGTTCTGGTCGGTGACCTGGAACGGCCGCTTGCCCTTGGTCTCGGCGGTTCTATAGAGCGGAATGGTCAGCTCGAAGCCTTGCGTCAGCGTATCGATCTTGCCGCCCTTGGGGTTGGCGTCGAGGATCGCCTGCGCCGCAGCCTTAGGCTCCTTCTCGGCGGCTTCGACCGCCTTGGTCGTCGCGGACATGAAGCGGCGGACAATGTCGGCATTGGCCTTCACATAATCGGTGTTGGCGATGATGCCCGAGGACACCATGTTGATGCCGTAATCGGCAAACTTGATCGGGAAGACGTCCTTGCCGGTCGCGTCCTTGATCTTCATCGACTGGTCCATGACGTAGCCGAGCAACAGATCAGCCTGGCCGTTAATGACGGCGTTGAGCTTGGTCTGGCCGTCGCCGGCGACGGTCTTGAAGTCACTCTCCTTCAGGCCGGTCTTCTTCAGGAACAGCGGCCAGATCTGGGTCATGGAATCCGCGGGCGTGATCGCGACCGTCTTGCCCTTGATGTCCTCGGGCTTCCTGATGTTCTTGTCGGCGAAGCCCATGGCGGACATCGGCGAGGTCTGCAAGAGAACGCCGGTCGCAACCACCGGCGCGCCCTTGATTGCGGCGCGCATCATGGTGGGCACGTCGACATAGCCGAAATCAGCGGTCTTGGCGGCGACCGCCTGCGTGGTCGCGGCCGAACCACGGCCTTCCTGGATCTCGAGGTCGATGCCTTCGGCAGCATAGATGCCCTTGGCCTTGCCGTAATAGAACGGCGCGTGCTCGCCATAGACGTACCAGTTCAGCATCAGCACGACCTTGTCGGCTGCCTGCGCCGGCATCGCCGCAACACTCAGCAGCAGCGCCGAGACAGCCCCAATCAAACGCTTCATTGTTTCTCTCCCTTGCCGTTCGTTACGTCGGCCGTTGGTGGCCGCTCGTTGGTTTAGTCAGGATGCAAAGATCACGTCTTCACGCTGGCTGACATGCCAGGGAATGACCAACTTCTCGATCCGGTCGACGATCCAGAACAGGACCACGCCGAGCAGCGCGAGGATCACCAGCGCCGCGAACATGGTCGGCAGATCGAACGTGCCGATCGAGCGCTGCATGACGTAGCCGATGCCGGAATTGGAGCCGACGAACTCGCCGACGACGGCGCCGACCACGGCCAGCGTCACCGACACCTTGAGGCCGGAGAAGATTGCCGGCAGCGCATGCGGCAGGTTCACCGCCCGGAACACCTGCAACCGGCTGCCCTGCATGGCGCGGGCGAGATCGACCATGTCGGGATCGACCGATTTGAACCCCTGCACGGCCGACACCACCACGGGGAAGAAGCCGAGCAGGAACGCCGAAATGACCTTTGGAATGATGCCGAAGCCGAACCAGACCACGAACAGCGGCGCGATCGCGATCTTCGGCACGGATTGGGAAAACACCAGCAGGGGGTAGACGTAGCTCTCCACCGTCTTCGAGCCCGCGATCAGCATCGCGACGGGAATGCCGAACAGCGCCGAGAGCAGGAAGCCGCAGACCGTCGCGTAGGTGGTCGGCCAGGACTGGCGCAGCAGCTCCGGCCATTCGGTGCGCAGCACCGCGACGACATCGAGGGGCGAGGGTATCTGGTAGGCGGGAATCCTGAAGATCCGGATCGCGAGATCCCAGGCGACGACGATGAAGACGAGGAACAAGAACGGCCGAACCCAGGCTGCATTCAGCAACTTGGAAGCAGCGCTTTGCGGCTTGAGCTCGGCCAATTTTCACTCCCGGCAGTCTTCTTCGTTGTGCGGAGAAATTAACCCGTTGGATAAATACTGTCCAGAGCTTTCCGTGGGGCGTTTCGCGGCGGTTCCGTCCCCCGAAATCGTCGTCATTCCGGGCGATGCGAAGCATCGACCCGGACTCTCGAGATTCCGATTCGGTCCTACGGACCGCCCCGGGATGACAGCAGAGAGAATGGAGCGCTAAACCGTCTGCACCACGGCGCTGCGCGACTTTGGCGCCTTCGCAATCGCGAACAGCGCGGCGGACTTGCCGGTCAATGCCGCCAGCACGAGGCCGACCATGTGCGCCAGCCGCTCGTCCTTGGCCTTCTTGTCCAGCAGATCGCGGCCGAAGATCACGCTCAGCGTCGCCGAATTGGAGAGATAGAAGAAGCTCAGCGCCGCGATCGAGATGTAGAGCTGCACCGGATCGACCGCGACCTGGAAGTCGCCGCTGTCGACACCGCGCCGCACCACGGTGCGGATCATCTCGACGAAGGGCGAGTGCATCGACTTGACCTTGGTCGACTTCTTCAGGTGTTTTGCGCGTGCGAGGTTCTCGGTCTGGAGCAGCGACAGGAATTCGGGATTGCGCAGGAAGTAATTCCAGGTGAACTCGATCAGGCGGCGGATGGCCTCAGGGGGAGCGAGATGCTCGAGATCGAGCCCCCGCTCCTCGCTGCGGATCTTGTCGTAGGCGCCTTCGAGCACCGCGAGATAGAGCTCGTCCTTGTTGCCGACGTGGTAATAGAGCATGCGCTTGTTGGCGCCGGCCTTGGCGGCGATGCGGTCGACCCGCGCGCCGGCCAGACCATGGGCGGAAAACTCCTGTTTGGCGGCGTCGAGAATGCGCAGCCGCATCCCCTCGGGGTCGCGCTGCCATTTCAGAGTTCGCTTTGCCTTCGCCAAACCGGGTGCTCGCTGGGTAGTCCGGATATGGCGTGTAACACGCGCGCGAGCGTTTGAGAACGATCGTCATTCCGGGGCGCGCCTCTTGGCGCGAGCCCGGAATCCATTGAGCGGCAGAGTCGGTGGCGGAATGGATTCCGGGCTCGTCGCTTCGCGACGCCCCGGAATGACAGAATCAATCCACCGGCTTTGGCGAGCGCTCCAAGAGCACGGTCTGAATCCCGCAGGTCCCATTCCGCACCGTCATGATCCGCGTGCCCGGCTTGCGGCCGGTGCGCACCTCGGTGACGTCGAGGCCGGCAGCGATCAGGCGGGCGCGGGTGGCGTCGATGTCGGCGACGCGCCAGCTGAGGCCCCAGAGCCGGTCATGCGTGGCATCGCCGCCCGCCACCGGTCGGCGCACCACCTCGACGATGAGGTCGCCGCAGCGGAAGAACATCAGCTGGCCCCAGTCCTGGTGCGAGCGGTCGAGCGCCAGGTCGAGCCCGAGCCGAGCACCATAGAGTGCGGCGGCGCGGTCGGAATCCTCGGTGGTGACGACGACGTGGTCGAGCGCATCGATCGGCGCGATGTCGGTCGCGACAGATTTGGGACGTTCGTCGGCGAGTTCGAGGAAGAACATGCGCACGCCGCGCGAGAGCTCCGTGGCGGCGCGCGTGCGTTTCCAGTGCAGCACCGCGCCGGTGACCGTATCACTGCTTTCGACCTCCGCAACCGGGTCGGGCTTCAGGGCCACCCGCTCCAGCCGCCGGTGCATCTTGCCGATGTCTGCCACACGAAAGCACAGGCTGGCGAGCACGCCTTCCTGGTCGTCGAGCAGCGCGCGCATGCGGTCGGCGGTGACGCTGAAGCCATGAGGGGCCATCAGCTCGATCGTCATGTTGTCGAGGGTGAACAACACCCGGTCGGCGCCCTCACCGGAATTCTGCCAGGCCGGCGCGCGGGCGAGCAGCGTCTGATAGGCCGCCTTGGCCGCAGCGATATCGCTCACCAGAACGACGATGTGATCGAGACCGGTGATCATCCTGCACCCTTTGATGGACATGTGATGGACTTGGAACCCGTGGCCGGGAAGACGGCGTTTGTCCGGGCTTGGCATTGGCCAGTGATGGTCGTATTCCCCCAACCTGCTGACCTCAAGCGCTTCGGGCGGCAGATTTGCGAATAATTTCAGCGTCCCCACGGAGCGGAACCGGTGCTAGAGTAAGCTCGCCGGCCGGGACCACAAGCGCATCACGGACAAGCAATGCAGGCTCTCTTCATCGGACAGACCTATATCGACGTCGTCTTCATCACCGACCACATGCCAACAGGCGACGAGAAGCATGTGGCCTCGGACTACGCGGTCTCCTTCGGCGGCAATGCGGTGACGGCGGCCTTCTGCTGCGCCAAGCTCGGCATCGTGCCGGACCTGATCGCGACCGCGGCCAATGATTGGCTGGGGCGCATGTTCCAGGACATGTGCGCGAAGTACGGCATCTCGCTGCACGGGCGCAAGGTCAACCAGTCCTCGCTCTCCTTCATCATGCCCAAGGACGGCAAGCGCGCCATCGTCCGCTGCCGCGACGACGAGCACATCCACCCCTTCCCCATCCTCAATCTTGGCGGCTGCCGCGCCCTGCACGTCGACGGCCACCAGCCGGATGCCGCCATCCACTACGCCAAAGTCTGCCGCGACGCCGGCATCCTGACCTCGCTCGACGGCGGCGGCCTGCGCACCAACACCCACGAACTGCTCGAATATATCGACGTCGCCATCGTCGCCGAGCGCCTGTGCGAACAGATGGACCTGACCCCGGAAAAGATGCTCGACTATCTCAAGGGCCGCGGCTGCAAGATCGGCGGCGTCACCATGGGCGAGAAGGGCCTGTTCTGGTACGACGAGACAGGGACGGTGCAGGTGATGCCGGCGATGCCGATCCCGCGCGAGCGCGTCATCGACACCAACGGCGCCGGCGACGTCTTCCACGGCGCCTATGTCTATTCCTACCTCGCCCATCCCGGCAAAAGCTGGCGCGAGCATTTCGATTTCGCGCGCGCCGCCTCGACCTACAAGATCCAGCGTCTCGGCAACGAGGCCGGCTTGCCGACGCTGGTCGATATCGCCAAGGTCCGGCACGAGTTCGAGGTCAGGGTCTAAGGTCAGATGGGGCGCGTCTTCGTCGCCGGCAGCGTCAACATGGATGTGGTGGCGACGGCGGATCGCCATCCCAGGGTCGGCGAGACCGTCGCCGGCCGCCAGGTGCTGTATTTCCCGGGCGGCAAGGGCGCGAACCAGGCGGTCGCGGCCTCACGGCTCGGCGCAACGACCACGCTGATCGGACGGCTGGGGAAGGATTCGTTCGGGGCCGAGCTGAAGGCCTTTCTCGGCGATCAGGGCATCGATCTCGGCTATCTCGTGGAGACGGCGGAGGCGCACACCGGCACCGCGATCATCACGCTGGCGGAGGCCGACAACACCATCGTCGTCATTCCCGGGGCGAACGGGGTGGTCGACGCCGACGACGTCAGTGTGGTGCCGCTGCTGAAAGGTGACGTCGCCGTCAGCCAGTTCGAGATTCCACTGCCGGCGATTGCTGCATTTTTCGCACGCGCGCGTGAGGCTGGAGCGACGACGCTGCTCAACCCGGCGCCGGCGCAGAAGATGCCGGGCGAGCTGCTGGCGCTGGCCGACATCCTCGTATTGAACGAGACCGAGCTTGGCTTCCTCGCGAGTATCGAACTGTCGGACCACGACGAGGCTGCGAAGATCATCGACGTCGCGCGAAAACTTCGGGCACGCGAGGACCAGACCATCTGCGTCACGCTCGGCAAGCGCGGCGTGCTTGCGCTCAACGGGCGCGAGGAGATTGCCGTGCCCGGCCGAGCGGTGAAGGCGGTCGACACCACGGGCGCCGGCGATTGCTTCGTCGGCGCGCTGGCGGCGCAACTGGCCGACGATGTGCCCTTGCGCGCCGCCCTCGCCTTCGCCAATGCCGCCGCCTCGATCAGCGTGCAGCGCATGGGCGCGGGGCCATCCATGCCGACGGCAGCGGACGTGGCCGCGGTGCTGTAGCGCTCACGCCAGCGCGCTCTTGAGGTCGAAGCTCTCGTCGGCGGCCTGCTCCGGCGTGATCGAACGATCCATGCTCTGCAACCGGCGGCCGAACATGTGATCGCCGGCACGGTTGATCGATTCGATGCCGAGCAGCCTGTCGCCGTGATAGCAGAAGGCCGAGAACGCCTTGCTGGCAGGGTCGCCGCGCAGCACGACGCGGTCGTAGCCGGTCGTCAGCCCCGCGATCTGGAGCTTGTCGTCGCCCTGGTCGCTCCAGAACCAGGGATGGCTGTCGTAGGGCTTCCTGTCACCGGTCAGGCGCGCCGCAAGGCAGCGGGCCTGATCGGTGGCGTTCTGCACCGATTCCAGCCGCAGCGAGCCGCCGAAGCGCGGGCTCGCGAACAGCGCGCAATCGCCGATCGCCGAAATGTTCGGATCAGCCGTCGAGAGATATTCGTCGACGATGATGCCGGCCGCGACCGGCAGGCCCGCCTCGGCGGCGAGCTCGATGTTGGGCAGCACGCCGACGCCGACCAAGACGAGATCGGCGGGCAGATGCCGGCCGTCGCTCAAGGAGACGCCGGTGACCTTGCCGCCCTCCGCTTCGATCGCGGTCGCCTGCACCCCGAGATGGATGCGGACGCCGGCGTCGCGGTGGCGCGCCTGGAAATATTCCGAGACCTCCGCGGTCACAGCGCGCGCCATCACGCGTGGGGCGAGTTCGAGCACGTCGACCTCGAGGCCCTTGATCCGCGCGGTGGAAGCGAATTCGAGGCCGATGAAGCCGGCGCCGATGATCACGGCATGCGTCTTCGACGGCATGATCTGCCTGAGCGACTCGCTGTCGTCGAGGATGCGCAGATATTTCACGTCGGGAAGGTTGGCGTTGGGCAGGTCGAGCAGCCGGTTGCGCGCGCCTGTCGCCAGCACGAGGTGGCCGTAATCCAGCGCCTCGCCGGATGCGAGATGCAGCTTGCGCGCGGCGCGGTCGATCGAGGTGGCGCGGCCGGCGATCAGCTCGATGGTCTGGTCCTGATAGAACTTCTCGGGGCGGAACATCAGGCTCTCCGGCCCGGCCGAGCCCTTGATGTAGGCCTTCGACAGCGGCGGCCGTTGATAGGGCAGATGCGCCTCGTCGTTGATCAGGCAGATGCGCCCGGAAAAGCCGGCCTGGCGCAAGGATGCCGCGACCTGGTAGCCTCCATGGCCGGCGCCGACGATGATCACCGGGCCGGTCATCGGACAGCCCATTTCCGGAAGACACGAGCCTGGCCCATGCCGCCTCCTCTCTCGCTGACTTTGGTTGCTGGCCTTGCGAGGAGCCGGCGCTCGTGTCCGTCCCTTGGCGAAAGCGCACCCATTTGAGCCTATCGTTCCGCCCGGCGCAAGGGCGGCGGTTCGGGGATTGTCACCCCACGCCTTCTGCGATTTAGTTGAGGCAACACCATGCCGGGGAATTCAACATGCCAGCTCCCGTCTCCAAGCCCGACGATCCCGCCCTGCTGCGGATCGATGGCCCGATCGCGACCATCACGCTCAACCGTCCCGCCGCGTACAACGCGATCGATCTTTCGATCGCGCAGAAGCTCGAGCAGCTCGCCGCCTATATCGAAAGCGCGGACGACATCCGCGTCGTCGTACTCGAAGGCGAAGGCCGCGCCTTCTGCGCCGGCGGCGATCTGCAGACGATCGGGGCCGCGGCCGAAGCCGGCACGGTGACGCCTGTCGTCGGCGAGTTGCTCAAGCACTATCATTCCTTCATCGAGATCGTCAGGCGCATGCCGAAGATCTCGCTGTCGAGCGTGCACGGCTCGGCCGCCGGCGCCGGCATGGGCCTCGCCTTCGTCACCGATCTCTGCATCGCCGCCGATGACGCCAAGTTCACGCCGGCCTATGCCAAGATCGGCGTGTCGCCGGACGGTGGCTCGACGGTCGGGATCGTCGGCACGGTCGGATCGCGCCGGGCGCTGCAGGTCTTCCTCGCCGAGGACAATTTCACCGCGCAGCAGGCCTACGAATGGGGCCTGGTCGCCAGGACCGTCCCCGCGACCGAGCTGAAGGCGGCGACGCGTCAGCTCGCCGAGCGCCTCGCGCAGAATCCGCCGGCTGCGATCGCCGGCACCAAGCAACTGGTCTACCAGGCCGCGACGACGCCGGTGAAGCAGCAGCTGGACGCCGAGGAGCACAAGATCATCATGGCGATGAACACCGAGCCGTTCCGCGCCGCCGTGAAAAAGTTCACGAGCAAGTCGAAGTGACGAGGCCCGCACGCACGTTCTACGGCCTCCGTCACGGTGCGACCGACTGGAATCGCGAGGGGCGATTCCAGGGCCGCACCGACAATCCGCTGAACGATGATGGCCTGCGACAAGCGCACGAGGCCGCGCAGGTGCTGCGCGGCGTTGGCATCAGCCGCATCGTCGCAAGCCCCCTGGTACGCGCGGCGCGGACGGCCGAGATCATCGCGGACGTGATCGCGGTGCCGCTCGCGATCGACGACCGCATCATCGAGTTCGATTTCGGCAGCTTTGAAGGCCTTCCCGTCCGCGACCTCATGATCAAGCATGGCGTCAAATCCGCGACGGGTCTCGTCTCGATCCTGCCGGCCGACGGCGAAAGCTGGGACGCCATGGCCGGACGGTCGCTGGCCTGCGTCTCGGCGTGGCTCGCGCGCCATCCCGACGACAATCTGCTGTTCGTCTGCCACGACGCCGTGATGCAGGCCATGGCCAACGCACTATGTGGCAGCTACTTCAAGAACAGCCACGGCACGCCGTTCCGCTACCTGCACGAAGACGCGCAGTGGCGGATCGAACAGGTCGTTACCTAGGAGAGACAACCGAGCGTTCGTTCACGCGTCCGATCAACGCTTCCCCGTCTGCTTCCCGGCCCTCTGCATGAAGTCGAAATCGCAGCCCTCGTCGGCCTGCATGATGGCCTCGTTGAACAGCCAGGCGTAGCCGCGCCGCGCGTCCTCGGGCGCGGCGGCCGGCTTCAACGCCGCACGGCGCCGTTCGAGCTCTCCGGCATCGACCAGGAGCTCGATGCTGCGCTTTTCGACATCGAGGCTGATCATGTCCCCGTTCTCGACCAGCGCCAGCGGTCCGCCGACGGCGGATTCCGGAGTGATGTGCAGCACGATGGTGCCGAACGCGGTGCCGCTCATGCGCGCATCCGAGATGCGCACCATGTCCTTGGTGCCGCCGCGCGCGAGCTTTTTCGGGATCGGCAGATAGCCGGCTTCCGGCATGCCGGGTGCGCCCTTCGGGCCGGCGTTGCGCAGCACCAGCACGTCGTCTGCGCTGACGTCGAGATCGGGATCGTCGACGCGCAGCGTCATGTCCTCGACGGATTCGAACACCACGGCACGGCCGGTGTGCTGCAACAGCTTCGGGCTCGCGGCCGACTGCTTGATGACGGCGCCGCGCGGGGCGAGATTGCCGTGCAGGATGGCGAGGCCGCCCTCCTTCTTGATCGGATTGCCGCGCGGACGGATGGCGTCCTGGCCGGGCACGTCCTCGGCATTCGCAACGACATCGCGCAGCGTCTGGCCGGTGATGGTCCTGGCGTCGAGATCGACGAGGTCGCCGAGCTGCGCCAGCAGTTTCGGCACGCCGCCGGCGTGATGGAAATGCTCCATGTAGTGCTCGCCGGACGGCTTGAGATCGACCAGCACCGGCACGTCGCGGCCGATCTGGTCGAAGGCTGCGAGATCGAGCCGGTGCGGCGAGCGATGTGCCATCGCGGTCAGATGGATCAGGCCGTTGGTCGAGCCGCCGATCGCCTGCAGCACGACCTGCGCGTTCCTGAACGAGGCCGGCGTCAACACTTCGCTCGGCTTCGGGCCCTTGGCCTTCGCCATTTCCGCGGCCACCTTGCCGCTGGCCTCGGCGAGACGGAAGCGCTCGGCATGGGGCGCCGGGATCGTCGCGCTCATCGGCAGCGACAGGCCCATAGCCTCGATCATGCAGGCCATGGTCGAGGCCGTGCCCATCACCATGCAGGTTCCGACCGATGGTGCCAGACGGCCGTTCACGGCTTCGATCTCGGCATCGTCCATGTCGCCGGCGCGATATTTCGCCCAGAGACGGCGGCAGTCGGTGCAGGCGCCGAGCACCTCGCCCTTGTGATGACCGACCACCATGGGGCCGACCGGAACGACCACGGTCGGCAAATCGGCGCTGATCGCCGCCATCACCTGCGCCGGCAGCGTCTTGTCGCAGCCACCGATCACGATCACCGCATCCATCGGCTGTGCGCGGATCATCTCCTCGGTGTCCATCGCCATCAGATTGCGCAGATACATCGAGGTCGGATGCGCAAAGCTCTCGGCGATCGAGATGGTCGGGAACACGAACGGCATCGCGCCCGACAGCATCACGCCGCGCTTGGCGGCTTCGATGATCTGAGGGACGTTGCCGTGACAGGGATTGTAGTCGCTATAGGTGTTGGTGATGCCGACGATAGGCCGCTCCAGCGCGTCGTCGGAATAGCCCATGGCCTTGATGAACGCCTTGCGCAGGAACAGGGAGAAGCCGGCATCGCCATAGCTCGTCAAACCCTTGCGCAAACCGCTCGTCATGAGGTCGCTCCGTCCAGTTTGCCCCGGTGGTACCGCCTCACCCGGTATTGTCAACAAGACGCGCAAAATGGATCCGGCGGACCTCATCCCTTCCCCGAGCACAATCGCTTGGTAGATTCGTATCGATCGCACAACCAATTAACGACTTGTTAGAGGACTCTAGTTCAAATAGTTCTTGAAACAAATAACAACCATTCCGGGTTCCATTGCCCGGAGAAGTCCCATGAATGTACCAGGTGTCCTGATCGCAGCGGCTTTCGGCGCAGCTTTTTTGCCGCGGAGTATGTGTGGTACTACCAGCCCGATCTGATCAACCCTGACGTCCTGATCAGCGCGCTCTCCTCCGAACACACGAAGGCTCGCGCAGCCGTTCGGCATGCGCTGATCGATCCAGCGACGGCCACATTCGGCGCGTTGCGTTCAGTCGAGTCCGGCGCGGCGAGGTATGTTTGCGGCGGCGTCAAGGCAAGGGACAAGTCCGGCCAGTTCACCGAAGTCGCCTTCGTCTACACCGTGGCCATCGATTTTGCCCGCATCGATGACGACGGACGCGTCACGCATCAGCGTTCGGGATACAGGCCCTGCCCCACCGAGGACGACAAGGTCGCGCAACAGCGGCCGGCTCTGTCACCCGGTGCGGCGGCGGTCGTCAAGACCGTTCAGAAGGCTGCCCCCGACGTGCGGACGTCGATGGCGCCCGGTTTGGCGGCGCCTGCGCGCTCGACCGGCGGACCGTCGGCTGGCGGGACGATGGAGCAGCAGATCCGCGCGTTGGCCGGCCAGACCGTTCCGCCTGATGCTGCACATGGACACGCAAATCCGCCCGCGAAACCCGAGGCTGCCAAGGAAGGCGAGCGGCGCGCCGACCTCCCACCCGCCGCCTGGCCCACATTCCCTCCAGACCACGCATTGGCGAAGCCAACCCGGAAGCGAACCCCGTCGGAAGCACTGGCCTTGGCGAAGGAGGTCGAAGACCGCTGGAAGCGAGCGGAGACATCGGGCGACCTCTCCCTGCGTCCGTCAGCGGACGACATCAACGAGGCATGCCGTGCGCTGCTCACGATCGATTCGAGAGACGCGCAATATCCAAACGCCTGGGCCGCCTTTACGCGGTTGCAGAAGATGAGCCGGGACGTCGCCAGAGGTTAATTCGACGGCTTGACCGGCCCGGCGGACGTGCGCTCACAGCCTGTTGGCGGCGGCCGAACAATGCCTCAGGCCCCGGGCGCCCGCTTCCCCCCGACGACTGGGCTGGTTCGATCCAGCTGCGACATTTAAACGCAACTAAGAATGAGTCGCAACAATTGCGTTAAGGAACATTGCATGGAAAGTTTTGCGAATGACTTGCATTTGCATGCATCGAGACCTTCCGCCACCAAGCGAAGTCTCGGCTTTGAGGTGATTGTTCGTGTCTGGAATATTGAGCTTCCCGCGCGCCGCAGCGGCGGCAACGATCGTAGCCAGTCAGCTGGCGAGCTGTGCCTTGGCCTTCGCGGACGACAAGCGGGCACGCGCAAATGATACGGCTCGCGTTCCGCTTGGCTACGCCGCCTCCAAGCCTGCGCAGAACCTGCCGTCAGCTCACGCGGAGATCGACACCGAGCATATTTTCGGTTTCAGCATGGGCTCCGACATCGGCAAGCCCGGCGAGATCGAGGTCGAGTTCGAGAATGTCGGCGCGTTCGGCAAGCGCTCCGGCAGCTACGCGGCCTGGGCCAATCTCAATCAGGTCAAATACACGGTCTCGGACCATTTCCGGATCGCGCCGGGATTTTCACCGAGCGGGCAGCACATCAAGGGCGTTCCGGGACTCGCCGATCATCGGGACCTCGCTTTTGGCGGCGTCGCGCTCGAACTGCGCTACAAGCTGGTCGATCGTGCCGTCGCGCCGTTCGGATTGACTCTCCATGCACAGCCCGGCTGGAGCCGGATCGACGACGGCAGCGGCGTGCATATCGCGCAATATGGCGCGGAGTTTGCCGCGCTGTTCGATCGCGAACTGGTCAAGGACAGGTTGTTTGCGGCCTTCAACGTCTGGTACGGGACCGGCGGGACCCGCGAGATCCTGACCAATCTGTGGCGACACGATTCCGAGATGCAGCTCCAGGCGGCGATCTCGTACGCGGTGCAGCCCGACCTGTTGTTCGGCCTCGGCGTTCGCTACGCGCGGGCCTATGACGGCGGCGGACTCGACCGCTTCCTGGGCGATGCCGTCTTCGCCGGCCCGACCTTCTCCTACAGCATCTCGAAGGAAGTCGGCATCTCCGGCACCTGGCAGATGCAGGTCGCGGGCAAGGCACTCGGCGACGTTCGGAGCCTCAACCTGGAGCAGTTCGAGCGGCACCAGGCGCTGCTGCGGATCAATTTGCATTTTTGATGTTGGGCTGCGGGTGAATTGCGCGCTCGCGGAAGTCGCATCTCAGCGAGCGTTGACAAAGATTGTTGACGATGGGTGCCGCGACTCATTCGTTCGCGCGAAATGCTTATCTCGACGCGTCATTGCGAGCGCAGCGAAACAATCTAGGCGAAGCTAAATCGACTACCGCTTATCCCAGTCGATGATCCGGCTCGGATCGGCATCGAACTCCATGCTGCAGAACGTGCCGCCCTGGAAGTAATCGCCGACCGTATCCGGCTTCAGCTTGGCCTGCTCGGCCATCGCGTGCTCGCGGAAATCCTCGGCGCGTCCGGTGGGGCGATAGCCGAACTCGTAGGCGCGGTGGTTGTCCCACCAGGCGCGTTCGTTGAAGGAGGCGCCGTAGAAGATTTCGAAATGGATGTCGGGATGTTCGAGCCCGATGCGGCAGAGCTGCACAAGGTCGTCGGGCTTGAGCCAGATCGAGAGCCGACGCTGGTCGAGCGGCATGTCGCCGAAATTGCCGATGCGCAGGCACGTCACCTTCATGCCGTGCTTGTCGGCGTAGAGCGCGCCGACGGCCTCGCCGAACACCTTGCTGACGCCGTAGCGGCTGTCGGGCCGCGCCGTGACGTCGGTGCCGATCCGGTGGTGGCGCGGATAGAAGCCGACGGCGTGGTTCGACGAGGCGAACACCACGCGCTTGACGCCCTTGCGGTAGGCGGCCTCGAAGAGATTGTAGCCGCCGATGATGTTGGCCTGGAGGATCTGATCCCAGCTGCCTTCGACCGAATAGCCGCCGAAATGGAGGATGCCGTCGACGCCCTCGCAGATCGCTTCGCATTGCGCGAGATCGGCAAGGTCGGCGGCCTTGAACTTCTCGTTCGCGCCGAGATCGGCGGGCGGCTTGATGTCGGAGAGCAGCAGATCCGGATAGATCGGCGGCAGCAGTTTCCGCAGGCTGGTGCCGATTCCGCCCGAAGCTCCCGTCATCAAGATGCGCGCCATGTCGTCCCTCGCCTATGCTGACCGATTTGCGGTCACGTGTCCCCAATGATAGCAGGATTGTCCAGAGGGAACGAAACGAGAGAACCGGCATGAATGAGGCATCGTCCCACTCCCAGGAACGGCCAGGCTGGCGGCCGGCGAGCTACTATCCCGATCCGGCCATTCACGCGCTCGATCCCCGCTTTGAAAAATACTGGCTGAAATTGTCGGCGGTGGAGCGCCTCGCGACCGGCCTGCGCTGGGCCGAGGGGCCGGTGTGGTTCGGCGACGGGCGCTATCTCCTATGCAGCGACATTCCGAACCAGCGCACCCTCAAATGGGAGGAGGAGACCGGCGCGGTCAGCGTGTTCCGCAAACCCTCCAATTTCGCCAACGGCAACACGCGGGACCGCCAGGGCCGGCTTGTCACCTGCGAGCATGGCGGACGGCGCGTGACGCGCACCGAGTATGACGGCAGCATCACCGTCCTGATGGATCAATTCAACGGCAAGCGGTTGAACTCGCCGAACGATGTCGTCGTCAAATCGGACGGCTCGATCTGGTTCACCGATCCGACCTTCGGCCTGCTCGGCAATTACGAGGGCTACAAGGCCGAGCCCGAAATCGAGCCGAATGTCTATCGGCTCGATCCCACAACCGGCAAGGCGACCATCGTCGCCGAAGGCGTGCTCGGGCCGAACGGGCTCGCCTTCTCGCCTGACGAGAAGATTCTCTACGTCGTGGAATCGCGCGGGGTGCCGAACCGCAAGATCCTCGCCTATGACGTTTCACCCTCCGGGGAAGAGCTTTCGAGCAAGCGCGTCTTCGTCGATGCCGGCCCGGGAACGCCGGATGGTTTCCGCGTCGACATCGACGGCAATCTCTGGTGCGGCTGGGGCATGGGCGATCCCGCGCTCGACGGCGTCGTGGTGTTCGCGCCCGACGGCGTCATGATCGGCCGCATCGCCTTGCCCGAACGCTGCGCCAATGTCTGCTTCGGCGGTCTCAAGCGCAACCGCCTGTTCATGGCCGCGAGCCAGTCGATCTATGCGCTGTATGTGAACACGCAGGGCGCGGCGGGGGGATAGGCGCGCCTCTCTCCTCCGTCATTGCGAGGAGCTCTTGCGACGAAGCAATCCAGGCTGCGCACGCGGAAAGCAACTGGATTGCTTCGCTTCGCTCGCAATGACGTCGCGGAGGCGGCAGCCGGGTAAACAAAAACGCCGGAGCGGGTGCCCGCTCCGGCGTGATGTTCGTTCACGCGCTGCCGCTTACGCCGCGTTGAAGCCGGCGACGGCCTTCACTTCGAGGAAATCCTCGAGGCCGAACTTGCCCCACTCGCGGCCGTTGCCGGACTGCTTGTAGCCGCCGAACGGCGCGGTGCGGTCGTTGGGCACGCCCTGCAGGTTGACGTTGCCGGCGCGGATCTGGCGGCCGACGCGCTTGGCGTCCTCGACCGACGGACCGTAGACGTAGCCGGCGAGACCATAGGGCGTGTCGTTGGCGATCTGCACCGCTTCGGCCTCGTCCTTGGCGCCGATGATGGTCAGCACCGGTCCGAAGATCTCTTCGCGGGCAATTGTCATGTCGGGAGTGACGTCGGCGAAGATGGTCGGACGGACATAGAAGCCCTTGTTGACGCCCTCGGGCAGGCCCGGGCCGCCGGCGACGAGGGTCGCCCCCTCGTCGATCCCCTTCTTGATCAGGCCCTGGATCTTGTCCCACTGACCGCGGTTGACGACCGGGCCGATGGTGGTGCCTTCGGCGCGCGGATCGCCGGCCTTGGTCTTGTCCGCCACCGCCTTCGCGATCGCGGCGACTTCCTTCATCTTCGAGGCCGGCACGATCATGCGCGAGGGCGCGTTGCAGGACTGGCCGGAATTGTTGAACATGTGCATCACGCCGCCGGTCACCGCCTTTTGCAGGTCGGCGCCTTCGAGGATGACGTTCGGCGACTTGCCGCCGAGCTCCTGGCTGACGCGCTTCACGGTGGGCGCCGCACGCTTGGCGACGTCGATGCCGGCGCGGGTCGAGCCGGTGAAGGAGATCATGTCGATGTCGGGGTGCTCGCTCATGGCGGCGCCGACCTCGGGCCCGAGGCCGTTGATCAGGTTGAACACGCCCTTCGGCACGCCGGCTTCATGGAGGATTTCCGCGAAGATCAGTGCCGAGGTCGGGGTGAACTCGGATGGCTTCAGGATCATGGTGCAGCCGGCGGCGAGCGCGGGCGCGACCTTGCAGGCGATCTGGTTCAGCGGCCAGTTCCAGGGCGTGATCATGCCGACCACGCCGATCGGCTCGCGCAGCACCATGGCGGTGCCGACCGGCTCCTCGAAATGATAGTTCTTGAGCACGTCCAGCGTGGTCATGAGATGGCCGAGGCCGGCGCCGGCCTGCAGCTTCTCGGCCATCGGCAGCGGCGCGCCCATCTCGTCGGAGACGGCGGCGCCGATCTCCTTGAGGCGGCCCTTGTAGACCTCGATGATCTTGCTGAGCAGCGCGACGCGCTCCTCGCGGCTGGTCTGGGAGAACGTTGCGAAGGCGCGCTTTGCGGCGGCAACGGCCTTGTCGACATCAGCCTTGGAGCCGAGCGCAACCTCGTACATCGCCTCTTCCGTCGCCGGATTGACCACGGCGGCGGACTTCTTGACGGCGGGATCGACCCAGGCGCCGTCGATGTAGAATTGCATGCGATTGACCATCGTTAACCTCTTCTTGGGGCTTGGAGGGGGCGTTTCGGCAGGCATCCTTGCACGAAAGCGCCGGCAATTGAACCCGCCATATGCGGGGCCAGCGTTGCGGCGGGCGGAGGTATATGAGCCGATGGCGGGACGGTGGCAAGATTCTCTCAGCCGTCATTCCGGGGCGGCTCGAAGAGCCGAACCCGGAATCCATTTCGCCACGTGCCCTGACGCCCAATGGATTCCGGGTTCGATGCTTCGCATCGCCCCGGAATGACAGGATGGTTATTTGAACTACACCGCCATCTTCCGGTGCAGCACCGGCGCGCCAGTGGTGAGGCTTTCGGCCGCATCGATGATGGCGTTGGCGTCGATGCCATAGTGCCGATAGAGGTCAGCGATGCTGCCGGTCTGGCCGAACTGCTCGACGCCGAGCGCCTCGAGGCGATGGCCGCGAACGCTGCCGAGCCAGCCGAGCGCGGCAGGGTGACCGTCGATCACGGTCACGATTCCACAGTCGCGCGGCAGCGGCGCCAGCAGCTTTTCAATGTGGCTGAGATGCTGCACGCCGCGCCGGTCGCGCCGCAATTTCCTCGCAGCGGTCCAGCCGGCGTGGAGACGGTCGGCCGAAGTTATCGCGAGAAGACCGATATCGCGGCGGCTCTCGCCGATGAAGCCGGTGGCCTCGATCGCCTCGGGTGCAACCGCGCCGGTATAGGCGATCACGACTTCGGCATTCGGGCCCGGCTTGCGCAGCCAATAGGCGCCGTCCGTGATGCCCTGCTGCAATTCCGGGGTCATGATCCGCTGCGCCTGCTCGATCGCGCGCGTCGAGAGGCGCAGATAGACCGAGCCGCCCTCCCCCGGCTCGCGTTGCATATGCTCGAATCCCCAACCCATGATCACGGCGAGCTCATCGACGAAGGCCGGCTCGAACGAGGCGAGGCCGTCCTGCGCCATGCCGATCAGGGGCGTCGCGATCGACTGATGCGCGCCGCCCTCCGGCGCCAGCGTGATGCCCGACGGCGTCGCCGCAACCATGAAGCGGGCATCCTGGTAGCAGGCATAGTTGAGAGCATCGAGCCCGCGCTCGATGAAGGGATCGTAGAGCGTGCCGACCGGCAGCAGCCGCTCGCCGTTGATCTGGTGCGACAGGCCGAGCGCGGAGAGCATGATGAACAGGTTCATCTCGGCGATGCCGAGCTCGAGGTGCTGCCCCCTCGGCGAAGCATCCCAATTATACGTCGACGGAATTTTCTCGCTGCGGAATAAGTCCGCCTTTTCGGCACTGGCGAACAGGCCGCGGCGGTTGACCCAAGGGCCGAGATTGGTCGAGACGGTGACGTCGGGCGAGGTCGTGACGATGCGTCTCGCCAGCTCGCTGTCGCCGCGCGCGATCTCGTTCAGAACGAGGCCAAAGCCCTGCTGGGTCGACATCTGCGGCGACGGCTTGAAGGCGAGCTGGGCGGGTACCTCGACGACGGGCGCCGTCAGGCGACGGTCGTCCCGGTTGAACGGCACCCGCGCAAGGAAGGCCTCCAGCTCGGCTGCATCCTGCGACAGCCCTTCGAACTTGTCCCATTCGTGGCCGGGGCGGATGTTCTGGCTGTCGCGATACTTCTCCATCTGCGCGACCGTCATCAGGCCGGCGTGGTTGTCCTTGTGGCCCTGGAACGGCAGACCGACACCCTTGATCGTGTAGGCGATGAAGCAGACGGGGCGGTCGTGATCGATGGAGTCGAACGCCTCGAGCATGCTCGCCATGTCGTGGCCGCCGAGATTCGACATCAGCGCCAGCAGCTCCTCGTCGCTGCGCCTGTCGATCAGATTGGTGATCGGGCCCTGGTCGCCGATCTCGTCATGCAGATGCTTGCGGAAGGCCGCGCCGCCCTGGAAGCACAGCGCGGCATAGAGCGCGTTGGGGCAATTGTCGATCCAGCGCTTCAGCGCCTCGCCGCCGGGTTCGGCGAAGGCCTCGCGCATCAGCCGGCCGTATTTGACGATGACGACGTCCCAGCCGAAATTGCGGAACATGGTCTCGAACTTTTCCCAGAGACCTTCGCGCACGACGGCATCGAGCGACTGGCGATTGTAGTCGACAACCCACCAGGTGTTGCGCAGGCCGTGCTTCCAGCCCTCCGCCAGCGCCTCGAAGATGTTGCCCTCGTCCATCTCGGCATCGCCGACGAGCGCGATCATGCGCCCCTCGCGGCGGTCCTTCATCCAGCCGTGCGCCTTGACGTAGTCCTGCACCAGCGAGGAGAACAGCGTCTGGGCGACGCCGAGGCCGACCGAGCCGGTGGAAAAATCGACGTCGTCGACGTCCTTGGTGCGCGAGGGATAGGACTGCGCGCCCTTGAAGCCGCGAAAGTTCTCCAGCTTCTCGCGGCTCTGGCGGCCGAACAGATACTGGATGGCGTGGAACACCGGGCTCGCATGCGGCTTCACCGCGACGCGGTCCTCGGGACGCAGCACGTGGAAATACAGCGCCGACATGATGGTGGCGAGCGAGGCGGACGAGGCCTGGTGGCCGCCGACCTTGAGGCCATCGGCGTTGGCGCGGATGTGATTGGCGTGGTGGATGGTCCAGGACGACAGCCACAGCGCCTTGCGGCTGAGCGCGGTCAGGGTGTCGAGGTGGGAGGAATCAACGGGCATGGCGATGCTCCGGGAAATGAGCGCCAATCATACGCCTGGGGACCGCGCCAAACTTCTCAATTTCCTGCGCCACGCCCATAGATATTGGTATATTTTACCAATCAGACGCCTCCTCAGCCCGGTTCTATCCCAATGCCAGAGCTCGACGCCATCGACCGGAAAATCCTCGGCCATCTCCAGAACGACAGTCGTCTGACCATGCAGGAACTTGCCGACAAGGTTGGCCTGTCGATCTCGCCGTGCCACCGGCGGGTGAAGCTGCTGGAGGAGCGCGGCGTCATCTCGCGCTATGTCGCGACCGTGGACCAGAAGGCGCTCGGCCTGCATGTCAGCGTCTTCATCTCGATCAAGCTGGCGCGGCAGAAAGAAGAGGACCTCAACCGCTTCGCCCGCGCCATCTCGAAATGGGACGAGGTACTGGAGTGCTATCTGATGACCGGCAACCGCGACTATCTGCTGCGTGTCGTCGCCGCCGACCTCGCCTCCTACGAGACCTTCCTGAAGACCAAGCTGACCCGGCTCGACGGCATCGCCTCCATCGAGTCCAGCTTTGCGCTGAGCCAGGTGAAATATTCGATCGCGCTGCCGGTGTGACCGGCGTCAGCGGGATCGCAGGTTGTCACATGGTCGCAACAAACCCCGTCGATGGTCGTTGTGACCGGTATCGAGCCGAGAGAAGGACCCATGACCACATCCGATCCCAAACCCCAGATCTCCAAGCGCGAGCGCATCATCC
The DNA here is from genome assembly GCA_035575945.1 of Bradyrhizobium sp. Classification (GTDB taxonomy): domain Bacteria; phylum Pseudomonadota; class Alphaproteobacteria; order Rhizobiales; family Xanthobacteraceae; genus Bradyrhizobium. The sequence continues at coordinate 154,750 of DATLXF010000040.1, read as the reverse complement.
AGGAAATGGCCGACGATCTCGACGAGGAACTGGAGATGGAGCTGGATGACGCCCGTCTCGACGAACTCCTGGACGACGCCGGAACGCTGCAACCGACGGTCGATCGCAGGCTCTATTTCCGGGAGCTGCTTCGCTTGCAGGGCGAACTCGTCAAGCTCCAGGACTGGGTGCAGAGCGAAAAGAAGAAGGTCGTGGTGCTGTTCGAGGGCCGCGACTCCGCCGGCAAGGGCGGCGTGATCAAGCGCATCACCCAACGGCTCAATCCCCGCATCTGCCGCGTTGCGGCGCTTCCGGCGCCGAACGAGCGCGAGCGCACGCAATGGTACTTCCAGCGTTATGTCGCGCACCTGCCCGCCGGCGGCGAGATCGTGCTGTTCGACCGCAGCTGGTACAACCGCGCCGGCGTCGAGCGCGTGATGGGCTTCTGCACCGAGGAGGAGTATCAGGAGTTCTTCAAGACGGTGCCGGAGTTCGAGCGCATGCTGATCCGCTCCGGCATCATCCTGGTCAAGTACTGGTTCTCGATCACCGACGACGAGCAGCAGTTCCGCTTCACCATGCGGATCAAGGATCCCCTCAAGCAGTGGAAGCTGAGCCCGATGGACGTCGAATCCCGCAGCCGCTGGGAGGCGTACACCAAGGCCAAGGAGACGATGCTGGAGCATACCCACCTTCCGGACTCCCGGTGGTGGATCGTCGACGCCGTCGACAAGAAGCGCGCCAGGCTCAACTGCATCGCGCATTTGTTGACCCAGATCCCGTACCAGGAGGTCACGCGGGCACCGGTGACGCTGCCGCCGCGCGTGCGCAACCCCGACTATCAGCGAGGCCCGGTCCCGCCGGAGATGTACGTGCCGGCGAAATATTGACGAAGTCTCGGAGGGCAGGCAAACGGCGCGTTGCGCCCTTGCCTGCCCGACAAGGCCCTTACCTCCAAGGCTGCACGATGATCTTGGTGTGGGCTTCGGGGTTGGCGAGATCGGCGAACGCCTTGGCGACACCGTCGAGGCCGACTTCGGCGGTGACCATCGCGGCGGCATCCACCTGCCCGTCCGCGATCAGGCGCAGTGAGCTGGCGAATTCGTCCGGCGTGTAGCCGAGCACGTACTGGACGTTGAGCTCCTTCATGATGCCGAGCATGGGCTCGCTTCGGTCACTCTCCATGCAGACGCCGACCACGACGATGCGCGCGTCCCGCGGCGCGCCCTCGAACACCTGTTGCAAGAGACCGGGCACGCCGACGCATTCGAAGATGATGGCGGGTTTCAGCGCCGGCAACATCGCCTGGAACGGCGGCCGCGCGGCCTTCTCCGCCTCAGACATCTGCGCGTGCTCGGCCCAGGTCGCATAGGGCTGCGACACCTTGGGGTCGACGACGACGTCGGCGCCGAGTTTTGCGGCGAGCGCGCGCCGCGCCGGCGAATAGTCGGCCGCGATGATCGGATGCAGGCCCTTGATCCTCAGCGCCGCGATCACCGCGAGGCCGACCGGGCCGCAGCCGATCACGAGCGGCACCTCGCCGCCACGGATATTGGCTTTGGCGACGGCATGAACCCCTACGGCAAGCGGCTCGGTCAGCGCGGCATGCTCCGGCGCGAGGCCATTGGGGACTTCGAGCAGCAGCGCCTCGCTCAGCAGCATCGTCTCGGCGTAGCCGCCGACATTGTCGTTGGAATAGCCGATGCCTTCGATGCCCTGCGGCGTCAGCAGCGCGGGCAGCGAGCACACACGCGTGCCGGGCTTGAATCTGCGTTCGGTGCCGGGACCGTAATCGACGATCTCGCAACAAAATTCGTGGCCGAACACGACGTCGCGGCTGAGATCCATCGGCTTGCGGCCGACCTTCCGCGCCATCTCCACCATGCGATCGGCGTGCTGGCGCGCATGCAGGTCGGAGCCGCAGATACCGCAGGCGAGCGTCTTGACCAGAACCTGGCCGGGGCCCGGCACCGGCGCGGCGATCCGGTCCACGACAATTTCACCGTTCCTGAAAATCGCGGCGCGCATCCGGCTCCTCCCTCGTCGCTGGAGCCGTCGATAGCACGACGCGGAAGCCGCGAACTTGCGTCAGGCGTTCGGAGAACGCTCTTCCAACACGAGGAGCTGGGCGCGGCGGACGCGCTCGCGATGGGCGATGTAGAGGCCGCTGGCGACGATGAAGGCCGCGCCGGTGATGGTGAAGACATCGGGCACCTCACTGAAAATGAAGTAGCCGAGAATGCTGACCCAAAGCAGCTGTGTATAGGAGAACGGCGCCAGCACAGAGGCATCGCCGTAGCGATAGGCCAGCACGACGATCCACTGGCCCGCGGTCGAGGCGACGCCGATGAAGATGCCGAGCGCGATCGCGGTCCAGGATGGCGTGACCCAGACGAACGGCACCAGCGCGGTCAGGATCACAAGGCCCGTCAGCGAGGAATAGGCCATGGTGGTGACCACGGCTTCGCGCCCGCTCATCATCCGCGTCAGGATCAGCGTGCCGGCCCAGCACGCCGCCGAGACCAGCGGAAAGACTGCGGCGGGGTGAAACGCGCTGGTGCCCGGGCGCAGAATGATCAGCACGCCGATGAGACCGAGCGCGGTCGCGAGCCAGCGGCGCATGCCGACCTTCTCGCCCAGGAAGACGATCGAGAGCGCCGTGACGAACAGCGGCGCGACGAAGCCGGTGGCGGATGCCTCCGCGATCGGCAGGAAGCCGAGGCCCGTGATGAAGAACAGCGACGAGCCGAGCAGCGCCGCCCCGCGCATCACCTGAAGGCCCGGACGCTTGGTGCGCATCGCATAGAAAGGCGACGCGGGGATCATCACCGGCGTGAACAGCAGCGTGAAGGTGAGGAAGCGGATCCAGGTGATCTCGATCGAAGGCAGGCTGGCCGCCAGATATTTCGCGGTAACGTCCGAGCAGCCCAGAAACACCGTCGAGAGCAGGATCAGCGCGATGCCCCTGAAGGGATGATCGACGCGCGCGGGCGCATGGCGGGCCTGCTGCTTCTTCTCCGGCACGGGCATGGGAATAGTGTCGAGCCTTGCGGCTGCGGCTGGCGGCGGTGTCACGGTGGGAACCCGGGCAGAATGCGAATCGAGAACGGTCGTAAAAAACGACAAATGCGCCCCGTTCACAACTTCCGAAAACAGGATGCCGATATGCGCGAGCCGCCGCGCGCGTCAATGCTCCGTTAATACTGCCGATTGTGCACTACAGCATGGGAAGGCTGCGCGGCTTCGGCCCGCGGGGAAACGCCGCGTCCAACGCGGCGATCTCGTCCTTCGTCAGCACGAGGTCGCCTGCCGCCGCATTCTCGCCGGCATGTTCTGCAGACGAGGCTTTCGGAATCGCGAACACCGCTGTCGCACGGGTGAGAAAGCTCAGCGCGACCTGACGCGGCGTTGCACGATGCGCCTCCGCGATGCGCGCCAGCACGGCGCCGCCCTTGCTCCGCGCATCGGGAAAATCGTCATGGCCAAATGGCGAATAGGCGACAACGGCAACGCCGCGCCGCTCGCACCACGGGATCACCGCATGCTCGATCGCGCGTTCCTTGAGGTGATAGAGCACCTGGTTGCAAGCAATCCGGCCCTTGCCCGCGACAGAGAAAATTTCGTCGAGATCGTCAGCGTCGAAATTGGAGACGCCCCAGGACTTGATCTTGCCCGACTGCACCAACTCTTCGAATGCAGCAACCGTGTCCTCCAGCGGATAGGAGCCGCGCCAGTGCAAAAGATAACAGTCGAGGCGATCGGTCTTCAGCCGTTTGAGCGAGCGCTCGCATGCAGTGATGGTGCCGCGGCGCGAGGCGTTGCTCGGCAGCACTTTCGAGACGAGGAACACCTCGTCGCGCCGGCCTGCGATGGCCTCTGCAATGACGAGCTCGGCGTCGCCGTACATCTCGGCGGTGTCGATGTGGGTCATGCCGAGATCGAGCCCGCGCTGCAGCGCCGCGATCGCGCGTGTGCGGTCGCCATGGTCGAGATACCAGGTGCCCTGCCCGATGACGGAGACGTTGGCGCCGGTGTTGCCGAAAGGTTTTGTGTTCATGTTGCCTCCAGGGCGAGATCGGATGCCCCCTCGCCCGCTCGAAGGGAGCGCGCGGCAGCATAGAGCACAATCGCGGACGCGTCGATTGCGCGGAGGTCGTGGCCTGCCAGCCGGCTCTGCAACACATCGAAGGGACGCTGCGCTATCCCCGGGGCACGAGATCGTGGTTTTGCCGATACTGCATCGACGCCGTCATTGCGAGCGGAGCGAAGCAACCCAGACTACCCCTGCGGGAAGATTCTGGATTGCTTCGCTCCGCTCGCAATGACGATGGAGCGAAAGCAAGCAACCCTCTATCCCGCCGCGCCCGCGAGCTTGGCCTCTTTCACCGGCGCGATCTCCGTCGTGGCGATCAGGCGTTTCAGTTCGGGGATACAGGAACCGCAATTGGTGCCGGCCTTCAGCTTGACACCGATGTCGGCGGCCGTGCGGGCGCCGCTGGCGATGCTGTCGCAGATGGTGGCGCGGCCGACGCCGAAGCAGGCGCAGACGATCGGGCCGGTCGAAGCCGCGCCTTCGCTGGATCTGCCCGACAGCAGCATACGGCGTTGCTCGTCGCTGACCTGATCGGCTGCGAACAGGATCTTCACCACCTCCCAATCGCCGGCATCATGCGCGGGTCCGACGAACAGGCAAGACTCGATACGGTCGCCGGCGAACGAGGCCGCACGATAGACCCCGCCGCCGAAGTCGCGATACTCGGCAACATCTTCTCCCGCAATGCTCTCGAGCCAGGCAGGCCAGCGCGAAAGATCCCCGTTGTCGGCAAAGAGATAACCGAAGCCGCCGCTGACGGTCACGCGCGTCCACAACAGGTTTTGCGGCAGATCGAGCCGCCTCCGCGACAATGCAAAGCCGCGGAAGACGAACTCGTAAGGCGCGATCGCGGCGGGCGTCGCCTTCAATTCGGGCTGCCCCGAGAACGGATCGATGAACGGTGCGACCATCGCCCCGATGCGGCCGTGCGAGGCGTTCATCGCGCTCCAGTGGATCGGCACGAACAGCGCGCCGCGCTGCTGCCGCTCGCTGACGACGGCCTTCAGGATGCACTGGCCGTAGTCGGTGGTAATGCGGGCATAGCCGTCATGGACGAGGCCGTATTTGCCGGCGTCGTCGGGATGGATCTCGACGAAAGGCTCGGGCAGGTGCGCGCCCAGCCGCTGGCTGAGACCGGTGCGTGTCATGGTGTGCCACTGGTCGCGGATGCGTCCCGTGTTGAGCCTTAGGGGGCGCGACGGGCCGGTCTCGCCGCGCAGCGTGGGCACCTCGGGCGCGACGAAGCGGCCCTTGCCGTCGTTGGTGAAGAAGCCGCCCTCCGCGAAAAAACGCGCGCCGGGCTCGCTACCTGTCCGCACCGGCCACTGCACGGGCTGCAAGGCGTCGAACGCGGCGTCCGACAGCGAGGTCAGCGCGCCGATGTCGAAATCGCGGCTGCCATTGTTCTCAAACGCCGACAGCGCGGCATGCTCGCGGAAGATATCCGCCGAGGATTTGTAGTTGAAGCTGTCGCCGAAGCCGAGGCGCTTTGCGGTCTCGCTCAGGATCCACCAATCGGGACGCGCCTCGCCCGGCGCCGGCAGGAACGAACGCTGGCGCGAGATGCGACGTTCCGAATTGGTCACCGTGCCCGACTTCTCGCCCCAGGCCAGCGCCGGCAGCAGCACATGCGGGCTGGCGTCGACCGTGTCGTTCGAGTGCACGTTCTCGGAGACCACGAACAATTCGAGCTTCTTCAGGGCATCGCGAACCATGTCGGCATCGGGCAGCGACACCGCCGGGTTGGTGCCCATCACCCAAAGCGCCTTGACCTCGCCGCGGTTGATCGCCTCGAACAACTGCACCGCCTTCAGCCCCTCATGCGTGGCGATGCGCGGCGCCTTCCAGAACCGCCTGACCCGATCGATGTCGGGCGGCGTGAAGCTCATATGGGCGGCGAGCATGTTGGCGAGGCCGCCGACCTCGCGACCACCCATCGCGTTGGGCTGGCCGGTGAGCGAGAACGGCGATGCGCCAGGCTTGCCGATCCGCCCCGTCGCAAGATGACAGTTCAGGATGGCGTTGACCTTGTCGGTGCCCTGCGCCGACTGGTTGACCCCTTGCGAATAGAGCGTGACGACCTTTTCGGTGTCACGAAACATTTTGAAGAAGATCGCGACGTCCTGCTCGGACAGGCCGGTGGCGAGCGCAGTCGCGGCGGCACTGCCGGCGATGCTCCGCGCGCGCGCCAGCGCATCGTCGAAGCCGCTGGTGTACTGCGCGATGTAATCCCGATCGAGCGCACCATTGTCGGCGAGGTGAACGAGGAGGCCGGAGAACAACGCGGTATCAGTGCCGGGCTTGAGGCCGAGGAAGAGATCGACATCGCTCGCGGTGTCGGTGCGGCGCGGATCGATCACGATCATGCGCGCGCCGCGTTCCCCGCGGTTCTTCAGCATGCGCTGGAACAGCACCGGATGGCACCAGGCTGCGTTGGAGCCGACGAAGACGAGCAGGTCGGCCTGGTCGAGATCCTCGTAGCAGCCCGGCACGGTGTCGGCGCCGAAGGCACGGCGATGACCGGCCACCGAGGACGACATACAGAGCCGCGAATTGGTGTCGACATTCGCCGTGCCGACAAACCCCTTCATCAGCTTGTTGGCGACGTAATAGTCCTCGGTGAGCAGCTGGCCGGAGAGATAGAAGGCGACCGCGTCGGCGCCGTCGCGGGCCACGATGTGCTGCATGCGATGGGCGACATGATCGAGCGCATCGCTCCAGGCGACGCGCTCCAGCACTCCCTTGCAGCGAATCATCGGGTAGAGCAGACGGTTTTCCAGGCCGACGGTCTCGCCGAGCGCCGAGCCTTTCGAGCACAGCCGGCCGAAATTGGCGGGATGACCGGGATCGCCCGCGATCGCCGCCCCACCCTTGCCGTCGGGCGTCGCCAGCACGCCGCACCCGACGCCGCAGTAGGGACAGGTGGTCCTGGTGGTTCGGAGGTCTGGATCGATTGCCGTCATTTCAAGCCGCCTTCGAAGGCTGCGCCAACGCGCGGCCGAACATCATGTCGGCGCGAATAGCCGCCACCTTGTCGCGATTGCGCATCAGCTCGAGATACCAGAGCGCATCGACGGTATCGCCGATCAGCACCGCGCCGGTGAGCCGGCCGTCAGCGATCACGAGCTTCTTGTAGGTGCCGCGCCTGCGGTCGGTCAGCACCAGGCTCTCGCTGCCCTCCCCGCCCATGAAGTCGCCGGCGGAGAACACGCCGACGCCGGAGACCTTCAGATTGGTCGAGACCACGCTGCCCTGATAGGCGGCGGCCCGGCCGGCGAGATACCGCGCCAGCACGCGCGCCTGCTCATAGGCCGGCTCAACCAGGCCATAGCAGGTGCCGCGATGCTCGGCGCATTCGCCGAGCGCAAAGATGTCGGGCGAAGAGGTCTGCATGACGTCGTCGACCACGACGCCGCGGTTGACCGCGATGCCCGCCTCCTTCGCCAGCGCGACGTTCGGCCTGATGCCGGCAGCGAAGATCACCGCGTCGGCCTCGATGCGGCTGCCGTCGGCGAGTTCGACGGCTTCGACATGGCTCCCGCCGTGGATGCGGGCCGTCGACGCATCGAGCAGGATGCGGATGCCCTTGCGCTCGACCAGCGTCTTGAGCAGGTCGGCCGCAGGCGCATCGAGCTGGCGCTCCATCAGCCGGTCCATCAGGTGCAGCAACGTCACGGCGGCGCCGGCCTTGGCGAGGCCGTAGGCTGCCTCCAGCCCGAGCAGGCCGCCTCCGACCACGACGACGCGCTTCTTCGCCGCAGCCAGCGTCAGCAGCAGGTCGACGTCGCGGGTGTCGCGAAACACGTGCACGCCCGAGAGATCGGCACCGGGCACGTTGAGCCGCAGCGGCGTCGAGCCGGTGGCGAGGACGAGCTTGGAGTATTGCATGCTCTCCTCGCCTTCGATCTTGAGCTCGCGGCGACCGACATCGATCTCGGTGACGCGATAGCCGTAGCGTACCGTGACACCGCGATTTCGCCACCAGTCGGCCGGCCGCAGCTCGATCTCATGCGATGCGGTCTCGCCGGCCAGCACGGAGGAGAGCAGCACGCGGTTGTAAGCGAGCCGCGGCTCTTCGCCGATCACCGCGACCGCGTAGCGGCCGAGCGCGGTCTTGGCGAGCTCGTCGACCAGCCGCGCCGCAGCCATACCGTTACCGACGATGACGAGCGGTTCGCTCACGAAGGCCTCTCCTATTCGGCGGCCTGCGCTGGCGCGCCATAGGCCTCGGATATCATGTAGCCGGACAGCACGCCGTAGGCGTCGGTCCAGGCTTTGGCGAGTTCGGGCGTCCAGGCCTCGCCAAGTCCTTTCTCCAGGGTCCAGAGCAGGGTGGCGCCGACGACCGGATAGTGCTCGGCCTTGGCGCCGTAGTCGACGTGACGCTTGGCGAGAGCGGAAGCCGCAGGGAGAATAGATTCCAGGTTCGACAGGCCGCCGACCACGGCGGCGAGCATGCCCATCAGCTTCTTGCGCTGCTCGGTCATGTCCTCGGGAAACATCGCGCGCACGGACGGCGCCACCTCGAACAGGCGATCGTAGAACAGCACCGCGGCGGCCTCAGAAATCGGCGCGACCTTGGAAAAGCTCTGCTCAATGAGGGAAATCTGCTCGGGCGTCATGATGTGCTCCTGTCTGCTTCGTCTGCCTTGGTCCGCGCCATTGCGGAAAAAGTTCATGGGTCAAACGTCATCAGAGAGCTCCTACCCGCGAACGGGGAGAAGCGACATTCGTGCCAAGCCCTAGACCGTTGTTTCGGCAAGGCTTGGCGCGCCTTTCAGCCTGCGGGCTACGACGCAGGTCAAACCTCCAGGTCGGAGCGAGGCAGGAGGCGTCACGGTCGCCTCTTGCGGTAGCGCCGGATTACGCGGCCTCGACAAAACGATGACGCTCGTAGAGGAATTCGAGCACGCGCTGGCGGCACTTCAGATAGGTGGCGTTGGTGGCAAGTTCGAGCCGCTTGCGCGGCCGCGCCAGCGGCACCTCCAGCACCTCGCCGATGCGCGCGCTCGGCCCGTTCGTCATCATGACGATGCGGTCGGACAGGAGCACCGCCTCGTCGACGTCGTGCGTGATCATCAGGATGGTGTTACCGAGCTTCTGGTGCAGCGCCATCACGGAGTCCTGCAGATGCGCGCGGGTCAATGCGTCGAGCGCGCCGAACGGCTCGTCCAGCAGCAGCACCTTCGGCTCCATCGCCAGCGCCCTCGCGATGCCGACGCGCTGCTTCATGCCGCCGGAAATCTCCGACGGGCGCTTGTCGCGGGCGTGGGCCATCTGCACGAGGTTGAGATTGTGCATCACCCAGGCGTCGCGCTCGGCGCGGGACTTGGTCTTGGCGAAGACCTTGTCGACACCGAGCCTGACGTTCTCGTACACGGTCAGCCACGGCAGCAGGCTGTGGTTCTGGAACACCACGGCGCGATCGGGCCCCGGCGAGTTCACCTCGCGGTTTTCCAGCAGCACGGCGCCCGTGGTGACGCCGGTCAGGCCGGCGATGATATTGAGCAGGGTCGACTTGCCGCAGCCGGAATGGCCGATGATCGAGACGTACTCGCCTTTCTCGATCGTCAGGTTGATGTCCTTCAGGACCTCCGTGGTGGCGGCGCCGCGGGTGAAGACCTTGTCGATGTGGTCGAGCTTCAGATAGGCGGTCATGGGCCCTCTCCTCTCAGTTCTGCGCGGTGCCGCGAGTGACGATCTTGCCGAGGCCCGCGATCAGGCGGTCCAGCACGAAGCCGACGATGCCGACATAGAACAGCGCCAGGATGATCTCGCTGATATGCGAGGAATTCCAGGCGTCCCAGATGAAGAATCCGATTCCGACGCCGCCGATCAGCATTTCCGCCGCAACGATCGCGAGCCACGACAGACCGATACCGATGCGCAGGCCGGTGAAGATGTAGGGCGCCGCCGCCGGGATCATGATCTTCGCGAAGAATTCCAGCGGATTGAGCTGCACCACCGCGGCGACGTTGCGATAGTCCTGCGGGATGTTGCGGATGCCGACCGCGGTGTTGATGATGATCGGCCAGATCGAGGTGATGAAGATGACGAAGATCGCGCTGGGCTGGCCGTCGCGAAAGGCCGCGAGCGACAGCGGCAGCCAGGCGAGCGGCGGGATGGTGCGCAGCACCTGGAACAGCGGATCGAGCCCGCGCATCGCCCAGACCGACTGTCCGACCAGCACGCCGAGCCCGATGCCGGCAATGGCCGACAGCGAGTAGCCGAAGGCGACGCGCTGGAGGCTGGCGGAGAGATGCCAGAACAGCCCCTTGTCGATGCCCCCATTGTCAAAGAACGGGTCGAGGATCAGCTCCTTGGTGTCGCTGAAAACCTTCGACGGCGGCGGCAGCGCCGAGCCGGCACGCCGGCAGACCAGCTCCCATATCAGCGTCAGCAGCGCGATCACGATCAGTGGCGGGATCACGCGTACCGCCGTCTCCCGTGCCATGCGCGCGTAAGCCTCGGTACGCGGGGGACGCTTGGGCGTCAGCGCGACGACTGGCGCAATCGTCGCGGCAGGTTTCGCGGTCTCAACCTCGATCTTGGTGGCAGTCATGCTCATCGCTATCTCTCTCGGCTTGGCAGGGACGATGCGGCCGCCCGCGGGCGGCCGCAGTGGCTGCATCAGACTTCGACGCGCTTGATCGCGAGCGACTTCAGATAGGCGGCCGGATTCTCCGGATCGAACACCTTGCCGTCGAAGAAGGTCTCCTTGCCGCGCGAGGTGGAGGCCGGAATGTCGGCGGCCGCGACGCCGAGGGCCTTGGCCGCGTCCTTCCAGAGGTCCTCGCGGTTGACCTTGGCAATCAGCGCCTTGCTGTCGAAGCCGGCCTCGTACTTGCCCCAGCGGATGTCCTCGGTCATGAACCAGAGATCGTGGCTCTGGAACGGATAGGAGGCATGGTCCTTCCAGAAGCGCATCTGCTGCGGCGAGTTGTCGACCACTCGGCCGGTACCGTAGTCGAACTTGCCCTTCATGCGATCGGTGATGTCTTCGACCGGGCAATTGATCCACTGGCGCTTGGCGCAGATCACCGCGGCTTCCTCGCGGTTTTCCATTTTCTCGGCCCATTGCTGGGCCTCCATCACCGCCATCAGCAGCGCCTTCGCCGCCTTCGGGTACTTGTCCACCCATGCCGCGCGCATGCCCAATGATTTCTCCGGATGCTTGTCCCAGAGCTCGCCGGTGGTGATCGCGGTGTAACCGATGTTCTGATGGATGAGCTGCAGATTCCAGGGCTCGCACACGCAGAAGCAATCCATGGTGCCGACCTTCATGTTGGCGACCATCTGCGGCGGCGGCACGACGATGGTTTCGATATCCTTGTCCGGATCGATGCCGCCGGCTGCGAGCCAGTAGCGGATCCAAAGATCATGCGTGCCGCCCGGGAACGTCATCGCAGCCTTGACAGCCTTGCCGCCGGCCTTCTTCTTCTCCAGCGCAGCCTTGAACGGCGCGGTGTCGATCCCGACCTTGATGTCCGCATATTCCTTGGCGACAGAGATGCACTGACCATTCAGGTTCAACCGTGCCAGGATGTACATGGGCGTCGGCTGATTGTTCTGCGTCACCTTGCCGGCCGAGATCAGGTACGGCATCGGGGTCAGAATGTGCGCGCCGTCGATGCCGTTACCTTCCGAGCCGAGCACGAGGTTGTCGCGCGTGGTGCCCCAGGAGGCCTGCTTCTGAACCTCGACGTCGGGCATGCCGTACTTGGCGAAGATGCCCTTCTCCTTGGCGACAAACAGCGGAGTTGCATCTGTGAGTGCGATGAAGCCGAGCTTGGCACCCTTGACCTCGGGCCCTCCGGCCTGCGCGAAGGCGCCGGCGGGGAAATTCAGTTTGGCGGCGGCGAGAAGTGCGGCGGTCGAGCCGGTCGCCTTCAACAATTGACGGCGGCTGAGGCCGGTCTCGGAGGGCCGGCGAATGCGCTTGGTCATAGGAGGTGTCGTCCTTTTGCCTCGTTGCGGAATGATGGCGTCAGTGCGCACGAGCAGCCCGTCCGTCCGTGACGCCTGAAAAGGCGCATGCGAACGCGCGACGGGGAGACCCCGTTTGGGTGCGTCAGCATGTCGGATGAGAAGTCTCGCGGGACGGCTTCAATGGCGTCGGATGGAACTATTCAAGCTTCATGCCAAGCCTGCCGCCGGAAAAACTGCCGTAAAGTCAAGCGCTTGCCGAGCAGCGCCACAGCTTCGAAGCGCTTTTCCGCTTCCGAAATTTGCGATTTGCTCAATGGTTGTGCGCCGCACAAGTCTTGTGCAGCCGCTCAAGCAAGAGGCGGCGCAGCTCGGGCAGTCAATCCCCAGCATGCGGCATCCAACTGTTATCGTAGACTTTTTTGGCTTACCCACGACGGCACACAAATTGCTTCGCCAGCGAGGTCAATGAAGACAGCGGCGTCGCCGTACTGATGCAGCCTCTGGCGGCTGCGTCCCGGAAGCTCAACTGCTTCGCGGCTCTCCCGGCTCAAGACTCCTCGTGACGCGATTCCCTAGGCTTCCACGAATTCCATAGCCCTCGTGCGGCGGTCCGCGCGCACGACCGATGACGTTCAGCCGCGCTCCCCGGGGGGCGTGTCGATCTCACTTGCCAAAGCAAAGGAACCATTGATGTCCTATCTCGCGCCTTCGGAATTCGTCACCAAGATGGTGGATGCGGGCGAGTCCAAGATCTTCATGTCCACCCGCGACACGATCATCCGCGCCTACATGGCCGGTGCCATCCTGGCCCTGGCCGCCTGGTTCGCCGTCACCATCACCGTGAACACCGGCCAGCCGCTGGTCGGCGCGCTCTTGTTCCCCGTCGGCTTCGTCATGCTTTATCTCCTCGGCTTCGATCTGCTCACCGGCGTGTTCGTGCTCGCGCCGCTCGCCTTGATCGACAAGCGCCCGGGCGTCACGCTCGGCGGCGTGCTGCGCAATTGGGGCCTCGTCTTTGTCGGCAACTTCGCCGGTGCCTTCACGGTCGCCTTCATGATGGCCTTCGTGACGACGTTCGGCTTCACCCAGGCGCCCGACAAGGTCGGCGCGGCGATCGGGAACATCGGCGAGGGTCGCACACTCGGCTATGCCGCGCACGGCGCCGCGGGCATGGCAACGCTGTTCCTGCGCGGCATGCTCTGCAACTGGATGGTTTCGACCGGCGTCGTCGGCGCCATGATCTCGACCTCGGTCCCCGGCAAGGTCATCGCGATGTGGATGCCGATCCTGGTGTTCTTCTACATGGTGTTCGAGCATTCCGTCGTGAACATGTTCCTGTTCCCCTCGGGCCTGCTGCTCGGCGCCAAGTTCTCGATCCTGGACTATCTCATCTGGAACGAGATTCCGACCGTGCTCGGCAACCTCGTCGGCGGCCTCGCCTTCACCGGCATGACGCTCTACGCCACGCACGTGATGACCTTGCCGAAGCGTCAGGCGGACAGGGCCGCGAAGCCCCGCGTTGCGGCCTGATCGAATATGTCTCGACAGGAAGCCGCGCCCGATCAGGGTGCGGCTCCTCCCTGCCGGGGACGACGATGACCCGCGGACTCCAGATCTCGGTCGGCCAGCATTCCGACAAGGGGCGCAAGCCCGTCAACCAGGACTTTCACGGCGTCCTGATTCCGGAGGAGCCGCTGCTCGGCCTGAAGGGCATCGCGGCCGTCCTCGCCGACGGCATCTCCTCCAGCACGGTTAGCCAGATCGCCAGCGAGTCGGCAGTCAAGAGCTTCCTGATGGACTATTACTGCACGTCGGAATCCTGGACGGTGAAGACCTCCGCCCGCCGCGTGCTGGAGGCGACCAATTCCTGGCTGCACGCACAGACGCGCAAGAGCCAATATGCCTACGACCGCGACAAGGGTTACGTCTGCACGCTCAGCGCCATGGTCATCAAGGCGACCACCGCGCATGTCTTCCATGTCGGCGATTGCCGCGTCTATCGCGTCGCCGGCAAGGCGCTGGAGCAGCTGACCGACGACCACCGCATCATAGTCTCGTCCGAGCAGACCTATCTCGGCCGCGCGCTCGGCATCAACCCGCAGCTCGAGATCGACTACCAGGCGCTCGAGGTCGAGGCCGGCGACACCTTCCTCCTGGCCACCGACGGGGCATACGAGTTCGTCGACGCGCGCTTCGTCACGAACGCGCTCGACGAACATTCCGATCTCGATGCGGCGGCGAAGGCGATCGTCGAGGAAGCCTACCGGCGCGGCAGCGACGACAACATCACCGTCCAGATCCTGCGCATCGATGCGGTGCCGGAGCGCGAGCCGTCCGGCATCTTCAATCAGGCGGCGGAGTTGCCGCTTCCCGTGCTGCCGGAGCCGCGGGCGATCTTCGACGGTTACCGGATCGTCCGGGAGATCCACGGCAGCAGCCGGAGTCATATCTACTTTGCCGTCGACACCGAAACCGGGCAACCGGTCGCGCTCAAGCTGCCGTCCGTCGACCTCCGCGACAATGCCGCGTACCTGAAGCGCTTTCTGATGGAAGAGTGGATCGCACGTCGCATCGACAGCCCGCATGTGCTGAAGCCGCTGGTGCAGTCGAGGCGGCGCAGCTACCTCTATGTCGCGACCGAATTCGTCGAGGGGCAAACCCTGAAGCAGTGGATGACCGACAATCCGCGGCCGGACCTCGAAACCGTGCGCGGCCTCGTCGAGCAGATCGCCGCGGGCCTGCGCGCCTTCCATCGCATGGAGATGCTGCATCAGGACCTTAGGCCCGACAACATCCTGATCGACAAGACCGGTACCGCCAAGATCATCGACTTCGGATCGGTCAGGGTCGCCGGCGTCGCGGAGGCCGCGCCGCAAGGCGAGGCCGACGAGTTACTGGGCACGGTCCAGTACACGGCGCCGGAGTATTTTCTCGGCCAGCGCGGCTCGCCGCGCTCCGACATGTTTTCGCTGGCCGTGATCTGCTACCAGATGCTGACCGGCAAGCTGCCCTACGGCGCCCAAGTCGCGAAGATCCGGAGAAAATCGGACGTGCGGCGGCTCCAATATCGCCCGGCCGGCGGCGATCGCAACGTCCCGGGCTGGGTCGACGGCGCGCTGAGGCGAGCACTCCATCCCGATCCCTCCAAACGGCACGAGGATCTCTCCGAGTTCATCTTCGAGCTTCGTACCCCCAATCCGGCCTATCTCGACACCCGGATCACGCCGCTCTTGGAGCGCAGTCCGCTGATGTTCTGGAAGCTGACGACGGCTGCGCTCGCCTGCGCCGTCGTCGTTCTGCTGGCGCTGCTGCGCGCGCGATGATCAACTGCATCCCTGATCGATCGCGAGCGACGCTGCTCTGGCAACAGTCGCTCTGATCGGGCGAGCCCTCAGACGGAGGCCGTGATCTCGGCGACGAAGTCGCGATAGGAGCGCAAGGGACGGCCCAGCATCTCGATCAAACGCTCGACGTCGCCCGACTCGGGGATCATTCCCTCCGTCAGGAAGCGCTCGCTCATCACCCGCATGTCGAAGGCCATCCAGGCCGGCATGAACTGTCTGAGGTTCTTCTCGAAGCCCGCGGTGTCGTCGCCGCCGTAGGCGACGGCGCGCCCGAGCACGTCCGACCAGATCGCGGCCGCCTTCGCGCCGGTGAGTGTCTCGGGGCCGACGAGATTGATGCGCTCGAGCGGAAGCTGCATCGCGGATGTCTCACGGCGGACCAGCTCGATCGCCGCGATCTCGCCGATATCGCGCGCGTCGATCATCGCCAGGCCCTTGCTGCCGATCGGCATCGGGTAGACGCCATAGCCGGTCACGGCATCCTTGATCATGAGCTCGTTGTTCATGAAATAGGCGGGCCGCAGGATGGTCGCCTTGAACCCCATTTGCTCGATCATGCGCTCGACGCCGAACTTGCCGGCGAAGTGCGGCACGTTCACGTAGCGGTCGCTGTGAATGACCGACAGATAGACAAATCGCGCGATGCCGGCCTCGCGAGCGAGGTTGAGCGCAGTCAGCGCCTGGGTGAATTCGTCCGGCACGACAGCGTTGAGCAGGAACAGCGTGGAGACGCCAGAGAACGCGCTGCGCAGGGAATCGACGTCCAGCAAGTCGCCCTGAGCGACGGCGACACCTGCCGGGAGGCTGGCCTTCTCGGGATGTCGGACGAGTGCGCGCACATCGGCGCCACGCTTGACGAGTTGCTCGATGACGTTGCGGCCGATGGTGCCGGTGGCGCCGGTAACGAGGATGGTCATGGGATCTCTCCGGTTTGGGGGTCAGAAGACACCTTTGAAATTAATGATCCACCTGCGAGCCGATAGCCCCTATAATTGGACATACCGTCTCATTGGTGGAACATATGGATCTGCTTGCCCTCGCCGACTTCAATCTCGTCGCCCGCCATGGAGGGTTCGGAAAGGCCGCGCGCGCCGCGGGACGCCCGAAAGCGACCTTGTCGCGGCGCGTGTCCGAGCTCGAGAGCAGCCTCGATCTGCGTCTGTTTGAGCGCGGCGGGCGCACGCTCAAGCTCACCCAGGAAGGGCGCGCGCTTTACGAGCGGACCGGAGCGCTCCTCACCGAGCTCGACGAGACGGCGGCGGCGATCGCCTCGGGCGGGGATAAACCAAAGGGCAGGCTGCGCGTCAGTGCCCCTCTGCTCTTCTCGCAAACCGCGATGGGCCGCCTCGCGGCCGGCTTTGCGCTCAGGTATCCGCAAGTCCGGCTCGAGGTCACGACGGACGATCGGCCCGTCGATATGATCGAGGAGGGTTTCGACCTCGTGATCCGGGTCAATCCCGCCCCGGATGAGAGCCTGGTCGGCCGCATCTTCTTGCGCGACCGGATGCTGGTCGTAGCCAGCCCCACACTGAAACGCCCGAAAGAAAACCTCGCCGTTCCGGCCGTCGTGCGCGGCGATGACGAGACAGCGGTCTGGGACATCAGGCGGCCAAGCGGCCCATCGCGCATCACGGTTGATCCCGTGCTTCGGCTGTCATCCCTGATGATGGTTCGCGATGCCGTGAGAGCCGGCGTCGGTGCTGCGCGGCTACCCCTGTCGCTCGTCAGTCACGATCTGGCAGAAGGCACGCTGGTCCGCTGGGGTGATGTCGATGGATCGGACATCGCCCTCTGGACGCTCTATCCTTCGCGGCGATTGCTCAGCGCGCGCGTCTCCGCCTTCCTCGATCATCTCAAGGACGCCTTTCCGAAGGGAACGCCGGACGAACTGGCCGCCTACATCCGGGGATGACCGCACCTCCAGAGATGAGGAGCCTCACGCCGGCTCGGTTACCTTCACGCCCAGCGGCTTCGGTGCAATGCCGCCGCCCGGCTTGAGGTGGAATTCGTAGGTCATCAGGTGCCACTGCCCGCTCGCCTTGGTGCCGTCGGGCATCGCAGCATCGTTGCGCGGCTCGACCTTGGCGACGAGGTCGTCCTTCACGCCGAATACGACGTCGGAATCGAGATATTTGTCGCCGCCGATGAAGACGTGAGTGATCAGCGGCTCATAGCCCTTCGCATTGACCAGGAAGTGCACGTGCGCGGGCCGCATGGGATGGCGGCCCGTCTGCACGATCATCTCGCCGACCGGCCCGTCGGTCGGAATCGGATAGCTGCACGGCAGGATGGTGCGGAAGAAGAAGCGGCCATCGTCATCGGTGATGAAGCGGGCCCGCGCCGAGGCGCCGACCTCGTCATAGTTCGGCTTCTGGGAATCGTAGAAGCCGTCGTCGTCGGCGTGCCAGACGTCGACCGGCACGCCGGCGAGCGGCTTGCCCTCGAGGTCGGTGACGCGGCTCTGCACGAACATCTTCTCGCCGGTCTCGTTATGCGGCGAGATGTCGGTCCCGTGCGCGGTCACCTTGTGCTCGCCGACATAGAACGGGCCGAGCACGGTGGTCTCCGTCGCGCCGTCGCGATCCCTGTGGTTGACGGCGTCCACCAGCATGGAAACACCGAGCACGTCGGACAGGAGGATGAATTCCTGCCGGGTGTCGGTGCACTTCTGCCCGGTGCGGGTCAGGAAATCGATGGCGTAGTCCCATTCCTCGAACGTGAGACCGGTCTTGCTCACGTAATCGTGCAGCGATTTCACCAGTTCCTGCAGCAGGAATTTGGCACGCGGGTTCGGCGTGTTGTCGAAGCTCCTGATGACGGCTTCGGTGAGCTCGGTCTCGTTGAATTGGGTCATGGCTGCGTTTGCCCTCGCGTTTTTCTCGTTGGCCCCAAGCGGGGCTCCTTCGGCGTTCCGGGGTACAGCCTATACCAGCTGACCGGCCCGCGTTAAGCGCGACCGGCTTGGAATGGGCCCGCCATTTGGCTATCACGGTCGTCGAGAAACTGCCCGGAGGAACTGATGCTCGCCCCTACCCCTGCCTCGCCCGAATCCGTCGGCATGTCCAAGGCTTCGCTCGACCGCGTCGATGCGCATCTCAAGAAGCGGTACATCGATGCCGGCCGCTTCCCGGGCACGCAGCTCCTGGTCTACCGCCGCGGCAAGGTCGCCCACAGCTCGGTGCAGGGCTTCGCCGACGTCGAGCGCAAGCTGCCGGTGAAGGACGACACCATCTACCGCATCTATTCAATGACCAAGCCGCTCACCAGCGTCGCCTTCATGATGCTGGTGGAGGAAGGCCTCGTCGCGATCGACGAGCCCGTCGCCAGATACATTCCGGAATGGAAGGATCTCGGCGTGTTCGTCGCCGGCACCTATCCGGCGTTCCTGACCCGGCCGCCGTCCAGGCCGATGCTGATCGTCGACCTCTTGCGCCACACGTCCGGCCTCACCTACGGCTTCCAGCAGCGCTCCAATGTCGATGCCGCCTATCGCAGTGAGAAGATCGGCGAGGTCGAGAAATCAGGCACGCTCCAGACCATGATCGAGAGCCTCGCGAAGATCCCGCTGGAGTTCTCGCCGGGCGAGGCCTGGAACTACTCGGTGGCGACCGACGTCCTCGGCTACCTCGTCGGCAAGATCTCGGGGATGCCGTTCGAGCAGTTCCTGAAACAACGCATCCTCGATCCGCTCGGCATGACCGACACCGATTTCCACGTGCCGGCCTCGAAGGCGCATCGCTTCGCCGCCTGCTATTCCGCCGATCCCGGCGGCGGCATGACCTTCCATGCCGGCCAGCGACGCGAAGGCCTGACGCTTCAGGACGACCCGGCCACGAGCTCGTTCCTGTCCCCGCCCTCCTTCATCTCGGGCGGCGGCGGTTTGTGCTCAACAGTCGCCGACTACCTCACCTTCTGCCGCGCGCTGCTCAACGGCGGCGAACTCGGCGGCGTCAGGCTGATCGGTCCCAAGACGCTGGCGCTGATGACCACCAACCACATTCCCGGCGGCCGTTTCCTGCCCGAGGTGTCGCGCTCGCTGTTCTCCGAGGCCGCCTATAATGGCATCGGCTTCGGCCTCGGCTTCGCCGTGACCATGCGCCCGTCCGAGACGCTGATCGCCGGCAGCCCCGGCGAATACAATTGGGGCGGCGCGGCCACGACCTCGTTCTGGATCGACCCGGCCGAGGAGCTGATCACCATCTTCATGACGCAAGTGCTGCCGTCGAGCGCCTACCCCATCCGTCGCGAGCTGCGCAGCATGGTCTACGCCGCGATCACCGAGAGCAATCTGTAACCTATCGAACGGACCCGCGGCCGCCGGCCACGGGGTCGCTCATTTGAGCATCTCCGGCACGATCAGGCGCGGCAGGAACAGCGACACGCTGGGCCATACGATGACGGCCGCCAGCACCAGCAGCATCGGGATCAGCATGATCACCGTGTCTTTCAGCGCATAGCGCAGCCGCACGCCGGCGATCGAACAGGCGATCATCAGACACAGGCCATAGGGCGGCGTCACCAGCCCGAAGGCCAGCGAGACGATCGAGATGATCGCAAACTGGACCGGATGGAGATCGACGGACCTCGCCAGCGGCTCCAGCACGGTGCCGACGATGACGATCGCCGGGATGGCGTCCAGGAAACAGCCCACGATGAGGAAGCAGAAGGCGATGAAGAAGCCGGCCGTCACGGCGCCCATCCCCCAAGTCGAGACGTTGGCCAGCAGTTCCTGTGGAATCTTGTAGTAGGCGAGCAACCAGCCGAACGCGCTCGCCGTGCCGACGCAGAACAGTGCAACGCCGGCAAGACGCCCGGTGTCGAGCAAGGCCCGGTACAATTCGCGCAAGCCCGTCTCGCGGTAGAAGAACGCGGAGAGCACAACGGAATAGAGCACGGCCACGCAAGCAGATTCCGTCGCGGTGAACCAGCCGAGCAGGATGCCGCCGACGATGATGAACGGGGTCATCAACGCCGGTATCGACCGCCAGATGGCGCAACGCATGTCGACCCAGCTCGCCTTCGGATAGGTCGGATAGCCACGGCGCACCGCATAGACGTGCACCGTCGCCATCTGCGCGCCCGCGATCAAAAGGCCGGGCACGATTCCGGCCAGATACATCGCCGCGATCGAGGTCGAGATCAGCCCGCCCCACACGATCATCAGGATCGAAGGCGGGATGACGACCGCAAGCACCGCGGACACCGCGGTGATCGCGATCGAGAACGAAAGGTCATAGCCCTCCTTGGTCTGGGCATCGATGAAGATCTTGGATTGGCTGGCCGCATCGGCAGTGGAGGAGCCGGAGATGCCGGCGAAGAATACCGACAGCACGACGTTGATCTGCGCCAGCGATCCCGGCCAGTGCCCGACCATCGAGCGCGACAGCGCCACCAGGCGGTCGGTGATGCCGCCGATGCTCATCAGGTTCGCGGTCAGCAGGAAGAACGGCACCGCGAGCAGGATGAAAGAATTGTAGGCGTTGAAGGTCTCCTGCGCGAGCATCATCAGCGACAGGCGCGGCTCGATCAGCAGGATCGGCACGCAGGCAAGGCCGAGCGCGAAGGCAACCGGCACCCGCACGATGAGGAGGCCGACGAAGACCCCGAACAGCACCATCGCGGCCTGTCCGGCAGAAAGCACCGGGCCGCTCATCTTCGTGCCCCGACCAGAATGCGCAGTTCATCGAGCATCTGCTCGCCCGCGAACACCATCCACGTCACGCCGGCCACCGGCCAGGCGACATGGATCAGCCAGAGCGGCAGATCGGCCAGCTCCGACGTCCTGTTCCAGGCGAAGCGCGTGAATTCGATTCCGGCCCACACGAACACGAAGGCCAGCGCCAGCACGCCGAGCCGCGCGACGATGCGCACCGCGGCCTCCGACCGCCGCGACAGCTCGGGCCAGACATCGACCTCGAAATGCTGCGCCTCGCGAATGCCGACCATGGCGCCGATCATGATCGTCCAGACGAACAGGAAACGCGCCATCTCCTCCGTCCAGATGTACGAGGGAATCAACGGCGTATAGCGCGAGACGATCTGCAGCGTGACCGGGATGACGAGGATGCCGACACAGGCGGCCAGCAGGATTTCCAGCAATTTCGCATAGGCCGCCGTGACGCGGCGCCACAGCGACGGTGTGGACGGGACGTTCGTGTCCGACATTGGGGCTCCGTGCGGCGACTCATCCGCCATGTCCGGGCAGGAAGCGGGGCCTGCCCGGAATGCCGTCGGCGAATTGACCGACCTCAGACGACGTTGATCTTCTCGAAAATGCCCTCGGCGCCGATCTCCTTGGCGTAGGTGGCCATCACGGGATCGGCGAGCTTCTTCATGGCGTCGCGCTCCTCGAAGGGCACGCGCTTGAGCTTCCCGGCCTTCTCGAGCGTGTCGAGCTTGACGACCTCTTCGCTGGACTCGAGCTGACGGCCGTAATCGCCGGCCTCCTTGCCGGCCTTCATGATCGCGTCCTGCAAATCCTTCGGCAAGGTCTTCAGCGTCTTCACCGAGAAGCAGATCGGCCGGATCGACACGGCGTGCTGGGTCAGATTGAGATGTGGAGCGACTTCATAGAACTTCATCGCCTCGACGCCGGCGGCTTCGTTCTCGCCGGCCGAGATCACGCCGTTCTGAATCGCATTGTAGATTTCATTATAGGCGATCACGGTCGGGCTCATGCCGACGGCCGCGAAGGTCTTCGACCAGATCGGCGCGCCCTGCACGCGGACCTTGAGGCCCTTGAGGTCGGCAAGGTTCTTGAGCGGCTTGTTGGCGAAGATGTTGCGGATGCCGCCGCCGGCATACCCGATCAGAACGACCTCGGCCTTGGCCGCGACCTCGTCGGCGACCGGCGCCAGGATGTTGGCCTCCACCACCTTGTTCATGTGCTCGATGCCCTTGAACACGAAAGGCGCATCGATGAACGGGGCCGCCTTGGCGAAGGTGGACATGTGGGCCGGCGAGACGATGCCGTAGTCGACCGCCTTGCCTTGCGACATGTATTCGAAATACTGCTTCTCGAGGCCGAGCGACGAGTTCCTGTGCAGGGTGAAATTGACGGGCTTGCCGTAATACTTCTTCACCAGTTCCTCGAACCGCAGCAGTGCCCGGTTGAAGGCGTGGTCGTCGTTGAACTGGACCGCACCGTTCAGCGTGATCGGCGCTTGCGCCCGCAGGATCGACGGCATGCCGATCGTAGCTGCCGCCGTGGTCGCACCGATACCAGCGAGAAATGACCTTCGCTTCATCGTCTCCCCTCCCTTATGGCTCCGTCCCTGTGCCGGGACGTGAGCTCAGCCGTTATGCGGCTTGCAAGCAAAGCGTATGAAAAACTCCGGCCGGACGAAAGTCATTTCGCGCGCGCTTGAGCAACCCTTCACCGCAGGACAGCGCGCAGGCGCCTGCTGCACTGCAACTCGCCGCCTCCGCGTGCGTGGGGATGCGTTCTCCAATGTCCCGGGAGCGAGCACGTGATGCTGTTTGGGACGGAAAAACGTGGCGCAGCACAGTTCCTGCCCGTATGGTCCCGTCGAAATCATTGTCCGGCGCGACTGCGCTGGAACCGGGACGCCTCCGTTTGCCAAAGCTCACCCTGCCCGTTCGGCTCGCCCTCCTTGTCGCGGGAACGACGCTGCCGCTGATCGTCTTCGCGGTGGGCCTCGCCTACTACAACTATCGACAGGATCGCAGCGAGGCGACGCGACGCGTGCTGGAAACGGTGCGCAGCATGCGCATGGTGCTCGACGCCGAGGTGCAGCGGATCACGGGGGGCCTGCAGGTGCTCGCGCTCAGCGACGCCTTGCGCAGCGGGGACTTCGAGGGCTTCCGGCACTTGGCGGCCGGCTTCATCAGCCAATATGGCGAGGACAGCGTCCTGCTGCTGTCGGACCGGACCGGCAGCCAGGCGTTTTCGTCGGCAACGCCCGATAGCGCGAACCTGCCCCGGCGTAACAATCGCGAGATCGTCGAGCGCGTGTTCGCGACCAAGGCTCCCCAGTTTTCCGATCTGTTTGTCGGCACGACCAAGAAACAGGCGATCGTGACCGTCGAAGTCCCGGTTCTCCGCGACGGCGAGGTCGTCTATGCGCTGTCCTTCAGCCCGCCGGTTGCAATATTCCAGCGGCTGCTGGAGCAGCAGCGCCCGAACGATCAATGGACCGTCTCGCTGCTGGACAGCAAGGGCGTCGTGTTCGCGCGCTCGCCAAACCCCACCGAGACCTTCGGCCGGCAGGCCTCCGGCGTGCTGTACGAGTCGATGTTGCGCAGGCCGGAGGCGGCGCTTTCGACCGTTTCGCTCGACGGCGTCGCACTCACGACGGCCTACACCAGGTCACGGTTGACGGGCTGGACAGCGGTCGCCGGCATCGCCCAGAGCTCGCTGATCGCGCCGCTCTGGTACAACATCGCGATCACCAGCCTGATCGGCGGCATCCTGCTGCTGGTCGGCCTGACCTTTGCGGTCAGGATGGCGACCACGATCGCGCGCGGCGAGATGCTGCATAATCTCCTGATCGAGGAGCTCAACCATCGCGTCAAGAACACGCTGGCCCTGATGCAGGCGATCGCGGTGCAGACGTTCCGCAGTGCCAGCCGCGACGAGCGGACGAAGTTCGAGGGACGGCTCGGCGCGCTCGCCGAGGCGCACAATCTCCTGAGCCAGGAGCGCTGGGCGGGTTCGGAGCTCCGCGACGTCATCGCCCGCGCGCTCCAGCCATTCCTTTTGAGCGATCCCAATCGCATCCGCATGACGGGCCCCGCCGTGCCGCTGTCGCCGCGGCTCGCCGTCGTGCTGTCGATGATCGTGCACGAGATTGCCACCAACGCCGCCAAATACGGCGCGCTGTCCAACGACACCGGCCGGGTGACGCTGGACTGGGAGGTGATGACCGACGCGCCGAAGCCGCGGCTGCGTCTGGTCTGGACCGAGACCGGCGGGCCCCCGGTCACAGCGCCGGTGCAACGCGGCTTCGGTTCGCGCCTGATCGAGCGTAGCGCGCGCGACCAGCTCGGCGGCGAGGCAACCGTCGACTTCCTGCCACGCGGCGTCGTCTGCACCGTGACCTGCACGCTGGAGGAGACGCCGTGATCCCTGGCGAAAGCGCATATCGTAACGCAATACGAGCGCCTGCACGGCCAGACCGGCGCCATGCGCGCCGGTCTGGCCTATCGCCTGCAACTACACGGTCGAGATGCCGTCGATCGGGCTGATATCGCCGACGAAGCGCAGCAGGTCGGCCATCGTGAATTCGCCGGGCACTTGCGATGCCAGCGTCGGCTTCCAGGTCTTGCCCTTGAGCCACAGGTACGACTGGTGATCGCCGTGGACGAGGCCGACGAAGACCTCGGCGAGCAGAGTCGCGCCGACCGGCCCGAGCCGTTCACCGCCTCCCCGTTGCTCCGCCTCCTTGAGGATGTAGTACCAGAGCGGGGTGTTCTGGTGCATGCCATGTTTCTTCGCCACGGCACCGTCGCTCCCCTTCGAGATTTCTTCCGGAGACAGTGGATTCTTGATCTTCATGGCCTTGGCGACGTCCTGCCCGGACGGCAATCCCAGCAATACGCCCCGCTTGAGATTGCGGAACGGCAGGCTGCCGCCGTCACCGGGCAGGGTGTGGAGTTGCGGCACGACGAACGGATCGATCTTGCGCGAGGGATTGAGCGTCACGCCCGCAGGATTGTTCGGCAGCACCTGGAAGTAGCGCCGCCAGTCGATGATCCAGTTGCTCGAAAGCAACGGAAGCGGGAGCGGCGGCGTGATCGGGTTCGGCGCCAGGTCGCCGATGATTCCTCCCGAAAGCCCGGTGAACCTGAACAGCAGGTCGAGCGTCGCCGGAGCGAGACCGCCCGGCGTGAAGATCCTGTTGTGACTGTAGACCTGGCGGACCATGCTGTGGCCGAGACGGTAGATGGCGCCTGAAAACTCGACGGGCATGTAAGGAGTCTTCTTGAAGCGGTAGAAACGCCGCCCCTGCTCGAGAATCTTCGCAACGATCCCCTTCTCGGTGATCCGCTCCACGAAATCGTGCAGGACCATCCATTGATAGTGCCAGGTCACGATCCGGCGCGCTTCCTCGAAGATCTCGCCCGCCGGCTTGCCCGAGGCCGCGAGCTGGTCGCAGACCTTGTTGTGAAACTTCAGCATCGCAAGGTGGGTTTGCGCGACGACCAGGTTCTCGTCGTTACGATGATCGCCGATGAGGGCAAACCCCTCGGGATTGCGCGGCAGGTCGTTGCGATGATCGCCCGTGATGGTATCGACGTTGACGGTCTTGCCAATCAGGAGCTTGGGACCCGGTGTCTTGCCGCTGTCGCTCGCCGAATTGCGCGCGTACAAATGCCGGCTTCCGTCGGGACCGAGACCGTAGATGCTGTCGAGGTCGAGGGCCGGCGTGCGAAAATTCGTGACCGCCATCGGATCGGCCTCCTTCTCGCCAAAGGAGGTCAGATCGAGCGTGATGTCATGGTCGACGAATTGCCCGAGATAGGTGAAGCCGGCCGGGACGTTGAGATTGTTTCCCGCGGCATCGCCTGGAGCAGGATCCTTCATCACGTCGGCGAGCTCACGCAGCGGGCCGTCGTCGACGGCCAGCGGCTCCAGGTCCGGAAACATCCGGCCGAACATGCCCGGATCCTCGTGTCCGGACAGCGTATCCAGAAATTGTCGCGTCGGTTGACGTCCGGCCTTGCCGTGGCCGGGTTGAACGTTGACGTCGGTTCCCATCGCTTGCTCCTGCTCAAATGCTGTAAGGGGAGAGGGGCGCCGAAGATGTCGATTGGTCAGAATTCTCGTTTCAGTATATGCTTTTGAAAAATGCCCCTCAGGGTGCAGTACATTGAAATATTACCACAGATTGTGTCTCTCGCCTGCGCCCGCTCGCGAGGCTTTTTGCCCCATGGACGACACGGGCTTTTGATCGGCTGAAGTTCAAGCTGAAGAGACTAAGGCGCGAAACGACGCGTCGGCCGATCTCATCGCGCGTCAGCGCTTTGCAGCGAACCGCGACCAGATCTCGGCGTCGGTGTAGAAGTCGACGCCGCCATCGAGATCTCTCACCAGCCACTCGCCGAGATATACGATCTGAGTGCCGCTGCGCCGCTCGTGCCGAAGCTCGAGTTTTCCATCGGCATCCTTCTGCAGCGAGCAGTTCGACTGAACCCAGCTTGGCCATTCCGGCAAGGGTTGCCCCAGGAATTGCCATGCGACCAGTGCCGCATTGTCCGACAAGGGTTCTAAGCGCAGTGTCTTGGTCACGTGATCTCCACCATGCGAGTTGCTCCGATGCAACGCCTCAGGACTGGAAAGGTTGGCATCGTCGCTTCGTGACAGCATGCCTGACGGACTTCAACGGTTCCTTTACTTACTCGCCCGTGAAAACCCGGTCTCCACCCTAGAGTGCGATGAGATTTGGATGAACGCATCGCGCTTCAGGCGGTTGTTCGTGCACGATCTTTCCGGAAATCCGCTTCGCAGCTTTCCGAATCGTGCCTTAACCGATCGTCTGCAGCGCCGGGAACGTCTCGAGCAGCCAGATGCTCACATTCGAGACCGCGCCGGTGAGGAAGCCGATGCCGGTGATCACCATCAGGACGCCCATCGCGCGCTCGACATTGACGAGGTGGCCCTTCATCCGCGCGAACAGCGCCGAGAACTGTTCGATCATCAGAGCGGCGAGCAGGAAGGGAATGCCGAGGCCCGCGGAATAGACCGCGAGCAAGCCGGCACCCCTCATCACCGTGGCCTCCGCCGCGGCGATCGAGAGGATCGCGGCGAGTATCGGGCCGATGCAGGGTGTCCATCCGAACGCGAATGCGAGGCCCATGATATAGGCGCCCCACAGGCCGACCGGCTTGGGGATCGGCAGCCGTCCCTCGCGCATCAGAAAGCCAATGCGGGTCAGGCCGAGAAAGTGCAGGCCCATGATGATGATGACGATGCCGGCGAGGATCGACAGCTCCGCCGACCAGGCCCGGATAAGGCCGCCGACCAGCGAGGCGCTGGCACCGAGCGCCACGAAGATGGTGGAGAAGCCGAGCACGAACAGCAGCGCCGACAGCATGATCGCGCGCTTGGAAGCAGCGACCGGCTCGTCGCTCTCGACATGCTCGATCGTGGCACCCGTCAGGTAGATGAGATAGGGGGGGACCAGAGGCAGGACGCAGGGCGAGAGGAAGCTGACGAGGCCGGCAATCAGCGCCGCCGGGATCGAAACGTTTTGCATGATGCAGTCGGAGCCATCTCAGGCCCGGGACGGCGCGCAAGGAATGCGCCCGGCCCGGAGCCGAACCGGCTCAGGTGTAGCCGATGGCCGAGAATGCGCAACAGAGGCGCGCAATACCAAGGCTCCTCCCGATGCCCTCCGTGATCACAGATGCGGCATCGGGACGCGCACAAACCTCGCCTAAAAGCGAGGATTCGGCGGCGTGGCTACTTCACCACGCGGAGCAGCGGACGCCGGGGCTGGTCCTGCGTCTGCTTGGAGGGGGTCAGCGGCTCGCTCGCAGCGCTCCGCAGCATTTCGTCGCACAGCGCCTTGAGGTCGGCGCTGCCAATTCCTTTCAACTTCATCCGCACGTCGAGGATGACGATGGACAGCATCTCGGCCGACTCGCGGTTGTCGCAGGCATTGAGAAGCCTGCGGCACTCCTCGAGCGTTTCCAGCACCGACTGCAACTGTTCGTCTGAATGCGACACCGGCGTTCTTTCCGTTATTGCGGCCTGCGAGATGTGTTGCTCACGCTCCCTCGGCCCCCATGGAAGACCAAGGATAGCACGGGGCGCCTTTGCCCCCGAACCTGATTCCAGCGTGCTTCTGCGGTAGAATCGTGGTTCCGGCCGCGCTCGCCGGGCAGCGCGCTTGGCCATGACCCAACCGGTCCCGGAGCAAACGCCCCCCGCGGCGCGATCGATCCATCGCGCGAAACGCCATCGGCTCTCGTGGCCAATCGACCATCGCGGACAGCGCCGGCAATCCCGCAGCCATTTCGCGGCTCGCAACGGAACTCACGCCTAACCCCTCAGTCGAGCCCACACCCTGCTCGATTCCCCAGCCCCATGACAGCACCCCAATACCGTCCAACGGGTAGTAAAGGATGACGTTCAAAACTCGTCGTTCCCCAACCCGTCGTGGTTGTGGTTTGCGTAAGATTCTGCCAGTTTAGCGCCCCAAAGGGAATTGTATGCACTCTGTGGCGGAAAGGGGCGTTCCTCTGACGGAACGCCCAAAGACAAATCTCAGCGGCCTCTCGGATTGGGACGCCGCCCGCATCTTCCTGGAAGTCGTGCGATGCGGAAGTTTTCGCTCGGCGGCCGACCGCCTGTCGCTGTCGATCAACGCCGTGCGGCGGCGGATCGACGATTTCGAACGCCAGACCGGCACCACGCTGTTTACCCGCGACGTGCACGGCACCCATTTGACCGATGAGGGCGCCCTGGTGGTCTCCGCCGTCGAGCGCATGGAAGCGGCCACGTTCGACGTGCTGCGTGCCAGCGATTCGATGGCCAACGCCCTGTCCGGCGAGGTCCGCGTCGCCGTGACCGAAGGGCTCGGCACTTTTTGGCTGGCCCCGCGCCTGGTCGAGTTCCAACAGGCCTACCCGAAGATCCTGGTGGACCTGCATTGCGCGATGCGCTCGGCCGACGTCTCGCGCCACGAGGCCGACGTCGCCATCCACCTGGCGCGCCCGTCGGCGCTCGACATCAAGCTGGTGCGGCTCGGCCGCATGCATCTGATGTTCTGGGCCTCGGAGAAATACATCGCAAAGCATGGCACGCCGCGTTCGGCGGCGGAATTGATCAAGCATCGCCTGGTGCTGCAATTCGCCGACCAGCTCGCCGCCAAGGAATCCTTCGAGAGCTTCTTCCCGGGCGTTTCGGAACGTGACCTTCTGGTCATGAAGACCAACGTCTCGAGCGCCAACTACTGGGCGGTCGCGAACGGCGCCGGCATCGGCGTCTTCCCGAGCTACGCCATCGCGCTTGGCGGGAAGTTGATTCCACTGGAGGTCGAACTGAACCGTCCGCTGGATATCTGGCTGTCCTACCATCCCGGTAGCGGCCGCATCCCGCGCGTGCGGCACATGATTGACTGGCTGATCGAGGCTTTCAATCCGGCTCGCTTCCCGTGGTTTAAGGAAGAGTTCGTGCACCCGCATGAATTCAAGGACTCCTATATGGGCGAACCCCTGACCCAGCTCTTCGGGGGATTTTCAACCGAAGAACAAAGGTGAGAACAGAGATGAAAGCAGCGGCAAAAAGGATGAAGCAGCGCAGTGCCGGCAAGCCGGACATTGAGCTTGGCAAGCGGATCCGTCTGCGGCGCGTCGAGATGAAGATCTCGCAGGCCGAGCTCGGCGAGAAGCTGGGCGTCAGCTTCCAGCAGGTCCAGAAATACGAGAAGGGCGTCAATCGCGTCGGCGCAGCTCGGCTGCAGCAGATCGCCTCCGCCCTCGACGTGCCCGTGACCTTCTTCTACGACGGCGACAACAAGGCCCGCGAAGTCGAGAGCCTGCTCTTCCTCGACTCGGCGTTCAGCCTCCGCCTGCTGCGCGCCTACAGCAAGATCAAGGACCAGACGGTGCAGCGTCAGCTCGTCTCGCTGATGGAATCGATCGCGGCAAACGAGAGCTGAGGCCGATCCTCGGCCTGGCCTTTACGGCCGATGTTCAATCCGCCGCGCCGCAGGTGCGCGGCCGGATTGGACGAGAGCCGATCGAGACATGGTGTGCCGGCGCGCTTGCGCGCGGTACTTTCGGGGCGGCCCAGCCGCCCTTTTTCGTGGCGATTTGCTTCCTGGCCGTTTGATTTCGCCGTTTCCGCCTTGCCGGACTTCGCGCCATGCAACCGCGGCACAGGCGGATGCAAGCTTCTTGTCCTGTGCCGGTTGACCGCGGCCGCGCCAGCGCCCCACATTGCGCCTCGGCGATGACCAGCGAGCGCGCGATGCCCGACATTTTCAGCACGATCGAAACACGTTACGCGGACGGCAAGATCCTCCGGCACACGGCCGATGGCGTCGGCGTCGTGACCTTCAACAATCCGGACAAGCGCAATGCGATGTCGCTCGAAATGTGGGAGGGATTCGGCGAGGCGCTGACGGCCCTGCGCGACGACGACGCCGTGCGCGTCGTGATTCTGCGCGGCGCCGGCGGCAAGGCGTTCGTATCAGGCGCCGACATCAGCCAGTTCGAGAAGGTCAGGCACAATGCGGCGGCGTCCGAGGATTATGCCAAGCGCAGCGCCGCCCAGCGCGCGCTGCTCGCCGACTATCCCAAGCCGACCATCGCCTGCATCGAGGGCTATTGCCTCGGCGGCGGCATGCAGGTCGCGATGCTCGCCGACATCCGTCTCGCCTCACACGGCAGCCAGTTCGGCATCCCCGCAGCCAAGCTCGGCATCGCCTACGGCTATGACGGCTTGAACCATCTGGTGTCGCTGGTCGGCCCATCCTGGGCGCGGCTCCTGATGTACACGGGCATGCGGATCGACGCCGCCGAGGCGCTGCGCATCGGCCTCGTGGAACGCCTCTTCCCGGCGGACGAAATCTGGGGCGAGACCATGACGATCGCGCAGACGATCGCGCAGAACGCCCCGCTCGCGATCAAGGCCGCCAAGGTCACCATCGCGCAGGTGCTGAAGGACGA
Organism: Bradyrhizobium sp.; assembly: GCA_035575945.1. Taxonomy (GTDB): domain Bacteria; phylum Pseudomonadota; class Alphaproteobacteria; order Rhizobiales; family Xanthobacteraceae; genus Bradyrhizobium. The sequence goes on along the minus strand of DATLXF010000040.1, from coordinate 123,766 downwards.
AAGCGCGCGCGACATGGAGGCGATCAAGGCGATCGGCAACGCCTGCATGGACTCGGAGGATTTCCGCGAGGGCCGGCAGGCCTTCATGGAGAAGCGCAAGCCGACGTTCCGGGGCCGCTGAAGCTGAACCGGCGTTCAGCTAGATTAAATTCCTCGTGCAACTCGACGCAACCGCAACCACCTGATGTCGCGAAAGTTCTCCCGCCAGCAACGAGGGAGATGACGATGAAATTCAGATCTGCTCTTCTTGGTCTGGCTGCCATGGGTGGCGTGGTGCTCGCGTCGGGAGCGGCGCTTGCGGCAATGCCGAACGGCATTCCGCAGGCGGACAGGATTGCAAGCGGTCCGGCCGCCGATGTCGAACAGGTGCGCTGGGTCTGCAACCCCTGGGGCCGCTGCTGGTGGCGCCCGAACTATTATCGCGCCTACGGCTATTACGGCGGCCCGCGCTTCTATGGCGCGCGACCGTGGGGCTGGCGTCATCACCGCCATTGGCGCCGCTGGTGAACGACGAAGGGGCTTGCGCGGGCCCCTTTTCCTTGACTACAGCGCCGCGAGCACCGCCTTGGTGATGTCAGCCGTCCCATTGCTGCCGCCGAATTCCATCGGCTTGATGCCGCCGGCATAGATCTTGTCCACCGCACGCTCGATGGTCTCGCCGGCATCCGCAGCGCTCTCGATGCCGTGCTTGTCGGCGAGCCAGTCCAGCATCATCGCGGCCGACAGGATCATGCCGGTGGGGTTGGCCTTGCCCTGCCCCATGATGTCGGGGGCGGTGCCGTGGCACGGCTGGAACACCGCGTACTTGTCGCCGATGTCGGCCGAGGGCGCCATGCCGAGGCCCCCGATCAGGCTCGCGGTGATGTCGGAGACGATGTCGCCGAACATGTTCTCCATCACCATCACGTCGAAATCCCAGGGACGCTTCACCAGCATCGCCGAGCAGGCATCGACGTAGAGGCGGTCGGTCTTCACGTCAGGATGGTTCTTCGCGATCTCGTCGAAGATGCCGCGGAAGAACGCAAACGCCTTGAACACGTTCGCCTTGTCGACGCAGGTGAGCGCGCCCGGCCTGCCGCGCGCCTTGCGCCGCTCGGCGAGGCGAAACGAGAACTCGAACAGGCGCTCGGAGGTCTTGCGCGTGATCACCAGGGTCTCGCGCGCGTCCTCGTGGGTGACGACGCCCTTGCCCATCGAGGCGAACAGGCCTTCGGTCGATTCCCGGATCACGACGAGATCGATGCCGTGCGCATCAGCGCCGACGATCGGGCTCGGCACGCCCGGAATGAGCCGCGCCGGACGGACGCCCGCATAGAGATCGAAAATGAAGCGCAGCTCGATCTGTGGCGCGATCTCGGTGTTGTCGGGGTACCGCACTGACGGCAGTCCGCAGGCGCCGAGCAGGATCGCGTCCGCCTCCTCGCAGAGCTTGATGGTGCTATCCGGCATCGACTTGCCGGTCGCGAGATAATGGTTGGCCCCGGCCGGCGCCTCGGTGAAACGGAAGCGCAGATCCGATTTCTGCTCGACCTTGCGCAGCACCTCGAGCGCCGGCGTCATGACCTCGGGACCGATGCCGTCACCGGCGAGCACGGCAATGTGGAAGGCGTTGTTTGCGGACATGGGTTTCCCAATTGAACGACGGTATAACCTCGTGATTGCGAGGCGCCCTTGCGACGAAGCAATCCAGACTGTCCGCGGCGGGATTTCTGGATTGCTTCGCTGCGCTCGCAATGACGGTGGAGAGAGTTGTTACTACGGCGTCAGCACCGTGCGTCCGACCACCGCGCCCTGCTGCAACTGCACCAGCGCATCATTGGCCTTGGCGAGCGGGGCCTTCGTCACAGGGATCGGCGGCACCTTCTTACTGCGTACGAGATCGAGCAGCTCCTGCGTTTCGCGCAGGTTTCCGACGTAGCTGCCCTGTATCGTGATCGCCTTGATCGGAATCAGCGGCAGGGCCCAGGTCGCGCCGCCGCCGAACAGGCCGACGATCACGAGCTTGCCGCCCTTGGTCAGGCAGTCGAAACCCAGCTGCGTCGTGGCGGCATTGCCGACGAGGTCGACCACGGCGCGGATCGGCCCGTCCGCCTTCTTGGCAAGCTGCTCCAGCGCATCCGGGGCCTTGGGATCGACGGTCGCCAGCGCGCCGGCTTGTTCGGCGACCTCGCGCTTCTTCGCGTCGATATCGACCATGATCGCGCCCTTGCCGCCCATAGCCTTGAGCAGCGACAGCGCCATCAGGCCGAGGCCGCCGGCGCCGAACATCACGATGGGCGTGTCGAAATGCTGCTCGACCTTCTTCAGCGCGCTGTAGGTCGTGACGCCCGAGCAGGCATAGGGCGCGGTCGTCGCGGGATCGAGGCCCCTCAGGTTGAGCAGGTAGCGCGGATGCGGCACCAGCATGTGATCGGCATAACCGCCGTCGCAATAGACGCCGAGCGAGCGCGGCGTCAGGCACATGTTCTCGTCACCCGCAAGGCACGTCGCGCACTTGCCGCAGCCGATCCAGGGATAGACGAGACCGACATCGCCGAGCTTGAGTTCGCCCTGGTCGGCGGGCTTGACGTCCGGGCCGAAGGCCAGGATTTCACCCACGGTCTCGTGGCCCATGGTCAGCGGCAGGTTGATGCCGCGGTCCTTCAGCGACAGCGGCTTGCGGCCATGGCCAAGATCGTAGCCGCCTTCCCAGATATGGAGATCGCTGTGGCAGACGCCGGCGGCCTTCACCTTGATCAGCACCTGCGTGCCCGACGGCTGTGGCGTCGCCTCGTCGAACTCCTGCAGCGGCGCCTTGAAATCGGCAACCTTGAAACTCTTCATCGGCGTCCTCCCAATGGTTCTCGTTGTCGCGCCACCATGCCATGCCCGGCGTGACGAGACAAACCGGTCTTAGTTCAGGCCAGCGGATGATGGCAAGCGGCGAACTGGCCGGGTGCGACCTCGCGCAACTCCGGCATTTCCGCGCTGCATCGCTGGTCGGCACGCGGGCAGCGGGTGCGGAAGCGGCAGCCGGACGGCGGCGCAATCGGCGATGGCGGCTCGCCGATCGCCACGCTCTCGGCGGGACGGACGTCCGGATCTGGCACCGGAATCGCCTGCAGGAGCAGCGCGGTATACGGATGGGCGGGCCTCGCGAACAACTGCTCGGACGGCGCGACCTCGCAGAGCCGGCCGAGATACATCACCGCGACGCGGTCGCTGACCGCTTTGACCACCGCGAGATCATGGGCGATGAACAGCAGCGTCAGGCCGAAGCGCGCCTTCATCTCCTCCAGCAAATTGAGGATCTGCGCGCGGATGGAGACGTCCAGCGCCGAAACCGGCTCGTCGCAGACGATGAATTCGGGGTTGAGCACCAGCGCGCGCGCGATGCAGATGCGCTGGCATTGACCGCCGGAGAATTCGTGCGGCAGTCGCCCCGCCACGAGATCAGGATCGAGCCCGACCGCGGACAGCACCTCATGCACGCGCCGCTTGCGCTCGGCGGCATCCCTGATTTCGGCGATGATCAGCGGCTCGGCGACGATGTCGCCGATGCGCCGGCGGGGATTGAGCGAGGCAATCGGATCCTGGAAGATCAGCTGCACGCGCCGGCGCATTTTCCGCAGGGCCTCGCCCTCCATGGCCGTGAGATCCCGGCCGTCGAACAGCACGCGGCCGGATTTGGCACGGCGCAGCTGCAGCAGCGCGCGCCCGAGCGTCGACTTGCCGCAGCCGGATTCGCCGACCAGCCCCAGCGTCTCGCCGCGCGCGACCTGAAGGCTGACGCCGGAGACGGCATGAACCGTCTTGTTGCCGAGACCATATTCGACGACGAGATTGTCGACGCTCAGAAGCGGCGCCGGGCGCACGGCAAGCTGCATCATGCGTCGATCCCCTGCGCCATGCGGATCGGGTGGAAGCAGGCATAGAGATGTCCGGCCGCCTCTGCCTGCCTCAGCTCCGGCTTGGCCTCCCGGCAGCGGCCGGAAGCATAGCGGCAGCGCGGCGCGAAGGAGCAGCCGCGCAGTGGCCGTGTCGGATCGGGCGGACGGCCGGAGATCGCCGGCAGCGGCGTATGCGGAGCGGCATCCAGCTTCGGGATCGCCGCCAGCAACGCCTCGGTGTAAGGCATGTGCATGCGCTTGAACAACGCCGAGGTCGGTGCGCGCTCCACCACCCTGCCCGCATACATCACCGCGACCTCGTCGGCACGGCCGGCGACGACACCGAGGTCGTGGGTGATGATGATCATCGCCATGTGACGGCGGCGCTGCTCGCGCGCGAGCAGATCGAGGATCTGCGCCTGGATGGTGACGTCGAGCGCCGTGGTCGGCTCGTCCGCGATCAGGAGTTTCGGCTCGCAGGACAGCGCGATCGCGATCGCGATGCGCTGGCGCATGCCGCCGGAGCACTGGTGCGGATATTGCGCGAGCCGCTGCTCCGGCGCGGGAATGCCGACCGCGGCGAGCAGCTCGATGCTGCGCGCCTTCGCGGTGGACGCGTCGAGCTCGAGATGCTCCTGGATCGTCTCCATCAACTGCGTGCCGATGGTGAGCACCGGATTGAGCGAGGTCATGGGGTCCTGGAACACGACCGCGAGCTCGCGGCCGCGCAGGCGGCGCAAGCGTTCTGCATCGAGCCGCACCAGATCCTGGCCCTCGAACATCACGCGGCCGCTCAGCCTGGCCTTCTTCGGCAGCAGCTGCAGCACGGCGCGCGACAGCATGGTCTTGCCGCAGCCGGATTCGCCGACGATGCCGAGCGTGCGACCGCCCTCCAGCGAGAGATCGACATGATCGACCGCGCGCAAGCTGCCGCGGGGCGTCGGCAGCTCGACCGCGACGTCGTCGATGGTCAAAAGCGGCGCGCTCACAGCGCCCCCTGACGCGGGTCGGTCAAGGCCCGCAAGGTGTCGCCGACGAGGTTGAACGCCAGCACAGTCATAAACAGCGCCGCCGCCGGCAGGAAGGCCAGCCGCGGCGCGACGTCGAGGCTCTCGCGCCCCTCCCCGATCATGCTGCCCCAGCTTGCCATCGGCGGCGGCACCCCGAGGCCGAGGAAGGACAATGCGCCCTCGACCACGATGGTGACGGCGACGCCGAGCAGGAAGAAGGCGACCAGCGGCAGGATCACGTTCGGCAGCAGCTCGCGCAGCAGGATGCGCGCATGGCTCGCGCCGAGCGCCTCGGCCGCGATCACGAACTCGCGCCGCGCCAAGGTCAGCGTCGCCGCGCGCGCCACGCGCATGAAGGCGGGGATGCCGAGCACGCCCAGGATCACGGTGAGGTTGGGGACGGATTGGCCGAGATAGGCGACCACCGCGAGCGCGAAGATCAGCGGCGGGAAGGCGAGCAGAACGTCCATGCTGCCGACCACCAGCGTCTCGAACCGCCCGCGAAAATAGCCGGCCAGCAGGCCGAGCGCGCCGCCGACGACGAGGCCGATCATCGGCGCGATCAGCCCCACCGTCAGCGACACCCGCGCGCCGAAGATCAGCCGGGCCAGCTCGTCGCGGCCGAGCCCGTCGGTGCCGAGCCAGTGCTCGGTCGAGAACGGCGCTCGCCGTTCCAGCATGTCCATGTCGACGGGGTTCTGCAGCGGCAGCACCGGCGCAAGCATCGCGAGCGAAAGAATGATCGCAAGCCAGGCGCATGCGAGCCAGAACAGCAGGCCGAGCTTGCGCTTGCCGCGGACAGGCGTCGCCGTCACATCGTCCTGAACCGACAGCTCAAGCGTGGCCATGGCGGATCCTCGGGTCGAGCACGGCATAGAGCATGTCGACGACGAAGTTGACGATGACGAAGCCGCAGGCGACCAGCAGCACCACGCCCTGGAGGATGACGAGGTCGCGGGTGTAGATCGCCCCGACCAGCAGCCGGCCGATCCCCGGCAGCGCGAAGATCGATTCCACGATCAGCGTGCCGCCGAGCAGGCGGCCGATGTTGATTCCCGTCACCGTCACCAGCGTCAGCGACGAGGGCTTGAGCGCATGCACGAACAGGATCCGCGATGGCTTGAGGCCCTTGGCCTTGGCGAGCGCGATATAGTCCTCCTGCAGCGTCGCGATCATGTCGGATCGCAGCACCCGCATGATGCCGGGCCATTCCGCAAGCGCCAGCGTCAGGGCCGGCAACACGAAGAAGCGCAGATTCGCCAGCGGCTCCTCGGTGAAGGGCACATAGCCGGTCGCCGGCAGCCAGCGCAGCTCGACGGCGAACAGATAGATCAGCAAAATCGCGGTGAGGAAGGAAGGCATCGACAGCATGGCGAAGGCGCCGCCGGTCATGAAGCGGTCGAACGCGCCGCCCGCGCGCGCGGCGCAGGCGATCGCGAGCGGCACGCCGATCAGAAGCCCGATGAACTCGGCCATCAGCATCAGCTGTAGCGAGACCGGGATGCGCTCCGCCACCGCCTGGAGCACCGTCTGCCCGGTCCGGAACGAGCGGCCGAGATCGCCCTGCAACACCTGGCCGAGCCAGCTCAGGTAACGCCACCACAGCGGCTGGTCGAGCCCCATGTCGCGACGCAGCGCCGCGACATTCTCCGGCGTCGCCTGGTCGCCGAGGATGACGAGCGCCAGATCGCCCGGCAGCAGCGAGGCGATCAGGAAGGTCAGCAGCGACACGGCGAGCAGCACCGGCAGCATCGCAAGCAGCCGCCGAACGACGAAGTTCAGCATCGCGCAGTCATTCCAGCCAGGTGGTCGAGACGTCCATCACGCCGTTGTACATCTTGGGGAATCCCTTCAGCCTGGCGCTCGACAGCGCGTAATAGGTATTCTGGAAGGTCCAGAACCAGATCGCCTCCTTGTTGATCAGGCGGCTGATGGCGCAATAATCCTCTGTGCGCTGGCCGAGGTCGGCAGTGACGCGCGCGTGATCGAGAAGCTTGTCGAGCTCGGGATTGGCGTATCCGGAGAGCGCCAGCGGGCTGCCGCTGCGGAAGTTCGCGTACATCTGCGGATCGGGATCGGCGAGATCGACGATGCGCCACGGCGTCAGCTGGAACTGGCGGGTGAAGGCGCGCGAGGGAATGGTGGCCTGGTCGACCTGCTCGATCTCCATGTTGGCGCCGACGCGCTTCCAGAACTGCTGCAGCACCTGCCCGACCATGCGGCCGCGCGGCGTCGCCGTCACCAGCATCTTGAACTCGACCGGCTTGCCGTAATCCTTGATCAGCGCCTTGGCCTTTTCGACGTCGAACGGCAGCGCGCCGTCGTCCTTGCACTTGACCCAGGAGCCGTCGCCGTAAGGATTGGATGCGGGCCGGCTCAGGCCGTTGCTGATCGCCTGCGACATCTTCGGACGGTCGAGCGCCATCACCAGTGCCTGCCGCACGCGCACGTCGTCGAACGGCGCCACCTTGGTGTTGAAGGCATAGACCGCAGCACCCGAGCCCTTGTAGGTGTGCACGGTGAGCTTGGGGTCCTTCTGCGCCTTCATGATGTTGTCGGCGTCGTTCTCGTCGTCCCAGATGATGTCCGCCTCGCCCGATTGCAGCGAGGCGAAGCGCGACTGCGCGTCCGGCAGCGGCTTCAGGACGATGCGGTCGAGATAGGGGCGGCCCTTGTCCCAGTAATTGGGATTCTTCTCCAGCACCATGCGGTCGCCGGCGGTCCATGATTTCAGGATGTAGGGACCGGTCCCGACGGGGTTGCGGTTGTAGTCATCGCCCTTGGTTTTCCAGGCGGTCGGCGAATGAATGACGTTGTTCTGGCTCTGGATGGTGATCGTCGCCGGCAGGTTCACGCTAGGATCGGTGAGATTGTAGACGAGGGTGTGGTCGTCCGGCGCCAGCACCTCCTTCACGTTGGTGATGTAGAAGGCACAGCGGCACTTGTTGGCGGGGTTCTTCTGGCGGTCGAAGTTCTCCTTGAAGGCCTGCGCGTTGAACGGCGTGCCGTCGTGGAATGTCACGCCCTGACGCAGCTTGAAGGTCCACGTCTTGTAGTCGTCGGAATGAGTCCAGGACACCGCGAGCTTGGGGGCCGGCTCGCCCTTGTCGTTGAGCGTGGTCAGCGTGTCGAAGATCGCGGCCGCCGCCGTATTGGTGGACGTGTCGTAGACGCCGACCTTGAGCGGATCGAAGCCTGCGATCTCGAGCTCCTGGCCGACCGTGATGCTGCCGCCCGATTTCTGGGCTTGGGCCGGCGCAGCCCACGCAAATGCCGCAACGAGGAGAATCGGCGCGCACCTGCGTGCCGCGGCAGCAATGTCCGTCATGGTTCCTCCCGGGATCCCTCGTCCGATGTTTCGGATCGTTGAACGACTTGAGGGCGAGATTGGCGACAATTGCTCGCCCCGGCAAGAGGAACGCACGCGGATTCGAACGCCGCAAGCGGCGGCAACGTGGTCAGGATGTCGCGGCTGTTTTGCCTGGCGGAATGGACGCATCGTCGGAAACGCCGATCTCCTTGCGCACCGCATCCGTGTGCTCACCGAGCCGGGACACCGTCCTGCCGGGCGTCGTGTCGGCCCCCGACATCCTGAACGGCAGGTTGAGCACCTGGAATGAACCACCCTCGTCCCGCACCTCGGAGAGCGCCCGGCGGTGCGCAAGCTGCGGATCGGCCAGCGCCTCGGACACGGTGCGATAGGCCGAGGCCGGCACGCCGGAAGCGCCGAGCGCGACGAGGCAAGCATCGGTAGTCAGCTGCCGCGACCAGCTTTCCACGCCGTCCATCAGCTCCGCCCAGTTCTCGCGGCGCGCGGCATAGGTCGCGAAGCGCGGATCGGAAATCCAGCCGGGGCGGCCGATCACCCCCATCAGGGCCTGAAACGTCTTCTCGCTGGCGATCGTGATCATGACATAGCCGTTTCCCGTCTCGGTCGGTCCGAACATCGGGCGTGGCGGCGGCGCCACGGCGAATTGCGAGGTCTGCAGCTCGGTCAGCGTCAGCGACAACATCGTTTCCAGCATGGAGACGTCGATGTGCTGGCCGACCCCCGTCACGGTACGCTGATAGAGCGCCGAGGCGATCGCGCCGAACCCGTAGGTGCCGGTGACGACGTCGGCATGGTAGATGCCGCAATAGTCGGGACGACTGCGGCCGGGCTGGTAGGCCAGATGCGCCATGTCGTAGCCGGACGCCGCATGGATCACGGGAGCGTAGGCCGGCAGTTCGGCCGAGGGGCCGGTCTGGCCGTAGCCGGAGATCGAGCAGTAAATCAGCCGCGGATTGAGCGGGCGCAGCCTGTCATAGTCGAGCCGCAGCCGGTGCATCACGCCCGGGCGGAAGTTCTCGACCAGAATATCAGCGGTGGCGGCCAGCCGGCGCACCGCCTCGTTGTCGTCCTCGGACTTGAGATCGAGCACCACGCTCTTCTTGCCGACATTGAGCTGGCCGAACGCGGTGCTGCATCCGTTACGGAGGGGAGGCCGGGTCCGCATCGTCTCGCCCCCGTCAGTCTCGATCTTGATGACCTCGGCGCCCATGTCGGCGAGCATCCGGGCGCAATGGGGGCCGGCGATCGTGGTCGAAAAATCCAGGACACGCAGGCCCGCGAAGGCCTTTGTCGTCGTCCCCTCATGCTTATCTGGTAGCTGCATCCTCGAGGCCTTTGGAACCTTCACTGTTCTCTCTGGTTGATGCGGCGACCCTAGAGGGCGGCGGCCGGGTAGGAAAGCGTTTACCGAACAGGCGCACCGCGTGGCGGGCTTTAAGAATTCCTGGGCAATTGGACCCGTTCTTGCATAGCTGCAAGCGGGATCGAAAGAGGGCGGCTGTTCTTGCGGGTCTTGTTCGTCACGACAGAGATGGACGACTTCGTCCGCGTCGGCGGGTTGGCCGCCGTGTCTGCCGCCCTTCCCCGTGCACTTCGCCCCTTCGCCGATATCCGGATCATGCTGCCCGGCTATCGCGACATCATCGAGCAACTCACGCATATTCAGATCGTCGGCCGTTGTCCTGCATTCGCCGAGATGCCGGCCTGCTCGCTCGGCCGCGCCGCGACCAAGGATGGCATGCCGGTCTACGTGCTGTTGTGCTCACAGCTTTACGACCGTCCCGGCAATCCCTATGGCGACGAGTCCGGACGCGACTGGCCCGACAACGACATCCGCTTCGCACGCTTCGCATCGGCGGCGGCTGAGCTGGCCATGGGCAGGCTGGACAAGAATTGGGCAGCAGACCTGATCCATGCCAATGACTGGCAGGCCTCACTCGTGCCGGCGTACCTTGCCTGGCACGGTGCCAAGCTGCCGTCGATTCTGACCATCCACAACCTCGCCTATCAGGGCATCTTCCCGAAAGATTCTCTGCGCCGGATCGGGGCACCGGAGAGCTCCTTCCACATTGACGGCGTCGAGTTCTACGATCAGGTCTCCTTCCTCAAGGCGGGCCTCGTCTACGCCTCGCACCTCACCACCGTCAGCGGCACCTATGCGCGGGAGATCACCACGGCCGAATTCGGCTGCGGCCTCGAGGGCCTGCTGCGCCTGCGCTCGGACGCCGCCGAGCTCACCGGGATCCTCAACGGCATCGACGAGAGCTGGGACCCGCGCTCCTGCGCCCAGCTTGCCCAGCAATTCGGCGCCGGCGACTGGGTCGGCAAGCAGGCGAACGCGGATTACGTCCGCAAGCAATTCGGCCTCGCGGTCTCGCGCGGACCGATGTTCGGCATCGTCGCGCGCCTCGTGCACCAGAAGGGCATCGACCTCGTGCTGTCGGCGGCTGACGAGATCGTCGACGCCGGCGGGCAGATCGTGGTCACCGGCTCCGGCGAGCCCGCGCTCGAGCAGGCCCTGATCGAGGCGCACCGCCGTCGCCCCGACGCGATCGGGGTTGCGATCGGCTTCAACGATGCCCAGGCGCGGCGCATCTTCGCCGGCAGCGACTTCACCCTGATGCCGTCGCGGTTCGAGCCGTGCGGGCTCAGCCAGATGTACGCCCAGCGCTTCGGCTCGCTTCCGATCGGGCACCAGACCGGCGGCCTCGCCGAGACCATCAGCGACGGCGAGACCGGCTTCCTGTTCGCAAAGCCCTCGCGCGAATCCTTCCTCGGCGGCGTGCGGCGGGCATTCTCCGCCTTCATGGCGCACGACCAGCTCGACACCATGCGCCGCAGCGCCATGGGACGTTCGTTCTCCTGGAGCATCTCGGCCGGCAGCTACAGCGCGCTGTACCGCAAGCTGGCGTCGGTGTGAGGTCGAGGCCAAGCCGCTTCCACATTCTCGTCATTGCGAGGAGCGAAGTGACGAAGCAATCCAGGCTGTCTCCACAGTGAGGGTCTGGATTGCTTCGCTGCGCTCGCAATGACGAGGGAGAGAGCAGCGCGCACCCAACCATCCCCGTCACCCTGGGGTGTTCGCCTCTTCGCGAGCCTCGAAGGGCGACGGCCCGACTGCACAGCGGGGCCGTTTATCCTTCGAGGCTCCGGCGCGATGCTTTCGCATCGCCACTCGCATCTCAGCATGACGGAGCTGCGATACGCTATCTCCCGCCTCGCACGTCCATCTGCGGCCGGCCGATCCAGGCGCGATTGAGGCAGCGCGTCATCCAGTCGGGATGCACCTCGCCGCGCAGGCGCGCCTGCGCTTCCTGGTAGGGGCCGACATAGCGCAGCCTGTCGGGCAATTTCGGATAGACGCGCCGTATCCATGTCAGCGCGTTGTCCGCTGATCGGATCTCCCGCGCGTCGAGCTCAAACCTGAAGCCTGCACGCAAGCGCTCCGGCAGCATGCTCGCCGTGAGCGCGCGATACCAGCGCGGCGGCCGCAACCACGGACGCGCGCCCGTGAAGATTTGCGTCGCGATCTCGCGGGCCGCCGGGCTGACGGTCAGCGTGTCCGATTGCGTCATCGCCGCAATGTAGGCCGCGAAGCTGGACCAGTCGGCAGGCAGGTCATCTCCCGTCAGCCCGAACAGCGCACCGAACGTCCGGCTCTCGGCCCAGTAACGCTCGCGCTCCTCGGCCGAGAGCGGCGGCAGAACGAGGTCATGCGCCATCAACGCGGTCTCGACCAGCGTGGCGTGGACCCAGCGCAGCGACGGAACGTCATTGGCACAGTAGCCCGAGCCTGCCGCGAACGGGCCGACCGTCTCGGGCATCTGACCAGCGATCATGCCGTGACGCCGGTGCAATTGCCGCGACGCAAGCAGCGCCCGGTCGAGCGAGCCGAACACCATGGCGAAGACGATGTCGAAGGTGCGGTGGAAGCGACCGATCGGATCGGCAAAGGTGCTGGAATGCTCCGCGATCGCCGCGGCGACCCAGGGATGCGCGAGTTGCAGCAACAGCGCACGGCCGGCGCCGAGAAAGATCACGGCCTCGCGGTCGATCCGCCAGGTGACCGCCTCGGGGCCGAACACGCCGGCAACCGGCCCCGTCGCGCGAGCGCGGACCTGATCGAGAGCGGCTTCGAGGTCGTTGCCGGACACCATCGGTGCGGCCCTGGATTGCGGCGGACGGCCGACGATGCTCGAGGCCTGTGGCAATTCGATGAAGACGCGGTCGTCCCTATTCCGCCGCCATCGGCATGTCGTCCATGTGCTCGTGCAGCACCACGCCGGCGAGCGGATCGAATTCGCCGATCCAGGGCTTGCGCGCCAGTACCGCCTTCGTGTGCGCATAGCCAGCATGCCAGCGCCGCGTGATCCCGGACGGACTGAAATCGATATCCTTGGTGTGGGTCTCGCGCTCGAGCTGCGGCGTCAGAAGCCGCACCACATGCATGCGGGTCGGACAGCCGTAGCTCGCCAGCTCGCGCACGGCGGGGTCGTTGCGCTCGCTCTCGGGCAGCCGTGCCGCAAGCTGATTGATGACGTGGCGCAAGCGATGGGCCTGCTGCTGTCGAACGATCTGGCTCGCGATGCGGCTGGAATATTGCACGTCCTTGTGCCGGTTCAACACCTCCGCCATGGTGGTCGGTTCGGGCCCGACCGGATTCCACAGATGCACGGAGAAGATCAGCGAATTCCTGCGTGGAATGTCGTCGAACACCGCTTCCGTCGGCGTGTTCGACAGGATGCCCCCATCCCAATAAAGTTCGCCGTCGATGCGCACTGCGGGAAAGGCCGGCGGCAGTGCACCGGAAGCCATTACATGCTTCGCCGTCAGTTCACCGTCCCGGCTGTCGAAATAGCGCATTTCGCTGGTGCCGACATGAGCCGCCCCGACCGTAAGGCGCGGCGCGCAGCGATTGGCCAAGTCGAAATCGACCAGTTCGTTCAGCGTCTTCTCGAGCGGAATGGTCGAATAATAGCCGGCGTGATCGGGACCCAACGGATAGGAGTCGCCGGCATGCGCCAGCGGATTGGGCCTGAAGAAACCCGGAATCCCGTGGGTCACGGTCGACCAATAGGCGAGCTTCTCGTTGAAGCCGGGAAACGCGCTGCGCCAGTCCCAGACCGGCTGCTGCTCCATCCGCTTCCAGAACTCCTTCAGGCGCGCCAGTCGGTGCTCGGGCGTATTGCCGGCAATGAGGCTTGCATTGATCGCACCGATCGAGGTGCCGATGATCCAGTCCGGCTCGATGCTGGCTTCGTGCAAGGCCTGGTAGACGCCGGCCTGGTAGGAGCCGAGCGCTCCGCCGCCCTGGAGCACGAGAACGACCTGGCCCGGCAGGTCCTTGCGCTGGATGTCGGTCTGCGTACCGTTCATGAGTGGCTCCTGATCAGTTGCATTGCCCGGGCATTCGTTGCCGGCTGCGGCTGGTTGCGCCGGGCTCATTTTAGTGCGCGGTCCAGCCGCCGTCGACGGGCAGTGCGACGCCGGTGATCGAAGCCGCCGCGTCCGTCGACAGGAACACCGCGAGCGCGCCGAGCTCCTCGAGCGTGGCGAAGCGCTTGTTGGGCTGCTGCGCCAGCAACACGTCGCGGACCACTTGATCGCGGGAAATCCCATGCGCCTTGGCCTGCCCGTCGATCTGCGCTTCGACCAGCGGCGTGAAGACGTAACCGGGGCAAACCGCGTTGCACGTGATGCCTTCCTCGGCGGTCTCCAGCGCCGTCACCTTGGTCAAGCCGACGATGCCGTGCTTGGCGGCGACGTAGGCCGCCTTGAACGGCGAGCCGACCAGACCGTGCGCGGACGCGATGTTGATGATCCGGCCGAAGCCGTTCCGGCGCATCGCCGGCAGCGCGAGCCGCGTCGTATGAAACGCCGAGGTCAGATTGATTGCGAGGATCAGGTCCCATTTGTCGACGGGAAACTGATCGAGCGGCGCCACATGCTGGATGCCGGCATTGTTGACGAGAATGTCGAGCCGGCCCGATTCGGCGATAGTGGCCGCGATCATCTCGGCGATCGATTTCGGCTTCGTCATGTCGGCCGGCGAGTAGCTCGCCTTGATGCCGAACTCGGCGGCGATCTGCTCGCGGGTCCGGCCGATCTCGCTGGCGACGCCAAGGCCGTTCAGCACGATGTCGGCGCCGGCCGCGGCCAGCGCACGCGCGATGCCGAGCCCGATTCCGCTGGTCGAGCCCGTGACCAGCGCCACCCTGCCCGCCAGCGGGCGGGCTGGTCGGGATGTCTGCGGTGTCAGCAGCATGTTCATGGCGCGGTCTCCATTGCAATGACTGGGCTTCCAGCCTTTCGCAGAAGCTGGAGCATCGTCCGCCCAAACGGAAATACCGGCTGGCTTCCGATTCCATAGGCGCGCGCTATTGCGGGCGGGATGCCATTCGACGGCCGATCCGATAAGATCGAGTTCATTCTCGCTGGGAGCCGATCCATGGAAATGCACCAGGTCCGCTATTTCCTCGCGGTGGCGCAGCACTTGAACTTCACGCGCGCGGCCGAAGAGTGCAACGTCACGCAGCCGTCGCTGACGCGCGCGATCAAGCAGCTGGAAGCCGAGCTCGGCGGCGACCTGTTCCGCCGCGAACGTCCGGCGGCGCAACTGACCGAGCTCGGCCAGCGCATGCATCCGCTCCTGAAGCAGTGCTATGACGCGGCCGTTGGCGCGCGCTCGCTCGCTTCCTCGTTCAGGAGCGGAGAGATCGGCGCGCTCCGCATCGCGCTGACGCATTCGATCGACCTCGCCCTACTGATTCCACATCTCGACGAGATCAGGCGGCAGTTCAACCGGCTCGAACTGCGTTTCCTGCGCGGCACGAGCCGCGAGGTCGGCGAATTCCTGAAGAAGGGCGAGTCCGAGCTCGGCATCGCCGCCGAGATCGACGAGTCTTGGGACCGGCTCGACGTCTGGCCGCTGTTCACCGAGAGCTTCGAGCTCGTCATGGGCGAAGGACACCGGCTGGCCGGCCGCAGCAGCGTCGAGCTGGAGGATCTGCGCTCCGAACAATTGCTGAGCCGCACTTTCTGCGAGCACGCGCGCCGCATCTCCGCAAGCCTGCGCGAGCGCGGCATCGACATCGAACAGGGCCATGAGGTGTCGAACGAGCGCGATCTGATCGAGCTGGTCGAGGCCGACATGGGAATCGCCATGGTGCCGCACACCTCACCCGTGCCGGAACGGCTGAGCCGCGCCACGGTCACCGGGCTCGACGCCCGCCGCACCGTCAATCTCTATGGGGTCGCCGGCCGGCAACGCACCGCCGTGGGCAACGCCGTGATGCGCATGCTGCGTGGCGCGGACTGGCGCGAGATCGCGGGGTAATATTGTGAGAGATCGCCGACGCTCTTCCTTCTCCCCTTGCGGGAGAAGGCGGCGCGAAGCGCCGGCTGAGGGGTTCTATCCGCGCATTCGACGTAGAGGAAGTACGCGCGGAGAGAGACCCCTCACCCGTCTCGCCGCCATGCGGCGAGCCACCCTCTCCCACAACAAGGGGAGAGGGAAAGAAACGTGCGAGCGTTAATTCCCCCGGCTGGCGTTCTCCAGCGCTTCGAGCAGATCGTCGATCTCCATGCGCTTGCGGAAATCGGGATCGACGAAGCGCGCCTTCACGATGCCGTCGCGGCCCACCACGAACACGGCCGGGATCGGCAGCATCCAGCCGTCATTGCCGTGGAATCTCGCCATGTCCTGATAGGACAGCAGGCTCTGAATCTCGGTGCCGAGCCAGATCGCAAGGTTGAGCGACAGCGCATAGCCGTTGTCGAGATCGGTCAGGATCGGAAACGGCGCGCCGGATTCGGCCTTGAGCCGTCCGGTATATTCCTGCGTCTCCGGCATGATCGCGACCACCTGCGCCCCCATGGCCTTGATGCGGTCCAGCGCCTGGACCACGGCGCGGACATTGAGCCGGCAATAGGGACACCAATGACCGCGAAAGAACATCACTGCGAGCGGACCGCGCGCCAGCAGCGCGGGCAGCGCGACGAGGTGTCCGCGCTCGTCAGGCAGCATGAACGGCGGCATCGGATCGCCGGGGCGCGGCGCGGTCTCGCCGCCGCCGTTTCCACTCAGTCGCGCCACGAGACGATCCACCGCCTCGCCATAGGCGGGAAAGACCTCACGGCTGGCATCGGCATAGGCACGGAGCTGCTCGTTCAGCGTTCCGTCCATGTCACGGCAACGCTGGAAGGCGAGCCTGAGCTGCTCGGCGTCGGCTGACGAGAGAGAGGTCATCTTCCTGCTCCGGCATTCCCGTTCGGTGAATACTAGTTCCCCGCTTCGGCCGCCCGCAAGGGGCGGCCGCGATGCCAGGACCCCGCTCAGTTCACGTAGAAATTGCCGGTCGGATCGAGCCGTCCCGGCGTGTAGTACAGCGATCCGTTGCTCATGAAGAAGACGGTGTTGTCGGGCACCTTCTTGGCGTTCTTCATCATCGCCTCGTGGTTCTTCTCGGCCGGAGCCATGGCCATCGCCGACATCTTGCCGGGTCCGCCATAGACATAGGCCATTCCGGCCTTGAAGTCCCAGGTGGCCTGCGAGAAGGCTGAGGTGGCGATGATTGCAAAGGCGGCGGTGGCGATCAGGGTTTTGGATAATCTCGGCATGGGGGCTCCTCCCGATTGACATGAACGCCCGCCAATCGGGCGCCTTGTCATCGAACGCCTGAAGTTCTGAAACCGGAAATGCCGTTGCCCAATCGGATCGATAGCTGCCGCGCATCGACATAGCGCGCCGCTATCGCATCGAGAGCAAGCCGGCATTTCAAGAGGGACGCGATCTCGACGAAGCTCCAGCCATAACCCGCGACCACCACCGGTTGCGGCCAACACAGGAGATTTCTTCATGTCCAGGAGCCATTCCTTGTCGCGTCTGATCTGGCCTGGCCTTGCCATCGTCGGCGTGCTCACGCTGTCGGCGCAGCCGGTTTCCGCCGGTGAGTGCCCGGCCGGCAAGATCAAGCCGAATGCACGGCAGATGGTCGACTACAAACCCGTCGGCGTCACCGACGTCACGCTCGGCGCAATCGATCTCGGCAAGGAGCCCGCCCATATCGAGGGCCGCGAGCTGCGCTTCCGCAAGCTGACCATCGCACCCGGCGGCATCGTCCCCTGGCACAGCCATGACGACCGCCCCGCGCTGATCTTCGTGCAACAGGGCGAGATCGTCGAATACGCCTCCAACTGCATCGACCCGATCGTGCACAAGGCCGGCGACATCCGCCCTGAAGTCGCCGGCACCTCGCATTGGTGGAAGAACCTCGGCAAGGAGACCGTCATTCTCTACGTCGGCGACGTCCGCAAGGATCCCAACGATCATCACATGTGACGAGCGCGGAGTGTGCTGTCGTTCCGGGGTGCGAAGCGAGCTTTGGCGCGCAGTTGCGCACCCGAGAACCTCGAGATTCCGGGTCTGGCGCTCCGGGCCGCTTCGCGGTCCCGTCCGCACCGGCCCGGAATGACAGTCAGAGGAGATGCCATCGCCATGACCGATCTTTCCGCGCCTGTCAGGCCGAGCGCTATGTCCATGGGCGAGCATTCCCCTGGCCTCGCGCTACGCTCGCTCGTCATCGGCCTCACCGCCTTCCTGACCGTGGTCGATCTGTTCGCGACGCAGGCAATCCTGCCTTCGCTGACGCGGCACTACGGCGTCACGCCCGCGGCGATGGGCTTTGCCGTCAACGCCAGCACCTTCGGCATGGCCGCGGCCAGCCTCGTCGTCGGCTTCTTCAGCCCGCACATCAACCGGCGGACCGGCATCCTGCTCAGCCTGGCGCTGCTGGCGATCCCGACCAGCCTGCTGGCCTCGGCGCCGAATCTGCCCGTCTTCACCGTCTTGCGGGTCGCGCAGGGCCTGTGCATGGCGTCCGCCTTCGCGCTCACCCTCGCCTATCTCGGCGAGCAATGCAGCGCGATGGACGCTGGCAGCGCCTTCGCCGCCTACATCACCGGCAATGTGGCGAGCAATCTCATCGGCCGGCTGATCTCGGCCGCAATCGCCGACGGTCTCGGCCTCGCCTGGAATTTCTATCTGTTCGCCGTGCTCAATCTCGCCGGTGCGGTGCTGGTCCATTTCACGATCCGACGCGTGCCGCCGATGCGTGCGATGACGCCGGCGACTGCCCCGCTCGAGGCCGCCATCGGGCATTGGCGCGATGCGCGGCTGCGCGCCGCCTTCGGCATCGGCTTCTGCATCCTGTTCGCCTTCATCGGCACCTTCACCTTCGTCAATTTCGTTCTGGTGCGGCCGCCGCTGTCGCTCGGCATGATGGATCTGGGCCTCGTCTACTTCGTCTTCCTGCCCTCGGTCGTCACCACGCTTCTGGCCGGCAGGGTGGCATCGAGGTCCGGAACGCGTCCGACGATCTGGGGTTCGCTCGCTATCGCCGGGCTCGGCCTGCCCTTGATGCTGATGCCGCATCTGGCCGGGGTTCTCACCGGCATGGTCCTGGTCGGCGTCGGCACCTTCTTCGCGCAGGCGGTGGCGACCGGCTTTGTCGGACAGACGGCTACCGAGAACCGCGGCATCGCCAGCGGCACCTATCTTTCGTGCTATTTCTGCGGCGGGCTGGTCGGCACGGCCGTGCTCGGACGCTTGTTCGATGCCTTCGGCTGGCACGCCTGTGTCGCCGGCGTCGGGGCGTCACTGGCGCTGGCTGCCCTGCTCACCATCGCCTTGAAACGCTAGCGCTTCGCCGGCGCTTCCTGCGGCGGCTCGTCATCGGCGATAGCGCGCCAGGCGGCGCCGTCGAGATCGTCGTACTGGCCGCTCCGGAGCGACCACAGAAAGGCGACCAGACCAGCGCCGCCGAGCATCAAGGCCAGCGGGACCAGGATGACCAGGATCTCCATCACACGATCTCCCGCGAGGCGCTGCGGGCGCGCAGCGAGTTCAGCATCACCAGGACCGACGATCCGCTCATGGCGGCAGCCGCGATCAGGGGCGTCACGACGCCGCTGATGGCAACCGGCACCGCGAGCACATTGTAGCCGATCGCAAGCCAGAGGTTCTGCCGCATCAGCTGCAGCGCCTTGCGCGACGCGTCGATGGCGGCGACAACTGGAGCCAGCGGGCGGCCGAGGAAGACGAGATCGGCGGTGGCCTGGCTGAGATGCGCGGCCGAAATCGGCGACATCGAGACATGGGCTGCCGCGAGCGAGGGCGCGTCGTTCATGCCGTCGCCGACCATCAGCACCTTGGCGCCGCGCCGTTTCAGTTCCTCGATCCGCGCGATCTTGTCGGCCGGGGTGACGCCGGCGCGCCACTCGGGGATGTCGAGCGCATGCGCTGCGGCCTTCACCGCCGGCTCGCGATCGCCGGACAGGATCTCGATGCCGACGTTGCGCGCTTTCAGAGCCGCGATCACCGCCTTGGCATCGGGACGCAGACCCTGGCGAACCGAGAGGATGAACTTCTGGTTGCCCTTGCTGAAAGCCACGATGGATGCTTCGGGATCGACCATGGCGCCACTGACCAGCGCCTCGGCGCCGCAGAAGGAGGGACGCCCGAGGCGAAGCTCGATGCCATCGACGGTGGCACGGACGCCCTGCCCGGCCTCCTCCACCGCACTGAGGATCGGAGATGTCGCCCCGGCTGCCTGCGCAACCGCAGCCGCGACCGGATGATGGCTCGACAGCGCGAGCCGGCCGGCAAGCTCGAAGACATCGGCGGGGATGTCGGCCGCGTTCATCACCTGCAGATCAGGCAATGTCAGCGTGCCGGTCTTGTCGAAGATGACATGGTCGGCTTCGGCCAGCCGCTCGATCGCATCGCCCGCATTGAGCAGCACGCCCGCCCTGAACATCGCGCCCGAGGCCACGGTCTGCACGGTCGGGATGGCAAGCCCCAGCGCGCAGGGACAGGTGATGATCAGCACCGCGACGCCGGTCACGATCGCATCGTGCCAGCTCGCGCCGGCGACGACCCAGCCGAGGATGGTCAGCAGCGCGGTCGCGTGCACCACCGGCGCGTAGAGCCGCGAGGCGCGGTCGGCGAGGCGCATGTAGCGCGAGCGCGCCTGGAGCGCGTGGTCGAGCAATCGCGTGATCTCGGCGAGCAGCGTCGCCTCGGAGGCCGCCGAGACCCGCACCCGCAAGCTGCCCGAGATGTTCATCGAGCCCGCATAGACCGGCGTGCCCTGCTCGGCCGTGACATAGAGCGTCTCGCCGGTGATCAGGCTCTGGTCGATCTCCGAACGTCCCTCGATCACGGTGCCGTCGACCGCGCAGCGCTCGCCGGGCCGCAGCAGCACGATGTCGCCGGGATGGATCGCGGCGACCGGCACCTGCGAGATCTCGTCGGGCCCGACGAACTTCGCGGCGGTCTCCGCCTTGAGCGCGGCGAGATTGCCGGCGACCGCGCGGGTCCGGCGCCGCATGTTCTGGTCGAGGACGCGGCCGACCAGGAGGAAGGTCAGCAGCATGATCGCCGCATCGAAATAGGCATGCTCGGCGTGATGGATGGTCTCGACCACGGACATGCCGAGCGCGAGGATCACGCCGATCGAGATCGGCACGTCCATGTTGGTGGTCTTCGCCGCCAGCCCGCGCCAGGCCGAGCGGAAGAACGGCTGGCCGGCATAGGCGGCCGCCGGCAATGCGATCAGCGCCGACAGCCAATGGAAGAAATCACGCTGCTCTGGCAGCATGTCCGAGACGTTGCCCGACCACACCGGAATCGACAGCATCATCACGTTCATGGTGGCGAAGGCGGCGACGCCGAGGCACCGCAGCAGGAAGCGGGACTCGGCGACCTCGGCGGCTTCCGCACTCTCGGTCTCGAACGGATAGGCCTTGTAGCCGAGCTCCTCGAGCCGGTCGATGAAGCGGCCGGGATCGAGCGTGCCCGCCTTCCATTCCAGCGCGACGCGGCGATCGGTGAGGTTCACCCGCGCCAGCGTGACGTCGGGAATCGCCGACAGCCCGCGCTCGATCTTGGCCATGCAGCCGGCGCAGTGGACGCCCTCGACCGCGAGGTCGATGTGCCGGAGGCCTTCGCCCGCTTCGCGAACGTAGTGGGAGAAATCGCGCGTGACGTGCATGACGAAGTCCTTCAGTTCAGGATCACGCGGTTGCGCGACAGGAACACCCGCGTCCCCCGCGCCTCGCCCTCGATCACCAGGTCCCATTGGCCCGGCGCAACGGATGCGGCGCTGCCGCGGTAGAGGCCGATGCCGGATTCGGTGAGCTCGACGGCGAGATCGGCGCGCTTGTCGGTCGGCCGCTCCAGCCGGCCGCCGAACTTCAGCCCGGAGATCGGCTGGCCGCCGGCATCGCGGGCCTCGACCTGGACCGAGGCGCCGCCGTCGTTGCGGCGCTCGACATGGGCCTCGACCTTCCATTTGCGCGCGGCCTGGTCGTGAGCCGCCGAGATCTCGCGATCGTAGACGAGGCCGGCCGCATAGGGGCTGTCGACGTCGGTCCCAGGCAGCGTCGCGATCGCGAGCTTCATCATGGTCGCGTTGACGCCGATCACGAGGCCGAAGAAGGCGAGCAGCATCAGGAAGACTTTGGTTCCGGTCAGCGGCTTGGATGACATGACGGTCTCCTGCATTTACGGCGCGACGAAGTTGTCGGTGGCGGTCGCGGCGACGCCCAGTCCGATGTCCATGACGTGGAAGCGGACCGGAATCGACTTCTCCGGATTGTTGTCGGCCGGCGCGGTGACCAGCAGCCGCAGCTCGCTGGTCGCATCGCGCGGGATCACGATGATCGGCCGGTCCGGCGTCGCCGAATCGACGCCGACGACGTGCATCACCGGGTTCACGGGTCCTTCGACATCGATGGCGATGGCGCGGTCGTAGCCGCTCTTGTTCAGGAGCCGGACCGTGTAGGCGTTGCGGATCGAGCCGTCGCTGAGCTTGACGGCGACCGGGTTGCGGTCGTGCAGCACGTTGACGTCGAGCAGGCTGCGGGTCGCCAGCGTATACACCATGAAGCCGCCGACGGCCGCGATGAGGGCACTGTAGACCACGGTGCGAGGCCGGACGATCCGGTAGATCGGCGCCTTGCCTTCCTGGCGGCGGTGGATGTTGATGTCGTTATCGTAGCCGATCAGCCGCTTCGGCCGGCCGATCTTGGTCATCACGTTGTCGCAGGCGTCGATGCACAGGCCGCACTGGATGCATTCCATCTGCGGGCCGTTGCGGATGTCGATGCCGGTCGGGCAGACCGCGACGCATTGGTAGCAATCGACGCAGTCGCCGACCGGCTGGCCCAACGCACGCAGCTCGGCGGCCTTCTTCACCGACGTGCGCTTCTCGCCGCGGTCGTAGCGATAGGTGACGTTGAGCGCCCATTCGTCGGTGAGCGCGGCCTGGATGCGCGGCCACGGGCACATATAGGTGCAGACCTGCTCGCGCATGTAGCCGGCGAGCACATAGGTCGTCGCGGTGAGAATGCCGATCCAGACATAGGCGAGCATCGGCGCCTGGAATGTCACGAGCTCCTTCACCAGGGTCGGCGCGTCGTTGAAATAGAGCACCCAGGCGCCGCCGGTCCACCAGGCGATCATAAGCCAGATCGAATGCTTGAGCACGATCTCCGAGATCCGCTCCAGCTTCATCGGATCGGACGATTTGTCCTTCTTCATCCGTTCGCGCCGGTCGCCCTCGATCAGGCGCTCGACGGCGTAGAACAGGTCGGTCCACACCGTCTGCGGACAGAGATAGCCGCACCAGATCCGGCCGCCGATCGAGTTCATCAGGAACAGCGCGACCGCCGCCACGATCAGGAGGCCCGTGAAGTAGTAGACCTCCTGGGGCCACAGCTCGATGAAGAAGAAATAGAAGCGGCTGTTGGGAAGATCGATCAGCACCGCCTGGCTTGGCGCGCCGAGGCCGCGATTCCAGCGCACGAAGGGCAGGAAATAGTAGACGCCGAGGCAAACCGCCATCAGGCCCCATTTGATCCGGCGGAATGTGCCGGACACGCTCTGGGGATAGACCTTCTTGCGGGCTGCGTAGAGCGGCCCGTAATCGTCACCCGATATGAGGTCTTTGGGGTTCACGGTCTTGTTCATCGCCAGGAGCTTCTCGAAAAGGTGCGATTAAACCTAGACCCGACACCGGCGCGCGGGTTGATCCAACGCAAACGGGGGCGCTTTTCTTCGCCCCCGCCGCAAGTCGTCGGTCGTGGATCGGCCTATTTGCCGCCGCCGAGCGAGTGGACGTAGACCGCCATCGCCTTGATGGTGGCGGGATCGAGCCGGCCTTCCCAGGCCGGCATCACGCCGGCGCGGCCTTGGGCGATGGTCTCGACCAGGCTCGCCTCGTCCGAGCCGTAGAGCCAGATCTTGTCGGTCAGGTTGGGTGCACCCAGCTCCTGGTTGCCCTTGCCGGCGTCGCCGTGGCAGGCGGCGCAATTCTCCGCAAAGATCTTCTGGCCCTTGGCGGCATCGAAGCCGCTGCGGGTGGAAAGCCCCGACAACGACCGCACGTAATTGGCGACCGTGACGATCTCGTCGCTCTTCAGCACGCCGTCCTTGCCGAAGGCGAGCATCTGGCCCTCATGGCTCTTGGCATGACCGGACCGCACGCCGAACTGGATGGTCTGCATGATCTGGTCGAGCGAGCCGCCCCACAGCCATTCGTCGTCGTTAAGGTTGGGATAGCCCTTGGACCCCGTCGCACCCGTGCCGTGGCAGGGCGCGCAATTATCGCCGAACACGGTCTTGCCCTTGGCGCGAGCCAGCGCCAGCAAGGCCGGATCCTTCTCGATGTCGGCGAGCGAAGCGGTGCCCAGCGCCGCCATCTTGTCACCCCGGATCTTCTCGAGATTGGCGAGCTCGACAGCGACGTCGGCGCGCGAGGAGTAGCCGAACAGGCCGGTGGTGTTGCTGGCGATCAGCGGCCAGGCCGGATAGACGATCCAGTAGCCGATCGACCAGATGATGGTGAGGTAGAAGGTGATCACCCACCAGCGCGGCAGCGGCGTGTTCAGCTCCTTGATTCCGTCCCACTCGTGTCCGGTCGTGGACTTGCCGGAGACGGAATCGATGTCGCTCGAATGATCGGTCATTGTTCTCTACTCCTCCCGCAAGGGCAGGTGCGCCGCCTTGTCGAACGCAGCCTTGTTGCGGGGCCAAAATGCGTAGGCGATGATCGCGAGAAAGATCGCGACGAACACCGGTGTCCAGATCGTCGTCACGAGATCGGACGCTAGATTGTGGACTGTCAGGATGGCTTTCATCGTTCATGCCTTCTCAGCGAAGATTGGCTTTCTCGTTGTAGATCTTGAAGTCGACCAGCGTGCCGAGCATCTGCAAGTACGCGACCAGCGCGTCCATCTCCGTCGGCGTGCCGGCCTTGCCGTCGAAATTGCGGACGACCGCCTTGGCGTAGCGCTTGGTGAAGGCGTCGGTCCCCGCATTGTCCGGATCGGCCTGGGCCTTCAGGTCGGCGGCGGCATTGGCGATCTGCTCGTCGCTATAGGGTACGCCGATGGTCCTGAGGGTGCGCATGTCGCCGGCGATGGCATCCGGGTCGATCTCGGCCTTGCCGAGGAACGGATAGCCCGGCATCACCGACTGCGGCACGATCGCGCGCGGATTGGTCAGATGGGTGACGTGCCACTCGTCGGAATACTTGGCGCCGACGCGCGCGAGATCCGGGCCGGTGCGCTTGGAGCCCCACTGGAACGGGTGGTCATACATGCTCTCTGCTGCGAGCGAGAAGTGGCCGTAGCGCTCGACCTCGTCGCGCAAGGGCCGGACCATCTGCGAATGGCAGAGATAGCAGCCCTCTCGGACGTAGACGTTGCGCCCGGCGAGCTCCAGCGGCGTATAGGGCCTGACGCCGTCGACCTTCTCGATCGTGCTCTTGAGGTAGAACAGCGGGGTGATCTCGACGAGACCACCGACCGCGACCACCAAGAGGATGCCGACGACCAGGATGATCGAGTTCTTTTCGAAGATTTGGTGGCGTGTCCAGAACGACATTTTCTTGAGCTCCTCATTCCGCCGGCTGAAGAGCGACGGGCATCTGGACTTCCCGCTCGCCGACGCGAACCGTCATCCAGAGATTGTAGGCCATGATCAGCGAGCCGATCAGGAACAGGCCGCCGCCTGCGGCGCGGATGATGTAGAAGGGGTGCATCGCCTCGACGGTCTCGATGAAGGAGTATTCGAGGAAGCCGAGCGAGGTGTAGGCGCGCCACATCAGGCCCTGCAGGATGCCGGACACCCACATCGCCGAGATGTAGAGAACGATGCCGAGGGTCGCGACCCAGAAGTGCCAGTTGACGAGCTTCAGGCTGTAGAGGCCCTTGCGATTCCAGGCCCACGGCACCAGGCAGTAGAGCGCGCCGAAGGAGACGAAGCCGACCCAGCCGAGCGCGCCGGAGTGCACGTGGCCGATGGTCCAGTCGGTGTAGTGGCTGAGCGAGTTGACCACCTTGATCGACATCATCGGGCCTTCGAAGGTCGACATGCCGTAAAAGGCGACGGAGACCACGAGCATGCGCAGCACGGGGTCGGTGCGCAGCTTGTCCCAGGCACCCGACAGCGTCATCAGGCCGTTGATCATGCCGCCCCAGGAGGGCATCCACAGCATGATCGAGAAGGTCATGCCGAGCGTCTGCGTCCAGTCCGGCAACGCCGTGTAGTGCAGATGGTGCGGACCGGCCCAGATGTAGAGGAAGATCAGCGCCCAGAAGTGGATGATCGAGAGCCGGTAGGAATAGATCGGCCGCTCGGCCCGCTTCGGAATGAAGTAGTACATGATGGCGAGGAAGCCGGCGGTCAGGAAGAAGCCGACCGCGTTGTGGCCGTACCACCACTGGAACATGGCGTCCTGGATGCCGCCCCAGGCCACGTAGGACTTCGAGCCGAAGACCGAGACGGGCAGCGCCGGATTGTTGCCGAGATGCAGGACCGCGATCGTCACGATGAAGGCGAGATAGAACCAGTTGGCGACGAAGATGTGCGGCTCCTTGCGCTTGAAGATGGTGGCAAGGAAAACGAGCAGGTAGACCACCCAGACGATGGTCAGCCACAGATCGGCGTACCATTCCGGCTCGGCATATTCCTTCGACTGGGTGACGCCGAGCAGATAGCCGGTGCCGGCGATCAGGATGAAGAAGTTGTAGCCGAGCACGACGAACCACGGCGCGAGGTCACCGGCAAGGCGCGCGCGGCAGGACTTCTGCACCACGTAGAACGAGGTCGCGATCAGCACGTTGCCGCCGAAGGCGAAGATCACGGCAGAGGTGTGCAGCGGGCGCAGGCGGCCGAAGCTGATCCAGGGCAGATCGAAGTTCAGCGCGGGCCAGGCCAGTTGCGAGGCGATGATGAGGCCGACGAGGAATCCCGCAATGCCCCAGAACATCGCCATGAACGCCGAGAACTTGATCGGCCCCATGTTGTAGTTGGGACGGCCGTTGATTTCCTGAGCCGGCAGCGCTGCCGGCCGCTCGAAGTAGCGGTTGACGATGAAGAACACCGCAGCAAGGCTCGCCACCGCGCTGAGCGCAGCGTGAAACGCGAAGGGCGCATCGAGCGCCTTGGCCGAGGCGATCACGCAGAGGAAGGCGGTGACTGCGAACACGACAGCCAGACCGCTTTCACCGATGGTCATGGATTTTGAGATGGAGGGCTGGCTCATGCGGATTCTCTCTGAAAGAACACGCTGCCAGAAACCACATTCACCCTCGCGGGGAATTGATTGAAATCAAGATGGCCTTGGAGCGGAGCCGTAGCGGACGGATATTTTCTGGGCTTGTCCGTACTTTTTCGGTGCGGCCAATTGAGGTGCCCTCTCCCCTTGTGGGAGAGGGCAGCGAGGACAGCGCCGCAAACTCGCTTGGGTGAGGGGTTGGTGCAGCGAGGAACGGTGTCTCTGTGGAGACATACCCCTCATCCGGCGCCATAGCCGAAGCTTCGCTTCGGCGTTCTTAAGAACGGCGGCCGAAGGCCGCCTATGCCACCTTCTCCCACAAGGGGAGAAGGGAAAGGCGTCACGTCAGTCCCGCGCCGTCGCCTTCAGCGCCGCGATCACGTCCTCGCGGGCAATGATGCCGACCAGCTTCTGTGCACCGTCGAGCACGATGATGCTCCGGATGCGGTGCTCGACCATGATCTGGAGCACGCGTGTCAGCCGTGTGTCGGGGCTGACATAGATGAACTCGGGGGTCATGACGTCGCCGACCTTGCGGCTCATCAGATCGTCGTAGCGCGGCAACATCTGGCTCGGCGTGAAGGCGAAGCACTTCAGGATGTCGAACTTGGTGACGATGCCGACCACTTGTCCGTCGTCTTCGACCGGATAGGAATTGAAATCGTCGGTCTCGAACATCTCGCTGAGCTGGAACAGGTCGAGACTGCGCTGCACCGTCTTGACGTTGCGCGTCATGTAACCGTCGACGGTCTGTTCTAGAAATCTATACACGACGCGTCCTCCTCGATTCCATACTGGCCGGCCGGTGGTCAGTGCGACAGCAGCACGCTGCGGGCGGTTTGCGTGATCAGATATTGCGTGACGCCTCCGAGGATCAGTTCGCGAAATCTCGAATGACCATAGGCGCCCGCGACGATCAGGCCGGCGCCGACGTCGCCGGCGACCTGCTCCAGCCGCGCAGGGGGACTGTCGTTTCCTGCGGCCTCCGAGACGCGCGCGGTCGCGGTGACGCCGTGGCGGCCGAGCCAGGCGGCAACGTCGCTGACGCCGGCCATCACGGCCGAACGGTCGTCGTCTTGGTCTGGAATCTCGACGATGGTGACGTCCCTCGCCTTGCGCAGCATCGGCAGCGCGTCGGCCACTGCGCGCCGCGCCTCCGGCGTGTCCTTCCAGGCCACCAGCACATGGCGCAGGTCCAGCCATTTCGTCCCGTCGGGAACGACGAGAAGCGGGCGACCGGCCTGCATCACCAGGTCCTTGGGGCTCGCGAGCGAGAAGGCATCCGAGAAAGCCGGGCTCCGCCCCCCGCTGACGATGATGTCGGCACAACGCGCCTGCGCCAGCACGAATCGCGCCGGATAGTCCATGGCACCGCGCCACTCCACATGCCCCCCGCGATTTTTCACGGCCGAACGAAATTGCGCTTCGAGGCCGGCCAGCCGGCGTTTGACCGAGGCTTCGCCCTGGTCGATCAACACTTGCGCCTCGGCGCCCTCGGCGAAATAAAGTGGCGGCGCGAACTGCGCCGCGGCCACCCCGATGAGGGCTGCCTCGAATCGCTCGGCGAGTTCTCCCGCGACCTGAAGACGCGCTTCGTTGGACTGATCGAGTGCCAAGCAGACCATGATGGTCGCGTATGTCATCGGAGATCTCCAGCATTGCCCAATTTCTCGAATCCTAAACCCGGCTGCCACGCGGCAGGCTGAGATAGATCAAACCAGCCGCTTCGGGCGGCCCCGTCGTTCGGCGGGGGGAATCGGCTAGTGAATTCAACGTCCACGCTTGCCTCCGATCGCGCCTTGGGCGAAATTGCGGGAGCGGTGAAGGCATCCTGCCCGCCCGCTCAGGATAGGAGCAGAGCTTGGCGCCGAGCGGCGAGACCCATCCCGCGGACGAAGGCCGGGGCGATCATTTTCGGGTCCGCATCGAGGGATTCGGGGTGGGCACCTGGGACCTTGATCTGCAGACGCACGACCTCAAATTGTCGGACACGGCCATACGGCTGTTCGGCCTCGGGCGGGATCAGGCAGTCAGCTACGAGCTGTTTCTTTCGCAGGTGGAGCCGAGCGATCGGGACCGTCTCCTGAAGGCGATCGGGCGCACAGCGGAAGGCGGCGGCGGACTTGACCTCTCCTTCAAGGTCCGCGGCCCGTCCGGGAGCGGTCAATGGATCCGGGCCAGGGCCGGTGTGATCCGGGACGATGCCGGCGCGCCGCGCCATCTCAGCGGGATATTTCTCGACATCAACGCAGAGAAGCAGCTCGAGGAGAATCTGCGCTCCCAGGAGAATCATCTTCGCTCGATTCTCGAAACGGTGCCCGATGCCATGATCGTCATCGATTCACGCGGCACCATGCAGCTCTTCAGCAGCGCAGCGGAGCGGCTGTTCGGCTATAGCAGGCAGGAAGCCATCGGCCGGAACGTGAGCATTCTCATGCCGGAACCGGATCAGTCCCGTCATGACGGCTATCTCGCGCGCTATCTCAAAACCAACGAACCGCACATCATCGGCATCGGCCGGATCGTGACGGGGAAACGTCGCGACGGCACGACGTTCCCGATGCACCTGTCGGTCGGGCAGACGCAGCGCGCGGGCGAGCCCTATTTCACCGGCTTCGTGCGCGATCTCACCGAGCATCAGCAGACCCAGGCGCGGCTTCAGGAACTGCAATCCGAACTGGTGCACGTGTCGCGGTTGACGGCGATGGGCGAAATGGCTTCGGCGCTGGCGCACGAGCTCAACCAGCCGCTGGCGGCGATCAGCAATTACATGAAGGGTTCGCGCCGCCTCCTCGCCGGCAGCAGCGATCCCAACGCGCCAAAGATCGAAAGCGCGCTGGATCGCGCGGCGGAGCAGGCCTTGCGCGCCGGCCAGATCATCCGCCGCCTGCGCGACTTCGTCTCTCGAGGCGAATCGGAGAAACGGGTGGAGAGCCTGTCCAAGCTGATCGAGGAGGCCGGCGCCCTCGGTCTCGCCGGCGCGCGCGAGCAGAACGTGCAGCTCCGCTTCAGCCTCGATCCTGACGCCGACCTGGTCCTGGCCGACCGGGTGCAGATTCAGCAGGTGTTGGTCAACCTGTTCCGCAACGCGCTCGAAGCCATGGCGCAGGCGGAGCGGCGCGAGCTCGTCGTCGCCAACATCCACGCTGGCGACGGCATGATCCAGGTGGAGGTCTCCGACACCGGCATCGGCTTCCCGGACGACGTCATTCCGAACCTGTTCCAGACCTTCTTCACGACCAAGGATACCGGCATGGGCGTGGGGCTTTCGATCAGCCGCTCGATTGTCGAGGCCCATGGCGGCCGCATGTGGGCCGAGAGCAACGCAGCGGGAGGGGCGACATTCCGCTTCACCCTGCCGGCAACCGACGAGAGCTGATTCATGACGACCAAGGGAAACGTCTACGTCATCGACGACGACGCCGCGATGCGGGACTCGCTGAACTTCCTGCTGGATTCCGCCGGCTTCGCCGTTACCCTGTTCGAGGACGCGCTCGCCTTTCTCGAAGCCCTGCCCCGCCTCGACTTCGGCTGCGTCGTCTCCGACGTGCGCATGCCCGGTCTCGACGGGATCGAGCTCTTGAAGCGGATGAAGGCGCAGCAAAGCTCGTTCCCGATCCTGATCATGACCGGTCACGGCGACGTGCCGCTGGCGGTGGAGGCGATGAAGCTCGGCGCCGTCGATTTCCTGGAAAAGCCGTTCGACGACGACCGTCTCACCGCCATGATCGAGTCGGCGATCCGCCAGGCCGAGCCCGCTGCCAAGAACGAGGCCGTCGCGCAGGACGTCGCCGCCCGCGTTGCGTCCTTGAGTCCCCGGGAGCGCCAGGTCATGGATGGGCTGATCGCAGGCCTCTCCAACAAGCTGATCGCCCGCGAATACGACATCAGCCCGCGGACCATCGAGGTCTACCGTGCCAACGTGATGACCAAGATGCAGGCCAACAGCCTTTCGGAGCTGGTCCGGCTGGCGATGCGCGCCGGCATGCTCAAGGATTGAGGCAGGTCAAGGCGGCTTCCCGGCGCCGTGCTAACCAGACAGCATGGTTGAGGTCAGCTCATATGTTGGGCCGCCGTCGTCCTGCCCACAGCGCACCGTCTTTGTGGTCGACGATGATGCCGCCGTCCTGGGATCCCTGCGGTTTTTGCTGGAAACCGACGGCTTCGCCGTGCGGACCTTCAGGAGCGGCACGGCGCTGCTCAATCTGGGCGCCGCGCCGGGGCCGGACTGCTACGTCATCGACTACAAGATGCCTGATATCAATGGCATCGAGCTGACCGGCCGTCTTCGCAAATCCGAACACGACGCGCCTGTGATCCTGATCACCGGCTATCCCGACGAGAACATCTCGGCGCGGGCTGCGACGGCGGGCATCAAGGACGTGGTTTTGAAGCCGCTCCTCGACGAAAATCTGGTCAAGCGCATCCGCCATGCCATCCAGGGGTGCCCCTGCGCCTGACCTACGGGATTCTACGTAAGGGGGCCACCCTAAGATATCTCGCGAAATTTTCGCAGCACCCGGTACCGCGTAGGAAAGCGTCATCACAACGGAGATGGCGCAGATGCTGACCCAGACGATCAACACCAAGGCGATCAACACCCAAATTGGTGGCAAGATTGCCCCTGCCCACCCCGTGACGGACCAGTTCGGCGCGATCGCCGGCCATGTCGGCCTGGTCGCCACCGAGTTCTCCTACGGCAAGGACGAGGAGATCTACGGCGAGGACGAGGCGGCCGAATACGTCTATCAGGTCGTCACCGGCGCGGTGCGCAGCTACAAGCTTCTCTCCGACGGCCGCCGCCAGATCGGCGCCTTCCATCTTCCTGGCGACGTGTTCGGCCTCGAATCCGGCCCCACCCACCGCCTCGCCGCGGAAGCCATCATCGACACCACCGTGCGTCTCGTGAAGCGTGCGAGCCTCGAGAAGGCCGCCGGCACCGACGTGCAGGTCGCCCGCAGGCTCTGGGCCATGACCGCCGGCGAGCTTCGTCATGCCGAAGACCACATGCTGCTGCTGGGCCGCAAGACCGCGATGGAGCGTGTCGCGACCTTCCTGCTCGAAATGGACCGCCGCTTGGCCGTTGCCGGCATGATGGCGCTTCCGATGTGCCGCCGTGACATCGGCGACTATCTCGGCCTCACCCTCGAAACCGTGTCGCGCGCGCTGTCGCAGCTTCACGCCCAGGGCATTCTCGGTTTTTCCGGCGCCCGCCAGATCGTGCTGCGCAACCGCCAGCGCCTGCACAATCTCGACGCCTGATTAGCTTCTCCCCCCGTGACTTGGCCGGCCGAAGCGTCTCGGCCGGTCTTTTACTTCGGCTCGATCATGCGCTGCGCCGGGTTTCCGGCATCACC
Organism: Bradyrhizobium sp.; assembly: GCA_035575945.1. Taxonomy (GTDB): domain Bacteria; phylum Pseudomonadota; class Alphaproteobacteria; order Rhizobiales; family Xanthobacteraceae; genus Bradyrhizobium. The sequence goes on along the minus strand of DATLXF010000040.1, from coordinate 91,576 downwards.
AGCAGGATCAGAAGCAGCCCCGCCGCGGCCACGCCGGACAGCCCGATGAACGCCGTGGCATTGCCGAACTTGTCGCTGACATAGCCGCCAAGCACGGTGCTCAACGACGCGCCGATGCCCGTCGCGGTACCGACGATCCCTTGCGCCAGGTTGAAATGCCCGCTGCCGAAGGCGACGTCGGCCACGATCAGCGGGATCATGACCGCGAACACCGCCGCGGTGATGCCATCGAACACCTGCACGAGCACCAGCAGATAAGGATCGCGCACGGTCGCAAACAACAGCCCGCGAATCATCAGCGCGCCAAATCCGATCAGGAGCAAGGGCCGCCGGCCCCACAATTGCGCCTTGCGTCCGACCGTCGGCGACAGCAGCGCCACGATGGCTTGCGGAACGACGATGCAGAAGGCGACGAGCACCGTCGCCCATTGGGCGGACCGCGCCGTCACGGCGCTCGCGATCAGCGGCATCATCGAGGCGTTCGCCAGCTGCAGCAGCAGCACGCTGAGCGCGAAGACGATCAGCGGGCGCTGCCGGATCAGATGCCATATGTTGCTGTCGCCGCGATTCGTCGATTCGCGCGGCATCTCGCCGTGACAGCGCGCGATGTCGACCTCGTGCTCACGGATGCGCGAGAGCGCGATCAGGGTGGGGATGACGAGCAGGAAGGTGACGAGGAAGACCGCCCGGCTCGACAGCAGGTAGCCGACGGTGCCCATCACGGCCGCGGCGATGCCGCTGCCCAGCGAGGCAAAGCGCGCGTTGCGCCCGAGCCGTTCGCCGATCGCGAGCGGGCCGACCAGGCCGAGGCTGATCGCGGCGATCGCCGGGCCGAGCACGCAACTCGCCATCGCATGCAGCGCGGCGGCGGCCACCACCACCGCGAAGATCGGCATCGCGGCATAGGCGAGTGCGCAGGCGCCGATGGTTGCAATCGCGAGGGCGGCGACGAGACGCTCCGATTTCGCGGCGTCGATGATCGCCCCGCCCGGCATCTGCCCGATCAGGGCGACGACGCCGCCGATCGACAGCACGAGGCCGATCTCGACCTGGGTCCATTTCTGGGTCGTCAGATAGACCGCGATGAATGGGCCGAATCCGGTCTGCACGTCGGCGAGGAAGAAGATGAACCAGTCGAGGCCGCGCAGGCTCTGGCGCGACGGCGCCGGCATGCCTGCAGCCGACGGCGCAGCGACGTGGTCCTGTTCGGCGCCGGCGTCGCGATCTGCGTGTTTCGGCTTGCTCGACATCAGCACAGGCAATCAGCCCTCCCGGCACCTCACTGAATCGCTTGCAGCGGCTGAAGGCTGCCGGACGCGCCGAGCACGACGATCGGCGTGTCTTCCTTGTACTCCGGCGCGGCCGCAACCTGCGCCTTGGTCAACTCTAGCGTGATGCTGTCCTTCTTGCTGGCGATCTTGCCGAAGCGCAGCGCGTTCCAGTCCACCACGATCTTGCGACTGCCGACGCCGAGGAAGCCGCCGAAATCGATCGCCGCAGCGCGAACATGACCGGTGCGGTCGACGATGACGTCGACGATGCGGCCCATGTCCTCGCCGGCGGCGCTGCGCACGTCGCGGCCGAGCACGCCATGGGCTTCGCTCGCGCCGATGATGGTCACCGAGGGCGGCGGCGCGGCGTCCTTGGGCGTCACCGGAACGGTCGAGGCCGGCGGCGGTGCCGACGGCGGCGCATTCGCCTCATTCTGGCCGGCGGGCCGATCCTCCGCCGCGCGCGACGGCGCGACCGTGGCGGCAACCACGACCACGACGCCCAGGATCAACCCTCCGATCGCACGCATGGCACCCTCCTCACGGCGCGGGTCAGTGCGCCAGCACGATCGAGACCTGGATCCGGCCGCGCGTGCGCAAAACTTCAAGCGCGACGTCGTCGCCGTGGCGGCTGACGCGTAAGTCCACGCTCGACTCGCCGAGGCGCAGATCGCGCAGGATCACCTCGTTGAGGAACGCCGGCAGATGGGGGTTGCGCAGGCGAATCTCGCCCCGTGCCACGTCGAACTCGAGGCCGAGCGCCGCTTCCAGCAGCGTGAACGGCGTCGCGCTGGCCCAGGCCTGCGGCGCGCAGGCGACCGGATAGAGCGTGGGGCCGCGCCGCTTCTCGCGCCGGAAGCCACAGAACAATTCCGGCAGCCGACGCAGGTCCATATAGGTCGCGGCGTCGAACAGCCCCCTGAACACTTGCGCTACCGAATGCTTGAGGCCGTAGCGCGCGAGGCCCAGCGCGATCAGCGCGTTGTCGTGCGGCCAGATCGAGCCGTCATGATAGGACATCGGATTGTAACGCACCTCGCCCTGCGCAACGGTACGGATGCCCCAGCCCGAGAAGAAATGCGGCCCCATCAACTCGGCGGCGACGCGGCCGGCGCGGTCCTCGCGGATCATGCCGCTGAACAGCACCTGCCCGGCATTCGACGTCCTGACCTTGCAGGGCCGCTTCTTGCCGTCGAGCGCGAGCGCATAGGTGCCGAGTTCCTCGCACCAGAACGCCTGCTCGAAACGCTCGGCGAGCGCCATGGCTTCGGCCTCGAGCTTGCGCGCGCGGTCCGGCTTGCCGAGCCGCAGCGCGCAACGCGCGGCGAACTGCTTGGCGGCAAAGACGTAGCCCTGCACTTCCGCGAGCGCGATATTGCCCTCGGCAAGCTGGCCGTCGGCATGGAAGATCGCATCGTAGGAATCCTTCCAGCCCTGGTTGGCGAGACCCTTCTCGGTCGCACGCTGGTATTCGACGAAGCCGTCCTGGTCGGGATCGCCGGGGCCGTCGATCCAGGCCAGCCCTGCCTCGATCGCCGGCCACAGCTCAATCAGCGTGGCCTCATCGCCGGTGCGCTCGAAATAGCTTCCCGCCAGCAGCACGAACAGCGCGGTCGAATCGACGCTGCCGTAATAATGCGCAAACGGCACCTCTCCGAGCGCCGCCATCTCGCCGCCGCGCATCTCGTGCAGGATCTTGCCGGGCGCGGCGTCCGCGAGCGGATCGACGGCCGTTGCCTGGAAATGCGCGAGCCGGCGCAGCACGCCCTTGGCGATGCGCGGGTCGACCCAGAGCATCTGGAGCGCGGTGATGAGGCCGTCGCGGCCGAACGTCGTCGAGTACCAGGGAATGCCGGCATAGGGATAACGCCCCTGCGGCGTCTCCGTCATCAGCATGTTGAGGTCGGCCATGGCCTGGCACAGCACCTCGTTGAAGATGTTGTTGGAGGTCTCGATGCTGGCCGCGCCCATGGTCGACTGCCGCATCTCGCGGCGGTGCGCCAGCAGGCCCGGGAAGAACCGCACGGGCTTTTCCGTCAGCGGGCGGTTGCAGGACACGGCCACGAACAGCGATTTGGCCTGGTGCGGCTCCAGGTCGAGCTCCCAGGTGGCGGCATTGACCGAGAGCCGCGTCGGACGCGGATCGAAATGCAGTCCGGTGGTACGCTCGGCGTCGTCGAGGCCGCGATATTCGAACAGCACGTCGGTCGGCCCGAGCAGCCGGCCGGTTCCGACGCCACGGCGTTGCCGCCGCTCGCCACGGACCTCGAACAGATCGGCGAAATCGTTGCCGAACAGCAGCGTCAGCTCGAAGCTGCTGCGCCGCTCGCCATGGTTCTGCACGCCGATGCGCTGATAGGCCGTGCCGCGCCACAGGAAGATCGTGCGGACGATGTGCAGCAGGTCCTTCTGCAGCACGAGGCTGCCCTGCCGGTAGATGTCGGGATTGGTGAGATCCACGGTCAACGCCGAATTGTCGTCGCGCAGGTTCGAGCCGAGCAGCAGCGGCTGAAGATCGTCGAGCACGAGCTCGAGCCGTGCAAGGTAGCGCGTATCGTGATGGAACAGGCCGTCCGGCCCGCCGGCGGACGCGCCAATGTCGCCATGACTGTCGAGCACGATGAACGTGTCGTCATGCTTGAGCGAACGCCGCGGGCGCGCCGACGGCCCGGTCATCGGAATGTAGAAAGGCTGTTCCGCGACCTGCTCCGAGGTTCGGGTCACGGAAACGAATTGGGTTACGGCTTCGGCCGACATGAGCTGCTCCCCTGCGCTTGGATCGAAACGCGACCGACTCGAGAACGCGACTGTTGGTTTACGCGGCGGCTTGCGCGAGCCGGCTGATTTCCTGCGTGACCAGCTCGCGATACGGCCCTTGGCCCTGCATCAGACGCTCGGGCGAGCCGTCCTCGATGATCTTGCCATGCCTCAACACCACCACGCGGTCGAAATTCCGCAGTGTCGCCAAGCGATGGGCGATCGCGATCACGGTGCGCCCGCGCATCAGCCGCGACAGAGCCTCGCGGATCGCCTCCTCGGATTCGCTGTCGAGCGCGGCAGTCGCCTCGTCCAGCAGCAGGATCGGCGCATCCTTGAGAAACGCGCGCGCGATGGCGATGCGCTGACGCTGGCCGCCCGACATCTTGACCCCACGGTCGCCGACCATGGTGTCGAGGCCCTCGGGCAGGCTCTCGACGAAGTCGCAGCGCGCAGCGATTGCCGCCCTCAGCACCTCGTCGTCGGTGGCATTCGGCCGACCATAGCGGATATTCTCGCGAATGGAGCGATGGAACAGGGAGATGTCCTGCGGCACGACGGAGATCGCCTCGCGCAGGCTCAGCTGCGTCACCTTCGAGATATCCTGGCCGTCGATGGTGACGTTGCCCTCGTCGACGTCGTAGAAGCGCTGCAACAACGTGAACAGCGTCGACTTGCCGCCACCGGACTGGCCGACCAGGCCGACGCGCTGTCCCGGCTGCAGTCGCAGGCTGAAGCGTTCGAAGATCTTGTCGCCGCCGGGATAGCCGAAGGTGACGTTGTTGAACGCGATGGCCGCACCGCTCTTGACCAGCGGTTCCGCCTCGGGATGGTCGCGCAGCTCGTGCGGGACCAGCAGCGTGGCGATCGCCTCGGTCAGGCGCGCGACGTGCTGGGTGACGTCGACCAGCGCCACTGCGAGATCGCGCGTCGCGCTCAGGATGGAGATGCCGAGGGTGCAGACCAGCACGACGTCGCCGGTGGTCGCGCTCCCCGTTTGCCACAGGGTGATGGCCCAGGCCATCAGCGCGATGGTCAAGAGCACGGTCACGACGGCATGCAGCAGCCGCAGCTTTTCGAGATAGCGCAGGCTGCGGCTTCGCGCGGTCAGCTCGCGGTTGACAGTGGCGTCGAACCGCTCATGCTCGTGGCCGATGCCGCAGAATGCGCGCACCAGCGGCATGTTGCTGATGACGTCGATCATCTCGCCGTCGACTGCGGCGGCCTTGTCGGCGAAATCGTCATGCAGCGGCTTGCCGGCGGCGGCGAGATGAAACATCACCAGCACCATGCCGCCGGCAATCACGATCAGGCCGAGCGCCATGTAGGGACTGACGGTTCCGATCAGCGCGATCGCCGCAACCGTGGCGATGCAGGGCGGAAGCACGTTCCAGACGAACATGTTCTCGACCGTGAACACCGCGTTCGAGGTTGCCGTGATGCGGCTCGTCAGCATCCCCGGCATCCGGTCCGAGAAGTAGCTCGGCGCGTGCCCGGTCAGATGACGAAATATGTCACGGCGTAAATCACCCGTGACCCGGACGAAGGTGAAGCTCGCCGTCCAGCTCGCGACCCGCCACAAAAAGTTGTCGGCGGCGATCAGCGACATGAGCAGGATGAATGCCAGCCATACGCCGCCGCCCTGCGATGGTCCTGCCGACAAGGCGTCGACCAGGGATTTGACCCCGTACTGTGTGCCTACTGAGCAGGCAACCGCTCCGACCACCGCAGCGAGGATCACCAGATGCGACGCCATTCGCATCCGAAGATAGCGCAGGACGAAAGCAAATGGCCTGCGCGCGTATCCGGAAAGGTGATCCATATGACTATCGCCCCGTTATGTTGATTTTCATTTTGATACCGATCGACTGAACATCGACCGTTCGCCCCGGTTCCCGGGCCAGGCGATCACGACATGCAGATGCGGACGATGTGAGAGGAGCTGATGGCATCATCGGGGCCACACTGCAGTGTGTCGAAGAAGTAACGATCGAGGGAAGGAACTTCGCAAATGCGAGAACGTTCCCAGTCTGGCATGCCGGTGCCACGACACGGCGGGGGCTTTAACTCCAGGATCGCAGAGGAGATGGTGAGATGCGCATCGCGCAGGTAGCTCCGTTGACGGAGGCTGTTCCACCCAAGCTGTATGGCGGCACCGAGCGGGTGGTGCATTGGTTGACGGAAGAGCTGGTGGCTCTCGGGCATGACGTGACGCTGTTCGCCAGCGGCGACTCGCAGACGTCGGCAAAGCTGGATGCATTGTGGCCGAGGGCGCTCCGTCTCGACGGTTCCGTACGTGACCCCAATGCGCTGCACATGGTGCTTCTGGAGCGCGTACGGCAGAAATGTGACGACGAAGAGTTCGACTTCCTGCACTTCCATCTCGACTATTATCCGTGGTCACTGTTCCATCGGCAGCCGACGCCCTTCGCGACCACGCTGCACGGCCGGCTCGATCTGCCGGAGCATCAGCCGGTCTTCAACACCTTCTCCAAGATGCCGGTCATCTCGATCTCCAATGCGCAGCGGCGGCCGGTGCCGCAGGCGAGCTGGGTGACGACGATCCATCACGGCCTGCCCGAGAACCTGCTGACGCCGAAGCCCGCAAAGCAGGAATACCTCGCCGTGCTCGGCCGCATCGCGCCGGAAAAGGGCGTCGACCGCGCCATCAAGATTGCGGCCCATTGCGGCATTCCGCTGAAGATCGCGGCCAAGGTCGATCGCGCGGACCAGGATTATTACGACGAGTTGATCCGCCCGATGATCGAAAACAATCCGCTGGTCGAGTTCATCGGCGAGATCGGCGATCACGAAAAGTCGGACTTCCTGAGCGGCGCGCTCGGACTGTTGCTGCCGATTGACTGGCCGGAGCCGTTCGGCCTCGTCATGATCGAGGCCATGGCGTGCGGAACGCCGGTGGTCGCCTTCAACCGCGGCTCGGTGCCTGAAATCATCGATGAAGGACTGACTGGCTTCGTCGTCGAGGACATCATCAGCGCCGCGGGCGTGGTCAACCGCCTTCCGCAACTCGACCGCACCGCGATCCGCAAGCAGTTCGAGACACGCTTCACCGCGCGCCGCATGGCGCTCGACTATCTCGCCGCCTATCGCAACCTCGCCGAGCGACAGGCGCCGCGGATCAAGCTCGTGAGCAGCGCGGAGTAATTCACGCCGCCGCACCGCGGCTGGCAATCCAAACGCCCTCTCCCCTTGTGGGAGAGGGCTCAAGAACGAGGTCGCATACTTGCTGGGGTGAGGGGTTGCCTCCGCATTCAAACTTTCTCGGTGGAGAAGACCCCTCATCAGGCGCCATAGCCGATCCAACGGGATCGGCGTTCTAAGTGAACGGCGGCCAAGGCCGCCTATGCCAACTTCTCCCACAAGGGGAGAAGGAAAGAGCCAACCTCGCCTACCTCACCGCCGCCCGCTTCGGCTCGACGATCTCGAACATCCGCGGAAATTCGTCCATCAGTCCCATCAGTTCGGCGAGCTTCATCGGGTTGCCCGACAGCTCGATCTTGCCGGCCGCGACCGCCTCCGGGAAGCTCGTCAGCTTGGCAATCACCTCGTCGAGCGTCGACCGCGCCAGCGTGAAGCTGGCATCGGCGCCTTCCGCCTGCGCGCCCTCGCTGTAAGTGAGCGCGCAATTCTCCAGGTTGAGCACGAACGTCTCGCCGGTATCGGAAAAGCGCCAGTTGAGGACGATATGCTTGCCCTCCGCCTTCGGCCCGTTGAGGCGGATGCCGAGCACGTCCCAAAGCTGCTCCGTGCGTAGCGCCGCGAGCGTCTCGCGCGGCATCGGCGGACGGGCCGGCACCTTCGGCATGCCCTGGCGCAACTCCTGTGCGCCGAACAGATAGGCGTTGCGCCAGGTCGCGCTCTCGGCGACGTAGCCGAGTTGCTCCAGCGTATCGGCCAAGAGTGCGCGCGCCGCCGTATTATCCGGCTCGGCAAAGACGAGATGGCCGAGCACCTGGGCGACGAAGCGAAACTCTCCCCTGCCGAAATCCGACCGCGCACGCGCGAGGATCGCTTCGGCGCCGCCCATATACTCCACGTACTTCCTCCCCGATTCCACCGGCGGCAGCGGATCGAGATTGACCGGATTGGCGTCGTACCAGCCGAGATATTTCTGGTAGATCGCCTTCACATTGTGCCGGATATGTCCGTAATAGCCGCGGCCGTGCCAGGCGCCCTCCAGGCTGCTCGGCAGCCGGATCGTCTCGGCGATCTCGGCGGCGGTGAGGCCGTGGTTCATCAGCCGCACGGTCTGGTCATGCGCGAACTTGTAGAGGTCGCGCTGCTGCCGGATCATCGTGCCGATGCGCTCAGGTCCCCACACCGGCCAATGGTGCTGGCCGCACATCGCCTCGGCCTTGCCGTCCCAGAGCCGCAAGGCTTCGCCGAGATACTTCGACCACGCCAGGGCGTCGCGGACGTCGGCGCCGCGGAACGGCAGCAGATTGTGGAAATTGTGCGTGCAGTTCTCGGCGAGATTCAACAGCTTGTAGCGCGGGACGAAGAAGTGCATCTCCGCCGGCGCTTCGCTGTTGGGCGCCATCTGGAATTCGAACGCGACGCCGTCGATCACGCGCCTGTCGCCGGTCGTCATGATCAGATCGGTGGGGCGCAGCAGTGCGACCGATCCTGCCGCCATCGACTTGCCGAGCCCGCAATCGACCTGCCCGCGCACACCCTTCGCGAGGAGCGGCCCGAACTGGTACTGCGCCCGGCGCAGCATCGCAGGTCCTGCGATGATGTTCTCGGAGACGGCGTGCTCCATGAACAGGTTCGGCGCGATGATGGGAACGCGGCCCGTTGCCAGCGCATCCTCCTCCAGCACGCCGCGCGCGCCGCCCCAATGGTCGGTATGGGTATGGGTGAAAATGATCGCCGCGACCGGCCGGATGCCGCGATGCTCGAAGTAGAGATCGAGCGCGGCGCGGGCACCTTCGATCGAGGTCAGGGTGTCGACGACGATGACACCGGTGTCGCCCTCGATCAGCGTCATGTTGGCGATGTCGAGCCCGCGCACCTGGTACACGCCGGGCACGACCTCGAACAGGCCGTGCTGCATGTTGAGGCGCGACTGCCGCCACAGGCTCGGATTGACCGTGTGCGGTGCCTGCTCGGCGGATAGGAAGCCATAGGGCTCGAGGCTCCAGACCGTCCGGCCTTGCGGATTCGTGATCGCCGCATTCTCGATCGTGCCGAGAAAGCCGCGCGCGGCGTCGTCGAAATCCCGTGTATCGGAAAACGGCAATGCGTCGAGCATGGCCTCGTGCTGGGCGATGACGGACGGCGATGCGTCCTTCGGATCGCTGCTGGATTCCGTCATGTTGCTCCTCCCGGCCTGGTGCACGGCATCTAACCGCATCTTGCGGTCGATTGCCATTGGCGGAGCCGAAGGAAATAGAGCGAGATGCCGCTAGGCAGCTACGCCTTCAACGGCTTGGCGCGATGCCGTGGCGTTGTCTGCCACTCGCAACTCGCTGGCCAGCACATGGCCGCCACGATTCTGCTTGGCCCGATAGAGCGCCTTGTCCGAGCGCGACAACAGCACCTCTGCGGTTCGGCCGTCGCCCGGTGCGACGGCAACGCCGACGCTCGCCCCGAGATCGATCACCTGTCCGTCGACCTCGTATGGCGTGCCGATCGATTGCACGATCCGCCGTGCCATCGCCTCCGCGTCGGACGCGGAGCGCTGCACCAGGACGAACTCGTCGCCGCCCATGCGGATCACGAGGTCGTCAGGCGCGGCCAGCGCCTCGAGCCGCCCGGCGACCTGCTTCAGCAGCGCATCGCCGGCGGGATGGCCGAACCGATCGTTGGCTTCCTTGAAGCGGTCGAGATCGAGCGTATGGACGGCAACCATCCCGGCCGCGAGCATGGCGGGCAAATCCGTCGCCAGCACGGAGCGGTTGGACAGGCCGGTCATCGGGTCGATGCGCGACAACTGCTCGAACTGCCGCTTCAGCGTGATCTGGCTGATCGAGGCGTTGAAGCTGAGGCGCACCATCTCGAAGCTCGCGACCACGTACATCAGAATGAGGAGCCCGAGCCCGGCATGGCGCAGATCGGGCTGCATGAAGGTGACGATCGCGGTGGGCGCGGCGATCGCGATGAGATCGAGCAACGCCGCGGCGGGGCGCAGCGCCAGCCGCGCCACCACGCCGGCGCCGAAGCCGAATCCGATGCCGATCGCCATCACCGAGCAGAGTGCATCGCCCAACATGATGCTGCGCGCGGCGAACACGCCGAGCACGAGGGCCGTTACGACGGTGCCGGCAATGTAGCGCCGTTCCCAGTGCGCGGCCTCGGTCCGGCCGAGAGGTGGCGGAGCCGCGAGGCGGCGGCGGAAGGCAAAGATCTCAACCAGGCGGACAGCCGCCACCACGACACCGGCGACCGTGAGGGCTGCCGTGACCATGTCGCCGGTCTCGTAGGTCGTAATGGCGCCGACCATCATCTGACAGGCGGCCGCGAGAATGGTGGGCATCATCGTGCCATGAAGGCCCGTGATGACTTCCAAATGGACGGCGTCCGAAATCGACGCCGGTCCGGACTCCATTCTGTTGAAAAACATGCCAGCCCATCCCGCTGGCACGTTCGTACCGCATATCCGTAAAACGCGTTGCCCGTGCGAATGCAGCATTTGAACGCACGGATTTACCGCGCGTTAACCACCCTCTCTGGCGTTTCCGCGCGCCCAGCTACATCCCGAGCAGCCTTGGCAGCCACAGCGACAGGCCCGGCCAGTACGTCACCACCACCAGGAAGCCCAGCATCGTCAGCAGCCACGGCCACACTGCGACCGTGAGCTCGGTGATCCCCATCTTGGCGATGCCGGAGGCGACGTAGAGGTTGAGGCCGACCGGCGGATGGCACAGCCCGACCTCCATGTTGACCGTCATCAGGATGCCGAAATGGATCGGGTCGATGCCGAGCTTGACCGCGACTGGAAACAGGATCGGCGCCATGATCAGGATGATCGAGGACGGCTCCATCACGTTGCCGGCCAGCAGCAGCAGCAGGTTGACGAGAAGCAGGAAGCCGATCCAGCCCAGGCCCTGGTCGATCATCCACTGCGCCAGCGCCTGCGGCACGTTCTCGTAGGTCATCAGGAACGAGAACAGCACGGCGTTGGTGATGATGTAGAGCAGCATCGCCGACAGATTGGCCGACGACAGCAGCACCCGTGGCACGTCGCGCAGCCTCAGATCCTTGTAGATGAACACCGCGACGATGAAGGCGTAGACCGCGCTGACGGCGGCGGCCTCGGTCGGCGTGAACAGGCCGCTGTAGATGCCGCCGATCACGAGCACGATCAAGAGGATGCCCCAGATCGACTTGCGAAACGCGTCGAGACGTTCGCGCAAGGTCGCCTTCGGCATCCTCGGATAGTCGTTGCGCCAGGCCCGATAGAATGTCGTCGCGCCGAGCAGCGAGGCGAGCGCAAGCCCGGGCACGATGCCGGCGATGAAGAGCTTGCCGACCGAGCTGTTGGTGGACACGGCGTAGAGCACCATCGGGATCGACGGCGGAATGAGAATGCCGAGCGAGCCCGACGTCGTGATCACGCCCGCACCGAACCGCTTCGGAAAGCCCTGAGCCACCATCGCAGGCAGGATCACCGAGCCGATCGCCACCACGGTCGCCGGCGAGGAGCCGGAGATCGCCGCGAACAGCGCGCAGGCGACCACGCCCGACAGCGCGAGGCCGCCGTACCAGTGCCCGACCAGCGAGGTCGCGAATGCGATCATCCGCCGCGCAACGCCGCCGTGAGTGAGGAAGTTGCCGGCGAGGATGAAGAACGGGATCGCCATGATCTCGAAATTCTCGATGCCGGTGAACAGCTTCAGCGCGACCGACTCCGTCCGCACGTCGGTCAGCGCGAACATGAAGCTGAGCACGGTCAGACCGAGCGCAATCGAGATCGGCATGCCCGTGAGCATCAAGGAAAGCAGAAGCGCGAACACGATGAAGACGCGCAGGCCCTGCGGCAGCGTGATGACATGGGCTGCATGAGCGAAGCACAAGGCGACGATCAGGACCGGCACCAGCATCAGGATCCAGCCGAGCGGGCTGCGCTCGTCCCGGACCACCTGGCTGCGCGTGACCGGCGCGGGATGCACCGGGTCCGCCTCGACGCCCTCGACGCCGGCCATGTCGTGATGCGGCAGCTCGCCGGTGCGGTAGAACGACCAGGCGACCTGGAGGAAACGGAAGCACATCAAGGCGGAGCCGAGGGGGATGGTGAGATAGACCATCCACATCGGCGCTTCCAGATCGTTGGACTGCTGGCCGCTCTGCCACATGTGGCTGACGAAGGCGGCGCCGAAATACCCCACGATGGCGGTGAAAAGAGCACCGCACAACAGGCCGAAGGTGATGACGCGCCGGCGCGATCCACCGGGCAGAAGGTTGACGAGCACGTCGACGCCGACATGGATACCTGTCCGCACACCGTAGGCGGCGCCGAACTTCGCCATCCAGATGAACATGTAGATGCAGAGCTCCTGCGCCCAGGACAGGTCGAGCGCGGCAAGCCAGGTGAACGCCGCGCGCGCGGGAACGGCAAGGAAGGTCAGGTTGCGGGCGTCCGCCCATTTTGCGATGTCGATCGACAGCCCGGCGCCGTAGCGGTGCAGCACGGCGACGAAGATGAGCGACGTTGCAGCCGCGATCATCGTCGCGATCAGCCACTCCTCGAGATGATCGAGAAAAAGATTCAGTGCGCGCAACAACTTGGTCCCCCCGGATTGGATCTGTGCAGCGCAACGGCCGGGCGTGCGATCACCCCGACCGTTGCTGTTGTTCTGATTGGGCCGCAGCCGTCAGTTCTTCTTGACGCCCCCTGCGCCCTCACGGACAAGCTAACTTGGCGAGCGCCGTCTGCGCAACCCGACGTCCGCGCGTGTCCGACGGGCCGAGTGTTATGCCGCATTGCGGCAGGGCCATCAGCCTTTGCGCTGGGCGACCATGAACAGGCGCCGGAACGGGAACAGCGTCTGCCCCGCCGCATTCCTCGGATAGGCCTTCGCGACCCGCGCTCCATAGGCGGCTTCGAACGCGGCCTTCTCATCGCCATCCAGAATGTCGAGGTAGCGCGTCAGCCAGGTGCCCTTGGTCCATTCCTTCACGGGGTTCTCGCCTTCCAGCACCTGCAGATATTCGGTCTCCCAGATGTTGATGCTGGCCGACATCGGCGCCAGGAGATCGTGATAGAAGGCCGGCCCCTCGACCGGCGGCGGAGTGACGAGATGGGCGACCTTGGACCGCCACGGACCGTCGAGCGCGGTCTCGCCGATCAGCAGATGCGAAGGCGCGGTGAAGTTGCGCGGCATCTGCACCGCAAGCACGCCGCCGGGATGCACCTTCTCCATCAGGGACGGAAACAAGGCGGCGTGATCGGGCAACCAGTGCAGCGCGGCATTGGAATAGATCAGATCATATGGCTTCGCGGGACGCCAACGGCCGAGATCCTCATGTGACCATTCCACGTCAGGCGCCGCCTTTCGGCCCGCCGCAACCATCTCGGCCGAGCCCTCGACGCCGGTCACGGCGGCTTGCGGCCAGCGCTCCCTAATCAGCTTCGTCACGTTGCCGGCGCCTGCGCCGAGGTCGGCGATCTCGCGCGGCGCCAGATCCGGGATCCGCATCAACAGGTCGACCGCAGGCCGCATCCGATGGCCGGAGAACTTCAGATATTGCTGCGGATCCCAGACCATCGCTCGCGCCTTGTGTTCTGCTTGTCGCTGATTTTGTTACCACTACTCGTCTTGGTCGGGCAAATCACCCTGGCAGCGACTGCCAGACGCAAAACGCGAGCGACACTGGCTCTGTTATTTGGGGAACACGGATCTCGTCCCGTCGTTGCTCCCGCTCAGGAAAGGAAAGTTCATGCCCAAGACCTCGCTCGCTGACATCGCCAAGGAGATGGCCGGCATCGACATCGCCATTCTCTCGACCCACACCGAAAACGGCGAAATCGCCAATCGTCCCATGAGCAACAACGGCGACGTCGCCTACGACGGCACGTCGTATTATTTCACATACGAACAAGCGCGGACGGTGTCGGATATTCAACGGAATCCGAAAGTAGCCCTCGGATTTTCATCGGAAGCGGGCCTTCTCTCGGAGGGAATCTATGTGGCCGTTGAAGGGACTGCCGAGCTGATCCGCGACAAGGCCGCGTTCCAGCGGCATTGGACCAGCGATCTGGACAAGTGGTTCGACAAGGGCATCGACACGCCGGGCATCGTCCTGATCAAGATCAAAGCCAAACGCGTGACCTATTGGAAGGGTCGCGAAGAAGGCGAGGTCGAGCTCTGATCGGGCCCGGCGATGGCGGGAGGGTTCTTCGACTGGTTCTTCAGGAGCCGCGAAACAGGGTCCGTCACCATCGCGCAATGGCCGAATCCTCTTCTCTGGATCGTTATCGTTGCGGGCGTTCTGCTTTGGATCTGGCCTTCCGCAGGAAAGGTCAGCATGGCCCTGACGATCGTCCTGAAAGCCGGCCTCATCCTCTGGGGGGCTGACGAGATTCTCCGCGGGGTGAATCCCTGGCGGCGCTGCCTCGGCGCCGCTGTCGTCGGCTATGAGTTGGTGACACTCGTGCACTGAGGTCTGGGAATTCATCCTTTGCCAGCCGGCGGGACGACGTAGAGCGTCAGTGCGAACACCGCATAGATGAAGATCATCAGCACGCCGACGAACCAGGCCGAGCGTCCACTGGCCGTGATGAAAGCCGATGTCACCGTTGCGATCATCATCATGGTGACGGCGCCCGGCCAGAACTGCAGGTCCATCGGCTTCGGCCCCACGACGTAGCTGAGCAGCACCAGGGCGGGCGCGACGAACAGCGCGATCTGCGAAGCGCTGCCGAGCGCGATGCTGACGGCCATGTCGAGCCGGTCCTTGCGCGCCGCGGCGAAGGCCACCGCGAATTCGGCGGCGGCGCCAACCAGCGAGACGACGATGAAGCCGACGAAAGCCGGGCTCATTCCGAAGGTTTCCGCGGCCTTCTGCACCGATTCCACGAAGATTTCGCTGACCAGCGCAACCAGCACGGTGACGACCAGCAGCGTGCCGACGGCTGTCCCGATCGGCCAGTGCGCCTCCTTGTCGTCGCCGTGACCGGCGCTCGCGAAGAATTCCTTGTGCGTTCGCAGCGAGAACAACAGGCCGAGCCCGTATGCGAGGATCAGCAGGACCGAAATGCCGAGGCTGAGCGTGTTGAGGACGCCCCCGCCCGGCGGCAGGTGGTCGAGATCGGCCACCGCCGAAGGCGCAAGCAACGCGACGGTCGCCATCAGCAGCAGGCCGGACGAAAGCCGCGCACCGGCGCGGTTGTATTCCTGCACGTGATAGCGCAGGCCGCCGAGCAGCAGGCAGGCGCCCAGCATGAACATCGCGTTGGTGACGATCGCGCCCGCGATCGAGGCCTTCACCAGCATGTACTGCCCGGCCCGCAGGGCCGTGATGGCAATGATCAGTTCGGTCAGATTACCGAGCGTTGCATTGAGCAGCCCTCCCACGGCATCGCCGGTCTTCGCCGCGACGGCTTCCGTGGCATGGCTGAGCAGCGCCGCCAGCGGCACGATGGCGAGCACCGCCAGCACGAACAACAACGTGTGGGAATGCGGGACCAAGGCCGCGGCCACCAGCACGATGGGCACGAAGGCCAACATCCAGAGCAAGGGGGTATTGCGGATTTCGCTGAGCAGAATCTGCATGTCGGCGGCCCTTTCAATCGCTGCGCGGTTGGAAAGGTCCGGCCTCCCGCGAGGGGAGTGTTGATCTGCCTCAACGTCGGCTTCGGGAAGACAAGCGCGTAGTCGACGAGAATGCGGCCTGCCGGGGCCCGCTGCCCCCCGACATCCTCCCGGTGTTTTGCCCGACGGGTCAACTCGATCGCGGCCGGGAAGGTCATGACCGCGCGTCTCGAAAAATCCCTTTCCGATCAACGGCCCTTCTACTGTGCATGGGGTTGTTTTTCGAATTTGGATTCGATCGTCGCGACCCGTGCTCTATCCGCGCCGCATCCAGCAGCTTGCGCATGGTCAGCATGCACGCATGAGCCTGTGGCCGGCCGCCAAGCCGTAGTACACGGCGCATGACCCACGCCGCCGGAGCGACGCGCCAACGCAATGACAGTCACGTTACCCTCGGCCGCGCGCGAGTCGGACCAGCCTGTGTCCGACGGCCTTCCCACCGCGCAGCGGCGCTGGGCCATCGCTGCGATCTTCACCGCGCTGGCGATGGCCTCGCTCGACACCGCGATCGCCAACATCGCGCTGCCCGCCATTGCCGCGGATCTTCGTGTCAGCCCGGAGCAGTCGGTCTGGGTCGTCAACGTCTACCAGATCGCGCTGGTGGCAACCCTGCTGCCGCTGGGCGCGCTCGGCGAGATCGTGGGGCACCAGCGCATCTATCTCGGCGGCCTGATCCTGTTCACGATCGCCTCGCTGTTCTGCGCGGTGGCGTGGTCGCTCGACAGCCTGCTGGTGGCGCGCACGCTGCAGGGGCTGGGCGCGAGCGGCATCATGAGCGTCAACACCGCGCTGTTGCGCTACGTCTATCCGGGCCGGATGCAGGGCCGTGGCTTCGGCCACAACGCGCTGGTGGTCGCGACCGCCTTCACCATCGGCCCCTCGATCGCCTCCGCCATCCTCGCCTTCGGACCATGGCCGTGGCTCTTCGCCGTCAACATTCCATTCGGGCTCCTCGCGATCGGCATCGGCTTTGCCATGCTGCCGAAGACGCCGCGCGCCGATCACGGCTTCGACTTTCCCGGCGCCATCCTGGCATCCGCCTGCCTCGGCCTGTTCATCACCGCCATCGGCAGCGCCGCGCACAACTTGTCGCCGGTCGTCGTGGGCTTCGAATTGATCTCGGCGCTCGCGCTCGGCTTCGTGCTGATGCGCCGCCACGCCGGTCATCCCGCGCCGATGCTGCCGATCGACCTGTTCGCGAGGCCGATGTTCGCGCTATCGGCAGCGACGGCGCTTTGCGCCTTCGCCGTGCAGGGCCTCGCTTTCGTCTCGCTGCCGTTCTACTTCGAGGGCGTGCTCGGACGCTCGCAGGTCGAGACCGGTTTTTTCATGACGCCATGGCCGCTGGTGGTCGGCATCATGGCGCCGATCGCCGGGCGCCTGTCCGACCGCCACGCGGTCGGCCTGCTCGGCGGCATCGGGCTCGTGCTGCTCGGCCTCGGCATGGCGCTGCTGGCGACGCTCCCCGCCAATCCTGCGATCCCCGACATCATCTGGCGGATGGTGATCTGCGGCATGGGGTTCGGCTTCTTCCAGGCGCCGAACATGAAGGCGGTGATGTCGAGCGCGCCGCCGCACCGCAGCGGCAGCGCCTCCGGCATCGTAGCCACGGCGCGGCTGACAGGGCAGACGACGGGAGCCGCGCTCGCCGCCGCCTGCTTCGCGCTCGCGGGTCACGAGGGCGCGACCTTGGCGCTGGCGCTCGGCGCGGGCTTTGCCGCGCTCGGCAGCGTGATGAGCTTCCTGCGCCTGGCGGTGAAGTAACCTCTCAGGCCGCCGTCACGCCGACAGCTGGCGTGATGGTCTCGTTGTCGAGCGCGATGAGGCGCTGATCGATGGCCGCGATGACCTTGCGCGAGTACGGTCCGAGATGCGCATAGGCGGCGATCATCTGCACGGCAATGCGTGCGGACGAGGTGTCGCGCTTGGCGCAGTTCATGAAGGTCTGCCACAGCGGACCCCGCGCCTCGGGAAGGGCGGAGACCACCTTGTGCACCGTCTCCATGGCCCCGAGCTTGGAGCGGATGTCTCCTTCGGCGAGTTCGGAACGCTGCCTGGAACGGTCGAGCAGCGTCATCAGGCGATCGACGCGTGCTGCATAGGCCGCCGGGCTGTAGACGTGCTCCAGCACCCGCTTGTAGTCCGTCAGGATGTCGCGTAGCGGGCGGACCGGATCGAAGTTGATGCCGGCGGTGCACTGATCGGCGCCGATCGTCGGCGCCACGTCGTGGCCCTGATGCAGCCGGCCTTCGCGCTCCAGGCGGCGCGTGAGCTGCGTGTTCGGCAAGGCATAGAGCAGGCCGACCATGGCGACGGGGATCGCCGCCTCCTCGATGAACTCGATCATGGCCTCCGCCATCGAGACCTTCTCGTTGTCGAAGCCGACGATGAAGCCCGCGGTGACTAGCATGCCGGCGGCGTAGATCTTGTGGATGCTCTCGGCGATGTTGCGCCGCGTGTTCTGCTTCTTGCGCATCGCCACCAGCGTCGCCGGATCCGGGCTTTCGATGCCGACGAAGATGCCGAAGAAATTGGCCGCGCCCATCAGCTCCAGCAGTTCCGGATCGTCCGCGAGATTGACCGAGGCCTCGGTGGAGAATTCGAAGGGATAGCCGTGCGTGCGCTGCCATTCTGCAAGCTTGGGCAGAAACTGCCGCAGCGACTTCTTGTTGCCGATGAAATTGTCGTCGACGAAGTCGAGATGGCCGCGATAGCCCATCTGGTAGAGCGTCTCGAGCTCGACGAACATCTGCTCGATCGTCTTGGTCCTGGGCACGCGGCCATAGAGCTCGATGATGTCGCAGAACTCGCAGGTGAACGGACAGCCGCGCGAATACTGGACCCCGAGATAGAGATAGTCCTCGAACTTGAGCAGGTCGAAGCGCGGCACCGGCGTCTTGGTGACGTCGGCCTGGAACTTCGGCGCCGTGAAGGTGCCCGAGCGGGCGCCGCTCTCCCAGGCCGCGATGAAGTCGTCGATCACGCTTTCGGCCTCGCCGAGCACCCTGAAGTCGGCCCGCTCGTAGAGGTGGGGGCTCGAGGTCGGATCCGGACCGCCGACCACGACCGGCTTGCCGGCGGCGCGGCACAGCTCGATCAGGCGCAGCGTGTCGGCCTGCTGCGGCATCATCCCGCCGGTGAAGACGACGTCCGCCCAGGCGAGATCCTCCTCGCCGAAGGGCGCCGTGTTGCAATCGATCAGCCGGACCGTCCAGCTCTTGGGCAACATTGCGGCGACGGTGATCAGGCCCAAGGGGGCGGCCGGGCGCTTGACCCCTAGCACTTTGCAGGATTCGCCGAAGGTCCAGAAGGACTCCGCCGAGAACAGCGGGTAGAGCATCAGCACGTTGCAGGGACTCGGCACGTTCATGGAACTCCTCTTGCGTCGGTGCAGTGTACCAAAGCGCCCGCGTCTTGCACCCCGGCAAAACGGACAAACTGTCGCCGCCCCGCCAACCGCGATGCGGTCGGGAACCGGCGTGCACGGCCGGACGTCGCCTCAAGCCGTGGATTGGCGCCCATGCACGAGGCGCCACCCCGAATCGATAGCAGAGGCATGAGGCAAAACAACGCTCCAGTCCATCATTCTCGGACGGCCGGGCCCATCATCACGATGACCCGCGGACTGTTGATTTGAACACTTCCAATTTGCCGGACAGATTGCGTCCCTGAGTTCAATCGGTGGATTGGGCCAATCAGGGGACTTGCGATGGCAGACCTAACAATCAACGGAAAGACCTTCACCCTCGACGTCGAGCCGGATACGCCGCTGCTCTGGGCAATCCGCGAGAATGCCGGCCTCACCGGCACCAAATACGGCTGCGGCATTGCACAATGCGGCGCCTGCACGGTCCACATGGACGGCGTGGCGATGCGCTCCTGCGGCATCTCGGTCAGCGAGGCCGAGGGCAAGAAGATCACGACGATCGAAGGGCTCGCATCCGGCAGTTCCCTGCACAAGGTCCAGGAAGCCTGGATCGCCCAGGACGTGCCGCAATGCGGCTACTGCCAGAGCGGCATGATCATGGCGGTGGCGGCGCTGTTGAACGAAAAGCCCAAGCCGACCGACGCCGACATCGACGAGGCCATCACCAATATCTGCCGCTGCGGCACCTTCCAGCAGGTGCGCGAAGCGATTCACACGATCGCCAGCGCGTAAGGAAATCCCCACATGAACAAGCATGTCTCGCCGCGGCTCAACCGCCGCGCCTTCGTCATCGGCAGCGCGGCTGTCGGCGCGGGCCTCGCCATCGGCCTCGACCTCCCGTTCGGCCCCACCGTCGTGCGCGCTGCCGACGGCTCGCCCGAGATCGGGGCCTGGGTCGTGGTCAGGCCCGACGACACCGTGGTGATCCGCATCGCCCGTTCCGAGATGGGCCAGGGCTCGCTCACGGGGCTTGCCCAGCTCGTCGCCGAGGAGCTCGAATGCGACTGGACCAAGGTCACGACCGAATATCCGACACCCGGCCAGAGCGTCGCCCGCAAGCGCGTCTGGGGCGACTTCTCCACGGGCGGCAGCCGCGGCATCCGCTCCTCGCAGGATTATGTCCGCAAGGGCGGCGCCACCGCACGCGTGATGCTGATCCAGGCCGCCGCCGACACATGGAAGGTGCCGGCCTCCGAATGCAAGGCCGCCAACAGCGTCATCACCCACACGCCTTCGGGCCGGACCACGACCTACGGCAAGGTGGCCGAAGCTGCGGCGAAGCTGACGCCGCCCGCGGAGGTCAAGCTGAAGGATCCGAAGGACTGGAAGCTGATCGGCAAGGGCGTGAAGCGGCTCGACACCGTCGACAAGACCACCGGCGCCATGATCTACGGCGCCGACGTCAAGTTGCCGGGCATGCTCAACGCCGCGATCAAGGACTGCCCGGTGTTCGGCGGCAAGCTGAAGAGCTTCGACGAAGCCAAGATCGCGAACATGAAAGGCGTCAAGAAGGTGGTCAAGGTCGGCGACACCGCCGTTGCCGTCGTCGCCGACACCTGGTGGCACGCCAAGACCGCGCTGGACGCGCTGCCGATCGTCTGGGATGAGGGCGACAACGCAAAGGTCTCCAGCGAGTCGATCGCGAAATGGCTGGCCGAGGGCCTCGACAATTCGCAGCCGGCCTATGTCGGCAACAAGAACGGCGACGCGAAGGCTGCGATTGCGAGCGCGGCGAAGAAGATCGAAGCGGTCTACTCCTATCCCTACCAGAACCACGCTACGATGGAGCCGATGAACGCCACCGCGCTCTACACGGCCGACAAATGCGAAGTCTGGTGCGGCACGCAAAACGGCGAGGCGGCTTTTGCTGCAGTGCTGGAAGCGTCCGGCCTGCCGGCCGAGAAGTGCGACGTGCACAAGTTGATGCCCGGCGGCGGCTTCGGCCGGCGTGGCCAGACCGACTATGTCCGCCAGGCGGTCGTCATCGCCAAGCAGATGCCAGGCACGCCGGTCAAGCTGCTGTGGTCGCGCGAAGAGGACATGGCGCACGGCCGGTATCACCCGATCACCCAGTGCAAGATGACCGGCGCGTTCGATGCCAACAACAACCTGGTCGCCCTCCACTACCGCCTGTCCGGGCAATCGATCCTGTTCTCGCTTCGCCCCGACGCGTTGCAGAACGGTATGGATCCCGCGGCATTCCAGGGCGTCGCCCAATCCGGCGAAGCCGCGTTCGGCTATTCGGTGCCGAACCTCCTGGTCGAGCATGCGATGCGCAATCCGCCCGTTCCGCCCGGCTTCTGGCGCGGCGTCAACGTCAATCACAACGCGATCTACACGGAATGCTTCATGGACGAGCTTGCCCATGCCGCAGGCCAGGACCCGCTCGAATTCCGCCGCAAGCTGATGGGTAAGCACCCCAAGCATCTTGCGGTGCTCAATGCGGTTGCCGAAAAGATCGGCTGGGACACGCCGCCACCGCAGGGCGTCCATCGCGGCATCGCCCAGGTGATGGGCTATGGCAGCTATGTCGCCGGAGCCGCCGAGATTTCGGTGACCGACGCCAACAAGATCAAGGTGCATCGCATCGTCGCCTCCACCGATCCAGGCTATGTCGTCAATCCGGCGCAGGTGGAGCGACAGGTCGCCGGCTCCTTCGTCTACGGCCTCTCCGCGCTGTTCTATGGCGGCTGCACCGTCAAGGACGGCAAGATCGAGCAGACCAACTTCGACACCTACAATTCGATGCGCATCAACGAGATGCCGAAAGTGGAGACCGTGATGGTGCCGAGCGGCGGGTTCTGGGGCGGGGTCGGCGAGCCGACCATCGGCGTCGCCGCGCCCGCCGTGCTGAATGCGTACTTCGCCGCGACCGGGAAGCGCATCCGGTCCGTTCCGCTGCGCGACCAGAACATCACCTTCGCCTGAAACACGCCGCGGCGGCCCATCATGGACGCCGCGGCAATTTGCCTGGACAGCCTATGACGGGACGCCCGGTGACACGGCGGAAAGCCGTGCTCGGCATCACCGCGGCAGCCGCAGCGCTGGCGCGGCCATCGATCCTGCGCGCGCAAGCCTCGGGGCGTGTCGTCGTGGTCGGCGGCGGGTTTGGCGGTGCGGCTTGCGCCCGGGCGCTGAAGCGAGCGCGGGGTGATCTGCACATCATCCTGATCGAGCCCAATGCGGTCTTCACCTCCTGCCCTTTCAGCAACGCGGTGATTGCGGGTCTGCGCGAGATCGACGGGCAGCAATTCGGTTACGACAAGATCGCCGCCGATGGCGTCACATTGATCGCCCAGGCCGTGACCATGATCGAGCCGGAGCGGCGCAGCGTCATGACGGCCGACGGCGTCGCGCTGCCCTATGACCGCCTCGTGCTCTCGCCCGGCATCGACTTTCACCTCGAAGCCCTTCCCGGCTATGACGCGGCCGCATCGGAGAAGATGCCGCATGCCTGGAAGGCCGGCGCGCAGACTCTGCTTCTGCGCAAGCAGCTGGAAGCGATGGCGGATGGCGGCACGGTCGCCATCGCGATCCCCGCCAATCCCTCTCGTTGCCCGCCGGCGCCTTACGAGCGCGCCAGCCTGATCGCGCATTATCTGAAAACGAAGAAGCCGCGCTCGAAAGTGCTGATCCTCGACGCCAAGGACAACTTCTCCCAGCAGCGCCTGTTCGAGAGGGCGTGGAAAGAGCTCTACGGCGATATGATCGAGCGGATCGGCCTGTCTCAAGGCGGCCGCGTCACCGAGGTCGATCCGGCGACCATGACCATCGTCACCGAATTCGGCAACTACACCCCTGATGTCGCCAACGTCATCCCGCCGCAGCGGTCGGGGCATATCGCCGAGGTCGCCGGCGCGGCGGATGCGACTGGCTGGTGCCCGATCGATCCTCTCACGTTCGAGTCGAAACTCGCGCGGAACATTCACGTCATTGGCGACGCCTGCCTCGGCGGCGCCATTCCGAAATCAGCATCGGCCGCCAGCGCGCAGGGCAAGGCCTGCGCCGCTGCCATCATCAATCTTCTCGCCGGCCGCACACCGCAAGCACCGCGGCTGACAGGCGTCTGCTACAACATCGTTGCGCCCACTTACGGCTTTTCGCTCGCCGGCAGCTACCAGCCCAAAGACGACATCTTCGCCGAGGTCGAAGGCGGGGCGACGAGCCCGGTCGATGCCCCGCGCGAATTGCGGGCGCGCGAAGCGAGTGAGGCGGAGCGCTGGTTTGACACCATCGCGGCGGAGACGTTTGGTTAGGAGATGATGGAGCGAGCCCGCGGCCACGACCACGGTGCGCCCCCTCCCCCGCCTGCGGGGGAGGGTTGGGGAGAGGGTGTCTCAACAACGAAGATTCCCCCGGAGGAAAGAGCCCTCACCCGGCGCTCCGCGCCGACCTCTCCCGCAAGCGGGAGAGGTCAGTGGAGTTCGTGGCGACCGCAGTCGTTCTCGCCACCATTTGCGCTTGCCGCGATCATCGTCGTGGGCCTCGCCTTCGCTAGCGCTGCGCACGCGAATGAACTTCTGCCCTACACAATGGTCAACGACGGTATTCCCGCCTCGCTCACCGGCTCACCGGGCGATGCCGCGCGCGGGCGCGCTCTGGTGCTCGCGCGCGCGACGACCTGCATCCTCTGTCATTCCGGCCCGTTTCCGGAGACCCGGTTCCAGGGCGACCTCGCGCCTGATCTCACCGGCGCCGGGAGCCGGTGGTCGGTGAGCCAGTTGCGGCTTCGACTGGTCGATGCCTCGCGCTTCAATCCGGACACCATCATGCCGTCCTATTATCGCGCCGATGGCCTCGTCCGCGTCGGACGCAGCTTCGCCGGCAAGCCGATCCTGTCGGCCGCGGAGATCGAGGACATCGTGGCTTTTCTTGCAACGCTTCGGGACTAGATCGATGCCGACCACGCGACGACACTTCCTGAGCCTCGCCGGAGGCATCACGGCCGCCGGGACGATCCCGATCGTCACGCTGCGGCCGCTCGCAGCAACGCCGGCAACACTCAACACCGCAATCCGTGACGTCGTCGGCGAAGCGCAGGTTCAGACCGGCAAGGTCAAGCTCGACATTCCGCCGCTGGTCGAGAACGGCAACACGGTGCCCATCACGGTGAGCGTTGTAAGCCCGATGACCGCGACCGACTACGTCAAATCCATCCACGTCTTCAACGAGAAGAACCCGCAACCGAACATCGGCAATTTTCATCTCGGCCCCTCCTCCGGCCGGGCCCGGGTCTCGACACGGATCCGGCTCGCCGACACCCAGAAGGTGGTCGCGATCGCGCGCCTGTCCGACGATACGTTCTGGCAGGTCGCCGCCGATGTGGTCGTGACGCTGGCCGCATGTACCGAGGAGATGAACTGATGGCCGCCCTCATCAACGTTCCGGCCAAGGCCAGGCGCGGCGACATCATCGAGCTCCGCACGCTGACCTCGCACATCATGGAAACGGGATTTCGCCACACCGCGGACGGCAAGCTGGTGCCGCGCGACATCATCACGAGTTTCACCTGCCGCTACAACGGCGCCGAGATCTTTCGCGCCGATCTCTTCCCGGCGATCTCGGCGAACCCGTATTTGTCCTTCTTTACGGTCGCCAAGGAGAGCGGCACGTTCGAGTTCGAATGGATCGGCGACAACGGCTATTCCTCGACTGCATCGGCAGTCATTACGGTCGAATGATCCTGAATGATCCCTTGGCGCGCGATAGCAATTGCGACACTGCTGGCCGGTGCGGCCGAGGCCCTGCTCGCCGGTGACATCCCGCCAGAGGCGCGCCGGTCCGGCTATTCCTTCATGGGCCCGGACACGCGCGCCATGCAGGATGACGACACCAGCAATCCGGGGATGCTGTTCGTGCTCGAGGGGGAAGCGCTCTGGGCGAAGAAATTCGGCAGCGTCGGCAAAGCCTGCGCGGATTGTCATGGCGATGCGCGCAGCAGCATGAAAGACGTCGCAGCCCGCTACCCCGCCTTCGACAAGGCTCTCGGCCGTCCCGTCACGCTGGACCAGCGCATCAATCTCTGTCGCGCCAATCGTCAGCAGGCGACGCCGCTGCCCTACGAGAGCCGCCACCTGCTCGCATTGTCCGCCTTCATCGCCCACCAATCGCGTGGCGCCCCGATCACGGCCGGCGACGATCCGCAGGCCAAGCCTTTCGTCGCGCAAGGCCGCGCGCTCTACATGCAGCGCCAGGGGCAGCTCAACCTCGCCTGCACCAACTGTCACGACGACAATTTCGACAATCGCCTTGCGGGCGCGCCGATCACGCAGGGACAGCCGACCGGCTATCCTCTGTACCGTCTGGAATGGCAGACGCTCGGATCGCTCGAGCGGCGCTTACGCAACTGCATGAACGGCGTGCGCGCCCAGGCCTATGATTACGGTTCGCCCGAACTGGTCGCGCTCGCGCTCTATCTGATGTCGCGGGCGCGTGGCCTGCCCATGGAGACGCCGGCCGTGCGCCCCTGAACCAGAGCGGCCGGGACATGGCCCGGCCGTTCCGCAAGCCCCGTTGCCCAGGACTACTCCGCTGGCGCGGCCGACATCTCCGGATGCGCGGCATAGTGCTCGCTCGTGCCCAGCTTGCCGGTCGCGAACAGGCCGGCGGCCATCACGGCATAGGCCAGCGCGACCGCGGGCGTCACGCCAAAGCCGCCGCCGATGCCCACCGCCTCGCCATGCATGAAACCGAAATAGGTCAGGATCGCCCCGACCAGCGCGAAGGCGGACGCCTTCTCGAAATCGCGTTCGATGATGAAGACGCCGATCGCCCCGAGGATCAGGCCGCCGAGGATGGAGCCGCCGCCCATCACCTCGAGCCCGTGATAGAACACGCCCTGCTGCGGCAGAGCGGCAATCGCGGCAGCCTTCACCGCGTCGGCCTTGTCGGCGGCCATGCCGCCGACGCTTGCCGCCGCATTCATTGTCGAGCCGAGCATCGTGTCGATCTGGAGCTTGGCCCAGGCGGCAAGGTGCGGGGTCAGCGCCAGCACGATCGCGGGCGCGTGCTTGACCGGCGTGGTCTGGAACGCCTGCGCACCGATCAGCATGCCGATGTAGAGCAGGATCGGTGAGATCGCGACGACGGGCACCAGTGCCAGCAGCACCGAGATGATGCCGAACCAGGACAGCACGACCACCATGATGCCGGTCGCCGCGGAGTAGCCGATCCGGCCGCCCATCGCCTTCCAGCCGGGATGGCCGATATAGACCGCGTTGATGAAGGGGTTGCCCATCAGGCAACCAATCAGGCTGACGACGCCGTCGGCGGTGAGCACGCGCGTGGTCGGATAGTCGTCGCCGGCCGCCTCCGCGCTCTCGACATTGTCCATGGCCTCGACGAGGTCGTAGATGCCGAACGGAATGGCGGTGACCAGGATGATGCCGAGGAATTCGAAGCCGGAGAAGACGTAGCCGAACGCCGGGATCGGCACCGAGAAGCCGAAATTGGCAAAGGCCGCGCCGACACCCGCGATGCTCAACCCGCCGAGGCCGAGCCCGAACAGGTTCGAGCCCCAGGCGATGATCATGCCAACCGCAATGGCAACGAGACCCGCCGGCATGCCGCGCCAATACTTCACGCCGCCGAACCAGCTGACCAGGATGATGGCGAAGCAGACGAGGCCGATCTGCGGCGTCATGTACATCTCCAGCGCGGGCCGCATCGAGATGAAGGTGACGGAGACGCCGGCGAGCGTGCCGAGCAGCGCCGCGCGCGGCGTGATCTTGCGGATGAACGGCGCGATGAAGCCGCCGATCATGAGAATGAAGCTCTGGAAGAACACCCAGACCAGGCCCGCCGACCAGCCCTTGAGCGGATCGCCGGTCTTGAGCGTGATCGGCAGCATGATCACGAAGGTGACGATGAACATGTGCGGAACACTGACGCCCGACGGCAGCGCGCAGACATCGTTGCGGCCGGTTTTCTGGGCCAGGCGATAGGCGAGATAGGCGTAGTACATGGTTGAGAGGCACATCATCAGCCCAAGCGCGGGCAGGATGCGGCCGAACACGAGGCTGTCGGGCATCTTCAGCACGAAGCGCAAAAGGCCCGTGAGCACCAGCATGTTGACGAGGATGTTGGTGCCGAATCCGAAGAACGCGTTCCAGTCGCCCGATGTCCATAGCGCCGGCTTGAACCCCGGCTTGTTCAGATCAGAACTGCCGGCCGCCCCCGTCAATGTGCTCATGATAGTACCCCTATGTGGTCGGAACCTTCATTGCCTCCAGAACTGCGGCTGAATCCGCGACCCAGCCGAAGATGCCGCCCTGGGCCTTGATCATCTTCAGGCCCATCTCGTGAAATTCCGGGAAGTAGGACGCGCAGCCGTCGGAGATGACGACGCAGCGATAGCCACGATCATTGGCTTCGCGAACGGTGGTGTTCACGCACACTTCGGTGGTGACGCCGCACACGAGCAGATTCTCGATGCCGTATTTCTCCAGGACCTCGCCGAGCTCGGTGGCGTAGAAGGCGCCCTTGCCCGGCTTGTCGATCACGACCTCGCTGTCGAGCGGATAGAGCTCGGGAATGATGTCGTGGCCGGCCTCACCGCGAATGAGGATGCGGCCCATTGGACCGGGATCACCGATTCGAAGGCTCGGCGCGCCGCGCTCGACCTTGGCCGGCGGCGCGTCGGAGAGATCGGGCAGATGCCCCTCGCGCGTATGGATGACCAGCATGCCGGTGTCGCGCGCCGCCGCCAGCACCGCGCCGATCGGCTTCACCGCGCGCGCGAGCCGGCTGACGTCATTGCCCAGCGTCTCGCCGAAGCCGCCGGGCTCCATGAAGTCGCGCTGCATGTCGATGATGAGAAGCGCGGTGGCGGACCAGTCGAGCGTGATCGGCTCGGGCTCGGCGCTGACGACGCCCTTTGTCGGCTTGACCGAGTTCAACATGACGCAGGCCCCGCGAGAACTCTCTTGGTCGGGAGTTCTGCAAACGGCGTGCCATTGTGTACAATTGCGATGGAGCGTGGGCGGCCGGCAAATTTATCGGTTGGTCAGATGGTTATGCCGGTTGTCGCGGTCTGCTCATTCGCTGTGCGACGGCTTTGCGACGTGCATATGCTCAAGGGATGGGCGGCTTCCGCCGTCATTCCGGGGCACGCGCGGCGGGAAACCGGAGTGCCGAGCGACTACCTCCCTCCCCCATAGAGCTGCCGATACTCCTCCTCATACGGCGCATAGGAGTCCTTCAGCGTCGCCATGTTCAGCAGCATGGTCGCAACAACCGCGCCCGCCTTGTCGAACACGCGCGTCTTGACCCAGGCGCTTTCGGTGCGGCGGCTGCCGGAGAGTGCGACGACCTCGCGCTCGACGTCATACTCCTCACCCTCGAAGAGTGGGCCTTTCAGCAGGCGGATCTCCTGGTCGGCAAACAGGCCGACGGCCGGGCCCTTGGCCGGCAGCGGATCGTCCTTGGAGCGGTACTGGACCAGCACGCTCAGCATCTCCATCGGGATGATGGGCCTGCCCCAGGGATTATCCGCACTTGAGTAGTAGGGCGAGTTCTCGGTGATGACGGCGAGCTTCTGTCGAAGGGAGAACGGATAGAGATCGCCCATGTTCTGGTCGAAAGCCATGCGCACCGACTGCCGCTTGCCGGTCTGCGCCACCTTCACGTCGCGCAGGATCACGGGATCGGTGAGCGGCTTGAGTTCGCCGAGGCGCGTCTCGAGCGCGGTCGCAACCGGCGCATCGCCGGCCGAGGCCGTGCCGCGCAGCACCTCGGTGCCATCGCGCTTGACCATCTGAATCTGGCACTGGCTCGTACCGGGCAAGGGCTTCGACACGATCGCCTGCACCTCCTCACCTTCGTAGCAGACGCTGCGATAATGCGCGGAAAGGCAGCCTGTCTCGAACCAGGCGCGACCCCACAGGCGTGCGCCGAGCGGAGCGAACTGACTGAAATGCGTCGGGCCCTCGATGGTGCCGCCCTTGAAGCCGAGTTTCTGCGCGGTGGCGTCGTCATGGATCGAGGCGTGCGCGTCGTAGGTCTGCGCCTGCAGCATCTGTCGTGGCCGGCGCCAGGGTCCGATCAGGGCGTCGGCCGTCTCGGTGATCTCGGTGTCGAATGCGTTTGCAGTCATGGCGCTCTCCGCGTGCAAGCCATGACTAGCAGGACCGCCACGGATGCGGCTAGCCGTATTGACTTCGCCGGCCCATCCTTTTGACTGTCACTATTCGCGTCGCGCAGCCGCGATCCTGCCGCAGCGCACACCTCCCGCCGAACCAGAAACGAGGACTCCCGAACATGTCGCTGTTGCAGGTCGAGCTGGACGACAAATACCGGCTCGAATCGAAGCGGATCTTTCTGTCCGGCACCCAAGCCCTGGTCCGCCTGCCCATGCTGCAGCGCGAACGCGACCGGCTTCAGGGCCTCAACACCGGCGGCTTCATCTCGGGTTATCGCGGCTCTCCACTCGGCATGTACGATCACGCGTTGTGGCGCGCGAAGTCGCACCTCCAGCAGCATGACATCGCCTTCGTGCCCGGTCTGAACGAGGACCTGGCCGCGACCGCGGTCTGGGGCAGCCAGCAGGTCGGCCTGTTTCCCGGCGCCAAGGTCGATGGCGTGTTCGGCATCTGGTACGGCAAGGGCCCGGGCGTCGACCGCTCGGTCGATGCGCTCAAACACGCCAATGCGGCCGGCACCTCGCGCAACGGCGGCGTGCTGGCGCTCGCCGGCGACGATCATGGCTGCCAGTCCTCGACGCTGGCGCATCAGAGCGAGCAGGTGTTCGCGGCGGCGCTGATCCCGGTGATCAATCCGGCGACGCTCCAGGACTATCTCGATCTCGGTCTCTACGGCTTCGCGCTGTCGCGCTTCTCCGGCTGCTGGGTCGGCTTCAAGGCGATCAGCGAGACCGTGGAGAGCTCCGCGTCGATCTATAGCGACCCTGAACGCATCCAGATCAAGCTGCCCGACGATTTCGAGATGCCGCCCGGCGGCCTCAACATCCGATGGCCCGATCCGCCGCTGGAAGCCGAGAGGCGGCTGTTCGGCCCGAAGATGGCGGCGGTGCAGGCCTTTGCCCGCGCCAACCAGCTCGACCGCATCGTGCTCGATTCCAAGCCGGCGCGGCTTGGCATCGTCGCGACCGGCAAGGCCTATCTCGACCTGCGCCAGGCGCTCGCCGATTTGGGGATCACCGACAAGGACGCGCAGGATCTCGGCCTTCGCATCTACAAGGTCGCGATGACCTGGCCGCTGGAGGAAAGCGGAGCCAGGCGTTTCGCCGAAGGTCTCCAAGACGTCCTGGTGGTCGAGGAAAAGCGCGGCTTCATCGAAGACCAGCTGATGCGCATCCTCTACAACATCGACGCGTCGAAGCGTCCGACCGTCACCGGCAAGCGCGACGAGCGCGGCGCACCGCTGTTGCCCAGCGAGGGCGAGTTGACGCCGACCATCGTCGCCGGCGCGCTGGTGGCGCGCTTGCGCAAGCTCGGCCATCACAGCCCGGTGCTGGAGCAGCGCCTCGCGCGGCTCGAGGCCTTCGACAACCCGGTCACGACGAGCACGCCGATCAAGCTCGCGCGCACGCCGTTCTTCTGCTCGGGCTGCCCGCACAACACCTCGACCCGCGTGCCCGAGGGCAGCCGCGCCATGGCCGGCATCGGCTGCCACGGCATGGCCCTGAGCATGCCGACTCGCCGCACCGATCTGATCTCGCATATGGGCGCCGAGGGCGTGAACTGGATCGGCCAATCGCCCTTCACCACCGAGACCCACATCTTCCAGAATCTCGGCGACGGCACCTACACCCATTCCGGCCTGCTCGCCCTTCGTGCCGCTTCGGCCGCCGGCATCAACATCACCTACAAGATTCTCTACAACGACGCCGTCGCGATGACCGGCGGCCAGCCGGCCGAAGGCGCCTTCAACGTCGCGCAAATCGCCCACCAGGTCTGGGCCGAGGGTATCAAGCGGCTTGCGATCGTCTCCGACGATCCGGACAAGTACCCGAAAGCCGACTACTTCCCGCAAGGCGCGACCATCCACCACCGTCGCGAGCTCGATGCCGTGCAGCGCGAGCTGCGCGATATCAAGGGCCTCACCGTCATCATCTACGACCAGACCTGCGCCGCCGAGAAACGCCGCCGCCGCAAGCGCGGCCTCTATCCCGATCCGGCCAAGCGCGCCTTCATCAACGAACTGGTCTGCGAAGGCTGCGGCGACTGCTCGCAGGCCTCGAACTGCGTCTCGGTGCAGCCGCTGGAGACCGAGTTCGGCCGCAAGCGCCAGATCGACCAGTCGAACTGCAACAAGGACTTTTCCTGCGTCGAGGGCTTTTGTCCGAGCTTCGTCACGGTGCATGGCGGCAGCCTCAAGCGCATGAAGACATCTGCGGTCGATTCAGGCCAGCTGTTCGCCGATCTGCCGCTGCCGCCCGTGCGAGAACTCGACGGCCCCTACAACATCCTCGTCACCGGCATCGGCGGCACCGGCGTCATCACCATCGGCGCGCTGCTCGGCATGGCCGCCCATGTCGACGGCCGCGGCTGCTCTGCGCTCGACTTCACCGGCCTGTCGCAGAAGAACGGCGCGGTGATGAGCCATGTCCGCATCGCACGGAGGCCCGAGGACATCTCGGCGGTCCGCATCTCAACGGGCGGCGCCGACGTCATTCTCGGCTGCGACATGATCGTCTCGGCCGGCCCCACTGCGCTGAGCCGCGCCGAGCGCGGCGTGACCAAGGCCTATATCAACGCCGATTTGCAGCCGACCGCCAGCTTCGTGCAAAATCCCGATCTCGATTTCGAGATGGGCACGATGCAGACCGTGCTGCACGACGCGATCGGAGACAAGAACCTCGACATCATCGACGCCACGGGCATTGCTTCGGCACTGATGGGCGACAGCATCGCGACGAACCCTTTCATGCTCGGCTTCGCCTTCCAGAAGGGCGCGATCCCGCTGTCGCTGGAAGCCCTGCTGCGCGCCATCGAGATCAATGGCGCCGCGATCGAGATGAACAAGCTCGCCTTCACCTGGGGCCGCCTCGCCGCCCACGACATGTCGCGGGTGCGCAGCGTGCTCCAATTCAAGAGCCGCGCCTCCGCGCCGACCAAATCGCTCGACGAAATCATCGCGACGCGCGCCGAGTTCCTGGCCGGCTACCAGGACCAAGCCTATGCCGACCGGTACCTCGCAGCTGTTGCCAAGGTGCGGAAGGCGGAGAACGCGGTTTCGACCGCCTCAACGGGGCTGACAGAGGCGGTCGCGAAGAACCTGTTCAAGCTGATGTCCTACAAGGACGAATACGAGGTCGCCCGGCTCTATACCGACGGCAGCTTCGCCAAGAAAGTGTCGGAGAAGTTCGACGGCGATTTCACGCTGAAATACCACCTTGCGCCGCCGATCTTCGCCAGGCGTGACAAGGCGACTGGCCGTCTCCAGAAGCAGGAGTTCGGCGGCTGGATGATCCACGCCTTCGGCGTGCTGGCCAAGCTCAAATTCTTGCGTGGCAGCGCGTTCGATCCGTTCGGCCGAACCGAGGAACGCCGGACCGAGCGCAAGCTGGTCGCGGACTACCTATCGATGATCGACCAGCGGATCGTAGGCTTGAAGGCAGAGCAGATCCCGCTGCTGACGCGCCTTGCGCGCGTGCCCGAGACCATCCGCGGCTTCGGCCATGTCAAGGAAGCCAACATCAAGCTGGCGGCGGCCGAGGCGGCGCGGCTGGAAGCGGAGCTCGACAACAGCCGCTTTGCGGCGGCGGCGGAGTAGAGGGGAAAGCCCCAGCTCTCTCCCCGTCATTGCGAGGAGCCCTTGCGACGAAGCAAGCCAGAGTCTTTCCGCCGAGACAGCCTGGATTGCTTCGCTTCGCTCGCAATGACGAGATCGTGGACACGCGCTCGCCACACATTCTGCAAAATCGCTGACTTGCCGATTCAGCACAGTTCAACGCGCCGGCCTGCGCTCGATCGGGTCGATGTCGATCGCCCGCAGGCGCCCGAGCCGCAGCACGTCCATGGCCAGCCGCCGACCGATGCGGTCGCGGTCGAGCACGCGGATCAGATCGTCGACGCCGTTGATCTCGACGCCGTCGAGCCTGATCACGACGTCGCCGGGCAGCAGGCCCGCCTTGGCGGCAGGGCCGTCCGGCTCGATCTGCATCAACAGCGCGCCCATCTTGTTCTCGACGCCGGCGAGCAACGCGTGCCGCCGCGGGACCGGCGCGGTCTGTCCGGCCACACCGATATAGGCGCGGCGGACATAGCCGTGGCGGATGATCTCCGACAGCACGAATTGCGCGGTGTTGCTGGCGACCGCGAAGCAGATGCCTTGCGCGCCGTTGATGATGGCGGTGTTGATGCCGATCACCTCGGCATGCGACGACACCAGCGGCCCGCCGGAATTGCCGGGGTTGAGCGCGGCATCGGTCTGGATCACGTCCTCGATGGTGCGTCCGCTCACCGAGCGGATCGAGCGGCCGAGCGCCGAGACGACCCCGGCGGTCACGGTCGATTCGAAGCCGAGCGGATTGCCGATCGCGATAACCAGCTGGCCGCGCCGCAACGTCTTTGAGTTGCCGAGCGCGGCATAGGGCAGATGGCGAGCGCCGTTGGCCCGCAGCAGCGCGAGGTCGGTGTCGGGATCGACGCCGAGCACCCGGGCGTCGCCGACATGGCCCTCGACGTCGCGCAGCCGGATCTCCTTCGACGTGCCGACCACATGGCTGTTGGTGAGCACGAGCCCGTCCGGCGAGATCACGATGCCGGAGCCGAGTCCGCCGCGCTCGCGTCTATCAGGCACTTTCGGCCCGGTCTCAACCCGCACGACCGCGGGTCCGACCCGATCGGTCACGTCGATCACGGCATTGGAATAGGCGTCCAGCAGCGCCCGGTCATCGGCCGGGGCGGCAGCCGCCGTTCGCGATGAGGATGTGTCATCGGCGATATCTGAGGTGAAGTCCAACATGGCGAGAGTCCTTGAAGGTCACACAGATGGTGGCCTGCTGCCGCCGACGCAAGTGGCGCGCCCGGAGCGCAGCGCTGGACTGCCCAGATGGCTAGGGCGCGCGCCTCAGCGAGCCGCCTCTCGCCTTGACGGGATCGAGCAGCGACCAGTCCCCGTCCGGAAGCACATGGCCCTTGGGGAATGGCGCGCGCAGCTCTAGCCCGAGCGAGGCCAGCACGCGGTCGTCGCGGTAGTAGCATTGCAGCACGACACGGACGAGCGTTGCGGCCGCAACGCCGCCGCTCTTCCGCAACTCCTGCGCCACCTGATCGCGCCTGGCGGGATCGAGCTCGTCGAGCGGGGCTCCGGCGAGCCGCGCCAGCTGTTCCAGCGCCGCCGCCACCAGTTTGGTATCGCGACCGAGCGTTGCCAGCATGTCGGCCTGGATCGCGGGATCATCGGCGCCCGGCACCTTGTACTCGTCGCTGGCCGGAATGATCATCGCGGCGATGGCGCGGAGATCGTCGCGCTGCCTGCGTGTCAGTTGGTCGTCTACGGACATCACAACCTCAATCAAACAAATTGGCGAGGCGCTGCTTCATCTGGTCGGCGATGTAGAGCGCGAGGGCCTGGATGGTGGAGGTCGGGTTCACCCCGCCGGAGGTGACGAAGATGCTGCCGTCGACGATGAAGAGGTTCTTCACGTCGTGGGTGCGGCCCCATTCGTTGACGACGGAGCGCTCGGGGTCGGTGCCCATGCGCGCGGTGCCGAGCAGGTGCCAGCCACCCCAGGGGATCGGATTGTTGATGCAGATGTCGGTGGCGCCGGCGGTCTCGAGAATCTCGCGGCCGCGTGCCAAGCCGTGCTCCATCATTTTCCGGCTATTTTCGCTGATCGTGTAGTCGATCCTGGGCGCGGGGATGCCGTGACCGTCCTTCAGCATCGGATCGAGCGTGACGCGGTTGTGCTCCTCCGGCAGATCCTCGCAGATCGCCGACACCGCGAGCCGATGACCGTTGAGCTTGCGGAAGACGCGATGATGGTCGGCACCCCATGGCAGAATGCCCTTCTGCTCGCTCGCGACCGCCTCGAACACCGGCCCCGCGCCGCGGCCGAACTGAATCGCGTAGCCGCGCACGAAGCCGCGCGACAGGTCGGTGTCGTAAAACTCCTTGCTCCACAGGCAGGTCGGCGGCGCGCGATTGGAGTCGGTCGGCTCCTTCACAAATCCATAGATTTGAGCATAAGGATGGAACATCAGGTTTTTGCCGACGAGGCCAGATGAATTGGCAAGCCCGTTGGGAAAGCGTCCCGATGCGGAGTTCAGCAGCAGGCGCGGCGTGCCGACGCCGTTGCAGGCGATGATGACGACATGCGCCGGCTGAAACTGCTCGACCCCGTCCTCATCGTAGTAGACCACGCCCGAGGCCATGCCGTTCTCGTCGGTGGTGATCTCGCGCACCCGGCAATGGGTGCGCAGCTCGACGCCGGCCCGGATGGCTTGGGGCCAATAGGTGATGTCGGTGGACGACTTTGCGCCTTGCGCGCAGGCCGGCGTGCAATGGCCGAGATTGATGCAGCGCGCCCGTCCCTCATAATCCATCGTCGCGACCGTAGTGTCCGAGGGCCACCAATGCCAGCCGAGCTCGTTCATGGCCTTGCCGATGATGGCGCCGGACAACCCGAGCGGCTGCTGCGGCATCGGCGGATGCGTGAGCGGCGACAGCGGATCGCCCGACAGGCCGGACGTGCCCATCATGCGGTCGTTCTCTTCGAAGAACGGGGTCAGCGCGTGGTACTCGATCGGCCAGTCGTCGGCGACGCCGTCCAGCGTCTTCACCTTGAAATCGGAGGGATGCAGCCGAGGCCAGTGCGCGGTGTACATCACCGTCGAGCCGCCGACCGCGTTGTAGTTGACAACCTTGATCGGAGAGTTGTCGTCGTTGATCGGGTAGTCCTCGGGCCGGCCTCGGGTGTTGGGGCTCGACGACCATTCGCCGTAGAACTTGGCCTCCCAGTCACGGCCCGTGCTGGGATACTCCGCCGGATTCATCCAGCCGCCCTGCTCCAGGCAGAGGATGTGCATCTTGGTCTCGGCCAGCGACCACGCCACCGCGGCGCCGGACGCGCCGGCGCCGATGATCAGGACGTCCACCGGGTCTTTCATCGCAACCTTGTCCTCCCCCTCGCCGCTTCCCGGGCGATTCGGCCTCCACGAAGCAGGAGGCCGGCGAACGATAGGATCAGAGCCACGGCCGAGTAAAGCCGCGAGGCCGGAATGTCGCATTTCGCGGACTGCAGACCATTGGTAACGCCACATCCGGGTGCTAGGAACAGGGCGCACGAGCCATCGATAGCGAGACCGCATGTCCTTCCGAAGTTTCTTTGCCGCCGCCCGCGCTCTTGCGGTCGTTTCGTTTTTCGCTGTGTCCGGATTTCTGGGCTGGTCCGGGCCAGTCTCCGCGCTCACCGCCGCCGCGACCGCGCGGGACGGCAACTCGATCCAGCTCGGCGACGTCACCTATCGGCTCGACGGGATCGACGCGCCCGAGCTGGACCAGGTCTGCATCGACGACCATGCCGATTCCTGGACTTGCGGCATCGCGGCCCGCGACGAGCTCACCAAGCTGATCAAGGGACGGGTGGTACGCTGCGACGATGTCGGTCCGGAGAAGAGATTTGGCAAACGCCACCGGGCGATCTGCACGGCCGAGGGCGACAAGGTCAGCTTGAATGAGCAACTGGTCAAGCTCGGCTTTGCCCTCGCCCGCGAGCCGGTCAAAAACAGTGTCAAGCCGGTGGCGACCGAAGCCAAGACCACGGGGGCCGGCATCTGGAAAGGCTGCTTTGTTGCACCGCAGGATTTCCGAAGCGGCAAGAAGGACGGCGCGCTTCTTGGCGCCGCCTGCCGACCCGACCGCGACAAGGAGATCCGCGCCGTGCTTTTCCCGGAAGAGCTGGTCATGCCGCCGAGTTGCAGCATCAAGGGCAAGCTCGCGGCGCGCGCGCGTGTCACGGGCAATGTCGGCATCTATCATCTGCGGGGCTGCCCAAGCTATCCCGCGACCACCACTCCGGACCGCTGGTTCTGCTCGGAGGACGACGCCCAGGCGGCGGGCTTCCGA
Organism: Bradyrhizobium sp.; assembly: GCA_035575945.1. Classification (GTDB taxonomy): domain Bacteria; phylum Pseudomonadota; class Alphaproteobacteria; order Rhizobiales; family Xanthobacteraceae; genus Bradyrhizobium. Next base: position 54,311 of record DATLXF010000040.1, on the reverse strand, counting down.
AAGGCCTATAATTGCCGCCGGCCGAAGTGAGCGCGTGGTTCGCGCAGCCGTGAGTGGTAGTCCTGGACCGTATTGATCCGGAATTGAACTTCATCGGCGGTTGCAGCATTTGTAGTGCTGACGCAAGCGTCTTGCGCGAGCGTTTCCTTGGCAGCAATCCGGCTCCGGCCCGATTGTCCTTGCTTGGGCGTTTCCTCCCTAGACTTGGGCCGCTTGTCACAACAAGCGGCTCTTCTTTTTGGAGGGCGCCTGTCACTGCATCCGCATGATGTGATCCATCGGCATCATGTTCGCGTTCAAATTTGCCATGATCCAGATGCTGCCTCCGATCACGAGGAACACGACCAGAATTCCGAACGCGAGTGCCAGCACGTTGTTGGTGTTGTCAGGGCCGGTGGTGATGTGCAGGAAGAACACGAGGTGCACACCCATCTGCGCGATCGCGAGCACGATCAGCGCAACGGGAATTGAAGGCTGCCAGACCAGATCCGTGCCGGCGATGAAGAACGACGTCGCCGTGAGCAGCAGCGCAAGCACGAGCCCGACGACGTAGCCAAGCACGCGAGCGCCAACGCTGTGCTGCTCTTCCTCGCCCGGCGCGAGGTCGTGTTCGGCCACGTCATGCGTCTGCTCACTCACGGCGCACTCCCGAGCAGGTAAACGACGGAGAACACGGCGACCCAGACGATGTCGAGCGCGTGCCAGAACAGCGCAAAGCACGTCAGCCGGCGCAAGATGTCGGCGCGAAAGCCTTTTGCGTACACCTGGGCCATCATGGTGAGCAGCCACAGGACGCCGGCGGAGACGTGCAGGCCGTGGCATCCGACCAGCGAGAAGAACGCGGTCAGGAATGCGCTGCGCGAGGGACCATAGCCGCGCGCGATGAGATCGGCGAATTCGCGGATCTCGAGCGCGAGGAATATCAGCCCGAGCGCACACGTGAGTGCCATCGAGACGTAGAACCACAGCCTGTTGCGCATGTCGGCGGCGATGCTGGCCATGCCGCAAGTGAAGCTCGACAGCAGCAGGCAGACCGTCTCGATCGCGACATTCTTCTGCTCGAAGATTTCCGGGCCCTTCGGGCCGTCGGCGGTCTGGCCTGACAGCACCGCATAGGCTGCGAAGAAGCAGGAGAACATCACGATGTCGGAGAGCAGGAAGAGCCAGAAACCGTAAGCGGTCACGATGCGCTTCGGCGCGGGTCCCGGATGCTCGATGACGAGGCCGACGTGATGGGGATCGGCATGCGCATGGCCGGCGGTCGCAGTCATCGCCATCAGACTGCTCCCGCCATGCTGCCGAGGCCGCGCCGCTGCTCGATATTGACGCGGTCAATCGCCGCGACCTCCGCAGCCGGAATGACGTATTCGTCATGGTCCCGCCAGGCGAACACGACGAAGGTCGCCCACGCACCCAATCCGCCCAGTACAACCATCCACCAGATGTGCCAGATCAGCGCGAAGCCCATGATGGTGGCGAAGAATGCGCAAACGAATCCGGTCGGTGAATTCCTGGGCATCTCGATGTCCTGGTATTGCGGCTTGTCGGCATCGAGCGCTTGCTGCTTCGCGCGGGCCTTCATGTCCCAATAGGCGTCCTCGCCGCGCACGTCCGGAGCGAACGCGAAATTGAACACCGGCGGCGGCGAAGAGGTCGACCATTCCAGCGAACGCCCGTCCCAGGGATCGCCGGTTCGGTCGCGCAGCGCCTCGCGGTTGCGGATGCTGACGACGAGCTGAACGATCTGGCAGATCACCCCGATCGTCAGCACCGCCACGCCGACCACCGCAACGATCATCCAGGGCCGCCAGGCCGCGACGTCGTAGTGCTGCATGCGCCTGGTCATGCCGAGCAAGCCGACGATGTAGAGCGGCATGAAGGTTATGAAGAAGCCGATGAAGGTGAACCAGAACGCGGCCTTGCCCCAGCGTTCGTCCAGACGGAAGCCGAACGCCTTCGGGAACCAGTACGCGAAGCCGGCGAAAACGCCGAACAGCACGCCGCCGATGATCACGTTGTGGAAGTGCGCCACCAGGAACATGCTGTTGTGGAGAATGAAGTCGGCCGGCGGCACCGCCAGCAGCACGCCGGTCAGCCCGCCGATGATGAACGTCACCATGAAGCCGATCGACCACAACATGGGCGTCGCGAAGCGGATGCGGCCCCCATACATCGTGAACAGCCAGTTGTAGATCTTCACGCCCGTCGGTATCGCGATGATCATGCTGGCGATGCCGAAGATCGCGTTGACGTTGGGACCTGCGCCCATCGTGAAGAAGTGGTGCAGCCAGACCATGAAGGAGACGACGCAGATTGCCATTGTGGCCAGCACCATGGAGCGATAGCCGAACAGCGCCTTGCCGGAGAAGGTGGAGACCACCTCGGAGAAGATGCCGAAAGCCGGCAGCACCAGGATGTAGACCTCCGGATGGCCCCAGGCCCAGATCAGGTTCATGAACATCATGACGTTGCCGCCGGCCTCGTTGGTGAAGAAGTGGAAGCCGAGGTAACGATCGAGCAGCAGCATCGCGAGCGTGGCGGTGAGGATCGGGAAGGCAGCGACGATGAGGAGGTTCGAGGCAAGCGTGGTCCAGCAGAACATCGGCATGCGCAGGTAGTTCATGCCTTTGGTGCGCAGCTTCAGCACCGTCGTGACCAGATTGATGCCGGCCACTAGCGTCCCGATGCCTGAGATCTGGAGCGACCAGGCGTAATAGTCAACGCCGACGCCGGGCGAGTAAGACAACTCCGACAGCGGAGGAAAGGCGAGCCAGCCGGTGCGCGCGAACTCGCCGACCACGAGCGACATGTTGACCAGCAGCGCGCCGGTCGCGGTCAGCCAGAAGCCGACCGAATTCAGCGTCGGGAAGGCGACGTCGCGCACGCCGAGCTGGAGCGGCACGATGAGGTTCATCAGGCCGATCACGAACGGCATCGCCACGAAGAAGATCATGATGGTGCCGTGCGCCGAGAAGATCTGGTTGTAGTGCTCGGGCGGCAGGTAACCCTGTGACTGGTAGGCCACGGCTTGCTGGATCCGCATCATGATGGCGTCGCTGCCGCCGCGCAGCAGCATCACCGAGGCCAACAAGATGTACATGACGCCGATGCGCTTGTGGTCGACACTGGTGATCCATTCGTGCCAGAGATAGGGCAGATGGCCCTTCACCACGACCCAGGTCAGCACGCCGAGGATCGCGACCAGCACCACCGCACCGGCCACGAGCGGGATCGGCTGATCGAACGGAATGGCCGACCAGTCGAGCTTACCGAGCATCGTGGCCTCCACCGTGCGGCCGGCCCGCTCCGGATGCGAGCTCCGGTCCCGGCCCCGGCGGAATATGCTGGGTTGCGATCAGCTCGAACAGGCGCGGGTTCTCGAGGCGGTAGACCGGCCGGCCCTTCTCGATGCCCTGCTGCATCAACTTCTTGTAGCTGTTCTCATCCAGCACCGCATCGGTCTTCGCCGTGGCCGCGACCCACTCCGGAAACGCGAGCGGCGAAATCACGTTGACGTCGAACATCATGTCAGGGAAACCGTCGCCGGAGAAATGCGCCGACAGCCCTTGCAGCTTGCCTTCGTTGTCGGCGCGCAGGTTCAGCCGCGTCACCATGCCGTTCATGGTGTAGATCATGCTGCCGAGCTGCGGGATGAAGAACGTGTTCATCACGCTCGACGACGTCAGCTGGAAATTCAGCTCGGCGCCGACCGGCACCGTCAGCGTATTGACGGTAGCGATGCGCTGGTCCGGATAGATGAACAGCCACTTCCAGTCGAGCGAGACGGCCTGGATCCGCACCGGGCTGCCGGTGCCGGGAACTGGCGCGGCCGGATCGAGCTGATGCGAGCCGATCCAGGCGACGCCGCCGAGAAGGATCACGGTGAGCGCCGGGATCGACCACACCACCATCTCGACGCGGCCGGAATAGACGAAGTCGGGCTGGTAACGCGCTCTCGGATTCGAGGCGCGAAACCAGAACGCGAAGCCGAGGATCGCGATGATGGTGGGCACCACGATCACCAGCATGATGAACACGGAATCGATCAGGATGGTGCTGTTGCCAGCAGCCACGGGCCCTTGCGGATCGAGCAGATTCATCGGCGAACCACTGGAGAATGGGAAATCCCGGGACTGAGCCTAGCGCAGGAATGACTCCGCCACAAACGCTGCGAGGTCGGAACGGTTCCTGGACCATAGCGGCCCGGCCTCGCGCGGGGACCGCCCGCCACACGCAATTCCGTGCGATGTCAATGACATCAACATGGAAATCGCGCCCTTCTCTCCGATCGGGTCGATTGCTAATCTGCACGAAAATATCAGGGAGTGGACCGAGATGCGCTTGAAGGACAAGGTCGCGATCATCGTCGGGGCCGGGCAAAGCCCGGGCGAAGGCATCGGTAATGGCCGCGCGACTGCGCTCACCTTCGCGCGCGAGGGCGCCAAGGTTCTGTGTGTCGACCACCATCTGGAATCAGCGCAGGAAACGGTCGCGCTGATCGCCGCCGCACAAGGCACCGCAGCGGCCTTCAAGGCCAACGTGACCAAGGCTGCCGACATCGAGGCGATGGTCAAGGAGGCGCAATCGCGCTGGGGCCGGATCGACGTGCTGCACAACAACGTGGGCGTCAGCCTCGCCGGCGGCGATGCGGAGCTGCTGCAACTGACCGAGGAGGCATTCGACCGCGTCGTCTCCATCAACCTGAAGAGCTGCATTCTCGCCGCGAAAGAGGTGGTCCCGATCATGCGCGCGCAAGGCAGCGGCGCCATCATCAACATCTCCTCGATGGCGGCCATCACCACCTATCCCTACGTCGCCTACAAGGCGACGAAGTCGGCGATGATCGCCTTCACCGAACAGCTCGCCTACCAGAACGCCGAATACGGCATCCGCGCCAACGTCATCCTGCCCGGCCTCATGAACACGCCGATGGCGGTCGACACCCGCGCCCGCGAATGGCACAAGACCCGCGCCGAGGTCGAAGCCGACCGCGACAGCAAGGTGCCCCTGCGCAGGAAGATGGGCACCGGCTGGGACGTCGCCAACGCCGCGCTGTTCCTGGCGAGCGACGAGGCGAACTTCATCACCGGCGTGACGCTGCCCGTGGACGGCGGCGCCAGTGTGAGACGGGGGTAGCAGCGAGCGCACCATTTTCTGAAGAGGGCGAGGGCCGTCAGTGCGTCACCCGCCAGATCGTGCCGTTGCCGTCCTCCGACACCAGCAGGGATCCATCCTTTGCCACCGCCACTCCCACTGGCCTGCCCCACACCTCCGTGTCGTTCACGACGAATCCCGTGACGAAATCCTCGTATTCGCCGGTCGGCTTGCCGTCCTTCATCCTGATGCGGATCACCTTGTAGCCGGTGCGCTTCGATCGGTTCCACGAGCCGTGCTCGGCGGCGAAGGCATCGCCCTGATATTCGGACGGAAACTGCGCGCCCTGATAGAAGGTCATGCCGAGCGAGGCCGAGTGCGGTTGGATCAGCACGTCCGGAACGGTTACCTTGTCCTTGAGGTCCGGCCGTGCGCCGGCATGACGCGGGTCTTCGTTGTTGCCGATATAAAACCACGGCCAGCCGTAGAAGCCGCCCTCCTTCACACTGGTCACGTAATCGGGCACGAGATCGTCGCCGAGACCGTCGCGCTCGTTGATCGAGCACCAGGGGTGGCCGGTCTGCGGCTGGATTGCGAGGCCGACGCAGTTGCGCAGGCCGGTGGCGTAGATCTTCCTCTCCTTGCCGTCAGGACTGAAGGCCAGCACGGCGGCACGCTCGAGCTCGCTGGCCCATGTTGCGCCGAGCGGCTGTGTTTTCGCCCAGGCCTCCAATCCGCCTGGCGCCGCGCCCATGCCCTCGGCGACATTGCTGAGCGAGCCGACCGAGACAAGCATGCGCTTGTTGTCGGCAGTGAAGACGATATCACGGGTGGAATGGCCCCCACTCGGAAGGCTTGCCACAATTGTCTCCGCCTTGCCGCGCGCCTTGAGATCGCCGGCCTGGTAGGGAAAGCGGATGACGCTGTCGGTATTGGCAACGTAGACCCATTGCGGATTGTCGCCATTGGGGAAGAAGGCGATGCCGAAGGGTTGCCGCAGTCCGCTGGCAAACACCTCGTTGGCCGCGACCTTGCCGCCCTCACCGGCGCGAAGCACGCGGATGTTGCCGGCCCGCGTCTCCGCAACGAACACATCGCCATTCGGCGCCACGCGGATGATGCGCGGCGCGCGCAGGCCGTCCGCGAACAGCTCGATCTTGAAGCCGGCCGGCACCTGAAGCAAAGCCTCCGGCGGACGCGGGACCACGCGCGACGAGCTCGCAACCGACCGCGTGGCGCCCGGCCGCACCAGATCCTGCGGCCGGATCAGCCTGACCGTGCCGGGCTTGTCGGCGCGCCAGTCGCCATAGGCGTCCCTGCCCTGCAACACCGGCTCGGCTTGCGCGCCGGTCGCGGCTGCCAGCAGCAGCGCTACGAAAATTGCCACGAACGTCATCCTGTTGCTCAATTCGTCGTCCTCCGCTTGGCACGTGTCGCGTGTCAACGCCGATCACCCGCAAAAGGTCGGTAGCAGCTTTGACGCCGCCGAGCCCCGCCTCATGCCTGCACGATGTGCGGCAGCCCCAGCTCATGATACTGGAAAACGCAGTCGATCGATGCGATCATTGTGGGGGCTGCGTCCGTTGGACATACCGCCGGCGCGGCGCAAAGTCGGCTTGCAATCGGGGATGAGAACAGTGGCCCTCAAGAACGTCATCGGTATCGACCATGCCGTGGTCATGGTCAAAGACCTCGACGAGGCCGCCGAGAATTACCGGCAGCTCGGCTTCACCGTGTCCCCGCGCGGCACCCACAGCGTCCATATGGGCACGGGCAATTACACCATCATGTTCGATCCCGACTATATGGAACTGCTCGGCGTGATCGCCGCGACCGAGCTCAATGCTCCCGCGCGCGCCTTTCTCGACAAGCGCGGCGAAGGCATCGAACGCATGGCCTTCACCGCGATCGATGCCGCCGCCGGCGCCGAAGAGATCCGGGCGCGGGGCCTGGAGCCGATCGGCCCAACCGATTTCGAACGTCCGGTGACGCTGTCCGACGGCAGGGTCGCGGCGGCGAAGTTCCGCACCTTCATGTGGCCGACCGCGGAAGCGCCGGGCGGCGTGCGTATTTTCGCCTGCCAGCACCAGACGCGGGAGACCGTGTGGATTTCCGAACTGATGCAGCACGCCAATGGAGCGAAGCGGATCAGGCAGACACTGATCGCAACGCCCGAGCCGGCCAAGGAAGCCGCGCATCTCGTTCGGCTGATCGACCGCTCGCCGGAAGCTGAGACGGACGGCGCGGTCACCGTGCCCTCCGGCGGCGATCGCGCCGACTTCGCCTATTTGACGCTCGAGCAACTCGGCAAGCGCTATCCCGGCGTGCCGCTCGCAGGCCTCTCCGATCGCGGCGGCGCCGGGCTGGTGCTGGCCAGCGGCGATCTCGCGGCGACCGAGAAGGCGCTCGGCTCGGCCGCGGTGCGGAGCGGAGCCGCGATCTGCGTGCCGCCGGCCAAGGCGAACGGCACCCTGCTCGCCTTCGTTGCTGGCTGATTGAGCGAATGCTTGACGGGCGCTAATTGGAGGCCCGCCGTCCGGCCGTTTTGGCCTGCTGCTTCGCGGAGGCATCGATCGGCGCATCGAGGAAGACGACGGGCGTGCCGCGCTTGACGTTCTCGCCGATCGCGCGCGCGTCCCAGTTGGTAAGCCTGACGCAGCCATGGGACGCGGACTTGCCGACCTTGTCGGGCTCTGCCGTGCCGTGGATACCGTAGCCCTGCGCCGACAGGCCGATCCAATATGAGCCCACGGGATTGTTCGGACCTGGCTTGACGTCGAACGGTCTCCTGGACTTGACGGTCTTGAATTTGTACTCGGGATTGTAGCGGTAGGTCGGCAGCTCGTGGCTCGCGGTGACCTTCAGCGTTCCCGTTGGCGTCGGGCGATCCGGGCTGCCGATCGACGCAGGATAGAACGCGATCATGCGATCGGAGCCGTCGAACGCCTTCAACGTCGCGCGCACCTTGTCCACCTCGATCCGCACGACGCGCGGCAGCTCGCGCCGCGCCGGAAGGTTGGCCACCACGATCGTCTCGCCGGCCTTGTCGAAGGCCTTTCCCGGATTGAGCGCCTTGAGCAGCTCTTCGCTCATGTGGAATTTTTCGGCGAGCCCCTCGAGAGGGCTGGTGTAGCCCAGCGCGTCCAGCGACTTCATGTCGTCGAGCCTTGCCGGCAGCTTCTTGAGAAACGGTCCCTTCACGTCCGCGTCGGTGATCTTGTAGTCGGCGAGGACGGGACCGTCGCTCGCTGCGGTCAGCTTGTCCCAAAGCTCCGGCGCGATCTCCTTGTCGAATGCGATCCCGTTCTGCTCGGCGAAGGCCTCCAGCGCCTTCTGCGCGTTGTCGCCGAGCTTGCCGTCGATCTCGCCCGGAGAGAACTGCGCGCGATCGAGCAGCACCTGAAGCTTCACCACGGCTGCATGGAGCCTGTCGGTGGCCGGTGGCCTCGCAGGACGCGCGGAGCGATTCACCGCAGCAGGATCGAGATTGCCCGCGAGCGCCGGAGCAGCGAGCCACAGCGACATCACCGCGCCTGATATCCATCGCATCGTCATCGCGCATCCCGTTCGCGAACAGCACGCAGAGCCACGGAAGAGTTCTCTCCGGGAACACCGTAGTAACACCGAAGGAACCGACGAGATCGCAGCTTTGCCGCAATCGGAAGGTTAATAACTCCTTGTCGCCGGCGCATCGCTGGCCGTTCATCCCACAGTTCGAGGTTGCCCCAGCAAATGCGATTTGTCGTCGCGGCTTGCGCCGCGTTCCTGCTTCTGATGTGCGACCTCGATCCGTCGGCGCCGCGGCAAACATCAACGATCGACACCGCTATTCTCAACAACAATCATGTCTCGCCACTTGTTCCCATGGTCGAGCTCTTCCTTGCCAGCGTGCAGGCCATCGACGTCGCCAACGCACGCGCGGCGTATGAGGCAACGATCGAGCCGCCGCGCGCGAACGAACCCGTCTCCGAGCGGCCGCTTTCACCGGCCAACGAGTTCTGCCACGCGCTTCGCGCGGCTGCCGAGGCCAGCGGCATTCCGGTGCCGTTCTTCGCGCGCCTGATCTGGCAGGAGAGCCGCTTCAAGTCCAACGAGGTCAGCCATGCCGGCGCGCAGGGCGTCGCGCAATTCATGCCGGGGACGGCCGCCGAGGTCGGGCTCGACGATCCCTTCGACCCGATGAAGGCGCTGCCGGCGTCGGCGAAGTTCCTGCGCAAGCTGCGTGACGATTTCGGCAATCTCGGCCTCGCCGCCGCCGCCTACAACGCCGGCCCCGGCCGCGTCCAGAAATGGCTGGCCCGGGAGAGCGGGCTGCCGCGCGAAACGCGCGACTACGTCCGCATCATCACCGGCACCAAGGCCGAGGACTGGATCGAACGCTCCGAAGCCCTCGCGATCAGGATCGACCTGCCGCGCGAAGCGCCGTGCGAAGGCATCGGCAGTCTCTCCAAGGCCAAGGACGTCGCCTGGGTTCCGGTCAACCTGACGCCGTTGGTCACGCGCATCATTGGCAAGGCCGAGCAGCTTGCCGCCCAAGCGACCACGAACCGCGCGCGCAAGCGGTTTGCAAGCCAGCTGCGCAACAAGGCCGCGGCCCAGGGCAAGGGACGCAGCATGATCGCGGCACGCGCGGCCGGCGAGAGCGCGAAGGCGCGCGCCGTTCGCTTCGCATCGGGCGAAGGGCCACCCGGTTCGTGATCGAAGCCACCCGCTTGCGCGGTTTCACTTTTCCGGAGAGAAAGCCGGAGCGCCGCTGCACGGAACCTGCCATGCCATCGAAGAGCGCCGGGATCATCGCCTATCGGACGCGCGGCAAGCTCGAGGTGCTGCTCGTCCATCCCGGCGGCCCGCTCTGGCGCAACAAGGACCTCGGCGCGTGGTCGATCCCGAAGGGCGAGTACGCCGACGGTGAAGACGCCGAGATCGCCGCGCGGCGGGAGTTTGCCGAGGAGCTTGGACTGGAGCTGTCCGTACCGCTGACGCCGCTCGGCGAGGTCAGGCAGCGCGGCGGCAAGCGCGTCACCGCCTTCGCGGCCGAGTTTGACATCGACGCGCGCAGCATTCGCAGCAACACGTTCGAGATGGAATGGCCGCCGCGTAGCGGCAAGCGGCAGGCCTTTCCGGAGGTCGACCGCGCCGAATGGTTCGCGCTCGACGCGGCGCGTGAGAAGATCAACGCCGGCCAACGTCCGCTGCTCGACCGCCTGGCGCAGCTGGTCGGCGGATAGCGCCCCGCCCTCACTCCGCCTTGATGTTCGCGGCCGCGACGACCTCGGCGAGTTCCCGGGTCTCTTTCGCGATCTTCGCGGCGTAGTCGGCCGGGCTGAGCACGCTGACGACTCCCTGCGAGCCGAGCTTTTCTTCGGCCGTCGGATCCTTGGCGGCGGCGACGATCTCCCGGTGCAGCGTCTCCAGGATCGGCGCCGGCGTTGCCTTGGGCATGAAGAAGCCGACCCAGAACGAGATGTCGAAGCCGGGATAGCCGGCCTCCGCCACGGTCGGCACGTCGGGCAGCGACGGCAGCCGCTCGGCCGAGGACACCGCGAGCGCACGCAGCTTGCCGGCCTTGACCAGCGGCACGGCGGAGAGCGGATCGAACACCGCCAGCACCTCCTGCGCGAGAATGCCGACCTCGGCGGCCGAGCCGCCGCGATAGGGCACGTGGATCAGCTTGATGCCGGCCTTCTGGCTGAGCAGCTCCATGGCGAGATGGGCCAGGTTGCCGTTGCCGCCGGAGCCGTAAGCGAGCGCGCCCGGCGCGGCCTTGGCCGCGGCGACGAGGTCGGCCACCGTCTTGATGTTCGCCGTCTTGGGATTCTCCGGGTTGACGACGAGGACGAGCGGCGCCGACACCACCGTGGTGAGCGGCGCAAAGTCCTTCTCGGGGTCGTAGCGGATGTCCTTGAACAGCGTCTTGTTCAGCGTGATCGTCGACGAGTTGCAGGCGAGCATGGTGTAGCCGTCCGCATCGGCGCGGGCGACGCCTTCGGCGGCGATCATGCCATTGGCGCCGGCGCGGTTCTCGACCACGAAGGGCTGGCCGAGCTTGTTGCCGAGGCGATCGCCGATGATGCGCGCGACGACGTCGACCGGCCCGCCGGCGCTGAAGCCGACCATGACCTTGACCGGCCGCGACGGATATTTCTGCGCGAGGGCCTCTGTTGCCAGCACCAGGGCGCAAAAGCCGGCGATGACTGCCAGCGCGCGAGCCGTTCGTTGCATTCGTTCTCTCCCAGACCTCTTGGCGCCGCTCGTGCACGCTCGTTGGCGCGGCGCCGTCGAGGATCATGATTAGCGGCCGTGCCGGATTTCGCAATCGCGTTTGCGCGCCGGCATTCCGCCGCGCGGCACGTGCGTGCCGCATCCAGAACAAAACTGCGAAAACAACCCCATGCACAGTAGACCGCCCCTGTCAGAACAAGGGCTTGCGCAGGGGCACGCGAATCTTTCGGATTTACGAAATAAACTCTGTCGTGTCGGGCAAAACAGTGGCATACTGGCATCATCGCAACAGTCGCGAGCGCCACGGCCTGCCAGGTCGGAGCCGTGCCGACGCGGTTGCGTCTAAACCCTTCATCGACATTTCGAAATCCGCATTCGCGCGCAGTGGCGAACGGCCGTTCGCGCCTGCGCCGCCGGAAGGACACAACCCATGATGACAGCTCTCACGCATCCCATCACGTCGCCGCTCACGGCAAACGACCGCAGCGCCCCCGCGGCGCCGCCGCGCGTCAAGCTCTACAAGCGGCGCATCGCGATCAGCCATCCCGACCCGCAGGCCGGCGAGCTGCTGCTGGCCGAGGCGCTCGGCGCAGCCGACCGCGACGCGATGCACGGCATCTTGCGGCAATTGGTCAAGGCCAGCGTGGTCGGGCAGAAGCCGGACGAGGCCAATCTCGCCTTCATGATCTCGACGATCAGGAGCATCGCGCCGAAGGATTCCATCGAGGCCTTGTTGGTCGCTCAGATGGTGTCGGTGCACATGGCGGCGATGCGCTGTGCCTGCCGGCTCGCCTGCACCGACGATCTGGCGCAGCAGGAGGGCATCGCCCGCGCCTTGACCCGGCTCTCCCGCACCTTTGCCGCCCAGGTCGAAGCGCTCAATCGCCACCGCAACAGCGACGAGCGCGCGATCACGGTGCAGAATTTGTCGGTGCAGGACGGCGGACGGGCGATCGTGGGCAATGTCACGCAGCATGCTCATCTGATCGGTGCCGGTCCGGACACCGCGTCGGGCGCAGCCGGAGAAGCCGCATGGGCCGACGCAACGCAAGGCGCTAACGCATGAGCGGCGGTCACGTCCGCAGCACGCGCGCGATGGTGACGAGCCCGCGTTGCGGGGCGCGGACACGCGACGGCACCGCTTGCCGCGCGCCGGCGATTCACGGCAAGCCTCGCTGCCGCATGCATGGCGGAGCGCCGAGGTCGGGCGCCCCGCGGGGCAACCGGAATGCATATCGACATGGAATGTACACACCGGATGGTCGGGCCGAGCGACACCAGGCGCAGACTTTGCTGGAGGACGCTTGGAAGCTTCTGAACGAGTTGAAGTAGATTGCAGCGCGACCTCGGCGCCGGTCGTCGCGGGCGAATGGACGCGCGTCATTTCCGGCGCGAGACCTCGCCGACGCAATGTCCGCTTTGCTCCTATGGCGGCCGAGGTCGCGCGGCAGCGCAACATGTCGCGATGGGCCAACCGGCGACATCGCAGGCTTGGCCTGATATGAAGAAGGGCGCAAGGTTGCGGCGAGCTTATTTTATGAAACTGAAAGACTGGGCTCGTCTGATCAAGCGTGACGTTCACGCGCTCTACTTCGCTGCTCGCGACCCGCGAGTGCCATGGTACGCAAAGGCGCTGGGGCTAGCAATCGCGGCCTATGCCTTATCGCCCATCGACCTGATACCCGACTTTATTCCGGTGTTGGGATATTTGGATGAATTGATTCTCTTGCCGATCTGCATCGCGCTGGTGGTGAAGTTGATCCCGGCCGATGTGATGGCAGAGCATCGGGAGCTAGCAGCAGCGGCCCAGAATCGGCCAGTGAGCACCGTAGGCGCTGCGCTGATTGTGGTGATCTGGATTATTATCGTGGCTCTGACTGGTTGGCTCGTTTATCGGAGTTTCGCCTAAAGGGCACCGCCGAGGGATGTCCGTTGCGGGTCGCCCTCTGCGACACTCGGATATGCTTCGACTTCCGCTATGCCCCGTTCGCGACCGAGGTCTTGTGGCGGTGCAATATGTCGCGAAGGGCCAATAGCAGACGCGGGCCGACGCCTGCTCTAATCCGGTTATGGGGAGCCCGTCGGCGGTTCGGCGGACTAATTACGCGGGGAAGCGCCGCTTCAGCCACGCGATGACCAGCCGGTTGAGTTCCGCCGGCTTCTCTTCGGGGGTCCAGTGCCAACAATTCTCGATCACCTGCCGCTCAAGATCAGGAACGTGTGCGTGCATGCCCTCCGCCATGCTGGGCCGCAAGACCACGTCCTCCGAGCCCGAGATCATCAGCGACGGCACGCGGATGGTCTGGTCGACTGCGAGACCCGACGCCCAGTTGCGCGTCAGATTGCGATACCAGTTGATCCCTGGCGTGAAGCCGGTGCGCTTGAACCGCTCGGCGAAGAAGTCAAGTTCGGCATCTGTCTGCACGTCCTTGCCGGGCAGTTCGGGAGGAATGGGCTGCCCATAATACTCCATATTCGCAACTTCGGGAGGTAATCGTCTCCACTCCGCGCTCGTCATTAAGTCCTTGCGCATCGAGTTGCGCAGTGTCCCGCGTGGGTCGCGCTCCATCGCTTCGTCGGCGGAATGTCCGTCTTGGAACAGCAATACGTACATCTTGGAGCTGTAGACAGCGCGCATCTGCGCGATGGGATCGCGCGCTGGATCTGCAATGAAGCTCTTCTCGCCCGGCCGGGCGGCCTTCACCAGATCAGGGTGCAGCCACAGCATCCAATGCGGAATGAACGGCGTGTTGATCCCGATCGCACCTGCCACTCGTTTTCGATGAAGCAGCGGCATCTGCCAGGCGAGCAACCCGCCCCAATCATGCCCCATAAACACCGCCCTCTCGATGCCGGACTTATCGAGGAGGCCCGTGAGGTCGGCCGTCAACTGGGTGATGTCGTAGGCCTCGACGGCCTGTGGCGCATCGCTGAGCCCATAGCCACGCAAGTCGGGCGCAATCACGCGGTAACCGGCATCAACCAACGCCTGTATCTGGTTTCGCCAGCTGAACGCCAACCCTGGAAAGCCGTGAAGCAAGACGACCGCGGGTCCGGCGCCAGCCTCATAGACGGCGAGCCGAATGCCATTGGTCTCGACCATGCGGACCGCGGGCATCGTTGTCTGCTGCGCGACAGCGGGCATGGCGGCATTCACGACCGCAGCACCTGATCCGGCAAGCATCGCTCTGCGTGAAAGGACGAACATCGGTGCACCTCAAAGTCAAGGGATTCAAACAACACGGTCACGAGGCGCTGGCTTCGGCAAATGCGGCAGGCGTTGCATCGTCCTTTCGCTTGGCATCCGCGAGCAACAGCGCCAATTCGCCATAGCCGTAGCGCACCGCCAGCTCGCGCGGCGTCAGCCCAGCGTGGTTGACGAGGTCGAGCCTGGCACCCGCCTCGACCAGAATGCGCGCAGCCTCCGTGTGTCCGTGCCAGACCGCATCGTGCAGCGGTGTGAAACCATTCAATGCGCCCTGTGCATCGAGCTCGGAAGGCCTGACATCGTCGCGCTCGTGACCGTCGAGCATCACCCGGAGTACGTCACTGTGGCCAAAATAGCAGGCTTCATGCATCGCGGTTCCAAGAAACAATCCGATCACCCGCCGGGGATTGGCGCCCGCCGCCAGTAACGACCGGACGATGCCGGCATGTCCTTCGCGCGCGGCAATCGCCAGCGGCGTATAATTGTCGTCGGGAGCGCCAACCATCGGCAGCCGCACGTCAATGTCAGCCCCTTCGCCGATCAGCTGACCCACCTTGTCCGGATCGCTGGCGGCGATTGCTGCGACCAGCGGGAGCGCGGCAATGTGATCTTCGGCGGCCTTGTCCCTCGTTGAAATCAGGCGCGCCAGGACCTCGAGCTCATCGCGCCGCGCCAGGTCGAGCGGCGTTTCCTGCCAGTGATTTCGGATGCTCGTTCGTGCGCCGCGCGAGAGCAGCAGACGCACCACCATTTCCGCCTTGTAGACGACGGCATCGTGGAGTGCGGTGTGCCCCAGGATAGGGCATTGTTGATCGATAAACGCGCCGCGATCGAGCAGCAGCTTCACGACGTCCGGGTTACCGGACAAGGCCGCCTTGTGCAGCGCTGTCGCGCCAGCGCGGGGATCGACGAGATGAACTTGTGCGCCAGCAGCCAGCAGAAGCTCGACCATTTGCGCCTGCCCACGCCCCGCAGCAATCATCAGGGGCGTGAGACCTTCCGTATCCGGAAAGTCGCAATCTGCGCCCAGGCGCAACCGGTCAGCAGCGTCGGCGAGATCGCCCCTTCGAACGGCCGTCAATAGCGCGGAACTTTGTTGCATGGAGCTGCTCCTACCAGCTTGCCGTCGAAGGCGGTCGGCTCAACCTACCTTTAGTAGGATGTAACCAAACTACTGTTCGTAGGTTCCTATACCGATGTCCAAAATAGGTCCGATCGAGTGACGACAGGCGGGAAGCGAAAGACTGGGGGCGTGGGCACGCGTCGTCTTGCGGGGGTCGAACGCCGACGACAGCTTTTGGACACGGCGATGGTGATCGTGCGGGAGGAAGGCGCCGATCGATTGACGCTCGGGCATCTCGCCGCTCGTGCGGGAGTTTCCAAGCCCGTCGCCTATGAACACTTCAAGACACGATCGGCGCTGTTGATCGAACTGTATCGGTGGATCGATTTCGAGCGCGTGAACGCGTTCCGTCGAACGATGGCCGAGGAGCAACTCAGCCGGACCGAAACCGTCTCAGCATTGTCGGCGGCCTACATCAAATGTGCCGCCGACACGAAAGGTGAATTCCAGGCGGTCGGCGCCGCCTTGGCAGGCAGCGATGAAAAAGCAAAGGTCTTTCAGGAGCTGCTCGATAATTCGGTTCAGATGTTTGTGTCGGTGCTGTCGCCGCACAATCCTGCTCTACCGCCTGCCGAGGTCGAGCGCCGGTGCGTCGCGCTGGTCGGCGCCGGGGAAGCGCTTTCGGCAGCGCTGATTCGCGAAACTGCGAGCGAGGCGGAGGTCATCAACACGTTCACTGTGGTCATCGACTCTGTCCTTCGCGCTCCCTGCTAGGCGCTGCGCAATACCAGCTCGGCGTCGACTCGCCGTTGCGCTCGCCGAACTCAACAATGTCGGCTTCGGCACAATGCGAAGGACTCAACCCTGAGCAAGCGCCTCGCCCTTCGAGACGCGCGCAAGAGCGCGCTCCTCAGGATGAGGCTAATCGACACCGGCGCGGCGAGCCGAGAGCTGCTCCGCACTCAGCTCTCATCCTGAGGGCCCGCCGGAGGCGGGCGTCTCGAAGGATGATGTGATTCTCGCCTTGCCAGCTCATGGAGCTCTGCAAAGTCGCCGCGCATCAAAGCTTCCTTCTTGGCGCGGCTCCATTTCTTCAGTTTTCGATCGCATCGGTGATGCGCTCGAACCATTGCGAAAAGATCAACGTTACGGGGCGACGCGACTTTGTGTAGCCCTCGAACGTGCCGGAGTTGTGCTGCGCGACCCTGATCTCAAGCTCGGCGCGAGTCGTACCGATGTAGTAGCTGCCGTCGGCGCATCTGAGAATGTATAGACAGGCGCCTTCGGCCATCGTGAACGCCTCGTCCTTCGAGACGCGCGCAAGGGCGCGCTCCTCAGGATGAGGCTAACTGGCAGTCGCGCCGCGGCGCAAGAGAAAGTCATCGTTGACGAGGAAATGTCGCGGCGGTCGATCGAAGCCGCACACTCAGCCCTCATCCTGAGGGCCCGCCGGAGGCGGGCGTCTCGAAGGATGGCCGCGGGCGAGTTTCACTGCCGCGCCACCACGACCGGCAGGGCAGCGGCAGCCCTCAGCCGTCGCTTCGTCCGCCAGCACCGCCAAGAAAAAGCTTCCACGCCTTCTCGAAATACAGCTTCCGCTCCCTGGCCGAGGCGAGCGGCTTGTAGCCGAACATCGCAAGCGTCGTCGGGCCGACGATGATGCTGTTGATGAGAAAATCGGTCAGGAAGTTGACGTCACCCGACGCGATACGCTGATCCGCTTGAGCTTTCGTCACCGATGTCCGCAGCAGCGACATGATGGCATCGGGCTCGGGCTTGGCCTGGCTTCCGGCGGTCACGAGACTTTCGCTCGCGGCGATGCGCTTGAAGGCCACCAGTTCAGGATCAAGATTGAGGTCGAGCAGCAGGCTTGCCAGCTCCTTGAGCTGCGCCAGGCTGTTGTGGCCGGATTGCCTCACCTGCAGATCGGCCAGGCGCTCCATGATCCGGCGGCGGCTTCGCTCGAGCACCGCGGCGAAGATCGCGCTTTTCGACGGATATCTCCGGTAGATGGTGTCCTTGCCCGCCCCGCATTCCGACACGACGCGCTCCATCGAGGTGGCGGCATAGCCATCCCGGGCGAACAATGCGGCGGCAACGGCAAGGATCCTCTCCTCGATCGCCTGCGCTGCTTCCTTGGTCGGCCGTCCGCCGCGCCCTTCGCCGCCACGCCGCTCCTCGCCACGCCCCTTGGCGCGCCTGCCGGTCTTCACCGCCGTCTTCATGCCGTCCCTGCGCTCCCGGAATCATTCTGGACTTTTAATAGTTCAAAATAAGCGAAAACGCCAACGGCATAACTGGACAGTTCCGTCCCGTTTTGTTTTAAGCCGTTCTTGCAGATATCGGGTGGGGATTTGAAATGGGAATGACCGGGGGATCGCAGCGAACTCTGCGAGGCGCGGCAATTTTGCTTGGTTCTACCGCTTTTCTGGCGTTCGACGTGCCGGCCTTCGCGCAAGGCACAACGCTGCCGCCGGTCACCGTGGACGCGCCGCAAGCGCAACGGGCGGGGCGCAACACATCGCCGCAACGCTCGCAGCCCGCGGCACGGCGGAGCGTCCGGGCGGGGACTTCCACTGCGCGGGCGCCGGCTCTTCCGGGCGCGGCGGCTTCGACGACAACCCGGCAGGACACGCGCGACCAGGTGCTCGCCACCAGCCAGTCGACGGCGACGAAGACGTCCACGCCGGTGCTGGAGACACCGCAATCGGTCACCACGGTGACCCGCGGGCAGATCGATTCGCAGAACCCGCAGACCGTCGGCAATGCCCTGCAATACACGGCCGGCGTCCTCTCCGAACGCGACGCGACCACGCGCTATGACAGCGTCTTCCTGCGCGGCATCGGCGGCTTCGGCACCTCGACCAACTTCGTCAGCTTCCTCGACGGATTGAAGCTGCCGCGCGGACAGGCCTTCGCGGTGACGTCGATCGACGCGTTCCTGCTCGACCGCATCGAGGTCATCAAGGGCCCCTCCGCCGTGCTCTACGGGCAGATCAGCCCCGGCGGCCTCGTCAACCTGGTCAGCCGTCAGCCGAGCGACATTCCCTACAACGAGGTGCGCATCGAGGGCGGCAGCCACGGCCGCGTGCAGGGCGGCATCACCAGCCAGGGGGCGCTCGATGCCGCGCACCAATGGCTCTACAGCATCAGCGCGATCGGCCGGATGTCGGGCACGCGCTATGACGACGTGGAGGAGCAGCGCTACGGCGTGGCGCCGGCGATCACCTGGCGCCCGGACGCCGACACCCAGCTCACGGTCTCGGGCTTCTACCAGCGCGATCCGAAGGGCGGCTATTTCAACTCGCTCTATCCGCAATCGCTCGCGCCCGCGGCGTACAAGCCCTATCTCAACCGCAATCTGAACATCGGCGATCCCGGTTTCGACCGCTTCGAGCGCGAGCAGGCCGGCGTCGGCTACGTGTTCGACCGTCGCCTGAACGAGGTGGTGAGCTTCCATTCGGCATTGCGTTATTCCAAGGTCGACACCGACTTCCAGTCGCTGCAGATGGCGGCTCCGCTGACCGCGGCCGGCACGATCCCGCGCGCGGCGATCCGGTCGATCGAGAGCGCCGAGGGCATTGCCGCCGACAACCGCCTGCGCTTCGACTTCCGGACGGCCGCGGTCGAACACACCGTGCTCGCCGGCTGGGACCAGCAGAACGCGCGCAGCTCGTGGCAATATCAATTTGGCGGCGCAACCTCGCTGGATGTCGTCAATCCCGCCTATTACCAGCCCATGGGAACGCTGCTCCCCTTCATCAACAACGACCAAACCCTGACGCAGACCGGCGTCTACGTCCAGGACCAGATGAAGTTCGGCGGTTTCCGCCTGACCCTGGGCACACGGCACGACTGGACCGAGCAAACCACCGACAACAGGATCTCCGCGACGAGGCAGTCGCAGGAGAGCGACAAGCAGACCTATCGCGCCGGCCTGCTCTATCTGTTCGACAACGGCCTTGCGCCCTATGTCAGCTATTCGACCTCGTTCGAGCCGACCATCGGCGTCGGCAGCAACGGCCTGCCCTTCGTGCCCACGACCGGGGAGCAGTATGAAGGCGGCGTGAAGTACAAGCCGGCATTCGCCGACATGTTGTTCACGGCGGCCGTGTTCGACCTGCGCCAGCAAAACACCCTGACGCCGTCCAGCGTGGCGGGCTTCAGCGTGCAGCAGGGCGAGATCCGCTCGCGCGGTGTCGAGCTGGAGGCGCGCGGCAAGCTGACGGAGAACATCGAGATCATCGCGGCCTCGACCTTCCTCGACACCACGGTGACGAAATCGACCGATCTCACGGCGATCGGCAAGCGTCCGCAGGCGGTGCCGACGCATTTCGAATCGCTCTGGGCCAATTACAGCTTTCTCAGCGGCGGCCTTGCCGGACTGACCGTCGGCGGCGGCGTGCGCTCGGTCGGCCCCTCCTTTGGCGACGACATCAACAGCCTGGTGTCGCCGGGATACGTCGTGGTCGACGCCGCCGTGCGCTACGATCTCGTCAATCTGGTGCGGGCCTGGAAGGGCGCGGAGCTCACGCTCAACGTCACCAACCTGTTCGACAAGAGCTACTACACGAGCTGCAGCACGAATTTCTACTGCCAGTTCGGAAACGGCCGGCTCGTGCTGGCGGGGCTGCGCTACAGATGGTGACCGCATGAGTGCGTGCCGGCCATGACGGCGAGAGGGCTGCGGCGGTGGTCCTGGATTCACAAGTGGAGCAGCCTGATCTGCACGATCTTTGCGCTTCTGCTGTGTCTCACGGGGCTGCCGCTCATCTTTCACGAGGAGCTGGGACCGAATCCGGCGATCGACGAGGTCGCAGAACCCGGCGTCCGCGCGTCGGTCGACAAGATGATCGCCGAGGCGCTCGCGGAGCGGCCGGGTGAGGTCGTGCCGTATCTGTTCTACGATCGCGACAAGCCGATCGTGAAGATACCGACGGCCGCCGGCATGACGTCTGCTCCTGACACTTTTTTCTACAAGGTGTTCGACATCCGGACCGGCAAGGCCCTCGCCGCCGATCAGCCCAACGAGGGCTTCCTCTACATCATGCTTCGGCTCCACACCGATCTGTTTGCCGGCATCAAGGGCATGCTGTTCCTCGGCGGCATGGGGTTGTTGCTGACGCTTTCGATCGTCTCGGGCACGGTGCTGTACGGGCCGTTCGCGCGGCGCCTCAGGTTCGGCGAGATCCGCAAGCGGCACAGCAACCGGCTGCGCTGGCTCGACCTGCACAATCTGCTCGGCATCATCACCCTGGCCTGGTTCGGCATCGTCACGCTGACGGGCGTGATCAACACGCTCGCGGCGCCGATTGAGCTGCTGTGGCAGTCCAACCAGTTGCTCGAGATGGCCGCGGAAAATTGCGGCAAGGCACCGGACGATCGCAAGGCTCCGGTCGACCTGGTGCTCGCCAATGTCCGCGCCGCCGTGCCGGGAATGACCGTCACCACACTGGCCTTCCCCGGCACCCCGTTTTCCACCTCCACCCATTACGCGGCGTTCCTGACCGGCGATACGCCGCTGACCAGCCGCATCCTCAAGCCGGCGATCATCGATGCCGCCAGCGGCGAGGTCGTCGCGGTTCGCGACATGCCCTGGTACGCGACCGCCTTGTTCGTTTCGCAGCCGCTGCATTTCGGCGATTATGGCGGCCTGCCGCTGAAGATCATCTGGGCGATCCTCGACATCATCACCATCATCATCCTGATCAGCGGCCTGTATCTCTGGCTCGCCAAACGGCGCTCGGGCCGCGTTCGCCGCGAAGCGCCGGGAACAATTTCGGCGGAGGCTGCCCGATGAGCACGGGCCGGACACGGCGGGCCGTCTGGGCGATCCCGGCGGTTCTGGCGCTGGTGACGCTGTGTGGTCTGCTCGCGGCCCTGGTCGGCGAAGGCGGCATCTGGTGGACGCTGTCGTGGGCGGCGCTGGCGGTTCCTTGCGCGTGCAGCGCATATTATCTCGTTCGCGGACTGCTGCCGCCCGAAAGGCCCTGACATCGCATCGGTCCACGCCTGCACCGAAACGCCCCCCGGCCATTGGCACCCGCTCCCCAATCCTGTAACCCCACCCGAAACCTTCTCGGGACGGGACGCTCATGACCACCCACCACGACGCGGGGCACGCCACCCGCGCGCTGATCTTCGCGCTCGTCGCGCTGGCCTGCGGGCACATGCTGTCCACATTGCTGCGCACGATTCCGGCCGTCAGCCTCGACCTGATGGCGGCGGATTTCCGCATGGAGCCGCAGGCGCTGGCGAGCCTCACCTCGATCTATCCCTTCGCCTTCGCGGCGGCGCAGATCCCGGTCGGGGCGGCGATGGACCGGTTCGGCGTGCGGCCGGTGTCGCTCGCCCTGTTGGCGGGAACCGTGTTCGGCGCGATGGCGTCCGGCTTTGCGACGGGACCCGAGAGCTTTGCCGTCGGGCAGCTGCTGCTGGGCGTCGCCACCTCGGGCATGCTGATGTGCCCGATGACGCTCGCCGCCAAGCAATTGTCGGCGGCGCGATTCGGATTGTGGTCGGGTGCCATCCTCTCGATCGGCAATATCGGCATGCTGCTGTCGGCGAGCCCGCTCGCCTTCGTGGTCGACGCCTATGGCTGGCGCGCGGGGTTCTGGCTCTCCGCGATCGGCGGCGTCGCCGTCGCGATCGCGGTGTTCGCCCTGGTGCCGAACCAACCGGCCGAGCACAAGGATGAGTCCTCGCCGCTGGCGCAGATGATCGAGGTGCTCAGGCTCGGCCTCTCCCGCCCGTTGCGCGGCCTGATCGCGCTGGCGCTGGTGTCGCTGGCGACCTCGCTGGTGCTGCGCGGCCTATGGGGCGGGCCGTGGCTGATGGACGTCAAGGGATTGTCGCGGGTCGAGGCCGGCAACCAGCTCGGTGCGTTCACGCTGGCGATGATCGTCGGCCCCCTCTGCATCGGCGTGATCGACCGCAGGCTCGGGCACCGGCGCGGCCTGGTGGCGGGCTCGCATCTGGCTGCCGCCCTGCTGCTGGCGCTGATGGCTCTGGGCGCGCCGCATGCCGCGGTCTCCGTTCTATTCGGCCTGCCCGTGATGCCGCCGCAATACGACCTCGTGCTGTTCGTGCTGATCGGGCTTGCGACCTCCGCCCAACCGCTGCTGTTCGGCATGTCGCGGCAACTGGTCGATGCGCAAACCGCGGGCAAGGCGCTCGCGGCCGTCAACCTCGCCTTCTTCCTCGGCGCGGCCTTGATGCAGTCGGTGACCGGCGCGGTGGCGGCGCTCGCGGGATTGCCGGCGGTGCTGCTGTTCATGGCTGCCATGCTCACGCTCGGCGTCGTGATCTTCTTGGCTTACACGGCGCCGAGCCCATAGGATGACGCGCCCTCGCCCGCCACAAGGAATCGCTCATGTCCGTCGACACCCAAGCCGCCACCGACCGTCTCATGCGCTTTCTCTCGGTCGAAGGCGTCACCGGACAGGAGGCGGCGATCGGGCGTGAGCTGACGGCCGCGCTGAAGGAGGCCGGCGTGCCGGCGAAGGCGATCCGGCTCGACGACGCCAATACCCGCATTCCCGTGCCGACCGAGACCGGCAATCTCATCGTCGACCTGCCCGGCCGCGGCGCGCTGCACAACCAGCCGCGCATCATGTTCATGACCCACATGGACACCGTGCCGCTCTGCGCCGGCGCCAAGCCGAAGAAGTCCGGGCGCAAGATCGTCAACGAGGCCAGGACCGCGCTCGGCGGCGACAATCGCTGCGGCTGCGGCGTGCTGGTGACGCTGGCGGCCGAGCTCGCCAAGCAGAAGCTCGATCATCCCCCGATCACGCTCTTGTTCTGCGTGCGCGAGGAGAGCGGCCTCTACGGCGCGCGCCACGTCAAGCTGGACGAACTCGGCTCGCCGGTGATGGCGTTCAACTATGACGGCGGCGCCGCCTCGAACGTCGTCATCGGCGCGGTCGGCGCGGACCGCTGGAGCGTCGAGATCTTCGGCCGTGCCTCGCATGCCGGCGTCGCGCCGGAGCGCGGCATTTCCTCGACCATGATCATGGCGCTGGCGCTGGCCGACGTGAAGGCCGGCGGCTGGTTCGGCAAGGTGGTGAAGGGCAAGCGGCAAGGCACCAGCAATGTCGGCCCGGTCAGCGGCGGCGAGGGCCGCCCGGCGGGCGACGCCACCAACGTCGTCACCGACTACGTCCATGTGCGCGGCGAGAGCCGCAGCCATGACGGCAAGTTCTTCAAGGAGATCACCAGGGCCTACAAGGCCGCGTTCGAGAAGGCGGCCAAGAAGGTGACGAACGCACAAGGCAAGTCCGGCAAGGTCAAGTTCAAGGCCGAGACCGATTATTATCCGTTCCGCATGAAGGACAGCCAGCCCGTCATCAAGCGCGCGGTCGAGGCCGTGTCCGCGATCGGCGGCACCCCGAACGTCCGCACCGCCAACGGCGGCCTCGACGCCAACTGGATGGTCCGCCACGGCATTCCGACCGTCACCTTCGGTGCCGGCCAGAACGAGGCGCACACGGTCGACGAATGGATCAATCTCGACGAATACGACCGGGCGTGTGCACTGGCGGTGCAACTGGCGACGATGCGGTAGGACGATCGTCTCGGTTACACCGATAAGGGACGCTTCCAATGTACCGTGTCTATTTCGATACAAATGAGGGGACAGATCATGGCTATGGTCTTTGGTTGGATGCCTCCAAAAGGGATCTGTCTGATATCCCCGGTGGTCCGCAGGAAGGAATGCGCATCATTATCTACATGACCGGCGAGCTGGAAATGGAAGCTGTTCTCGCGTTCGAGTCAGAGCAAAACGTCTGGATAGCGCAGCCTGTTCCGGAAACAGTAAACCACTCGAAAACTAGCTGCGTAGTATTGGTAGAGCGCAGCGAAAGCCCCTCCTACGAAACAAATAAGAAGCAGGGAGACCGCATGGCACTCATCGCTAATATCGAATCCGCGCTCTACCGGATCCCCCTTCCCGTCACGCTGTCCGACTCCACCCATGGCGAGATCACGGCGTTCGAGCTGATCACCTGCCGCATCCGCGATGCCGACGGCGCCGAGGGCGTCGGATACACCTATACGGTCGGACGCAACGGCGGCGCGACCGCCGACATTCTCAGGCGCGAGATCCCGCCGCTGGTCGAGGGGCGCGAGGCCGAGGATACCGAGGCGCTCTGGCATCATGTCTGGTGGGCGCTGCATTATGGCGGACGTGGCGGACCGGCGGTGCTGGCGCTCTCGGCGCTCGACATCGCGCTGTGGGATCTGAAGGCGCGGCGCGCCAGGCTGCCGCTGTACCAATTGCTCGGCGGCTTCGATGCGCGGGTACCGTGCTATGCCGGCGGTATCGACCTCGATCTCTCCGTCGACGCGCTCCTGAAGCAGACCGACGGAAATCTCGCCAAGGGATTCCGCGCCATCAAGATGAAGGTCGGCCGGCCCGACCTGAAGACGGATGTCGCGAAGGTGTCGGCGATGCGAAAGCATCTCGGCGACGGCTTTCCGCTGATGGCGGATGCCAACATGAAGTGGACGGTCGAGGAGGCGATCCGCGCCGCGCGCGCTCTGGCCCCCTATGATCTCACCTGGCTCGAGGAACCGATCATCCCGGACGACGTCGCCGGCCATGCGCGCATCCTGCAGGCCGGCGGCGTGCCGATCGCGGCGGGCGAAAATCTGCGCTCGCTGTGGGAGTTCAAGAACTACATCGCCAGTGGAGCGGTGTCCTATCCCGAACCCGATGTCACCAATTGCGGCGGCGTCAGCGCGTTCATGAAGATCGCGCGGCTGGCGGAGGCGTTCAACCTGCCCGTCACAAGCCACGGTGCGCACGACATCACCGTGCACCTGCTCGCGGCCTGCCCGAACCGGTCGTATCTGGAGGCCCACGGCTTCGGGCTGGACAAATACATCGAGCATCCGCTGGTGCTGCAGGACGGGCTGGCGCTGGCGCCTGACAGGCATGGGCATGGGATCGGGTTCGACTGGAACGGGCTAGGGACGCTGGCAGCTTAGTGAGATGCGGCAACAAGCGGGGTGCGCCCCCTCTCCCGCTTGCGGGAGAGGGTTGGGGAGAGGGTATCTCCTCAGTGGGATCCCCGACGACGGTCGAGCCCTCTCCCGGCCTCTCCCGCAAGCGGGAGAGGTGAAGTGGCGCACGCCGCGCGGCCAGTCTGCATCGCAATCCACCGAGTTCATAGCTGCACGCGAGCCATTCCCCTTCGCAGGATGCGTCGGCGCGATAATCCTTTATGGTGATGGCAACCGCCCCCTTGCGAAAGTCCCGCCTTGATCCCCGAACTCCACCAGAAACTGACCGAATGGCGCCAACATCTGCATGCGCATCCTGAGCTGTCGCTGCAGGAACAAGCCACCGCCGCCTTCGTGCAGGACAGGCTCACCGAGCTCGGCATTCCGTTCGAGGCCGGCATCGGCGGACACGGCATCGTCGCGACCTTGACGCGCGGACATGCGCGACGGCGGGTTGGCCTGCGCGCCGACATGGATGCGCTGCCGATCACCGAGGATACCGGCCTGCCCTACGCGTCCAGGACACCGGGCGTGATGCATGCCTGCGGCCATGACGGCCACACCGCTGCGCTGCTTGGGGCCGCCGCGCTGCTCGCCGCCGACACCAGCTGGAGCGGCACCGTCGATCTCATCTTCCAGCCGGCCGAGGAAGGCTTTGGCGGCTCGCGCGCGATGGTCGCGGCCGGGCTGTTCGACCGCTTTCCGATGGAGCGGATCTTCGGCTTCCACAACTGGCCGGGCCTTGCCGCCGGTACCATCGCGGTGCACGACGGCGTCGTCATGGCGTCCGGCGGGCGCATCACCATCGATATCGAGGGACATGCCGGGCACGCCGGCATGCCGCATCTGACGCGCGATCCTGTCGTGGCGGCCGGACATTTGATCGTGGCGCTGCAATCGATCGTCTCACGTAGCGTCGATCCGCTCGACACCGCCGTACTGTCGCTCTGCACGATCGAAGGCGGCACCGCGCCAAACCAGATCGCCGGACGCGTGACCATCCGCGGCACGCTGCGCTACCATCGCGACGAGGTCAAGGACGTCATCCTCGACGGCATCGCGCGCAGCTGCGCCGGCATTGCGACCAGCTGCGGCGTCGAGGTCACGCCGGAGATCGTCTGGGGCGTGGGCGTCGTGATCAACACGCCTGAAGAAGCGGAGCTCGCGCGCATCGCCGCAGAGAAGGTACAGGCGCCGGTGCGGCGTGACCTCGCGCCCAGCATGGCTGGCGAGGATTTTGCGCACTATTTGCAGCAGCGGCCGGGTGCCTTCGTCTGGATCGGCAATGGCGAGTTGCAGGGCGGCGCGGAGCTGCACGGCCCGCGCTATGATTTCAACGACGCGATCCTCCCCGTCGCGTCCGGCTGGATGGCGGAAGTGGCCAAGGCGGCGCTGGCGTCGAACTGACGGGCGGGTCGTCACCTCTCCCGCTTGCGGGAGAGGTCGCGCCGAAGGCGCGGGTGAGGGCTTTCTCCTCTCGGGGATTGTCCCATCGCGGAAACACCCTCTCCCCCGACCCTCTCCCGCAAGCGGGAGAGGGAGCACACTTCCGCCGCTGCAAGATCATTGCTGATCTTTCGCATGTAGCCTTCAGGAGATCTCGCGCGGCAGCTTCCAGTCGGGCCGCGGCGCGAAATTCTCCTCGATAGGCGCGACGTGGTAGCCGGCGGGCAAAAGCTTGCGGCCCTACTCGTCCGCGACGGGGACGTCGGTCATAAGGCCCTCGTTCAGGGCGGCTTCCCACACTTCCTTCTCGGTCGGAAAGGGATTGCCGATCTGCTTGTCGCCTTCGAACAGTGCGTACATCGGTTCCGGTCTTCGCGTTGATCTCTGTCGAGCAACGTATCGGCGGCACGGGCGTTCCCTCCCGGCAGATGGCAAGGGATGGCACGTAAGACATGGCGCGCGTTCTGATCGGAACCTCCGGCTGGCACTACGCATCCTGGCGCGGCCCGTTCTTTCCGGACGGCGTGACGCTGAAGCAGCAGCTCAGCTACTACGCCGGGCAGTTCGACACCGCGGAGCTGAACGGGGTGTTCTACCGCACGCCGACGCCGGAGGCGGTGACGGGATGGCGGGAGCAGACCGGCCGCGACTTCGTGTTCGCGTGGAAGGCGTCCAAGTTCATCACGCATTGGAAGCGCCTGTCGGAGCGCTCCGTCAACAGCCTCGAGCTGCTCGAGGACCGCATCTCCAGGCTCGGGGGCAAGGCCGGTCCGATCCTGTTCCAGCTGCCCCCGCAGTTCGAGGCGAACGCGGACCGGCTCGCGGCCTTCTTCAAGCTGCTGTCGCGCAAGCGGCGCTACAGTTTCGAATTCCGTCATCCGAGCTGGTACCAGCCGCGCATCCTGCGCATGCTGTCCGAGGAGAACATTTCGCTGTGCCTGTCCGACCATCACGATGCGCCGGCGCCGTGGAAGCGCACGGCTGACTTCGTCTATGTGCGCGGACACGGGCCGGGCGGGCGCTATCACGGGCACTACACCAAGGCCGCGCTGGCGCAATGGGCGAGGCGCATCAAGTCCTGGAAGCGGCAGGGCTGCGACGTCTATGTCTATTTCGACAACGACCAGAAGAGCGCCGCGCCCGCCGATGCAAAGGCGTTGAAGCAGCTGCTGTGATGCCTAAGCGCGATGAAATGAGGCTCGATCGCGCAACGATGGAGGTGCGCTCCCTCTCCCACTTGCGGGAGAGGGTTGGGGAGAGGGTGCTTCCGCAACGGGACGATCCCCTGGAGGAGAAAGCCCTCACCCGCGTCGCTTCGCGCCGCGACCTCTCCCGCAAGCGGGAGAGGTTGCACCGAGCGCGTGGCAATCGATTCAACCCCAGAAGCATTCCGCGCTAGATGACGCCGCCCTGACGAAGCGCGGCGACCTCCGCCTCGTCATAGCCGAGCTCGGCGAGGACGCGATCGGTGTGCTCGCCGAGCGTCGGCGGACGCTGCGCGATCTTGCCCGGCGTTTCCGACAGCCGCACCGCGGCGCGGGCAACGGGCGCCTGTTTCGGCAGGCCGGGATAGTCGACGTCCTGCATGAAGCCGGCGGCACGGATGTGCGGGTGATCCAGCGCCTGCTGCGGCGAAAGCACCGGGCCGGTCGGAATCATCGCCTGGCCCAGCGCATCGACGGCGTCCTGAGTGGTGCGCTCGGCGCACCAGCGCGCCATCCGCTCGCTGATGATCGCTCCGTTGTTGCCGCGGCTGATGTCGTCGGCAAAGCGCGGATCGTTCAGCCAGAGTTCCTCTTCGCCCATCAGCCGCGCCCAGCGCTTGAACAGCGGATGGCCGGTGACCTGGCACAGCACCCAACCGTCCTTGGTGCGGTAGATGTCGGCCGGCGCCGAAGTCTGGCCGAGATTGCCCGTCGGCACGCGGTTGACGTCGATGACGGCCTGCTCGATCAGCGTCGCATTGGTGAAGGACAGAGCGGTTGCGAGCAGCGCGCCCTCGACGATCTGCCCGCGCCCGGATTTGCCGCGCTCGATCAGCGCGGCGAGCGTGCCGAACGCGCAATGCAGCGCGGTGCCGAAATCGACCCAGTTCACCGCGGCGCGGTACGGCGGATCGCCCGCGCCGGTCATGTAGACCGCACCCGACATCACCTGCCCGACGCCGTCGAAGCCGACGCGGTCGGACCAGGGCCCCGGGCCGCCGAACGCGGTGGCGGTGGTCAGGATGATGTCCGGCTTGATGGCCTTCAGCGAGTCATAGTCGAGCTTCATGGCGCGCAGGGTCTGCGGCGGCAAATTGGCGACGACGACGTCCGCAGTGGCGACCAGGCGCCGCATCACCGCCTGCCCCTCCGGCTTCATCGGATCGAGCGTGATGCATTTCTTGTTGCGATTGATCTGGAGAAACAGCGCGCCTTCGCCGTTCTCGCCGACCGGCGCCACGAAACGGTCCTCGCTGCCCTCGCGCTTCTCGACGCGGATGACCTCGGCCCCGAACTCGGCCAGCAAGGTCGCGCAATAGGGCCCTGCGATATAGCGCCCGAAATCGAGCACGCGCACGCCCTCCAAAACTCCTCCCATCGCACCCTTCCCTGTTGTTTTGGAGAGCTTACAGGGACTGGCCGTCACGGCAAGTTCGCGGCGAGCATGGGGCTTTGCCGCCGGCCGCGTTGCGGGCTCGGCTATCGCAGGACGGAATTTTCCCGCGACCGAAGCGCTCGAATGTCCGTTACTGGCGTTTCCGACGCTTGGACGGCGTCAGCGGAATGCCAGCTCCGCTTGGCCGCCGCGCGAAGTCGACGAACGCCTTGAACGCGGCGGTCGGGTTGCGGCGGCTTGGATAGTAGAGGCTCAACGGCGACCGAGTGGGCGTCCAATCCTCGAGCACGCGCACAAGGCGGCCTGCCACGATGTCGTCTCGCACGTCGGACTCCATCGCGAGGGTGAGACCGACGGAAGCGAGGGCGGCGGTGCGTGCGAGGCTCGCTTCGTCGAGGGTGATGGGGCCCTGGACGTCGATGTGGACCGATTGTCCGTCCTTCTCGAACGGCCAGCGGTAGATCGCGCCATCGGGAAGCCGGACGCGGAGACAGGAATGCCCGGCGAGATCCTGAGGGATCAGGGGCGTCCCATGCGTTTTCAAATAGCTCGGCGTGCCCACGACGACACTGCGCCGCCCGACACCCAACGGGATCGCGATCATGTCGGCCGGTACGAGGTCGGCACTTCGGACGCCGAGGTCGAAGCCGCCCGCGACAATGTCCACCAGGCGGCCCTCCGTGACGATATCGATGTGGACCTGTGGATGCACGCGCAGAAACGGTAGGACGAGCGAACTGAAGATCTCCCGCGCCGCCGTCGGAAACGCGTTGATGCGCAGCGTGCCCGACGGCACCGCCTGCTGAGCGCGCGCAACCTCCATCGCCTCATGAATGTCCTGCACGGCCGGAGCGACTTGCGCGACGAACCGTTGGCCTGCCTCGGTCAACGAGACACTTCGCGTCGTCCGGTTGAAGAGCCGTACGCCGAGCGTACGCTCCAGCTTTCCCACCGCATTGCTGAGCGCAGTCGTCGAAACCCCGAGCTCAAGCGCTGCCGTCCGAAACTTGCCCCGGCGCGCCACCATGAGAACCGCGTCCAATTCCGTCAGGCCACTTAGCACAATTATCCCGTCTTTCGTGATGAGGCATCCCGAATTGTCCTGATTATCGGGCGAGCTGTCCACCGCTAACTTGGCTGGCACCTGCACTCGCAGCCGTTCCAGGCAAACCCGCAGTAAAAAGGACGAAAAATGACGCTCGAACTTCCATCCCCGATTGCCGCGTATGTGGCCGCGAACGCCCGCCTGGATGTCGACGGCATGCTGGCACCCTTCGCCGCCGGGGCCGTCCTTCGCGATAACGGCGCCGTTCTTCGCGGGGCTGCCGAGATCAGGTCGTTACTTGAAGAGGCGGTGGTCGGGGCGAAGGCGATCTTCACGCCCGACACCGTCCGCCACGAGGGCGGTCAGGTCGTCGTCGAGGGCCCTGCCCATGGCGACTTCAAAGGCAGCCCGATCCGCTTCACCTACCGCTTCACCCTCGACAACGACGCCATCAAGGCCCTGGAGATCACGGCATGACCATCAAGGCTGATCCGACCGAGTTCGCGGGAAAGCGCGTGCTCATCAGCGGCGGCACCAAGGGTCTGGGCCGCGCCACCGTCGACCGCTTTCTGGCCGGCGGTGCCCGGGTCATCACCGCCGCCCGCGGAGAACTAGAGCCCATCGCTGGCGTCGAATTTGTCCAGGCGGACCTCACGACGGCTGAGGGCGGTGCAAGCCTGGCCAAAGCCGCGGTCGAGCGTCTGGGCGGCGTCGACATCCTGGCCCATGTGCTGGGAGGCTCGGCCACGCCGGGTGGCGGCTTCGTCGCCCTGTCGGACGACCATTGGCTGTCCGAGCTCAACCTGACCCTCCTGGCCACAGTCCGTCTCGACCGGCTGCTGATTCCGCAGATGATCGAGCGGGGCAGCGGCGCGGTGGTGCACGTCACCTCCATCCAGTCGGTCTTGCCGCTTCCCGACGCGACCACCGCCTACGCGAGCGCCAAGGCCGCGCTCCGGACTTACAGCAAGTCCATCTCCAAGGAGCTGGGTCCCAAGGGCGTGAGGGTCAACGTCGTCTCTCCCGGCTGGATCATGACCGAGGGGGCCGATGAATTTCTCAAGCGCATCCAAGCCGCCAACGGTGGCACTATCGAGGACGCGCGCCAACTGGTGCTGGCCGGCCTCGGTGGCATTTCCATAGGTCGCGGCGCCGAACCCTTCGAGGTCGCCGACCTCATCGCCTACTTGGCCTCGGATCGCGCCGCTTCGATCCACGGCGCCGAGTTTGTCATCGACGGCGGCACCGTCCCGACCGTCTGATCAAACAGGCGCGTCTACGCTGGGCCAACTAGCCTAGCGTGGACAGACGCCATGGCCCGATCGTCTGCTTTGCGAGGCATAACAGACACATCGCGAGTTGCGTTGGAAGCAGGAAGTCTGTTGCCGCGCACCGGCTTCAGGGTGCGCGGCAACACTCGGTTTCAGGGCTTGAACACGAAGCCCGGCTTGATCGCCACGTCCGCAGGAATGGGCTGCAGATCGGAGAACAGGTCCGGATAGGTATTCATCACGTTGAGGATGAATTTGGGCTCGATGTGCTTGTTCACGTCGAACACCGACTTGATCACGCCGAGCCGTTGCAGCGTATCCTGCGCCTTCCAGAGCGCGCGATAGTTGTGCGCCGAGATGCGGCGGTCCAGTTGCTGGACGTTGTACTGCATCGCGGTCTCGGCCACGTCGAGCTTCAACCCCGGAATCCAGCGGGTACCGATGGACGCGGCCTGCTTGGGGTTCTTGCGCATCCACTGGTCGGCCTCCGATACGGCTGCCAGGAATTTCTCGATCGTCGCCCCATTCTTCTCCACCCAGGGCCGCAGCGCGATATTGAATCCCAGATAGGAGATGACATCACCGCCGCGGATCACCTCGACAGCCCCCGGCACGTCCTTCATGGCGATCACCGGCGCCGGGTCCCAGCACACGAACGCATCGACGCCCTTGGCAAGCAGCGCCACGCTCATTTCCGGCGGCGGCGTGTTGACCAGCGTCACGTCGGTCGTCGCGAGGCCGGCCTTTTCGAGCAAGCCGAGAATGTAGAGATGGTTGATCGTACCGAACGAGGTCGCGATCTTCTTGCCCTTGAGGCTTTTCAAGTCGCCTTTGACGATGCTGGAGTCGCCGTTGGCAATAAGGGCGAGCGTGGCGTCGGATCCAAGCTTGGTGGCGTTGCCGCTGAAGTTGCCGAAGAAAACCAGGTCCATGTTGCGCAGGATCGCGCCGATGGCCGGAACACCGGCCTGCACCATGTCGGTTTCACCTGCCTGCAAGGCATTGAGCGCATCGACGCCGGTCGCGTAGGGGCGAGCGATGGTGACGTCGAGCCCGTACTTTTCGAAAAAGCCGCGCTCCAGTGCAATCGGCAGCGCCAGCATGTCCACCGCTGCCACCATGCCGACCTTGAGCTTTATGGGATCCTTGGCTTGCGCCAATGCCAATGACGGCAGCAGCAACAAGGCGCAGAGCAGCATCGCAAGTCGTCGCATTTGGGTTATCCCCCTGGTTGAAGCGGCTCGATCCGCGTCACCCAGTAAGGCCGGGCGACGGTCGTCAAGTCCGCGCGTTTCACTCCTCGAACTTCAACGGATTTTTCTTGTGTTCCGGATACCCGGCCGTACGTCTGCATCAGCTGAACGTGAAAACGTTCAGGTTCGAACGGCAGGATGACGAGGATATTCACCTTGTCCGAGCTGCCGGCGAAGTTCGCGATCTTGCGCGGTGCGGCGATGGTCAGCCAGAGCTGCCAGGCCAGATAGCCGACCGCCACCGCCATGAGGATGTGCGCCTTTCGCGATCGAAGGGCATCTTTCAACATGGCTCAAGCCGACCGCACGAGTTGAAGGACGCGGTTCGACAATTCCTTGAACCGCGCATCATCGTTCAGCGCGTCCCATGATCGTGGCCGTGGCAGGTCCACGGCAATGTCATCGAGCACGCGTCCCTTCGACAGCGCGACCACCCGGTTGGCGAGAAAGACGGCTTCCTGGACGTCATGCGTGATGAAGATGACCGTCGGCCGCTTCTCCTGCCAGATGCGCGTCAGCTCTTCCTGGAGCGTCATTCGTGTCTGGGCGTCGACGCTCGCGAACGGCTCATCCATCAGCAGCACGTCCGGCTCGTTCGCCAGCGCACGCACCACGCCGACACGCTGCTGCATGCCGCCCGACAATTCGGCGGGATAACGCCCGGCTGCTTCGGTGAGCTTGGCGAGCGCCAGGTATTCATGCGCGATCCTCTCGCGTTCGACCTTGCGGACGCCGCGCATCTTGGGACCGAAGGCGACATTCTCGAGCACGGTTCGCCACGGGAACAGGGCAAAAGACTGGAACACCACGCCGCGGTCGGGGCCCGGTCCCTTGACCGGACGGCCGCCAACCAGGATGTCGCCGCCCGTGTGCGGAATGAAGCCCGCGATCATGTTGAGGATCGTCGTCTTGCCGCAGCCCGAAGGACCGACGATGCAAACGAACTCTCCCTGCTCCACCTTCAACGACACGTCGTGCACTGCGGTGACGTTGGTGCCGGCATAGGGGTCGAAATACGTCTTCGACAGGTTGCGGATAGTCAGATCCTTCATCGCGTCACCAGCCCCCACCGCTGTCCCGTCGCCCGCTCGATCGGTGCCAGTATCCAGCTGTCGACGATGTACCAGAGAATTCCCAGGATGATCATGCCAAGCAGGATCTCGACCACAGACCCCGAGCGGCGCGCGTCGAACATGAGAAATCCGATACCGCTGGTGCCGACGATGATTTCGGTTGCGATCAGAGCGCGCCAGCCGTAGCCGAGACCGTTGCGCAGGCCGGTCACGATGTTGGGCAGCGCTCCCGGCAGCACCACTTCCCACAACATGCGAATGCGCGAGGCACCGAGACTCTGGGCCGCGCGGTGCAGGGTGATGGGGATCGAACGCACGCCCAGCACCGTGTTCAGGACAACCGGGAAGATGACCGTGTAGACGATGACCACCGTGATGGTCGTGAGGCCATAGCCGAACCAGATCACCAGGATCGGCAGCCAGGCGATATCGCCGATGGCCTGAAAGAACAACAGCAGCGGCCACAGCGCCGTACGCGCGCGCTGGTTGAGACCAACCAGGATTCCAAGGGGGATGCCGAGCGCGACGCCCCAAAAGGCACCGACGGCCAGGCGTACGATGCTGTCCTGCAAGTACTCTGGGAGGATGCCCATATAGACCAGCGACCCGAACGAGCGCACGACCTCCGCCGGTCCAGGCAGGAACACGCGCGGGAATATTTGCAGCTCCGTGACGATCCACCACGCCGCGACCACCGGAATGAAAGGAGCGATCGACGGCCAACGCGCCGTCAAGCGAACGCAGTGGCTCCACATCTTGAGTAGAAACTGCTTCATGCGCGCTGCACCATGCCCCAGCGTTCGATGGTGGCGCGCTCGATCGGTGCCAGGACCAGCCGGTCGAGCAGCAGCCAAAGCACGCCGATCACGATCATGCCAAGCACGATCACTTCCGTTCTGTAGAAGTCGCGCGCCACGAACAGCATGTAACCGAGGCCCACGTTGGTGGCGATCATCTCGGCCGCGATCAGCCCGCGCCAGGCAAAGCCCAGTCCGGTGCGTATGCCGGTGACGATGTTGGGAAGCGCCCCCGGCAGCAGCACTTCGGTCAACATCGCCCATCGTCCCGCACCGAGCGATGCGGCCGCATTGCGCACGTGCAAGGGAATGGTCGATACGCCGAGCAGCGTGTTGTACGTCACGATGAAGAACACGGCATTGAAGATCACGAAGGTGATCGCGCCGAAGCCGTAGCCGAACCATAGCGTCGCGATCGGGATCCACGCGATGCCGGCCAGCACCGAGAAAAACCTGAACAGAGGTGTCAGGAAGTTGGAGACGATCGGGCTCACGCCCATCGCGACGCCCAATGGAATGGCGATCAACAGCGCGAGCACCGTGCCGACGGCGACGCGCAACAGGCTGGCACCAATGTGCTGAATGAGGGTGCCATCTTGTATTCCCTCAATTCCAGCCTGGACCACAGAGGAGAGGTGAGGAAACAGCCGCGGATTGACGTCGAAATACGGGATGAAAACGGCCCATAGAACGAGGAGCACCATGAAGGGAGCGCAGAACCAAAGTGCCGAAGAGAGCCGCCACAGCATCACGCCTGCCTCAGGATACGGCTGCCGCTTGGCCTGGCATTCCGCCGAACGGCGCCGACGCTTTTCTTGGACAATTGGGAGTGGGTCAAACCAAGAACTCGCTCCATGGCTTTGCGAGCCTTGGTTGCATCGCCTTCGTCGATGGCACGAGCAACGGCGGCGTGGTTGGGAATGTTGTCCTCGAACCAGCCAGCGACGCTATCAACGGCGACGACGAACACTGCGCTCAGAATCGTGTCGATCGCACCGCGAAAACCCTGCAGCACCGGATTGTGCGTCGCGTCCAGAATGGCGAGATGAAAAGCCTTGTCGGCGGCCGTTGCGGCAGCCTGATTGTCCGATTCTTCCATCGCCTTCAGCGCCGCATTGATCCGCTGCCGGTCCTGCCTGGTGGCGCGGGTCGCGGCGAGCGCGGCAGCGGCAGGCTCGATGATCGAGCGTACTTCCTGAATGGCCAGGAGCAGCTCACGGTCGAGCTGATCCTCACCGACCAGCCAGTTCAAGACATCGCGATCGAGAAGACTCCAATCGCGCCGCGGCAACACGCGAGTGCCGTGGCGCGGCCGCACGCTGACGAGTCCCTTCCCTGCAAGCATTTTGATCGCTTCACGAACCACGCCGCGGCCAACGCCAAAGCGGATTTCGAGTTCGTTTTCGGGAGGCAGCACCGCGCCGGCCGGGATGACCTCTTGAGCGATCTCGCGGCCGAGCGTCGTCAGCACCGCATGGATGCGGCCCGGCTTCAAACGCTTATCGGTGGATTTGACGCGTTTCGCGCTCGACAATCCGTTCACTCCCGACCGCCGGCTCTTGGGCTGGCTGGCATGTTCAGGCCATACACCGATTTTGTTGATCTCGCAATCATCCGATGTTAAATATCCGATGAATAAAGATGTTTGCGGCGCAACAATTTCGCCGGCCGGGAGGAGTTCGTTGTGTCGACCATTGGCTATCTGACGACGACAATATTCGATCACGGTGCCATCAAGAGCCTGCCGACCGAGTTGGCGGCTCTCGGAATTCGTCGGCCGCTGCTCGTCACGGACGCCGGCGTGCAGCGGGCCGGCATTGCAGCGCAGGTCCTCGCTCATCTCGATCCGGCGAATGTTGCGATCTTCGATGGCACGCCGCCGAATCCGACGGAAGAAGCAGTCCTTGAAGGCGTCGTCTCCTACCGCGAAGGCGGTTGCGATGGCGTGATCGCGCTCGGCGGCGGCTCGCCGATGGACCTTGCCAAGGGCGTTGCTTTGGCCGTCACCCATGAGGGGCCACTGGAGCAATATGCGGCTGTCCTCGGCGGCGTCGGCAAGATCACCGAGAAGGTCGCGCCCGTGATCGCCGTTCCGACCACCGCGGGAACTGGCAGCGAGGTCGGCCGCGGTGCTTTGATCAATCTCACCAACGGGTCGAAGCTGGCGTTGATCAGCCCCTACTTGATACCGAAACGGGCGATCTGCGATCCTGAACTCACGCTGGGACTGCCGCCGTTGTTGACGGCGGCGACCGGCATCGATGCGCTCACGCATTGCATCGAGACGTTCCTGTCACCGCTGGTCAACCCGCCGGCGGAAGCGATCGCGCTCGACGGTGCAAAGCGTGCATGGCACTTCATCCAGCGCGCCGTGACGAACGGCGCCGACCGCGAGGCGCGTTGGGAAATGATGATGGCCGCACTCGAAGGTGGCCTGACGTTTCAGAAGGGGCTCGGCGCAGTGCACTCGCTTTCTCATGCCGCCGGCGCATTGCGTACACCGACGCTGCATCACGGCATGCTGAACGGCGTGTTCCTGCCGCACATCCTGCGCTTCAGCAAGGGAAGCGTCGGGAACAAATATGAAAAGCTCGGCGATGTATTCGGCATTTCGCGCGAAACCGACCTCGCCACTGCAGTGTTCGACCTCGTTCAATCGCTAAAGCTACCGACGACGCTCGGCCAAATGGGTTTTGAGGCTCGGCATATTCCTCAAACGGTCGTCCGGGCATTGGCCGACCATTCGAACGCGACGGCCCCGCGCAAAGCGTCTGCAGAAGAATTCGAGGGCTTGCTGCGTGCGGCGCTCTGAGACTTAGTCGCACCAAAAGCTCGAGGTTATTCTGAGGCAGTCGTCACGATCCAGCGTCGCCGAGATCGGCTCCCACTGCTAGACCACCCGCAAAGGTTGTCGTAAAGTTGGGCGTACCGGGCAGGGGTTGACGGTCGCATGTCGCAAGCCGAGGGTCCGTTTGCCAGTTTGAAGGTCATGTCTCGTGCGGGCTTCGGATGGCGTCACAGCGTCGTAACTTTGATGCTGGTGCTGGCGCCCATGCCACTGGCCGTCA
This sequence comes from Bradyrhizobium sp., assembly GCA_035575945.1. GTDB lineage: Bacteria > Pseudomonadota > Alphaproteobacteria > Rhizobiales > Xanthobacteraceae > Bradyrhizobium. Next base: position 16,162 of record DATLXF010000040.1, on the reverse strand, counting down.
TTGTGATGACCACCGGACTCGGCGCGTGGGCGACATGGCTGGTCTTAGACGGCGCGCCTGCCGGGTTGCCCGCGGCACCGGACCTCCGGCTCTATGGCCTCTTGTCTTATGCGGTCGGCAGCTGGCTCGCCGTAGCGCTGGCATTGGTCTGGACAAAACGCCGGAGTTTGCGGTCTGACGTCTTCAAATTTCGTAGACTGACCGTCCCCGCCCTCGCTGCGAGCCTTGTTGGTTTCGGGGTTGTCGCGCTCGGCGTGCCCATCGTGACGCATTGGCTAACCAGCGCAACGGGCCATCGGAGTCAGGATGTTCAGGTCGATCTTCATGATGCAAAATCGATCGCGATCGTCGCTTTACTATTCGTGGTGACAACTCCGGTGACCGAAGAAATCCTGTATCGTGGCCTCTTGGTCTCATGGCTGCGCCGACGTGGTTGGCAAGATTCCAACATCTTGGCCCTTGGCACCTTGATCTTCGCTGCAAATCATATCATCCCACTCGGCCTCGTCTGGGCGGCAGCAATGATCTTGCTGGGTCTCGTAACATACGCGCTCCGCCTGCGCTTTGAATCGCTCTCTCCCGCCTGGCTCGCTCACACCCTCTTCAACGCACAACTTACGTTGTCATACCCGTTGATCGCTTGGCTGTATCGCCTCACGAATGGATGAGCTGATCATGCTGAAGGTTACGCAGTGCTCTGCCATTGAAGACGTCGATCCGCCGACGGTGGGGCCCTTGATCGCCCGGAAGTGCGCGAGTTCTTTCGACAGACGCTCAGTCACCAAGAGGACGGCAAGTGATCGAGCGAGCCCGGGCCTGCGAGCCGGGCCTTATCGCCGCTCACCAGCATCACGCCGGCGCATGGCAGCGCAACAGCCGCACCGCTCTCGGCGCCCGAGGACCTGGAATGCAGGCGCGCGCCCATCTAGCGCATCGCGAACAGCTCCTGATGAAACCGCCGTCCGACCGGGAAGCCGTGCGCGCCGAAGTCTCGCTTGAGCGCTTCACCGAACGCAGGCGGACCGCAGAACCAGATGCTCGCCTTGCGCCATTCCGTTACGGCTTCGCGTATGCGTTCGCCGGTCAATCGTCCGTCACGCGCGTCGACGAGAACGTGCAGCCGGACATCGGCTGACCGCGCATCCGCCACGAGCTTGCCGAGAGCCTCCTCGTCGACATCAGCCGTGGTGTGAAACAGGTTGACCGGCTGCGCCACGCTGCTATTCGGAGCATCCTTCGGAACGGTCAGCTGCTTCATGCGAGCGACGAAAGGCGTGATGCCGATGCCGGCCCCGATCCAGATCTGATGCGAGCAATTATCGTCGAAGGTGAAGCAACCATAGGGCCCTTCGACCTTCACTTCCTGTCCGACATAGAGCGTCTGCCGCAGCCGGCTGGTGTGGTCCCCGAGCTCCTTGGTGATGAACGTGATCCTCGGAGACTCGGCGCGCCAGCAGGAGGCGATCGTGTAAGGATGTGCGCCTTCCGAAACGTCCGACGTCGCGAACGCGAACTGGCCCGGTCTATGGCCCGGCCAGCCATCGGGAACTTCGATCTCGGTCTCGATGGCTCTGACGCCGGGGTAATATCTGAGCGAGGTGATCCTGCCCTTGACCTGGCGTCCGGCACCAATGCGCCGCAAGAGTGCAACGGCAGCCGCCCATGCACCGAAGGCAAGCAGCGCGGCCACGATCCCTCCGAGCGGAGACATCCAGTAGCTGAACTTCATCAGCGCGACCGCGTGAAACACCAGCACCAGGTAAGCGACGGCGAGCAGCCGGTGGGTCTTGTAGGAGAGCCGGTAGGGGAACACCCGAACGAGCGCCAGAACGATCAGCACGACAGCGCCGTAGAAAGCCCACTCGCCCAGCCCCTCCGCCGGTCCACGCAGGCCGGCAAGGAATGCCTCGATTGGATTATCGATGGCCGGCCGTGCCCCGCGCTCCGGCCGCGCCAGCAATCCCAAGCCGACCGCCCATTTCGGGCCGCTGGCCCAGAGCCAATGCATGATGGCAATCACCAGGGCCGCGATGCCGAGCCATTTGTGCAGGCGGTACATCTTGTCGGGGCCGCCCAGCCATGCCTCCGGCCAGCGCGGTCGCATGGCGAGAATCATGGCCAAGCTCATGCATCCGATGGCCAGGACGCCGCTCAGCTGCACCATTCTCTCGCGAAGTGGAAAGAATGAGCCCGGGCCCAACGGCTGGTGCTCCACCAGCAGCCACAACAGGACCAGAGCCGCCAGAATGCCCCAAAAAGCCCGCTTGAGATTCCGCATGGGCTCTCTCATTCCGATATATCGACGCGACGAACCGCGGGGGATAATCGAGTCGATCCGGCTGCACCGCATTGAGGTGCCTCAACGCGTCACCGAGCCCGCAAGGCTAGGCTGGCGAAACGACGGCCTCGTAGATATCCTCCTCCTGGGCGGTGTGCATGCGCACCAGAGTTTCGATCGCCTCGATCACGCGCTGAGCATCGCGAACGAGATAGCGGTCGATCTTCTCCGACGGCAGATCTTCCACGATGCGGTCGAGCAGCCGGGCCAGATGCAGTATCTCGCGATGCGCGCGGCTCATCGCGGAGAGCCCGTGACGGTCGCGCAGCACTTCCGTGAGCTTCGGATAGACGCTGTCCTCGTCGTCGCGCTCGTGGGCCACGACGCTGTTCTGAACCAGCCGGTGGGCTTCCCCGATCAGGGCCGCGGCGGATTCGGGCATCGCATCGTCCAGCTCGTCGACGACCTGGCGCAGGCGGTCGAGGTCCTTGAACAGCGCCTGGTGATCGTGATGCAATGCCCGCCCCTGCTCCGCGGTGATGTGCGGGCCGCTGCCGAGCAGGGAGGGAACGAGGGCCCGCAAGGCGTTGAGGATGACGGCGACGTCGATCACCTCCTGCACGATCGCGGCGGGCACAGGTGAGAGCCAACCAGCGGCGGCAGCCATCATTGCGAGCAGCGACAATCCCATGCCGGCAAATATGCTCTGCATGGCAATGCGCCGCGCCCGCTGCGCAATCATGATCGCTTCGCCGACCCGATCGAGCCGGTCCGCAAGAATCACCACATCTGCCGCCTCGGACGAGGCACTTGCGCCGCGCGCACCGAGCGCGACCCCGACGTCGGCCACCGCCAGCGCCGGCGCATCGTTGATGCCGTCGCCGACCATGATGGTCGGGTGCAGGCGCTGCTCGGTGCGCACCGCATCGACCTTGTCCGAGGGGACACGGTCGGCCAGCACGGCATCGAGATCGAGCGCCGCGCCGATGGCCTGCGCCGCCGCGGCGCGGTCGCCCGTGACCATCACCATCCGTGCGATGCCGGCGTCGCGCAGCAGCCGGATCGCGCGCGGCGTGTCGGCCCGCAGCTCGTCTGCCAGCAGCAGCGCGCCGATCGGACGGCCGTCCACCGCGACAAAGACGATCAGCGCCGAGCGCCACGATGCGCGCCGGATCGCCCGCAGCTCCCATGGCGAAGGAGCGGTATGCGCGGGGATCATCTCTCGCGAGCCCACCGTGACCTGACGCCCGTCGATCAGACCATTGAGACCGGAACCCATGGTCTCCTTGACGTGTTCCGGCGACTTCAACTCAAGGCCATGATCGGCGGCCGCCACGACGACAGCCTTCGCAAGCACGTGATGCGAGGCTTGCTCGAGCGAGGCCCCGAGCGTGAGAACCTCGTCCGGATCCTCCCCCGGCGCGACCTCGACGGAGAGCAACCGCGCCCCGCCCACCGTCAGGGTGCCGGTCTTGTCGAACAGCACGGTGTGGGCGCGGGCCAGCGCCTCCAGCGCTCCGCCGCCCTTGACGAGGATGCCGCGGCGGGCGGCTTGCGCCACCCCGGCGATGAAGGCGACCGGCGCGGCCAAGATCAAGGGGCAAGGCGTGGCCGCCACCAGCACGGCAAGACTGCGGGTCAAGTCGCCGGAAACGAACCATGCCACGAACGCGATGACGAGAGTCACCGGCAGGAAGATCAGCGCATAGCGGTCCGCCAGCCGCACGAAGGGGGCTTTCGCGGTCTGCGCCGCCGTGACCATGCGGACGATGCCGGCGTAGGTGCTCTCGCCGGCCGCCGCGCTCACGGTCAACTGGAAGGCCTCACCCGCATTCAGGGAACCGGACAGAACGGCGTTTCCACGCCGCTTCTCCACCGGGATCGGTTCCCCCGTGACCGCGGACTCGTCGATCGTGGCGGAGAGCGAGGCAACAACGCCGTCGACGGGCACGATCTCGCCGCCCCGCACCAGCAGCTCGTCGCCGATCGCGACGTCCTCGACCGGGACGTCCTCGATCCGTTCGCTGGATTTGCGATGTGCCTGCCGCGGTGCACGATCAACCAGTGACCGCAGGTCCCGTTCGGCGCGTGCGATCGCGATCTCCTCCAGTACGTTGCCGCCGGAATACATCAGCGCGACCACAGCCCCGGCAAGCGGCTCTCCGAGAGCCAGGGCCGCACTCATCGACAGCAGTGCGATCGCGTCAACTCCGACCCGGCCGCTCAGGAGATCCCTGACGATCGAGACCGCCAGTCCCGCAATCACCGGCGCTGTGCCGAGCGCCCATGCGAGGTCGGCCAGGTCAGGCCGGCCCGCGGCTCGCGCGAGAGTACCCGCAGTCAATCCCGCGATTGCAATCGCAACCAGGGCCCATGGCAGGACCCGTTCAAACGACACGGCGGCGCGCACGTTCTCAGCTTTCGGTGGACACGAGGGCGGGCCGCGGCGCGAGCGACCGGGATTCGTCGGATGAGTATCGACGGCGCTGACGAGACCCTTCACTCAACATCCTGCCGCTCGCGACGCTGACGAAGTGCAGCGAGGCGCAGGCGGGGCATCGGACGGGGACGTGGGTATGCATGGCGACGGACGCTGCGCCGGAAAGCCAGTGCTGCACGTTCATGCCCAGGCGCGGGCATTTGAATACGATGTTGCGCTCCATGCCGAACATATGTGCGCCCGCCGGCCCGGCATTGAAATTGCGGTCCAACACTTAGGCAAACATCCTGAACGGGTGCGCGCTCGAGTCATCGGTGTCGCCAGCCGATAAGGGAGTTGCCCACATCTGGGGCCCTTTTGAGCTGGATCAAGACATATTGTGACGTCGCCTATAGCCTCGTGTCGGCATCGGGAATCCTGTCCGAAGGACCGCTGCCGAAAGGCGCATGGAGTACGCCGATCCGGAGAGCCGACATGCTGGCCGACACCCAGACCGATGATCTCACTGCCGTCGTTCGTTACGCATTGGCGACGACCCGCGCGACGAGCGTTTGCCCCTTCCACAACGACGTGGTGGTCCGCATCGGAGATGACGCTGCCGAGAGCCACGCCTTCGAACGTGCCAAGCGAATCGTCAAGAGCGATGGCACGGAGTGGGACAAGGACGCTCTCAGGAACGAACTCGGCCGACAGCTCGGAGCGGCCGCTGACGGCCGCTGCCCCAAATGCGATCCGGCCGCCTCGCGCGTCTAGCCGCCGCGAGCATGGTGACGGGTTGCCATGAAAGTGACAAAGCCCTCCGCCTCCTCCATCCGCAGGAAATCCCGGACGGAGATCCGGTCGGGCGACGGAAGCGCTGATGGTCAGCCTTCGCCATCGACCGAGAGACGAAAGGTCGCCGAAGACTACGCCGACAATTTGAGGAAGATCATCCGAAAGCTTCTTGGAAGGCTGAATTGATTCACCGCAAAGGGGAGGATTCCGACCCTGATAGTAAAGGTCGAGAGATCGACGGGGAATGCTCGAATGACGCTGAAAGAATGGTGCGTGGCTCTCGCGATGTCGGCGGCTGCGGTGACATCCGCGATCGCTCAATCCGACTTTCCACCCTCCGCGAACGCAAAACAGGAAGCGCCGCGCCTCGTCGAGGTCATGGGCATGGCGCAGATCGAGCATCTCAAGCTCTGGTATGCGGGCAAGGCGAAGAACTGGGATTTGGCCGCCTACGAGTTGCGGCAACTGACGAACAGCCTGGCCGAAGCCGCCATCTTCTATCCGGCGGTGCCCGTCAGCAACGTGACCACGATGAAGGAGCCGCTGCTCTCGGTTGCCGACGCGATCGCGGCGGGCGACGGCCGCAAGTTCGCAGCCTCCATGCGCGTGCTGACCGACGGCTGCAACGCCTGTCACACGTCCATGGGGCGCGGCTTCATTGCCATCACCGTTCCGACCAACGGACAACCGCCTGCCAACCAGGTTTTCTCGCCCTTGGCGAACAGCCGCACGAAATGATGCGGCGAGCGGGAAAGGGAGTGCACCTACGCTAGACCAGGCTCAGCGGTCCATCTCATCGTGCTTCAGGCCGGACTTGGGTAGATCGGCTCGCGGTGAACCTCCCGGCCGCTCTCGTCGATGACGACGATCTGGAGCGCGGGATGGCCCTTCGGCCTCTCTTCACGCGTGCGATCGGCCAGGCTCTTGCTGTGCGCGATGGCGGCGCCATCGCTCGCGAGCTCCAGTCCCGACCTGTCCCGGACGGGCACCCCGTCCCTGATATCGAAATAGTAAGTGGGCATCGGCTTATTCCCCCGGTCTCGGGCGGCTCGGTTGAACCAAGGCATTCTGGAAAACGCGCCGCCGGGACGGGGATGGACCTCGGCGTAACCCGACTCGCCTTGACGCAATTGCATGGGTAGCGGGCCGGCGGATCCCTGGGCTTGATCCGGATCAACGCCGGTGCTGCGCACAGGTTCGTCCGGATCGTCACTTCGCAGCATCACACAAGTTCTCGGATGACTTCGTCCTCCAAACTATTATAGTACCGCACAACCTCTGTCTGCACGGCAGAACCTCTTCGCAACTGCCCTGCCGGAGGGAATGTTACGGGGAGTGCGCCATGGATCGCTATATCGCCCGGGCGAATGTCGACCATTACATCGCGCTGTTGAGCGACGCCGACCTCACGCCTGACCGCCGGAGCGCGATCACCAAATTGCTGATCTCCGAAGAGGATGGGCTCGGGCACGACCTGGAGCAACTCGAGTTCTATGAAATCCGAGCCGCAGCCGGACGCAAGCGTGTGGAGAACGTGGCAAATCTGCGCGACCGATTTGCCGTGGGAACGCCGGAACGGCGCCACGCAGAGGTGCTGTTGGTGAACATCGAGAACCTCCAGACCCTGCTGGAGGATACGTGTCACCGCCTGCGCCGGAAGGTCAACTCGCGCGGCCTTTGATCGTCCCGGGCGGCAGAGCCGAACATCTTCGAAGCAAGCGGTGCCGCTCATCCGGCATCGAGGTCAGCGTTCCGGCGTCAGTGCGACATCAGCAGGCAGACCGGAGCATGCTGCAAAAGGCTCTGGGTCATGCCGCCGAACACCCATTCTCCCAACCGGCTGTGTCCATATCCCCCGGTGACGATGAGGTCGGCGCCGACATCGGCGGCCAGCCGAACCAGGTAACCCGCGTCGGGCTCCGCCGTATGCACGCGCACCTCGTGCTGGCAGTTCGCCCCGTGCCGCTGAAGATATCGGGCCACGTCGCGCACCCGGTCTCGCGCCGCATCCTGTTCGCTCGACGTGCAGATCTCGGCGATCGTGACCTGCGAAGCCCGGGTCAGGAACGGCAACGCGTCCCGAACGGCCAGGCGCGCCTCGCGGGAGTCCTTCCAGCCGACCACGATCCGCTCGCCCGCCAATCGGGTGACGCCATCCGGCACCGACAGGACCGGACGGCCCACCCGCAACATCGCTTCCGTCGCATCGAGGTGGTGCGCGTAACTCGGCCTCGGCTTGCTGCGTTTCACCACGACAAGATCTGCGGCCCTGGACTGCTCGACCAGGACGTCGGTCGGAGAGCCGATCGTCCAGCGCCATTCCACCTTGTCGATCGGCAGGCGAACGATGCGCCTGAACCAGGCCTCCTTCCCCGACAGCGTTGCGCGCATGCGCTCGAGATCGTCCTCGGTCGTCTGTTCGATGATCACGCCTTCGGCGACGAACGGCGGATCCGATGCGATGGCCGAGACGCCAATCAAGGCGGCTCCGAAGCCGTTTGCGACGGCCTCGGCCACCGCAACCTGCCCTTCGTCCTGCTGCTCGGGATCGACGTAGACCATCACGCTGGCAAGAGACATGTCGCTGCTCCATTGCTCCAACGGGATCCCTTATCTCGCGTTCGCACCGGCGTCCGGTTGACGCAAATCAAGCGGCCCGCAGCACGGCGGAGATGCCATTCATCCGGCCGGCGCGCCGGCGGAGACCGGCGCTGACCTATTTGAGATAGCTGGCAACGTTCCTTGCCGAGCGCCGAATAGGATGCGGTGAGCTGCGCCGTGACGGCGGCAACGTCGACGCTGGTGAGGTCATTCGACAGCGTCTGAGCATACCGTTGTCGCGCCTGCAGGTCATTTTCCGATCAAGACCCCGGTGAGGAGTGCTTTCATAGCCTTTCCGGTCAGGGCCATCGGGATCGCACTCTTTGACGCGGCCCGTTCCAGCGCAAGACCGTGCGACAAGGCAATCAGCGTCACCGCAATCTCGGCCGGCGTCAGGCTCGCCTTTCTGCCAAACTTGACAAACGTCTGCTCGATCAATCGCGACAAGGTCTTGCGATAGTCTGCGTATGCATGCGCGAACGCATCATCGCCCTTGTCGGCACGCGATACGCGCAATTGAAATTCCGCCATCAGCAGGCACCAGTCGGGGTTGTCGCCCAGTTCGCGATACCGCGCCGCGACCTTTTCGGCCAACACCTCGAAGCCGTCGCTGGTCAGCAACATGGCTTCGAAGTCGCGGATGTCCCTGTCGAGATGACGCTGCAGGAGCGCGAGGAAGATTTCGTCCTTGTCGGCGAAATTCGAATAGAACGCGCCGCGGGAATAGCCCGCAGTTTCCGCGATCTCGTCCACGGAGGCACCTTCGAAGCCGAGCCTCGCAAAACAACTCGCCGCCGACCGCATCAGCAATTCGCGCGTCCGCGCTTGGCTCTCCTCGCGATTCAATCGCTTGGTCTTGCGCACCCTTCCTCTCCGCCGAATCCCGTCTTGACAGACTAGCACAATTGAATTCAGATACTTTTTTGTATTTGAATGGTGATGCGTATGAGAGTGTGGGAGCTTGGATCGTTCGGACTGGAGGGCCTGTCCCTCGCAGAGCGGCCTGATCCGGTTGCCGGGCCCGGCGAGGTGCTGGTCGAGATCGACGCAGTCGCGCTGAACTACCGGGATCTGGCAATCGCAAATGGCAGCTACGCGCCCACCCAGCAGCTCCCCATGATCCCGGCATCCGACGCTGCTGGTCGGATCGTCGCCGTCGGACCCGGCGCCGCGCGCTGGCGCGTCGGGCAGCGGGTGATCGGCTGCTACATGCAGAGCTGGAGTCGAGGGCCGAGCGAGCGCCAGGATCGCGCGAACACCCTTGGCTCTCCGCTCGACGGCGTCCTGTGCGAGCGGCGCGCTTTCCCTGCAGATTTCGTTGTCGCGGCTCCCGACCGGCTGACCGATCTGGAGTGCGCAACGCTTCCCGTGGCGGCCCTCACCGCCTGGTGCTCGATCTTCGAACTCGCGGATGCGCGCCCCGGGGAGACCGTGCTGGTGCAGGGCTCGGGTGGCGTTTCGACCTTCGCCGTACAGTTCGCCCGCGCGGCAGCCATGCGCGTGCTGGCGGTGTCGCGTTCGCGCGCAAAGGCCGCCACGATCAGCTCCCTGGGCGCCGAGACCGTCATTGTCGCGTCCGATACGCCATCGTGGGGCAAGGAAGTCGTGAGGGCGACGAACGGGCGGGGAGCGGACATCGTCGTGGACGTCGGCGGCGATTCGACTTTCGCCCAATCCGTCGCCGCCTGCGGCCAGAATGGCCGCATCATCGCGGTGGGCTTTCTCGGCGGTCTCTCGACCAAAATCGAGCTGGGCCAGATCATCTCCAAGAACCTGGTGATCCGGGGCATGACCGTCGGATCGCGCGCCAGCTTCGAGGCGATGCTCGGCTTCATCGAGACGACCGACTTCAGGCCCGTGATCGACAGCGCCTTCTCCTTCGAGGAGGTGCCGGACGCCTATGCCCGCCTGGCCAGCGCCGATCAGCGCGGCAAGATCTGCATCGACTTCAGGAGGGCGCGATGACGACGCTCATCGATTGGTGGAACGGCGGCACGACCTTGGAGCTGGACGGCCACCGTTTGTTTACGCGAGCGGATGGACGCGGGCGATCCGTGATCTTCCTGCACGGCTTTCCCACCTCGTCGCACGATTGGGCCGGCGTGATAGCCCGTCTTCGCGACCGCTACCGTTGCGTGACCTTCGACTATCTCGGCTATGGCGCCTCCGACAAGCCGCGGGACGCCGACTATTCCAGCCAGTTGCAGACGGACCGCGCGCTACGCATTCTCGAGCGACTCGGCATCGTCGAAGCCGACATCATCGCGCATGACCTCGGCGGCATCCTGCTCCAGGATATGCTGCGCCGGGGCCTCACAGGCAGACTGCCGCTCTCGTTGCGGCGTGCGATCTTCGTGAATTCATCGGTCTTTCCCGAATTGTACCGCCCGACGCCTGCGCAGGTCGCGCTTGTCGACCCCGTGCAGGGCCCGGTTCTGGCGCGATCGCTGTCGCGCGCGACATTGGAAGCTGGGATGGCCCCGTTGTTTCCGTCTCGGCGCCTGGCGGAGACGGAGCTCGACGACATGTGGAGGGCCATCCACCGTGACGAAGGGCAACTGCTCTGGCCGCAGCATCTGGTTTACATGGCAGAGCGGTCGCGATACGCGCGGCAATGGGAGGACGCCATGTCGCAGACGACCGTCAAGTTGGGCTTTGTCTATGGTGCCTCCGACCCGATTTCCGGACTTGCCATTCTCGATCGCGCACGCGAGCGGCTTCCTGACGCCTCGCTGACCGCGCTCGCCGGTCTCGGCCACTTTCCGCAGATCGAGCATCCGGCGGAGGTCGCTGACGCAATCGCAAACCTTCTGGGATGAAATCAATGGATGTCGCAGAAGCCGTCCGACGCCGGACATCGATCAGGTCCTTCAAGGCCGTTCCAGTTCCCAAAGAAAAGCTGTTTGCCCTATTGGAGAAAGCGGCACGCGCCCCGTCCGGCGGCAATCTCCAACCCTGGCGCGTCTATGCCCTCGCCGGCGCACCACTCGAAGAGCTTCGCGCGCGCGCAACTGCAAATCCGCTGGGTGAACCGGCCGAATACCAGGTTTATCCGAGCTCGCTCTGGGATCCCTATCGGCGGCGTCGCTTCGAATGTGGCGAGGACCTCTACGCCACGATTGGAATTCCGCGCGAAGACCGGCCCGGACGCCTCGAGCAACTCGCCAAGAACGCGGTTCTCTTCGGCGCGCCGGTCGGACTGTTCTTCTGCATCGATCGCCGCCTCGGTCCACCCCAATGGGCGGATCTCGGGATGTTCATGCAAACCGTGATGCTTCTTGCCGTCGAGGATGGACTATCGACGTGCGCGCAGGAGTTCTGGTCACGTTACCCGAAGACACTGGCGGAGCTATTAGGCCTCCCGCCGGAGGAGATGGTGTTCAGCGGAATGGCGTTGGGCTATGCCGACGAGCATCCGGTCAATGCGCTCAGAACACGCCGTGAGCCCGTATCCGACTGGTTCGTCGCGCGAGGCCTCGACTGACGATTCACTGCGCACCACCCTCCGCTTCCGTTCGTCCAGTATCGGGCGAAAAGCCTGGATTTACGGACCTTTCGAGCGAAGGTTGCAAACACGGAGCCCTACAGGACTGGGTGGCTGGGGCGGGAGGGATCGAACCTCCGAATGGCGGAATCAAAATCCGCTTGATTATTCTGCTGTTTCAAGACGTATTTGGAAAAATGGACGAAATTCGCTCCAGTAATTTTAATACCTTAGCTGCTGTTTCCAAATGAATGCGGGACTCAGGGGGCAGCTTGTAGCGTGCTCTCGTGCGGTCAAGGTAAGCGCGATGGCTAGAAACCCGCGGGTGACCGTGTGAAGCGGTTCTTGACCCGTCCAGTGCCGAGCGAGTACCGATACGACGCGAGGATCTCTTTCGGCCAGAATCTCGCGGCGGAGGGCCGCAACACCCGGTTCTTGCTTTTCGTCGACGAGAAAATTCCTGGGCTTGTTGCATAACGAGAGTTCGCCAGTAGTGTCTTGGTGGAGCACCACTCGGAATAAAACTGCGAACTCTTTCGTTATCGAAATCGCGGCTTTGAATTCTGCACATCCTGCCCAAAGTAATCGGCGGCGGTCATTGAACCGCTGTTGAAATTTCGGAGGGCCAGAAGCGGCATCATCTAGCGCGGCTGCATTCGCGCGCCTGCGTCAATGCTGATAGTTGTGGCGTTAAGATAGGCATTCTCGGCGATGTGCTTGACCAAACTGGCGAACTCGTGGGGTTGCCCCATCCTGTTCGGATAAAGGATCATACGGTCAACGATCGACTGCGAAACCTTCGGCGGCATGCCGGCGACCATCCCGGTGTCGAACAAGCCCGGTGCAATGGAGACGACGCGAATGCCATGTTCAGCGAGGTCACGCGCGACAGGCAAGGTGAGGCCGACCACGCCGGCCTTGCTGGCGCTGTAGGCCGCCTGGCCCACCTGCCCTTGCGAGGCTGCGCCGGATGCGGTGTTGATGATGACGCCACGTTCGCCGCTCGGGCCCTCCGGTTGGTTGCAGGTCATAGCGAGCGCCGCAAAGCGGATGATGTTGAAGGTGCCGGTGAGATTGATGCCGATGACCTTGTTCCAGGTCGCCAGCGGAAACGGCTGCCCCTTCGATACGGTCTTGGCCGCATCGGCGACGCCCGCACAATTGACGGCGATATGAACCGCCTGGAATGCTTCGAGCACAGCCTCGATCGCGGAGCTAACGCTGGTCTCGTCGGCAACGTCGACAACACGCCCGAATGCCGCGCTCCCCAGTTCCCGGCAAAGATCGGCGAGCCGCGACTCGTCACGATCGAAGGCGGCGACACGCACGCCCGCCTTCGCCAGTGTGACGCACGATGCCCGCCCGAGCCCCGACGCCGCGCCGGTCACGATTGCAACTTTTCCATTCAACTGCATGAGAGCCCCTCTTGCTCGATCTTCTGTATCAGCGGCCAAGGATGGTGATGCAGGCTACCGCCTCTTCGATGCCCTGAAGGCCGCCGCCGTTTTCGGCGAGCGCGATGCGCGCCCCCTCGACCTGCCGCGGTCCCGCCTCGCCGCGCAGTTGCGCCACCAGTTCATGTACCTGCCCGATGCCGGTGGCGCCGACGGGATGTCCCTTGGATTCAAGTCCGCCGGACGGATTGACCGGTATAAGTCCGCCGAGCGCGGTGTCACCGCGCTCCGAAATGATGCCGCCTTCACCGAAATCGCAGAATCCGAGGTTCTCGATCTGGATGATCTCGCCCATGGCCGTCGCGTCATGCACCTCGGCGACAGCGACGTCGTCCGGGCCGATACCGGCCTTGTTGTAGGCCTTTTTCGCCGCGAGCGCGGTACAGTGCCGCTCCACTTCGGACGGATCACGATCGCTACCGGTCTGGATGACCGATGCCAGCACGCGGATGGCCCGCGACTTGTCGAGACCAAGCCGCTTCAAGCCCGCCTCGGTCGCGAGGATCGCAGCCGCCGCACCGTCCGATATCGGCGAGCACATCGGAAGCGTCAGCGGATAGGTGATCGGCGGGGCATTCAGCACTTCGTCGACCGAATAGGCATTGCGAAACTGCGCCAGCGGATTTTCCACGGAATGCCGATGGTTCTTCGCCGCCACCGCAGCAAGCTGGCGCTGCGTGGTGCCGAAGCGCTTCATGTGCTGACGTGAGAACGCGGCGTAGACATCCATGAACACGCTGTAGGGCTTGTCCGAGGTCGTGCCTTCCGGCACCTCGACTCCCTCGCCGAGCGCTAGCAGCCTGTCGCGAATTTCGCCGTCGCGGCTGACGTCCCAGGCACTATCGAATGCCTCGAACATCAGCTTGCGATCTGTCGAGAACATCTTCTCGGCGCCGAGCGCGAGCGCAACGTCCCCCTCACCCGCCTTAAGGAAAGTCACGGCAAGGTTGAACGCCGTGCTGCCGCTGGCACAGGCGTTCTCGACATTGACAACGGGAACGCCGCCGATTCCCATTTCGCGTAGCAGGATCTCGCCGCGGATCATGTGCTGGCGCTCCATATGGCCTTGCGACGCGTTGGCGAAGAAGGCCGCTTCGATGTCAGACTTCTGCAATCCCGCATCGCCGAGCGCGGCATCCACCGCGCTGCGCGACAGGGTCTTCATATCGATATCGAGCATGCGCCCAAACGGGGTCATGCCAACACCGACCACATAGATGTCGCTCATCGCGCCCTCCCTTGAGGATTGGAATCTTCTCTGGTCTCTACCTGCTAGTCCTTGAGCTCCGGCAGTGCACGCAGCACCTGCTCCGTATGCTCGCCAAGGCCGGGCACGCCGGAGCGCGGACCGGGATGCTCGCCGGAAAAAATCAACGGCTGCGCCACATGGTGGCTCCGCCCGCCGTTCCCATCCGCCACCTCGCGGAACAGCCCGCGCGCCCGGAAATGCGGATCGGCGGTCACCTCGCTCAACGAGTTCACCGGCCCCCATGGAATCCCGGCGGCATCCAGCTTCTGCGCCCAATCGGTGCGATCGCGCGTCGCCAGCACGGCAGCGACCTTGCCTCGCAAGGCATCGCCGCGCGCGACCCGCTCGCTGCGATTGAAGCCGGCCGCATCAGGCATGCCGAGCAACTCGCACAGCGGCCGCCAGAACCAGTCTTCATGAGCAATCGACAACGTGAGGAGACGGCCATCGGCACACTTGAAGACGCCATAGGCCGGCTCGGCGCCGATGTCGGCGAGCGGCGCACCGTTCATCACCGGACCGAGCATCACCGACATCCAGGACACCAGGCCGTCCGTCATCGAGACGTCGACATATTTTCCTTCTCCCGTACGTGCGCGCTCGAACAGCGCCGCCAACGTGCCGACGGCAGCGAACATGCCGGAGGACAGGTCGCCGATCGCGATGCTTCCCGGATCCTCCACCGAGCCTTGCTCGGCGTGACGAAAGAGAAACCCGGCAAGTGCCTGATAGGAGATGTCGTGGGCGGGGCGATCGCGATACGGCCCGTCCTGCCCGAAGCCGGAGATCGAGACATAGACCATCCTTGGGTTGAGCTCCGCCATCGCCTCATGGCCGAAGCCGAGACGCGCCATGGTGCCCGGACGAAATCCTTCCATCAGCACGTCGGCGGAAGCGACCAGCCTGCGCAGGTTCAGCTTGCCTTCAACGCTCTTGAGATCCAGCGCCACCGAGCGCTTGCCGCGATTGAGCGCGCCGTGAAAGGCCGGAAACTGCCGTGCAGGATCTCCCGCGCCCGGACGTTCCACCAGGATCACGTCGGCGCCAAGATCACTTAGCAACAAGGTTGCGTAAGGCCCGGGATACTGCTCAGCCAGACTGATCACCCGAATTCCAGCGAGGGGAAGACTCATCTCGATCGCTCTTTCCGGCAGCGGCTTGACTTGCATTAATCCCGACAGTCTGTAACATAACCTTACGAATAATCAACTAACTCGAAAGTCAATTCCGAGGAAAGTCCGGTGGAATCGGTTATCTCTGAAATTCGGGGTGGCGCGATGTGGATCACGCTGAACCGGCCGGATGCACTCAATGCCATCACTCCCGCGGTGATTTCGGGCATCAACGCGGCGCTCGACAAGGCTCAGCTGTCAGACGTCCGCGCAGTAGTGCTGACCGGAACGGGGCGCGCATTCTGCGCCGGCGCCGACCTCAAATTCGTACGCGGCGAAGCCGGGAACGAAACGTCGCTGAGCCGCCTTCTCGATACCGTTCTCCTTGTCATGAACCGGCTCGAGACGTTTCCCATGCCGGTGATCGCGTCGCTGAACGGATTGACGTTGGCTGGCGGCTTGGAACTGATGCTGTGCTGCGATCTCGTCGTCGCGGCGCGCTCGGCCAAGCTGGGCGACGCCCATGCAAATTTTGGGCTCTTGCCCGGCGGCGGCAGCTCGGTGCGGCTGCCGCGTAAGATCGGCCCGACCCGCGCAAAATATCTGCTCTACACCGGCGAGTTCGTGCCAGCCGAACAGCTCGTTGCCGCCGGACTGGTCAACGAGGTCGTCGATGACGACATGCTGATCCCGGCGACCGAGGCGCTGGTCGCCAAGCTCGTCAACAAGAGCCCGCTCGTGCTTCGGCGCATGAAGGTGCTGGTCGATGA
>DATLXF010000039.1:0-58807 GCA_035575945.1 Bradyrhizobium sp. | reverse complement strand
CCTTCACGGCTCGTTCCCGAAGATCATTCGAAAGAGGTCGGACCATCCGATGCTGGCCTCCGATCCAGCCAACATCTTGAATCACAAACCGTCGCCCGACGGAATCCCCTCCCGATTCAATTAATCAATGAACCGCTCTAGACCTTCCATGGTCGGACAGGCCAAAGCGCAGAGGACGCTGACTCACGACCAGATCTGGGCCGCGCTTGATCGATTGGCGGCGCGCGCCGGACTGTCGCCCTCGGGGCTTGCCAAGCGTGCCGGGCTCGACCCCACCACTTTCAACAGGTCCAAGCGCGTCACCGCCGACGGCCGCGAGCGCTGGCCCTCGACCGAATCGATCGCGAAGGCGCTGGCCGCGGCCGGCTCCTCGATCGACAGCTTTGCGAAGTTGATCGACGGTGATGGCGCCGGCGACGGCCGCTCGGTCCCGCTGCTCGGCTTCGCGCAGGCCCGGGCGAGCGGCGCATTCGACGAGGCCGGCCTTCCCTCCGGCAGGAGCTGGACCGAGATCGCGCTTCCCGCCACCGAGGATAGCCAGGCCTTTGCGCTGGAGATTTCGGGCAATGCGCTCGCACCGGTCTATCGCGACGGCGACGTCGTCCTGGTTTCGCCCGGCGCGCCCATGCGCAAGGGAGATCGCGTGGTGGTGAGGAGCAAAGCAGGCGAGGTGACGATCGCAACGCTGGGACGCCGTACCGCAAAGGCGCTGAAGCTGCAGTCGCTCGATGATAGGCGGAGCGAATGCACGATGGCGGCGGGTGATGTTGCGTGGATCGCGCGGATCATATGGGCCAGCCAATGATCGCGTAACCGGATCATGACACCGTTGGTGTTGCGGCCGCCATTGCGACTCACGACGCGTCTCGCATAGGTTGCTCACATATTGACGACCAAGTTTGTCTCGAGGGGAATACGATGAATCGCCGTCATGCATTGAAGGCCCTGGCGGGTCTTGCGCTATGTCCGCTCTGCAAGCCGGCCTTCGCGGCCGAAGGCACGCACTGGAGTTATGATGGCGCCGGCGGTCCGGCCAAGTGGGGCGATCTCGATGCCGCCAACAAGGCCTGCGCGGTCGGCGTGCAACAGTCGCCGATCGACATCGAGGGGTCGATCAAGTCGCAATTGCCGGTCCTGAAGCTGGACTGGGGAAAGAGCGCCGACACCATCGTCAACAACGGGCACACGATCCAGCTCAACTTCGCCGAAGGCAGCAGCTTGATGCTCGGCAACGTCAAGTACAAGCTGCTTCAGGTGCACTTCCATCGCCCGAGCGAGCACATGATCGGCGGCAAGAATTTCCCGATGGAGGCGCATTTCGTCCACCGCAACGAGGCCGGCGGACTCGCCGTGGTCGGCGTGCTGATGGCCGAGGGCAGGCCCAACCCGGCCTTCGGCAAGATCGTTAGGACCATGCCCGCCGCGGAAGGCCCCGCGGTGAAGGCCGATGCAGGCATCGATCCACACGCCTTGCTGCCAACGAAGCTGAGCTATTACCGTTATCCAGGGTCGCTGACGACGCCGCCATGTTCGGAAGTAGTCGAATGGCTGTTGCTGACCACCCCCATCCAGGTGGCAGCAAGCGATGTCGCCTCGTTCGCAAAGCTCTATCCGATGAACGCGCGCCCGGTGCAGAAGGACAACCGGCGCTACGTGCTGCGCTCGATCTGAGCAGGAGCGGAGGCCCACAGCCCGGATGAGCGTGGCGACATCCGGGATTGCTTGTGCGGCTAAAAAGCCCGGATATCGCTGCGCTCATCCGGGCTACACGTGGCGACTTACTTCACGCGCTCCTTGCCAGCGCGCCGTCGATCATGTTGACCGCGTTCTGCACGCCATACACCGCGACGAAGGAGCCAAAGCGCGGGCCCTTTTCCTGGCCGAGCAGCACCTGGTAGAGCATGTTGAACCAATCCAGCGTCACGCCGGGGCGGCCGTCCTTGCCCTTCTTGACCTGATCCAGGAACGGCTCGCGGCGGCCGATCTCGTAGACGACGTTCTGGATGTCCTCGGCCGAGGCGTCCTGCGGCAGCTGCGACAGCGCATCGCGCAGATCCTGGAGTGCGGCGCGCTCGGTGTCGGTGGGCACGCGGAACTGCTTGGTCGGCGCGACGAAATCGCGATAATAGTTGATGGCATAGCCGACCATCGCATCCAGCTTCGGATGCGTCTGCGGGCTTACGCCGGGCCGGTAGCGGCCGATGAAGCCCCACAGCGTCTCGGCGTTCTCCGCGTTCGACGACGACACCAGCGTCAGGAGCAGCTGGAAGGTGACGGGCATGTCGCCCTTCGGCGGCTTGCCGTCGTGGATGTGCCAGACCGGATTGCCGAGCTGCTGCTTGCCGTCCTGCTTCGGAAAGCCGTCGAGGAATTGCTGGTAGTCGTCGACGTTGCGCGGGATGACGTCGAAATACAGCCGCTTGGCCGCCTTCGGCTCGCGATACATGAACAGCGACAGCGATTCCGGCGAGGCGTAGCGCAGCCATTCGTCGATGGTGAGACCGTTGCCCTTGGACTTCGAGATCTTCTGGCCCTTCTCGTCGAGGAAGAGTTCGTAGTTGAAGCCTTCGGGCGGCGTGGCGCCCAGCGCCCTGGCGATCGCGCCGGAGAGCTTCACCGAGTCGATGAGATCCTTGCCGGCCATCTCGTAGTCGACGCCGAGCGCGACCCAGCGCATCGCCCAGTCGGCCTTCCACTGGCACTTGACGTTGCCACCCGTCACCGGCGTCTCGACTTCCTGGTTGGTCTCGGGGTCGACATACGTCACCGTGCCGGCCGTGACGTCGCGCCGGATCATCGGCACCTGCAGCACCACACCGGTAGTCTTGCTGATCGGCAGGAACGGCGAATAGGTGGCGCGGCGATCGGGGCCGAGCGTCGGCAGGATGATGTCCATCACCTTGTCGTAGGCGGCGAGCATCTTCAGCAGCGTCGCGTCGAAGCGGCCCGACGTGTAATAGTCGGTCGAGCTCGCGAACTCGTAGTCGAAGCCGAAATGATCGAGGAAGGCGCGCAGCCGCGCATTGTTGTGCGCGCCGAACGACGGGTACTCGTTCGAGAACGGATCCGGCACCCGCGTCAGAGGCTTGCCGAGATGCTGCGCCAGCATCTCCTTGTTCGGAACGTTGTCGGGCACCTTGCGGAAGCCGTCCATGTCGTCGGAGAACGCGAGCAGGCGCGTCCTGATCTTGTCCTCGGTGAGCACGCGAAAGGCGTGGCGAACCATCGAGGTGCGCGCGACCTCGCCGAACGTGCCGATATGCGGCAGTCCGGAGGGACCGTAGCCGGTCTCGAACAGCACCTCGTCCTTCGGGCTTTTCTTCAGCCGCGCGACAATGGCCTTGGCCTGCTCGAACGGCCAGGCGTTGGATTGTTCGGCGAGCGCGCGCAGATCGCTCGGGCTTGCGGCTAGATCGATAACGGACATCAGGGGCCTCCGGGCCGCGGAAAATAGCGATTTCCGGGCCAAATGCAAAAGTACGGTCATTGTCATTCCGGGGCGATGCGCCAGCATCGAACCCGGAATCCCGAGATTTCGGGTCTGGTCCTTCGGACCATCGCGGAACGACAATCACTGGCTAGAACGGGCTCACCGAGAAGTAGCGCAGCCACAGATCGGTGTAGCGGCCTTTTTCCCAGACCCGGAACATCGCCCAGTTCAGGGCCTGGCGCAGCACGTCGTTGCCTTTGCGCACGGCGATGCCGATGCCTTCCCCGAAGAAGCGGCTCTCGACGAAGGGACCGCCGGAGAAGGCGCAGCAATCGCCGGAGTCCGTGCCGTTGATCCAGAACGCCAGCGAGATGGCGTCGCCGAAGATGAAATCGACCTCCCCCTTGCGCAAAGCCGTGCGCAATGCGTCGTCATTGGGATAGGCGTGCAACTCGGCGTCGGTGAACATCGCCTTCAGATACGCCTCATGCGCGGAGCCGGCGACGACGCCGACCTTCTTGCCCTCGAGATATTCGGGCCGGACCTCCGGCATCACCGCGTCCTTGCGCGAGACGAAGCGCGCCGGCACGCGGTAATAGGGATCGGTGAAGTCGACGCGGGCGCGCAGCTGCGGGCTCACCGCCATCGAGGCGATGATGGCATCGCCCCGGTTGGAGGTGAGCGCGTCCACCAGCGTCTCGAAGCGGCGCATCTGTACTGTGCAGGTGACCTTGATCTCCTCGCACAGGGCGCGGGCGAAATCGACGTTGAAGCCGGCCGGGTTGCCATCCGCCCCGGTGTAATTGAACGGCGGATAGTCAGTCTCGGTCAAAAAGCGGATCACGGTCAGGCGCGACAGGTCCGGCCGTTCGGGGCGCCGCCTGGGGTCCCAGAAGCCGGGCACGGCCTGCGGCGCGGCCTGGGGCGCAACTTGCGGCGTGCCCGGAGGCGCCGACGGGGGCGGCTTGGCGGGTGCCTGGGCATTCGCGCCGGGAAGGCCTAAGGAAAGGGTAAACAGCAGGCACGTGACGACGGCCAGCCCGGTCAGCAAGCCACGGGCAGATTTGGACGATTTCGCCTGTTGCGATGAAGCCATCGGCCGGAAATGAACGGATTTCTTTGGGATCGGAGGGCGTTATAGACCATCCCGCGGGGAACGCGAGTGCCGATTATGGCCGGATCGTCACGCCCGGATCAGAGATATTTCTTCAGATCTGCCGCCGCCTCTTCCGGCGTGCGCTTCAGGTTGAACGGCGAAACAAACCTCCCCTCGCGGTCCATCAGGTAGATCAGCGCGGTGTGGTCCATGGTGTAGTCGCCGTCCTTGGTCGGGATCTTCTTGGCATAGACCCGGTAGGAGGTGATGACCTTGGCGGTCTCGGCGGGATCGCCGGACAGGCCCTGGAGATGCGGATCGAAGCTCGACAGATAGTCCTTCATCGCGGCCTGCGTGTCGCGCTCGGGATCGACCGAGATGAAGATGGCATTGACCTTGTCGGCGTCCTTGCCCAGCACGCGCAGCAATTCCGAGATCTCGAACAGCGAGGTCGGGCAGACGTCGGGGCAGTGGGTGTAGCCGAAGAAGATCAGCGTCGGCTTGCCCTTCAGGCTCTTGTCGGTGACGGCCTTGCCGTTCTGGTCGGTGAGCTGGAACGGGCCGCCGATCGCGGCCGGCTGCGCCACTTTGCTGACCCCGCCCATGGCCCAGAACATGAGCAGCAGCCCGGCAACGAGGCTTGCGGCGAAGGCGATCGCGATCACCAGCGGACGGGTGGCGGAGCTCATGGAAAACTTCCTGTCGCAGGTCAGAAGCAGGCGGCCAGGCCGGTCCTGATCATTTCGAAGAACACCTGGTTGCCGTAGTGGAACCAGAGCGCCAGCGCGCCGGTCACGGCGAGACCGCCGATGGCTGCGCCAGCCCACAGCAGCACGGCCGGCATCCGGCCGGCATTGGGCGAATTGTCCGATAGTCGATGCGCTGGATGCAGTGGTTGAGCCATGACAACGATCGGGACGAAGGCCCCGGTTCCCAGGCTTTCAGATAGGCTTTACGCCGCCTGCGGGCAAGACGCCGCCGGCCGGGCAAAAAGCGTCCGTACGGCCTGCGAGGATCAGTGCAGCAGTTGGCCGCGGGCGGACTCGAGTGGCTCCGCCTGTGGGAGCGATCGCCGCGACGGCTTGGCCGTCGAAGCCTGCGCGTCCATGTAGCAGGGCTTGTACATGGCCTCGAGCTGCTTGCCCTTCAGGAAGAGCATGCGATGGGTGAGCCCGCCCCGCTGGCCGATCCAGCGCTTCACCTGCGACGGATACATCGCATAGAGCATCTGGGTTGCTTCGGGATTGGTCACGGCGCGGCCGTTGGCGCCAAAATCCCATGCGGCGTGGAAGCCCAGCATCGCATGCGACGTCACGCAGATCCGGTCATGCGGGATGGCGCCGAGGACGATGGTGCAGGCCGAGGCACAGAGGCCGTCGATGATGACGGTCTCGCCCGATTGCCTGAGGTCCTGGTATTTGTCGACGTAGGTCCCAATCCGGCCACCGCGGTCATCCGCGATCCGAACCACCGCGTGAGAAGCCCCCATGCCCACGATCAGGATAACCGCCGCAAGCAACCCCGTCAGAAACCTCATTGTCCCCCGCCCCAGTCGAATTCGAATCTGCGTGTCAGGTGGTGATGCACGGCTAGCGTCCGCCGTAACCGAGGTTTTGTCTAGGCAGGCCGGCAGACTCAAAACAAATTCAAATTCAGTGTTGCGTCCGCGCTGCACCCGCTGGGGCCCCATCTCAAAGTGGAACAAGTTAACGATGTACTGTGCGTCGCCCTTGATCTCGGTTGCAACCGCTGGCTTCAATCCGGGCAGGGGAACTCAAGGAGGGGAAACTCATGGCTGAAGCAACTGACGTTATCGTCGTCGGTGCGGGATTGTCGGGCCTGGTGGCCGCCACCGAGATTGCCGACGCAGGCAAGCGCGTGATCGTGGTCGACCAGGAAGGCGAGCAGTCGGTCGGCGGCCAGGCGTTTTGGTCGTTCGGCGGATTGTTCCTGGTCGATTCGCCGGAGCAGCGCCGGCTCGGCATCAAGGACTCCTTCGACCTCGCCATGCAGGATTGGCTCGGCACCGCCGGCTTCGACCGCGACGAGGACTTTTGGCCGCGCCAATGGGCGGAGGCCTACGTCGCCTTCGCGGCCGGCGAGAAGCGCAGCTGGCTGCGGGCGATGGGCCATCGTTTCTTTCCCGTGGTCGGATGGGCCGAGCGCGGCGGTTACGACGCGATGGGCCACGGCAATTCCGTGCCGCGCTTTCATGTCACCTGGGGTACCGGCCCGGGCCTGGTCGAGCCGTTCGAGCGCCGGGCGCGCGAGGCGGTGAAGAGCGGTCGGCTGGTGTTCAAATTCCGGCACCGCGTCGATGCGCTATCCGTCACCAACGGCACGGTGGGTGGGGTCAGCGGCGCCGTCCTCGCGCCTGACGATGTCGAGCGCGGTAAGAGCTCGTCGCGCAGCGTGATCGGCGAGTTCGCGCTGAAGGCCCAAGCCGTCATCGTGGCCTCCGGCGGGATCGGCGGCAATCACGAGCTGGTGCGGCAGAATTGGCCGCAGCGGCTCGGCACGCCGCCAAAGTTCATGATCTCCGGCGTCCCCGAGCATGTCGATGGCCGCATGATCGGCATCACGGAGAAGACCGGCGCGCGGCTGATCAACCGCGACCGCATGTGGCATTACGTCGAGGGCATCCAGAACTGGAATCCCATCTGGCCGCGCCACGGCATCCGCATCCTGCCCGGCCCGTCTTCGATGTGGTTCGACGCCACCGGCACCCGGCTGCCGGCACCGCTGTTCCCCGGCTCCGATACGCTCGGCCAGCTCAAATACATTATGTCGACTGGTTACGATTATTCCTGGTTCATCCTGACCCAGAGCATCATTAAGAAGGAGTTCGCGCTGTCGGGTTCGGAGCAGAACCCCGATCTCACCGGCAAGAGCTGGCGCATGACCCTGCGCCGCGCCACCAACAAGGGCGCGCCGGCGCCGGTGGAGGCGTTCAAGAGCCATGGTGTCGACTTCATCGTGCGCGACAAGCTCGATGACCTCGTTGGCGCCATGAACAAGCTCGCCGGCAGCGACCTGCTGAAGCTCGACCACATCAGGATACAGATCGAGGCGCGCGACCGCGAGATCGCCAACCCTTACGTCAAGGACGCGCAGGTGATGAACATCCACAATGCGCGCCGCTATATCGGCGACAAGCTGATCCGCACCGCTTCGCCGCACCGTATCCTCGACCCCGCGCACGGGCCGCTGATCGCGGTGAAGCTCAACATCCTCACCCGCAAGACGCTGGGCGGCTTCGAAACCGACCTCGAGTCCCGCGTGTTCGGTGAGGAGGGCAGCGTCATTCCCGGGCTCTACGCCGTCGGCGAAGCCGCCGGCTTCGGCGGCGGCGGCGTGCATGGCTATCGCTCGCTGGAAGGCACCTTTCTCGGCGGTTGCCTGTTCTCGGGCCGCAATGCGGGCCGTTCGGCGGCGAAGGCGGTGGGTTAAATCGCCGAGCCATGTCCATCGCCAGTTGCGCACGCTAACCTGACGATGCATGCGCGCCCGGGCTGGCAGAGGGCGAGGTGCTGAGCTAGACAGGGGCGCCATTTCACCAGGAGACCCAGATGAGCATTCAGCGTTTTGAAACCGGCCCGCGCATGAGCCAGGTCGTCGTGCACGGCAACACCGTTTATCTCGCCGGTGTCGTCGCCAACAAGGCGGCCGGCGAAAGCGTGACGAAGCAGACCCAGGACATCCTGGCGACCATCGACAGCCACCTCGCCAAGGCCGGCACCGACAAGTCGAAGCTGCTCTCGGCGACGATCTACATCACCGACATGAAGACCTTCGGGGAGATGAACGCGGTGTGGGATGCCTGGGTCTCGCCCGGCAACACGCCGGCGCGCGCCACCGTCGAAGCCAAGCTGGCGGCGCCGCAGTATACCGTCGAGATCATGGTGACGGCGGCGAAGTAATCTTCGAAAGCAAGGGGGGCGACGAAGCGCGAGGAGCCCATCATCGCGCTTTCGTTTGCGCTCGCCGATGACCTGCGAGGTAATCGATCGGCCCGCGCAATCCTTCGATAGTGACGGTCAGCCGGACAAGGCGTCATCCAAGGAGAGCAACATGACCGACCCCGCCACCATCGCCCGCCGCTACATCGATCTCTGGAACGAGCGCACCACGAGCCGTCGCCGCGAATTGCTCAGCCAGGACTGGACGCCGGATGCGAGCTATGTCGATCCCCTGATGAATAGCGACGGGCCCGACGGAATCGACACTCTGATATCGGGCGTGCAACAGCGCTTTCCCGATTTCAGGTTCCACCTGATCGGCGAGCCCAACGGTTACGGCGACCACGTCCGCTTTTCCTGGGGCCTCGGTCCGGACGGCGCCGATAGTCCGATCAAGGGCACGGATTTCGTCGCGTTGAAGAATGGCCGCATCAAAAGCGTGACCGGATTTCTCGATCAGGTGCCGGCCGTGGCGTGAGAGCGCGGGCCCTCCTCGTGCAGGCGGGGAGGGTGCCCCCTCGACGAAGCCATCCCTACGGCTTACCTGTCATGCCGTGCCGCCCCGTATCCTCCACACATCGGCCGAGCCGGCCGCACTGCTGCCCCGCCGCTTCCAGGCGTGGTTCGCAGCCCGCGGCTGGTCGCCGCGCGCGCATCAATTGGCGCTGCTGGAGAAGGCGCGCGAGGACGCCAGCGCGCTGCTGATCGCACCGACCGGCGCCGGCAAGACGCTGGCGGGATTCCTGCCGACGCTGGTGGAACTGTCGATCCGGCCCATCGAACGCGAGGCGGGTCCGAAGCAGAGCCTCGTCTCCACCGGTCGGTCGGTGCAGCGCACCGGCGGGCTGCACACGCTCTACATCTCGCCGCTGAAGGCGCTCGCGGTCGACATCGCGCGCAATCTGGAGCGGCCGATCGCGGAGATGGCGCTGCCGGTCAAGGTCGAGACCCGCACCGGCGACACGCCGGTGTCGCGGCGGCAGCGGCAGCGGCGCTATCCGCCGGACGTGCTGCTGACGACACCCGAGCAGCTCGCGCTGCTGCTCTCCTCCGACGACGCGCCGTTCCTGTTCTCTTCCTTAAAGCGGATCGTGCTCGATGAATTGCATGCGCTGGTGACGTCCAAGCGCGGCGATCTGCTGTCGCTCGGTCTCGCGCGGTTGTGGCGGCTGGCGCCACAGCTGCGTGCCATCGGCCTGTCTGCGACCGTCGCCGAGCCGGATCAGCTCGCGCGCTTCCTGGTGCCGCAGCCCGGCGGTCAGGAGCGGGCGGCCGACATCGTGGTCGCCGGCGGTGCTGCGCCGCCCGTCGTCGAGATGCTCGATACGCGCGAGCGGCTGCCTTGGGCCGGCCACAGCGCGCGCCATGCGCTCCCCGAGATCTACGAGCTGATCAAGGCCAACAAGACCACGCTGGTCTTCGTCAACACCCGCAGCCAGGCCGAGATGCTGTTCCAGAATCTCTGGAGCATGAACGACGACGGCCTCGCCATCGCGCTGCATCACGGCTCGCTCGACGTCGCCCAGCGCCGCAAGGTCGAGGACGCGATGTCGGCGGGCCGGCTGCGCGGCGTGGTCTGTACCTCATCGCTCGATCTCGGCGTCGATTGGGGCGATGTCGATCTCGTCGTCAATATCGGCGCGCCAAAAGGCTCCTCGCGCCTGATGCAGCGCATCGGCCGCGCCAACCACCGGCTCGACGAGGCCTCGCGCGCGGTGCTGGTGCCCGCCAACCGTTTTGAAGTCCTGGAGTGCCGCGTCGCCATCGACGCCATCGCGGAGAACGCGCAGGACACGCCGCCCTTGCGCAAGGGCGCGCTCGACGTGCTGGCGCAGCACGTGCTCGGCTGCGCCTGCGGCGAGCCGTTCCTCTCCGATGAGCTCTATGCCGAAGTCCGCACGGCCGCGCCCTATGCCGACCTGTCGCGGCAGGATTTCGGCGACGTGGTCGATTTCGTCGCCTCCGGCGGCTACGCGCTGAAGACCTATGAGCGCTTCGCCCGCATCAAGCAGGACAAGGAAGGCCGCTGGCGCGTCGCCAATCCCAAGGTACGGCAGAACTACCGGATGAATGTCGGCACCATCGTCGAGGACGATATGCTGAAGGTGCGCCTGGTGCGCTCGCGCGGCGGCGGCGGAAAATCCGGCGGCTCGACCGGCGTGATCGCGCGCGGCGGCCGGCTGCTCGGTGAGATCGAGGAGGCCTTCATCGAGGGCCTCTCGCCCGGCGACACCTTCGTTTTCTCGGGCGAGGTGGTGCGCTATGAAACCCTGGTCGAGGACCAGGTCTATGTCTCGCGCGCGCACGACAAGGACCCCAAGGTGCCGTCCTATATGGGCGGCAAGTTTCCGCTCTCGACCTATCTCGCTGAGCGCGTGCGTCGACTGCTCGACGATGGCCGCGCATGGGGCGGCCTGCCGGAGCAGGTGCGAGACTGGCTGTCGCTGCAGAAGGACGTCAGCCAGGTGCCGGCAGTGCGCGAGCTCCTGGTCGAAAGCTTTCCGCGCTCCAACAAGCACTATCTGGTCTGCTATCCGTTCGAGGGCCGTCTCGCGCATCAGAGCCTCGGCATGCTGCTGACGCGCCGGCTGGAGCGTGCCCGCGCGCGCCCGCTCGGCTTCGTCGCCAACGAGTATGCGGTGGCGATCTGGGGCCTCGGCGATCTCTCCTTCATGATCCGTCAGGGGCGGATCGACCTCGATGCGCTATTCGACCCGGACATGCTTGGCGATGATCTGGAAGCCTGGCTCGCCGAGTCCGCTCTGATGAAGCGCACGTTCCGCAACTGCGCCATCATCTCAGGCCTGATTACCCGCCGGCATACCGGCGAAGAGAAGAGCCGCCGCCAGGTGCTGTTCTCGACTGATCTGGTCTATGACGTCTTGCGCAAGCACCAGGCGGATCACGTGCTGCTGCGCGCCGCCCGCGCCGACGCCGCCACCGGCCTGCTCGATCTGCGCCGCCTCAGCGACATGTTGGTGCGCATCCGCGGCCGCATCTCGCACAGGGAACTCGACCGCGTCTCCCCGCTCGCGGTCCCCGTGATGCTGGAAATCGGCCGCGAGTCAGTTTATGGCGAAGCTGCAGACGAGCTTTTGGCCGAAGCCGCCGACGAACTCGTCAAAGAGGCGATGGATAGAAGCGGGTAAGACGTGACCACAGGCGCGCAGGTTTCGGAGGACGTCGACGGCATGCGCGCCTCCATAGTCACTGTCAGCGATGTCACCTTCGCGGCCGATCTCTCCGGCGCGCTGTTCTGGGACGAGCAGCGCCTGCTGGTGGTCTCCGACCTGCATCTGGAAAAAGGCTCCAGCTTCGCTCTGCGTGGCGTGCTGCTGCCGCCTTACGATACCATCGCGACTCTCGGCCGGCTCGCTGCTGTCATCTCCCGCCATGATCCACGAATCGTCATTGCGCTCGGCGACAGTTTTCACGATCGCACCGCGCATGAGCGCTTGTCGCCCGACGACCGCAATGCCGTCGCCGCACTCCAGACCGGCCGCGACTGGATCTGGATCTCGGGCAATCATGATCCCAAGCTGCCGCGCGATCTCGGCGGCACCATCGCGGACGAAGTCGCGATCGGCCCGATCACCTTCCGCCACGAGCCGACCGGCGCGCACGGCGAGATCGCCGGACACCTGCATCCCAAGGCGCGCGTCTCCGCGCGCGGCCGTTCCATGGAGCGCCGTTGCTTCGCCAGCGATGGGATGCGAGCGGTGATGCCGGCCTTTGGCGCTTACGCGGGCGGCCTCAGCATCCGCGATGCAGCCTTTAGCAGGATCTTTCCGAAGAACGGCTTCGTCGCCCATCTCCTCGGCGATCGCGGTGTCCACGCCATCGCGGCGTCACGCTGCTTTTGAGCGCTCTAGAACAAATTAAGAACAATTTAGCAAGTCTTTGATATATCATTGTGATTCGGCGCACTGCCGACACAATATCTAGCGTCTGTCAGACTTTGCGAGGACTAGATGTCCACCATCGCCTTCGACCAATTTGCCCTGACCCGGGTCGCCGATTTCGCGCGCTCGCTGTCGCGTCTGCATCAGGCGGCGCTGCGCTACGCCGTCGATGACGACCAGTTCGATCGCGAGTTCAATGCGGTGTGCCAGTCGATCTGGGGCTACACGATCGACGACATCAGCGACGATCTGTTCTCGACCGAGGACCATCTGTTTCTGGACACGCTGGACGAGGCCCATGCACGCATCTTCGCGGCCGAGCGGGGGTATGACCTCGTTGGCGACCAGGGCATGCTGACCGATTGGTGGGGTTTCTGCTGGATGATCCTGGCAGAGAAGCGCGGTCTCCTGACGCCGGAGAATCGCGCCGCCGCGCGCGCGGCGATCGAGGAGAAATATCTGGCGGCGCCGAATGTGATCGGAGTGATCATCGGGAGGTGACGGCTCGCTGCCGTCATTCCGGGGCGATGCGTTAGCATCGAACCCGGAATCTCGAGATTCTCAGGCGCGCACTCGCGCACCGGAGTTCATCGCTGCGCGATGCCCCGGAATGACGGAGTAACTACTCCAGCCCCGCCCGTTTCGCCGGCTTCGCGGCCGTCTTCGGCACCGTCACATCCGGCAGCGGCTCGTGCACGATCTCTGCGGCCGGCGCATCGGCCGACACCGTCTCGGCGCGCACCGGCGCCACCTTCATCTCGCCGAGCCGGGCGCGGACCTGGGCGGTGAGGCCGGGATAGGAGGCGACGGGGGTGAAGTCCGCAGCCTGGTCGTTGCCGACGCGGATGCCGGTATAGGCGACCAGGCCGTCGGTGGTGGCGATCACGTCGCCGGCTTTCAGCGAGGAGTCCAGCGCGAGATCGACCGGGGCGAGGCCGACCGGCTCGCGGCCGTTGCAGGTGCAGTCCGCGCGCAACGCCTTGCGATAGGCGAACGCGTTCTCGCTGTCGGCGTAGCGTTCGCCGGTCTGCGAAGAGGCCCCCTCGATCGAGGAACCGAAATAGACCTTGGTCGCGCTGGCGGGACAGAACGCCTGACACATCTGCGCCGCCGAGACGAGGCCGCGCATCAGCGGAAAGTACTTCCCGTCGCAACTGCGCACGCAGAAGGCTGGGCCCGAGCCGCCGGCCGCCGCCGAGCGGGTCGGCGGCACATAGTGCGGTGTCGCCGGATTCTGCTGGCCGGTGAAGGGATCGACATAGGAGGTCGCCTGCTGGGGCACCTCGCGCTGCGGCCGCTGCTGCTGCATTCCGCCGAAGAGGAAATCGAACAGGCCTTCGGCCGAGACCGGGGCAGGGGCTGCAAGCAGCGACGCTGCCAGGCTGGCGGCCACAAGCATCGCGCGACGCCGCCGGCGCGCATGGGACGGGACTGTACGCAACGTTCACTCCACCCGACGCTACTGGACCGCCGGGATCCCCAAGGGGATCTCAGCACATGATTCACCATAGAGCGGGATGGTAAATGAGGGGTTGAGGGACGCGGTTTGGAACGAGCTGGGCTTCGTCAGGCCCGGGCACGACGGCGGAGAAAGTTTCGCCGCATCACGCCTTCAGGAATTCCGACGCCTTATACAGGGAGCGGAACGGCAGGCCGGCCGCACCGAACGTGTCGGTGGCGCCTTCCTCGCGGTCGACCATGGTCAGCACCAGCACCACATTGGCGCCGGCCTCGCGCACCGATTCCACCGCCTTCATCGCCGAGCCGCCGGTCGTGGTGACGTCCTCGACGATCACGACGCGCTTGCCGGCCAGCGTCTCGCCTTTCGGCAGGCCCTCGATCGCGAGCTTGGCGCCGTGTTCCTTCGGCTTCTTGCGCACGAAGAACGCCGCGATCGGATGCCCCTTGATCCAGGAGATCTGCGCCAGCGCGCCGGCCAGCGGCACCGCCCCCATTTCGAGCCCGCCGATGAAATCGAGCTGGTCGTCCTTCAACGCCTCGTAAGTGAGCTCGGCGAGCAGCGTCGCGCCCTCGGGGTCGAGCATGGTCGGCTTGAGGTTGAAGTAGAAATCGCTCTTGCGGCCCGACGCGAGCGTCACCTCGCCCCGGCCGAACGAGCGCCGGCGAATGATTTCGAACAGGCGGGCGCGGGAGGCTGATTTCGACACGGCGTTGCCTCGAACAGGGTTTTTGGAGGAGGCGGAATTTATCCGCGACCGTCGCGACATTCCAGAGGGGGCGTCTCCCGTCAACAGGGATCGCCCGTCGCACCGCCGCCGGTTGTGGGGGCGAGGGCTTCTGGGGTAGGTGGATGTCCAGATTTTTCGGGGAAGGAAGTGCCCAAGATGACCATCGAGCTGCACACCTGGAATACGCCCAACGGCCGCAAGATCTCGGTCGCGCTGGAGGAGATGGAGCTGCCCTACAAAGTGATCCCGGTGAACATCACGAAGGGGGAGCAGATGGCACCTGAGTTCCTCAAGCTCTCCCCGAACAACAAGATCCCCGCGATCGTCGATCCCGAGGGGCCTGACGGCACGCCGGTCAGCATCTTCGAATCCGGCGCCATCCTGCTCTATCTCGGCGAAAAGACCGGCAAATTCCTGCCGAAGCCGCTCAGCCAGCGCATTCCCGTCTACGAATGGCTGATGTGGCAGATGGGCGGCTTCGGCCCGATGCCGGGCCAGGTGCACCATTTCATTGCGCTGGAGAGCGAGCAGGACCGGGCCTACGGCCTGAAGCGCTACATGGCCGAGACGCGCCGGCTCTACGGCGTGCTCGATCGCCGCCTGGACGGACGCGACTTCGTCGCCGGCGAGCTCTCGATTGCCGATTTTGCCATCCTGGGCTGGGCCTGGCGCCACCCTCGCCACAAGGTTGATCTGGCCGATTTCCCCAACGTCAAGCGCTGGTACGAGGCCCTGATGGTGCGCCCGGCCGTGAAGCGGGGCATGGAGGCGAAGCTGGATTGACGCTGGGCGCTGTCGTCACCCGCGGAGGCGGGTGACCCAGTACTCCGTGACGCCAGTGATTGAGCCGAGACCCCGCGGGGTACTGGATGCCCCGCCTGCGCGGGGCACGACAGTGTGCCCTCAGACCTTCTTCGCTTCCACCGCCATGCGCACCGCGAGCCCGGCCAGCACCGTGCCCATCAGCCAGCGTTGCACCATTATCCAGCTCGGCCGGTTCGCCAGGAACAGTGCGATCGATCCGGCGGCCAGCGCGATCATCGCATTGACGCTGACGCTGATGGCGATCTGGATCGCCCCGAGCACCAGCGACTGCGTCAGCACGCTGCCGGCGGCGGGGTCGAGGAACTGCGGCAGCAGCGCCAGATACAGCATCGCGATCTTCGGGTTGAGCAGATTGGTGACGAAGCCCATCGCGAACAATTTGCGCGGGCTGTCCACCGCGAGCTTCCTGACCTGGAACGGCGAACGGCCGCCCGGCTGCACCGCCTGCCAAGCGAGCCAGAGCAGATAGGCTGCGCCGGCAAAGCGCAGCGCGTCATAGGCAAAGGGAATGGCCAGCAGCAGCGCCGTGATGCCGAACGCCGCGCACAGCATGTAGAACACGAAGCCGAGCGCGACGCCGCCGAGCGAGACGATGCCGGCCGCCGGCCCTTGCGTGATCGAACGCGAGATCAGGTAGATCATGTTCGGGCCCGGCGTGAGCACGAGGCCGAGGCTGACGAGGGCGAAGCCGAGCAGCGCGGAGGTGTGAGGCATGGGTGAACCGGTGCGCGAGACGGCACGGTTCTAATATGCACGGGCCAGGGGAGCCATGGCACAATTGTCCGGAGGACAATCCAACTCTCGTGTCCCAGACGCGGCGAATCGTGAAACGGTACGCCGCAGAGCCGGACCCATAGGGGGCGGCACGGGCCCCGGATCAGCAGCGCATCACGGAGCGAAGGGCGCGGGCAAAGCAGCTCAATGCGCCTCGTCCCAGTTATTTGCCGCGCGCGCGTCCACATGCAGCGGCACTGACAGCAACACGGCCGGGAACGGCGCGTCCTGCATCACGCGCTGCACGACCGGGAGCGTTGCCTCGACCTCGGAATCCGGCACCTCGAAGATCAATTCGTCATGCACCTGCAAGAGCATCTGCGCCGAGAGCTTCCTCTCGGCCAGCGCATCCTCCACGCGCGTCATGGCGCGGCGGATGATGTCGGCAGCGGTGCCCTGCAGCCGCGCGTTGATCGCGGCGCGCTCGTTGAAGGCGCGGACCGAGGCGTTGGAGGCCTTGATATCGGGATAGTGGCACTTGCGGCCGAACAGCGTAGTGACGTAGCCGTGGCTGCGGCAGAAATCGCGCGTCTCGTCCATATAGGCGCGGATGCCGGGGAAGCGCTCGAAATACTTCTTGATGTAGGCCGACGCTTCCTCGCGCGCGATGCCGAGCTGGTTGGCGAGGCCGAACGCCGAGATACCGTAGATGATGCCGAAATTGATCGCCTTCGCACGACGGCGAATCTCGCTCGGCATGCCCTTGATCGGCACGCCGAACATTTCCGATGCGGTCATGGCGTGAATGTCGAGCCCGTCGCGGAACGCCTGCTTCAGCACGGGGATGTCGGCGATCTCGGCGAGCAGCCGCAGCTCGATCTGCGAATAATCGGCCGACACCAGCTTGTGCCCGGGCGTGGCGATGAAGGCGCGGCGGATCTTGCGGCCGTCCTCGGTGCGCACCGGGATGTTCTGCAGGTTCGGCTCGTTCGAAGATAGCCGCCCCGTCGTCGTCGCGGCCAGCGCGTAGGTGGTGTGGACGCGATGGGTCTGCGGATTGACATAGGTCGGGAGCGCGTCGGTGTAGGTCGACTTCAGCTTGGAGACCTGCCGCCACTCCAGGATCTTGCGCGGGAAATCGTGGCCCTGCTCGGCGAGGTCGTCGAGCACCTGGGCGGTGGTCGACCATGCGCCGGTCTTGGTCTTGGTGCCGCCTGACAGTCCCATCTTGCCGAACAGGATGTCGCCGATCTGCTTGGGGCTGCCGACATTGACGGGCTCGCCCGCGAGTTCCTGAATCTCGGCCTCGACGCGGGCCGCGGTCTGGGCGAAGTCGCCGGAGAGACGCGACAGCACCTGCCGGTCGATCGAGATGCCGCGCCGCTCCATGCGCGCGAGCACGGAGACCAGCGGCCGCTCCAGCGTCTCGTAGACCGCGGTCATGTGCTCGGCGACGAGGCGCGGCTTCAGCACGCGCCAGACGCGCAAGGCGACGTCGACGGCTTCCGCAGACAGCGGCGCGGCCTTGTCGATCGGCACCTGGTCGAAGGTGATCTTGCCCTTGCCGCTGCCGAGCAGTTCGCTCTCCTTCAGCATGGCATGGCCGAACCAGCGCTCGGACAGTTGCTCCAGCGCATGCGAGCCGCGACCGGCATCGAGCACGTAGGAGATCAGCAGCGCATCGTCGATGTTGCGCAAGGTGATGCCGTGCTGCGCCAGCGTGACGGCGGTGAACTTGACGTCGAAGCCGATCTTGAGGATGCCGGCCGATTCCAGCACCGGCCGCAAAGCGTCGATGGCATCATCATGCTTGACCTGATCGGGCGCGAGGCCTGCATCGAACAGGCCGGCGCCGCCGCCGGACTGCTTGTGCGCCAGCGGCAGGTAGCAGGCCTCGTTCGGCGCCAGCGCCAGCGCGATGCCGCAGAGGTCCGCCTGCATCGGATCGATCGAATTGGCCTTGACGCCGATCGCGACATGGCCGGCATCGCGGATGCGCACGATGAAGGCGTTAAGCTCCTTCAACGACGTGATCGTCTGGTACTTGGCGCGCTCGACCGGCAGCTTGCGCAGTGCCTCTTCGCGCGCGGTGGCAAGCGAGACCGGCGCGCCCTTCGGGCTCGCGGCCTTGTCCTCCTTGCCCGCCGATCTGTTGGGCTGGTTCGGCCGGGATTGCACCGGCGTGCCGGCGCCCGGCGCGGGCACGACGTCCGAGGGCGGCAGCGGCGTGAACACGCTGGCGCCGCTGGCATAGCCGGGGTCGGCATCGACGTTGGCAGGATCGATCTGCGCATATTCGGCGACGCGCCGCGTCAGCGTCGTGAACTCCATCGCCTTCAGGAAGGCGATCAGCTTGCGCGCGTCGGGCTCGTGCACCGCGAGGTCGTCCAGCGGCACCTCGAGATCGACCTTGTCGTCGAGCAGCACCAATTGCCGCGAAATCCGCGCCTTTTCGGCATTCTCGAGCAGCGCCTCGCGGCGCTTGGGCTGCTTGATCTCGCCGGCGCGGAACAGCAGCTGGTCGAGATCGCCATATTCGGTGATCAGCTGCGCCGCGGTCTTGATGCCGATGCCGGGCACGCCGGGCACGTTGTCGGTGGAATCGCCCGCGAGCGCCTGTACCTCGACCACCTTTTCCGGCGGCACGCCGAATTTCTCGATCACCTCTGATATGCCGATGCGGCGGTCCTTCATGGTGTCGTACATGGTGACGCAGTCGGTGACGAGCTGCATCAAATCCTTGTCGGAGGACACGATGGTGGCGCTGGCGCCACGCTCGCAGGCCTGCCGCACATAGGTCGCGATGAGATCGTCGGCCTCGAAGCCGACCTGTTCCAGGCAGGGCAGGTCGAAGGCGCGCACGGCCTCGCGGATCAGCGCGAATTGCGGGATGAGATCATCGGGCGCCGGCGGCCGGTGCGCCTTGTAATCTGGGTAGATCTTGTTGCGGAAGGTGATCTCCGACTTGTCGAAGATGATGGCGAGGTGCGTCGGCCGGTTGTCCTCGGGCATCTCGCGGAGCAGCTTCCACAGCATGTTGCAGAAACCGAGCACGGCATTGACCTGGAGCCCGTCGGATTTGCGGTTCAGC
The DNA here is from genome assembly GCA_035575945.1 of Bradyrhizobium sp. GTDB lineage: Bacteria > Pseudomonadota > Alphaproteobacteria > Rhizobiales > Xanthobacteraceae > Bradyrhizobium. The sequence continues at coordinate 39,601 of DATLXF010000039.1, read as the reverse complement.
GGCGGCAGCGCGTGATAGGCGCGGAAAATGTAGGAGGAACCGTCGACCAGGAAGACGTGGTCGCCTTTGCCGGCGGCCTTGGCTGCAACCGGTTTGGCCGCAGCCGGTTTGGCAGCAGCTGTCGCGGCGGGCTTGGTCTCGGCAGCTTTCGGCGCGGCCTTTGTGTCAGCTTTGGCGGTGGTCTTCGGGGAGGTTTTGGGCATGGCCGCAATGTATGAATTTTTGCGGATTTTGACAGCCTTCGGCGGCGGATTTTTGGCTTGGTATCGCGACTATCCCCCGCTGTCATTCCCTGTGAAAGGGAAATCCTGTACGCCGCGGCTTCTCGGTTCAATCGCTGGCGCTCGGCGTCCTGGGTCGCCCGGTCAGCCGGGCGACGACACCGTGAGAGCGCGGCTACTCCGCCGCCTGCAAAACCGGCCCGGCCTTCCTCGGCGCGATCCAGAACGCGTCCGGCCGCTCGAACAGGAAGCGTGCGTTGAGGCGCAGCGCGGCCTGCCAGATCGCCAGCGCTCCGAGCACGCCGGCGATGGTGACGAGCAGCGACACCGTGCCGATATCGGCAATGACGCCGGTGCGCAGCAGCAGCGTTCGGGTCGCCGCCATCGGCAGGAAGAAGGCGAGATAGATCACGATCGAATGCTCGCCGCAGAAGCGAAGGAAGTTGAGCCACCGCGCACGCGCGAGCAGCGTGCCGGTCGCGATGATGGCGCAGGCGCCGGCGAAGCCGAGCACGAGCGAGACGATCGCCCACTCGCTGGCGCCGGACGCGACGAGGCCGGCATTGACCAGCGCCCAGGTCGCGAGCGCGCCGAGCGCGAGCGCGGGATGGCTGCGCGCACGGTCCGAAAGCGCGAACACGTAAGACGCGAACAGATAGCCCGAATAGAAATAGACGAAGCGCGCGCAGAACTCGTCGATGACGGTCCAGCCGGTCGAGATCCGCGCCGTCTCCAGCGCGGCGGCGAGAAGCCAGATCGCGAGCGGCGGAGCTTTGCGTGTCATTTTCGTGACGACGAAGAAGATCGGCAGCAGATAGATGAACCACAGCGTGCCGAACGGCTCGACGAAGGATTCGAGGTACAACAAGCCGACCGCGCTCCAGCTCGTCTCTGCCGCAAACGCCGGCGCCTTGAAGGCGAACTGGATTGTCACCCAGACGACATAGAAATAGGCGAAATGCACCACCTTGCGGTCGAGATAGGTTCGCCAGTCCCGATCGATCACCAGCGACAGAAACAGGCCCGAAATCAGGAAGAAATCCGGCATTCGGAACGGTTTTGCGAAGGCCACGGCGACATGCATAAACCCGGTCTGCCCGGCGGCAAGCTCGACCCCCAGTACCGAATGCATCATCACGACCATGACGATGCAGATGCCCTTGGCGTAATCGACCCAGTCTACACGCGCAGCAGTTTCGGCGTTAACGCCTCCGCTGACTGGGATTGTGTCTGATGGTGCCATGATGTCTCTTTTCGAGGCGCGTTCCGCCCATCTGTGCGGCTGTGGGGCAGTGTGGGGCTTCCACGGTTTCCGACTTCTTTACCGGTTCAAGTCCCGTGCCGCCTTTTTGCATGCGGACTGTTCCTTCCCCTCGGGAAAATGCTAAACCGGCCCGCGTCAGGGTTTCATTTCGTTAACCAAATCTAAGACAGGGACTTTTCATGCGTATTGCGATGATCGGCACGGGCTATGTGGGACTGGTGTCCGGCGCCTGCTTTGCGGATTTCGGCCACGACGTCACCTGCGTCGACAAGGACGAGAAGAAGATCGCAGCGCTCCACCGCGGCGAGATCCCGATCTACGAGCCCGGCCTCGACGAACTCGTTACGAACAACGTCAAGGCCAGGCGGCTCGACTTCACGACTGATCTAAAGAAGCCGGTCGCCGAGGCCGACGCGGTGTTCATCGCCGTCGGCACGCCCTCGCGCCGCGGCGACGGGCATGCCGATCTCTCCTACGTCTACGCTGCGGCGAAGGAGATCGCGCAGTCGCTGCAGGGCTTCACCGTGGTGGTGACGAAATCGACCGTCCCGGTCGGCACCGGCGACGAGGTCGAGCGCATCATCCGCGACACCAATCCCAACGCCGACGTCGTGGTTGCCTCCAACCCCGAATTCCTGCGCGAAGGCGCGGCGATCCGCGATTTCAAGTTCCCTGATCGCATCGTGGTCGGTACTTCCGACGAGCGCGGCCGCAAGGTGATGAGCGACCTCTATCGCCCGCTGTCGTTGAACCAGGCGCCGCTGATGTTCACCGCGCGCCGCACCGCCGAGATGATCAAGTACGCCGCCAACGCGTTCCTTGCGACCAAGATCACCTTCATCAACGAGATCGCCGATCTTTCCGAGAAGGCCGGCGCCAACGTCCAGGAGGTCGCGCGCGGTATCGGCCTCGACAACCGCATCGGCACCAAGTTCCTGCATGCGGGTCCCGGCTTCGGCGGTTCGTGCTTCCCGAAGGACACCAAGGCGCTGATCAAGATCGCGCAGGACTACGACGTCTCCTTGCGCATCGTCGAATCCGTGCTCGCGGTCAACGAGAACCGCAAGCGCGCGATGGCGCGGAAAGTGAGCCAGGCGCTCGGCGGCTCGCTGCGCGGGAAGACCATCGCCGTGCTCGGCCTCACCTTCAAGCCCGACACCGACGACATGCGCGATGCGCCGTCGATTCCGCTGGTGACGGGCCTGATCGACATGGGCGCGAAGGTAAAGGCGTTCGATCCGGTCGGGATGGAGCAGGCCAAGGGCGAGCTGCCCGACATCACCTATTGCGAGGACGCCTATTCCTGCGCACAAGGCGCCGACGCGCTGGTCATCGTCACCGAATGGGTTCAGTTTCGCGCGCTCGATCTCGACCGGCTGAAGGCGACCATGACGCAGCCGGTCGTCGTCGACCTCCGCAACATCTACCGCCCCGAAGACATGGAAGCCGCCGGCTTCGTCTACGAAAGTGTCGGGCGCCCGCCGGTGCAGGGCTGACGAATTGCTGCTGCCAACGACTCCGTCATGTCCGGGGCAGGCCCCGGGCATGACGACGGGATGATTTCTTGCCGCGCCATTTCGACACGCCGCTCCCGATCGATGCCGTGCTCGATGACCTCTCGCGCACGCTGGAGGCGCACAACGCCGCGGTGCTGATGGCGCCGCCCGGCGCCGGCAAGACCACGCGCGTGCCGCTGGCGCTGCTGGACGCGCCGTGGGCCAAGGACGGGAAGATCATCGTGCTGGAGCCGCGCCGCATTGCGGCGCGCGCCAGCGCCGACCGCATGGCGAAGTCACTGGGCGAGCGCACTGGCGAGACGGTCGGCTATCGCGTCCGCTTCGGCTCCAGGATCTCGCGAGCCACGCGGATCGAGGTGGTGACTGAAGGCATCTTCACGCGGCAGATCCTCGACGATCCCGAACTGCCAGGCGTTGCCGCCATCCTGTTCGACGAATTCCACGAGCGCTCGCTCGACGCCGATCTCGGGCTCGCGCTGGCGCGCGATGCGCAAACCGGCCTGCGCGAGGATCTGCGCATCCTCGTGATGTCGGCGACGCTCGATGGCGCGCGCGTCGCAAAGCTGCTCGGCGATGCCCCCGTCGTCGAGAGCGAGGGCCGCGCCTTTCCGGTCGAGACGACCTATCTCGGCCGCAAGGCGGATGCGCCGATCGAGCGGCAGATGGCGGACGCGATCGCTTCCGCGCTCCGGGCCGACAGCGGCTCGGTGCTGGCGTTCCTGCCGGGTGCCGCCGAAATCCGCCGCACCCAGAACTTCCTCGGCGAGCGCGTGCAGGACGCCTCCGTCGAGATCGTGCCGCTGTTCGGCGCGCTCGATGCCGCCGTGCAGGACCGCGCCATCGCACCGGCCCCCAAGGGATCGCGCAAGGTGGTGCTGGCGACCTCGATCGCGGAGACCTCGCTCACCATCGAGGGGGTGCGCATCGTCGTCGATAGCGGTCTTGCCCGCGTCCCGCGCTACGAGCCCGATATCGGCCTGACGCGGCTCGAGACCGTGCGCGCCTCGCGCGCGGCCGTGGACCAGCGCCGCGGCCGCGCCGGCCGCACCGAGCCCGGCGTCTGCTACCGGCTCTGGGACGAGCCGCAGACGGCCTCGCTCGCGCCCTACACCCAGCCGGAAATCCTCAGTGCCGACCTGTCCTCGCTGGTGCTCGACCTGGCGCAATGGGGCGTCAGCGATCCCGCGGCCCTGGCGTTCCTCGATCCGCCGCCGCAGCCGGCCTGGAAGGAGGCCAAAAGCCTGCTGAGCGAACTCAACGCACTCGATGGCGACGGCCGCATCACCGCGGAGGGCAAGAGCCTGCGCGCGCTGGCGCTGCCGCCGCGGCTGGCGCGCATGATCGTGGATGCGCATCGCGCGGGCGGCGGCGAGGCCGCCGCCGAGATCGCCGCCATCATCACCGAGCGCGGCCTCGGTGGCGACAGTGTCGATCTCGAGCACCGGCGCGACCAGTTCCGCCGTGACCGCTCGCCGCGTGCCGCCGGCGCCCGCGACCTCGCGCGGCGCTGGGCCTCGCAGGTCGCGGCTTCGGAGAAAGTGGCGCAGCAGAAGGATCTCTCGACTGGCCTGATGCTCGCCTATGCATTCCCGGACCGCGTCGCGCGCAATCGCGGCAATGGCAGTTTCGTGCTGGCCAACGGCCGCGGCGCCTCTGTCGAGCAGACCTCCTCGCTCGCCCGCGCGCCCTACATCGCGATCGGCGAGATGACCGGGACGGCGGCGAGCGGCCGCATTCTGCTCGCCGCGCACATCACCGAGGACGAGATCGAGCGGCACTTCACCGAGCATATCGAGACCACGGACGAGATCTCCTTTGATCGCGGCGCGATGGCGCTGCGGGCGCGGCGCAAGCGCGTACTGCGTGCGATCACGCTGTCCGAGGCGACGCTTTCAGTGTCGCCATCCGAGGACACAGCGCGCATTCTCGCAGATGGCCTGATTGCCGCGGGCCTCGACCGGCTGCCCTGGTCGAAGGCCGCCAAGCAATGGCGCGACCGCGTGATGTTCTTGCGCAAGGCCGAGGGCGGCAGCTGGCCCGATTTGTCCGACGACGGCCTGATCGCGCGGCGCGACGACTGGCTGGTGCCGGCACTCTATGACAAGATCGCACTCAAGGACGTCTCCGCGGGCGATCTTTCCGATGCCCTGATGGCGCTCCTGCCGTGGGAGATGCGCACGCGGCTCGACCGTGAGGCGCCGACGCATTTCGAGGCACCTACGGGGAGCGTGCTGGCGATCGACTACGAGGCCGAGCAGGGGCCGACCATTGCGGTTCGGCTGCAGGAACTGTTCGGGCTAAACACCCATCCCTCGATCGCCGCGGGCAAGGTGCCGCTGGTGCTGGAATTGCTGTCCCCGGCGCAGCGCCCGGTGCAGGTGACGCGCGACCTTCCCGGCTTCTGGCGCGGCAGCTACGCCGCCGTGCGCTCCGACCTGCGCGGCCGCTATCCGCGCCATCCCTGGCCCGACGATCCCGCGAGCGCCGTTCCGACAAGGCGGGCGAAGCCGCGCGGGACGTGAGAACATGGGCGGCCCGTTAACCATCCGCTCATCCTTTTCGTCAAAATGACATCGGCTCCGGCCTGGCTCCGCTCGCGGTCGGGCGGGCTGCGTGGTGAAATCGGGCTTTAAGCCCGGATGTGGTGTGATGCGTAACATAATGATCTTCGCGGCCATCATGATCGGCCTCGGCACCTTCATGGCGCAGATGGCGGACAAGATGAGTTCTGCTTCGGCGACCTCGGCACCCGCCACCACCGTCGCGGTCGCGACCATGGCACCGGCTGGTGGTCGCAGCCTCAGCATCCCGCGCGACGGCCGCGGTCATTTCCAGACCGAGGGCCGGATCGACGGCCAGCGCATGGGCTTCATGGTCGATACCGGCGCGTCCGTGGTTGCGCTGAACGAGACCTCGGCGGCGCGCTTCGGGCTCCGTCCGTCGCGCAGCGCGTACAATGCGACTGTCACGACTGCCAACGGCACCATCAAGGCAGCGCGCACCCGCATCGCCATGTTGGAGGTCGGCGGCCTCATCGTGCGCGACGTGGATGCCATGGTGTTGCCGGATGCGGCGCTCTCGGAGAACCTTCTCGGCCTCTCCTTCCTGTCCCGCCTGAAGCGGTTCGAGTATTCCAACGGCCAGATGGTGCTGGAGCAATAGGCAGAGCCGGTCGCGATCAGGCGCCGTCCACTTCAAGGAAGTCTTTTCGCCCTCGCGGTAACGTTTCTTCGTTACCAAACTGCCGCAATTTTCGGCCATAAGCTTTCATTCCCGCCTTTCGCTGCGGTTTGGCATTCGCTAAGCCTGCAGCAGATCCCGACCCCTTTCACGAGACCGTCTCAATGTTCCCGAAGCCGAAATCCGTATTGTTGCCCAACACCTACGCCTTCGAATCCGAGCCGATGGTGAAGCCGACGGGCTTTCGCGAATACGACGCGCGCTGGTTGTTCCAGAAGGAAATCAACCTGATGGGTGTGCAGGCGCTCGGCATGGGGCTCGGCGCGCTGATCGCCGAACTCGGCGTCCGCCAGGAGATCGTCACCGGCCACGACTTCCGCGGCTATTCGGCCTCGATCAAATATGCGCTGATCTCGGGCTTGATGGCGGCGGGCTGCAAGGTGCACGACATCGGCCTTGCGGTGACGCCGATGGCCTATTTCGCGCAGTTCGATCTCCACGTGCCCGCTGTTGCGATGGTCACGGCCTCGCACAACGACAATGGCTGGACCGGCGTGAAGATGGGCGCCAACCGCCCGCTGACTTTCGGCCCCGACGAGATGACGCGGCTGAAGGAGATCGTGCTGAACGCCGAGTTCAAGAACAAGGACGGCGGCTCGTACCAGTTCCACGAAAATTATCCGGCGCGCTACATCGCCGATCTCACCTCCCGTCCGAAGCTGACGCGCAAGCTCAAGGTGGTCGCGGCCTGCGGCAACGGCACCGCCGGCGCGTTCGCCCCGCAGGTGCTGGAGGCGATCGGCTGCGAGGTGGTCCCGCTGGACACCGAGCTCGACCACACCTTCCCGAAATACAATCCGAACCCGGAAGACATGGAGATGCTGCACGCAATCCGCGATGCAGTGCTGCATCACAAGGCCGATGTCGGCCTCGGCTTCGACGGCGACGGCGACCGCTGCGGCGTCGTCGACAACACCGGCGAGGAGATTTTCGCCGACAAGGTCGGCGTGATGCTGGCGCGCGACATGTCGGCGATCCACAAGGACGCGCAGTTCATCGTCGACGTGAAGTCGACCGGCCTGTTCATCACCGATCCGGTGCTGCAGAAACAGGGAGCCAAGACCACCTATTGGAAGACCGGCCATTCCTACATGAAGCGCCGCACCAACGAGACCGGCGCGCTCGCGGGCTTCGAGAAGTCCGGCCATTTCTTTTTCAACAAGCCCTATGGCCGCGGCTATGACGACGGCCTGGTCTCGGCGCTCGCGATCTGCGACATGCTCGACCGCGCGCCCGGCAAGTCGATGGCCGACTTGAAGAACGCGCTGCCGAAGACCTGGTCGTCGCCGACCATGTCGCCGCATTGCGCCGACGAGACCAAATACGGCGTCATCGACCAGGTGGTGAAGCACTTCGAAGGCCTGCAGGCGAAGGGTGCGAAGATCGGGGGGCAGGCGATCCGCGATCTCGTTACCGTCAACGGCGTCCGCGTCACGGTGGAAGACGGCAGCTGGGGCCTGGTGCGCGCCTCCTCCAACAAGCCCGAGCTCGTCGTCGTGGTCGAGAGCCCGGTCTCCGAGCAGCGCATGCACGACATGTTCGAGATGGTGAACAGCGTGCTGCGCACTCATCCCGAAGTCGGCGAGTACAACCAGAAGATTTGAGCGCCTGCGCGCGCTCAGCCTCCGGGCGGCCCGAACAGGGCGCGGAGCGTCGCGCCCGCTCCCCGTGCCTTCCAGGCGTCGCCCAGCATCGCGATCCATTCGCCGAGCGCGATCCGGATCGGGTTGAAGGATTGGACGCCGCCGACGAGGCCGAACCGGAGCGGCTGACCGGGGGGATGTTCGGCAAAGGTCCCGAACAGGCGGTCGAACACGATCAGGATGCCGCCGTAGTTCTTGTCGAGGCACGGCTCATTGCAGGCATGGTGCACGCGATGGTGGCTCGGCGTGTTGAGCACCCATTCCAGGACGCCGAGCTTCGGCCCGAACTGGCTGTGGATGAAGAACTGATAGAGCAGGTTGACCCCGAGCATTGCCACGATCGCGATCGGATGAAATCCGATCAGCGCGAGCGGCAGGAAGAACAGGAAATTGCCCGAGATGTTGCCGGTCCAACCGAGCCGGATCGCCGCAGTCAGGTTCAGCCGCGTCGTCGAGTGATGCACCGCATGTGTCGCCCACATCCAGCGAATGCGATGCGAGGCCCGATGCTGCCAATAATACAGGAACTCGCTGCCCAGTAATAATCCTGCGAGCGCAAGCGGGGCGGTCTGCGCGAAGTCGAACAGCCGGTGCTCGTACAGGAACGCGAACGGCACGGCGACAAGGCCGGCTTCGACGGCGCGGAGCAGGCTCTGTCCCAGAGCCACGCCGAACGAAGCGGCGCTTTCGCGCCAGTCGTGGGTGTCGTGATCCGCAAGTCGTCCGATGCCGTATTCGAGCAGCATGAGGCCGAGCGCGGTCGCGAGGATCAGTTGCCTGAGCATCGGGTCGAGCAGAAGCGAAGCGTAGCCCACGGCATTCTCCTATTTCGGCGCCGCGCCGGCACTGACGGCATTGTCCCGCAGCGCCTGCGCGCGCGGCAGCGCTTGCGCACAGGACGAGGAGAGCTGGCCGGCGTGGGATTGCAGGCAGGCGATGATGCGCCCGCCACCCGGCGCGATGCTGCTGCACAGGCGGTCAAGGTCGGTGCGGCACGCCTGCATGATGGCCCTTGCTTCGCTGCGCATCTGCGGCGTGATCTGCGTCTGCATTTGCGTCTGGGCGAGCACGGAGGTCGGGGTTGCAAGGCCGAAGGCGACGATGGCTGCGGCTTGCGGAAGACAGCGGAAAATCGAGGGCACGGTGCAAGTCCTTTCTGATTGGATGAGGTCGGCCGTCGCCGCGCGGGCTGACGTGGCGACGGCGGCGCGGCGTCAGCGCGAAACCGTGCCGGTGCGGGTGTAGGTGTTGCTGGCGGGACCGGTGCGCGTCACGTTGCGCGTGCAGCTGCCGTAGGCGCAGCTTCCGGTCGCGGTGACGTGCGAGGTGCCGCGCGGCCCGGTCGCCGTCCCCGTCCGCGTCCAGGCATTGGCATCGGCCGCCGCGGCGACCGACAGGGCGCCGATGAACAGGGAGGTGAGGAAAAGCTTGGTCATGGTCGTCGTCTCCTTCTAGGGCTGCCGTGAGCGGGAGCCGTGCAGGAGACTCGGGCTGCTGCGTGCGCGCCGCATCGCCGAAACGCAACGATTGTTGGAGCTTTGTCGGCCCAGTGTAACACCATGTAACAACGGCGCCGCGGCCCTTGCGCGGCAAGCGCGGTTGTCCAAAATGTGGGGGATGAACGCGCATTCGGCCACGATCCTCATGGTGGAGGACGATCCCGAGATCAGCCGCCTCGTTGCCGACTTCATGCGGCGCGAGGGGTTCGAGATCGCCTGTGCCACCGATGGCAAGGCCATGGATGCCATGCTCCAGCGCCTGCGGCCCGACCTCGTCATCCTCGATTTGATGCTGCCGGGCGAGGACGGGCTTTCGATCTGCCGTCGCTTGCGCGCCGACGATGCCATCCCGATCCTGATGCTGACCGCCAAGAGCGACGAGATCGATCGCGTGGTCGGCCTCGAGATGGGCGCGGACGATTACCTGACCAAGCCGTTCGGGCCGCGCGAGCTGCTGGCGCGGGTTCGCGCCATCCTGCGCCGCGCCAGCGGAGCTCCGGCCAAGCCGCTGGTCCGGCGTTTTGCCTTCGACCGCTTCGTGATCGATCTCGATGCGCGCAGTGTCGAGACGATTGAAGCCGAGGCGCCGGAGCTGCAATTGACCAGCGCCGAGTTCGACCTGCTCGGCTGCTTCGTGCAGCGGCCGCGAAGGGTGCTCACGCGCGACCAGATCCTCGACTGGACCCGCGGACGTTCGGCCGAACCGTTTGACCGCACCGTCGACATGCTGATCTCGCGTCTGCGCCGCAAGCTCGACGGTGCAAGTCCCGGTTCCAACCTGATCACGACGGTGCGCAACGGCGGCTATCTGTTCACCGCGACGGTCAAGCAGGTGTCGTGATGCTGCGCGTGACGCTCGCCGCGCGGCTCGCTTTGATCGGACTGGTGGGGATTACCCTCGTGACTATCGTGGTCGTCGCGATCTTCTACCGGACGACCCTCCGCGAAAACGAGTTGACCCGACCTTCGCCCGCGCGTCTGGACGCGCTGGCCGCGCTCCTGGAGCGAACGGAACCGGGTTCACGGCAGGCCGTGCTCGATGCGGTGTCTTCGCCGCAGTTCACCGTGCGCATCGTGCCGTCGGGCGCGCCCGTCGGGGGCGAGACGCCGCCGGATCAGCAGGAACTGCGCGAGACTTATGCTGCGGGCCTTGCGGGCCGCCCTGTTGAGATCGTGCCGCCGTCCAATCACCGGTGGAGCCGGGTGTTCCCGCGCCTCGCGCGGCTGATGGCCAACGCGATCGAATTCCGCATCGGCCTGCGCAGCGGCGAGCTGCTGGTGATCGACGCCTATACCCGCCTGCCGGTGACCCCGTTTGGCCTCCCCGTCGGCTTCGGCGCTGGCCTGTTCGGCTCGATCGTGGCGCTGCTGGCGCTGCTGGTCATGCAGCACGAGACGCGGCCGCTGGCGCGGCTCGCCGCCGCCGTCGATCGTGTCGACCTGTCGGCCGATCCGGCACCGCTGCCGGATGCGCGTCGCAGTGCGCCCGAGATCCGCGCCGTCATCGCCGCCTTCAACCGCTTGCAGGCGCGGCTTGCCGAAATGTTGCGTGCACGCATGACGCTGGTTGGCGGCATCGCCCACGACGTCAGGACTTTTGCGACACGGTTGCGGCTGCGCGTCGAGCACATTCCCGACGATGGCGAGCGGCAGCGAGCGGTCGCAGACATCGACGACATGATCCGCCTGCTCGACGACGCGCTGCTGTCGACGCGGGCGGGTGCCGGCGGACTGTCCCAGGAGATGGTCGAACTGGCCGCGCTGGTGGCCGTTGAGGTGAACGACCGGCATGCTGAGGGCGCGGCGGTCGATCTGGTCACGGACGAGCGGGCACGCGACGTCGTCGTGCTCGGCGACCGGCTTGCCCTGCGACGGGTCTTCGCCAACATCATCGACAACGCGCTCGCTTATGGCCGTGCCGCGCATGTGCACACGGCGCTGAAGGACGGTGCCGTCGTCGTGTCGATCGGCGACGAGGGTCCCGGGATTCCCGCCGATCAGCGTCAGACCGTGCTCGAGCCGTTCCACCGGCTCGAGAAGTCGCGCAATCGCGCAACCGGCGGCGCCGGTCTTGGTCTCGCCGTAGTTCGCAGCCTGGTCGAAGCCCATGGCGGGACGATTACGATCGGCGCGCCCCCGGGCGGAGGCACGCGCGTCAGCGTCACACTTCCGGTTTTTCAGCCGGCTTGAAGGGTGTTTTGGAGCAAGTAACCGGTACGCGTGAGAAGACGTTCCAAATGAGAATCGGCCTCAGGCCGCAACCACCGCGGGAATCGGCAACGCCGTCACCGACTTGATCTTCTCCATGGCGAAGCGCGAGGTGACGTTCTTCAGCGGCACCGCGCTGATCAGCTTCTTGTAGAACACGTCGTAGGCCTGCATGTCAGCGACCACGACGCGCAGCATGTAGTCGACGTCGCCGGCCATGCGATAGAATTCCATTACCTCCGGCATGGCGCTGACGGCTTCAGCGAACCTCTTCAGCCAGGCATCGGAATGGTCGGAGCTCTCAACCGACACGAACACGGAGATGCCGAGCCCGATCTTGTTCTGGTCGACGAGGGCGACGCGTTTGATGATCACGCCGTCGGCTTCCAGCCGCTGGATGCGCTTCCAGCAGGGGGTCGAGGACAGGCCGACGCGGTCGCCGATTTCGGCGACGGAGAGGGAGGCGTCTTCCTGGAGCACCATCAGGATCTTGCGGTCGATGGCGTCGAGCCGGCGGCTGGTCTCGGGGATCTGGACAGCGACATCAGTCATCAAAAGAACTTTGTTTCATTTGGCGGGCAGATTTCTCTAATATAGAGAAAATCTTTCCACGGCAAGCCTATAAATCTGCGCGGCGCAGGCGACCTGATCCTGGATGGTTGCGGCGAACCCGGTTGGCGCGGGCTCAGCTCTTGTCGTGCACCCAGCGGCCGAGCAGGTGGTGAGCGATCGCGAAGGGATGCGGGCCGGCGAGCCCGTCTGGATGCGTCCGGGTCAGCATCTTGGCCGCCTCTTCGCGCGCGAACCAGCGGGCATCTTCCAGCTCCGTGCGATCGACGATGATGTCCTCGTTCAGCGCCCGTGCGCTGCAGCCGATCATCAGCGACGACGGGTAGGGCCAGGGCTGGGTCATGTAGTACTGCACGTCGGTGCAGCGAATGCCGGACTCCTCGAAAATCTCGCGGCGTACCGCGTCCTCGATCGTCTCGGCCGCCTCGACGAAGCCGGCGAGGCAGGAATACATCCCTGCCGGAAACTGCTTCTGCCGGCCGAGCAGGCATTTGTCGCCGGACGCCACCAGCATGATCACGACGGGGTCGGTGCGCGGAAAATGCTCGGCCTTGCAGGCCGGGCAGTCGCGCTTCCAGCCGCCCTCCTTCATCGTGCTGCGCGCTCCGCAATTGGCGCAATAGCCGTGGCGCTGATGCCAACTGACCATCGACTTCGCCATCGCGACCGCCGAAAGCTCCTCGGGCGGGATCGCGCCCTGCATCGCCATGCCGCGCAGCTCGTTGACGGTATAGTCCTCGCGTCCGACCAGCTTCTCGGCGGCGGCCTGCGACATCCCCATGCCGAACACGGCCGAGCCACCCCGCAGGCCAAGAAAGATCGTGCCCGGATTCGCGCCGCATTTCAGCGCCTCGTCGATCGAGAGCAGCGCACGAACCTTGTCCCCCTCGCGCTTCACCAGAAGCGAGTCGCGATGAACGACGTAAGCGCGTGATGACGGCTTCTGCTCCAGCGCGAACAGCTTTTCATCGTCGCGGCGCAAATGCGCGGCGCGGTCGAGGACGTTGGTGACGAAGGCCGGCTGCCCCAGCGGAAACGCGTCGAATGCTGACATTTCTCGTTCTTTCAACCCAACCAGATCTTGCGGCGAAGCGCGCTGATGAAATTCTGTACCTCTGCGGCGTCATGCGCCAGCGGCGGCATCACGCCCCATACCGGCCGCGGCCAGGCCGCGTCACCGGTGCGGCGTGCGATGATGTGGACGTGCAGCTGCGGCACCAGATTGCCGAGGGCTGCGACATTGAGCTTGTCGCATTTCGTGATCTCCTTCAGCGCGCGCGACACGCGGGAGATCTCGGTCATCAGCTGCGCCTGCTGCACCTCGTCGAGATCGATGATCTCGACCGCGTCGGGCCGCCGCGGCACCAGCAGCAGCCAAGGGTAATGCGCGTCCTTGATGACCAGCACCTTCGACAGCGGCAGATCGCCGATGTCGATCGTGTCGTCTTTCAGGCGGGAGTGCAGGGACCAGGCGGGTTCGGGCATGAAGACCTTCTCGTGATGATTCCTACCGTCGCAGAGACCAGGGCCCCGGACAATAACCGTGATACGCCCTTGCAACGGGGCGGGCATGCCAATCCGGTCGGGCCGGCCCCGACCGGCCGGGCCGCCCGTCTGAAGGGGCCGGGAACAGGCATACAGCCCGCTTGCTTTCCGCTCCCTTTGGCCCCAAATAGGGGTCGGGAGATTGGCGGTGGACGAGCCACTCGCCAACCGGGTCAGGTCCGGAAGGAAGCAGCCCTAACGAGGTCCGGATCGGGTCGCTCGTCAGTCTCCTACCTGTTTTTTTCGAGCGAATTGCGCCGGCGGTCGTCCCGCCAGCGCGCTCCTTTCCGCAAGAGCCAGCCAAGAGACATTCCATTGCGGATCGACCGATGACTGACGCTGGCGCCCCTCCCAATCCCGACAGCGCCGGCAACGCGCCTTACCGCGTGCTGGCGCGAAAATACCGCCCTTCCTCTTTTGACGATCTGATCGGCCAGGAGGCCGTGGTTCGCACCGTCTCCAACGCGTTCGAAACCGGGCGCATACCGCAGGCCTGGATCCTCACCGGCGTCCGCGGCGTCGGCAAGACCACCACCGCCCGCATCCTGGCCCGCGCGCTCAACTACGAGATGCCGGATGATTCGGTGAAAGGCCCGACCATCCACATGCCGACCTTGGGCGTGCATTGCCAGGCGATCATGGAGAGCCGGCACATGGACGTGCTGGAAATGGACGCGGCCTCGCATACCGGTGTCGACGACGTCCGCCAGATCAACGACAGCGTGCGCTACGCGCCGGCCAGCGCCCGCTACAAGGTCTACATCATCGACGAAGTCCACATGCTGTCGACGGCGGCGTTCAACGCTTTCCTGAAGACGCTGGAGGAGCCGCCGGAGCACGCCAAATTCGTGTTCGCGACCACCGAGATCCGCAAGGTCCCGGTCACCGTACTGTCGCGCTGCCAGCGCTTCGACCTGCGCCGCGTCGAGGCCGACGTGCTGATGAGGCATCTCGCCAACATCGCGGCCAAGGAGAACGTCGAAATCGAGCCGGAGGCGCTAGGCATCATCGCGCGCGCCGCCGAAGGCTCGGTGCGCGATTCGCTGTCGCTGTTCGACCAGGCGATCGCGCATGCGGCAGGACAGGTCAAGGCCGACGCGGTCAGGCAGATGCTGGGCCTTGCCGACCGCACTCGCGTGATCGATCTCTTCGACTCGCTGGCCTGCGGCGACATCGCGTCCGCCTTCAAGGAGTTTCGCGACCAGTACGATGTCGGCGCCGATCCCGTCGTCGTGCTCTCGGACCTCGCCGAGTTCGTCAATTTCGTCACCCGCGTGAAGATCGTGCCGGCGACCGCCGACAACGTCGCCTATGGCGAGACCGAGCGCGTGCGCGCGAAGGAATTCGCCGCGAAGATCTCGATGCGCGTGCTGTCACGGATGTGGCAAATGCTGCTCAAGGGCATCGCCGAGGTGCAGGCGGCGACGCGGCCTGCCGCCGCGGCCGAAATGGTGCTGGTGCGCATCGCCTATGTCGCCGACCTGCCGACGCCCGACGAGGCGATCAAAATGCTCGAGCAGAACGGCGGCGGCTCGCAGGTGGTGAGCGGCGGCAGCAGCGCGCGCAGCGCCGCGCCGGCCGCGCCGATGGCGTCGGCTGCGTCGCCGATCTCCGCCGCGCCCGTGCGGATGCCGACAGCCTCGCCTTCAGCATTTGCCGGTGGCGCCAGACCCCAGATGGCGGCGCCCGCGCCGGATCCGCAAGGCGCCGCGCCCCAGTTGCGCATCACGAGCTTCACCCAGCTCGTCGCGCTGGCGGGCCAGAAGCGCGATCTCATGACCAAGGCCGCACTCGAAGGCGACATGCGCCTCGTGCGCTTCGAGGAAGGCCGGCTGGAGGTCGCGCTCGAGTCCAACGCCTCCAAGACCATGATCTCGGAGCTTGCGAAGAAGTTCGAACTGTGGACCGGACGGCGTTGGACCATTGTGGTCTCCAACGAGCAGGGCCAGCCGACGCTGCGCTCGGTGAACCAGGCCGCCAAGCAGGAGCATGCCCGTACCGCGGAAGCCGATCCGCGCGTCCAGGAGGTGCTGTCGCGTTTCCCTGGCGCCAAGGTCGTTGAGGTGCGCAGACTTGCCCCCGAGGCGCCGGAAGCCAATATAGACGCAGACTATGGCAGCGACGATCCGCCCGACGGTTCCGACGGCGACGACGATCTCTGAGCCATACTTTCGAAGGACACGCACCGATGGCTGATTTTCTCGGCATGATGAAGCAGGCGGCGCAGCTGCAATCCAAGATGCAGGAGATGCAGGAGTCTCTCGCCAACGTCGAGGTCGAAGGCATCTCCGGCGGCGGCCTCGTCGCCGTGCGGATGACTGCCAAGATGGACGTCAAGGGGGTCAAGATCGATCCCTCGCTGATGAAGGCGGAAGAGCGCGAGGTGCTGGAAGACCTGCTCGTCACCGCCTTCGGCGATGCCCGCCGCAAGGCGGAGACCGCGATGCAGGAGAAGATGCAGGCCCTCACCGGCGGGCTCGGCCTGCCCCCGGGGATGTTCGGCCAGTAATTATGGGCGCTGTTGCAGGTCCCGAAATCGAGCGGCTGGTGCAGCTGCTCGCGCGACTGCCGGGCCTCGGCCCGCGCTCGGCGCGGCGCGCGGCGCTGCATCTGATCAAGAAGCGTGAAGCACTGATGATGCCGCTGGCCTCGGCCATGCAGGTGGCGCTGGACAAGGTCCAGGTCTGCAAGACCTGCGGCAACATCGACACGCAAAATCCCTGCACCGTCTGCATCGATCCGAAGCGCGATCCTTCCATCATCGTCGTCGTCGCCGATGTCGCCGACCTCTGGGCGCTGGAGCGGGCCAATGCCACCCAGGGGCGCTATCACGTGCTGGGCGCGACATTGTCGCCGCTCGACGGCGTCGGCCCGCAGGACCTCACCATCGACGCTCTGGTGGCGCGCGCGCATGATTCGCAGGTGCACGAGATCATTTTGGCCCTCAATGCGACGGTGGATGGCCAGACCACGGCGCATTACATCACCGACCTGCTTCAGGACGCCAATGTGAAGGTGACGCGGCTCGCCCACGGAGTTCCGGTCGGCGGCGAGCTTGATTATCTCGACGAAGGTACGCTATCGGCTGCGATGCGGCAGCGTACCCTGTTCTAACCCTCCACAGATTCACGGAACGGACGACATGACGAAACTTTTCGCCACACGCTTGGCTTTGGTCGCGATGATGACGGTGCCGGTGAGCCCGGCCATCTCGGCGCAGCAGGGTGACGAGACGCCGCCCCCGTCCAGGCCCGGCAAGCCGATCAATACCGGCGACGTGCTGTCCGGCGAGTTGAATGCCATGAAAGTGCGCGACGTCAAGAACGGCAAGCGCGTCGCGACCTACCAGATCACCTCCGAGCCGCGGCGCCTGCCGCCTCCGAACGGACTGTGCAATCTCGAGACCGGCCCCGAGACCTTCCAACTCGTCACCTCCAGCGAGGCGCAGACCACGCAGCTGAAATCCTTCGTCGGCAAGGAGATCTCCGTCAAGGTCGACGAGGTCGCCTGCGCCAGCGATCCCGGCCAGATGAGCGAGGCTGTGATCACCAAGTGGAGCCTGATCAAGAAGCAGTAAGAAGCGTCTCCCGATTCCGGTGTCATCGCCCGCGAAGGCGGGCGATCCAGTACGCTGCAGCTTCTCCATCAATCACGACTGTCTCGAAGTACTGGATGCCCCGCCGGAGCCTGTCATCGGGCTCGCCGTAGGCGAGACCCGGTGGCGGGGCATGACAGGGGGCCTAAACCCGCACCGGCCCCAGCGCCTCGAAATGGTCGCGCCTCTGCAAGTAGGCCAACAGCATCAGGCTCGGGATGGCGACGAGGACGGAGATCGCGAAGAACATCGGCCAGCCCGTTGCTTTTGCCAGATAGCCCGCACCCGACGACAAATAGGTGCGTCCGACGGCGGCGAGCGCCGTCAGCAGCGCGTATTGGGTCGCTGTGTGCAGCGGGTTCTGGCACAGCGCCGAGAGATACGCGACGAAGATCACGGTGCCGATGGCGTTGCAGAAATTGTCGGAGGTGATCGCGAGGGTCAGCGCCCATTCGTTGACGCCGACAATCGCCAGCCATGAGAACGACAAATTGGACATCGCCTGGACGATGCCGCCGATCCACAGGCTGGTCGCCAGCGAATAGCGCCGAGCCACGAAGCCGCCGATGAACCCCCCCGCCAAAGTCGCGATGATGCCGACGCCCTTGACGATCACGGCGTAGTCGTTCCGCGTGAAGCCGATGTCGATGACAAACGGTGCGGTCAGGTTGCCGGAGAACGCATCGGTGAGCTTGAACAGCACCACGAATGCAAGCACGACAAGCGCATCCTTCCGATCCAGAAAGTCCATGAAGGCGCTGATCGCGGCTCGCGCGATGCGCGTTTCCATGATGCCGTGAGGGACGATCCGGTGAATTCCGCGAAGAAGTGCCTTGACCCAGTTCCTCTGGGGATTGGGGTGATAGTCGACAAGGGCGTCTTCGGCCTGGACCGACTGCTCGGGCTCGGTTGCAACCAGTGCCGTGATTGTCCCAATCAGCACCAGAGCCGCCATCACCAAATAGCCCCACATCCAGGCGGCACCGCGAGGAACGATCGCCTCGAAGCCGGTGACGATGAACAAGGCGCCCGCGGTCGACACCAGCATGCCGATGCGATAGGCCGCGACATAGGCGGCCATGCCGGCGGCCTGCTCGCTTTCTGGCAGGCTCTCGACGCGGAAGGCATCGACCACGATGTCCTGCGTCGAGGACATGGTCGCGACCAGCAGCGCGCCAAGCGCGACGAACAGCGGCGATCGCGCCGGATCGGTGAGGGCCAATAGCAGGATCGCGCCGATCAGCAGCAGCTGCGAAAACACCAGCCAGCCACGGCGGCGTCCGAAGGCACGCGTGAAGAACGGCACGTGCAGCGCATCGACCAGCGGCGCCCACAGGAATTTCAGGGTGTAGGGCGTTCCGACCAGCGCAAACAGTCCGATCGTTCCGAGATCGACCCCGGCCTCGGCCATCCACACCAGCAGCGTCGATCCCGACAGCGCCAGCGGCAGGCCCGAGGAAAAACCGAGGAACAGCACGATCAGCACCCGCGGCTGCAGGTAAACGGCAAAGCCGTCGCGCCAGGAGGCAGCAGGGGCGTCGGCAGGCGAGGTCGCGTCGGGTGCGGTCATGGGGGCGTGTTAGCAGATTCTGGGGAGAAAGACTCGCGGTGCCGATGAGGCGGGAGGCTCGTCGCCAGCTCGGTGTCATCGTCCGCGAAGGCGGACGATCCAGTACTCACCATCACCTCGATCAGCAACGATCGTCACAGCGTGCTGGATGCCCCGCCTTCGCGGGGCATGACGGTGTGCCCCCGGTTCATTCTCCCGCCTGGAGCTTCCTCGGAAACAGCTCCGCTCCCGTGGCCACCAGCCGCGGAGCCTCCGGTGAATCGCTCTTGCTGAAATCCAGTTCCTCGATTCGTCCCGCGCGCTTCTCGATCTTGTCGGCGGAGATCAGGATCTGGCGGACGTCCTCGTTCGCATCGGAAAAATGCTTTTGCAATTTGACCACGCGGTCGCGCAGCCGGCCCAAATCGTCGCCGAGCTTGATCACTTCGGTTTGTATCTGGTCGGCGGCATCGCGCATGCGCGCGTCTTTCATGATCTGCTGCATCACCTGGATCGCGAGCATCAATAGCGATGGCGACACCAGCACCACGCGGGCGCGATAGGCCTTCTGGATCACGTCGTCGAAGCCGTCATGGATCTCGGCGTAGACCGATTCCGACGGCACGAACATCAGCGCCATCTCCTGGGTCTCGCCGGCGACGAGATATTTCTCCGCGATGTCGCTGACATGCTTCATCACGTCGCCGCGCAGCCGCTGCGTGGCGACGCGCTTTTCCTCGTCCGTGCGGGCATCGTGCAACGCCGTCATCGCCTCCAGCGGGAACTTGGCGTCGATGCAGAGCGGGCGCTGGTCCGGCAGGAACACGACGCAGTCCGGGCGCTTGCCGGTGGAGAGCGTGAACTGGAATTCATAGGAGCCCTTGGGCAGTCCGTCCTGGACGATCGCCTCCATCCGCGCCTGGCCAAAGGCGCCGCGCGACTGCTTGTTGGCGAGCACGTCGCGCAAGGTGGTTACCTGGGTGGTGAGGTCGGTGAGATTCTTGTGCGCGCTGTCGATGATGCCGAGCCGTTCATGCAGCGCGCGCAGGCTCTCCATGGTGTTGCGGGTCGAATGTTCCATGGACTGGCCGACGCGGTGGGTCACCGAATCGAGCCGCTCGTTGACCGCCCGCGCCATCTCGGCCTGGCGGCCAGCCAGGGCCTGGGTCATGGCGTCGACCCGGCCCGAGGATTCGCTCTGGGCGCGCAGCACCTCGCTCAGGCGCTCCTCCAGTTCGTCGGCCCGGATCGCGTTCGCCATGGCGAGTTCGGCACCACGCCGGCCCGAGCGCGCGATCACAACCGCAATCACAACCAGCAGGATGAGTACGAGCGCACCGAAGCCGATCAGCGCATCGACGACGCGCACCGGCCAGTCGCCCAGCATGACAATGATCTCGTTCATATCCCCTTGTAGCCGATTCGCTGAGCTGCCGCGAACGAAGAGGGAACGTCTTGGGTTGAGCGCCCACTAATTTTCATGGTTAACAAAAGGTGAAGTTTTATGGCTAGCGAGGGGTTAACTGGTTCCCCGCCGCATTGACCGCATCCGGCTCGCGGCTTAAATCGCGGCCATGGCCCTCAGAGAAATCATCATCCTGCCCGACAAGCAGCTGCGTCTGGTCTCCAAGCCGATCGAGAAGGTTACGTCGGAGATCCGCAAGCTTGCCGACGACATGTTCGAGACCATGTATGACGCGCCCGGTATCGGCCTCGCCGCGATTCAGGTCGCGCAGCCCCTGCGCCTGATCACCATGGACCTCGCCAAGCGCGACGAGAACGGCGAGACCAAGCCGCTGCCGCGCGTCTTCATCAATCCGGAGATCATCGCGTCCTCGGAGGAACTCTCAACCTACGAGGAAGGCTGCCTCTCGATCCCTGAGTATTACGAGGAGGTCGAACGTCCCGCGAAGGTGCGCGTGCGCTTCACCGATCTCGACGGCAAGGTGCAGGAGGAGGATGCCGAAGGCCTCTACGCCACCTGCATCCAGCATGAGATCGACCATCTCAACGGCGTACTGTTCGTCGATTATCTGTCGAAGCTCAAGCGCGACCGAGTCATGAAGAAGTTTGAGAAAGCCGCCAAGCGCGCGGTGGAGTGAATTTGGTGCTGCCTCGTACTCCCCTGCGCTCCCTCCCCCTTGTGGGGTAGGGCGGGGGGAGAGGGGTAGCCCAGCAAATGGTCTAACCGGGGCAAAGAACCAATCCGCGCTGACACGGTGAGAGCGCGTCGTGTGGCACCCCCCTCCCTAGCCCTCCCCCACAAGGGGGGAGGGACTTACCTGAGCCCTTTCCATGCCCCTCCGCCTGATCTTCATGGGCACGCCCGATTTCTCCGTGCCGACGCTGCTCGAGCTGGTCGCGCATGGCCACGAGATCGTCGCTGTCTATACTCGCGCGCCGAAGCCGGGCGGGCGGCGCGGGCTGCAGTTGCAGCCAACTCCGGTCGAGGAAGCCGCGCGAAAGCTCGGCATTCCCGTGCTGACGCCGAAGACGCTGAAGACCGCGGAGGCGCTGGCGGAATTCCGCGCCTTCGAGGCGGACGCGGCCGTCGTCGTCGCTTACGGCATGATCCTGCCGCAGGCGATCCTCGATGCGCCGAAATTCGGCTGCTACAATCTGCACGCCTCGCTCCTGCCGCGCTGGCGTGGCGCCGCGCCGATCAACCGCGCCATCATGGCCGGCGATGCCGAGAGCGGCGTGATGGTGATGAAGATGGATGTCGGCCTCGATACCGGCGACGTCGCCATGGCCGAGCGCATCGCCATCACCGATATCATGACGGCGGCAGAATTGCACGATCGGCTCTCCCGGTTGGGAGCCGACCTGATGGTGCGCGCGATGGCCGCGCTCGAGCGCGGCGGGCTCCAGCTCAAGGCACAGAGCGAGGACGGCGTCACCTACGCCGCCAAGATAGAGAAGGCCGAGGCGCGGATCGACTGGACCTTGCCCGCGCGCGCGGTGCTGCGACACATCCACGGCCTGTCGCCGTTTCCCGGTGCCTGGGCCGAGCTCGACGGTGCGCGCGTAAAAATCCTGCGCTGTGAATTGACGAAAGGCGCCGGCGCCCCTGGCGACGTGCTCGACGATCAGCTTACCGTCGCCTGCGGCGACGGCGCCATCCGCATCATCGAGCTGCAGCGCGAGGGCAAGGCCCGCATGCAGGCCGCGGACTTCCTGCGCGGCGTGCCATTGAAGTCGGGATCGAAGTTCGGCTAGCCACCTCGTCATACGCGGGCTTGACCCGCGTATCCATCTTTTAACAAGAGTCTTTCCTCGGCGATGGATTGCCGGGTCAAGCCGGCAATGACACCGGACAGAATCGGAAAGATGCCCCGCTACAAACTCACGATCGAATATGACGGCACCCCGTTCTTCGGCTGGCAGGTGCAGGAGACGCTGCCTTCGGTTCAGGGCGCGCTGCAGGCTGCCGTGAAGGCCATGACGGGCGCGGATCTGCGCGTGCATGGTGCGGGTCGCACCGATGCCGGCGTGCATGCGCGCGGCCAGGTCGCCCATGTCGACGTCGAGAAGCCGTTTCCGCCCGGACGTTTTCGCGACGGGCTCAACGCGCATCTGCGCCCGCATCCGATCGCGGTGCTGGAAGCCGAAATCGTGCCCGACAGCTTCGAGGCGCGCTTCTCGGCAGTGAAGCGCCACTACCGCTATCGTATCGTCAACACCCGCGCCAATCTCGCGCTCGACGTCGGCCACGCCTGGCGGGTGCCGCGCAAGCTCGATGCCGAGGCGATGCACGCGGCGGCGCAGCGCCTGCTCGGCAAGCACGATTTCACGACGTTTCGCGACACCGAGTGCCAGGCCAAATCGCCGGAGAAGACGCTCGACCAGCTCGACGTGTTCC
This sequence comes from Bradyrhizobium sp., assembly GCA_035575945.1. Taxonomy (GTDB): domain Bacteria; phylum Pseudomonadota; class Alphaproteobacteria; order Rhizobiales; family Xanthobacteraceae; genus Bradyrhizobium. The sequence goes on along the minus strand of DATLXF010000039.1, from coordinate 16,888 downwards.
GCGACGGCCGCGAGATCACGGTCATCACCTCGGCGCGCTCGTTCCTGCACAGCCAGGTGCGCTCGATGGTGGGATCCCTGGTCTGGGTCGGCGAGGGCCGCTGGACGGCGGACGATCTCTCCGCGGCCCTCGCCGCCCGCAACCGCGCCGCCTGCGGCATCGTCGCCCCGCCGGAAGGGCTGTATCTGATGAAGGTGGATTATTGAGGGCCTGATTGTCGGCCATGACGGCGGAGATTGTGGGTGGCTATGAGCCTACCCAAAATACCGCGTTAGAATCCCGCGATACACCTTCGTCAGATTCTCCAAATCCTTGACCGGCACGTGCTCGTCGACCTGGTGCATGGTCTGTCCGACCAGGCCGAACTCGATCACCGGGCAGTAGCTGGAAATGAATCGCGCGTCCGACGTGCCGCCTGATGTCGACAGCTCCGGCTTCCGGCCCGTCACCTCCTCGATGGCGGCGACGGCTAGGTCAGTGAAGGGGCCCGGCTTGGTCACGAACACGTTGGAGTTCGAGGGCTCCCAGACGATGCGGGCCTTGATGCGGTTGCCGCAGGCCTTGGCGAGGCGCGTCTCGACCAATTCGCGCAAGGAGCCTTGCGTGTGGTTATCGTTGTAGCGGATGTTGAACCTGGCGCGGGCCTCGCCGGGGATGACGTTGCTGGCCTTGTTGCCGACGTCGACCGAGGTGAATTCGAGATTGGACGCCTGGAACTGCGCGCTGCCATGGTCGAGCGGCTCGTCGGAGATCGCCACGATCAGCCGCGAGATGTCAGGCACCGGATTGGAGGCGCGGTGCGGATAGGCGACGTGGCCCTGCACGCCATCAACGACGAGCGTGCCGGATTGCGAGCCGCGCCGGCCGATCTTGATGGTGTCGCCGAGCGACTCGACGTTGGAGGGCTCGCCCAGCACGCAATGGTCGAATTTTTCGCCGCGCTCGGCGACCCATTTGAGCAGCTTGATGGTGCCGTTGATGGAGACGTCTTCCTCGTCGCCGGTGATCAGGAACGAGATCGAGCCCGTTCCGTCCGCACGCGGCTTGCCGCCGTTGGCGGCGAGATGCTCCAGGACAGCTGCGACCGAGCACGCGATGCCGCCCTTCATGTCGACTGCGCCGCGGCCGTGCAGGATACCGTCCTTCACCTCGCCGGAGAATGCGCCGACGCTCCAGGCGCTTTCGTCTCCCGGCGGCACCACGTCGGTGTGGCCCGCGAAGACGATGTGCGGGCCTTCGCTGCCAATCCGCGCATAGAGGTTGTCGACGTCGGCCGTGCCCGGCTCGCTGAAGGTGACGCGGTGGCAGATGAAGCCTGCTGCGGTCAGGGCCTTTTCGAGCACCCCGAGTGCACCGGCATCTTCAGGGGTTACCGAGGGACAGCGGATCAGGTCGCGGGCGATCGAGAGAGCATCGGTCATGCGCCCCGCTTAACATGCATGCCGCCGGGTGGGCTAGCATGGCGCGGGACAATTTCGATCTCGCGGCTCTGGTCCCAGCTGGACGCGGGGCAAGTGAGCGTGGCGTCGTCCCGAGTTTTCGGGTCGGGACCGAAACGGTTGGAGCCTTTGGTGCCGCGCAAGAAGCCGGTCTCCACAAAAGCGGTGAGGGAGAGGATGGCGCTCGCCAGCCCGAGCGGCAGCATCCAATAGGTATCCGGCAGGCGATCCTCGAACTGCGCGTAGAGGCCCGGCAATACGAAATAGGCGAGCAGCCAATATGCACTCTTATCGCGGTCATGCAGGCGCTTCACCACGGCCGCGAGATAGATCCAGAGCATCAGCGTGGTTGCGGCCAGCTTGAGCAGCAGCAGCGGCAGATTGTCCAGTAGCGACCATCGATAGGCCCCGGGATCGACGATCTTAAAGACGTCGCCGGCATTCAGATTGAAGGATTTGACCTCGCTGCCGAGCGCATACATGACCCCCAGGCAGAGCAAGAACAGCAGGATCGCACCGCACAGGACAGCGATCAGGCTGCACCAGAACCCGGCGCGACCCATGCGGCCGTCGAAGCGGAAGAGGTACCAGGTCCAGTCCATGCGAGTGGCTCCGGGCGGAACGGGCCGCCCGAAGATTGGTCGGGATCAAGAGAGGGTGGGTTCGATCCTGGCAGCGAATGGTGAATAGCCGATCGCGAGGAGGGTATGGGCCCTATTCGCCACCGGCCATTCGCTACTCGCCTTGCGTCAATCCCGCAGCAGCTCGTTGATGCTGGTCTTGGAGCGCGTGCGCTCGTCGACACGCTTGACGATGACGGCGCAGGCGGTGCTCGGGCCGATCTGGCCGTTCTTCATCGGCTTGCCTGGCAGCGCGCCGGGCACCACGACCGAGTATTCCGGCACTTCGCCCATGAAGACCTCGCCGGTCTCGCGATCGACGATCTTGGTCGAGGCACCCAGGAATACGCCCATCGCCAGCACCGCGCCCTTGCGCACGATGACGCCTTCGGCGACTTCCGAGCGCGCGCCGATGAAGCAATCGTCCTCGATGATGACGGGCTCGGCCTGCAGCGGCTCGAGCACGCCGCCGATGCCGGCGCCCCCCGAGATGTGCACGCGCTTGCCGATCTGCGCGCAGGAGCCGACGGTGGCCCAGGTGTCGACCATCGTGCTCTCATCGACGTAAGCGCCGAGATTGACGAAGGACGGCATCAAGACGACGTTCCTGGCGATGAAGGCCGAGCGGCGGACGATGGCGCCCGGCACCGCGCGAAAACCGGCATCGCGAAACCGGTTCTCGCCCCAGCCCTCGAACTTCGAGGGCACCTTGTCCCACCAGTTCGCCGTGCCGGGGCCGCCGGGAATGACGCCCATGTCGTTGAGGCGGAAGGACAGCAGCACGGCCTTCTTCAGCCATTGATTGACCTTCCACTTGCCATCAGTGCCGCGCTCGGCCACGCGGGCCTCGCCCTTGTCCAGGATCTCCAGGGACTGGTCCACCGCCTCGCGCACTTCGCCCTTGGTGGTGGTCGAGATGCCGTCACGCGCGTCGAACGCGCTGTTGATGGTGGATTCGAGGGCGGACAGGGACATCGGGATTTCCTCTGAAAAGCGTGGTTTCGCGAGAATTGGAGCGCTTTTTCGGGATTTGGGGGGAGGAGTCAAGGCAAACTCCGCCGTCTTCCCGGGGCGCGCGAAGCGCGAGCCCGGGACCCATAGCCACAGTCAGCCGTTTGGCGAGGACTCGGAGCAGAAGCCCGCATGAGCGAAGCGACATGCGGGACCGCCCGCGCCGATCCCCGGATATCGCTTCGCTCATCCGGGCTACGGGCCTAGCGCGCAAGCCCCGCCAAAAACCCCGTCAGATCGTCCGTGACGTGGTCGACATGAGCGGCGTCCCGGCCCTCCAGCTCCCAGTCCTCCCGCACCACCTCCTTGGTGCCATCAGGCACGACCAGCACGGTGGTCATGCCGAGCGCATGCGGGACGGTGAGGTTGCGGGCGAGGTCCTCGAACATGGCGGCGCGGGTCGGATCGACCGAATGATCGCTGAGGAATTTGCGGTAGGTCTGCTCCGCCGGCTTCGGCTCGAACCCGGCGGCGATGATGTCGAACACGCCGTCAAAATGCCCGGCGAAGCCGAGCCGCGCCAGCACGGCGTTGACATGGTCGACCGAGCCGTTGGTGAGGATCAACTTGCGGCCCGACAGCCTTGCGATGGCTGCACCAAGTTCCGGGTTCGGCTCCAGCGGCGAGTGGTCGATCTCATGGACATAGGCGAGATAGTCGTCGGCGGAGACGCCGTGCAGGGTCATCATGCCGCGCATGGTGGTGCCGAAGCGCAGGTAATAGTCCTTCTGGATCTTGCGCGCTTCTTCCCGGTCGACATTCAGCCAGTTGCACACGAACTCGCCGATTCTAGCGTCGACCTGCTGCCACAGATTGACGTGATGCGGGTAGAGCGTGTTGTCGAGGTCGAACACCCAGGTGTCGATGTGGCCGAAGCTGCGGGGCTGATTCATCGCGCTCTCCCGATCACGGCACTGCAAAGCGCAGCGTCTTGCCGCCGCTCGACATGTCCACGGCGACGAAGCCCGTTGCCGCGAAGCCGCGCGCGGTGCAATCAGCCTGCTCGCTGGTCTCGAACTTGGTCTCGCGCGTGCAGAGCTGCCTGTCGCCGCCCCAGGTCAGCGGCTTGTCCTTCAGCCTGACGACGCGGTTGTCGGCGTCGACCGCTTCCGCGAAGCTGAAGATCTGCTTCGGCTGCCCCGAGACGTCCGGATGCAGGCAGGTCCTGGGATCGATGCGATACCAGCCGCGGCTCGTCACCGACTTGCCGTCGTCGGTCGCGATCGCCGCCATCACCTTGTGCGGCGTGTCGTTGCACCAGGTGAGACCGGTGGCGGACGGCGTCTGCACCGCATCGACCATGGTCTTGAAGAAATTCTGCGAGCTCACGACGTCGGGTGACAAGCCGCGGCTCTTCAGGAAGGTGGCGAGCGCGGCTTGCGTCTTCGGCCCATCGACGCCGTCGATCGGCGCTGCGTCGTAGCCGGCGATCACCAGCAGCCGCTGGATGCCGGCGAGGCGCGCCTGCTCGTCGTCATATTCGGAACCTTCGGCGAGATAGGCAACGAGGTTGCCGTCGGCGCCTTGGGTCGGCATCACTTGCGTGAACGGGACCTGCGTCTGGCCGCTACGGCATTGCCGCGCCGCGGCGATGACGAAATTGTCCTGCGCCACGCAGAGCATGTCGCTACCGCTTTGCGGGATCGGGGACGCGCCATAGACGCCGAGGGCGCGGGCGTTGAGCAGGATGCGGTCGGCCGTCAACGTACCCTGCACCACCACGCGGCAGGTGGCGGGATCGATCCTGAACCAGCCGCGCGTCGCGGTCGCCGCCTTGTCGTCGATGCCGATCGCGGCTTCGACCACATAGGACATGCGGTTGCAGATCTTGAGATCGGCTATCGCGGGCGCGGAGGAGAAGAGGAACGAGACGGCCGCGGCCGGCAGCGTCATCAGGACGCGGGTGAGCGGGGAGCGGCGGGGTCGCTGCGATCTTGTCATTCCGGGATGGTCCGCAGGACCAGACCCGGAATCTCGAGATTCCGGATTCGCCCTTCGGGCGCTCCGGAATGACAGTGCAAGACGAGATGCGAGGATGCCCGGGCCTGCGTCGCGCTGAAGCGGCCTCGTCCGCGCAGGCCGGACAAGCCCGGCCATGACGCCATCTCTCCGGTTCTCGCTCCTCACTTGTGGATCAGCGTGCCCGTGCCCTGGTTGGTGAAGAGTTCGAGTAGCACCGCGTGCTGCATCTTGCCGTCGATGATGACGACGCCTTCGACGCCCTGCTCGAGCGCGTAGATGCAGGTCTCTACCTTCGGGATCATGCCGCCCGAAATGGTGCCGTCGGCGATCAGCTTTCGCGCGTCCTTGACCGAGAGCTGCGGGATCAGCTTCTTCGACTTGTCGAGCACGCCGGGCACGTCGGTGAGCAGCAACAGGCGCTTGGCCTTCAGGGCGCCCGCGACGGCGCCGGCAAAGGTGTCGGCGTTGACATTCAACGTCAGACCGTCCTTGGAGGTCGCGAGCGGCGCCAGCACCGGGATCAGCTCGTAGCCGATCAGCTGGTTGAGCAGGGTGAGGTCGACCTTTTCGGGGTCGCCGACGAAGCCGAGATCGACCGCCTTCTCGATATGCGAGTCCGGGTCCATGATTGTGCGCGTCGTCTTCGACGCCTTCACCATGTTGCCGTCCTTGCCGGACAGGCCCACGGCCTTGCCGCCGGCCTCGTTGATGTAGCCGACGATCTGCTTGTTCACCGAGCCGGCCAGCACCATCTCGACGATCTCGATGGTGGCGGCATCGGTGATGCGGAGGCCAGCTGCGAATTCCGAGACGATGCCGAGGCGCTTGAGCATGGTCGCGATCTGCGGCCCGCCGCCATGCACCACAACCGGATTGATCGCGGTCTGCTCGAGCAGCACGATGTCGCGGGCAAAGTTCTTCGCGGTCTCCTCGTCGCCCATGGCATGGCCGCCATACTTGATGACGATGGTTTCCTCGTCATATTGCTGCATGTGCGGCAGCGCTTCGGACAGGATGCGGGCCTGGTCGAGCGGAGAGATGTCGGTCATGTCGCGGGTCTCGCTGGCAGGTCGGTCGGTTGCGCGTTCTATCCGATTGATGGGCGTGGCGCAAAGTGTGGCCACCTTCTCCCAAAAAGGGAAAGGGAGGAAACGTCACTTCCGCGCCATTACCGCCGCCAGCGTCACCGCCAGCCAGCTCGCGATCATCACCGTTCCGCCGGTCGGCGCCGCCATCGGAAACAGCCCTTGTCCGGCATATTGCCGCAAGGTGAGGTCGCCGGCGAACAGCCCTGCGCCGATCGCGAAGCCGAACGCCGCCACGAGCCCAATTCCGCCGTGCAGAAGGCTGCGCGCGAGCAGGGCGATGGTCGCAAGTATGGCACTTGCATGAAACAGCAGCATGGCGCTGGCGGAGGCAAGACGGCTCGCATCCGCGCCATGCGCGGAGGCCGCAGCCAGCGCGACGCCGGCGGCGCCCATCAGGCCGGCAAGCGCGATCAGCAGGCGTTGCGCTGCCATCACGAAGCCCGCTCTTCCAACAGCTTGGCCATGGCGGCGCGGAGCTCGGCCATGCCGGTCGCGCTCCGAGAGGAGGTTGCCAGCACGTGGGGGAACGCGGCCGGATGCTTGGCGAGCGCCGCCTCGGTCTCGGCAATGCGCGCTTGCAGCTCGGCGGCTTTCACCTGGTCGGCCTTGGTCAGCACGATCTGGTAGCTGACGGCGGAGCGGTCGAGCGTCTTCAGCACGTCGAGGTCGACGTCCTTGATCCCATGCCGCGCGTCGATCAGCACGTACACGCGGGCGAGGGACGCGCGTCCCAGCAGGAATTTGTGGATCAGTTCGGTCCAGGACGCGACCCGGCTCTTGGGTGCCTTGGCATAGCCGTAGCCGGGCATGTCGACGAGACGCAGCTCGTTCTTGCCGGGGACCTCGAAGAAGATCAGCTCCTGGGTGCGGCCCGGCGTATGCGAGGTGCGCGCCAGCGCGTTGCGCCCCGTGAGCGCGTTGATCAGGCTCGACTTGCCGACATTGGAGCGCCCGGCAAAGGCGATCTCCAGTCCCGCCATCGGCGGCAGCGTTTCGATCGAAGGCGAGGCCCAGATAAACTGCCAGTCGCGGGCGAACAGTTTGCGCCCGGCCTCGATCAGCTTCGCATCTTCGTCGTCGGTCATGCGAAGCTCTTTGCTTCCTGTCATTCCGGGGCGATGCGCAGCATCGAACCCGGAATCTCGAGATTCCGGGTCTGGTGCTTCGCACCATCCCGGAATGACTGAGGGAGAGACTTACGTCGCCTTCCGTGCGAACGTCGCCTTGAGATTGTCGAATAACTCCACCTTCACGCCGTTGCGGCGCATGATGTAGCTCTGCTGGATCACCGAGAGCAGATTGTTCCAGGCCCAGTAGATCACGAGGCCTGCCGGGAAGCCCGCCAGCATGAAGGTGAAGATCAGCGGCATCCAGTTGAAGATCAACTGCTGCGTCGGATCCGGCGGCGTCGGGTTCAGCTTCATCTGGAACCACATCGTGATGCCCATGATGATTGGCCAGATGCCGAGCGCGAGGTAATGGCCGAATACCGGAATCGTGGTCGGATCGAATGGGATCAGCCCGAACAGGTTGAAGAGATTGGTCGGGTCCGGCGCCGAGAGGTCCTTGATCCAGCCGAAGAACGGCGCGTGCCGCATCTCGATGGTGACGAACAGCACCTTGTAGAGCGCGAAGAACACCGGGATCTGAATCAGTACGGGAAGACAGCCGGCGACCGGATTGATCTTCTCCTTGCGGTAGATCTCCATCATCTCCTGCTGCTGTTTCACCTTGTCGTCGGGATAGCGCTCCTTCAGCGCCAGCAGCTGCGGCTGGATCGACTTCATCTTCGCCATCGAGGCGTAGGACTTGTTCGCCAGCGGGAAGAACAACAGCTTCACGATCACCGTGACGAGCAGTATCGAGATGCCGAAATTGCCGAAGAAGCGGAAGAAGAAGTCGAGGCCGAGGAACATCGGCTTGGTGAGGAAGTAGAAGTAGCCCCAGTCGATCAGCAGGTCGAACTGGTTGAGGCCGAGCGCCTTGTTGTAGCCGCCGAGGCCTACGAGCGGGAAGTTGATGCCGACCACGCCGGCTTCCTTGGCGCCTGCGAACAGCCGCGCATTCGCCGTCCCGGTGCCGCCGATCGGGACGGTGACGGGGTCGAGCAGATAGTCGGTCTGGTAGGTATGGACCTTGCCGACCGGGTTCGACGAGAACCGCGCCTGGAGCTGGGCATCGGTGTCCGGCAGCAGCGCGGAGGCCCAGTATTTGTCGGTAATGCCGAGCCAGCCATTGGTGGCCTTGAAGTTCACCTGCTTGGCTTCGTCGATCTTGCTGTAGGCGTATTCCTGCAACTTGTGCTCGCCGAGATACCCGATCAGGCCCTCATGCAGGATCATATAGCCGGAGACATGCGGCGCGCCATGGCGCGAGATCAGCGCGAACGGATAGAGCGTGACGGGCGCGTTGCCGGCATTGCTCACCTCGTCCTTGAGTGTGAAGAGATAATGGTCGTCGACCGCGATGGTGCGGCGGAAGGTGAGGCCATCGCCATTGTCCCATTTCAGCACTACCGGCGTCGACGGCGTCAGGCTGCCGCTGCCCTCCTGCTGCCAGACGGTCTGCGCATCCGGCATCTTTGCCGTCACGCCCGTCGCGGCCACCCAGCCGAACTCGGCGTAATAGGGCTCCGCCGTGCCGGACGGCGAATAGAGGATGATCGGCGGCGATTTCGGGTCGACCGTCTCGCGATATTGCACCAGCGCGATGTCGTCGATGCGTCCGCCCTTCAACGAGACGCTGCCGGTGATCCGCGGCGTCTCGATCTTGACGCGCGGGCTCGCTGCAATGGCGGTCTCACGCGCGACGACGGGCTGGGCCTGGTTCATGGCCGGCGTCGACGGCTGGGCCGCGCCGGGCTGCGGTGCGCTGCCCGGCGTTGCCGGCGCGCCGCCTGGCGTCGCTGACGCGCCCGGCTGCGGCGTCGTGCCCTTCTGGAGCTCGGCCTGCGCCTGCTGCTGGGCGCGCTGCTTCTCCATCTGCGGCACGTTGTAGAAATACTGCCAGGCGATCAGGACGAGGCCCGAAAGAATGACGGCGAGGATCGTATTGCGATTGTCGGTCATCTCGATTGTCTCGTCATCAATCCGGTTTGCGGCTGGCAGCGGGAGCGGAGCCGGGCCTCTGGCCGCGCGCCTTGGCCGTATGCCGCGCGGGCTTCGTGAACGCTATGCGCAGATCGTCGAGCATGGTGGCGAAGTCGCGCGAGAGCGCGTCCCTTCGTCCGACCAGGACATAATCATGATGGGGCTGCATCGCCCCCGGATCCAGCCGCTTCACCAACTCGCGAAGCCTGCGCCGGATGCGATTGCGCTGGGGGGCGTTGCCGTTCTTTTTGGTGACGGTGAAGCCGATCCTGACAGGGCCGGAATCATCGCGGGAGCGGCTTTGCAGCACGAAAGCGGGACTATTCACCCGCGCGCCATTGGCAACGGCGAGGAAATCCGCCCGCTGCCTCAGCCGATCCATGATGAAATCCCGGAAAAAGGGGTCCGGCTCAGGCGCTCAGACGCTTGCGGCCGCGGGCGCGGCGGGCGGCGAGCACCTTGCGGCCGCCGGCAGTGGCGAGACGGGCACGGAAACCGTGACGGCGCTTGCGCACCAGTTTGCTGGGTTGATAAGTCCGCTTCACGGGTTTTTCTCCGCTGACCGGGCAATTTGCCTGTAGAATTGAAGGTAAAGTCCGGAAGATGCGGCCCAAAACGGGCCCTTTTCGGCCCCAAGAGAGCCGCTCCCGGCGCGTCACACCGGGTCATCGCGGACAATTCGCGCGGCTTATAAGGGAGTGCCTTGTTCTCGTCAACGTCGCACAGGCGCACGCGCTCGGTGAATATCGCTGTTTGCAAGGGGTTTTTAACCCATGAGGTGGCGACTCGCGGTATCAGCGCCTACATCCCACCTCGGTAGATTAGCGATCCGTAATTTGACCCGGCTCGGGGCCGGTCGCATCCTCCATCAGCCAAGGCCAACAGGGGCGAATTTCGTGGCAGCCACAGATCGCCAGCCGATCCAGGACATGGATCAGCCGGACCAGCCGGCGACGCGGCCCCGTGGCTCGCGCGGGCTCGGGCTGTCTGGCAAGCTGCTGCTGCTTACCGTGCCCCTGGTGATGATCGCCGCCGTGCTGCTCTACGTGCCCGCGATCGCCAATTTCTGGGTCAACCGCCTGAACGACCGTGTCGCGGCGGCCAATACCGCGGCGCTGGTGCTCGATGCCGCGCCACTCGGCATGGTCCCCGATTCGCTGTCGCGGGAGATCCTGAAAAGCATCAACGCCCGCGCCGTCGCCATCAAGATGGGCCAGCAGCGCCGGCTGCTCGCCAGCGACAACATTCCGGCAGCCATCGAGCACGACCTCGACCTCCGCGACATGACGGCCTGGGAAGCCATCACCGGTTCGTTCCGGATGATGCTGGAGACCGGTAACCAGGCCATCCGCATCGTCGGTCCCGGGGTCGGCAATGCCCAGTTCATCGAGATCGTCACCGACGAATTGCCGCTCCGGAAGCAGATGTACCGCTTCTCCCGCAACCTCGTGGTGGTCGCGCTGATCATCGCGGTGCTGACGGCGGGTCTCGTCTATCTCGCGCTTCATTATCTCTTCGTACGTCCGATGCGGCGGCTGACCGCGAGCCTCGTCGGCTTCCACGAGAATCCCGAGAGCTCGGCCGGCATCATCGTGCCGAGCCAGCGCAGCGACGAGATCGGGGTAGCCGAGCGCGAATTGTCGGACATGCAGCGCGATCTGATGTCGATGCTCAATCAGAAGAGCCGGCTCGCCGCGCTGGGCCTTGCCGTGTCCAAGATCAACCACGATCTGCGCAATCTGCTCGCCTCGGCCCAGCTGCTGTCGGACCAGCTCGCCAGCGTGCCGGATCCGCGGGTGCAACGCTTTGCGCCCAAGCTGGTGCGCTCGCTCGAGCGCGCCATCGCCTTCTGCCAGTCGACATTATCGTATGGACGCGCCCAGGAGGCCGCGCCCGACCGCCGCATGGTCCTGATCGAGCCGGTGGTGATGGAGGTGCGGGAAACGGCGGGACTGGCCAACGACGCCTCGATCGCCTGGGTCGCTGCCATCGAGCGCGGGCTCGCGGTCGACGCCGATCCCGACCAACTGTTCCGCGTGCTGCTCAACCTCGTCCGGAACGCGGCCCAGGCGCTGGAGAGCCATGCCTCCGGCGACGGTGGCCCGCAGCAGATCCGGATCACTGGAAAGCGCGAGGGCGCCGTCGCCATTCTCGAGATCTCCGACACCGGCCCCGGGGTCCCCCAGAAGACCCGGGAGCGCCTGTTCGAGGCCTTCCAGACCTCCGGTCGCCCCGGCGGCAGCGGCCTTGGCCTCGCCATCGCCGCCGAACTGGTCCGCGCCCATGGCGGCGACATCCACCTCGTCGAAGGTACCATCGGCGCCACCTTCCGCATCGTCATCCCCGACCGCCCCGTGGAACTGCTCTCCATCCGCAACGAGCGGCAGAGGGCGTAAGTCGGCCAAAGGCCGAAATCTCCGTCATTCCGGGTCGGCGCAAAGCGCCGTACCCGGAATCCAGAGGTTTAGGCGCGAGATTCCGGGTTCTCGCTTCGCGAGCCCCGGAATGACCGTGTTGGAGATCAGAGCATCGCCATGCAAAATCTCCCCCTCCCGGACCTTGCCAATCGGGACAAGAGCGGTTAGTCAGAGCGCTCTTTCGCACCCCCTCCGGCTCCGCCCGGGGGCTGCTCGCGGGCCCCGCCCGCGCCGTTTGCGAAACACGCGCCCGTAGCTCAGCTGGATAGAGCATCAGACTACGAATCTGAGGGTCGGACGTTCGAATCGTTCCGGGCGCGCCATTTGCCTCGTTGAAATCACACGCCTTTGCCGTCTTCTTTTCTTTCCGGAGAGGGCGTGGTTTGCAGTTGGTGGGCAACCTTGTTGGCGGTGGGTTCTCGAAATGAAGACCGCTTGCTCATCCGACCAGATCTCGAACGGAGATCAGGCAGACAGGTCAATCGGCGAGGCGTGATGGTCCATTTGCTATTTTCGTTTGCAGCGCGTCCGCAGCGCGTGCGACCTGGCAGCGCAGGAGGCCGCGCCAAGGTTGCCGACCGAGCCGCGGTCGAAAAGATTCAGAACGTCCGCGATTTTGGAAAGCGATTGGTCCCGACTATTCTTGTCGCGATCGCGCATCTACCATCGTTCGCCGCTGCACAGACTTCGTCGCTCACTGAATCCGTGGATGTGTTTGATGCAAATTCCTCGGTCGTGGCGACGTTATCCGTGCCGCGGTCTGGCATTCAAAGTTCAGAGGTTGCGGTCCTGATCAATGACAACGATCCGCAGTCGGTGGAGATTGCGAACTACTATCAGCAGGTGAGAAATCTTCCCAGCCGAAACATGATTCATTTGAAGTTCGAGCAAGACAAAATCTACCCCGGACTTCCTGCAAACAACGGTATTGATCCTGCGGAGTTCGCGGAGCTCAAGCGGCAGGTGGATGCCCAGGCAGGTCCAGAGATTCAGGCCTTTGTGATTTCCTGGAGTAAGCCGTTTCGTATCGCGCGCTTCAATTACTACCCGACGAATTATTCCATTACGAGCGCCTTCGCCTATGGAATAGACATGCAGTACCTCACGAGCAGGAGCTGTGACAGCACCCCCCTCAGTCCGTATTACGATTCACGATCGACCATGCCATATACGGATTTTCGCATTCGCCCAGCCATGATGCTCGCAGGTGAAAGCGCGGCGAGTGTAAAGGCGACGATCGACAAGGGCCTAAAGGCCGATGGGAGCCTTCCGAGAGGGAACGGCTGGTTCGTGAGAACCGCTGACAATGCGAGGAGCATGCCTCGATATCCCGACTTCCAGGCAACTGTTCAAAATTGGAATCGTCCAGAAGCACTCAGGATGAATTACCACGACCGCTCAAGACCAGGGGGGTCGTCGGAAGTCAAAAACACCAGGGACATCCTCTTCTACCAGACGGGATTGGCGAACGTCTCGGGTCTCAATACGAACACCTACGTTCCTGGCGCTCTAGCGGACACTCTCACCTCGGGCGGAGGTGATTTGTTCGGGTCGAATCAAATGAGCGCATTGCGCTGGCTTGAAGCTGGGGTCGCAGCAAGTTACGGCACGGTGACCGAGCCCTGTGCATATGCAGACAAGTTTCCCGCCGCTTCGGTACTCGTGAAGAACTATTTCCTCGGGAACACAGCCCTAGAGGCATACACGAAATCGGTCCGACAGCCGTCCCAGGGCGTCTTCATCGGCGATCCGCTGGCAAGACCCTTCGGTACGCAGGCGACGCTTGTGAACGAAGTTCTCAGTATCAAGACGACGATCCTTGAACCTGGAGTAGACTACAATCTGTACTCGGCACCATCAGCGACTGGCCCATTTTTGCTGATCAGCACCTTTTCGGTACCAGACTATCGCTTCAAGACGATCACCCTGACTGGGATGAGCGCGCCGTTTTACAAACTCGAGCGCGCAGGTGAGAGTGCTCCGCGGCCGGATCGACGCAATTGAGAGAGCTGTCACCCATGGCCGACGTTTGAACGTTCGGATCGTTCCCGGCGCGCCATTGTCACTCGCTTTCATTGATTTTTCGCGGGGCCCCGTGGCCGCGTAACCGATTGTTCCCGTAAGATACGCGCCCCTTCCAACCACGCCATGAGCGGCTCGGGACAAGCCGTCGCACTCGGTTCGCCACAGCCCGATCAGCGACCAAAGCGTCGCTATTGCCGCGGTGTTCAACGCATGTCGTGTGGCCAACCTCAATGAGGGCGGATGACTTCTGCTCGCGCTGGATGCTTCGCATTCAAGTAAGCCGAACGATCGTTTCGAGGTTTGTGCTTACGCTCAATGTCCGAACTGTGGTCGCCGAACTGTCACCAAACAGGACTGGTCTGGAATACCCATGTGCTTTAGGAAGGGTGCTGTTCAGCTACGACATGAAGCATGACAGCCGTATGGTATACTCGCTTGGCCACTGAGTGGCATTGCCAAAAGCCCGTAGCCGCCGAGGCTCCAGTGCAGGAGGGTTCGTGGTATGTCATGAAAGTCATCACTGCGTGTGTTCTTGGTTTGCAGGTCGCGCTGGCAACGCTTCATGCCGGCGCAGCCGGTCTTGCGCGGGCACAGGCCGTGCCGGCCGGTTCTGCGCCGCAGAGTGCAGCCTTTGATATTCCACCGCAGTCCTTGTCCGCCGCCCTCAACTCGTTCAGCGCTGCGACCGGGATCGAAATCCTGGTCGACGCCCGTCAAGCTGTCGCGCATCGGTCATCGGGGGTCGTCGGTGTCATGGCCCCGCAGGACGCGCTCGAAATCCTGCTGATCGGCTCGGGCCTGGTGGCAAGGCGCTTCGATGCCGGGACCGTTCTGTTGCTGCCATCTTCCGCTCGTGGCACGGCCCGCTCCCCGACGTCCTCACAAGACGTGAAGCAATTCTATTTTGGCCACGTCCAGCGTGCGATCCATAAGACGCTCTGTGCGAACGCAGAAACGGCACCCGGCCACTATCGCCTGGCAGTGAAATTGTGGGTCGGTCAATCGGGAAGGGTGCTGCGCGTCAGGCGGCTCGACACGACGGGAGACGAGAAACGCGACGCCGCGCTGGACGCGGCGATACAGGGCGTGATAATCGCCCCGCCGCCGGACGACCTGCCGCAGCCGATCACGCTGGTGGTAGCTCCGCGTCAGGATGCTCATGAGGAAGGCTGTTCACCGCTCATGCCCGAGTTGCGTCGTGCATCGTCGCATTAGTTGCGGGCTCGGTCATCGTGCGGGCTGAACGGACCTATCTCCGGCAATGGCTGGTGTCGCGTTATGACGAACTGAAGCGACGGCTGGCGCGCCGGCTCGGTTCGGACGACGTGGCCTCGGAAGTCCTTCATGAGACGTGGCTTCGACTGGGCCAGGGCGGGGAGGTCGGGATCATCCGCAAGCCGGAATCCTACGTCTACCGGATGGCGCTCAACGTCGCCGTGGATCGCGTCCGAGCCGAAACCCGGTGGGCCAAGAGAGCGCAGATCGAGGCGCTCCTCGCGTCCGAGAGCGATGAACTGGACCCCGAACACATCGTTGCCGCGAAATCCGAGATGGCGGCATTCGAGCGTGCCCTGTCGGAACTGCCGGCGCGCAGCCGCGACATTTTCGTGGCGGCGCTGATCGAGGAGTTACCCTATCGCGAGATCGCCGAACGGTTTGGCATTTCGCTGCGGTCGGTCGAGCGGGAGATGAGCAGGGTTTTCGACCATTGCGTCACATCCATGAAAAAATCACCGGTGAGGCGGCGGCTTGGGCCGGCCGCGAACGTCTTGGAGATGAACACCTCACGCGCGCGTGCCGCGAAAGCCGAACATGACGACTGAGACGGCAGAGACAGAAATGCTGGCCGCGGAGGCGCGGCGCTGGATCGTTCGGCTGCGCTCGGGAGAGGTCACGCAGGCTGAACTCGACGCCTGCGCGCAGTGGCGCGACCAGAGCCTGGGGCATCGTCGGGCCTTCGCCGAGGCGACCGCGCAATGGAGCATGCTGCGACAGGCGGCACGGAACGTGACTGCGACGCAGAGCACAGCCAAATCCGCCTCCGCTGCGCCCGGACGTTCGTTGGGCCGCCGCGCCTTCCTGGGCGGAGCATTGGCGGCGTCCGTAGGGGCCGTAGCCTATCTCGGGGCAAGGCCGCCGCTCGGCCTGTGGCCCTCCTTATCCGAGTTGGCCGCCGATATCCGCACCGACGTCGGCGAGCGCAAAACGATAGCGCTGGCCAACAACGTTTCACTCGAAATGAATACGCGAACCAGCCTGGTGGTCGCCGGAGCCGCGACGCAGGCCCGCGAGGTCGAACTCGTGGCGGGCGAAATCGCGGTCAACACGGTGGTTGCAGGCAATGCGACGAGCCAGCCCTTCACCGTCATTGCGGCCGGCGGCCGCGTACGCGCGGTGTCGGCGGCTTTCGACATACGCCGCGACGGACGAACTGTGAGCGTCACCTGCTTCGAAGGCGACGTTCAGGTCGAATGCGCCGGCGGAAGTGTCGGCTTGAAGGCGCGTCAGCAGATCGCTTACGCCGAAAAGGGTCTTGGCGACATCGCCGCAACCGAAGGCCGAGCCGAAGAAGCCTGGCGACGCGGCCTTCTGGTGTTCGAGAACATGCCTTTGTCCGAGGTGATTCCGGAAATCAACCGTTACCGGCGGGGGCGGATCGTGCTGATGAACGCGGATGTGGGCCGGCTGCCGCTGGACGCGACCTTCCGCATCGACCGTATCGAGGACGTGGTTCCCAAGATCTCGGCGCTGTTCGGCCTGAAAGTCCGCCCGCTTCCCGGCGGTGTGGTTCTGCTGGGCTGAGCAGCGTGCGTCATAAATATTTCATTAAACTTTCTGGCGGTTCGACACGGTGCACGGGCGTCTTGGGGGCAGGTGCGCATCCCGAGGCTCAAGACGACGTGACGACGTCGTCTGGGTTCGAGGTGCGGCATCGCGTTCCTCGCCAATGGGCGATCTTAGTTCGTCAGGAATATCCATGCGCCTTCGCAGATCCGACCGCCGTCGTAACCTCGCCCTCGATGTTGCCATGAGTGCACAGGGACGAGGGTTGCCGAGAGTTCAAAAGGCTGTCGCAAGGGGGGTCTCGCATCACGCGCTTCTGGCGGGCGTGAGCCTGCTGGCGATGATGGTGGCCGCGCCGCGGTCGTATGCGATCGACGTCGGCAGCCGGGCTGCGGGGGTGACGTCGGCGCCGGCGGTGGCGAGCGATGCGGCCATGGCGGCGGCGCGGCAGGC
>DATLXF010000038.1:0-12719 GCA_035575945.1 Bradyrhizobium sp. | reverse complement strand
CGCGCCGGCCAGATTGAGGTTGCCGGCCTGGTAATAGGCCGTCGCGTCTTCGGCCGAGAAGGCCGCCGTCACGCCCTGACCGAAGTCAGCGGTGTAGGTGAACTGGTTGACACCAGTGACCGTGCCGCTGCCGCCGACGAGACCGTCGAAGTTGTTGCCGGGGTAGTTGGTCCAGGGCGCGTCGAACTGCGACACGGCCTTACCCATGGTGAAGCCGGCGAACTGGATGAAGGCATAGTACACGCCGAGCGAACCGCCCGAGGTGCCGCCGTCGGTCGGGTTGATGACGGCGGTACCAGCCGTCGTGCCCGTATAACCGGTTGCGCCCGTGCCGGAGCCCGTGCCGACGTAGCCACCGGTCGTCCAGGAGAACGTCGCATCGAAGAAGGTGCGGACGACGCCGTATTCGGTCGCGGTGCGCGTGTCGATGTTGAGATCCTGACGAGCGCGCATCGTGTAGTAGTTGCTCAGGCGGTTGCGGGCGCCAGCCGGCGCGCCGTTCGACGGACCGTAGACCGAGTTGGATCCGAGCGCGACTTCAGCGCGCAGGTAACCACCCAGCTTGATGCAGGTATCGGTGCCGGGGATGTAGTAGAAACCCGCACCGTACAGGGAGCAGATCTTCACGTATTCGACCGCCTTGGCCTTCACGGGCAGATCAGCTGCCTGAGCTCCGCCCACGGCGATCAGACCCGCCGCTGAGCCGAGCAAAAGGCTCTTAACCAACTTCATGTTAAACCTCCAAGTTGCTCTTCAGGGAAGGTCACTGACCGGACGGCCAATTCCCCAACCCCCTTTAAATCACCGCCCTGGGCTCCTTCGCGTCTTCGGACACACCCGCATGAACGCGAGGGACTTAAGCGAAATGACCTAAACGGGACGACCTTGGGATGCCCCCCTCCGTCGCTCAGTCACAATTACCGAACGTCCTTGCACACACAACAAGAGAACGCCCTGAAACGGCTCCATGAAGCGTGTTTTCCAACGGGTGTTGCACAAATAACACGCAGATGTGATCAAAGGTGCCTTGCAACCATTTGTTTAGATTGATGTTTTTTGGGCGGTTCCCTTCGCCGTTAAAGTTCCCCACATGGGGCACCGCGACCAAGAACTCGGCCCTAAACAGCTTTGTTGCGCCGAATCGTGGAATCAGAAGCAGGCTTAATGATCACGCAGCGACGCTGGGGCGCCCCCGTATCTGACGGAAGCCCCGTCCACTGCAGCGCATCTGGCGCGCGCCGACACTCTGATAGGATGCTGGAGTACCGGTACCCGACAGGCCAGGATCTCCACACCAACTGTCCCTCGAACATCGTATCGTTGAATTTCCTTGCGAATTCAGCTCCCGGGGAAAGCAAGGATGCCCTTCTCAAGGCCAAGCGCGCCTTCGCGCGTACGCCGGGCAGCTAGCTGCGGGTCCGTTCTCCGCAGTATCCCGCCCCTGCGCGGCGGAACAGGCCCGTTCGGTTTTGCAAATCACTGGGAATATTCGAGCGAAAACACGCGCTTCCAAATTGACCAGCGCGAGCAATTAGATGCATAAGGCTCGCACCGGAGAGGTGGCCGAGTGGCTGAAGGCAACGCTTTGCTAAAGCGTCATACGGTCTCAAGCTGTATCGAGGGTTCGAATCCCTCCCTCTCCGCCACTTCAGTCCCTGAGTGGGCACTGAGTTTACGCTGCTTTTTCCGGTGAGCGCCTGAAGCAGCCGGGTCTTCGATCCCATGATCCGAACTTCGCCGTCCGTGACCTCGACGCGCTGGGCGAGCGCGCGCAGGTGGTCACGGCGATAGCCGCCGCCTTCGAGGCGGATGCGCTGGCGCGCGGTCCTGGCGAAGGTGCGGACCATCTGCGGGGTAATGGCCTTGGAGCCGGAGTTATCGAGCATGGCCTGGGCGCGCTCGGCGTCTGCCTTGGCCTGATCGCGGATGGCCTTGAGGCCGTCGATGCGGTCTTTCAGGGCTGGATCGTCAATGTCCGCCACGCCAGCCTCGATGGCGTCATAGAGGCGCTTGAGGCGCAGTTCCGATTCGGTCGCGCGCTTGTTCAGTTCGGCGATATGTTCGCGGCGGCGCTCGGATTGCTCCTGCCGCCGGTCGAGAACGCTGGCGAGGATCGTTTCAAGCCGCTCCGGCTGGAGAATCTGATCTTCCAGATGGCTGGCGACAAGATCGTCCAGCTTCTCCATCGGCACGGCCATGCCCTCGCAGGCGGTCGGTCCCTGCCGCGCCTTCATCGAACAGGCGTAATAGCGATAGCGCCCGCCCTTGCCGGTGCGGATGGTCATGGCCCCGCCGCACTTGGCGCAATGGATCAGCCCGGTCAGCATCGTCGGGCCGCTGATGACGGCGGAAGGGATGACCTTGGGGTTGCGGGCCTTTAAGAGCGCCTGCACCGTGTCGAACGTCTCCCGGTCGATGATCGGCGGAACCGGAACCGTCACGATCTCGCTGACGGGTTTCAACTCCTTGGTCTTGCTGCGTTTGTTGAACTCGTGTTCGCCCATATAGGTGCGGCGGGTCAGGATGCGGTGAACCTGACCGATGCCCCAGCGCCCGCCGTCGCGAGTGAAGATGCGGCGGCTGTTGAGGTAAGAGACAATGTTCTTGACGCCCATCTGGCCGGTGGTGCCGTCGCCTTCAAGCGCAAGGCGATAGATCAGCCGCACCGTGTCGGCGTGGAGCGGGTCGATCTCCAGCTTCTTCTTGGTCTTGGCTCCGCGCTGCTCGGCGGCGACGGTGCGATAGCCGATAGGGGGAAGCGAGCCGTTCCAGAAGCCTTGCCGGGCGTTCTCCTTCAAGGCGCGCATGACGTGCTTGGCGTTTTCCTTGGACTGGTATTCATCGAACAGCGCCATGATCTGCCGCATCATGACGTGCATCGGGTCATCCCCGATTTCTTGTGTGATCGACAGGAGTTTGACGCCGTTCTTCGCCAGCTTGCGGACATAGAACTCAAGCTCGAAGTGATCGCGGAAGAACCGGCTGAACGAGTGAACGACAACCACGTCGAACGGCGCGGGCTTGCTGGTCCCAGCCTCGATCATCCGCTGGAACTCGGGGCGGCGGTCGTTGGTGGCCGACGCGCCCGGCTCCACAAAGGTCTCGACAAGCTGGTAGCCGCGTGAGGCGCAGTAGGCTTCGCCCTGCCGCTTCTGATCGGGAATGGAAACATCATGCTCGGCCTGCCGCGCTGTCGAGACACGCAGGTAAAGGGCGGCGCGCTGCATCACACCGGGAGAAGATTTGCTGTCGTTCGATGTCATGGCGCTTCTCCCGACAAAAGGTGCTGCGCCGTTCCAACGGGCAGATAGAGGGTGTTCGGTCGATCAATCAGCGCCGTAAATCCGAAAGCCGCGTAGAAGGCTGCGGCCTTCTCGTCGATGGCGTCGGCGAAAATGGCATGAGCGCCTATCGGGGCTTCGGCGACGGTCCTGATCGCGTCGAACAGCAAGGCTTCGCCCAGCCCAAGCCCCGCATAGGATTGATCGCGCCCAAGCCAGCCGATCAGCACGGCCGGAACGGTGGGGTAGCGCGGTAGCCTGCTCGCCAACGGCTCGGGGACGGACATGAGCGGCACATTGCTGGATGAGAGCGTGTAGAAGCCTGCAACCCGGCCTGTCTCGATGTCTTTGGCGACGAAGCAGGTCGCGTATCGACGCTTGATGTCCTGCGTGACGGCCTCGCGGAAATAACGGTCGATCCGCTCATTGCCGCACGAGAACGCCTTGCGCTGATGCGCCTTGGAAAGCGCCTCTATCGCAAACCTCGCGCTCACCTGGGCGCGATCAGGTCGGCATGGCGCTTCGCGGCGCGAGCCAGCCGGGCGTTGGGCACGGGCGGATCAATCAACGCCTTGGCGAAACGCACCTGATCCTCGGCCGCGAGACGCAGCACGTCGGCCTCCTCGACCGTGCGGCGGGCATCCTCTCCCGCCGTAGCGATGAGATAGCCGGTCAGCGTCATACCGCGCAGTCTGGCCGCGCGCTGCATCTGCTCATAGACATTAACGGGCACGCGCGCCTCAAGGCGGGCGGTTTCGACTTCACTTGCGGGTCTGGGCATGGCCGATCTCCTTATCTTGGTTATATACGGCATATTGCCGGAATAATCAAGAATCGGATGCGCCGAACAATTCATCGAACAGGTCGCCGAACCATTGCTCGAACACCTCGATCTCGGCCTGCGTGACCGGAACGGGGCGCGGCCAGTCGTCAGTGACGGTCCAGGTGGACAGGTCGTGCTTGGGCGGTCGGCCCATGGGAACATGGTATCCCAGCAGCGCCTCAAGCTGCTCCGACGCTGTGGGCGGCCTGACGCGCCGGGAGCGGGACAATGCGCGATCAGACGGCATCGAGGCCGCGCCCGCTTCCCGGCCGCCACGCCACGGGATCGGCGATCCAACGGTCGATGTCGGATTCCCGCCAGCCCGCGCCGTTGACGCTGATCCTGATCTGGGGCGGGAACGTGCCCTCGGCGATCTTGCGGTAGATGGTGGACCGCGACAGGCCGGTGCGGTCGCGGACGGTGTCCATGCGGATGATACGGTCTGGTTGGCGCATGGCCTGGCTGCCTCCTGCTGGCTATTCGTGGGACTGCCAGAACAGGCAAAGGCAAGGATTTGTTGTTATTCAATAGGGATTTAGCCGTCGTAGGGCTATGGCGTAGAGGGGGCGGTAAATAGGATGGTTCTACAGCCCGAGCCCCCGGCCCCGGCCAAGCCCGAACGTGAGGGTGAGGTCGCGGCTGACGCCCATCCCCGAATCGAATGAGATGCCGAGCTCCCGTTTGCGGCCAGCCAGAAGGGACTCCATCTGCGGGTCGCGTTCCAGGCTCTGCGCCATGTTGCCCATCTCCGCCCGCGCCGCCCTGTGACCGGCATAGTCGCCCCCCGCATAGCGTTGGTCGCTGGCCCGGTGGAGTTTCTGCCAGCGTTCCACGAAACGGTCGGCTCGCAGGCCGGGATCGGTGCGCAACTCGGTTTCCAGTTGCAGGGCGCGGATCGCGCGCCGGGCGTCACCTGACGCCGCCTCCGCCGCAAGCTGCGGGTTTTTCTTGTAGGCCGCTTCGGCGTCATGCGAGCCGTAGGGGCGCACCTCCTCGAACCGCTGTCGCGCCTCCCGCAATTCCCTGACCTGATCGGGGCTGGCCCTACCGCCCTGGTCCTGCGCCGCGAAGATCGCATCGACGGCGCGGGCATGACGGACGAGTGCCCGGCCACGGGCTCGGCGCAACGCCGCCTCCGGGTCTTCCTCGACCTTCCTTTCCGGCCCCTGTCCGCCCTCGGCGGGCAGGCGCAGGCCGTCGAAGATGCCGCGCACCTCCTCGGGAACCTGGCGGACGATCTCGACAACCCGTTCCACGCGCTCGCGGAAGGTGATGCCGCGCCGCTCGGCATAGTCGCGGGCGGGTTCGTAATCCGTCGCCATGTCTTTGGCGCGGTCGCGCGATAGGGTGTTGATGAGTTTGTCCCGGCTGGCGAAGTCATCGCGGCCGTAATGCAGGTCCATGCCGTCGCGGTGACGCGACAGGGCGACATAGCTGCCATGGCGGTCCATGCCGGGCGTCGCCAGCACATGGGCGCGATCCACGGTCATGCCCTGCGCCTTGTGGATGGTGGCGGCATAGCCGTGGTCGATCTTGTTGTAGTCCTTCAGGTCGAACGCGACATCGCGGCCGTCATCGGTGCGGACGGTCATGCTCTGATCGCTAACGCGCTCGACTGTCCCGAGCGTGCCGTTCTTCACCTCCAAGCCGCGTTCGTTCTTCAGGAACATGATGCGGTCGCCGGGGGCGAAGGTCCGTTCGCCGCGCTCGGCGGTGACGCGCACATCGTCGCCAAGATCGCCGGCTTCGCGCATCCGCCCGCGCGCGGCCTCGTTGAGCGCACGCACCTCGTCGTTGGTGTGGGTGAGGATGATGCGGCTGGCGTTGGGACTGGCCTGCCGGTCACGGTCCCAGCGGTCGATCAGGTCGCCGCGCGCCTGCTCGCGGGTTTCGGCGGAATGCACCATGCCATGATTGTCATAGTCATGGATCGAATCGCCGGTTCGACCGCTGGCGAGGTTGCGCGTGGCGTCACGCTGCCAGTCCTCGCGCTGACGGCGAACCTCGGTGATCTCGACGCCGCTGTGGCGTTCGTGGATCGAGCGGAAGGCCGCACCCGCCTCAATGGATTGAAGCTGCTGCGGATCGCCGACCAGCACCACCTTCGCACCGGCCTCGGCGGCATGGGACAGCACGCGCTCCAACTGCCGCGTGCCGACCATGCCGGCTTCGTCGATCACCAGCACGTCGCGTGCGGTGAGAAGGTCACGGCCCTGCGCCCAGCCATGTTCCAGGCTGGCGATGGTGCGGGACGCGATGCCGGAGCCGTTCTCCAATCCCTCGGCGGCGATGCCGGACAATGCGACGCCGCGCACGCTGTAACCGGCTTCCTCCCACGCCTCGCGGGCCACGCCGAGCATGGCGCTCTTTCCCGTCCCGGCATAGCCGACCACGGCGCTCAAATCCCGACCATCGGTCACATGCCGGAAGGCATCGGCCTGTTCGCCGGACAGGGTGAGCCCCCGATCTGCCGCGCGCGCCAACGCGGCTTCGCGGTCCCTGTCGTTCACCTCATGGCGTTCGCGCTCCGCCATCATCGCGGCGGCGCGGTGCAGGCGTTGTTCGGCCTCGATCATGTCGCGGCTGGTGAAGCGGTCCTGCCCGGTATCATCCTTGCCGAGTTCGACAAGATCGGGCGCGCCGCGCATCGCGCCCATCACCGCGTTGAACTGGTCAATCCCGTCGCTGTGCCGGTGCGCGAACATGGCCATGTCGCGCTGAGTGAAGGTCGATTGCTGCTGTGTGATCGCGTCAAGCGCGGCGGAAGGATCGGCGATGATGCGCGCGCCGTTCTCGCGGGCGATACGCCGGTGATCCTCGGCGCGGTCAGCCGCGATTCCGGCTGCCTCGATGCGCTGCGCTGGCGCGCCGATCTTGGTCTGTGGCTCAAGGCCGATCCCCTGCGCCTCAAGGCTGCGATGGTCGATCCGCGCGTCGATGTCGAGTTCGGTAAGGCGCTCGTTGACATGATCTGCCCACCGTTCCCGCCAGCGCTCGATCATTTCCGTGCGGTTCCAGTCCCGCACCTTCTGGCCGAAACCGTTATCGTCCACGCTGCGCATGGTCAGCATGACATGGGCGTGGGGCTTAGGCATTCCGTCTTCGCCGATATCCCAATGCACGTTCACATCGGCGATCATGCCCCGATCGACAAATTCCTGCGCCACGAAATCGCGGGCCAGTTCGACGCCCTCGGCCTGTGTCATCTCACGGGGAATGGCGAACTCCACCTCGCGGCAAAGCTGGGCGTCCTTGCGGACCTCGCAGGCTTCAACGTCGTTCCAAAGCCGCTCGCGGTCACGCCATTCCTCCGGCGCGTTCTCCGGCAGCATGACTTCGGAATGGACGACGCCGCGCTTGTGCGAGAAGTCCTGATCGCGGCCGAGGCGGTCGTCGCGCAGCCGCGAGGCCGAGCGGTAGGCGGCGGCAGCGACCGCGCTGCGGCCAGCCGTGCGTCCGATGACCTGAACGGAGAAATGGTAGATCGCCATGGCGACCGACCAGATACTGCTCTCAAGCGAACGTCGGAACGACGTATAAGCGCGCCCTCCCTCGAAAAAATCTCGGGATGGACCGGGCCGTGCCAGACCGTCCCAGCAACAATACTGCGTTCCGCTGTCTGCGCAACTATCCTTGCTGCATCAACGACTTGCGACCGGGAAAGGACACGACGATGCGGAAACCGAGAGACTATGACGCGGAACTCAAGGCGCTTGAGGACAAGGCGCGGGAACTCAAGATACGGAAGGTGCAGCAGTTTGGCGAACTGGTCATCGCCACTGGGGCCGATGGCCTCACCGCCGACGAATTGGCCGGTGCGCTCGTCGCGCTGGCCGAAACCAAGGATGCCGGAAAGAGGGAGGCATGGGCGAAACGCGGGGCAGCGTTCTTTCGTGGCAGGTCGCGGCGAACTGCATCGGCGTCTGATCGCGACGCTGGCGGCGCTGCAACGCAATCGGGCGGCGCGCAACCGGCATCAGGCGGCGCGGGCGCGGCATGACATGCGGACATGGCAGGTCGAGCGCCGCAGACGCACGCGGTATTTGATCGAACTAGGCGGTCTCGTCGTCAAGGCCGGGATAGTGGACCTGACCGGCAATGACCGCGCCATGATCTACGGCGCGATGATCTGGATCGCCGAAAAGCTCAAGAGCGAGGACGGCGAACACGCGCGCGGCGTCTGGACAAAGCTAGGAAAGATGGCGTTCGAGATGGAGCGTTCGGCAGGCCCGAACGACAGAGTGCAGTCGCAGCAGGATCGGGCGTGACCGATGGCGGGCGGCGCGGAGACCCCACATATCGCAGCGCCGCCCGCCATCGCGCGGCAACGCCGCGCAAAAACGGTGAGCATCAGGGCGTTGTGCTGCCGTGGTGGCTTGTGCGATCTTGCCATTATTGCGTTGGAAAGGGCGAATACTGAATGCGGGATCAATATGCTGGGGATGTGAGTGATGTAATCAAATTTGCCTTCCTCCGCGCCCTTGCAGGCAAGGATAGAACACTAGGCATCGCATGGTATTACGCCCCGAGTCACGATGGTCGGTCAGATGGTCGGCATCTTGAATGGCGAGACGAAGCGGCGTGGCGCACGCTTGATGAGGAACTGCACACAGGTCTTGCAACCTTGCCGGAACGCAGCGTGGCCGCCCTCGAACAGGCGATGATCTGGCCGGAAGGTGCACTGTTTCATCGCGAGCCTGTGCCATCCCGAGTCGAACGACATGCGTGGGGAGTACGCAAGCGGAGCGCGCTTGATGCTGCCGACATTCTGTTCCTCGATCCCGACAACGGCATAGGCGGAGAAACCGAGAAACACGCGACCTTCTCGGAGGTCCGGCTGTTGCGCAGGCCCGGACGCGCCATCGTCTTCATCACATTTCCGGGCCGGAGCATGACGCACGATGCCCTTTTGAAGCAGTTGCATGAACGGCTCTCTATCGAAACGGGCACCGATAACATCGCCACACTGCGAACCAACGTGTCGGTGCCACGCGCCGCTGGCTCGTCGTCTTATGTGCAGCGCCAGCGCTGGTTTACAGTCATCGACCCTGACGCCGAACTGATGGCTAGGGCGCACGCTTTTGCTACTGCGCTTGCATCTGTTCCCCGCGTCCGCGCGAAATTGGAATGTCTGACGTGAGCGTTTCCGAGAACATCCGCGCGTTGGCGCGCGAAGGGTTGAAGGTTGCCGAGATTGCAAGGCGACTGGGGATTCGTTACCAGCATGCCTACAATGTGTTGAAGCAGTCTCCTGCGCCGTCGTCGGCTGCTGCACGGGACAGTCAAGGGAAGGTGTCACTCGACCTAACCGACGCCCTTGTTCTCGTTTCATGTGTGAGTCAAAAGCTCACCCGACCAGCTCCTGCACAACTGCTTTATCGTTCGGAATGGTTCCTCAAAGTGCGGAAGGTGGTCGAAAGCCAAAAGGCTGACTGGCTTATACTGTCCGCACTCCACGGCGTGATCGCGCCGGATACAGAAATTGCCCCTTATGAAAAAACGCTCAATACCGCTGACGTGATTGAGCGCCGCGCATGGGCAGAAAACACTCTCCGACAATTAGGCCCACATCTGATCGGACGGCGACGGGTCGTGATATTTGCTGGACAACGCTATCGCGAGTTTCTGGTCCCCGCATTGCACGACGACGGTTACGAAGTGGACGTGCCAATGGCGAACCTGCGTATTGGAGAACAATTGGCATGGCTGACCTCGCGATCATGAGCAGGACAGATGATCTTAACCGCCTGTATCGGATCTTGGACCGGCTGGAAGTTCTGACGGGTGGCAAAAGGTTTCTGGCTCAACTTCCCCCTTCGAGAATTTGGCCGCGAAGGGGTGTTTATTTCTTCTTTGAGCCGGGCGAAACCCGTACAGGCAGCGGTCACGGCCCGAGGCTCGTCCGTGTAGGCACGCATGCTTTGGGTGCTGGCGCGCGCTCAACCCTACATCAACGTCTGCGCCAGCACGCTGGCAGGTCGTCCAGCCTCGGCGGAAACCATCGGGGGTCAATCTTCAGATTGCTTGTTGGCGAAGCTCTAATCGCTCGTGGTGACTGCCCGGAGTGTCCGTCTTGGGGGGTGAAAGGCGATATTGGGAAGGCTGCGGAAATGCTGACCATGCAAAGGGCCGAGTTGGCAGCCGCTGAGGCACCAATTGAAGCCGCCGTATCTGAGTATTTGGGTAGACTTCCCTTTTTGTGGCTTCCCGTGGACGATGAGCCGGGGCCTGCCTCCCTACGTGGTTACATCGAGCGGAATGCGATTGCGCTCACAAGCGGCCTGCACGAGCCGATGATTGATCCACCCTCACCGTCATGGCTGGGCTTCCGTTCGGGCAGGGATAAGGTCCGCCGCTCCGGCCTTTGGAACCAGCGACATGTAGATGAGAACTACGAGCCTCGCTTTCTCGATGTGCTGGAAACAGCTATCGAACGCAGTACAGATTCGTAGAACGATAGAGCAAATAGGGAAATACAGAGCATGGCAGGGGCGTCCTTCCAGACTAATCCTATCGACCTTCACCGGCTGCTCGATGAGTGCCATCGGGGTATCATCCAGTTGCCGGATTTTCAGCGAAGCTGGGTCTGGGACGAAGATCGGATCAAGAGCCTGATCGCCTCGATTTCGCGCGCCTTCCCCGTCGGTGCGCTCATGTCGCTCGACACCGGCGGGCCGGTCAATTTCAAGCCCCGCCCTGTCGAAGGCGCGCCAGCGGAAGCCCGAAAGATAGCGCCGCAATCCCTTCTGCTCGATGGTCAGCAGCGCATGACTTCGCTCTATCAGGTGACGTTGCGCGGCAAGGTCGTGGAAACCGTCACACCGAAGAAGAAGCGCGTGAAACGCTGGTTCTATCTCGACATTGCCAAGGCGATTGATGAGACGGTGGACCGCGAGGAAGCTGTGATAGGCGTGCCGGAAGATCGCGTGGAGCGCACAGATTTCGGACGCGAAGTCGCTCTCGACCTCTCCACGCCGGAAAGGGAATACGCCGCGCTGATGTTCCCCGTCAGCCAGGTATTCGATTGGGACGCATGGCAGGACGGATTCAACGACCACTGGTCGGGTGACGAGCACAAGGCGGTGCGCGAGCAGTTCCGCACCTTCAAGAAAGAGGTGCTGGAAAACTTTAAGATGTATCGCGTGCCGGTGATCGCGCTCGACCGCTCGACCTCCAAGGAAGCCGTCTGCGTGGTGTTCGAGAAGGTGAATACGGGCGGCAAGCCGCTCGATGCCTTCGAGCTGGTCACGGCGATGTATGCGGCCTCGGGCCACGAGTTGCGCAAGGACTGGTATGGCGATGAAGGCGTCAAGGGCCGCCACCAGCGACTTGCCGATACCCTGCGCCCCGCGGATTCCGATGCCGGCATTCTAGCCGGTGTCGGCAATACCGATTTCTTGCAGGCCATTTCGCTCTTTTTCACCCGCGACCGGCGGCGTGCCGCCGAACAGGCGGGCAAGGAAGGCAAGGAATTGCCTGCCGTGTCGGGCAACCGGCAAGCCCTGCTCGACCTGCCGCTGGAAGCCTACAAGAAATATGAGGCGCAGGTGGAACGCGGCTTCATACAAGCCGCCAAGTTCCTGCACATGCTCCATATCTACCGCATTTTCGATCTGCCCTATCAGTCGCAGATTGTGCCACTGGCGGCGATCCTCGCCGACATTGGCGATGCGTGGGAGCATGAAGCCAACCGGGCGAAGCTGGTCCAGTGGTATTGGAACGGCGTATTCGGCGAGCTTTACGGCTCCGCTGTCGAAACGCGCATCGCCAAGGATTTCATGGAGGTCACGCGCTGGCTGAGCGGCGGGCCGGAGCCTTCGACGGTCAGCGAAACCATCTTCCGCTCCGACCGCCTGAAAACCATGCGGACGCGGCTTTCAGCGGCCTATAAGGGCATGAACGCCCTGTTGATGAAGGAAGGCGCGCAGGATTTCCGGTCGGGCCAGAAGTTCGACCATACGGTATTTTTCGGGGAGAACGTGGATATTCACCACATCTTCCCACAGGACTGGTGCCGGACGCAGGGTATCAAGCCTGCGGTGTTCGATTCCATCATAAACAAGACGCCGCTGTCGTATCGCACGAACAGGATCATCGGCGGCGTTGCGCCAAGCGAGTATCTGGCGAAGCTGGAAAGTGGAAACAACTCCACGCCGCCCATCGCCAGCGAAAAGCTGGACAGCTATCTGCAATCGCACCTGATCGACCCCGCCCTTCTCCGTGCCGACAAGTTCGAGGCGTTCATGGAAGATCGGCAAAAGCGCCTGCTTGGCCTGATCGAACAGGCGATGGGCAAGGCTGCCTATAGTGGCAACGTCCCGGAAGAAGGCGAGGACACCGAAACAATCGAAGATGACGCCGAAGCGGCCTTGCTCCTTCCGACAGGCTGATGCGGCAATATCGTTATCTATGGTAGGGCTATGGCATAAACGTAGTGATCATCACTATCGGTCGCGGCCCGCCACCCGGCAGCATGTCCAGCCCGGACACATAGGTAACGGATCGTACCTAAGACATGGGTGACAACCTCGTGCCGAACGGGTTGTCGAGGGGTTGCAGGGTTTTCTGCTCCAGGTCGAAATATCCGAGATCATAGTGCATGAAGCTGACGAGCC
>DATLXF010000037.1:0-10927 GCA_035575945.1 Bradyrhizobium sp. | reverse complement strand
CTTCACGGCTCGTTCCCGAAGATCATTCGAAAGAGGTCGGACCATCCGATGCTGGCCTCCGATCCAGCCAACATCTTGAATCACAAACCGTCGCCCGACGGAATCCCCTCCCGATTCAATTAATCAATGAACCGCTCTAGTGACTCGGGCCGTCCGAAGTGACCGTCTATGGGAGGAGATAGCTTCACTTCTAGGCCCGCGATCACTGCATCACGCAGAGGCCTGGTTAGCAACGTAGTGCAAGTGCCAGTTTTCGCCAAACTTCTCCCTGGGGGTATGGGTCCCGGCCTTCGCCGGGACGACAGTGGAGAATGTGGCGCGACCTTCCATCCTACTAACGCCCGTTCTTCTTCCGCCATTCGGCGAAATCGGTCAGCGTCTGCGGGTCAGTGGCGGGATAGAGGCCGAAGATGCCGCGGCCCTTGCCGACTTCCTCGGTGACGAAGTCCTCGAACGCCGTCATCTCGAAGGTCTCATCAGCGATCGCATCCGCGAGATGCGCGGGGATCACGATGACGCCGTCGGCATCGCCGAGGATGACGTCGCCGGGAAACACCGGTGCGTCGCCGCAGCCGATCGGAACATTGATCTCGATCGCCTGGTGCAGCGTGAGATTTGTCGGCGCCGAAGGGCGGTGATGGAAGGCGGGAAAGCCGAGCTTTGCGATCTCGGCGGAATCGCGAAAGCCGCCGTCGGTGACGACGCCCGCCACGCCGCGCTTCATCAGCCGCGTCACCAGAATCGCACCGGCCGAGGCCGCGCGCGCGTCCTTGCGGCTGTCCATCACCAGCACCGCGCCCGGCGGACAATCCTCGACCGCCTTGCGCTGCGGGTGGGAGCGGTCCTTGAACACGTCGATGGTGTTGAGGTCCTCGCGCGCCGGCATGTAGCGCAGCGTGAAGGCTTCGCCGACCATGGTCGGCTGATCGGGACCTAAGGGATGCACATCCTGGATCATCTGGATGCGCAGGCCGCGCTTGAACAGGGCGCTGGCGGCCGTGGCGGTGGAGACGGATTTGAGCTTGTTGCGGGTGGCTTCGCTGAGTTTGGTCATGGGCATCCTCATCTGTCATTCCGGGGCGATGCGAAGCATCGAACCCGGAATCTCGAGGTTCCGGGTTCGCTTCGCGCCCCGGAACGACGGTGGTGTCAGTAAATCGAGGGCTCGCCGATCGGCGCGCCGAAACCGGTCTCGAGGAAGTCGAAGTCGCAGCCGTCATTGGCCTGCTTGATGTGCCTGGAGAACATCCAGCCATAGCCGCGCTCGAAGCGGCGCTCGGGCTGCTTCCAGGCGGCGCGGCGTTTTGCCAGCTCGGCCTCGCTCACGTCGAGATTGATGGTGCGCGCTGCGACGTCGAGCGTGATGCGGTCGCCGTTCCGCACCAGCGCCAGCGGGCCGCCGATATAGGACTCCGGCGAAACGTGCAGGATGCAGGCGCCGTAGCTGGTGCCGCTCATGCGCGCATCCGAGATGCGGACCATGTCGCGCACGCCCTGCTTCACGAGTTTCGTCGGGATCGGCAGCATGCCCCATTCCGGCATGCCCGGCCCTCCTTGCGGCCCCGCATTGCGCAGGATGAGGATGTGGTCCTCGGTGACGTCGAGGTCGGGATCGTCGACCGCTTTCTTCATCGCGGGATAATCGTCGAACACCAGCGCAGGACCGGTGTGCTTGAGGAAGCGCGGCGCACAGGCTGATGGCTTGATGACGCAGCCGTCGGGCGCGAGATTGCCCTTGAGCACCGCGAGCGCGCCCTCCTGGTAGATCGGATTGTCGATGCCGCGGATCACGTCGGGATTGTAGACCTCGGCGCCGTCGATGTTCTCACCCAGGCTCTTGCCGGTGACGGTGATGCAGTCGAGATGCAGATGCGGCCTGATTTGCGCCATCAGCGCCGGCAGCCCGCCGGCATAGAAGAAGTCTTCCATCAGATAGGTATCGCCGCTCGGCCGCACGTTTGCGATGACAGGCACCTTGCGGCTGGCTGTCTCGAAATCGTCGAGGCCGATATCCTGACCGGCGCGGCGGGCCTGCGCGATCAGATGGATGATCGCGTTGGTCGAGCAGCCCATCGCCATCGCGACCGCAATGCCGTTTTCGAAGGCTTTGCGGGTCTGGATCAGCTTCGGCGTCAGGTCCTCCCAGACCATCTCGACGATGCGTCGGCCGCATTCGGATGCCATGCGGATGTGGTTGGCGTCGGCGGCCGGAATCGAGGAGGCGCCGGGCAGCGTCATGCCGATCGCCTCCGCAATCGCGGTCATGGTCGATGCGGTGCCCATGGTCATGCAGGTGCCGTAGCTGCGGGCGATGCCGGCCTCGATGTCGAGCCAGTCCTTGTCCGAGATCTTCCCGGCGCGGCGCTCGTCCCAATATTTCCAGCCGTCCGAGCCGGAGCCGAGCGTCTTGCCCTTCCAATTGCCGCGCAGCATCGGGCCTGCCGGCAGATAGATCGCCGGGATGTTCATGGAGGTCGCACCGAGGAGCAGCGCGGGCGTGGTCTTGTCGCAGCCGCCCATCAGCACGACGCCATCGACGGGGTGGCTGCGCAGCAGTTCTTCGGCGTCCATGGCCAGTAGGTTGCGATAGAGCATGGTGGTCGGCTTCAGGAGCGATTCCGACAGCGACAATGCCGGCAGTTCCAGCGGCAGGCCGCCGGCCATCAGGACACCGCGCTTGACGTCCTCGACGCGGGACTTGAAGTGCATGTGGCAAGGCTGCGCGTCCGACCAGGTGTTGAGGATCGCGATAACAGGGCGGTCCTTCCACTCCTCCGGAGCGTAGCCCATCTGCATGGCTCGGGAGCGGTGGCCGAACGAGCGCAGATCGTCGGGCGCGAACCAGCGCGCGCTGCGAAGCTGGTCGGGCGTCTTTTTCTTGCCGGTCATTGTTATTCCTTCTCCGTCCGGAGGATTCGTCCTGCTCTTCCCACAGGCCATCCATCTCCCGCAAGGCACTGGTCGGGCCGACGGCGAACCTCTGCTATGCACTCAGGGGTGCATATCCGCGGTGCAGCGCAATAAATCGGCAGGTCAGGCCGGAGGGTTCGAAGTGCTTGCCGGCAGACAAGAATCCGCGCAACAATTTCATACTGCTTTGATTGCGGTCGCTGGGACGCCCCATCCGACCCCGGAGGATTACAGACGTGGCCAACATCCTGATCGTGGATGACGAACCGGCCGTCCAGATCACCATCCGGCTGCTGCTGGAACGGGCAGGTCACCACGTGACCGCTGCCGGCGATGGCCGCACGGGACTGGCCCTATTCGAGGCCGGTCGGTTCGATCTGCTGTTTCTCGACATCTTCATGCCCGGCATGGACGGACTGGAGACGATGCGTCACATTCGGGCCCTGGTTCCCACCATTCCGATCGTCGTCATCTCCGGCCGTTCGATCACCCCGGAAACCTATGCGGAGCCGGACTTCCTGAAGATGGCGACCAAGCTCGGCGCGGTGGCTAGCCTGCAGAAGCCGTTCCGGCCCGACGCACTGCTTGCGATGGTCGATCATTGCCTGAAGACCAGCGAGCCGGAGGGGTCAGATGTCCGCTCCGGCCGCCGATGACAAGAACGCCTCCCCAGCCGCAAGCCAGGCATGGCGCGGCGGTACGGCAAGTCCGGCGAAAACCTCCATGAGCTTCGCATCGACGCTGGCGACGCGTCTGGCCATCGCGATGATCCTGCTGGTGACGGTCACCGTGGCCGCAGTCGGCTGGCTCGGCTATCGCAACACCACGCAGGCGGTCATTCCGCGGGTCCTGGAACGTGTCGAGGCCCAGTCGCGCCTGATCGCGACCAGTCTCGAATTCTATGTAGCCGGCGTGCGCGGCGATCTGATGGGCTATCGCGCGGCGGCGGCGATCAACGGCCTGATCCGCGCCCACGTTGCCGGAGGAATCGACCCTGCCGACGGCGTCTCCGAGCAGACCTGGCGCGAGCGCATCGCGGCGCGGCTCGCGGCCGAGATCGAGGCCAAGCCCATCTACGGACAGTTCAGGATCATCGGCGCCGACGACCAGCGCGAGCTGGTTCGGGTCGATCGTTCGGGCCCGAACGGAGCGGTGCAGATCGCCCCGGACGGCGAACTGGAGCGCAAGAGCGACCGGGCCTACTTTCAGGAGACCATTCGACTGAAGCCGGGCGGGATCTACGTCTCTCCCGTCGACCTCGCCACTCGGCATGGGGGAACGACGGCCCCTCGCGCTCCGACCTTGCGGGTCGCGATGCCGCTGTTCGCACCCGACGACAAGCCGTTCGGCATCATCGTCGCGAACATCGACATGCGCCCGGCTCTCGACCGGGTTCGCACGACCATGACCTCGGACGGAGAGATCTACGTCGTGGATTCGCGCGGCGACTATCTGGTCCATCCCGATCGGACGCGGGAGTTCGGGTCATCGCGAGGCCAGCCGAGCGATTGGCGCAAGGACCTTCCGTTCTTCTCGGCCCTGATCGGCACATCGGACGTGGCCACGCGGGTCACAACCGACGAGTCGGGCCGGACGAGCGGCGCGGCATTCGTGCCCTTGTCGCTTGCGGGCAAGGAATGGGTCGCCGTCGTCGCGACCGTTCCCCCGTCCGTCTTCGGCCGCGTGCCGGCCGCCATTCAAAAAACGTCCCTGCTGGTCGGCGTGCTGGCCGTTCTCGCCGCAGCGGCGCTCGCGGTGCTGCTTGCGCGCTCGTTGACCCGCCCGATCGGGCGTCTGACGGAGGCGGTGCAGGCCATCGGCAGTGGACGTCCCGCAGACATCCCCGTCGACGCCAGCGGCGAGACCGGCGTGCTGGCGCGGGCCTTTGCCCGGATGGTCGAGGAAACCCGCGCGAAAACAGCCGCGCTCGAGCGCGAGATCGAGGAGCATCGCCGCACCGAGGCCGCGCGAAGCCACCACGCGGCGCGCGAGAGCCTGTTCAGCGCCGCGGTGGAATCGTCCGACGACGCGATCGTGATGCAGACGCTCGACGCCGTCATCACCGGATGGAACCCGGCCGCCGAGCGTCTTTACGGCTATACGGCTGAGGAGGCGATCGGCAAGCCCACGTCGATCATCGTCCCGCCCGACCGCCGCGCGCATGGCAAGGACTATCTGGGCCGGATTGCGCGGGGCGAGCCGATCGAACGCTTCGAGACGGTGCGCCTGCGCAAGGACGGCACGCCGCTCGAGATCTCGCTGAGCCTGTCGCCGATCAGGGGGCCGTCGGGTGAAATCATCGGCGCCTCCGGGAGTGCACGCAGCCTGACAGAGGCGCGGCGCGCCGAGCGGGCGCTGCAGCACCAGCTCGAGGAGCGACGCCAGATCTTCGAGACGTCGCAGGACCTGATCATGATCATGGATGCGCATGGTCATATCGCGCAGATCAGTCCCAGCAGTGAGATCATTCTCGGCTATCGGCCGGACGAGATGATCGGCCGCAGCGGCGCCGACTTCATTCATCCCGGCCATCTGGAACAGTCCCGCGCCGAGATGCGCGCGATGCGGGGCGGCGCGCGCGTCCAGCTGGCCGACACCCGCTGCTTCCACAGGAACGGGCACGAGGTCTGGCTGTCCTGGCTCGGCAGCTGGTCCGAACAGGCGCATCGCTTCTTTTTCGTCGGACGCGACATGACCGAGGCGCGGCTGGCGCAGGAATCGCTGCGCGAGAGCGAGCGGCTCGCCCGCAACATCGTCGAGACCTCGCTCGACGCCTTCGTCCAGACCGACGAGACAGGCCGCATCCTGAACTGGAACTCGCAGGCCGAGCAGCTGTTCGGCTGGCGCCGCGACGAGGTGCTCGGCAAGAGCACCCTCGACCTCATCATCGCCGAGAGCGACCGCGCAAACGTGCAGGAGCGAATGAAGAACTTCCCGAAGGACGGGGGAGACAGGACGCTTAAATATCGGCGCGAGCTGATCTGCCGCCGCCGCGACGGCAAGGAGTTCAGGGCCGAGGTCAGCGTGACCGCGCTGACGCGTCGCGAGGGCCTGCTGTTCAACGTGTTCTACCGCGATCTCACCGACAAGATCGCCGCCGAGGAACGCATCCGCCACGCCGAGAAGATGGAGGCCGTCGGCCAGCTCACCGGCGGCGTGGCGCACGACTTCAACAACATTCTCACCGTCATCACCGGAACCATCGAGATTCTCGCGGAGGCAGTCGCCAAGGAGCCGCAGCTCGCGGCGATCACGAAGATGATCGACGAGGCTGCCGCGCGCGGCGCCGACCTGACCCAGCACCTGCTCGCCTTCGCGCGCAAGCAGCCGCTGCAGCCCCGCGAGATCGACATCAACGCGCTGATCGTCGACACTTCGAAATTGTTGCGGCCGACGCTGGGCGAGCAAATCCAGATCGAATCGGTGTTCGAAGACGAGAATTGCGTCGGCGTCGTCGATCCCAACCAGCTCACCACCGCGATCCTCAACCTCGCGCTCAATGCCCGCGACGCCATGCCGGGCGGCGGCAAGCTGATCCTGGAGACGGGTGTCGCCTATCTCGACGAGGTCTACGCCGGAGCGAACGACGTGCAACCGGGACATTACGTGCTGATCGCCGTGAGCGACACCGGCACCGGAATCCCCGCGAGTATGCTCGCCAGGGTGTTCGACCCATTCTTCACCTCGAAGGGACCGGGCAAGGGCACCGGGCTCGGACTTTCGATGGTCTACGGCTTCATCAAGCAGTCCGCGGGTCACATCAAGATCTACAGCGAAGAGGGCCACGGCACCACGGTCAAGATGTACCTGCCGCCGGGCAAGACGCCGACAGCGGTCGGCGAGGGCGTGACGCCGGCGACGATCGAGGGCGGGCACGAGACGATCCTCGTGGTGGAGGACGACCGGCTGGTGCGGGACTACGTGCTGGCGCAACTGCATGGGCTGGGTTACGTGACCTTGCAGGCCGCCAACGCCGCCGAGGCGCTCGCGGTCGTCGCCGCCGGAAAGCCGTTCGACCTGCTGTTCACCGACGTCATCATGCCCGGCAAGATGAACGGGCGGCAGCTCGCGGACGAAATGATGAAGACGCGGCCGGATCTCAAGGTGGTCTACACCTCGGGCTACACCGAGAACGCGATTATCCATCACGGCCGGCTGGATTCCGGCGTTCTGCTACTGGCAAAACCCTATCGGAAATCGGATCTGGCGCGGATCATCCGCAAGGCGCTGAGCGGGTGAAGCGACACCCCGTAGCCCGGGCGAGCGAAGCGACCCCGGGAGCACTGCCGCGCGACGTCCCGGATGTCGCTTCTCATCCGGGCTATGATACGTAACTGTGGCTTACGACGCGCGCTGTGCCGCGGTCATCACGATGCGAATCAGATCGGCTGCGTTGCGCGCGCCGAGCTTCTTCATGATGTTGGCGCGGTGATCCTCGATCGTGCGGGGGCTGATGCCGAGCGTGCGGCCGGCCTCCTTGTTGGAAGCACCCGAGGCGAACTGCTCGAGCACCTCGCGCTCCCTGCGCGTCAACGGCTCGCGGCCGGGGAAATGCAGCGAGCTGAATTTCGGCGACGCGTTCTCCGCCTGCCTGCGGGCATAGGCGCCGATCGCCTCGTCGAGCCGGGCGACGATCTCGCTGCCGCGGAACGGTTTCTCGATGAAGTCGAGCGCGCCGCTCTTGATCGCGCCGACCGCCATCGCGATGTCGCCCTGCCCGGAGATCATGAAGATCGGCGCCGGATATTCCTCGCCTTGCAATTCCTTCAGAATGTCGAGACCCGACTTCCCGGGAATGTGCACGTCGAGCAGGATCGCAGCCGGTGTTCGGCTTCGCGCCACCGAGAGCAGCGCTGCACCATCCGCAAAACAGATCACCTCATAGCCAGACGCCTTCAACACCATCGACAAGGTGTCGCGAACGGCAGGGTCATCATCGACCACGAAGATTTCACCGCGAGAGCTTTGTTCGGCCATGTGCCACATCCGGTTGGCATGAAGGACTCGCGTCCGCACCAATCCTATGGTGCTTGGCGCGGATTCGGCCCACCCGTATTTGTAGGGGACATGGGCTTAACGCACAAGTAGCGGCATGGCGCCTAATCGCAGGCGACAGAGAATATGCATGCTGGATTGGCCGAAACGCCGCGTCCCGTTGCAACGCCCGAACTCGCGAACCGCGACCTATTGCAGCGGACTATCGTTGCCGATCTCGTACAGATCGAGGCCAGCATGCGCCTGATCGCCGCAGCCACGGATCGGAGCACGGCAGCGATCCGGAAGGTTCCGCGACCATGGTCTTGCTCGATGACATCGCGCCCCCTCATGCCAGCGCAAACGCGGGCCTCGACGCCTGGCTGGCCTCGGCCACCCCCAGCACTGCCTGTCGGAATCCGGCAACGCCGCGGACGATCGCGCTTGATCGCCGGGCGGCTCCGCCCTGAAGCGCGCGATACACCGGATCAATGGTCATCGCTCTTCAGGTTGTCGGTTGCGAATGATCGGTCCGGAAAGCGACTTCGTACTTCTCCGGATCGACGTCAGGCGCGGTGCCGCTCCACGATTGCGTCGCTGGCGACACCACCCCAGGTGTGGATCGCGGGCAGGCCCATCGCGGTCTTGCTGAGATTGGCGAGGCTGATGCGCAGAGCCGCGAGATCCAGCGGTTTCGGCAGGCTCTGGAGTTCGATCCCGACGGAGCGGGCGAAGCTGCGGGCGGCGCTGCGGCGCTTGCCGTCCATGCCGCTGACGACGATCACGGCGCCGGCGAATTTCGCCTTTGCCATCTCGCGCAGCACGTCGATGCCGTCGCCATCTTCCAGCACGAGATCGAGCGTCACGCAGTCGAAGCGCGCGGCCCGAAGCTTCTCGATCGCGTCCGCCACGGATGGTGCCACGGTGACTTCGTGGCCGGCCTGCTTCGCGGCGACCGTGATCAGGCGGCGCTGCGTAGCGTCGTCGTCGACCACCAGAAGTTGGAGCGCACGCCGCTCGGCGACGTCGGGCAAGTTTGACGGGATGGGAGACAGAGAACTTCTGGGCATTGCCGTATCCTGAGATTGAGACCCTCAATGGATACACGGCAGGCGCTTAGGCGACGTAAAGCTGCTGCGGCCAATTGACTCGGATATGTTCAGAAAATGTGAAGCACGTGCCGGAAACCGGGGCGACCAGATCAGGCCGCGGCGTCATGGCCGCCGGCCGCACCGCGCTTCTTCCTGTTCTTGCCGCGCAGGAACTGAATGTCCATTTCGGCACCGTTGACGCGAACCAGCTCGCAGCGGCGGTAGGCGAGGCCGGTCGACGACAGCAGCAGGAAGAATTCCTTCAGGTTCAATCCCTGGATCGAACCCTCCACCGTGAGGATGGCGTCGGTGTCGGAGATCGCGTTGAGCTTGCAATCGCGCCGCCAGGTGCCGTCGATGGCCATGATGCAGACGTCATAGCCGCGGCTGAAGGTCACGCGCTCCGCACCCTTGCCATCCTCGGCCATCTCTATCGTCCTGCCATGGCCGCGAGGCGCGGCGCCGCGCCGGCGACAACCGGCTTGGCGGCTGCGACGCGCGCGTCGTTCGGCTTGTAGAGGCCGCGCCGCTCCGGAATCGGCCTGAAGGTGTCGGTCAGGCCGACCACGGTTTCCGCCGCGCCGAGCACCAGGAAGCCATCGGGCTCGATCTGGCGCGCCAGGCGGTTGAAGATGTTGATCTTGGTGTCCTGGTCGAAATAGATCAGCACGTTGCGGCAGAAGATGACGTCGAAGGTGCCGAGCTGGGCGAAATCGTGCAGCAGGTTGAGCTGGCGGTGCTGAATCATCGCCCGCAATTCGGGATTGACCTGCCAGGTCTCGCCGGTCTGCTTGAAATACTTCACCAGCATCTGGATCGGCAGGCCGCGCTGCACCTCGAACTGGCTGTAGACACCGGCCTTGGCCTTCTCCAGCACCTCTTGCGACAAATCGGTCGCGATGATCTCGATGCGCCAGCCGGTGAGGGCCGCACCCATCTCCTTCAGGCACATGGCCAGCGAATAGGGCTCCTGCCCGGTCGAGCCGGCGGCGCACCAGATCCGCACGCTGCGTTTTCCGGCGCGCGCCTTGATGATCTCCGGCATGATGTGGTCGCGGAAATGATCGAACGGGACCTTGTCGCGGAAGAAGAAGGTCTCGTTGGTGGTCATGGCTTCGACCACGTCGGTGATCAGCTGTCGTGAGCCGCCCTGCAGCTTCTGCACCAGCTCGGCGATACCGGAGAGGCCGGCCTTGCGGGCGAGCGGCAGCAGGCGGCTTTCGATCAGATATTGCTTGTCTGCGGACAGGTCGAGACCGGAATTGTCCTTCAGGAACTTGCGCAGATACTCATACTCGGTCGGGGTCACGGATGGCCTCTTGCAGTTGTCGAACGCGTTTCAGGCCGCAGTCTCTTCGCCCAGGGGGATCAACCCGACTTCCTGGAATTTCGCCATGACGATGTCCTTGTCGAACGGCTTCATGATGTACTCGTTGGCACCGCCGCCCATCGCTTTCGTGATGTGATCGATGCCGGTCTCGGTGGTGCAGAACACGACCATGGGTTCTTCGCCGCCGGGCATGCGGCGCAACGTGCCGAGGAACTGGAAGCCGTCCATCACGGGCATGTTCCAGTCCAGCAAGATGGCTTCCGGCATCGCCTTCTTGCAGTGGACCAGCGCCTCGACGCCGTCTTCCGCCTCGATCACCTGAAAGCCTAGCGCTTCGACGATCCGGCGGGCAACCTTTCGGACGATGCTGGAATCGTCGACAACCAAACAGGTCTTCATTCTTGTTCTCCGATTCTATGTTTGTGGCGTGAGTTCACGCAGCCATCTGTACTTTGGTTTCGAGCTCGAGGACGCGGTCGATGTCGAGGACGACCATGAGCTGGCCGTCGAGGCGGTGCACGCCGCCGGCGAGCTTGGCCATGCGGGGATCGAGGTTGACGGGGTTCTCCTCCATGCCGGCCTCGGGCAGGCGCAGCACTTCGCCGATCTGGTCGATCAGGAG
>DATLXF010000036.1:0-89133 GCA_035575945.1 Bradyrhizobium sp. | reverse complement strand
CTCCTGATCGACCAGATCGGCGAAGTGCTGCGCCTGCCCGAGGCCGGCATGGAGGAGAACCCCGTCAACCTCGATCCCCGCATGGCCAAGCTCGCCGGCGGCGTGCACCGCCTCGACGGCCAGCTCATGGTCGTCCTCGACGTCGATCGCGTCCTCGAACTCGCGCCCGAGATGATGGCGGCCTGATGCGGCGGTAATGCCGCCGACGTGCCGGTAATGGGAAGTGCCCCGCAAGGGGGAGGAAGCAGAGGTTCACATGCGAACTTGTCTCGTCGTCGATGATTCCAGCGTCATCCGCAAGGTTGCGCGCCGGATCCTGGAGGGCCTCGACTTCCAGATCCTCGAAGCCGAGGACGGGGAGAAGGCGCTGGAGGCCTGCAAGCGCGGTCTGCCCGACGCGGTGCTGCTCGACTGGAACATGCCGGTCATGGACGGTTACGAGTTCCTCGGTCATCTCCGGCGGATGCCCGGCGGCGACCAGCCCAAGGTGGTGTTCTGCACCACCGAAAACGACGTCGCGCATATCGCCCGCGCTCTGCATGCGGGCGCCAACGAGTACATCATGAAGCCGTTCGACAAGGATATCGTGACGGCCAAATTCCAGGAAGTCGGCCTGATCTGAGCGTTTGTCCGGAGGCTGAACGGATCCTTCGGCGCCTGTTTTCAACTGAACCGTTTCAGCCTGAGTTGGTGTGTGATGAGTGTTGCGTTCGCAGGTAATTCGACTACGAGCCCGTCGCGCGAGGCGGGACCACTGCGGGTCATGATCGTCGACGACTCCGTCGTCATTCGCGGTCTGATCTCGCGCTGGGTGGGCGCCGAGCACGACATGGAGGTCGCCGCATCGCTGCGTACCGGGCTCGAGGCGGTCAACCAGCTCGAACGCATCAACCCGGATGTCGCCGTGCTCGACATCGAAATGCCCGAGCTCGACGGCCTCTCGGCGCTGCCGCAGCTCCTGGCGAAGAAGCGCGATCTCGTCATCATCATGGCCTCGACCCTGACCCGCCGCAACGCGGAGATCAGCTTCAAGGCGCTGTCGCTCGGCGCGGCCGATTACATCCCCAAGCCGGAATCGACGCGCGAGGCGTCGGCCGCGGACATCTTCCATCACGACCTGGTGCAGAAGATCCGCCATCTCGGCGCAAGGCTGCGGCGCAAGCCCGCGGTTGCAAGCCCGCCGTTGGCACCCGCGAGCCCGGCTCCGGCCGCGCGCGGCCCCGTTGCGCGGCCTGCGGCGCCCGCGCCCGCTCCGGTCGTGTCGGCCCCATCGTCGGGATCGACGTCGACGCGTCCGTTCTCGAGCCAGGCGCCGAAGGTGCTGCTGATCGGCTCTTCGACCGGCGGGCCTCAGGCGCTGATGGCGCTCGTCACCGAGCTCGGGCCGGTGATCGACCGCTACCCGGTGCTCATTACCCAGCACATGCCGCCGACCTTCACCACCATTCTCGCCGAGCATCTGGCGCGTTCGAGCCGCCGCCCGGCAGCCGAGGCAGTCGACGGCGAGCCGGTGAAACCTGGACGGATCTATCTGGCGCCCGGCGGCAAGCACATGCGCGTCGCGCGCAGCGGCGCCGACGTCGTGATCGCGCTCGACGACGGGCCTGCCGTCAATTTCTGCAAGCCCGCGGTCGATCCGCTCTTCACCT
Organism: Bradyrhizobium sp.; assembly: GCA_035575945.1. GTDB lineage: Bacteria > Pseudomonadota > Alphaproteobacteria > Rhizobiales > Xanthobacteraceae > Bradyrhizobium. Next base: position 87,484 of record DATLXF010000036.1, on the reverse strand, counting down.
CGGCCATCGACATCTGGCACGGCAACATCCTCTCCGTCATCCTGACGGGCATGGGCTCGGACGGCATGCGCGGCGGCAAGGATATCGTCGCCGCCGGTGGCAACGTGATTGCGCAGGACGAAGCCTCCAGCGTGGTCTGGGGCATGCCGGGCGCGGCGGCCAATGCCGGCATCTGCGCGGCGATCCTGCCGCTCAACCAGATCGGCGCCAAGGTCAACCGCCTGTTCGCGGGAGACCGCCCGTGACGCCGGTCGACTACGACTATCTTCGCAAGTTCCTGAAAGAGCGCTCCGGCCTCGATCTCTCGGCCGACAAGCAGTATCTGGTCGAGAGCCGGCTGCTGCCGCTCGCCCGCAAGGCCAACCTTCCCGGCATCCCCGATCTCGTGCTGAAGATCAGGAACGGCGACGGCCGGCTTGCGACCGACGTGGTCGAAGCGATGACCACCAACGAGACCTTCTTCTACCGCGACAAGATCCCGTTCGATCATTTGCGCGACACCATCCTTCCGGCCCTGATCCAGTCCCGCGCGGCGCGCAAGAGCCTGCGGATCTGGTCGGCCGCATCCTCGACGGGGCAGGAGCCCTATTCGATCGCCATGTGCGTGAAGGAGATGGGGGCGGCCCTCGCGGGCTGGCGCATCGAGATCGTCGCCACCGACCTCTCGCAGGAGGTGCTGGAGAAGTCGAAGGCCGGCGTCTACAGCCAGTTCGAGGTGCAGCGCGGCCTGCCGATCCAGCACCTGATGAAGTACTTCGCGCAAGCCGGCGAGCTCTGGCAGCTCAACGCCGACCTCCGCGCGATGGTGCAGTTCCGCCAGCTCAACCTGCTCCAGGACTTCTCCCATCTCGGCACGTTCGACGTGATCTTCTGCCGCAACGTGCTGATCTATTTCGACCAGGATACCAAGGCGGTCATCTTCGAGCGCCTCGCCAAGGCGATGGAAGCCGACGGCACGCTGCTCCTGGGAGCCGCCGAATCCGTCGTCGGCATCACCGACGCGTTCCGCCCGATCGCGGACCGCCGCGGTCTCTATCAACTCAACCCCGCCCGCTCCGGCCGTCCCATGGGCGGATTGATGCCGCCGTCGCTGAAGATCGCCGCGGCGAAGTGAGCTGCTCCTTTACCCTTTCCCCCTTGCGGGAGAGGGTGGCTTCGCTTTAGCGAAGCCGGGTGAGGGGTCTCTATCCTCACGAACAGTCTTGCGAGTGGAAGAACCCCTCATCCGGCGCTTCGCGCCACCTTCTCCCACAAGGGCAGAAGGAAAAAAAGCATCTCACAAAATCGCATGCGGCAGAAACCGCGAGCGGTTGCCCGTGATCGGGCTCTCGTCCTCGCGGATCGACAGGCCGCAGGGCTCGTGGTTCACCAGCCAGCTCCCGATCACCGGATAGAAGCCGGAGAAATTCGGCAGCGGCGCCAGCGCCTGCCGCACGAAGCCTTCGGCGCCGTAGGGACCTGCCTGCTCGTCGAGCGGCATGCCGCCGGACACCAGCGTGACATTGGCGCCTTCGCGCGACAGCAATGGCTTGCGCACATACGACGTTCCAAGCTCCGCCGCCCGCACGTCGTCCTCGAAGAAGGCCGGCAGCAGATTGGGATGGTTCGGAAACATCTCCCACAGCAGCGGCAGGATGCCCTTGTTGGAGAGCACGGCCTTCCACGGTGGCTCGATCCAGCGCGTCGGCGCATCCTTCAGCTTCGCGCCGAAGGAATCGTGGAACATCCACTCCCAGGGATAGAGCTTGAAGGCGAGCGCAATGTCGTTCTCGTCGAGATCGACGAAGCCGCCGGTCTCGTCGCGCCAGCCGACCTGCTCGATGTCGAGCAGCCTCGTCGAGAGTCCGGCCTGTCGCGCCGTGTCTTCGAGATAGGCGAGTGTGCCGGCGTCCTCTTCGTTGCCGGTGATGCCGGTGAGATGAACGTGCCGGCCGCCGGCGATCTCCTTCCACGCCGCGATCAGCCGCTCATGAATGGAGTTGAACTGGTCGGCACGCGCCGGGATGACGCGACGCTCGATCGCCTGTTCGAGCCAGGTCCATTGGAACACGGCAGCCTCGAACAGCGAGGTCGGCGTATCCGCGTTGTATTCGAGCAGCTTTGCGGGTGACTTGCCATCGTATGTCAGATCGAGCCGGCCATAGAGGCTGCGGTCGTCGCGCTTCCAGCTCTCGGCGATCAAGGTCCAGAACGCGTCCGGAATCTTCAGGCGCCGCAAATGGCGCTCGTCGCCAATGACGCGATCGGCAAGCTCCAGGCACATGGCGTCGAGCTCGCCGGTCGGCGCCTCGATGCCGCGCTCGATCTCGTCGAGCGTGAAGCCGTAATAGGCGCGCTCGTCCCAATAGCGCTCGCCGTCGATGGTGTGGAACACGAAGCCGCATCGCGCCGCGGTCTCTCGCCAGTCGTCGCGCTCGAGGCAAGTGATGCGCTGCATGGATCAGCCGCCGCCCGAGAAGCCGTGGCCGAACGAGCCGAAGCCGCCGCGGCTGACGCTGCTGTGGCTGACATTGGATGACGTGCTCGACGAGGAATGGCTGGAGGAATCGCTGCTGAAAAAGCTCGATCGCGACGAGCTGCCGCCTCTGCCGCTACCGCCCCTTGACGAACTGCTGCTGCTCGTGCAGGTCGTCGTCTGTCCCGGCACGGCGCCGGGCGCGGGCTCGCAATTCTGCCGCGGCATCAAGGTGTAGGCGGTGGTGCCAACCGCGATCGTGCCCATCACGAGCAGGGCGACATGGCCGGAGCGTTTCGTCTGCACCGTTTGCGACGCTGGCGCGGGGACCGGTCGGCGCCTGCCGAACCTTATTGTGACGGGTGGTTCGGCCATGTCAGTAGATCATGCTGGCGGCGTTGAGCAGGCCGGCGGCGAGCGAGGCCAGGCCGAGCCAGATCGCTGGGGCGAGCTCGCCGGCATCGATACGCGTCGACAGGTTCGGCACCGGAACCTTGACGAGGTAGAATACGATGACCTGGACGATCAGCGCGATCGTCGCCCAGATCAGGCAGTCCAGCACGTTGGCCGAATGCGCGATGGCGCTGACCAGCGGCGCCACGAAGCCGAGCAGGCTGAGCCCGAGCGCGATCGCCGCGGCCGGCTGGTTGTCGCGAATGAGCTGGAATTCGTTATGCGCGGTAATGCGGGTGTAGACGAACAGGTAGGCCACGACCGCGATGAGCCCGGTGCAGAAATAGACCAGGAAGGCAGGCAGGCCGGCGAGTGATTGCAGGACCATCGTTCCCCCTCGTGCAGCGACCATTCGTCGGCAGGGGAAGGCTAGTGGTTCAAAGGTTAGAGCGCGATGAAGTCGTATCGACCGGGTTGTTGCACCGATTTCGCTTGCGGCCATCCTTCGAGACGCCCGCCTTTGGCGAGCCCTCAGGATGAGGACCGCGCGAGTTGCGCCGGTTTCAACGAGCACCGCTGCCTCTTAGCCTCATCCTGAGGAGCGCGCCCTTGCGCGCGTCTCGAAGGACGAGGCGCGCGCTCAGCTCGCGCAAAGTGCCTGGTGCAAGGGAGGCCCAAAAACGAAAACCCCGCCGTTTGCGGCGGGGTCCAGGCTGGGAGGAGCGAGCCACCGGGCTCGCGACGTAAACCCAGAAAATCAGGCGGGGATGCGCTCGTCGGCCTCGTGCGGCTCGCGCAGCACGTAGCCGCGGCCCCACACGGTCTCGATGAAGTTGCGGCCTTCGGAGGCGTTGGCGAGCTTCTTGCGCAGCTTGCAGATGAAGACGTCGATGATCTTCAGCTCGGGCTCGTCCATGCCGCCATAGAGGTGGTTGAGGAACATTTCCTTGGTGAGGGTCGTGCCCTTGCGGAGCGAAAGCAGCTCCAGCATCTGGTATTCCTTGCCGGTCAGATGCACGCGCTGGCCGCCGACTTCCACCGTCTTGGTGTCGAGGTTGACGACGAGGTCGCCGGTCTGGATGACCGACTGGGCATGGCCCTTGGAGCGGCGCACGATCGCATGGATGCGGGCCACCAGCTCGTCCTTGTGGAAGGGCTTGGTCATGTAGTCGTCGGCGCCGACGCCGAGACCCTTGACCTTGTCCTCGATGCCGGCGAGGCCGGAGAGGATCAGAATCGGCGTCTTGATCTTGGAGACCCGGAGCTGCTTGAGCACGTCGTAGCCGGACATGTCGGGCAGGTTGAGGTCGAGAAGGATAATGTCGTAATCGTATAGTTTACCGAGATCGACGCCTTCTTCCCCCAAATCGGTCGTGTAGACGTTGAAGCTCTCCGACTTCAACATCAGCTCGATCGACTGCGCGACGGCGCTGTCATCTTCAATCAGCAAAACGCGCATGCCAGTTCCCCATAGTCGCCGCTCCTGGGCGTCAGGTCGGCCGCATTCGCGGCACTCAACAAAACGCCTTTGAACAACTGATTCGGATCCTGACAACAGATGGTTAACAAACTCTGATTCTGGAGCGCAAGTCCTCCCGGTGCAATTTTTGTCGAATCGCCCTAAGGTGTTGCGCGTGAAGCAGCTTTCGTCACCCAGCTCCGTTCAAGTTCCACTTTAAGAGACGGGACTAACCGACTCCCGCGACTCAGCCTTCTTCTGAAGGGGAGCCACGCTCAGTCTCAAAGACAGTGACGCAATGATTAATGATGCGGGTAAACACGAAGTTAAGCGCCGTTCAGAAATATGGCGAAACTTAAGAGTTTCTCCGTGATGTCCCGGATGACGAAGGCGGCCCCCTGATGAAGGCTCTTGCCGAACAGATCGGCGACATCGACGGCATCAACATCTATGGCCGCGTGGTCGGCGTGCGCGGCCTGATGGTCGAGGTGGCCGGCCCGATCCACGCGATGTCCGTCGGCGCGCGGCTGGTGATCGAGACCGGGGCCAACCGCACCATTCCCTGCGAGGTGATCGGCTTCTCCGGCAACAATGCCGTCGTGATGCCGTTCGCCGGCCTCGACGGCGTGCGCCGCGGCTGCAAGGCTGTCATCGCCAATGCCGCCAATCAGGTGCGGCCGTCCGCGGCCTGGCTCGGCCGCGTCGTCAACGCGCTGGGCGAGCCGATCGACGGCAAGGGGCCGCTGCCGCAGGGCTCCTCGCCGATGCCGTTCCGCAATACGCCGCCGCCGGCGCATTCGCGCAAGCGTGTGGGCGCGCCCCTCGATCTCGGCGTGCGCGCGATGAACACCTTCCTCACCTGCTGCCGCGGCCAGCGCATGGGCATCTTCGCAGGGTCGGGCGTCGGAAAATCGGTGCTGCTGTCGATGCTGGCGCGCAACGTCGATGCCGCGGTCAGCGTCATCGGGCTGATCGGCGAACGCGGCCGCGAGGTACAGGAGTTCCTCCAGGACGATCTCGGCGAGGAGGGCCTGGCGCGCTCGGTCGTGGTGGTCGCGACCTCGGACGAGCCGGCGCTGATGCGGCGCCAGGCGGCGTACCTGACGCTCGCGGTCGCCGAATATTTTCGCGACGAGGACAAGGACGTGCTCTGCCTGATGGATTCGGTGACGCGCTTTGCCATGGCCCAGCGCGAGATCGGCCTCTCCGCCGGCGAGCCGCCGACGGCCAAGGGCTACACGCCGACCGTGTTCACCGAGCTGCCGAAGCTGCTGGAGCGCGCCGGGCCGGGCCTGGGGGAGGGTGCCATCACCGCGATCTTCACGGTGCTGGTCGACGGCGACGACCACAACGAGCCGATCGCGGATGCCGTGCGCGGCATCCTGGACGGCCACATCGTGATGCAGCGCTCGATCGCCGAGCGCGGCCGCTATCCCGCGATCAACATCCTCAAATCCGTCTCCCGCACCATGCCGAAATCGGCCGATCCGCAGTTCTGGCCCGTCATCCAGAGGGCGCGCGCGGTGATGGCGACCTATGCCGACATGGAGGAACTGATCCGCCTCGGCGCCTACCGCGCCGGCTCCAGCCCCGAGGTCGACGAGGCGATCCGCCTGCACGAGCCGCTGGAAGCCTTCCTGCACCAGCGCAAGGACGAGAAGGCATCGCTCGCGGACGGCTACCGCCAGTTGGCGCAAATCCTCGGCAATTTGGAAACGGAACGCTAACTTTGTCCCGTCATCATCCGACCCCACAGAGTAGCAGAGCCGGTCTCGGCCCCCATCGGGCCTGTGGGGCGACCGGTGTCGTCCCACGTGCAGCGGGGGGACTTCTGGGGAGTACGAGTCGATGAAGTCACGAGATACCCTGATACGCCTGAAGAAGTTTCAGGTCGACGAGAAGCGCCGCCGGGTCACCCAGATCGAGACCATGATCGCCGACTTCCAGCGCATGTCGGTCGATCTCGAACGCGAGATCCAGACCGAGCAGGAGCGCGCCGGGATCAACGATCCCTCGCACTTCGCCTATCCGACCTACGCCAAGGCCGCGATCCAGCGCCGCGAGAACCTGACCCGCTCGGCCGACGAGCTCAAGGGCCAGCTCGACGAAGCCAAGGCCGCGCTGGCCGAGGCCTTCGAGGAGCTGAAGAAGGTCGAGCTGCTCGACGAGCGCGACCAGGCCCGCGAGCGCGCCGAGGAGAACGCCCGCGAGCAGGCCGATCTCGACAGCATCGGCCTGATGCGCGCCCGGATCGGCGCCGTCGCCTGACCGTCGCGCGCAAGCCGGACCACCGGAAAAATCTGAAAAAGCCCGGACCCGCAAGGTCCGGGCTTTCGCGTCTGCTGTCCACAACGTGGCGCCGCGCCCCTTGGTGGTCGGCTTTGCCGCGCGCTATGGTGGTGGCAATGAATGCTGTGCCAGCGAGGGCGGTGCCCACCTCTCCCCCGGGAGAGGTCGGCGCAGAGCGCCGGGTGAGGGGTGACGGTTTCCCGTTGGTCCTGCGCCCCCTCGCCCGATTTGCTGCGCAAATCGACCGCTTCCCGGTGGGGAGAGGTGAACGGGAGCGGCAGGCCGCGTGTCAGGGGGCTGAATGCTGACGCCAGCAGAGCTGGTCGGGTTGATCGAGGCGGTGGCGAAGGGCGATCAGGCCGCGTTCGAGCGCCTGTACGCCGCCACGCGCGCGAAACTCTATGGCGTCGTGCTCCGTATCTTGCGCCGACAGGATCTCGCGGAGGAGGTCATTCAGGAGGCCTACGTCAAGATCTGGAACGGCGCCGGCCAGTTCAATCCGGCGCTGTCCTCGCCGATCACGTGGATGGTTTCGATCGCGCGGAACCGGGCGATCGACATCGTCCGCAAGAAGTCGGAAACCTCCATCGAGGAAGAGCCTCAGGCGATGGAGGTTGCGGCCGAGAGCACCGATCCGCTGGCGCGCCGCGAGATGACCGAGGAGCTGAAGCGGCTGCTGGAATGCATCGGCCGGCTCGAGCCGGACCGCCAGAGGCTCGTGCTGCTCGCCTATTACAACGGCTGGAGCCGCGAGCAATTGGCGGAGAAGTTCGCCGCGCCCGTCAACACGGTGAAGACGTGGCTCAGGCGCAGCATGCTGGAGATCAGGGAGTGCCTCGGGCTGTAGAGAATGATGAAAGTGGCAGCAACGCGAGCGGCAATGGCAGTCCACCTCTCCCCGACGGGGAGAGGTGAAGGAGAGTGATGGCCTACACGGAGGACCATATCGCGCTCGCCGCGGAATACGCGCTCGGCACGCTCGACGCCGACGAGCGCGCGCAGGTCGAGACCATGATGGCGGTGGACGAGGCGTTCGCCGCGATCGTGCAGGCATGGTCGTATCGGCTCGGCGCGCTCAACCAGATGGTCGGCTCGGTCGAGCCGCGCCCGGTCGTGTGGGAGAACATCAGGTCCGAAATCGCGCGCATCGCAGCTGAGCAGGAGCCGCCCGCGGCCGAGGCTCCGCCACCGGTGCCGGACCCATTCTCGCCGGAGACCGCGATGTCCTCGACCGAGAGTTCGCCGCCGGCGCAGGTGACGCAACCCGACGCGGAGCAGGGCGAGCCGCCGCGTCCAGAACCCGACGCCATTCCCGCGATCGCGCCGCAATTCATTCCGCAGGTCCACGCTCCCGATCTCGACGTCGTTCGTGCGCCGCCGGCACCTGGGGTCGACGACGGCAACGTGATCCGGCTCGAGAGCCGCGTGAAGCGCTGGCGCGCCGTCGCGTCCGTCGCCGGCGCGCTGGCCGCCGCATTGCTCGTGACGTTGTCGCTCCAAATCTTCAGGCCGGAGGCGCTGCCGGGCGCCTTGCGATCGCCGACGCGCATCCAGACCGTCGAGGTGAAGACCCCGGCCGCGCCGCTCGCCGCCTCCGCGCAATATGTCGCGCTGCTGCAGGAGCAGGGCGGCGGCCCCGCCTTCATTCTCACCGTCGACGGCGCGACGCGGAATTTCACGGTGCGCAAGGTCGGCGCGGCGCCGGAGCCCGGCAAGAGCTTCGAGCTCTGGCTGATCTCGGACAAGCTGCCGCGCCCGCGCTCGCTCGGCGTGATCGGCACCAGTGATTTCACCGCGCGTCCGCTGCTCGCCTCCTACGATGCCGACGTCGTCAACGGCGCCACCTACGCCGTCACCGTCGAGCAGGCCGGCGGCTCGCCCGACGGCCGGCCGACCTCGGCGCCGGTGTTCTCCGGCAAGCTGATCGAGACCGTGCCGCCAACGCAGCCGCAGGCGCCCGCGCAGAAATAGGAGCGTAGCCCGGATGAGCAAAGCGACATCCGGGGCGATGCTCTCCGCATGGCAAGGCGCAGACGCTTTCGAGGACGGCGATCTTAGGCGCCGGGGTCGAGGTGTATGCGCAGCACAAAAAGCTGGACACCTCCGGTCCGCTTAGCGAAACGACCGCGATGCGCGCTCACTCACGTCAACAAATGGATCGAGAGGAAAATGCATCCGTCGTACTTCCAGATCTTGAAACGCGAGACAGGCGCCCCGAAACGGGGTTTAACGCTTTCTGCTGAGACTTCGGAATGGCTGTTCCATATAAAATTCTGGGACGCTATCAATCGCGAATTGAAAAGGAATTTCGGGCAGTATGAAGATGACATTTTGCCATCAACCGATGCGCTCGTCGTTTTGGCAGAGATCGATAAACTTAGGAGCACCTACCTTAGAGATCCAACGTCCTCTCAAACGGTAATTTATGGTTGGACCCCAGGAGGAAAGAATCTAGAGTTTTCCGTATCTGGCGTAGAATTGTCAAAGAGCATCGAGGAGTTGCGATCGTTTATACTCGAGGCAATTGAGCAAGGATCTGACGTAATCTGCCAGCTTTGACGCCGTTCGACATGATCCGTCAGAAACGATAGCTTCCTCTCCGCCAGATTGACGGTGAAGAAGAAGCATCGACCCGGAACGAAGTTGCGACGGTATGCGGTCATGGCGCGACGTGACAAGCGCGTTGGGTTCGCGAAGAACTCAACCCATCCTACGGGCTGAAGCTCCGATCGCATCCAACTCTTTGAGGTTCTAGGTATCGCGTGCAAGAAGGTAACGACCTATGCGAAACGCTGCTAATACAGTCGTCCCGATCGCGATTGGCACGGTTTGTTTTTTTAACCTTTGGATACCGACAAGGGCACGCCCACCTGACTACAATGTTGGCTGGGATGCTCCTATCCAAGTTCGCGATATGCATGCTCAGTACCTCGAACACAGCGTTCGCGAAGCTTTACCAATCGGTAGCTCGCTCGCAATGGTCGAAAGCTATTTGAATGAGCAGGAGTTGGAATTTAGCTTCTACTCGCCAGCGAGGATCATATTCGCGATCGCGCGGAACGTCCGAAGTTCTGGCGTCCTGATATCGAAAGCTGTCACATTCAGGTTTCATTTTGACGATGAACTGAGGCTGGAATCGATTGAGGTTGAAATCCTTAGGACAGGCCCTTGAGGGCTGGTCCGTAGGATTTGGTTGAGCCCTTGCGAAACCCATCTTGCCCCTCTCAACGCTCGCCGTAAATTACGGACAGAATTACGAAGTCTGGCAGCCCGACAGTCGCATTGTTCGCTTCAACAAATTGTGGCGTGCGCTGGCAACGAGAAGCATCACACTTCCGGCAGGAGAGAGGTCGGAAGAATATCCGGTGGAGTCCGAGGCTGGCATCAAGTTCTTTGGATTCATCGAATGTGCCAACGCAGAGGCTCAACGCATCTTAGACGTCTTGCAGTCTGGGTTGGCGAGCGCGCTGATAGCGACAAGCGCAAAGAATCCTGGTGATCTGCTGAGAAGTGTCGCCAAGCTGGGTTGGGAGAAACCGCGGCTCCATCCCCCCGTCGAGATACTGAAAACCGCGTGCTATACTGATACGATCGTCTACATGCCCGTCGGTTGCTTTGACGAGGTGGAGAATGGATTTGCGATCCTCGCAAAGCCCTCATGGATAGAGAGCATTTTCGAATCCGCATAGTAGATTGCGCCCCTGAAGTGAGACACGATAATTACCGTGACAGCGGGGGTTGTCACGATGCCTTTCCGCGCATAGCTCCGAGACAAATTCTGCGGCCAAACGATTGACGAGTGGATCTTGAAGGTCCCGAATGAAATCTCGGCCGATGCAGTAGGCTTATGGCAAGTAGTCTCCTTCGGACGCAAAGGCTTTGGCTTGAGCGGCAAAGCGCTGATCGAATGCCACGTGTGCGATATTTTGTGAGACCTATTTTGGCATTCTTGCTGGCGCCACTATCCGTGAGCGCTATGCTTCTTGCGATCGGGCTGATTAGAGGTAGTGAAACATATCATGTTGAGCAACTTCTGCTGCTCGCAACAATCAGTTACGTTTCTGAGCTGTTTCTTGGTGTCCCAGCCTATGCATTATTCAGATTGAAAAACATCAACGCGTACTTGTCGTACATCGCGGTCGGCGCCTTAATTGGTATAGTTGCGCCTTTATCCGTGTTTGCGCCCTGCGCCTTTGTATCTAACAGTTGTGGTGCTATAGGTGTCGGGCTTCTTACGATTTTGGCGCTAGGGGCTTTATTTGGGATGCTGTCCGCAATTGTCTTTCGAGTGATCCTCGGCAGGCATACGTGGAGAAACACCCGCTCGACCTGACTGACTCGTGCAGGAATTGATTGGGCTTAGTTTGCGGTGACAGTGCTGGACTGCACTCCTGAGGTGATCGCGGCGACAATGCACTGAGTGAGCGGGCATGGCCGCCTTGATGGCCCGTCAACAATAATCCCGAAGCAATTTGAGTTTCACCAGCAATGACCGAACCGCTCCGTGACAAATTCTACGGCTATACGACTGACGAGTGGATTTCGAGGGTCGCGGGTGAACTCTCGGTCGATGCAGTGAATCACAGTGACAGTGCTGGACTGCACCCCTGAAGTGAGACACGCTAATTGCAGTGACAGGCATTTCGAGGATGCCTGTGGCAGCCAGGCAAAAACCGTTGGCTTCCGACGACCTTCAAACTAAAGGCGATCAAGCGCGTGCTGATGCTTGTCGAAGCGTCCATTGGAAAGCGGGCTCGCGCATCGCGACGAGCGGGAGCGATTTCTGAGCGCGGAGCCAGCGTGCCATAGCGCCACTGTTTTGCCCGACGCTTCAACTGGGTTCGTAAAATTCGAAGCTCGCGCGGGCCTTGAGCCGCACCCGGTCGACGCCGTACCCCGTCGCGGCTAACGAGCCCGTGCCGCAGATGCAACCATCGCTTCCGCGTTGCGTCGGATTTCCCCGCCACGGCAATGGCTTGGGGAGCCGGCGCAGTGCCGGCCGGCAGGCGCGGTTGTACTGTGCATGGGGTTGTTTTCCAGCTTTTGACCGGAAGCCCGCCCCGGCCGCGTCGCCACGGTCCGTCCCGCCGTCGCACCCCGACAACTCCGCCCGAATCCGGCCGCGATTTGAACCTCCGCCCGTTCCCGGGCGTCCAATCCCCGGAATTTGAAGTCGGCGATGCCGGAGAGGGCGAGAACAACAAATGGATGCAGTGAGAACGCCAGGCATCTTCCGTCACCAATATGCGGGGCTGCCGCACGGCGCGGCATTCGAGCAGTGGCGCGAGCGGGCCGTCGGTCCCTGCGGCCTCGATATCGGGCCGAGCCATGGCGACAGCATCGACTGCCGGCTCCAGATCAGCGTCCTCGACAACATCGCGCTCGGCATTCCCGAAGGCGCCTCCGCGCAATATTCCCGCACCCAGAGCCACCTTGCCGACGGCAGCGACGATCTCATGCTGATCGCGGCCCATGCCGGGCTCGTCCGCGTCGGGCAGAACGGTCACACCGTGGAACTCGCGCCGGCGCAGATGGTGCTGGTCGACATGGCCGTCACCGGCACCGTCGGCCACACCGCCGAGGACCGCTTCACCACCATCCGCATGCCGCGCCGCGCGCTGCTCGACATCAGTCCGCGCGCCGAGGACAAGCTCTCGCAGGTGTTGTCGGACGGCGCCGTCGCCGAGACCGTCTTCCGCTATCACGCGCTCGCCGCCAACCACGCGCCGCACCTCGATGCGGTCGGCCAGCGCCTGACCGCGCAGCACATGGTCGACCTCGTCGGCCTCCTGCTCGGCACCGATGCCGAGCATGCAAGCCGCGCACGCGGCCGGGGGCAGGCGGCGGCGCGCCTCGATCTCATGCGCGCCGACGTGATGGCCGCTCTCGGCCGCAATGATCTCTGCCTCGCCGAAGTTGCGACGCGCTCGGGTCTCAGCCCGCGCCAGGCCCAGCGCCTGTTCGAGCAGGCCGGCACGACCTTCACCGAATTCATGCTCGAGCAGCGCCTGCTCCATGCCCGCAAGCTGCTCGGCGATCCCCGCGCCAGGGCGCGCAAGATCAGCGACATCGCGCATTCCTCCGGCTTCTCCGATCTGTCCTACTTCAACCGCGCCTTCCGCAAGCGTTTCGGCGCCACGCCCTCGGAACTGCGCGAAGCGTAGCGGCTCCGGCGCTGCCACATTTGGCCGCCGCCTGCTGTTGAGGTAATCTGTCTCTGCGGGCAGACCGCGGGTTATCGTCTGGAAAGCGCAGTAGGCGGGGATGGCGCGTATCGTCGTGCTCGGTGCCGGGTTCGCGGGCCTGTGGGCGGCCATTGCCGCCGCGCGCAAGCGCGACGAGATCGGTGCAAGCGACCGCGACATCGAGATCCGCCTCGTCGACCGCAACCCCTACCACAACATCCGCGTGCGCAATTACGAGGCCGATCTCGGCGAGGTCGCGCTGCCGCTGCAGCAATTGCTCGATCCGATCGGTGTCAGCCACTCCCTCGGCGAGGTCGAAGCCATCGATCCGGCACGGCGCGAAGTCTCGCTGGTCACCGGCGGCGGCAAGGCGTCGCTGCACTATGACCGCCTCGTGCTGGCGCTCGGCAGCGAGGTGATGCGCCCCGACATTCCCGGCCTTGCCGCGCACGCCTTCGACGTCGACACTTATGCCGCGGCGCTCCGCCTTCGAGATCATCTGGTTTCGCTCGGACGCAGCGCGCCGTCTCCGGGGCATTCAACGGTGGTCGTGGTCGGCGCCGGCTTCACCGGCATTGAAGTCGCAGCCGAGATGCCTGACTGGCTGGCGCGTGCCGGCATCACCGGCAGGTCCCGCATCATCCTGGTCGATCCCAATCCGACCGTCGGCGCCAGCATCGGGGCGCACGCGCGTCCCGTCATCGAGACGGCCCTGGCTTCGCTCGACGTCGAGACGCGGCTCGGCGTGCGGGTCGCGTCGGTCGAGCCCGCGGGCATCCGCCTGACCTCGGGCGAGTTCATTGCGGCGCAGACGGTGATCTGGTGCGCGGGCATGCGTGCAAGCCCTTTGGCGGCGAACTTTCCGGGCGGGCGCGATCGCCTCGGGCGCCTCCTTGTCGATCCCTTGATGCGTCTTGCGGATGTGCCTGGCATGTTCGCGGCCGGCGATGTCGCCTCGAGCGTGATCGACGGGCTGCATCCGACCGTGATGTCCTGTCAGTTCGCCCGTCCCATGGGCCGCTTCGCCGGCCACAACGTGGTCGCCGATCTCGCCGGCCTGCCGATGCTGCCGCTGCGGATCGACTGGTACGTCACCGTGCTCGACCTCGGCGGCTGGGGCGCGCTCTACACCGAGGGCTGGGATCGCGAGGTCAAGACGACCGGTCAGGCCGCCAAGGCGACCAAGCAGACCATCAACCGCAAGCGCATCTATCCGCCGCTGTCGGGCCGCAAGGACGAATTGTTCGCCGCGGCCGCGCCGACCGTCCAGGCGCCGCCGCCGACTTATGGGGCAAGATAGCTCTGAGCATGCGGTGTCATCGTCCGCGAGAGCGGACGATGCAGAATTCCAGAGACAGGACTTGGGACGAAAAACCCGCGGCGTGCTGGATTTGCGCCTGCGTATGACAACGGCGGTTTGTCGGTCATCCCGGTAACCCTCTACAAGCCCTTGCGTTGCCGGCCGACGAAACACCCAGCACGCGGTCAATCCGCGTTGCGCAAAAGATTCCACTTTGCCGAAATTCGGAAACGGCGTAGGTATTGCGGCAACCCGGCCCAAGAAGAGGGGCGTATCGCGATCGTCACGAACGCGGGTCGGGCGGCGGTGGACGCGGGTCACATCGGCGCGAACAGCTTCGCAGGGCGGGCAACCTTGAGCGGAGACCTCGTGCCAACGACGGGTGTGGCTTGCGTACGGCAAAATCGTGTGGTCCTGGCGCCCGGGGTCTGTGCGCCAAGCGTTGCGGTGATGTGGCGGCCCGACCGGGCACGCGCATCAGTCATCCGCAAGGCGACGGGGGCAATAGTGCATCGCTCCCCGGGGAGAGTACGACATAAGCCGTCAAACCACTGCGCAGGGAAGGCCGGGATGTCCTGGCTACACCTGTATGCCGCTGTGCAGCTTCTCACCACGCAGAATTCGCACAGTGGACCTCGGGTGCCTGCGGGCTCCCGGTCTTCCCTGCGCCCTCTTTCCTTTGAGGGTGAGGCATCGAAGCAAAGCTCGGGCTAGATCAGCCGCGAGGATGAGAAGATGTGTCTGCGAGTGAAACGCGGATTTAAGACCGGGCCCCGCATCAGCGTGTTATGGGCGCCCTCGGTCCGCCTCTGCGCAGCACTGCGAAGAGCGTTGCTGCGGGTCCGGGACGCGAGATGGTCGATCGGGGGTGAACTCGGCGGGTGCTATCGCAATCAAGAGCTACCAGACATGAGAAAGCGCCCGTGGGGGGCGGGCGCTTTCTGTAGTCGACTTGGGGTTGGGGTCGTCTACATATCCACGTGGCGACTTTGGGGGGCTGGTAAAGAGCCGCGTGAATTCCTGAAACTCATGTCTCCTAGCGAACGACCGAGGTGTTCGCGCTGGTGATGGTGACCGGCTTGCCGGCCTTCATGACGCGTGCAGTCTGGGTGAGGCCTTCGTCCGAGCTGGTCGCACGTGCAGTGACGCCGAGGCCCGCAACGGCGATGCCGGCAACGAGAGCGACAACAACGATTTTCAGATGGGTCGCGCGGTCTGCACTGTAGATCGAGTGGTTCATGGAAGCCTCCTGCCGCCATCTACCCGAAGTAGTCGCCGGCCGTTTCAGGCAGGTTCATGCTTCCGGTGCCCAACAACCTAGTATTGGGGGGATTCGTTCCCAAGAGGCCATCACAAGAGCGTGAATGGACGTGAAAAGTCGCGATCAGAAAAAGGAGTTGATGGCTCGTTTCTATAATTATTTCAAAGCTGTAATGTGCCTATCGGGCGATTTTCAAGCTTCGGCTTTGAAGGTCCCCGGAACTTAAAAAGCATTTGCCTGTGACTGAAAAACACACGGCTTCTTAAGGCAAATCAGATGCTTCCGACCGTTTTGAGCCTCGCCCTGGGGTGGATTTCGGCCTGCGACAACACGGTGGTCTGGGCCCGGAACCGTTCCACCAGGGACCGTACGAAGGGACGAATTGCCGCAGAGGTGACCAGCACGGGTGCCTCCCCTTCGCGCGCGGCGCGCTCGAAGGCCTCGCGCACGGCGGTCATGAATTCCGACAGTTTCGAGGGCTGCATCGCGAGGCTGCGTTCCTCGCCCTGGCCGATGATGGATTCGGCAAAGGCCTGCTCCCAGCGTGCCGACAGCGCGATCAGCGGCAGATAGCCGGCGTAGGAGGTGTTCTGCGCGCAGATCTGCCGCGCCAGACGCGCGCGGACGTGCTCGACCATGGTCGCGGGATTGCGCGAGAAGGCGAGCGAATCGGCGATGCCTTCGAGGATGGTGGAGAGGTCGCGGATCGAGATGCGTTCGGCCAGCAACAGCTGCAGCACGCGCTGGATGCCGGAGACCGTGACCTGTCCCGGGACGATGTCCTTGACCAGCTCGCTCTGCTCCTTCGGCAACTCCTTGAGCAGCTTCTGCACCTCCCCGTAGGAGAGCAGGTCCGACATGTTGGCCTTGAGCAGCTCGGTGAGGTGGGTCGAGAGCACGGTGGCGGCGTCGACGACGGTGTAGCCCTTGAGCGAGGCCTCCTCCTTGAGGCTGGCGTCGACCCAGGTCGCGGGCAGGCCGAAGGTCGGCTCGGTGGTGTGGATGCCGGGCACCTGGACCTGGCTGCCGCCGGGATCCATCACCATGAACTGGTTCGGCCAGATCTTGCCGGTGCCGGCGTCGACCTCCTTGATCTTGATGATGTAGGTGTTGGCCTCGAGCTGGACGTTGTCGAGGATGCGCACCGCCGGCATCACGAAGCCCATCTCGATCGCGAGCGATCGGCGCAGCGCCTTGATCTGCTCGGTGAGGCGGTCGGTGCCGTCGGGGCCGTTGACCAGCGGCAGTAGCGCATAGCCGAGCTCGATCTTGAGGTCGTCGATCTTGAGTGCGGCCGAGATCGGCTCCTCGGTCGCGGCGGCCCCCGGCGCACCGGGCTGACCGGCCGCGGGCGCGGTATTGGCGGCTTCCTCGGCCCTGGCTTTGACCCGGTTGCGGTTGCGCGAGTTCCAGGCCAGCGCGCCGGCGCCGAGGCCAAGCGCCAGGAACGGGAGGGTCGGAATGCCCGGCAGCGCCGCCAGCACCAGCATCACCGCCGAGGACATCGCGAGCGCCTGCGGGTAGCCGGAGAACTGCTTCATCAGCGCCTTGTCGGCGGCGCCGGAGACGCCGGCCTTGGAGACGAGCAGGCCGGCCGCGGTCGAGACGATCAGCGCCGGCACCTGGGTGACGAGGCCGTCGCCGACGGTCAGCAGCGTGTAGGTGCGGCCGGCGTCGGCGAAGGACATGCCCTGCTGCGCCACGCCGATGATGATGCCGCCGACGACGTTGATGAAGACGACCAGGAGGCCGGCGATGGCATCGCCCCGGACGAATTTCGAGGCGCCGTCCATCGCGCCGAAGAAGCCGCTCTCGTCCTCCAGCTCCTTGCGCCGCTCCTTGGCGACCTTCTCGTCGATCAGGCCGGCGGAGAGGTCGGCGTCGATCGCCATCTGCTTGCCTGGCATGGCGTCGAGGTGGAAGCGCGCGGCGACTTCGGCGATACGGCCCGAGCCCTTGGTGATGACGACGAAATTGACGATGATCAGGATGGCGAAGACGATGATGCCGATGACGAAATTGCCGCCCATCACGAAGTTGCCAAAGGCTTCGATGACGTGACCGGCGGCAGCCGTGCCTTCGTGCCCGTGCGACAGGATCAGGCGGGTCGAGGCCATGTTGAGCGACAGGCGCAGCATGGTCGAGATCAGCAGGACGGTCGGGAAGGCCGAGAATTCCAGCGGCGCCTGGATGAACAGCGAGGTCATCAGGATCAGGATCGAGAGCGTGATCGAGATGGCCAGGAACAGGTCCAGCACGATCGCCGGCAGCGGCAGGATCAGCACCACCAGGATGGTGAGAACGCCGAGCGCCAGCGCGATGTCGCCGCGCTTGAGGACGGTGACGATGTCGTTGAGGGAGGGGATCGAGGGCCTTGCGCTGCCTGCGCCCTGACCTGCGGTGACGTCGACCATGGTAGCTGCCTCCCCGCGCGACTTTCGTGCGCGCGCCCCAGACGTCTGCGCAGCGGCCGATGGGCCGCCGTTCCGAAAGTGAGGCACCGCACTGGCGTCCACAGGGAGTCCCCCGTTCTAACGCGGCCGACGACACTCGACTTCACCCGGCAATTCTTGCCGGGTGTATGGTTAGCAAAGGGTTAACGGCGAAGTGGGGGACAGGGGAAACCGAGGTGTTTGGGAGCCAAGGTCGTCATTCCGGGGCGATGCGAAGGAATCTCGAGATTCCGGGTTCGGCTCTTCGAGCCGCCCCGGAATGACCGTGGAGAGGGGTGACCACTTTAGAGAGGGGCGGCTACTTCGCCTTCTGCATCCTGGTCACCGTGTACCCCGACACGGTTTCCTCGGCCTCGAAGGTGATCTTGTCGCCGACCTTCACCTGCTTCAGCATCGCGGGATCCTTGACCCGGTACACCATCGTCATCGGCTCCTCCATGCCGAGGCTCTTCGCCGGCCCGTGCCTAAGCGTGATCTTACCGGCGCCTTCGTCGATCTTCCTGACCTCGCCGCTGATCGCGGCGCCCTCGGCGGCGAGAGCCCTGGCCGCAAGGCCGACGGTCAGTGCCAGCGCGGCAGCGATACGAGTGATGCGGTTCATGTGGATCTCCCTTCGCGTTACTTCACGGTGACCTGGCCGACCATGCCGTAGTCGCGATGGTCGGGAATGAGGCACGAATATTCGAACGTGCCGCGCTTGCTGAACTTCCAGAGAATCTCGGCCGTCTTGCCCGGCGCGAGCCGCGCCGCATTCGGCTCGTCGTGCTCCATGTGCGGATGCTTCTTCATTTGCTCCGCATGCGCGAGATTCTCCTTAAGTGTGGCCAGCAGGAATTCGTGGTCCTCCTTGCCGACATTGCGCAGCACGAAGCGGATCTGCTCGCCGCGCTTCACCTCGATCTTCGCGGGCGTGTAGTCCATCTCGTTCATCAGAATTTCGATGGTGCGTGCCGGCTTCTTG
This sequence comes from Bradyrhizobium sp., assembly GCA_035575945.1. Classification (GTDB taxonomy): domain Bacteria; phylum Pseudomonadota; class Alphaproteobacteria; order Rhizobiales; family Xanthobacteraceae; genus Bradyrhizobium. Next base: position 68,728 of record DATLXF010000036.1, on the reverse strand, counting down.
GGGTCGCCGGGCTCGCCGGCCGAGTAGTTTCCGTGCCCGTGCTTATCGTGAGCAAAGGCCGGCGCGGCCGAAAGTGCAGCCAGCGCGAGGCCGAGCCTAGTAGCGGTCTTCATCATGCTCTCCAGTTGCCGGTTCATCGAAACGCTCACATCCTGTGCTTCATCGGCGGGCGGCCGGGTCTGTCCCGCGCCGGCTCCGAAGCGGGTGCGGCCACTTCATAGGCGACGGTGCCTTGCGGGAATTTGTACGGACCGGGATCGCGGTAATCGTCGCGCGCGAGGTCCTCGCGGATCTTCATCACGGTGAACATGCCGCCCATCTCGATCGGGCCGAACTGGCCGGTGCCGGTCATCATCGGCAGCGTGTTGTCGGGGGTCGGCATCTCCATGTTGCCCATCGCCATGCCGGTCGAGCCCATGGCCATGCCGTCGGGCGCGAGCTTGCCGACGGCCTTGGCGAGATCCTTGCGCGACACGCCGATCAGGTTGCGCACGTCGTGCCCCATCGCATTCATGGTGTGATGGGACTTGTGGCAGTGAAATGCCCAGTCGCCGGGATTGTCGGCGAGCACGTCGAACACCCTGACGGCGCCGACCGGCACGTCCGTCGTCGTCTCCGGATATTGCGCGCTCTCCGGGATCCAGCCGCCATCGGTGCAGGTCACCGCAAAGCTGTGGCCATGCAGGTGGATCGGATGGTTGGTCATGCTGAGATTGCCGATGCGCACGCGCACTCCGTCGCCGAGCCTGACCGGCAGCGGATCGATGCCGGGAAACACCCGCGCGTTCCAGGTCCACATGTTGAAATCCGTCATCTCGTTGACGTGCGGCAGGTAGGTGCCGGGGTCGACGCGATAGGTGCTCATCACGAAGACGAAGTCGCGGTCGACGGGCCGGAAGCTCTGGTCGCGCGGATGCACCACGACCATGCCCATCATGCCCATCGCCATCTGCACCATCTCGTCCGAATGCGGGTGGTACATGAAGGTCCCGCTCTTTTTCATCTCGAACTCGTAGACGAAGGTCTTGCCCGGTTGGATGTGCGGCTGGGTCAGCCCGCCGACGCCGTCCATGCCGCTCGGGATGATCATGCCGTGCCAGTGCACGGTGGTGTATTCCGGCAGCCTGTTGGTGACGAAGATGCGGAGCTTGTCGCCCTCGACCGCCTCGATGGTCGGGCCCGGCGATTGCCCGTTGTAGCCCCACAGGTTGACCTTCATGCCCTCGGCGAATTCGCGCACGACGGGCTCGGCCACGAGATGGAATTCCTTCCAGTCGCCGTTCATGCGGAACGGCAGCGACCAGCCGTTCAGCGTGACCACGGGGCGATAGTCCGGACCGCTGCTCGGATGCAGCGGCGGCTGCATCACCACCTTGTCCATGGTGACGGCTTCCGGAATCGAAGCAGCCTGCACGCGGCCGCTGATGGCCGACGCGCCGGCAAGCGCAGCGCTGCCTAAAAATCCTCGACGGGAAAACATGCTGGCCTCCATCTCAATGGCCGCCGGCGGCAGGCGCTGCCGCGGCGATGGTGGTTGGATTGTCGCCAACGGCGATGGGCAGACCGCCGCCGTTGACGGCGGTCTGCAACTCGGCCTGGGCGAGGAAAAATCTCTGCCTGGCATCGATCGCGCCGCGCAGCGACGCCAGACGCTGCCGCGCTTCCGTGAGCAGCGCGAAGATGTCGACCTGCATGCTGGAGAAGCGCAGCTGCATCTCCTCGGTGATGATCTTTCGCAACGGGATGATCTCGCGCTGATAGTGGCTCGCGATGTCATAGCTGGAGCGATAGACGCGATACGCGTCGCGCGCTTCGGAGCGCACATTGACGGCGCGCTCGGTCAGGCGGTTGAAAGCGAAATTGTAGGTCTCGGCGGCCTGGCGCACGCGCACCTCGCCGCCGTCGAAGATCGGAATCTGGAACTGGATGTCGAAGCCGCGCTCGCTGAACGGCGGCCCTTCGGGATCCCGGGTACGGCGGGAGATGCCGGCGAGATCGAGCAGCGTCACGAACCGCGTCGCCTCGGTGAGGTTGAGGGCCTTGGCCAACGCCGCTAGCTCCAGCCGCGCGATCTGCAAGTCGATGCGATGGGCGACCGCGTCGGCCTCGATCGTGGGCAGGGCCTGCGGCCGGCGCGGCAGCGGCGGCAGTTGATCAGGCAGGCGGAAGTCGAGACCGTGGTCCCACAGGCCCATCAGGCGCGCCAGCCTTTCGCGTCCGCTCGCTGCCATCTGTCGCGCGGCGGCGAGGTCGGCGGTGGTCTCGGCATAAAAGACCTGCTCGCGAGCCTGGTCGAGCTTGTTAGCCGAGCCGGTCTCGCCGAGCTTGAGCGCGAGCTGCGCGGTCGATTCCGCTGTCGCCTTTGCGTCCGTGAGCAACGCCACCATCTCGTTGCCGGCGACTGCGCGGACATAGGCACGGCGCACCTCCGCGGCGAGCCGCAGCGTTGCCAGCGCCGCGCGCAACTGTGCGCTGCGGAAACGGTCGCGGGCGATGTCGGAGCGGAACGGCAGGGTGGCGAGCGCAAGGATATCGCCGACCACCTGGCGCTCGATCTCGCTGGCGCCATTGCCGGTGATGCGCGAGACTGCGAACACGGGATTTGGTGGCAGGCTCTGCTCGACAAGGTCGGTCTCCGCCAGCGCCAGCTCGTTGTAGGCGGCCTGCAGCCCCTTGTTGTTGAGCAGCGCGATCTGCACGGCCGCGTCTGCGCTCAGCGTCCGCGCCAGCAGCTGGCGCACGCGGGCTTCGACCGCGGCGGCTCCCTCGGCGGTTCGCACGAAGGCGACATCCTTGTTGATGCTCTGGCTCGTCAGATCCGAGACATCAGTCATGCCGCCGTCCGGCGAGAACGCTGCGCAGCCGGATATGCTGAGCGCGGCGAGAACGAGCAGGCCTCGCGCGTGATGGCGTGTCATGGCGCGCTCCTACCGGTCTTGCTTCGGCTGCGGCGTCACCGCCTCGTTGCGGCCGCGCCAGGGCGCCGGCGTCGCCGGCCGCAGGCTGGTGTAGGGCGCGATGGTCGAGCGATAGCCGACGGGCGCGGCCTTCGCCGCGGGATCGGCGGGATCCGCGCTGGCCATGTGCGTTGCCGCCGGCATGCAGCCGGACAGCGTCGGCAGAGCAAAGGTCAGCAGCAGCCAAACAAATCGAGGGTATCGTTCACCCACCACAGATGCGGCATATTTCGCTCCGGAAAGCGCAAGCATGTTCTTAATTCCTGATCTGAAGACCACAGGTTCGCGCGCGCAAAAGCGCGCATCTAAACCGACGCTGTCGTGTCAGATCAGGCGATGGGGGGACGGTAGTGCTGGGGTGCCGCGGCACTGTGCCGGCTGGTCACGATCTCGGGCGCACAGGTCGACATCGGCTGGATTGGCGTCGCGATGCCGGGCAGATCGGCCGGCAGCGCACTGACGCACATCATCGCACAGCACGGTCCCACCGTGCCCTTGCCGTCGTGATGATGCGGAGCCGGCGCATCCTGCGCGGCGGTGTCGTGATGTGCGTGGCTTGCGGCATGCTCGTGCGGGGAATCGCCATGGCCCGCGGCCATCTGGTGATGCACCGGACCGGGATCGGTGAGCACGGCCTCGTCACCGAGGCAAGGAGCGGGGCCACCGCCCCAGGCCAGGGCCGCAGCCGGCGCGAGCATGCAGAACAGGTAGGCGAGGGCGATGATCCGCCCCACCTTGATCCGCATCGATCGCGTCAATCGCAGCAACATCCCGACGGCATGCTCTCCGCGCGGCAAAGCTGCACACGCGGATTGCAAACTAGTGGCAAAACGCGCGTTCGCCAAGCTCCTTCTTACCGCAGTGCACCGCGCATGCCCAATATCGCAGCAGGCTGCTTGACCGTGTGGCGATCGGCGGGCCATGGTCCGGCCGTGCACGCGCCCAATCATCCAGGACATATGCCTCATTCATTCACCCCTGATTCACGTCAGGCCTGGATGCGGCTGGTCATTGCGGTCCTGATCGGCTCGATCGGCGCCGTCGGAATGTGGGCGGTCGTGGTTGTGATTCCGATCGTGCAGACCGAGTTCGGCGCCACGCGCGGCGCGGTGTCGCTGGCCTTCACGCTGATGATGTTCGGCTTCGGGCTTGGCGGCGTGATTGCCGGCAAGATCACCGACCGGTTCGGCATCGTGCCGGCAATGGCGATCAGCATCGCATTCCTCGGCATCGCCAACGTGCTCGCGGCCCTGTCGGGCCAGCTCTGGCAGTTCGTGGCGGCTTATTTCCTCATCGGCCTCGGGACGTCCGCGACCTTCGCGCCGTTGATGGCGGAGGTCTCGCACTGGTTCGAGCGCTATCGCGGCCTTGCCGTGACCATCGTCGCCAGCGGCAATTATGTCGCCGGCACGATATGGCCGCCGCTCGTGAACTGGGGCACGCAGGAGATCGGCTGGCGCTATACCCATATCGGCATCGCCATCGTTTGTGTCGGCCTGATGACGGCGCTGGTGCTGGTCCTGCGCGCGCAGATGGGCAGCAACACCGTCCACGATCACGCCAACGCACCGCCGCCGCGGGTCGATCTCAGGCTCTCGACCAATACGCTGACGGTGCTGCTCTCGATCGCGTCGATCGCCTGCTGCGTGGCGATGGCGATGCCGCAGGTGCACATCGTCGCCTATTGCGGCGATCTCGGCTACGGCGTGGCGCGCGGCGCCGAGATGCTGTCCCTGATGATGGCCTGCGGCATCATCAGCCGGATCGGTTCGGGTTACCTCGCCGACAAGATCGGCGGCATCCCGACGCTGCTGGTCGGGTCGCTGGCGCAGGGCTTTGCGCTGGTGTTCTACCTGTTCTTCGACAGCCTGACCTCGCTGTATCTGATCTCGGCGATGTTCGGCCTGTTCCAGGGCGGCATCGTGCCGAGCTACGCCATCATCGTGCGCGAGGCGATGCCGGCAAGCGAAGCTGCGACCCGGGTCGGCATCGTGATCTTCGCCTCGGTGTTCGGCATGTCCTTCGGTGGCTGGGTGTCGGGCGTCATCTTTGATGCCACCGGATCCTACGCCGCGGCATTTGCCAACGGCGTCGCCTGGAACGCGCTGAACATCGGCATCGTCGTGCTGCTGCTGATCCGCTCCCGCATGGGCTCGGTCAGGACCGGCCCGGGCTTTGCGACCTGAATACAAGCCACTGATGAAGACTGTGGCACCTCTCCCCGCCGGGGACAGGGTATCGCATATGGTGTGAAGAATGCTTCGGCGTCGGGACTGCGCTCCCTCCCCCGCTTGCGGGGGAGGGTTGGGGAGAGGGTATCTCAGCGGCGGGATTGCCGAAAAATGCGGAGGCTGTCCCGTCCCTGTGAAAGCATATGCGATTGCCCTGCCTCCGGGGAGAGGTGAGTTCGACGCCGCCGCCTCGTCTTGATACACGGCCTAAACCGCCTGTCCCGCCTTCAGCAGCGAGCAGCCGGTGATCTTGTAGCTGCCGTCCGCTTGCTGCTCGAGCGTGTAGAGCGCCTCCCAGGCCTCGCCATTGGCATCGATGATATGGACGCGCTGGGCGATCCGGCTGCCATCGATCTTGCTGTCGCCGAACTCGAAACTCTTGTGACGATAGACCGGCGCGTAGCCGCTCTGCACCATCGACATGAAGATGTCGGGTGCGGGGAAGATCTCCTTGATCGCCGGTGCGGCATAGGAATAGGCGGCGCCCGCATCGTCGCGAACGAAAGCCTGCTCCTGGGCGCGGATGACGCTCTGGGCGGCGGCAACATCGTCGGCAAACGCTGAATGATGACAGGCAACAATGAGAGCGACCAGCAAGGCTGCGATGCGCATGACAGGCTCCGCGCTGAGTATCCGGCGGAGGCGATCCTAGCACAGTTGCGACGCCAGGGCGTGGACACATCACGCGCCCAGCTTGGGTGCTCCGGATGCCCGCTCATCGCGGCGTGCCGCTTGGCCTCGCAAGCCGACCGTCCGCAGCCAGAGTAGAAGGTCAGCAACGGGCCAAAAGGCGGCCTTCAAGACGCGAAGTTCACTACGTCAGCCAAGTAGTGTCCGAAAACTGCAGGCCAAAGTGCCCCGGATCGGCGGTACAACGTCATCAACAAGCCACCTGTCACTACAGCCCCGCCAATATTCCCGAAACCCGTCCACCAGTGGAAGGCTCCAAACATAAATGAGGTTGCAAGAACCAAGGCATAGCCGTCATCCAAATAGCTCTTGAGCAGATGATGCGCACAGCGGCGGAACAAGATCTCCTCACTTAAGGCGACTAGCCCAAGACCGAAAAAGATATCGAGGACATGTAGCCAGCCTTGCACTTCGGGATATGCCCCGAGCACTGTCGCGGGCAGGGCTCCATCAATGGTTCGTCGGATCCAGCCGCCCCAATAGTGGTCCACGAGGACAATGCCGACAATCCAGATGGTCACTTCCCATCGCGCTATTCGAAGTGGTTCAAATCTGAAGGCTATCTTCCGCGCAACAGGTATGGCGCACAGAACTGCCAAGACCCCGAGGCGGCCTGCGTAATCCCAGACGATCCATGCTGCCGGATCGGATTGTTGCAGTCTAACGATTTGCGACCCAACCATTGGGATGAGGGCCGCCGCGAACCAGAGAGGCGTGGGTATCGGGCGAGCCATCATCACGTATCTCTAGCGCGGCTAATACATTCACCGCAATGCGGCCTAGCGAGCACGGGTACGTCCGCTTCGGGTCACATGCTCTGCCCGATCAGCAGATTTCCGCTCCGCCCTCAGGAGCCAACAGCCCTTTCATGAGGACACGCCGCTAGCGTTTCCGCTTCGTCGCCGGCTTCGTCGTCTTGCTCGCGCGCGCCTTGGCCTTGCCGGGCGACTGCGCCCGCAAGCCGTCGACGAACACGTCGAGCAGGCGCAGCGCCGTCGCCTGCCAGCCGGGCTGGTCGTGCACGTAGCACATGCCGAAGAAGGCGCGCAGCAGATCCTCCGGGCCGATGTCGGCGCGCGTCTCGCCGGCCGCAACCGCCCGCTCCAGCAGCGAGCTGATCGCCGCGGTCAGCCGATCGAACGAAAAGGTGTAGAGCTCCGACCCGCTCTGCACCGCGAGCGCCAGCGCCGCCATCATCCCCTTCTTGGTCGCGACGAACTCCACCCCCGAGCGCAGCCAGCGCCGCAGCGCCTCGACCGGGTCCTTGGCGGTTCGCAGGTGCTCGGCCAGCTCGCTGAGCTGCTCGACCTCGCGGCGGTACACCGCCTCGAACAAGGCCTCGCGCGTCGGGAAATGCCGATACAGCGTGCCGATGCCGACGCCGGCCCGCCTGGCCACGGCTTCCAGGCTCGCCTCGGGGCCGCCCGCGCTGAACACCAGCTTGGCCGCTTCGAGCACGCGCTCGCGATTGCGCACGGCATCGGCGCGGGGCTTTCGGGTCTGGTCGGCGTGGTCGTCCATGTCACACAATCTAGATCACGAATTGGTTAGATTGAACCCTCGCCGGACCCTTGGCCAGCTTCATCGCGTTGGTGGCGCAGCAGCTTTCGACGAATTCCAATATTTTCCGGATGGCCCTTGTTAAGCGGAGGCGCCCTCCGTATCTTCGTGGAGCGCTCGTGCGGACCTTGTCCGGGCGGCGCGCTATCGACGGCGGCCATGGCGATGGCGCGCCTGTACGATGACTCATGTCCATATCTGATCGGAGCCTTGTATGAACCACTCCATCAGCCTCACCGTGAACGGTGCGCGGCGCGATTTCGTCCTCGACGATCCGCGCGTCACGCTGCTCGATCTCCTGCGTGAGCGCCTCCATCTCACGGGAACCAAGAAGGGATGCGACCGCGGCCAGTGCGGCGCCTGCACCATCCTCGTCGACGGCAAACGGATCAACTCCTGTCTCGCCCTCGCCATCAGCCATGACGGCGCCGACATCCTCACCATCGAGGGCGTCGCGCGCGGCGACCAGCTTCATCCCGTGCAGGCCGCCTTCATCGCCCATGACGGCTTTCAATGCGGCTTCTGCACGCCGGGCCAGATCATGAGCGCGATCGGAATGATCCAGGAAGCGCAGGCGGGCAACGACCCCGAGCGCATCCGCGAATGCATGAGCGGCAATCTCTGCCGCTGCGGCGCCTATGCCGGCATCGTCGATGCGGTGCTCGATGCGCAAGGACAGATGGACGAATCCAACCAGAGGCGCTCGGCATGAAACCGTTCGATTACGTCAGGCCTGCGACGGTCACCGAGGCCGTTGCCGCCGCCGCCCAGCCGGGCGCGGTGTACCTCGCCGCCGGCACCAACCTGCTCGACCTGATGAAGGGCGATGTCAGCCGACCGGATCGTCTGGTCGACGTCACGCATCTCGACGGGCTCGATCGCATCGAGACCCTCGCCGACGGGTCTTTGCGCATCGGCGCGCTGGTAAGCAACGCGGATCTCGCGCATGACGCTGAATTCGCGCGATCCTATCCCGCCGTGGCCGAAGCGCTTCTGTCCGGAGCGTCGGCGCAATTGCGCAATGCCGCCACCGTCGGCGGCAATCTCCTCCAACGAACCCGCTGCGCATATTTCTACGATACCGCCAGCCGCTGCAACAAGCGCGAGCCGGGTTCCGGCTGTGATGCGCGCGAGGGCGAGAACCGCGGCCATGCCGTGCTCGGCTGGAGCGAGAGCTGCATCGCCACGCACCCGTCCGACTTCTGCGTGCCGCTGGTTGCGCTCGATGCGGTCGTGGAGATCGAGGGCAGGAGCGGCCGGCGTGAGATCGCGCTCGACGAGCTGCATCGCCTGCCGGGCGATACGCCCGAGCGCGAGACCATGCTCGAGCCCGGCGATCTCATCGTCGCGGTGCGTCTGCCGCCTGCGGCGCGCGCGTTTGCATCGCATGCGCGCTATCTGAAAGTGCGTGAGCGAACGTCTTATGCTTTCGCCGTGGTCTCGGCCACGGCTGCGCTGCGGATCGAGAACGGCAAGATCGCGGAGGCGCGGCTTGCGATCGGCGGCGTCGCCGCAAAGCCCTGGCGCGCGCGTGGTGCCGAGGACGTGCTCAGGAACGTTGCGCCCACGGTCGACGCGTTCCAGGAGGCGGCCTGGCGCGCGCTCACCGATGCAAAGCCGTCCGGCGACAACGCCTTCAAGATCGAGCTCGCGCGCCGCATCGTCGTGCGCGCGCTGCTGCTCGCCGCCGCCGGCACGCCTGCGCGTATTCCCGCGCTGCCGGCTTCTCCCTTTGCCTCGACCTCCGGAGTCATCCATGCCTGAGCTCAACCTGACCAGCGCGCCGGCCCATCTCAGGCACGGCTCGAACATCGGCCAGCCGCTGACACGCCGTGACGGCATCCTCAAGGTCACGGGACAGGCGACCTATGCCGCGGACAATCATCCGCCCGGGATGCTGTTTGCGGTGATCGCCGCGTCCAGCATTTCGCGCGGCCGCGTGGTCTCGCTCGATGTCGCCGCGGCCAAGGGCCACCCCGGCGTCGTCGACGTCATGACGCCGGACCACAAGCCGCAGCTCGCGATCGACCCGGAGATCAAGACCAACCCGTTCGTGTTCCGGATGGAAGCGCTGCACAGCAACGAGGTGCGCTATGCCAACCAGCCGATCGCAGTCGTGATCGCCGAGACGCTGGAGGCCGCGACGGAGGGCGCGAGGCTGCTCGCGCCGCGCTACGAGACGCTGCCTCCGCTGGTCGGCCTCGACGCCGGCGAGAGTTTCGTGCCGCCGGTCGTCGGTGTCGGCAATCCCTCCGAGCATCACCACGGCGACATCGAGACGGGTCTTGCTTCCGCCGAGAAGCAGATCGATGCCGTCTACGAGACGCCGCCGCAATATCACAACGCGATGGAGCCGCATTCCATCGTCGTTGCCTGGGACGGCGACCATCTGCAGATCGACATGCCGACCCAGGGGCTGATGCTGTCGCTTGCGCGCGCGGCCGAATTGTTCGGCATCGCGCACGACAAGATTCACATCCGCAGTCCCTTCCTCGGCGGCGGTTTCGGCTCGAAGGGGCTAATGGGCGGTCCGCCGGTTCTCGGTATCATGGCAGCCAAGCTCGTGGGCAAGCCGGTCAAGCTGGTGTTGCGCCGCGAGCAGATGTACGGCCCGGTCGGCCATCGCGCGCCGACGCGCCAGCGCCTGCGCCTCGGCACCGACGGCGAAGGGCGCCTGACCGCGCTCGATCACCATGCGCGGACCGTGTCGAGCACGTTCGACGATTTCTACGAGCCCGCCGCCGACGTCTCGCACACGCTCTACGCGGCGCCGGCGATCCGCACCGCGCACGACGCGGTGCGGGTCAACACCGGCACGCCGCTGTTCATGCGTGCGCCGGGCGAGGCGACCGGCTCGATCGCGCTGGAAAGCGCCATCGACGAGATGGCCTGGGCCTGCGGCATGGATCCGCTCGCCTTCCGCCTCAAGAACTATGCCGAGGTCGAGCCGATCACCGGCAAGCCGTTTTCGTCGAAGGCGCTGCGTGCCTGCTACGAACAGGGCGCCGAGCGCTTCGGCTGGGCAAAGCGCGCGCTCCAGCCGCGGAAGATGCGTGACGAGGGCGGCCTTCTGGTCGGCTGGGGCATGGGCACCGCAACGTTCCCCGCGCTGATGTTCCAGGCCGAAGCCCGCGCCGCGATCCGCCGCGACGGTTCCGGCGTGATGGAGATCGGCGCGCACGACATGGGGCAGGGCGCCTGGACGGCGCTGGCGCAGATCGCGGCCGATGAGCTCGGGCTCGATATCGATCGCGTCGACTTCAAGGCAGGTTCGTCGGATCTTCCCGATGCCGGCATCGCCGGCGGCTCAGCGCACACGGCAACGGCCGGCGCTGCGATCCACAGCGCCGGTGCCGCCGTGATCGCAAAGCTTGCCGATCTCGCCACGAACGACGAGCGCTCGCCGCTGTTCGGCGCCGGCAACGCCGGCGTTATCGCACGCGACGGCAGGCTGATCCGTCGCGACGACGAGAGCCGGAGCGAGAGCTATGCCGAGATCCTCGCACGCGCCGGCATCGCCGAGGTCGAGGCGCGCGGCACCGGCGCGGCCGACCCCGCGGCGATGGAGCAATATGCGATGCATGCGCACGGCGCGGTGTTCGCGGAGGTGAAGGTCGATCCCGATCTCGGCCAGATCCGCGTCACCCGCATGGTGGGCGCCTTCGCCGCCGGGCGCATCGTCAACCCGCGCATGGTGCAGAGCCAGCTGTTCGGCGGCATGATCTGGGGCATGTCGTTCGCGCTGCACGAGGAGGCCATCACCGACCGGCGCACCGGCCGGATCATGAATGCCAATCTCGGCGAGTATCATGTCCCTGTTAATGCCGACGTGCCGCCGCTCGACGTCATCACGGTCGAGGAGCACGATCCGCATGTGAATGCGCTCGGCATCAAGGGCGTCGGCGAGATCGGAATCACCGGCAGCGCCGGCGCGGTCGCGAACGCGGTCTGGCATGCGACCGGCATACGCGTGCGTAAATTCCCGATCCGGATCGAGCAGCTGCTGACGCAGCTCTAAAGCGCGGCTGAATGGCGGCATCGCTGCAACGATGGAGGTGCGCTCGCTCTCCCGCTTGCAAGCGGGAGAGGTGAACGAACCGCGCGGGACGCGCCGATCTTGCTTTCAAAAGGTCGGCGGCGTGCAGGCCGAGATCACCTCGCACGGCTTGCCGCCGACGCAGCGGAAGCGATGCGGCCGGCGGCTCTCGAAGTAATAGGCATCGCCCGGGTTGAGGATGCGTCGCTCGTCCTCGACCGTGACCTCGAGCTTGCCCGAGATCACGATGCCGCCTTCCTCGCCGTCATGGACGAGGTGCACGCGTCCGGTGTCGCTGCCGGGCTCATAGCGCTCCTTCAGGATCTGCAGGCTGCGGCCGAACAGATTGTCACCGACCTGCCGGTACGAGATCGGCTTCTTGCCGACTTCGGTCAGCTCCTCGGCGCGGTAGAAGATCTTGCGTCGGCTTTCCGGCTCCAGCGCGAAGAACTCCGCGAGCCCCATCGGGATGCCGTCGAGGATGCGCTTGAGCGCGCCGACCGAAGGATTCATCTGGTTGGATTCGATCAGCGAGATCGTCGAATTGGTGACGCCCGCACGCTTGGCGAGCTCGCGCTGCGACAGCTTGTGGCGCGCCCGGATGAATCGCAGCCGTCCACCGATGTCGACGCTCATGGCCCTGGCCCCTGTTGCAGGTGTTGCGGATCGCGCAAATATGGACCGACGGGCCAAGTCGAATCAATGGCTTGCAGGTCACCAGAAAAGGACTTGTTGCGGTTCCGAAACCGTGTCTCAGCTGTCGGATCAGCAAAGGAGCGCGGCCGTGACCCTTCATCAGATTCCGAACACCATCAAGACCGATTCGTACTGGATGCCGTTCACGGCCAACCGGCAGTTCAAGAAGTCGCCGCGCCTGTTCTCCTCGGCCGAGGGCATGTACTACACCAGCGTCGACGGCCGCCAGGTGATCGACGGCTCCGCCGGACTCTGGTGCGTCAATGCCGGCCACGGCCGCAGGCAGATCGCCGCCGCCGTCGAGCGGCAGCTGATGACGCTCGACTTTGCGCCGTCGTTCCAGATGGGCCATCCGCTGGCGTTCGACTTCGCGGAGCGGCTCGCCGAGATCGCGCCTGATGGCCTCGACCGCGTCTTCTTCACCAATTCCGGATCCGAATCGGTCGATACCGCGCTGAAGATCGCGCTCGCCTATCACCGCGCCAACGGCCAGGCCAGCCGCACCCGCCTGATCGGCCGCGAGCGCGGCTATCACGGCGTCGGCTTCGGCGGTACCTCGGTCGGCGGCATGGTCGCCAACCGCCGTGCCTTCACCACCCTGCTCCCGGGCGTCGACCACATCCGCCACACCCATGATCTCTCCCGCAACGCCTTCGCCAAGGACCTGCCCGAGCATGGCGCCGAGCTCGCCGACGATCTCGAGCGTCTGGTCGCCCTGCACGGCGCGGAGACGATCGCCGCCGTCATCGTCGAGCCGGTGCCGGGTTCGACCGCGGTGCTGCCGCCGCCGAAGGGCTATCTGCAGCGCCTGCGCGCGATCTGCGACAAGCACGGCATTCTCCTGATCTTCGACGAGGTCATCACCGGCTTCGGCCGCCTCGGCACGCCGTTCGCCGCCAACTTCTTCGGCGTCACGCCGGACCTGATGACGACGGCCAAGGGCATCACCAACGGCACCGTGCCCTGCGGCGCGGTGTTCGCGAGCCGCAAGGTCTACGACGGCATGATGAACGGCCCGGAGAACCAGATCGAGTTGTTCCACGGCTACACCTATTCGGCGCATCCGGTGGCATGCGCCGCGGGCATCGCGACCCTCGACATCTACAAGGACGAGGGCCTGCTCACGCGAGGTAGCTCGCTCGCAGAGTACTGGCGCGATGCGCTGCATTCGCTCAAAGGCCTGCCGAACGTCGTCGACATCCGCAATTGTGGCCTGATGGGCGCGGTCGAGCTCGCACCGCGTGACGGCGTGGTGGGCGCGCGCGGCTACGACATGCTGGTCGATTGCTTCAACAACGGCCTCTACCTTCGCACCGGCGGCGACTCCGTCGCGATGTCGCCTCCGCTCATCGTCGAGAAGAGCCACATCGACCAGATGGTCTCGATCCTCGGCGACGCCATCAAGCGGGTGGCCTGATAATTGCTCTCGCCCTTGCGGGTTGTTTCCTTGCAGCGGCGAGCGTGATGCCGCGGGAGTTTGACGAAGCGTGAAAGTTCTGATCCTCGGCAGCGGTGTCATCGGTGTCACCTCTGCCTACTACCTCGCGCGTGCCGGCCATGAGGTGACGGTCGTCGACCGCCAGCCGGAGCCGGCACTGGAGACTTCTTTCGCCAATGCCGGCGAGGTTTCGCCCGGCTATTCCTCGCCCTGGGCGGGTCCCGGCGTGCCGGTGAAGGCGGTCAAGTGGCTTTTGATGAAGCACGGCCCGCTGGTGATCCGGCCAAAGCTCGATCCCGTGATGTGGGTCTGGCTGCTCAAGATGTTGCGCAATTGCACCAGTGAGCGTTACGCGATCAACAAGAGCCGGATGATCCCGATCGCGGAATACAGCCGCGATGCCTTGCGCGATCTGCGCCGCGACATCGGCATCCAGTATGACGAGCGCTCGCAAGGCACGCTGCAGCTGTTTCGCTACCAGGCCCAGCTCGACGGCACGGCCGAAGACATCGCCGTGCTCAAGCAGTACGGCGTGCCCTTCGAGGTGCTGAGCCGCGAGGGCTGCATCGCGGTCGAGCCGGCTCTATCAGGCGTGAAGGAGAAGTTCGTCGGCGGCCTTCGCCTGCCGCAGGACGAGACCGGCGACTGCCACATGTTCACGCAGGCCTTGGCCAAGCATGCCCAGGCGCTCGGCGTGCGCTTCCTGTTCAACACCTCGATCGATCGCATCGACACCGAGGGCGCCCGCGTCAGCGGCGTCGCGACCAGCGCCGGCCTTTTGCAGGCGGACGCTTACGTGCTCGCGCTCGGCAGCTGGTCGTCGCGGCTCGTCGCGCCGCTCGGCATCTCGCTGCCGGTCTATCCGGTAAAGGGCTATTCGATCACGGTGCCGATCAAGGATCCCTCCGGCGCGCCGGAATCGACCGTGATGGACGAGAGCTACAAGGTCGCGATCACCCGCCTCGGCGACCGCATCCGCGTCGGCGGCACCGCCGAGATCTCGGGCTTCTCGAACAAGCTTTACGACGCGCGCCGCGCCACGCTCGATCACTCGCTGAGCGACCTGTTCCCGCGCGGCGGCGATCTCGCCCAGGCGACGTTCTGGAGCGGCCTGCGGCCGATGACGCCCGACGGCCCACCCGTGATCGGCCCGACCCCATACGCCAATCTCCACCTCAACACCGGCCACGGCACGCTGGGCTGGACCATGTCCTGCGGCTCGGGACGCGTCCTCGCCGACATGCTCTCGGGCAAGAAGCCGGACATCGACGTCAATGCGCTGACGGTGGACAGGTATAATCACCGGTTCGGATAAGGCTTTATTCCGTCATTCCAGCGAAGCGACTTGTCCGCCGAAGCCGTTGACGAAGGCGGAAGCAATCCATGATCCCTTCACGGAAACAGTCTGGATTGCTTCGTCGCAAGGGCTCCTCGCATGACGATGCGTGATTGCGCGATAACTCAACGCGCGCTGGCAGAATCGCGCAGCGATGCCTCGCGCTCAAGCTTCCACGACTGCGTCGGCCCACGGCTGGAAGATCTCGACCGCGCCCGAATTCGTCTCGCCCTCGCGCATCACCACGCTCGGGCAGGCGAATTTCTGCGGCAAGGCCTGGACCCGGCTCTCTTCGTAGTCGAAGCGCGCGGCCAAGGCTTTGCGGGCGTCCGCCGGCAGGCGGGCATCGCCGATCACCACCGCGCCCTCGCTGGCGTCGATGCGGGGCTGATGGATGGCGGCGTCCAGGTCCATGCCGTAATCCAGTGCAAAGGAGACGAGCTGCATCACCGACGGCAGGATGCGGCGACCGCCGGAGGCGCCGATGGCAAGGCGCTTGCCGTCCCCGGTCTCGGCGATGACGGGCGTGTAGTTGCACAGGCAGCGCTTGCCGGGCGAGAGCGAGTTGGTCGTGCCCGGCGTCGGGTCGAACCACATGATGCCGTTGTTCATGGTGATGCCGGTGTGCGGTGTCACATAGCGCGAGCCGAACGACGAGAGCAGCGTCTGCGTCACCGCCGCGATGTTGCCGTGGCGGTCGACCACCGAGAAATGGGTGGTGCAGGCCGGCGCCAGATATTCGGCGCCGAGCGAGCGCTTGCCGTCGGCATCGCCCATGTCCTTGAGCCGCTCGCGGAAGGCCGCTTGCAAGGCGAGCGCGTATTCGACGTAGGCGCCGGCATCCGGCGCGCCTGCGGGCCTCAAGCTCTGCTGCAGCAGGCGCAGCGCGTGCGCCATGGTGGGACCGGCCGTGAGCTCCGGCGTCGCATACACCTTGCCGTCGCGGTACGGAATCGCCAGCGGCTCGCGCAAATGCGCGCGGAAGGCGGCGAGGTCCTCGACCGACAGCGAACCGCCGTCAGCCTTGATGTCGGAAGCGATGCTCCTGGCGAGATCGCCCTGGTAGAAGTCGCGCGGTCCGGCTTCGGCGAGATGCGACAGCGTGGCTTTCATCATGTCCTGCGGCAACCGCGTCTCGGCCTTGATGCCCCACGGCGCGCTCGGCGGCAGGCCGTCCTTCAGGTACGCCGCAGCGCTTGCCGGATAGCGCCTGAGATCGGCGGCCGAGCCCGCGATCGTCGCCGTCGTCCACCAATCGACCAGGAGGCCTTCGCCGGCGAGACTGGCCGCCGGCGTGACGAGATCCTTCCACGGCATCCTGGCGTAGCGGCGATGCGCTTCTTCCATGCCGGCGACGACGCCGGGGACGGCAATCGCGCCGGGACCGTGGATGTTGCGATCGTCCTTCACCCGCGGCCAGGGGAACAGGTCGGAGACGGCGCCGTCGCCGCTCAGCGGATAGTCGGAAGCGCGCAGGCTTTGCGGCGCGCACATGCCGTAGTCGATCACCTCATGGCGATTTTCCTTGGCGCGGTAGAGCACCATCGCACCACCGCCGCCGAGACCGCTGTTCCAGGGCTCCAGCACGTTCAGCGCCATGGTGGTTGCCACGATCGCATCGACGCAGTCGCCGCCCGCCGCCAGCACCTGTGCGCCGATTTCAGCCGCGCGCCGCGATTGCGAGGCGACGATGCCGCCCTTCGACACGACGGCGGGCTTGCGGACGGTTTGATTGAGGCTGAACTGATGGGGCATGATGTCGTCTTGATCTCTGGATTCAGTTGCGTCGATGCACTGAGGTTCAAGCTCCGCAATTGGCGAAGCCCGCGGACCATGGCACATTGCCGCCAACGAGAACATGGAAAGGGAGGCGCGGCATGGCTGGTGTGAAACAGGCGCGGGATGGCGCGGTCGGAATCCTGACGCTCGACGAGCCGGCCAGCTTGAACGCGATGACGCCGGACCTGCTCGGCGCACTTGCCACCGCTGTCGGCGAAATGACGGGGGACCAAGCCATCCGCGCGCTGATCCTCACGGGCGCCGGGCGGGGATTTTGCTCAGGACAGAATTTGAAGGCCGCCGAGGCGCTCGGCGAGGACATCGCCGGCGGCGTGATGCGCTTTTACTGGCCGGCCTTCAAGGCGCTTCGCGAATGCCGGGTGCCCGTGGTTGTTGCCGTCAACGGCGTCGCGGCGGGCGGTGGCTTCAGCCTCGCCATGGCCGGTGACATCATCGTCGCGGCGCGGTCGGCGAGCTTCATCCAGGTGTTCAGCCGCATCGCGCTGGTCCCCGATCTCGGCTCGACCTGGCTCTTGCCGCGGCTGATCGGCCGGCAACGCGCGCTCGAGCTGATGCTGCTCAACGAGCCGCTGACCGCGGAACGGGCCCAGGAGATTGGGCTGGTGCGGCAGGTCGTCGACGATGCCAAGCTGATGGATGAGGCCCTTGGTCTGGCCCGCCGCCTCGCCGAGGGCCCGACGCGCGCTCTGGTCGCAACGCGCGCGCTGGTCGAGGAGAGCGAGCACTCCACCTATGAAGCCCAGTTCCGCCGCGAGATCGAGCTCCAGGCCGCGATCCGCAAGAGCGCAGACGCCATCGAAGGCCGCAACGCCTTCATCGAGAAGCGCAAGGCAAGGTTTACGGGCAGGTGAGCAGGGTACGCGTACTCTGCTCGTCCCGCCCGGGCATGACGACTGGAGAGAGGCCAACCTGTCAGGGAAGGCGGTGAAGTCTCTGCGCTCAGCGCAGGCGGTCCAGCCGGCTGGCCTGAAACTTGGCCCGCCATTTGGGGCCGGGCCCGCGCATGTAGTGCAGCTCGGGGCGATAGGGATTACCCGCGACGCGGATCAGCATCTGCCATTTGGTGGCGACGAAGCTCAGGGGCTGGCGTAGCAGGCTCAAGGAAGCGAGCAGCATGACATCACCTCAATGCGGCTTGCCGAGCATCGCGGTGAAGGGGAGATCGAAAATCTCCTCGCCGTCGTCGCCGCTGACATGGATCACCCAATCGCGCCAGTCTTCATTGCTCGGCGTCAGGATCATCGACTGCATGATCTGGGCGGCACGGTCGCGGGCCTCGGTCAGGTTGGACACGGCCGCGCCGGAGCGGTCGATCAGCGTACCCTCGGTGCTGGAGCAGTGAAAAAAGACCTGGACCATATGCGTCTCCTATTGGGAGCGATTGGGAGCGGCAAATCGATACCACCCGAGGCATTCGCGAAACATTCGGGTTGAACCCGGTCAGGGAATTTACGGAGATTGGTCGCCGCCAAGGCCGTCACTGGTTTTATCACAGGCGGGTGATGGCTGGCCGGCGCTGCGGCGTCGTGGAACAAGGTCGGGTTAGGCGTGAACCAGTTCACATTCGAGCGCGAACGGAGAAGTCTGCGCCTGCAGGGGGCGGTCGTCCTTGGGATTTTTTTCGCCGCCACGCTGCTGGGCATCGCTCCAGCCCGCTCCGAGCCGATCAGAAAGAGCGGCTATGCGATCGGCACGGACGTTTGCGGCAGCGGCGATCTCGCCTTTCCCAGGATCCTGATTGACATGAAGGCGGGATTTTGCGCCGGCCTCGTCGCCAGCGAAGAGGACGGCCTCAAATTTCCGCGCTCCATCGTCCAGCTGCCCGGTCGCGACCTGTTCGCGGTCGCCGACATGGGCGGCTGGGGCCGCACCGACGGCCGGCTGCTGCTGCTCGATCCGCGCGCGGCGCCGGGGCAACGCGTCAAGGAGCTGCTGACGGGCCTCGAATATCCGTTCGGCCTCGTCGTCGGCCCGGACAGGAAGCTTTATGCGTCGACTGCGGAGACGATCTTCCGGTTCGATCCGCTCGCGGACAATCCACGCAGTGCGGTCGAGACCATCATCCGCCACATGCCCGGGCGGCGGATCACGCTGCCGGATGGTACGAGGCTGGACGAGAGCGCGCATCCTCTCAAGCAGTTCGTGTTCGACCGCGACGGCCGGCTGTTCGTCAATGTCGGCTCGCACAGCGACGATTGCGTTACGCCGCCGCCGATCACAAGACCTTGTGCGGCGGCCGAGGGCGGGTCTGCCCTGGCTTCGATCTGGCTGTTTACGCCGCCGGCGGGCGGTGTCTTTCCGGCCTTGAAGCCGGGCGACCCCGATCCGCCGCACACCGTCTATGCGCGCGGCCTGCGCAACTCGATGGCGCTGGCGCTGCACCCGATGTTTCCGGATGCCGGCTACGCTTTCCTGCAGGGCGAGAACGGCCGCGATCTGCCCGACATCTTCGAGCCGAACGAGGAGATCAACGCAATCGAGCAGGGCAGGCATTATGGCTGGCCCTATTGCCACGACCTGTCGACGCCGAGTCCCGAGTTCAAGCGCGTGCTGCAATCCGGGGTCTACAAGTCGCTCTGCACCGCCAATCCGCTCTACAAGGCGCCGCTCTCGCTGCTACCGCCGCACGGTGCGCCGCTGGCGATGCTATATTATCGCGGAGCCAGATTTCCGGAGCTGGAGGGCAGGCTGCTGGTCGGCCTGCACGGCTATCGTCCAACCGGAAGCCGGCTGCTCGTCTATGATGTCGACGATCGCGGCTTTCCCAAGCCTGCCCCAGCCCCCGTGATCTATCACGTCAGTTGCGCGGCCGATCCGACGCGCAGCTTCCAGACCGATGCCGGCGAGGTCGCCGCCGCCCCGTTCGAGGAGCTGATTGCCGGCTGGCACCGCGTCAACGGCGCGCGGCCGCAAGGCGCGCCGGTCGGCATGACGGTCGCCGAGGACGGCGCGATCTGGCTGGTCGAGGACAAGAACAAGACCGTGATCCGCATCGACCGCGCGGTGGGCGAAGCTCCGGTGTCGCTGCCGTGCGATGCGCGCAGCCAGGCCATGATCGACCAGCTCGCGGCCTTCGTCGCCCGGGACGCCCAGAACAGCGCCCGGCTCACGGGCTTGCGCAAAGGCCTGGTCGAGAGGCACTGCGTCGGCTGCCATTCCGATTTCGGCTTGAAGCCGGGCCAGGCGGAGGCGGAGAAGGACGGAGCCGTGCTCCGTTTCATGCTGTCGCAGGACGGCTGGATCTATCCCGGGGATCCCGATGCCGGCAAGCTGCGCACGCGCCTGCGCGGCTTGGGCGCGGAGAAGCTGATGCCGCCAGGTGGCGAGGGCTTGCCGAAGAGCGAGCCGGGTTATACGCGGCTGCTGGACAATGCTGACCTGCTGGTCGCAAGAATGGTTCCGGGCACGCGGATGCGGATCAAGCCCGGCCCGCCGCAGCGCAAGTTCTTTTCAAGGACCGGCAAGGAATGCGGCGAAATACCGGCCGCCAACTTCGTCGTCGTGACACAAAGGAGCGCTGTAGACAAACCCGGCTTCAGCCGATTCTTCCGGCCGGCCGATCCCTATCTGAACGGCGAGTGCACCGACGGCGATGGCTACTACATTCGGCAGGAATTTCTGGTGCCTGTGCAGTAGCATCGTTCTCGTCGTCGCGGCGTCGTCCGCGCGGGCGGAGACGAAGCTGTTCGAAAGCGCGCAGGTATCGCCCCCGGGCGAATACACGTTTGGCATCGAGGGGCCCGCCGCGGATCTCGACGGCAACCTTTTCGTCGTCAATCTCGGCAAGCCCGGCACCATCGGCAGGCTGCCCGCCGGCGGCACTGCGTCGGAACTGTTCACGACGCTCCCCGAAGGCAGCATCGGCAACGCCATCCGGTTCGATCGCAGCGGTACGATGTTCATCGCCGACTACAAGAAGCACAGCATCTTCGCGATCCCCAAGGGCGCGACCTTGCCGGCCGTTTGGTTCCGCTCCGACGAAATGAACCAGCCCAACGACATCACCATTGCGCGCGACGGCACCATCTATGCGAGCGATCCGAACTGGAAGGGCAGGGAAGGCCACATCTGGCGGATTGCCAGAGGGGCGGACGGCACGGTGCAGGGACAAGTGATGTCGGCGCCGCGTGCGATGGGCACCACCAACGGCATCGATCTCAGCCCTGATGGCAAAACACTCTATGTCGGGGAATCCAGCAGCGGCCAGATCTGGTCCTACGCGATCAACGGCAATCAATTGACGGCCGCCAAGCTGGTCAAGGCGTTTCAGCCCGACACGGTCGATGGCCTGCGTACCGACGTTGCCGGCCGTCTCTATGTCGCGCGCATCCTCAAGGGCACGATCGCGCTGGTGAAGCCCAATGGCGCCGTCGAGCGGGAGATACCGCTGAAGGCCAAGGAGCCGACCAACCTCGCCTTCGGCGGCAGCGACGGCAAGACCGTCTTCGTCACCCAGCGCCAGGGCGGCTTCATCGAGGCGTTCCGCACCGACCAGCCGGGCCGCGAGCATTGCCTCCAGCGCGGGCGCTGCTAGCGATGACTTCACGTTGAAACCGCTGTTGCGGGTGGCTCACCTCTCCCGCTTGCGGGAGAGGTCGCGCCGAAGGCGCGGGTGAGGGCTCTCTCCTCTTAGGGATTGTCCCGTTGTGGAAACATCCTCTCCCCAACCCTCTCCCGCAAGCGCAGGGCAATCGCATATGGGTTTTTGAAAGACCTGAGCGCGCGCCTCGCCCTTCGAGACGACCGCTTCGCGGTCCCTCAGGGTGAGGCTAAGCGACACCGGCGCCCGTTGAAACCAGCGAAGCGCATGCGGTCCTCATCCTGAGGGCCCGCCAACGGCGGGCGTCTCGAAGGATGGCCACAGGCGAGATCGCTCCCATATGCGATTGCCCTGCCCGCAAGCGGAGAGGGAGTGCGCCTCGCTCGTTGCTGCGATCAAGCTCCCCCGCAAGAGGTGCGGCATTCTTCTTGCTTGCATCTGGCCGCCGCGGGGATCAAGACATCCGTGGTATCAGAGCGTTTTGGAGCGAAGTGGACACCGGTTCGCGTAAAGAAAACGCGTCGAACCAGAGTGCCAGAGCGACCACGGAGTGTTTGAGTGAAAGCCGTCCATAGCGAACTGCACCGCAGCCACGATCCGCAATTCTTCCTGGTGCGCGGCGTCGTCAAGCGCACCACCGAGCAGCCGGAGCGCGCCGATCGCCTGCTCAAGGGCCTGAAGGACGGCAAGCATCAACTGGTCGAGCCCCAGACATTCGGGCAGGGTCCGCGCGCGCGCGTTCACAGCCCGGAATATCTGTCGTTCCTGAGCGAAGCCTGGGAGGCCTGGACCGCACTCGGCTTCCGGCCCGGAGATGATCGGCAATATCCACCCGGTGCGCCATGCCGCGACCTATCCGACCCATATCGTCGGCAAGCTCGGCTGGCACACCGCCGATACCGCAGCGCCGATCGGTCCGGGCACGTGGGCCGCGGCCTGCGCCGCTTCGGACGTCGCGGTCACCGCCGCGCAGATGGTGATGGATGGCGAGGACGCGGTCTACGCACTCTGCCGTCCGCCCGGCCATCACGCCTATCGCGACATGGCCGGCGGTTTCTGCTTCCTCAACAACAGCGCGATCGCGGCGGCGCATCTGCGGCAGAAGCACGAGCGCGTCGTCATCCTCGACGTCGATGTGCATCATGGCAACGGCACGCAGGGCATCTTCTACGCCCGGCCCGACGTCTACACGATCTCGATTCATGCCGATCCGGTCGCGTATTATCCCTTCGTGTGGGGCTATGCGCATGAGCGCGGCGAGGGACCCGGCCTCGGGACCAATCTCAACATCCCGCTGGCCATCGGCACCGGCGATGACGGCTACATGCGGGCGCTGGACCTCGCGCGCAAGGCGATCGAGTCCTTCGCGCCCGGAGCGCTCGTCATCGCACTCGGCCTCGATGCCTCCGAGCAGGATCCGCTGAAAGGCCTTGCCGTTACCACCCCCGGCTTCCGCCGCATCGGCCAGGCCATCGCGAAGATGGGCTTGCCGACCGTGCTCGTGCAGGAGGGCGGCTATCTCTCGGACATTCTCGGCGCCAACCTGACGTCGGTGCTCGCAGGCTTCGAAGAAGCGCGGTGAGGTTTCTCGCTTCTCCCCGAGCGCAAACGACACGCAGCCGCGGCCGAGTCATTCCGCCGCTTCCCGGAGCGGCCAGGCATGACGGCTGATTGGAAGGCCGCCGTCCTTGCGCGAGCCGTCGGCGATCGCGAGGCGATGCGAGGGCGAAGGCGAGCAGAGCGAGAACCGCCAGCCGCCCGGATCGTCGGCGATGTCGGGCTTGAAGCTGATCTCGATGGCGTCGCGTGACACCTGCATCGCGAAGGCGTCGAGCGGCAAATTCAGTCCGAAGCCCCTGGCCTTGAGATAGGCCTCCTTGAGCGTCCAATAGTCGAAAAAGCGCTCGATCGCCGCGGGCTCCGGCAGCCCTCGCAGCGTTTCGACCTCCTCCGGCGCGAAGAAGCGAAGCGCGGTGGAGAGCGGCGCGACGCGCCGCGACACGGTTTCGACGTCCACACCGACGGCCTCGTGCCGCGACACCACGCAGGCGACGCAGCCGTCGGCATGCGACAGGCTGAAGTGCAGTGCGGTCGAGGTCTTCGGCGCTGCGACGAAGGGCCGGCCATAGCGGCCCGCGCCGAACGACCAGTCGGTGGGCGCGACGTTGGAGGCGCTCTGCGACAGCGCCAGGCGCAACATGGCGTGCGCGAATATGTATTGCCGCCGATGCCGCTCGAACACGAAGCGATCGGCCCGGGCCCGTTCGTCGACCGAGAGCAGGCGTCGGCAGGCCTCGACCGCGCCCGGCGCGTCAATGGTCTCGATCAGCCCGACAAAGAGTTCGATTCTGTCGTCTGGCATCAATTGGGCCCATGGCGTCAGGCGAGGCAAAATCCCCGGTCCCCGACGGAAGAAACAGCTGCGCAAGAATCAGCCGGGAGGACCGTTTCTAGCGGTCCATCCAGGCGACTTCTTGTCGATTTGCAGGCCGGTTTACAGGCGCAAGCTTGTGCGAGACCCCAATCCCCACAAGCAACGGCCGATCCGCGACGAATCGTACGGCGTCCCCGACCGACGAGCCTACTTGTTCTTCTTCTTCTTGGATTTCTTCTTGGACGCGCGCAGAGCCTTAATGCTCGCTTCGACATCGGCCAGCGCCTGCTGGAGCTTCTTCTTTTCGAAATCGAGAAGCTCTTGCAGCGCCTTGCGGTCCTCCTCGCTAAGCGAGGTCTTCTTGGTAAATTTGCTGAAACCCATATCACTCCCCCGGTTCAAAAATAATCGTCCAAATCAAAAGGTGCGAATAATCTTGCTCGGGTACGCCAAATAATCAAGGTGCAACTTGAACATTCACAGCTTTGCGCAGGTCGTCGTCCGTACGGAGCCCCGGTTCACGCGGCCCTGCTCGCGAGCAACCGGTCGAGCGGTGCGTTGGGTTGCGCGGTAGCCGCCGTCAGCAACGCGACGAGATCATCCATCCATTCGCCGACCTCCCGGCCATCGAGCAAATCGCGCTTGTAATTGCACGAGCCGGTGATGCCGGTCGGGCGTTCCTTGAGCATCAGCGACAACCTGGTCTGGTCGATCGGCAGCACCGGTTGGCCTTCGCGCGCGACGTTGCCGGTCGATGTTGTCGCGAGATCCGGCAGGTCGAGCGGCCGGCGCAGCGGATTCTGCAGCGTGAAATAGACCTGGAGCAGCGAGGCCGGATCGATCCCCTCCTGCTCCAACCGGTCGGCCAGGATCTCGAACGGCAGTTCCTGCCGTGCATGCGCCTCGAGCACGCTCCGGCGCACCCGCGCCAAACCTTGCGCGAACGACAGATCCGGCGTGATTGTCGTGCGGACGATCACCGTGTTCTCGAACGGGCCGATGATCCGCTCGGTGTCCGGCTGGCCACGATCGGCCATGGCGGTTGCGACCGCAATGTCGGTGCGGCCGGTCCGGGCCAGTAGCATGGCCTTCAGGCCCGTGAGCAGGCACATGAAAAGCGTGGCATTGTGCTGTCCGGCGAACGCCGTCAGCCGGCTGACCAATCCGTGATCGAGGCTGACCGGATGGTTCCCGGTCGACACGCCCGGGCTCGATTCGCCGTCGAACAGGGGGCCCGCTCCGCGCAAATTCTCGATCCAGTCGGCAGCCTGCCGGTGCGCGGCGTCGGTGCCGCACCACCAGCGCTGCCAGCGTGCGACATCCGAGAAGGCCGGCGGCGGCTCCGGCAGCGGGGCCGAGGGATAGCCGGCCAGTGCGGCATAGCGGTGCGACACTTCCTCGAACAGTACGCCGATCGACCAGCCATCGACGATGGCGTGATGCAGCGTCAGCAGCAGCACGTGGTCCTCGTCGTGGAGTCGCAACAACCGGGCGCGCAGCAGCGGCGCCCGCGTGGTGTCGATCGCAGTACAAGTCTCCTGCTGGATCAGGAGATTGACCTTCCTGAACTCGAGCGCCTTGCGCCGCTTGTTGTTATGGGGACGACCGTCGCCGATCGTCTCGATGGTCATGACCCGGCGGAGAGTGCGCGACGCGGCGATGCGGCTTTCGGGCTCATCGCCGTTCCAGGCGAACGCGGTCCGCAGCGCTTCGTGCCGGCGCACGACGTCGTCGATCGCCCTGCCCAGGGCGGCCGAATCGAGCGGGCCCTCCAGACGGAAGGCGAAAGGCAGGTTGAACAGCGGCAGTCCCGGCAGCTTCCGCTCGAAACGCAGCATCTGGTCCTGCGCGATGGAAGGCGCGGGAGGCCCGCCCTCAGCCAGGCGCCGCACGTTTGCGGCAGGGTTGTGCGGCTTCGCCGCCACGGCCTCGTCGACCCGCCGGGCGAGTTCTGCGATCGTCGGCGCCTCGAAGATGGTCTTGATCGGCAGCGACACGCCGAGCGCTCGCGCGACGCGCGCCATGACCTGCCCGGCCAGCAGCGAGTGGCCGCCGAGATCGAAGAAATTGTCAGTGACACCGATGCTCTCGGCCTTCAGCAGGTCGACCCAGATGTCGGAAAGCACCTTCTCGGTGAAGCGCCGCGCCGGGACCGCGGCGTCGGATACGGACGTTTCCAGCTGGACGGGCGCCAGCAGCGCCGAGCGGTCGATCTTGCCATGGGCGTTGAGCGGCACCTGGTCCAGGAACAGGAAGGCGGACGGGATGGCATGGCCGGGCAGCCGGGACTTCAGGAATTCGCGCAGCTCGCTCGCGCTGCTCCGGCTGCCGGGATTTGCCACGACATGGGCGATCAGCTTGACGTCGCCGCCGGCCTCGCGGCGCGGTTCGACGATGCCGGCGCGCACGCCTGGATGCCCGGCCAGCGCGTTCTCGATCTCCTTGAGCTCGACGCGATAGCCGCGGACCTTGACCTGATGGTCGGCACGGCCGAGACATTCGATCGTCCCGTCGGCGCGGCGTCGGGCAAGATCGCCGGTCCGGTAGAGCCGGCCGCCGGCCTTGCGCGAGAAGGGATCGGGCAGAAAGCGCTGCCGGCTCTGCGCGGGGTCGTTGATGTAGCCGCGGCCGATACCGGCGCCTGCGATGCAGAGCTCGCCGGTCACGCCGATAGGTTGCGGCTGGAGCTGTGCGTCGAGCACATGGAGCTGGGTGTTCGGCAGCGGCACGCCGATCGGAACGTTGGTCGCGGCGATCGCCGGCGCCTTGGTCAGGCGATGCAGGGAGACGTCGTCGGAGCATTCCGACGCCCCATAGGCATTGATCAGCGGCACGCCAGGGCAACGGGCGAACCAGGCGCGGCAGAGGTCGACCGGCAGCGGCTCGCCGGTCGAGATCAGCAGCCGCACCCTCGCGAAGGCACGCCGGACCCGCGCCTCGTCCATGCGATCGAGAATGACGCGCAGAAGCGACGGCACGATCTCGAGCACCGTGATGTCCTCGCGCTCGATCTCCCGCGCCAGCAGGATCGGATCCTGTACGATCGCGTTGCCGCAGATGTGCACGCGCGCGCCGACCATCGGCCCGGCGAGGAATTGCCAGACCGAGATGACGAAGCTCTGCGGCGCGGTCTGCGCGATCACGTCCCTGGCCGACAGCTTGAGCTCGGCAATCAGCGACGCCAGATGGTTCGAGAGGCCACGCTGCTCGATCATGACGCCCTTCGGCGCGCCGGAGGAGCCGGACGTGTAGATGAGATAAGCGAGGCTGGACGCGCCGCGCCGGGCCGGGCGGGCCGGCTTCGTCGATCCGGATGCGAGAGCGTCCTCGAGCCCGGCGACCTGGATGCGCGCGACCAGCGGATCGAGCAGCGCCTCGACCATGGCGGATTGGGCCCGTCCGACCAGCAGCACACGGGCACAGCTCGATCCGAGGATGGTCGCAAGCCGAGCCGCCGGCTGTTCGGAATCGAGATTGAGGAAGGCCGCGCCGACGCGCTGGACTGCGATCATCGCGGCGAGCAAATCGGGCCCGCGATGCGCGAGCAAGGCAACCACGCTCTCGGCGCCGATGCCCTCCCGGGCCAGCCAGCGCGCGGCTGCCCGGCTGCGGCGCGCCAGCTCGCGATAGGTCAGGGACGTGCGACCGTCCGAGACCGCGACGGCGTTCGGCGTTGTCCCGGCCTGGCGGTCGAAGCGTTGGATCAAGTTGCCGAGCGCGGTGAAATTGGCCGGCACGCCCCGGCCTTTCGCCAGCAATTGCCGGCGTTCGGTCCCGGTCAGGAGCGGCAGGCGCGAGATGCGCTGCTCCGGATCGGCGATGGCGGCCTTGAGCAGCGTCTTGAACTGGGCGGCCATGCCTTCGATCGTCGCGGCGTCGAACAGATCGGTGGCGTATTCGAAGAATCCGGTGAAGCGCCCGTCGGCCTCGACCAGTTCGAGCGTGATGTCGAAGCGCGCCACCCTGGGATCGACTTCCAGCCGCCGCGTCGAGAGGCCGGGAAAGCGTGCCGCCTCGATCGAGGCGTTCTGGAGGATGAACATGATCCGGAACAGCGGATTGCCGTCGCTGCGGCGCGCGATCTGCAATGCGCGCAGCACCTCCTCGATCGGGAGGTCCTGGTTGCGGTAGGCGTCGAGCGTGACCTGCCGCACCCGCCGCAACATCTCGCCGAAGCTCGGATCGCCGCCAAAATCGTTGCGCAGGACCAGCGTGTTGGCGAACAGCCCGATCAGGCGCTCGCTCTCGATCTGGTTGCGGTTGGCGATCAGCGATCCGGTGGCGACGTCCTCATGCCCGGTGTGGCGGAACAACAGGCACTGGAACGCGGCAAGAAGTGTCATGAACGGCGTGACGCCCTGGTCCCGGCTCAGCGCTCGCAGCGCGCTGGACAGCGTGTTGGAGAGCTCGAGATAGTGCCGCGCGCCGTGCCCGCGCCAGACCTCAGGCCTCGGCCTGTCGGTCCGGAGCGGCAGCATGGTGAGGCCCTCGAGCTGGGTGCGCCAATAGGCGAGCTGTTCGCTCGCCGCCGGCGTCTGCG
The DNA here is from genome assembly GCA_035575945.1 of Bradyrhizobium sp. Lineage (GTDB taxonomy): Bacteria > Pseudomonadota > Alphaproteobacteria > Rhizobiales > Xanthobacteraceae > Bradyrhizobium. Next base: position 40,530 of record DATLXF010000036.1, on the reverse strand, counting down.
CCCAGCTTTGCTGCCAGAGCGCGAAGTCGCGATACTGGAAGGCGGGCGGAGGAAGGGCGGCCGGGTGCTTCTTGCGCGCCGCGGCATAGTGGGCGGCGAGCTCCTCCCAGAACAGTCGCTGCGACCAGCCGTCGGTGGCGAGGTGCTGGACGTTGACCACCAGCGCATGGTTGCTCCTGTCGAACGACAGCAGCGTGACCTTCAAGGGCGGCTCGCGCGCCAGGTCGAACGGATGCTGGGCAAGCTCGAGCGCCTTGCGCCGGATCATCGCGGGCCGCTTGTCCGCAGCGCAGGGCTTGAGCTTGATGCGGTCGATCCGCGGCTGCGAGGGCAGCACATGCTGCACCGGCTCGCCCTGGCGCTCGATGAAGACCGAGCGCAGCACCTCGTGGCGCGTACAGACCGCCGTGACGCTCGCGGCAAGCGCGGCGATGTCGACCGGGCCTTTGAGAACGGCGATTTCGACCACGTTGTAATTGTAGCGGGTCGGGTCGAGCCGCGAGAGCACGTACATCCGCTGCTGCTGGAACGACAGCGGCGCGTCGGTGCCCGCAAGCCGGCGCCAGGCCGGCAGCGCCGCCTCAGGCCTGGTTGCGGCGGTCTCGATCCGGACCGCGAGCGCGGCGACCGTGGGGCAATCGAAGATGTCCTCGAAGGAGAAGTCGACGTGGAAGCGATCGCGCAGGCGCGAGCGCATCTGCGTCACCGCCAGCGAATCCGCGCCGAGCGCGACGACGTCCTGGTCGGCGCCGACCTGCGGCAGCTCCAACACGCCGGCCCAGATCCCGGCGAGCTCGGTCTCCATCGCATTGCGCGGCAGCCGGCGCTCGTCGCGCATCTCCACGGTTGCGATCAGCGCGCCGAGGGCGTTGCGCTTGACCTTGCCGCTGGCGCCCTTCGGCAGCCCGGCCACGCTGCGGATCACGCTCGGCACCTTGTAGGCTGCAAGCCGCTTTCGTGCGAACTGGCGCAGCTGGTCGGAGGTCACATCGGAATTCTGCCGCAGCACCACGACGGCAGCGACGTTCTCCCCGAGCTTCTCGTGCGGGAAGGCGAACACTCCGGCCTCCAGCACCGCCGGATGGCTGAGCAGGACGTCTTCGACCTCCAGCGGCGAGATCTTCTGGCCGCCACGGTTGATGACGTCCTTGATGCGGCCGACGATGAAGAGATAGCCGTCGGCATCGAGATAGCCGAGGTCGCCGGTGCGAAACCAACCGTTGCGGAAGGCGGCCCGCGTCGCCGCCTCGTCATTGTAATAGCCCCGGCTCATGTTCGGCCCGCGCAGCATGATCTCGCCATGCGCGCCGCTTGCGAGCGGGCGGCCCGCCTCGTCCATGATCGCGATCTCGGGACCTGCGGCGCGGCCGACCGATCCGACCTTGCGCAGCTCGAACGGGTTTGCCGCAACCTGCGAGGCCGCCTCGGTCATGCCGTAGGTCTCGAGCACGGGGACGCCGAACGTCGTCTCGAGGCCGGCGAGAAGAGCTGGCGCGAGCGAGGCCGAGGCCGAACGGATCACGCGCAGCGACGACGGCCGGGCGCTGCCCGGGTTCGCTTCCGCCGCCGTCAGCAATGCGCGGTGAATGGTCGGCACCGCCGTGTACCAGGTCGGTTGCAGCTCCCGCATCCAGCCGAAGAAGGAGGAGGCGTCGAATCCCTCGGTGCAGATCACGCTGGAGCCGGCCGCCAGCGCCGTCAGGAGGCCGGAGATCAGGCCGTGCGCATGAAACAGCGGCAAGACGTTGAGCAGGCGATCGTGCGAAGCGAGCGACAGCACATGACCGGCATTGTACGCGGAGAGGCAGACGTTGCGATGGGTGAGCGGCACCATCTTCGGTCGTGCCGCCGTGCCCGACGTCAACAGGATGAACGCGTCGTCGTTGGCGCGCGAGCTTTCGCCGGCGCTCGCCGGCCCGATGGCGGGAGCGATGAACGCGCAACCGCCGAGATCGTCGGGAGGCCCCGGCACGAAATCGATCACCGCGATACCGAGCGCCCTCGCGACGTCGCGGCTCGGCGAGTTCATGTCGGCCCGGGTCACGAGCGCCGTCAACGTCAATTCGCTGAAATAACGTTGCAGTTCGTCCGCCGTCAGGTCGGGATTGACGGGGACGCAAGCGCAGCCCGAGGCGACCGCGATCAGTGCCAGTGCGCTGTCCGCGCCGCGCGGCAGCGCGACGGCGACGCGGCCTGCGGGACCGATCCCGAGTTCACGCAAGGCCCCGACCAGTTGTCGGACCGATCCCCCGAGCGCGCCATAGCTGAGGACCGGCCGGCCCGGGGCGAGGAGTGCGGGCGCCGCTGGTGTCGTGCGGGCGTAATATTCGAGAAGGCCGCTGACATGCGCGAATGTCTTCGCTTCGGCCGTCGTGCCGGCAAATCCTTCTCCCGCCCCGGATGCAATCTCCGACAACGCCATTCCTTTTTGATCCGATTGGGCTATTCTTCCAAGAAGTTTGGGAACGCGTCCAGTCTGAGGTGAGGTTTTGGCCCCGAAATCTGTGGTTGAGGGAGGCCAGACGCGCTTCGACGGAATGATCGTTGGTCGGAATTACCATGCCGGAGAATGAGCCGGGGACGGATTTGGAAGGCGTGCTGAAGCGCTGGCTGGAAGATATCGGTCTCGGCCACTACACCGATCTTTTTGCACGACACCGTCTCGATCTCGATGTCATTGGCGATCTCACCGAATCCGATCTGGTCGAGCTTGGATTGCCGCTCGGCGATCGGAAGCGGCTTCAGCAGGCGATGGCGGCGCTGTTTCAAGCGGAATCGGCAAAAGCTCCGGCCGCGCCGCAAACACGGACGGGAGTCGGTGCCGAACGGCGCCAGCTCACCACCATGTTCTGCGACATGGTGGATTCCACCTTGCTTTCCGCACAGTTCGATCCGGAAGACGTCCGCGACATGATCGCGGACTTTCGCGAGACCTGCGTTCGGGTGGTGAAGCAGTACGAGGGCTTTGCCGCCCGGTTCGTCGGCGACGGTATCCTGGTCTATTTCGGCTATCCGACCGCACATGAGGACGATGCCGAGCGCGCGGTGCGCGCCGGGCTCGAGATCGTGCGGGTGCTGTCGACGGCGCGCGCAGTCGAGGCTCGCGGAGCGATCAGCCATTCACCCGCCGTGCGCATCGGGATCGCGACCGGCCTGGTCGTGGTCGGCGACCTGGTCGGACAAGGCTCAGAAGAGCGCGACTCCGCCACCGGAGAGACCGTGAATCTGGCGGCGCGCCTGCAAGCCCTGGCGCCGCCGAATGGCGTGGTGATCTCCGCCTCCACGCAATCGTTGCTGAAGGGCAAGTTCGATTACCGCAACCTCGGCGTCCACGTCTTGAAAGGGATCTCCGGGAAAGCGCAGGCCTGGCACGTGGTGCGCGCCTCGCGGGTGGAGACGCGCTTCGCCGCCGCCATGGGCACGCGGCTGACGCCGCTCGTCAACCGCGAGGAAGAGATCGCTCTCTTGATGGCACGCTGGCAGCAGACCAAGGACGGCGACGGCCAGGTGGTGGTCAAGTTCGGCGAGCCCGGCATCGGCAAGTCCCGCATCATCCAGGAGATCTTCGAAAGGATTTCGGGCGACCGCCACGGCCACGTCTCGCTCCAGTGCTCGCCCTACTACACCTCCACCGCGTTCCATCCGTTCGTCGAGCAGCTCAAATTCTCTCTCGGCGTCGATCGCGAAGATTCATCCGCGCTGTCGCTGGCGAGCCTCGAGACCGCGATTGCCGCCGCTCATGGCGACATCGACCGGGTCGCACCGCTGTTTGCCGGGCTGCTGTCGATACCGACCGGCGACCGCTATCCGCCGCTCGAACTGTCGCCGCAGCAGCAGAAGGATGCGACCGTCGCGGCGCTGGTCAACCATTTTCTCGGCCTTGCGCGCGAGATGCCGCTGGTGATCGCGTTCGAGGACTTGCACTGGATCGATCCGACGTCCCGCGAGGTGATCGACCTCCTGGTCGACCGGGTGCAGAACCGGTCGATCCTGGTCATCATCACGGCGCGCTCGGAGTTCCAGCCGAGCTGGCACCCGCATTCGCACATCACCACGCTGGTCCTGAACCGCCTGAGCCGGCCGCTCCGGACGACACTGGTCGAGCGCGTCGCCGGGCGCGAGCTGCCCAAGGAGGTCGTCGAGGAGATCATCGTCAAGACCGACGGCGTGCCGCTGTTCCTGGAGGAGCTGACCAAGACGGTGCTGGAATCCAACCTCCTGACCGAGCGCCACGGGCGCTACGTGCTGTCGGGACCGTGGCGGCAGCTCGCAATCCCCGCCACCCTGACCGATTCGCTGATGGCGCGGCTCGACCGGATGGGGCCGTTCAAGCGTATTGCGCAGATCGGCGCCACGATCGGCCGCGAATTCTCCTACGAGACGCTGCACGCCGTCGCCGATACGCCGGCGGAGCAGATCGAGGCGGCACTCGATCATCTGGAGGTGGCGGGGCTGATCATCCGCCGCGGCGATCCGCCGGACGCGCTCTATTCGTTCAAGCACGTGATGATCCAGAACGCCGCGCATGCGAGCCTGCTGCACAGCGAACGGCGCAAGCTGCATTCCAGGATCGCCCGGGTGCTCGCCCGGATGTATCCGGAGAAGACCGAGCGCGAACCGGAGCTGCTCGCCCATCACCTGACCGAATCCGACCACAGCGAGGGCGCCGCAAGCTTCTGGCTCAAGGCCGGCAGGCGGGCGGCCAGGAGCAGCGCCAATCTGGAGGCGATCGGCCACCTGCGCCGCGGCCTCACTGTCGTCCAGGCCAATGCGCGCATGCAGGGCGCGGACGAGATGGAGCTCGAGCTGCGCATCGCGCTCGGCAACGCACTGATCGCCGCCAAAGGCTATGCGGTGCAGGAAGTCGAGCAAAACTACATCCGCGCGCTCGAGCTCGGCCTCCAGCTCAATGACGACGAGAAGGTCTTTGCCGCCACGCGCGGACTCTGGGTGTGCCATTTCATCCGCGCCGATCTCGCCCGCGCGCACGACCTCAGCGTCGAGCTGTTGAAGTTCGCCAAGCGCGCGCGGCTGAATGAGCGGATCCGGCCGGAGCAGCAGACCGGCTATCTGATCGAGGCGCACCGCGCGATCGCGATGACCATGCTGTATCGCGGCCGCTTCGTCGCCTCGCAGCACCATTTGCACCGCTGCATCAACCTCTTCAGTCCCGACCTGCACTCCGACCTGATGGAGCGGCATGGCATCGATTCCGGCGTCGTCTCGCTGTCCTATCTCGGCTACCTCCTCTGGTTCCTCGGCCGGCCCGACGCGGCGCGCCAGCACAGCGAGAAGGCGATCGCGAACGCCGAGAAGATCCGCCACCCCTTCACGCTCGCCTTTGCGCTGGTGTTCGGCGCCTATCTCTGCCAGCATCTGCGCGATGTGGAAGGCACGCGCGACCACGCCAACCGTGCCATGATCATTTCCACCGAGCACAACTTCCTGCACTGGAAGCAGCAGGCGACGATCCTGCGCGGCTGGGCACTGGCTCAGCTCGGCGAAGCCGACGAAGGCCTCGGCCAGATGCGCTTCGGCCTCGACGAGTACGAGGCGATGGATTCCTGGCTCGCCGGCTGCTGGTTCCGCTGCCTGCTGGCGGAAGCCTATGCCAAGGTCGGGATGCGCGACGCCGCCTTGCGCGCGCTCGATGGTGCGCTCGCGACGGCAAGACGGACCGGCGATCATTCCTATCTCGCCGAGGTCTATCGCCTGCAAGGCGAGATCATGTTGTCCAGTGGCGATCCGGCCTCTCTACAGGGGGCGGAGGACCTGTTCCGCCTGTCACTGGAGATCGCGCGCAAGCAGGGGGCGCTGTCCTGGGAGCTTCGCACCGCCGTCAGCCTCGCGCGCCTGTCGCATCAAGCCGGCAAATGCGAGCAGGCGAGTCTGCTGATCGGGCCGATCGTCGGCAGGTTCAGCGAGGGCTTCTCCACGCCGGACCTGAAACAGGCCATGCAGCTGATCGACGAACTCGGTAAGGACGCGCCCGCCCGCGAGCAGGCCGAACTGTGACATGAGCGATCTTGCCGCCGCGCGTGCGCGCTATGTGAAATCGATCGCCAAACGCGAGCGGATTTCCTCAAAGCGCCTGCTCGAGGCGCTTGCCGCCGTGCCGCGCGAGGATTTTCTGCCGAGGGGACCCTGGCGGATCAAGGACGAGGCGGCGCGGGACTACCGGCTGACGCCCGATGCCGATCCCGTGCATCTCTACGACAATGTGCTGGTCGCCATCGATGCACGCCGCAAGCTCGACACCGGCCTGCCGAGCCTGTGGGCGCACTTCATCGATATTCTCGGCGTCAAGCGGGGGGACCGTGTCGTCCAGATCGGCTGCGGCCTCGGCTACTTCTCCGCGGTGCTGTCCATGATGGTCGGTCCGAAGGGCCGGGTCCGTGCGATCGAATGCGACGAGCGGCTTGCGGCCCGGGCGGCAGACCGTTTGCGCTTCCATGGCAACGTCACGGTCATCCAGGGCGACGGATGCAAGGACGTGGGCGAGCCCGCCGACGCGATCATCGTGCATGCCGGCTTTCCCCACCCGCATCCGCTCTGGCTGCAATCGCTGCGTCCGCGCGGCCGTCTGCTGGTGCCGCTGACCCAGCGCGACCGCGAAGGTGCCGCCCTCAAGATCACGCGAATAGCCAAGGGCTTCGAGGCAGAGGCCATCCAGCAGATCCGGATCTTCCCCGGCCGCGGCCGGGGTGCGAGCGCCCTCGACGACCGCGTCGCCGACTGGTGGCAGCGCGCCTCGGCGCTGGGACCTCTGCGCTTCCGCGCGCTGGAGCGTGGACTGCCGTCGGACGGCTAATGCTCCGTTCCATTTTACCTTGATTGCGAATGGAAGTATTCAACGCGCCTCGATGCCGCTATGACTGGGCTCGACTGCCATCCGAGCGCGCCCATGCATTCCGTTGCCCTGCTGACCGCCAGCTATGCCAAGGATATCGAGCGCTTCTCGCTGCTCGCCGAAAGCGTCGATACCTGGCTGACGGGTTACACGCGGCATTATGTTCTCGTTAACGATGAGGACGTGCCGCTGTTCGCGCGCTTCGCCTCCGACAAGCGGATCATCGTTCCGGCCTCACGCTATCTGCCGAATTGGCTGTTCGCGCTGCCGCCGGCGCTCCAGTTCCTCAGCAAGCGGCGCGTCTGGCTGTCGCTGCTGTCGTCACCGGTGCACGGCTGGCACATTCAGCAGATCCTGAAGATCGCCGGCGTCCTCAACGCGCCCGAGCAGCGCATCTGCATCCTGGATTCGGACAATCTGTTCTTCCGGGAATTCGACGTCGGCCAATATGCCGGCGGCGAGACGACGCCGCTGTTCGTCACGCCAAAGGACATCGGGGCCGACCACCCCCTGCATCGGCTGTGGCTTCGCACCGTCGATCAGCTTCTGGGTATTAAGGAGCGCTCGTTCCCGGCGGACGATTATGTCGGCAACGCGCTGGTCTGGGACAAGGACACGGCACGTGCGATGACGAACGCCATCAAGTCGGCGACCGGCTTGAACTGGGCGCTCGCGCTGTGCCGGAAGAAGAAGTTTTCCGAGTATTTGCTTTACGGAAACTTCGTTGCGAATTCGCCGGAACATCTGGCGCGACATCGGGTCACCGAAGACAGCGTCGCGGTCTCGCATTGGGACGATACGCCGCTCGACCGCCCCGCCATCGAAGCCATGATGCGCGCGGCCTTGCCCGGGCAGGTCGCGCTCTGCATTCAGTCCTATTCGTCGACCGCGATCGACGACATCCGGGACGTGTTCCGTCTCTCCTCGCGCGAACGTCTCAGTCCGGGCCTGGCTCCCGATCACATTGCGGACGAGTCCGCGTTCGAAGCGCCGAAGACGTGCTGACTCTCAAGCGTCCCTTGTGAACTTGCTGATGACGTCCATGAACGGCTTCGGCTTGAACTCGCCGTCGAGCGGCAGCGGACGGTTCGGCTGCTTGTCCTTGCGGGTGAAGGTGCCGTTGATCCAGCTGTAGCGGTCCGAGATGCCCCAGGTCAGGATCGAGCGCACCGGGCCGCTGGCTGATATCGCCGTCAGCAGATCGTCCACCCGCCTGGCGACGATGGCGTCGCGCTCTGCCGCATTGCCCGCCAGCTTCTGGTCGTCGACGTCGAGCTCGGTGACGAGCACCTCGAGTCCCCAGGAGCGCAGCTCGGTCGCGAATTCGGCGAGCCCGTGCGTGTCGATCTCGAGCTCGGCGTGCAGATGCGATTGCAGCCCCACGGCGTGGAGCGGGACGCCCTGGTCGAGCAGGTCCATGATGAGGTTGCGATAGGCCGCACGCTTGGCGATGAACGAGTCCTTCGCCGACTCGATGTCATATTCGTTGATCGCGAGCTTGACGAACGGATCGGCCGCAGCCGCCGTGCGGAATGCCAGCGGAATCCAGCTGTTGCCGAGATGCTGCGTCCAGAACGTGTCGCGGCGGTCCTTCGGGCCGCGGGGATTGTCCGGAATCGGCTCGTTGACGACGTCCCACGACGTCAGCTTGTCCTTGTAATAGGAGACGACGGTGCCGATGTGGTCGCGATAGGCGCGCTCGACGCCCCTGGTGTCCTTGATCTGCTTGGTCCAGTCCGGAATGTCGTGATACCAGGCGAGCGCGTGGCCGCGCATGGCCAGGTCGTTGTCGCGTGCGAAATTCAGGATCGCGTCGGCGCGCTCGAACGCGAATGTATGCGCGTTCGGCCGCAGCATCGGCCATTTCAGCTCGAGCACCGGCACGACCTGCGTGCAATAGGTGCTGATGGCTTCGCCGAGCCGCGGATCGGCTTGCAGGTCCCACAGCGTCGCGGCTGCGCCGTAGCCCGGGCGGCGCTGGGCTCGCTTCGACGCCGGCGCTGCCGACGCCGATGCGCCCGCCGCGAGCGCCGCGGCGCTGCCAAGCAGGAATTCGCGCCGGTCGAACCTGGTCACGCGCGGCGCTGCATCGCGGCTTCCGCGATCTCGTAGTAGTGAAGCGCGCCCTTCTCGAGCGTCAGGTGGTCCAGCACATAATCGCGCGGCGCGAAGCCGTCTGCGTCGACCTCAGACCAGAAACGGCCCCAGCCGGCTGCGAAACTGTCCGCATCGGTGAAGGTCATGCCGCAGCGCGCGTCGAAATAGGGCACCGAGGACACGTTGCCCTCGTATTTCACCTTGTGCGGGTAATATTTCGGATCCTGCCAGGGCCCGCCGCGATCCCAGGCGAAGACGGGCACGCCGCTCGACAGCGCCTGCTGGCAGGCGATGCCCTGGCTCTCGTGCTCGCACAGGAAGACCATGCTGCGGCAGCGCGCCAGCGCGGCCTTGTAATCCTCTTCCTTGTAGTGGCCGTAGCGGATGATTTCGACCGTGCGGCCGCTGGCTTCGAGACATTGTCGGATCGGCTCGATCAGCTCCGCCTGGTACCGGTCGTAATCCCAGCGGACCTTGTCGTAGAGCAGCACGTCGATGGTCTTCTGTGCGCCCTGGGCCGGGACCCACAGATCGGTCTCGATGCCGACCGGCCAGGCGCCGACATGGGGCCAGTGCGGACGGAACATGTCGGCATACCAGGCGCACGGCACCAGCACCCGCCTCACGTCGAGATCCTCCAGGCTTTCCGGTGCGTCGATCGGATGGTCATACATGGCGACGCCGAGCAGCAACGGATTCTTCCACTTGAACCAATCGAGCACGAACGGCCGGCCGATGATGCAGGCCAGTTCCTCGGGATGCTTGCGGATGTAGCGATAATCGTTGAGGCGATAGCGAACGCCGAGCCGATCGAGGCCTGCGCACAGGTTGAGCAGAACGCGCCGCTGTCCGCTGATGAAGGACTTGCCCAGCAGCAACCGGCGCAGCAGCGGCCGGAGGTGACGGTCGCCGGGGAACCAGCGGTCGTCCCGTTCCTCGAAGAAGAGGTTGAGAACCATCCTGTCGCGGTCTTGCGGGCCGGGATGCGCCGGGACCGAGGGAGCAATGGCATCTCCGCGCGGAAGGGAGGCCGATTTCGCCCGTGTTCGTTCGGCAACGTCCATGTCAGTCACATCGGTGCGTCGGAGGAGTCGGGCGACGTTTCGCTATCATACCTCTTTTCCGTGATCGTGCCGGTCACTTCAAGAACAGGGCAAATTTAACGCTAACGCGCGATAACCGGGCGCTCGCTTTACTGGCGGTCCGATTTGCAGGCTTGTCCGGCTATCTTCGGCCTATCCTCGGCAAGGCCAGCGGCGAACCCGATCGTCACACCCCAACCGTCTTAATGACCCGTTAATCCTGATGACCGCCCACGGTCCCGTGATCGCATGCTGAACCGCCATTTCTCGATCTATCTGGTTGCCTACATCCTGCCCGCGGCGGTGGGCTTCTTCGCCGTCACCGCATACACGCGGCTCTTGAGCCCGGCGGAGTACGGCGTCTATGTCGTCGGCATGAGCCTTGCGGGCATCCTGGGCGCGATCTTCTTCGCCTGGATCAAGCTGTCGGTGTCGCGCTATCAGGCGATGTCGGCGGAGGTCGATTTTCGCGGCACGGCGATGGTCGCCTTCGCGCTCACGGCCGCGGTGCTCTGCGCCACCACGCCGCTGGTCTTCCTGTTTCGCAGTGATGTCAGCGTCGCGCTGCTGCTCGCCAGCATGTTCGTCGCGATCATGGCCAATGCGGTCGATGTCGGTCAGGAGTTCGAGCGCGCCAAATTGCGACCCTATCGCTTCGCGGCGATCTCGATCGTGCGGAGCGTCGCGTCGGTCGGCTTTGGCCTTCTCGGCGTCTGGCTCGGCTGGGGCGGCATCGGCCTGCTTGCTGCATTTGGTCTGGGATCGCTGGCCGGCATCGTCCTGAATCTCGTCGGCGACCGCACCAGGATCGCGCGCTTCCAGCGAAGCCAGTTCATGCAGCTGGCGCGCTATGGTCTACCGCTGACGCTGGCCGGACTGTCCGTCGCGGTCTACTCGGCCTCTGACCGGCTCATCGTCGCCTATCTGCTGGGCAAGGACGCCGCCGGCATCTTCGGCGTTGCCGCCGATCTGCCGCGCCAGTTCATGGTCATGATCGCCTCCAGCGTCGCCGCGGCGACCGTGCCGCTGGTGTTCCGGTCATTGTCCGATAACAATAGCGAGACGACGCGGGAGCGGCTGACCGGAAGCCTCGAGCTTCTGCTCGTCGTCGTCGCCCCCGTTGCGGTGTGGCTTGCGCTCGCGGCGGACCAGGTCGCCGGCACGCTCGTCGGCATCGACTTCCGCGCCGGCGTCTCGGCGCTGCTGCCGACGCTGGTGCTCGCCCGCTTCTTCGGCATTGCCAATCAGTTCTACGTGCAGATCAGCTTCCAGCTTGCCGAGCGGCCCTTCATGCTGGCGGCGCAATCCTTTCTCACGCTGGTGGTCAGCGTGATCCTGATGTTCGCGCTGATCCCCGCCTACGGCCTTTACGGGGGAGCGCTGGCGACGCTGGCCACCGAGGCGATCGGCTTCCTCGTTGCACTCGTCCTGATGCGCCGGGCCCACCCGGTCCCGTTCGAGCTCAATCGCCTCGCCGGCGTTGCCGTTTCCGCAGCCGTGATGGCGGCTGCGATGCTGATGGCGCGATCGCAGGCCGGCGGTACCGGCCTCGTGTCGCTGGTCATAATCAGCCTCGCCGGCGGCCTCGCCTATGCGGCCGCAGCCTGGCTGCTGAATGTCGCCAACGCGCGAACGCTGTCGCTGCGCTTCCTGCGGACCCTGAACCGCAGGGCGCTGGGCGTTTAGCGAGGCATTCTCCGCTCGCCGCCGGCCCGTGCGGCTGCACTGGAAGGTGATGATCTGGACATTCTGCCGCAGCGATCGCGGCCAGCTTCGGCCCGGCCTCGGCCGCAGGCCGCCTTCCGCCTGCGCGAGCCGTCGTATATGAGAGAATTGTCGCCGGTCCGTGCCGAATCTCGCCACAGACGGACCGTAAGGCGGCTGCGATATCTTAACGCAATGATTCCAATCTAGCATTTGAACGGCACCAGCGGACTGGCAGTTCGACCGAGGATGGCATGAAAAACCGATCGACGACGACGCAATCTACCAGGACGGTGCGGCGTCGGGGCCCTGCCGGTATCATTGCGCTCGCGACAGTCGCCACATTGGCGGCAGCGGTGCCGGCGACGGCGGCCAAGCAGCCGCGCCAGGCGGCCGAGGCGGTGGCGCCGCGCCAGGCCGGCGACCCCGTCATGGCGATCGTGTCGATCAAGAGCCAGCAGGTCACGTTCTACGACGCGGACGGCTGGATCGTTCGCGCGCCGGTCTCGACCGGCACGACGGGACGCGAGACGCCGGCCGGCGTCTTTGCCATTCTCGAGAAGAACAGGGAGCATCGCTCGAGTTTGTATGACGATGCCTGGATGCCGCATATGCAGCGCATCACCTGGAACGGGATCGCGCTGCACGGCGGACCGCTGCCTGGCTATGCCGCCTCGCACGGCTGCGTGCGGATGCCGTTCGGCTTCGCCGAGAACGTGTTCGACAAGACCTATATCGGGATGCGCGTGATCGTCTCGCCGCACGACACGGTCCCGACCGATATCGCTCATCCCTCGCTGTTCGTGCCGAAGCCGGAGGCCATTGCGGCCGTCCCGAGCCGGGCCAGCAAGCTCTCGGCCGAAGCCGAGGAGGCCACACGAGTGGCCGACGAGGCCAAGAAGGCTGCGTCCGCCGCCGCCAAGGAAGCAGCTGCGCTGCCTGCCACGCTGCGCAAGCTGGAACAGCAGAAGTCCCGCGCGAATGCCGAGCTCGCCTTCGCCGACAAGACGCTCGCCAATGCCAGGACGGACCAGGCCCGCGCCAAGGCCGAGGAGCTGCAGCAGAAGGCGGCGGCCAAGGCTGCCGACGCGGCAATGCAGCTCGACGCCGCCAGGGCCGCTGCTCAGCCGAAGCGCGATGCTGTGGCCATCACGAAGGAAGCCGCCAAGGCGGCCGCGGCCACGAAGGCCGACGCCGTCAAGGCGGCGACCGACGCAAAGCTCGCCGGCGAGCCGGTTTCGGTTTACATCAGTCGGGCGGCGCAGAAGCTGTACGTGCGGCGGAACACGCACAAGCCGGCGCCCGACGGCGGCGGCGAGGTGTTCGACACCAGCATCGAGGTCCCCGTCACGATCCGCAATCCCGATCAGCCGATCGGCACGCATATCTTCACGGCGATGGCGAAGACCGATACGGGCCTGCGCTGGAGCGTGGTCACGATCGAGAACGGCGACGAGGCCCGCAACGCGCTCGACCGCATCACCATCCCGCAGGACGTGTGGGATCGCATCGGGCCGACCGCCTTGCCGCGCTCCTCGATCGTCATTTCGGATGAGCCGCTGAGCAGCGAGACCAACTATCGGACCGAGTTCGTCGCAGTGCTGAGCAACGAGCCGCAGGGCGGCTTCATCACGCGCAAGCCGACAGCGCCTGCGATGGTCGCGAGCGACGACGGCTGGGACAATGGCGGCAACGGTTTCGGCTTCTTCTACCAGCGCGATCCCTACGTCCAGCAGGTCAATCCGCGCCGCCGCAGCCAGTACCAGTACTATCAGCCGGCGCAACCGATGCAGCGGGGCTTCTGGTAGGCGGGCGGTGAGGGCGTCGAGCGGGATGTGACGGGCCTGACGTCGTCAGCCACACGCATTGACGTCATCCTGAGGTAATCGCCTGGCGATGCCCTCGCATCGCAAAGTGAGCTTCGAAGGTTTGGCCACGGACGCTTGCAGCCCATCCTTCGAGGCGCGCAAGGGCGCACCTCGGGATGACGGCGCGCTTGCGGATAGGCACTGTCTGTCTATCGCGCCGTCGACCGCGCGCGGCAGATCAGATGATCGAGCGAGACGTTCCCGGGTCCGTACGCCATGATGCCGAGTGCCATCGCCGCCCAGGTGAGGTGGACCGGCCAGCCGTCGGGCACCGTGAGCTCGACGACGACGGTCATGAGCAAAAGCCCAAGCGCGGCGAACCGTGTGCCGAGGCCGAGCACCAGCAGGATCGGAAACATGATCTCGCCACAGCCCGACAGGAACGCCATCACCGTTGGCGCCGGGAAGTGATAGGGTCCGCCCGGCAGATGCAGCATGAATTCGTCGCTGAACAGCGTCACGGCGGTGTCGCTGAGCTTGAGGAACCCGTCCCACTTGAGCACGCCCGAGCGCCAGAACGGCACGGCCAGCGCGAGGCGAAGCACGAGCTGGACCAGCGCCGGCGTCGCAAGCGACTGGATCAGACGATTGGCCTTGTCGATGAGCACGCCTGGAGAGGGCAAGCCGCTGTCGGTCGTCATGCGTTGGTCGGTGATCACGATGGGTCTCCGTAAGCGAGCGACGTGAAGGCGCCGGCCTCGATCAGCCCGGCGATGTTCGCGGCGATGTCGAATTCGCTCGAATCCTGCAGCGCCGCCGCCGCGGCTTCGCCGAGCGGCCGCCCCGACACCAGATGCTCCGCAAACACGGCCCCGCCGGGCGGCAGGCGACGCACGGTGACGTCGAATTCGGGTCGCGTGATCAGGGCATCTTCCGGGATGGAGGCATCGATGCGCATGGCCTCTGCATCCTCGCGATTGGCCGCAAAGATCGTCACGGCCGAATAGTCCGAGCGCAGGCAGCGCACGGCCGGATGTGGCATGAACACCAGGCCGGCCAAGCGATCCGGCGGCACCGCCGAGAGCCGCGCCGGCGACAGGGGCGCAGCGTCGGCGGCGTGATAGGCGTCCAGCCATGCCCGCTCGATGCGGGCGACATCGGCAAGCCACGGCATGGCCTCAGCATGTTGATACTGCGCGATGAAGTCTGGAAAATCGCGGCCGTACTCGAACAGCAGCGGCGAGGCCGGCGGATTGCTGCGCACGTGGAAGCGCGCCATGGCGCGGAAGAACTCGGTGCCCGTGATCCGTTGCACCGCCGGATAGATCGCGGCGAGTGCGTCGATCAGGCTGACCGTGACGTTGTTGCGGTAGACGTCGTAACGCCGGCCGGCGGCCTTGCCGTTCGGGCCGGTCACCAGCGAGGGCGTAGCGCGCGCCGGGTCGAGCAGCGCCGGCGCGAATGCAGCGGCGAAAGACAAGTTGGGTTCAGGCGGCATGACGGTCTTTCGCCGGCGCAGCGGAATGATGACGATCGAGAATAGCCTGTGCCGCAGCGGCTTCCGCCTGCAGCACCGGCCAGTCCGGAATTTTGCTGTCCCATTCGATCAGTGTCGGCACCGCGCCGCGGCGGCTGACGACGATCTCGTAGAGCTTCCAGACGGCGTCCGCGACCGGGCCGTCATGGCTGTCGATGAGCAGCAGATCGCCTTCGTCGTCGGCCTGCTCGGCATGGCCGGCGAGATGGATTTCCTCGACCTGCGCCATCGGGAAATCCTGGATATAGTCGAGCGCCGAGGTGCCGTGATTGGTGGCCGAGACGAATACGTTGTTGATGTCGAGCAGCAGGCCGCAGCCGGTGCGCTTCGCAATGGCGCGGATGAAGTCGGTCTCGCGCATCGAGGATTCGCGGAAGGCGACATAGGTCGATGGGTTTTCCAGCAGCAGCGGACGGCGGATCGCCTCCTGCACCTGGTCGATGTGATCGCAGACGCAAGCCAGCGTCGCCTCGTTATAGGGCAGGGGAAGAAGATCGTTGAAGAAGCTGGTCCCGTGCGTCGACCAGGCCAGATGCTCGGAGACCAACGCCGGCTGATAGCGCGCGACCAGCGCGCGGAAGCGCGCCAGATGCGCCTTGTCGAGCGGCCGCGGCCCGCCGATCGACATGCAGACGCCGTGCAGCGACAGCGGGTGGTCGCGGCGGATCGCTTCCAGCGCGCGATGCGGTGGGCCGCCGGCGCCCATGTAGTTCTCGGCGTGGACCTCGAAGAAGCCACACCGAGCTCCGCCGTCGAGGATCGCCCGGAGGTGTTCGGGCTTGAAGCTCGTCCCGGCAGCGCCGCCGATCGGGGGCGCGAAGCGGAGCGGCACGGCCGCAGGTCCGGTCAACTGGGTCACCGTGCTCATCGTGCTGCTCCGTTCGTGCCTGCTGGCGACGTCGCGTCTGGGGTTAGACCGGCTTGAGCGAACCCTTCTTTCCGTTCGGCAACTCGATGCTGGTGCAGGTGCCACCTTGCACGAATTTCCAGGCGTTGCCCTGGAAGTCGACGGTCGAGGTGCCCTGGCAGGTCGTGCCCGGTCCTGCCGCACAGTCGTTCTGGCCCTTCAGTGCGACGCCGAAGCACTTTTCCTTCTTGGCGGCGGCAGCCGCTTCGCCCTCGGCCTTGGTGAGGGGACCGGCGGCAGCGAGAGTGGCGAGGGCGGTCGACACCGCACCGGCGAGGACCAGGGAGGCGACGGTATTCTTGGCAGACATCGAATTCTCCTGTTTTGAGATGGCATCGCCCGGCAGGCGATACGCGCATGGTCTCCTTCGCTCCCCGCATCGCCGCGTTACCAAACAGGGTGCTCACGAGTTCGTGAACATCGGTTGGATCGGCGCATGAGCAGAGTGCGTGACAGGCATTTTCGGGCAGGTGCCGGCACGACGCCAATGCCGGGGCTCTATCGAGACGTTAGCCGCCGGGTATTGGCGCCGTGCGCGTGCTCCGGCCAGAGGTAACGAACGCGCACCCCGTGGCGTAGGCCGTGTCAGTGATCCGCGTGGGACACGCAGGCAAAGGCAGCGATGATGGTTGCTCCGGAACGACGGCTTCATGCGATCGCAAGGATGACGTTCAGCATTCGGCTAGCGGTGTCTGCGCTGGTGCTGGCGGCCATCCTGCTGACGGCCGCTCTCTCCAGCCTCTTGTGGTGGCGCACGGCCGAGGCCACCAGCCGGCAGCTCGCCTCCACCATCAACGAGCAGATCGTCGCCGCGGTGAGGAAGGAAGTCGCGGCCATCGTCGACGAGGCGCGCGCCGCGCACACCGCGATCCGCACGCTGTTCCTGCAGAACGTGCTCGACACCCGCGAGGCCGACAAGCGCGAGTTCGTGTTTCTGTCACAATTGCAGTCGCAGGCGACGATCTCCTGGGTTGCCTTCGGCTGGCCCGACGGCTCCTTCTTCGCCGCGCACAAGCTCGGCGATCGCCGCCTCGAGATGATGGAGATCTCGCTGACCGATCACCCGGGTGAGCGCCGGGTCGATGAATATGAGGTCGTGCCCGGCGACATCGAGTTCGCCAATCGTCGCTTCGAGCCGACCTCGTTCCGCGTTGCCGACCAGGCTTGGTTCAAGGCCGGACTGGCCGCGGATGAGCCGCAATGGTTCAGCGTCAACGACCATGCGACCGGCGAGCGGCCGTCGATCGCCTTTGCGGGGCCGATCGACGTCTACCAGGAACGTCAAGGCGTGCTCGCCGTCATCATCGAATATACGCGGCTCGCGCGCTTCCTCTCGCAGCTCGAGGTCGGACGCACCGGAACTGCCTTCATCGTCGGTGATAGAGGTGAACTCATCGCTGCGCCGGACAAGGCGGCCGACGAACTCCATCCGGCGCGCGGCGACACCACGCTGCTGCCGCTCGCGCGCGCAGCGCTCGACGAAGCGGGGGAGACCGGTCGCAAGGAGGCCTGGCGAAGCCGGCTCACCTCGGGTGGCGCGGCTTACGAAGTTGCGCTGACGCCGCTGCCGTTTCCCGGCTGGTCGCTCGCCACCGTGATCCCGGAGGCCGAGTTTCTCGGGCCGGTCGAGACGACGCTGCGGCGCCTGATCATTGGTCTTGCCATCGGTGCCGTGCTCGCCGCGCTCGCGTCGGCCATGCTGGCCCGGTCCGTCATTGCCGCGCCACTGTCGCGCGTCGTCGGCGAGCTTCGTCATGTCGAGGCTTTCGCTCTGGAGCAGGTGCGCCGTCATCCGTCGCGGCTCAAGGAGATCGCGAGCCTGTCGGCTGCGATTGCCGAGATGGCGGCCGGCCTCTCCGCCTTCCGCAAGTTCATTCCGGCGGATCTCGTCCGCGGCCTGCTGCGCCAGGGCGTCGAGGCGAAGCCCGGCGGCAGCGTCCAGGAGCTCAGCGTGATGTTCATCGACATTGCCCGCTTCACCGGCTTGTCCGAGCGGCTGGGCGATCGCGTGGTGCCGCTGCTCTCGCGCTATCTCGACATCACCTCGGAGATCATCGTCGCCAACGGCGGGACCATCGACAAGTTCATCGGCGATGCCGTGATGGCGTTCTGGGGTGCACCGCAGCCGCAAGACGATCACGCCGCGCGATGCTGCCGCGCGGCGCTCGCCTGCCGCAGGGCGATCGAACGATCGGGCCTCGTCGACGATCTCGGCCAGCCGCTCCAGATCCGCATCGGCATCAATTCCGGCCGGATGCTGGTCGGCAATATCGGCTCGGAGCTGCGGCTGAACTACACCGTGATCGGCGATGCCGTGAACGTCGCGAGCCGGCTCGAAGGCGCCAACAAGTCCTACGGCACGCAGATCCTGATCGGCGCGGCCACGGAACGTCTGGCGCGCGGCGCCGTCATTACGCGCGAACTCGACAGCATCGCCGTCTACGGACGCGAGGAGGGGATCTCCGTCCACGAGCTGGTCGGGACGGCGGACGGGGATGCAGCGGGCTTCGGCTGGATCGCGGACTACGAGCGCGGTCTCGCCTCTTATCGCGCGCGCCGCTTTGGCGAGGCGCTCGCCGATTTCGAAGCGGTCTTGAAGCAGCGCGGCCATGATCGTCCCGCAGCGCTGATGCGCGACCGCTGCCGGCAGCTCTCGTCAACCGGGCCAGACGCCGCCTGGCGGGCCGTCGCGACATTGGAATCGAAATAGCACGGCGGACCCCGGCCCGTCGCCTGGATGGCGCCTCAGCGATCGGACAGATCAACCCATATTTCTCGACCGCCGTTGACGTAAGCTCCGGATTGCGCTCCGCTCGAAGGGCCACGATGCGGCGCATCGCTTCACATGCGTGATGCGCGTCGGCTCCGCCCTCTCGTTCCGTGACGGCCTCGAGACATGAAAACCACGCTGCTCACGCCTGACAACTACACCCGCTCTCCCTGGAAGAACGGCGGCGGCGTTTTCACCGACATCGCGGACGCTTATCGGGCCGATGCGCCGCAGAAAGACTGGGACAGCCTGCTCTGGCGTTTTGCCTCGACGCCGATCGTTGCGCCCGGTCCGTTTTCCTATATGCCCGGGATCGACCGCTTGCAGATGGTCGTCACCGGGCGCGGGCTGGTGCTGAAATCGCCCATGCAGGAGTTCGACGAACGTGAACCTTTTAAGACGGTGCGCTTCACGGGCGAGCTCGAGATCGTGACCGAACTCGAGGCCGGCCCCGTCGAGGTCGTCAACCTCATGGCGCGGCGCGGAGCGGCAGAGATCGAGCTCCTCGCCCTCGGGGAGCCCGGCATGCGACCGCTCGCCGCGGGCACGCATCTCGTCTTTGCCGCCCGAGGCGATTGCTCCATCCGGCTTGACGGCGATGTTGTTGCGATTCCCGACCAGGGCACGTTGAAAGTGGAATTGACCAGAACATCGCAGCTTGAGCTCGTCTCGGGCCTCGCCGTGCTGGGATCGATCCGGATCGTCAGCTAGATTCATCCGGTCTCATCGCGGTTTGGAACCGCAAGAGCTGCGCACAAACCGGGCAATTGGGCAGGTTGACGCGGAGAGGTGGAGCACGATAACTGCCGCGGACGCAGACGCCGCTCGAGGGCAGGACATGAACGCGCTTCCTCACAACGCCGCCACGCCTGCCGACGGCGTCATCGACTGGCTGACCAACGGCACGCGCGACGAGCGCTTCATCGACGACATCTTCGCGCAGATGTGCATCCGCCTTCAGCGGGCCGGCATTCCGCTGAAGCGTGCCACGCTCCACGTGCTGATCAACCACCCGCAATGGCTGGGCGCCCGCATGATGTGGTCCGACGGCAGGAGCGATGCCGAGATCGCATTGGTCGACTATGAGGTTCGCGAGCGGTCGGAATATATCGGCAGCGCCGCCCACGAGATCCAGGACGGCGCCGCGGAGGTGCGCGAGAGGCTCGAGCAGAATCCCTCGCTCGGCCGCAAGCACGCCCTCTATGACGAGATGCGGGCCAAGGGCTTGACCGATTACGTCGCCTGGCCGCTCTACCACACGCTGGGCAAGCGGCATCTCGTCACTTTCGCCACCGACCGGCCCGGCGGCTTCGACGACGTCCATATCGCGGGCCTGAAGAAACTGTTGCCGCTGCTGGCACTGGTCAGCGAGATCCGCATCAAGAACCGCCTGGCCCGCACGCTGCTGGAGACCTATGTCGGCTCCCACGCCGGCGAGCTGATCCTCGCAGGCGCAACCCGGCGCGGCACCGGCACGACCGTACGTGCGGCCATCATGATCTGCGACCTCAGGGATTTCACCAAGATCTCCGACAACTGGCCGCGCGACGACGTCATCGATCTGCTCAACGATTATTTCGACGCGATGTCGGAGCCGATCGGGCGGCACGGCGGCGAGATCCTGAAGTTCATCGGCGACGGCCTGCTCGCGATCTTCCCGCTGAGCCAGCCCGACGCCTGCGCCAACCTTCTGCATGCCGTGGCCGAGGCCCGGCAGGCCATGACCGCGCTGAACGAGCGCAACACCGGCACCGGCCGCGCGCCGCTGAACTATGGCATCGGCGTCCATGTCGGCGACGTCATGTACGGCAATATCGGCTCATCGAACCGGCTCGACTTCACCGTGATCGGCCCCGCCGTCAACATGGCCTCCCGCCTCGAGGCGCTGACGAAGACCATCGGCAAGAAGGTGCTGCTGTCGCGCGCTTTCGCCGAGCTGGTGGAGAAGGAGTTCGCGCTGGAGCATGTCGGCCGGCACGAGGTGCGGGGCTTCAGCAATCCGATCGAGCTGTTTGCCTATCCCGGCTGAGGACAATGCCGCTGTCCTCCGCCCTCATCCTTGGGGCCCGCCGCAGGCAGTCGTCTCGAAGGATGTACCGGGTGTGACATCCACGAAACCTTCCTTCATCCCCGACCGTAACCCGCTATTTGCGCTGGGTGCCGGGGGCGTTCGGCTCGGCCTGCCGCCCGCTCTGGGTCTGTCTGGAGGGGTCATTGTCTCCCGGCCGCATCGTCGACGACTTGGCCGGCGCGCTGGAGCCACCGCTATTATTGTCCGAGGACGTGTTGAGGCCGGATGCTCCTGCCCCGGTCGTCCCGCCGGTCCCGGTCGAATTGATGCTCGAGCCGGTGCTGGATGGGCCGGCACCGCCCTGGGCGAGTGCGGTGAGGGGCGAGGCAAGAGCCGCGATGAACGCTGCCAGAACGAGTGCCTTCATGTCCGCTCCTGTGGGCTGAGGTGAGGCAGCCCCGACCCGGTGGTCCGGGGGCGGGGGCGGGTCGAGGCTGCCGTGTGCCGGAATGCGTGACCCGGCACAGGGCAAATGCGCGGCCATGCGGGGCGTTCCAATTGCGGGTCGGCCACCGCGGTTGTCGCTACGCCGACCAGCGATCCTGCTCTTCCTGGTGAGCCTGCTCGTTGAGCCGATCTGCGATCTCATCCGCAATCGTCTCGGATTGCGCCTCGGCGACGGTCTCGCCCTTGTGTGTCTTCAGCTTGTCCTTGTCGGCCTCGATCGGAAAGTCGTCGGGTTTCAGCTTGTCCTTGCTCATGACGTGCCTCGCGTTGTTCTCCGCAGGGAAAACGCGCGCGACGGCAGATCGTTGCTTCAAGGATGAAGCTACTGTCGTGCGAGATCAGGCAGTCAATCACCCGGGTGATCCTGGGAACGGGGCGCATCGCGCCTTGCCGCCGGAAGTGCCTCGGATGTCGCCTGCAAAACGGGTCCTCCGAGGGTCCGCCGCGGCGGACGTGGCGAACCATGGGTCGCGGGCGAGCCGCCGCTCGCGCGCAGGCCGCCGCTCGCGCTATTTGTCGACCGCCCCGGTCCAGTCCTTGAAGCCGCCGACGTTGTAGACGGTCTCGTAGCCCATATCCTTCAAGAGCTTGCCGGCGAGCGCCGATCTGCCGCCGGAGGCGCAATAGAGGATGACGGTCTTGCTCTTGTCGAACGCCTTGTCGTGATAGGGCGACTCCGGGTCGGCGCGAAACTCCAGCATCCCGCGCGAGACGTTCACGGCGCCGGCGATCTTGCCGCTGGCGGCGACTTCCGGCGCATCGCGGACGTCGACGACCAGCGTGTTGCCGTTCCTGATCATCTCGGCAGCCTGCTCGGACGTGATCTTCGGGACCGCCGCGTTCGCAGCTTCCAGCATCTGCTTGACATTCATTGCCATGGGTTTTCTCCGGATTTCTCTTTCCTGCCGCCCCGATGAGAGGATAGCACATCGATTTGGAGATCGCTCCGGGATGGGACCGCACCTGCGGGGCTTAGGCGACGACGTCGGAAGTCGGGTTGCCAACGCCGGATCGTGCGACTAGCTTTCGCGGAAGCTACGCCCAATCGGTCTCTGGCCGCACTTCATGCCGAAATTTCTCCGCATCGGAGTCCATCAATCCAACGTGTCCGGGTACACGTCGAAGGCGTGGTGCGTCAGGCGCGTCGGC
The DNA here is from genome assembly GCA_035575945.1 of Bradyrhizobium sp. GTDB lineage: Bacteria > Pseudomonadota > Alphaproteobacteria > Rhizobiales > Xanthobacteraceae > Bradyrhizobium. Next base: position 18,108 of record DATLXF010000036.1, on the reverse strand, counting down.
TCCGCGGTCTTCCTGAAGTGGGGCGCCGTGGAGGTGCAGGGCGCCGGCGCCGGGCGCAAGGTCTATTGGTCGCGGTCGCCGCAGGAGAAGACGATCCGTTGCCGCACCGCGCAGCGCGCGCAGCAATACACCAAAGCCGCGATCGCGCGGCGCCGCAATCACCGCTATGAGCCGCTGAGCGGACCCATCGCGAACCGGCGCCGGTCTGCCGCCCGCAGCGTCGAGGTCAAGCAGGCGCTCGCCACCATCCTCATCGTCGACATTGTCGGCTCCACCGCGAAGGCCGCCAAGCTCGGCGATGCACGCTGGACCAAGGTGATTGGCCATTACTACGCGGCGGTCCGCAAGGAACTGAAGACGTGCCGTGGCAAGGAGGTCGTGACGACCGGCGACGGCGTGCTGGCGACCTTCAGGAAGCCCGCGGCCGGCCTCGCCTGCGCGGCTGCGATCCAGAAGGCCGTGCGCACGCTCGGCCTCGAGATCAGGGTGGGCCTTCACGCCGGCGAATACACCATCAGCGATGGCGAGATGGTCGGCCTTGCCTTCCACATCTGCACCCGGGTCGCCGCGAAAGCACGCGCGGGCGAGGTGCTGGTGTCGAGCGCGGTCAAGGAGCTGATGACGGCGCAGCCCACGATCGGCCTGAGCGATCATGGCAAGCACCGGCTGAAAGGTGTGCCGGAGAGGTGGCGGCTCTATCGGGTGGAGGTGTAAGCAGATTTGTGGGCGCGATGAAGCCTTGCGAGGGCTGCGACTGGGTCACGGGCGCCGGCTATTCAAGCCTCCGCCGTCATGTTGGCAAAACGGTCCCGCAGATAGGCGGCAAAGGGGCGCCTTCCGTCGTCCTGGCTCCAGCTGTCGATGGCAAGCCGAAAGGCTCCGATGGAGACCATCGCGACCATGCGCAGCGCCGTTCGCCGCTTCGGCTGCGGCCACAATGCGCAGAGCGCGTCGAACACCGCCTGCTCCTGCTCGGCGTATTTGGTGGCCTGGCGCGCGCGAAGCGTCTCGTTGCTGCGGATGAAGCGGTCGATCTCCATCATTTGCTTGCGCGCCTGAAGGTCCTCGTAGGACGCCGTGAGTTTGATCAGCGCATTCTTGACCGCTTCGAGCGGCGTTTGCTTGGTTGATTGCTCCAGAATGGCGCGGCGTATGGCTTCGGCGAAACCGCCCTGCCAGGCCAGGATGATGTCTTCCTTGGACTTGAAATAATAGAAGAAGGTCCGGCGCGAAATCCCGGCTGCCTCTGCGATGGCGTCGAGCGTCGTCGCCTCATAGCCGTTTCGAAGGAAAAGCCGCAGGCCGGTGTCCGCGATCCGTCGCCACGTCTCGCGGCGCTTTTGCTCCCTCAGTCCTTCTCTTTTTGGTGATGCGTCGTCCCCGTCCTGTTTCGACACACAATGGCCTCATTCAAAATTACACTCAGTGCAATAAAAGTCCGCATCAAGTGCGAAATTACTGCATGTGCGGCCGACCGACAAGGCTCGACCGTTTCAAGGCCTTCAGAACAGCGAACTGGATCAAGATGACTGCAGACAGGGACGGGCCGGCCAGCGACCGGGATGTCGATGCCTCGCGTTGTGAGTGCCGCGGTGCAGAGACCGGGCCGCTGCAAGGGGCCGGAAAGGACGAGCGCGTGCTAAGCTCCGGTCCTGTCGAGTTCCTTCGCCGCAGGCCAGGCGGTTACGCCGGCTCAGGCCGCAGCGAGGGCGCGATGCACCGGGCTCGCCGTGCACTTGGCAGACCTCACCGAGGCCTGCAAACCGTCGCCCGGCCGGGCCGTGACGTTCGAGCCCATCATCGCGCCGGGCATAGCCTCGACGGCGCGGCACAAGCCTCGCCGAGGGAACCCGACCGGCGTCGATTCGCCGCGCGAACCCTTGCCCGCGCGGCTAAGACCCTGCGGTCGCCGTATCTCGGCAATTTCGGCGTCCTCATTCTGCTGTGCGCCATCTCGTTCCATCCCTGCTTCGATCTGGCGAACGTCGTTTCAAACAGTTTCCTCTGCCTCGGTGCAAAGGCGGCGTTCGCTGCGACCGTCAATCTCGTGGTGGACGACTGGACGCCGACGATCCAGGCGTTTCTGGCCGGTCGCCTGCTGCGCTGGATCGGCCTCAGCCTGCTGCTCGCGCTGCTCCCCGTGCTGTCCGTCGTCCGTGCCGGGATGCTCGGGAAGCTGCGGTCGTTAGCCGCCCTCCTGCTTGTCCGGCTGCGCGGCGTGCTGAGAACTCCGTTGCGGCCCCTGCAGCGCGCGGCGGTGCGGGGCGGCGGTGCGAGCGAAGTTCACGAGAAGGTCAACATGTCCAGGCGGCGCGGCGCTTGAAAATTACACTGAGTGTAATTTAATGCACGTCGTATTGTGCCATAGGAGGTGACTTGATGCCCGGTTGGAATGCGAGCGATATTCCCTCACAGCGGTGGCGCTCCGCCGTCGTGACGGGCACGGGTGGCCTGGGCTACGAAGATGCGCTGGCGTTGACGCGTGCCGGTTGCGAAGTGATTATTGCCGGCCGCAACGCATCGAAGGGAGCAGTTGCCGTCGCACGAATCCGATCCCGTCAGCCGGATGCGAACGTCCGGTTCGAACAGCTCGACCTTGCGGATATTCAATCGGTGCGGGCCTTCGGTTCACGTTTGCGCAGCCAGCGGGACAGTCTCGACCTGCTCGTCAACAATGCCGCGGTCATGACGCCCCCCGTCCGGCAGGTGACGGCCGACGGATTCGAGTTGCAGTTCGGCACGAACCACCTCGGGCATTTCGCGCTGACGGCCGAGCTTCTGCCGCTGCTGCGCAACGGCGTCGACGCCCGCGTCGTCACCGTGTCCAGCCTGGCTGCGCGCGACGGAGCGATCGAGTTCGACAATCTGCAGGCCGAGCGTCGCTACCAGCCGATGCCGATCTACAGCCAGTCCAAGCTGGCGAACCTGATGTTTGCGTTCGAACTGCAGCGGCGGAGCCGGACGTTCGGCTGGGGCATCACCAGCGTCGCGGCCCATCCCGGCATATCACGAACCGAGTTGATTCCGAACGGAGCCGGCAGAATGAGCCTTCCCGGCCTGGCGCGCAGCGCCCTCTGGTTCTTGTTTCAGCCGGCGGCGCAAGGCGCGCTGCCGACACTGTTCGCGGCGACGTCGCCCGACATCGTGCCCGGCGGCTATTACGGTCCGGACAAGTTCGGGGAAACGCGCGGCTCGCCCTCCGTGGCGCGGGTGCCGCCGCAGGCCGATGACGACGCGGTGGCGTCTCGTCTGTGGGACGTCTCGGCAAGACTGACCGGCGCACGCTTCGCGACGGAGACGTCCCGCACTAGGGCAGGCGTTGCGCAGGCATGAGACGCCTTGCGCTAGCCGGGCTCGGCGCCTGCTGGGTCGTGCTTGTCATCGCGGGCCCGGCGGCCGCGGATGGCGACATTCGCGCCTCCTATGACGTCACGCTCGTCGGCCTGCCGCTCGCGAACGCGACGCTCGACCTGGCGGTTCGCGGCACCGTCTACACCGCGCGCGTCACCTATCAGAGCGCCGGTGCCACGAGGCTGCTCAGCGATGCGTCGGGCGTTGCGACGTCCAACGGCGCTTACAAGGACGGGCGCCTGCTTCCCGCTGTGTTCGATCTCGATCATCGCAACGGCCGACGCAGGCAGAAGGTCAGCCTCGGCATCAGCGAGGGTGTCGTCAAGACGATGACGATCGATCCTCCGCTCGAGCTGGCATCGGATCAGGCCGCGATCGAACCGAAGCACCTGAACGCAGTTGCCGACCCCCTGAGCGCACTCCTCATCGCCCCTGGGCGCGGCGCGGACAGGACGCAGATCGATGCCTGCGATCGCACCGTGTCGATCCTCGACGGCTTGCGGCGCTATGATGTTCGTCTCGAGCGGCAGGCAACGGGTTCCACCGACCGGAAAGGCTTCTCGGGGCCGACGACGACCTGCCGCGTCGTGCTGAAGCCGCTGGCCGGGATGATCGGCGGAGGCGCAAACGCAAGCGCTTCAGGCGCGGACCCCGGTCAGATCGAGGTCACCTACGGCCGGGCCGCCGCGCTCGACCTGCACCTTCCGATCTCGCTTCGCGCACAAACGCGGTTTGGCGCGGTCAGCGTTGCCCTGAGGGAATTTGCCGAAGGCGATACGAAACCCCGCGGCTCGAGATGACGTTGAGCAAATGGCCGCCTTGCAAGGCGAAGCAGAGGACTCAAAACATGACCCGGTCAATTCTGGTGCTGATCGCCGTGGGAGTCTGCCTGATGAGTGCTCCGGTGAACGCTACGTCGCCGAACAAGGTGCTCGGCACCTGGAGAATGGTCTCTGCCCAGATCGATCCCGAAGGCAGGAACGTGCCGGCCTATGGCGCGCGGCCGAACGGGCTGCTGACCTTCACGCCGGACATGCACTTCATCGAGGTGCTGACCGATTCCGACGTCCCGCGCTTTGCCTCCAGCGTGCGGGGCGAGGGCACGGATGCCGAGAACCGCGCCGCCATGGCCGGCAGCATCGGCTTCTTCGGCACCTACACCGTGGATGAGAGCGGCGAGTTCAGCGGCAACAAGGTCGAAGGCTGCACCTTCCCGAACTGGATCGGCAGCGTCCGGACCCGGAACGAATTGCGCCTCGTGGTCGACGGCGACGTCATGACCGAGAACTTCCAGCGCCCCGACGGGACCAAGATCCGCATCACGTTCGAGCGGGTCCGCTAGAGCGGTTCAGCCCGGGAGCCTGATGTCCTCGAGGTCTCTTATCTCGTGATAGTGCTCCGGGAGCGGCACGCCGGTCGATTCCTGGGCGCGGCGCCGCGATGGGCGGCCGGACGGACGCTGTTCCAGCGGATCGCACGCCCTGAGCGGTTCGTCCTTGGCACCGCAGATGAACTTCAGGCCGGTCAGGCGCTCGATTTCCGCAATCTTGGTCTGGTACGTCTTGTATGCGCCGAACGGCACTTCCGTCACCTCGATGCCGAATTGGCTGATGACCTCCTCCTGGCTCGCCAGATAGGCGGTGGCGAACAGCTTGTTCTTGGCGTTGACGGCCGCCACGACCTTCCAGAACTGGAGCGGATACTTGATCTTGCGATATTCCGGGTCGCCGTCATCGAGAATCGGCCCCGTGATGATCTGCGCATTGACGCGTCCATCGAAAATCGACTCTTCGAGAATGTAGCGCTCGATGCCCTGCCAGATTTCCTTGTTCTGGTTGAAGCGTGAGTGCTGCGGCACGCAGTTCGACCAGTGACAGGTATCCGACGCGGACATCAACGCGGCCTTGGGATCACGGCCGTATTCGAGATCCTCGCGGCGGGTCATGTGGCCGCGATCGAAATTGTTGGCTTTGTAGTACCAGTTTTCGAGCTGGTACTTGGCCAGGATGCGCGGGTCGCGCCGCCAGACGTCGGCGGGGCGGCTCATCTCGAAGCGATGCGCAAACGAAACGTTGGCGGCGCTGTAGATCGGCAGCTTCCGCTCGGCGTGAACGACGACGCTGAAATTGTGGTAGTGCAGAACGTGCTTGTTCGTGCCTTTCGGCTTCAGGAGCGGCGCGGCTTCCTGTTCCAGGGCAGGGCTGAGCAGCGGCAGCGACACGCGATGCGAGGGGTTGTTGCCGAGAAAATCCGGATTGTAGCCGTCTCGGGTGCTGTAATCCTCGTCGAAGGGGGCGTCGAAGCGGGCCTGGGAGCGCCTCTTCGCTTCGAACGCCGATTGATCGGCAGCAGTGCTTTCGCGATTGATGCCGGCGCCCGTAACGGACTCGACGTTGCCGCTGGGGTCGAGCTGAACGCTCAATTCGATCGTCACGTTTCGGCTGGTCGACATGGCGGATTCCCTCGATCGTGTCCCTGGGCGTGATGCGGCGACGGCGGTTCGCAACGCTGGCCCGGCGATCCGGGCGGACGAAGGCGTTGCGTCATACATGGGCCTGAGGAGAGGGTGGTCGGGATGCTGCTGCTTCAGCGTGGCAACGATCCGGCTCGCTCGAATTCCCTCGTTTGCAATCCATTTCGTACTGCCGTCGGAATTGCGCGCGCCGTCAGGCGCCTCGATGCCGGAATGGTGAAGCGCTACGACATACCAGTCATTGTTGAAGACGGGCGAGCCCGACGCACCGGGCAGGGTGTCGGTGGTGTACCAGAGCACGTCCTCGCCGCGCTTGATGAATTGGTTCTCGCGAACGCAGATCTGCTTGCGCTTGCCGCCCGGATGTTGAATGACCGTGAGCCACTCGCCTTCGGATGCTTTGCCCGTCGTCTCGATCAGAGGCAGACATCCGAAGTCCGACAGGCGGACCGCGCCGCGACGGGATTGCTTCTCCACCGCGACGACCGTGTAGTCCAGCTTCCTGTTGGTGTGAAACAGCGTGTCTGGCCGCAAGGTGAACCCGATCGCCTCGAGCTCGCGATCCGCGACGTCCACTTCATACTGGAATTCCGCCGTGGCGCGCCTGGCGCTGTCGGAGTCGGGCAGCACGTGGTTGTTCGTGATCAGAACCTGCGGAGCGATCAGAAACCCGGTCCCGTAGCCGGCGCCGCCGAGGTCGATCCGCGCCACCGCTCTGGCGGCGATTGCGCCGCGCTCCAGATAGTTGATGGGCTGAAGCTCGTCGCCGCCGAGGATTCGCTCGTAGGCCGCGGCGGCCGACACCGTTTCGCCGAGACTCTCCTGCAGGAATTCGCGGCGTGTATCCAGAACCTGAGGCGGCGCCACCTGATCGGGAGTCTTGCTCCGGAACGAGGTTGCAAGCCGGATCAATTCGGAGAGCAGCGCCGGATCGATTGCCGCGACCGCTCTGTCCGGTCGCTCGAGATTGCTGATGGCGGCCATGTCGAAATACGGGCAATGAATGATCGAAAATAATCTTTGGTAGTAGATAGACTATGGCACCACCACAAAATGCGACAAGACGCCACAAGGCGTGCTCGTCGTGAATGTTGCTCCCGATGTCGGAACCCGGGCCGGCCGTTCGTCTTGAGTCCAAGACGCCCCGAAACGGAGTACTGCGTACATGGCCCCGCGCGCCAATTGGAAAGGCTTCCTGAGACTGTCGCTCGTCACCTGTCCCGTGGCGCTCTATCCCGCCACATCCGAGAGCGAGAAGATCTCGTTCAACCAGCTCAACCGGCAGACCGGCCACCGCATCAAATACGTGAAGGTGGATGCGGACACCGGCGACGAAGTGCCGAACGAGGACATCGTCAAGGGCTACGAACTCGAGAAGGGCCAGTACATCGAGGTCTCCAAGGAAGAGCTCGAGGAGATCGCGCTGGAGTCCACGCGCACCATCGAGATCGACGAGTTCGTCGCCAGGTCGGAGATCGACGCCCGGTACCTGATCCGCCCCTACTACATCCGGCCCGACGGCAAGGTCGGCCACGACGCCTTCGCGGTGATCCGCGAGACCATCCGCGAGATGGACAAGGTCGCGATCGGGCGCGTGGTGCTGACCAACCGCGAGCACATCATCGCGCTGGAGCCGATGGACAAGGGCCTCGTCGGCACCCTCCTGCGCTACCCCTACGAGGTGCGCAGCGAGGCCGAGTATTTCGACGACATCCAGGACGTGAAGGTCACCAAGGACATGCTCGATCTCGCCCGGCACATCGTCAACCAGAAGGCCGGACGCTTCACGCCCGAAAAATTCGAGGACCATTACGAGGCGGCGCTGATCGAGCTGATCAACGAAAAACGCGCCGGCAAGGTGATCCGGCCGAAGGACCGGCCGCAGGGCGAGAACGTCGTCGACCTCATGGAGGCGCTGCGCCGCAGCGTCGGCAAGGACGCCGGCAAGCAGTCCGTGAAGGTGGCCGCGCCCGCCAAAGCGGAGAAGCCGGCGAAGAAGCCGAGGAAGGCGGCGGCCGGCCAGAAGGAGATGCTGATGCCGATCGCGGGCCGGAAGGCGGCCGCCAAGGAGACGTCCGCGAAGAAGCAGGCCTCGGGGGCGCGGCGGAAATCGGCATGAAGCATCCGGTGACGCCGGACGGACGCTACTTCGTCGTCCGCGGTCGCCTTTGGCGAATGGCCAATCCTGATCTCGCAGAAGACGAGCGCGCAAGCCTGGTGAAGCGGCTGATGGCGGCAAGGCGCGCGGTCCGCGATGCCAAGGCGGACGAGGACTCCGACGCGGAGGCGGCCGCGCATCGCGCCGTGGACGAGGTCAAGCGCGCGCTGGGCGAGCGGGGCCCGGTTTGGTGGAGGGACGGCGCGCCCGACTTCAATCGCCACATGGCCAAGAACACGCCTTATGCCGACTGGTACGCGGAGGTCCTCGCCGCAGGTCTCACAGGCCCTCGTCAGGACATTCCGGGCACGCATCGCCGATCGAGTCGAGCACGTCGTTGATCTCCGCGACGGCGCGATCGGCGGAGACGCCGTCCGGTGGGTGTTGCCCCGCAAGCGCGACCGCGTGATCGCGCGCATGCGGGTCGGCGCGATCCCTGGCCCAGCCATGCTCCTCGCATTCGCAGATCGCGCCAGCCTCCTGCAATACGCCGAGCGCCCATCCGCGCAACGTGCGGACTGCCGGCCGTCTTTCCCGCGTCATCAGCATGAGAACCGCTCCTCGCCGGGACGAATCCGCCACCCCGCCTGCTCGTTCCCGGCGGTTAGCACGGGTCAGGGATTCGCAAACGGGAGGGCTGGGCTTGTCCACCTGTTCCCGCGGGCTGTGGAGAATGCGAAGCGTTTGGCGGGTCAGGACGCGTGCAAGCACTCACTCGAGTGCGGCAAGTTTCCTTGCGAGGAACCTGGTGCCGAGAGACGGCTTATGTCGTCATTGATCTCGGAGCAAAGCCCATGGCCATTGATGCGTTCGCCGGCACCACGCCGGTGTTTCTTCCTGAGAAGTTCCTCGTCGGCCGCCTGGAAGGATGGGCGGTGGTCGAGAGCCTCGTCGGCGGGCTCTTGAAGCGGGCGACGATCACGGCGCATGGCGAGCTGGACGCGGACGCCGACACCGTGGTCCTGACCGAAACCTACACCTTCGATGACGGCCACAGCGACACGCTGCGCTGGACCATTCACAAGCTCGGCGAGGGTCGATACACCGGCCATGAAAATCGCCTGGAAGGCGAAGCCACCGGCGAGCAGGCGGGTTGTGCCTTCCATTGGAAATACACGCGCGACGCGCCTCAGGGCGATGGCAAGTCGTTCAAGCTGAACTTCGACGACTGGTTCTACGCGATCGATGATCGCGCCTGCATCGTTCGCGGCAGCGCCGGGCGCGCGGGCATCCCGTTCACGACGGGGCATGTGACGTATCGGAAGCTCTAGGCTCGGGGCGGCACGACCTCGGGCGTGACCAGCTCAGCCCTCGAACCGCCAGTTCGCCGACACCCAGCGGTAGCCGCCGTCCGTTTTCCTGATGTTGCCGATGCCCGGAAACGGAAAATGAAACCCGAGCACGGGGATGCGGTCCGTCGCGGCGCGGTCGAACAAGCGCCTGCGCGACTGCAAGGCGGAATCAGGGTCGAGATCCGGGCCGGGCCGCCAGGCATTGTCGATGTTGAGCAGCGGGCTATAGGCGGCGTCGGACGTGATCAGCAATGCTTGCGCGCCGGAATGCACCAGGATCGCCGACATGCCCGGCGTGTGGCCGCCGGCGGCGATCGTCGTGATGCCCGGCAGCAATTCGCTGCCCGGCCGGTACAGCACGGCAGACTTCGCGACCGGCGCCACGCTGCGCTTGATGTTGGCGATGAAGGCGCGCCGGAAATCGTCCGGCATCGGCAGCCGCGACAGGTCCGGCTCGCCTCGGATGAAGAACGCAAAATCGTCCTCGGGAATATGGACCGTCGCCTTCGGAAAAGCGCTTGATCCGTCGGCGCGGCTGAGATTGCCGACGTGGTCGGGATGGGTGTGCGTGATCACGATGGCGTCGATGTGTTCGGGCGCGACGCCGATCGCCGCGAGATTGCGGAACAGATGTCCGCCGTCGGGGCCGAGTGTTTGCGCGGCACCAGCCTCGATCAGGATTTTCCTGTCGCCGGTTTCCAGCAGAAGCGTGTTCAGGTTGAGCCTGAAGCTGTCGGTCGGCAGGAACGCATCGCTGAGCGTCCTGCCGAGTTCCTCCGGCGGCGCGGTCGAGGCGTAGATGCGCGGGTTGCCGCTCAGCGTGCCGTCGCTGACGACGGTCGCCTTGATATCGCCGATTCGAAAACTGTAGTGGCCGGAATTGGTCCTGGGCGAATGCGTTTGCGCGCTCGCAGCCGGCAGGCCCGGCAGCGGCGTCATCGCTGCGGCCGCGCTGCCGGCGAGCAGGACGCGGCGGCTGATGTTGGGACGAGATGGCACGACGGCGTCTCCGGCTGGCGGCGATGGCCAAAAGGTAAGGCGACCTAGCGTCATCCACAAATGTCATGATAGAAATGGCGTTATGCGCTCAATGGATTTGGCCAAGGTCGACCTCAATCTGCTGGTGGTGTTGCATGCGCTGCTCGAGACCGGCAGCGTCACGCGCGCCGCCGAGCGTCTGGGCAGCAGCCAGCCGGCGGTCAGCCGGGCGCTGGCAAAGCTGCGGCGCCTGTTCGGGGACCGGCTGATGGTGAAGGCGGCGAGCGGCATGACGCCGACGCTGCGCGCCGAGGCGATGCGCGAGCCGCTGGCGACCCTGCTCGGCGGCGTCGAGACGTTTCTCCACAAGCCGAAGTTCGATCCTGCTGCCACCGACCGCGTCTTTCGCATCGCGACGACCGATTATGGCGCGCTCGCCATCCTGCCCAACATCGCCGCACGCTTTGCGCGCGAGGCCTCCAATGCGGCGATCGAGGTGGTCGGCTTCTCGCGTGACGTGTTTCGCATGCTCGCGGACGGCCAGGTCGATTTCGTGCTGTACGCCGACAACCCGGTCGCCGGCTCGTTTCGGGCGCGCGAGCTGTTCCGCGAAAGCTTCGTGACGCTGATCCGGCAAGGGCATCCCTTGCTCGAGCAGATGCGCGGGGCCAAGGACGTGCTGCCGATCAAGCTGTTCACGGCCTGGCCGCACATCGTGGTCAGCATCTTCGGCGGGCAGGGCGGGCCGATCGACACGGCATTGGCCGCGCGCGGCCACAAGCGCCACGTCGCGTTGCGCGTTCCCTATTTCGCAACGGCCGCAGTGATCACGGCCGCGTCGGATTACCTCGTGACCATGCCCTCCCGGGCGGCCCGGCAGCTCGCGCCGCGGCTCGGCCTCGTCATGCTGAAACCGCCGGCACAGGTGACGCCCTACGGCTATCGCCTGCTCTGGCACGAACGAAGCCACGACGATCCCGGCGCGGTCTGGTTGCGCCGGCTGGTGGTCGATGGGGTCAAGTCGGCGGGCACTGGCGCCTGAACGCAGTCCGAAAAACGAAGGAGGCCGACACGGACGGCGAGCAGGCCGTGACGAGAACGAACAAGGCTGTTCGCTCCACCGCCAAGCTCACCATGCTAACCCGCATTCCAGGCATCATTCATTCTGGTCGGTCCTCTTCACACAATTCTCACGGCGCAGCGGTGCAGGCCGCACAGGACCCGGTCCTTGGCCTCCGGCGGCGGCGCAAGTTTTGCGACATCCGCTGCCAGATACACCGGTCATGAAAATCGCCTGGAAGGCGAAGCCACCGGCGAGCAGGCCGGCTGTGCATTCCATTGGACGTACACGCGCGACACGCCCCAGGGCGACGGCAAGTCGTTCAAGTTGAATTTCGATGACTGGTTCTACGCGATCGATGAGCGCCTGCATCGTTCGCGGCAGCGCCGGGCGCGCGGGCATTCCGTTCGGGACGGCGCATGTGACGTATCGGAAGCTTTAGGGCCGCCCGACGCCGGCTGCAGCCCTGCTCGGCCAGCGCGCCCCAGCGCATCGCATCTGGTTTGTGGCGGCGGTCTGCGCGCACGCCTCGTCCTTCGAGACGGCGCTGACGCGCTTCATGGTCCCGTGTGCTGCGTCCGCTTCGGCGCTGGGAACTCAGGAAGAGCTAATCAGCTTTAGCGTCTTAAAACTGCAGCCACAAACTCCGCCCTCATCCTGAGGAGCCCGCCTCGAGCGGGCGTCTCGAAGGATGGCCGCAAGAAGAGCTCTCCACCACGATAGCCCTGCATGCGCGCCCTTCCTACTCGGACTTAACATTTTTGAATCGCGAAGGTATCGAAGCACAGTACGGTGGGCGTTTTCGTGGGAGGTGATTCTGGCGCTGGTTGATCCAGAGCGGGGCGGGGCGTGAATTTCCAGGTGACGGTTTTGAAGATCCTGGTGAGCTATCCGGATGGCTTTGCCGTCATGGAAGACCTCAAGCGCGACATGGCCATCCTGGCAACCAGTGGCCGCGATTGGGCCGACCGGACGAAGCGTCTCGCCAGCCGGGTGCCGGACCTCGACATCTTTTCGCAAGGCCTTGTCGAGCGCATCAGCGGTGGCTGGCGGCTGACGTCGAAGGGGCGGGAGATCCTGGCGTTCATGGAAGCCCGCCCGGCACCCAGCGAGCCAAGCCCGGCGTCCGTGGTCGATGAAGCGTCCCAGCCGGCAGTGGAGATTGCGCCGCTTCCCCCTCTGCCGCAGCTAGCCGACCGCGCCAAGCGGCGGCGCGAGCGCCGAGAGCGCCGCCGCGAAGCCCGCGAACGGGCGAGGGCGAATGCCTCTTGAGCCGGGAGTGAGGTCGGCACCGAAGTGGCGGTAAGCTCTCCCCGAGGCACGGTAATCTAGGGACATCCTCTTCTCGAGCAGATGCGCGGGGCGAAGTACGTGCTGCCGATCACGCTGTTCATGGCCTGGCCGCACAATCGTCGTCAGCATTTTCGGCGGGGAGGACGGGGCCGATCGACACCGCATTGGCCTAGTGCGGCTACAAGCGGCGCGTGGTGCTGCGTGTTCCATACTTCGCAACGGCCGCGGTGATCACGGCAGCGTCGGACTACCTGGTGACCATGCCCTCGCAGGCGGCCCGTCAGCTCGCGCCGCGGCTCGGCCTCGTGATGCTGAAGCCGCCGGCGCAGGTGACGCCCTACGGCTATCGCCTGCTGTGGCACGAACGAAGCCACGACGATCCCGGCGCGGTCTGGCTGCGCCGGCTCGTGATCGATGGTGTCGTGGTGCACACCTAGGGCTCGTTCGGAATCTGCGCTACGAGCGAGCGGACAGTTTCGAGGCATGTTTCCTGTTCGTGCTCCCATCCAGATTGGATGTCCAATTCGGCAAGGTCGGCCTTGAGGTAGTCGATGCGAATGCTGGCCAGACGGCGAACGAGGTCATTCTTCTTGGAGGCGACTTCGCCCAAGTTTGCGATGAGGGGGCCGCCATCGATCTTCTTGATAACTGCGATGTCGAAAATGTCGCGAGGCTTCAGCATCGTCGCCCGATGATACATCTTCTTGAGAGCGATTTCCGCTGGCGGCTCGATCGCAATCGTTGGCTTCCACCCCGCTCGAATCGACGTCAGGTCGATTTCCTTCTCGACGGGATCAAGATCCGAGATTGCGCCGCTGACGATGAAATCGATCTCGCCTTCGGGATATCTGAGTTTGAGGTAGTGGGCCGCCTTGTCCCAATCGTCGCAATTCCAGACGTCCGTGGTCTCCGGCGACAACACGGCGAGATATTGCGGATCGTCGATGAACGCATCGATGTCTCGACTGAATCGATGATTGGCGTGGAGCATCAAGGCCGTGCCCCCACCGAGTAACCAGTCGGGCACCGGCTGGCCCTGTTGCTCCAGGTCCGAAAGCCCATCGAGCGTTCGACCGAGTAGCCTACGCCAGCCGCTCAAGTGCGCGCTCCAATGCGGGGTTCGTCTCGCCAGTGACCGACTTCATCGATCGATAGGCGGCAGCCAAATCCTTGATGGGAATAGCGTGAAGCTGGGCGAACTGCAAAACAAGTTCCGGTCGTACCTCCGTGAAGAATGTGACGACGTGTGCAATCCAATTTTGCCAATCTCTCGATGTGAGGCGAGCAACAAGTTCAGTCGAACTGACTGTCCGGCGGTACGGAGCGTTCGTTGTGCCAAGAACGAGTTGATCGACATCCTTTGGCGTGGGCGCTCGGCTGGAGGAGCGTCCGATGCTTTTCTCAAGTTTCTTCACGGGACTGGCCCGCTCGTATTCTTCTGCATCGGCGGCAACGGCCTTCATCGCCTTCCGCCGGGCGTCCATTTTCGTCTTCAGTGTCAGCACGTCCTTTAGCTTCGTCCGTCGGTGCTTGCCGACATATCGAAAGGGCAGATCGCCAACGTCCATGCGGTGCACGACCAGCGGTCGGGAGATGCCCAAGATATCTGCCGCGTCGTTCGGACTGAGTTCCTGATCCTCGGCAAGGACGGCGACGCGTTCACCCTGAAGGAGATGGCCGAGTGCAGTCTCGAGCAGCGCCGCAGCTTCCGGCGGCAGCCTGACGACCTGATCCTCGCCCGACTTGCGGCGGACCCGGACCTCGACCTGATCGCCCTTGCCGAGCTTGCCCAGGGACGTAGCCGCCTTGCGGTCGCGGTTCGAGAGCTCGACGAATTGCAGTACGTGGGTGGTCATGGTGAGGTCCACTCCTGACCTCAATATAGGCCCTCGGTCATTTAACTGCAATATCTGAAAGACAAGGTCGTCGACAGGGGTGGCGACATCGCTGCAGCTTCGGACAGCGCTCACTCGCTTTCCGCCGCCACCGTGTCGCCGGCTCGATTTGCTTTCCCCTGCCCCCCGTCAAAAGCGATGGCGACAATTTACTACACTGTCACCGGTTGCTCGCTCATCGTAAATATGGATGTCAGAAATCGTCAAATATACCTTCATTGTAGGCCCCACTTTCAATCCGTTCCCAACTCCAGGGATTGAAGACCGCCAATCGATCTTCTGTTTCCGAAATCGCCTTCAGAAATCCTACGGAATCCACGCTAGACTTGTGTTCCAGTCGATTAGTTGCATCTTGTAGCGAGTACTCTATCTGCGCCTTCATGCCAGCCGGGCTGCTTCGGCGCCTGCCGAAACAACTCACAAGTGCATCCAAGAATATTAGAAAGGGGAGGGTATTTTTTGGATTCTCCTCGCAGTCGAGTGAAGTCAGATAGTCGGCGATTGGAGTGCCGGCTAGAATGCGTGGCGTGTTTAGGGCGACGACTCCGAAGTAAGCGTCCAGTCCAACCTGGTCACAAGCCCTCAGAGCAATTTGAATGTTGCCAAATCGACCGCCGTGGGCGCGTCGCTCCTCTCGCAATCGACGGTACATCCTTAATTCGTCGCGAAGCTCAACGGCCGCGCTTTGCTCAATCTCTTCCGCATTCAGCCAACGCGGATTCGCCTGGTCACGTGGTAGCCACTGTGCATCTAGCCGTCGGTCATCTATAGATGCGCGCAATTCAGAGATTTCAAATCCGGCTTCTAACAAGGCTTTGGGCATCGTCGAAAGAGGCGAATTTGTCACAAGATTGCCAGCAGGCAGGGCGGCACCTTTGAATCTCGAAAAAGCGGCCACATTCTTACAAGTTATGGACGCTGGAGTATCCTTCAGCAGTCGGATAAGTGAATTCATTGAAGTAGATTCTACAGTCCAGAAGCCGCCACTGTCGCTTAGTTCCGAAATGGACATTGCTCGGCGACCTTGCTCGTCCTCGACCATGAACATAGGGAATTTATTCATAGAGGCCGCAATCTGAACAAGTGAATTGGAGGAGTACAAGGACCCCGCAATCCACGGGAATTGATCCACAGCATAGCTCAGTGAGAAGCCTTCGACTTTTTGGAGTCGAGTGATCTCATCCTGTACCTGTTCGAGGTAGGCTTCGAAAACTTCCGTATTCAACCTTGTCTTGTCGGCCTCTGATTCAAGTGCTGTTCTTGCAACATTCGTCTTAGGAGCGCTCCGGCCAGTGCAATTTACTATGCTAAGCAGGCCAGCTCTATTTCCGTAAAAGCCGGGAGATCCGAACTCGACCCGAATTCCTTCGATGCATATCCCCATTGGGGCCAGTTTATCACTATGTTGCATTGAATCGGAATATTGCAAAAACTGTCTATCGCGAAAATGCTGATTATACACTGTTACGAATGCGAGAGTTGTATCTCCGAAGGTTCTCTCCTCGACCTGAATTCGCTCGCGATCTAGTCCGAGTTGAGCGTCCCGCAGAAACGCCTCCAGCGATTCCTTTGGTGATGAGTAGCCGATTGCTTCTGCGGGGGCCGTGTCAATTGAAGCGGTAATCTCGCATCGGGGGAAAAGTATCCATTGCTTCAGTGTATGAAGGACATTGACCCTTTTTGAACTCGCCCGCATCCTGAGAATTATTTTGGTGCCGTGAGCTCCGATCTCGAGAGCTTCACTGCTCGTTTTCTTGTCTAAGAGTCGGATCAAGTATTTTCCGTGCACTGACCTTAAGGTTATTTCCCGACCTTCTTCTTGGTCTTCGTGGAATGTGACAATTTGCACATTGTCCGCAACCATGAACGTTGACAATACGCCGATGCCAAATCGACTAATCGGTGAAAAGTCAGGATGCTTTTCTTTGAATTTTGAGTCTTGGTAGCGCGATGAGCCGACATTGAGCAGGTGTCGCTCAATTATATCTTGGGTCATTCCCGTCCCGTTATCGACGATCGTGAGAGCTCGCAATTCCGAATTCCAGGATACTTTGATCTTTCCGTGCGTCCGCGAGTCAATTCCCTTGAGGAAGCATTGCAAACGTACTGCGTCGATCGAGTTCTGCACCAATTCGCGTATCGCGACAGAGCTGTCGTTGTAGAGAGTATGTCCAGTCAACAGATCGAGTATTTTCGTCTGGTCAATTTGGAACTCAAAAGGATTCGGAATGAAGCCAACGGCCTCTACCTGAGAGTCGTCGATTGTTCTCCAGGGGAAGTCGAGCTTGTTCGTTGTCTGCGACTTTGCTTTTTGCGCACAAGAATAGGCGTAGGCTAGTTGCTTGCTCGCGTACGCCAAATATGCGGTCAGACCGAAAAATCCATTTTCATTGTGGTACTTGGCGTAGACCGATAATGTGTCGGACTGTAGTCCCGCTTTCACATGCCCATCTTTATCGGTTACAGGTTTGGGGAATATTCCCCGCACAGCATTCTGCTTTATCCACTCTGTCTGACTTATTGGATCCTTCGGATCTATCATCCGAAACATTACGGATGGTGCTCGTTGCCGTGTGATCTGAAGCAGATCGGTTGTTCTGAGGAGTACGGCTGCGTACAGCAGGTTAGCTGTTTCGGCTTGCGAGGCAGCGTATGGCTTGAAGGGCTTGTATTTTGAAAGATCGTCCAAATCATCCAGATTGTGACTCTCGCAGATCAGAGCCAGATCCCTTCGAAATTCCGGGTCGATGTTCGCGAATAATCGGTCGAGTTCTTCGCGCTGGGCTCGCGCGTACCCCAATGCCTCAGATGGGCTTCCTTCGATCCAGGCGCGAACTCGCTTGGCGTGATTGAAGCGGACAAACTCTTGATAGAAAAATCGTTCGGCCCGATCTGCGCCCAGGGCCTCGACCTTTATCTTGTAATCAGCTCCGTCGTTCTGTGCGAATAGCTGTTTGTCGCAAATGCAGCAAAGTCTGCCCTGTCCCTGTTTTGGTATTCATCCTCCGTAACGATTAGCCCTAGATCGTGGAAATAAATCGCAAGTGTGATCAGCAACCAGTCAGCAGGGGTCATTGCCTCCTTGGTTGCGTCAGGGATGATCCAATCAAGGTCCGCAAGCATCGCTTCGACATGGGAGAAGTCGTGGACCGTATACTCCGAGAAGAAGTTGCAGCGTCCAAACAAATCCAAGATAGCTTTTACTGTTCTGCGAACCTCATGTAATTGTATAGGGAACGAAGGCAACGCGGTCGCGGCAAGCGCTCTCTTTTCCGCCGCTGATAGCTTTTCCATCTCTGCTCCTTCGCCGTCTATCAATGAGTTTGCAAATCTGAAAGAGAGTATGCAGCTCATCAGAAAGCTGTAAAGCTGATGTCATGCAATCATCTGTGGAGCCGTTGGAACTTCTAAGGTTGGCGGCCTGGCCTACAGGAAGATAGTGCTGATTTCCGTCGGAGCGGATAGTATGAGCGGCCCGAGACATAGGTGACAGAACGTACCGGACACATGGGTTACACTTTCCGCTTTTGTTCTGCGGGAGGTGTGGATGCCGTGGACAGTGAGTTCGGTGATGGAAGAGCGCCTGCGGTTCGTTGCCCGGCTTCTGG